>NZ_MWUM01000035.1 GCF_002028455.1 Zoogloea sp. LCSB751 | reverse complement strand
CTGCCGCCGGGCACTCGTCGTTGCCTCGATTTCTTGGAAACATCATGCACAATTTAAACAGAAAATACAACTCTGTTTAAATAAAAATCAAAGGTGGGCGTAAGGCATCTTTATTTAGGCCGAGAGACCCATACTTAACGGATAAAATTGTAAGTAAACAAAAATGAATTTAATGTTCTAGAGTTTGATGGCGGTTACGCCATACCCACCACCGAACTCAACGCTACTCATCAGAGATTCGGGATAAGACTGAGACGCCTCGACACAAGGCTCAGCACAAGACCTTCGATGCGCTCAGAGCGTTCTCGCGGACTTGCGCCCCGTGGTGCTAGTAGCTCGCTAAGGACATAGCGAATCATCATTTCACAAACCAACTCCCGGTCGATGCGGATGCCTAAGCGCTCATCCCAAGCGTCGAAGACGACGCCAAGCACATCC
This sequence comes from Zoogloea sp. LCSB751, assembly GCF_002028455.1. Lineage (GTDB taxonomy): Bacteria > Pseudomonadota > Gammaproteobacteria > Burkholderiales > Rhodocyclaceae > Zoogloea. The sequence goes on along the minus strand of NZ_MWUM01000035.1, from coordinate 38,935 downwards.
TGCAGGCGTAGAACCGAGTCGTTGAAAATTCGCAAAAAAAACCCAAGGGCATATTCTGGTGCGATCTTGAGCAACCGCCTCGCCTGCCCGCTCTCCAGGTAGGTTTCCAGGTAATCCACCACAGCGCGGAATCGAGCATCGGGATCGTTACTGATCTGCGCCGCATCGAGCAACGCGGCATGGAACCTGTCCCGCTTATGCCGGGAATAAGCGTCAAGCAGGTCGCCCTGCGAAGAAAAGTAGCGATAGAAGGTTCCGCGAGACACCTCAGCCCTTTCACACACCTCGAGAATGGAAACACGCTCTGAACCGGAGCGCAGGATGATGTCCTCTGTCGCGGCCAGAATTGCCGCAATGGTTTCCTCGGAGCGCCGGTTGTGGCGCCCCACGCCCCCTCCCACTCCTACTGCACCACGCCCCGTGATGGCAGCCACCTCAGTACTCGCGCACCGCCACGTCCCGCGGGCGTGAGTTATATCCGGGCAAGTGGAGTCCTCCATCGACATGGATGGCCTCACCGGTCATGTAGCAGGACAACTCGCTGGCCAGAAAGACTACCGCCGGGGCAATGTCCGCCTCCGGATCTCCGCTCCGTCCGAGAGGGCGGAGCGCAGCGGAGGCCTCGGCAAAGCCGGGGTTCTCTGCCGCCAGCTTATGGAAGGTAGCGCCCATGGCTGTAGGGGCGATCGCATTGACGGTGATGTTGAAGCGCCCCCACTCGGCCGCGGCGCTGCGAGTTAGGCCCAGAATGCCAGCTTTTGCCGTGTTGTAGTCGGCATGCAACCAAGCCCCCGTCTCCACGTCAATGGAGTAGAAGTTGACGATCTTGCCGCCCCCTCGCTGTTTCATGTGTGGAAGTGCTGCCTGCATCGCCCACCAAGATGCCCAAATAGTGGATTTGAGCGTCCGCTCCAGCATCTCGTCACTCTTGTCCTCGAGGCGCACGTTGGGCGATGGGACGAAAGCGTTATTGACGAGGATGTCCAGCCCGCCGAAGTGGCTGGCTGCAGTGTCAACGGCAGCAATCACGCTAACCTTCGACGTCACATCGGTATGAACGAACAGCGCCTCCCCCCCGAGCTCCACCAGCTCGCGGGCAACCTGATCGCCACTGACCACATCGATCTCAGCGATGACGACTTTCGCCCCTTCACGAACGAAACGCCGGGCTATGCCTTTGCCAATACCACCTCCCGCGCCAGTAATTAGCGCGACCTTGCCTTCAAGTAGCCCCATGTCTCATCCTTAGTATATGAACATTATTTGTGTTACTGTTCATATATTGACAAGACAATCCCGCGCTGTCTATAGCGCGCAAGAAATTCTCCCCCCCAACAGAGAGAAGAGAGCCCACCAATGAAAGTCTTCAGACGCAGGATAGAAATCAGCTCGCGCAGTACTATCGAAGAAGGTGAGGTACGTGCCGCCCTCGAAGACGACTTCCATCACTTCCGGGCCCTCGTGCGCCATCGTCACGGCTGCGTCACGGCCGTGGGAGGCAGCTCGCCACGTCATCCGTTTACAGCCTGTCCCGCAGCGGCCGGCCAGCTGGAGGCACTAGTGGGAATGCCTTTGACCGCCGTCGCGAATAGCGTGATCCGTCACGTGGATGCCAGCCTGCAGTGCACTCATCTGCTTGATCTGGCGGGTTTGGCCATTGCCACAATGGCATCCGGACTGTCCCGGCGCAGCTATGAAATCGAGGTCCCGCGCAACGAACTCGGTGTTACTGCGGCCCATCTCGTGCGGGACGACGGCTATCACCTCGACTGGCTACTGGACGGGCAGATGATCGTCGCCCCAGAGCCCTTCAGCGGCCTCAGTCTGCGGGAGGGCTTCGCCCGCCAGATCCTCTCCAAACTGCCCACCGAGGAGGCTGAGGCGGCGCTTGTGCTACGACGCTGCGCGGTGATAGGAGCCGGCCGCCTCAAGAACATCGACTTGGAGCCGCACGCCAAGCCGACCGGCCGCTGCTACTCCCAGCAACCGGAACGGGCTCCACTGGCGATCCGCATCGTCGGATCAACCCAGGACTTTACCGACAGTCCGATCGCCCTATGCCGGGAAGACACCTGCTGGCTGGCCTTTGGCGCCGACGCTTGAGCTGACGCTTTCAGCCGCAGGAGGGGTGAGCTCGCCCCGCAAAAAGAAACAACGCCTTCACTACCATTGGTAGTGAAGGCGTTGCAAACGTGAAGGTTCGCGCTTATTGGGCGAGCACCCAGCGCACCAGGACGCGTGCCTCATCCTCAGTCACCGCGACCCGGGCGCCGGGCGCCGGCATCTTCTTGGTGCCCCAATGGAAACCGCCGCTATCTGACGACCCTTTGACCACGGTCCGGACCAGCTGGTCTTCGGCGCTGGCCTTGCCTTTGTACTTCCTAGCCACGCTCTTAAACGCAGGCCCGACGACCTCCTTGTCCAGGGCGTGACAGCTCAGGCATTCCTTGGTCTTGGCCAGATCAGCCCCTTCATCGGCCCGAGTTGCACCCGAGGCCATCAACAATCCGGCTATCACTCCGATCCACAGCGTCTTCATCGTCTCGACTCCTCTTTTTTACTGTATGCCGGGCAAGCCGGCGCTCCAACTCCGAAAGCCCGCGGGCTTCTGGATACTTCCCTGCCACCGGATCCGGCGGTCGGTCAATTAGTCCCGGTTAGCCGCCTCCCAGGCCTTCAATTCGAAGCCCGGCACCTGGGCTTCTGCTGGCGTCAGGCGCGGCGGGCGGGCCAGGATCTTGCGTGCAGCCATGTGGTCACCTGGCCGGTTGCAGGACTCTACGGCCACTAGCTGGGAGTCACGGAAGCACAACACGGAGAGTTGGCCGCTCTCCGGCGTACCGAGGGCAACAGTGCTGTCGTAACCCATCGATAGGCCGGCAATTTGCAGCTTGAGATTGCCTTGGTCGGTCCAGAACCACGGCAGCGCAGTGTAGGGCGCCGGCTTACCAACCAGCCGAGCGGCGATGGCGCGCCCCTGGTCCACGGCGTTCTGTACCGACTCCAGGCGCAGTAGCTTCTGGCCGTTCTGGAGGCACGGGAAGGATGCCACGTCACCCAACGACGATATGTGGGCATCACTAGTCAGCAGGTTACTGTCCACCTTAATGCCATTGTCGATATCGAGTCCGGCCTCAAGGGCCAGCTGAACATTCGGAATCACCCCGATGCCGTACACCACCAGATCGGCAGGCAGCGTCTTACCTTCGCTGGTCACCACGCCACTCACTTTTCCCCCCTCGATCAGGATCTGCCCGATGCCCTGACGGAACTCAAAGTGGACGCCCCAGGCTTCGTGGGCCGCGCGGAACAGATCCGACATTTCCCGCGATATGGCTCTGGCCATCGGTCGGTCGCCCAGTTCAAGTACATGGACAGTCGCACCATTGGCAGCCGCAACCGCAGCAAACTCGAGGCCGACAAAGCCTGCACCGACCACCACCACATCGCGTGCCTCCTTCGCCAGTGGCGCCAGCTCATCGGCATCAGCCTTGGTTTTGATGCCGAACACCCCACGCGAGTCTGCGCCAGGCACCAAAAGGGGCCGGTTGTGAGCCCCCATCGCCAATACCAGATGGTCATAAGGCACGGCACGTCCGGAAGCAAGACGGACCTGACGGTTGTTGCGGTCCACGGCCACCACTTGGTCATGCACAAGTTCTATGTTCTGCTGCGTGTAGAAATCCATCGGCCGGAAGAGCAGCGCCGTGGCGCTGATCTTGCCCAGCAGGTAGGCCTTCGAAAGGGGCGGTCGCTGGTAAGGCAATCCAGGTTCGTCTCCGATCAGGGTGATAGCACCCTGATAGCCCTCCTGGCGCAGCGAAGCCGCAACCTGGAAGCCCCCTTGCCCCGCACCGACGATCACAACCGAGTTGAGCGTCATGCTGTTTGTCTCCGTTCTTTTTGTAATGGGGTCTGATCAGTACTGGGAGGCGGGCAAGTGGATCAACAAGCCGTCCATTCCCTCCTCGATCACCAGCTGACAACTCAAGCGGCTGTTGGCACGACGCTCCGTTACGTTGTCGAGCATTTCGTCCTCGGTCCCGGTTGCCGATGGAAAGCGGTCCGCCCAAGCTTCATCCACATAGGCGTGGCAGGTGGCACAACTGCAGGCGCCGCCGCAGTCACCCTGGATACCGGGAAGCATCGCAAAGGTCGCGGCCTGCATGACGGACTGCCCCACTTCGCCGTGGATCTGGTGGCGGGTACCGTTGTGTTCGATAAAAGTAAGGGTAGGCATGGTTTCGACTCCAAATTAGGATGATGGGCTCAGGGGCGGCCAGCAAGAGCGACAACCCCGCTGAATCCCGGGTGACGTCCCAGCGTTAACAGAAGTGCCGGACCTGCGAGTGAACATACGAGGCAGTAGATCAGCATCGCTGCGTAGGACGAGGTGTGGCTGAACAACGCAGCAAACAGCAGGGGCGCCAGGGCGGAAGCGACAGTGTTGAGGCCCTGATGAACGCCGAACAGGCGGCCGTATTCCCGCAAGCCGAAATAGCGAGCGATCAGGAAGGCCGCAATGTCGAACTCGGCGCCGGCGCCAAAGCCAACCAGTACCGCGGCAAGACCGAGCAGCACCAGATCGTTGCTGCCACTCATGTAGATCAGACACCCCAGAGCAGGCAGGAACAGGCTGACCGCCGCTACGCCGGGTGGCCACAAGCGGTCCAGCAGATAGCCCACTACCACCCGACCAAAGATCAGGGAAACGCCAAAACCGCTAAAGATCAGGCTCGCCTCGGCACCCGACAGGCCACGATCGCGAAGCATTGGTATAGTGTTGGTAACCATTCCGACGATAGCCGAGATCACCAGCGCCAGGGCTGCATTGCAGATCCAGAAGCGTCGGGACAGCAGCCCTTCCCTCAGGGACATTCCCTCCAGCCACTCATGGGGCGCGGGCTTTCCGTCATTAACGGCGCGAGCCGGAACATCCTCGATGGGCAAGCGGAACCAGATCAGCACCAGCGGAAGCAACAGGCCAATATTGAGCACCGCCAGGATCAAGAAGGCTGCTCGCCAGTCCCACCGTTCGATACCCCAGGCCATAAGGCGTGGCACCACCGCCGCCGTGATGCCTGTCCCGGACAGGCCGATCGCCAGTGCTAGGCCTCTATTACGGACGAACCACAGGTTGAGTAATTGGGTCCAGGTCACCGCCAGAGAACCCATGCCGATGATGGGCAGCAGCGCAAAGGCCGCATAGAGGGACCACACGGAGCCTCGGATCTGTGTCGTCGCCAGATACCCTAGGGAGATCAGCACCAGGGACGCAACTACCACCCGACGCATGCCGAAGCGCAGGTTGATCCAGCCAACCGCCTGCAGGGACAGCACCGCGCCGCCGAACAGAAAGGTAACTGCTACCTGTAGCTCGCTTCGGCTCCAGCCGAAGGCCTGCTCAAGCGGAATCACCAACGTCCCGAAACCGTATAAAAGTGCGGCATTGATACTGACTGCCACACCGACGATGGACAGGACCAGGACCCGCCAGCTGTCTTTGAACTCGGTGAAATCGATGCTCGTCAAGCCGATGGGAGTACCCATGGACAAGCCCTCCGTCAGAATCTTTGATTTATGGAAATAAAATCTAAGCAATTCCCCGCCACAGCGCGTCAGCCCATGGCGAGGATGCTCAGCGGAATCTTCCTAGAGGAAGATGGCTAGGTTGGGAGTGCCAAGGACGGCCTGATCGAGAATCACCTCGCGCCGGGCCAGCTTCAACTCACCCGCCACGTAGCGCAGCACGTCGCGGCGCTCACCGCTGATCAGGTCAAGGTCAGGGCTGTCGAAACGGCTGCGGGTTAACAACAGGTAGCTCACCACGGCCAGTTCGCCCTCGACACCGGTGGTGCTCACCTGCACGTTGGTAACCAGTCGGCGGGTCCGTGACGGAGGGTCTTCCGCCCAAGCACTCTTGGTGCCGGTCAGTCGCATAACCCGCCCCATGATCGAACGGTAATCGTCATGATAGTGCTGCACCGTACGGATGATCGATGCGGCCTGTTGTGCCATCGGCCGGGTCTGACGCAAAGGCACGGTATAAACTAGGTCGGTCGCCAGCAAGGCGCTCCACTCCTTGAGGCTGATGGCGTCAAGGAGACTAGCCTCCCGGTATAGGAAGCCCAGAACCTGATTGTAGGTATCGGAGCCGATGGCGACGACTTCACCTTGCTGGACGTCGGCGCTGGAGAGGTGTTGGGTAGCAGTCATGAATTCACTCCTAATGGATGGACAGGGGCTGTGGGTCACACTTTGGCGAGCATTAGCTCGTGCCAGTGAAGCCACCAATGCCACTGGGTGTCATCTTTCGTGAAGCCTTCATTGACAATGCCGGGCCCGGGCCAGCCCGCCGGCTTGCTGGTCTCGTAGACAGCTTGGTACTTAAGGGTCGATTTGCGGCCACGGGCGCCTCTAGCGGCAACTGTCATGTGCGGCCATGTGTCGGAGTCGTCCTGCTCGACCATGCCTGAGGTGCCAAAGAGCTGGATACTCTGACGCAGCATCTTTTCCTTCAGCTCGGGAGGGGTGTCCTTTTCGGCGAGGATCCAGTTCACGAACTCCAGCTGGTCCGGGCCCTTGGGTACGTAGGCATGCAGCAAGGTCAGTCCGAGCACGCTGCCGTCGGCCTGAGGAATGTACACAAACGCAAACAGCACGTTGGGGAAGATTCCACCGACCTGGGGCGGCATGGAAACCAGTACCTTGAGCTGGTCTTTGCTCAAGTTGCGCTTCAGTTGGGGAAGCATTTCGCGGGTCACACCCGGCGGCGGAAGGGCTTCCAGCTTCTGATCGACACTCAGCTCATCCGGATCGAGGCCGGTAAGCTTACGGATCTTGCGGCCCAGGTCGATGCAGCGCAGCGCGTGACCGTTGGACGAGCTGACCTCGACGCCATACATTTCGGGGCTCAGATCGGCCCCGCCCTCCTCACCACTCTTGGCATAGTTGCCCACTTCGCCCAACCAGCGGTGCAGGGTTAGAGTATGGAAGCCGTCAGCAGCAGATTGCTCCCCAGCGGTCTTCCAGTTGGCACGGACGATAAACCGCTGGGGCGGGCCGAGCACCTCCAGGCCCTTGTCGGAACGTTGAAAGAGAATGTCAAAATACCATTTGGCATCGCCGAGGAATTCCTCGAATGACGGGCCCTCGTGATCCCAGGTGGCGAAGATGATGCCGCCGTAGAGCGTAACCCGGGCCTGCTCCAAGCCTAGCTCCACCTTGCTCATCATCTTGCCGTGCATGCACTCTTTCTCCACCGGCGAGGCAAGGAAGTCGCCGTTCGGACGGAAGGCCCAACCATGGTAGATGCACTTGTGTATCGGTGTATTGCCCGCATCCAAGGTCGAGACCTTCATGCCCCGGTGCGGACACACGTTGAGGGAGACATGAATCTGGCCGTTCTTGCCGCGGGCCACGATAACCGAGTCGGAACCCATGTCACGCACAACGAAGTCGTTCTCGTTCGGGATTTCGGTCTCGTGACCAAGGAGCAGCCAGCTATGGCCGAAGACGCGATCCATCTCCAGGTTGTAGATCTCGTGGTCCGACAGAGCCCGCATCTGGACTTCGCGGGTATCAACCTTAACCAGGTCTTCGATGCTTGTGCCGTCAGCCAGCACGTTTCTTGTTTGCTTCAAAATTCTCTCCTTTGGGTATGGATTCGCTCGGGGGGCGAAGGGGCTAGCGGATGTGGTTTGTTATTTTTTGTAGGACTACAGCAGTCATCCTGGTCGAGAGGTCGGCGCTCATCCGTCGGACTTGCGTACGCGGGTGCGTAGAATGCCAATGCCATCAACCTCAAGCTCAACCACGTCGTCAGGCTTGAGGAAGCGCAACTGTTCCAGCCCGCAGCCGTTGCCGACGGTGCCGGAACCCAAGACCTCGCCCGGATAAAGGGTTTCGGAGCGGGAAATATGGGCAATCACGTCCTCGAACTGCCAGCGCATTTCACGGGTATTGCCGCGGCCCCATTCCTCACCATTCACCCGAGCAATCATGTTCAGATCGTAGGGGTCGCCTAGCTCATCAGCAGTAACCAAGCACGGGCCCATCACGTTGCCTGTGTCGAAATCTTTGCTCTTCGCCGGGCCGAGCATCCCAACCATCTCGATGGCCTGGGCATCGCGGGCACTCATGTCGTTGAAGATGGTGAAGCCGACGATGTACTCACGTGCCTTATCGCGGGGAATGTTCTTCCCCTTTCTGCCGATGTAGCAGGCCAGTTCCAGTTCAAAATCCATGACCTTGCTGTAAGTTGGCCAGATCACGTCGTCGTCAGCGCCGATCACCGCAAAGCGGTTGCCCTTGTAGTAGATGGGTTGGCGGTTGAATGTGTCGATAACCCGGTCGTCGGCGCGAGTGTTCATGGCCTTCAGGGCAGCTTCCGGATCTGGCTCGCGAGCCACCCTCATTCGGCGGGCCGCGGCAAAACTCTGGCGCAGATGCAACTCGAAACAGGAACAGTCGCGAATTTGCGGCGGTGGCTGGATCGGTGCGCACAGGTGCACGTCGGCACGGGCCAGCACTGCGGTGGACGGTGCCTGCGCCACCAGGGCCCGGGCTGCATCGAGAGCGTCCTCGCCTGCCTCCACGAGTGCCACCACGCTGGCAAACTCAGGTCGGATGCTGCCATTGCGGACTTCGTTGGCAACCTGAAGGTCGAGTACCAACAAGTCCTTTTCGATCAGGGCTCCCGCGCGCTGGAAGCCGCGAGCATCAAGATAAGTAACGAGTCTCATGGGTGCTCCGTCAGGGGGAGTTCTATCGTTCTCGGGAAATGGGCGCCGATTTTCAGACGCGGCCGCTAACCGGAATCAGCGCGCCATTGACCGCAGAGGCCTCTTCCGACAACAGGAATACGATCACAGAAGCAAGTGCATCGGTGCTAACCCAGCGGGTTGGATCGGCATCAGGCATGTCTGCACGGTTGGTGGGGGTATCGATGATGCTCGGCAAAACCGCATTGACGGTCACACCCTTGTCCTTGAGTTCTTCGGCGAGGGCTTCAGTGAGTCGTGCCACCCCAGCCTTGGAGGCAGCATAGGCGCCCATGCCGGCAGCGGCCTTGACCGCGCCGAGAGCCCCCACGTTCACCAGTCGTCCGTAGCCCCTGACCAGCAGGTAAGGCAACACGGCTTGCGAGGCGATCACCGCGGTACGCAGGTTCATGCCATACATGCGATCCCAGGATTCGATACAGCCATCAGCCAGTGTTTCCCAAACGAAGCCACCCGCCACATTGACCAGCGCATCGATGCTGCCCAGAGTCTCGGCTATACGGCCAAAGGCCTTGCTGGCTGACTCGGGACTCCCCAGATCCACTTCGCCCTGCGCAAGTTCAACACCCGGCAATGGGCTAGCCGGAACGGGAGCACGATCAATGAGGGCCACCCGAGCGCCCTCCTTCACCAGCCTCGCCGCAAGCGCATTCCCGAGGAAGCCGAAGGCTCCGGTAACGACGACCGTTCGGCCGGTAAGGGTTTGAGTCATGGTTGATCCTTGATGTGCAGTTACGGGAAATCAGCTCTGAAAATACCGAAGAATCCGGCTTCAATGGAAAAACTTTAGACAGATTTTGAAGTTCTGTCTATATGTTGATGCTAGAATCTAATTCCGTAGTCAGAAAACCACATCCGGATTCCAAGAATCATGGCCCGCAAGCTTCCAGCACTGAACCCCGACAACATTGCGTTCTGGCAGGGTGGAGAGACCGGCTCACTAAACATCCACCATTGCAGCGGCTGCCGGCGCTACTTCCATCCGCCGGCTCCGATCTGCCCGCACTGTTTGAGCCAGAATGTGGCACCTCGCCCGGTCAGCGGACGGGGCAAGGTGATCAGCTACACGATCAATCATCAGCGCTGGCAGGCCACGCTCGAGGTGCCCTACGTGGTGGCCATCGTGGAACTGAAAGAGCAGACAGGCCTACGCCTTGTGAGCAACATCGTCGGAATGCCGGCTGACGAAGTCCGCATCGACCTGCCAGTCAAAGTAACCTTCAGCCAGATCGAGGATGTCTGGCTGCCGTTTTTCGAGAAGGAGGCATGATGTTCGACCGCCTGTTTGAGAAGGACGTGGCGATCAGTGGCATCGGCCAGTCGGAGGTCGGCCGCCCGTCTAGTCTGTCTGCGATGAAGCTGACCCTCGACGCCACCCTGGAAGCCATCGCTGATGCCGGCCTGACCCGTGACGACATCGACGGAGTGGCCTGCTGGCCCGGCGATAATAACAATGGGGATGCCTTTTCGCCGGTGGGGCCAAATGCACTGATCAGCACCCTGGGCCTCAAGGTGAACTGGTTTGGCGGGGGCTATGAGGGCCCCGGCCCTCTGGCCGGTCTGATCAACGGTGCGATGGCCATTGCTACTGGCCTGTGCAAGCACGTGCTGGTTTTCCGCACCATTACTGAAGCCAGCCGGCGCCAGACCGACAAGACCGCTAGCGCCCTCTCCAACAAGACCGTTGGCCGCGACAACAGCTTCTTCTGGCAGTGGTACACGCCATTCAACGTACTTTCGGGCGTCAACCTGATGGCCATGTATGCTCAGCGCCACTTCCACGACTACGGCACGCGGCCAGAACAGCTGGCCCAGATTGCCATGACCTGCCGCGCCAACGCAGCCCTCAACCCAAAGGCGGTTTACCGCGCGCCCATGGGCCTCGACGACTACATGGCCTCGCGGATGATCTCGACGCCTCTGCGCATGCTTGACTGTGATGTTCATTGCGATGCATCAACGGCCATAGTGCTGTCGCGCATCGATGCGGCCCGCGGAGGTCCAAATGCACCAATCCGCCTCGAGGCGATTGGCGCAGCCCTCCACCAGCCCTGGTCCTGGGACCAGATCGATCTAACCGCTATGGTTACTGGCGAGGTGGCCCGCATGATGTGGTCGCGCACTGACCTCAAGCCCTCCGATCTGGGATCTGCCCAGCTCTACGACGGTTTTTCCATTCTGACCATAATCTGGCTCGAAGCCCTTGGCTTCTGCCCGGTGGGCGAAGGTGGAGACTTCATCGAGGGTGGCAGGAACATTGCCCGCGACGGCCTCATTCCCATCAACACCAACGGTGGCCAGTTGTCCGGCGGGCGTACCCACGGGCTCGGCTACGTCCACGAAGCGTGCAATCAGTTGTGGGGCCGTGCCGGCGAGCGCCAGCTCAAACCCCACCACGCCTCGGTGGTGGCAGCTGGCGGTGGCCCTCTGGGGGGGAGCATCCTGCTGGTCCGGGAATGAGTTCTGTGCCCCTTATGCCTTGAAAGGAAAGCCCATGGAAAAGTTGCTTGTCCACCTGTTTGCCCTGGTGCTTGGCTGCTCACTCGTCTCCGGCTCTGGCGCGGCCTCGCCGCCAGGAACCCGCAGTGAGATCGATGCAGGACGCGCCCAGGCCTTGCTGGCCCGTGCCGTTGAGCATTACCGAAGTACCGGCGACGCGGCTTTCGCCGAATTCGGCCGCCAGGGGCGGTACATTGATAAGGAGCTCTATGTCTATGTTCTCGACACCGACGGCACCATGCTCACCAGCGGGGGGGCATCAGCATCCCTGATCGGTCGTAATGTGAGCGCCATGCGCGACGCGACTGGCAAACCATTTTTTGCAGAGATTCTGGAAATTGCCAAAACCCGCGGCAGCGGCCAGGTCGAATATCGTTGGCTGAACTGGGTGGACAACACCCTTCAGCGAAAGCAGGCTTTTTTCCAGCGGGCAGGTGAACGCATTCTGGCTGTCGGTTATTACCTGCCCCGTAGCAGCCCGGCTCAGGCCCGAGCCTTCCTGGATCAAGCGGTGGCGTCCCTGAAGGCAGCGCCGGAGGAGGCCGTCAAGGAGTTCAATCGCCTCGGCGGACGTTTCGTGCAGGACGATCTCTACGTTTTTGTGATCGATATGAAGAGCGGCCACTTTATCGCCCACGGCGCCCAGCCGCGCCTGATCGGCACCGATGGTCTGGAGCTGAAGGATGCCTCCGGCCAACCCATCATCCGTAACATCCTGGCGATGGCTCAAACCCGGAAGCTGGGCGAACTCGACTACCAATGGCCAAACCCGGTTACCAAGCGTACCGAGCAAAAAAGAACCCTCTTCCAGGTCGTTGGCCCCTACATCGTCGCGGTGGGTTACTACAACCAGTAAACCACACCAACCTCCTCCCTAAGCCCGAGCCAGCTTCCAGCAGCACGGGCGGCCAGCCCCCTCGGTCGCCCATCTCGGGCCCTTCAACCCGCTTCGGCGGGTTTTTTTTCGACTTAGCCCAAATCCAGTTCGAAGTGAAAAAACTCTTAACACGAGAATGTAAATTCTCCATATAGAATGGGTGGCAATTCAGTTCGGATCCTCCAACCTGCTTACCCAGTCATTACCATGAAAACAGATCCAAGCGACAGCATCACTGACAAGGGCGCTCCGGATGATGAAGATAGCAACCCGGAAGACCACAACCGAGCGGGGAACAGCGTGATGGTCAAGCCCATCATCAACGCCATCCGTATCCTTCGTCACCTCACCGAAACCGGAACTCCGGAACGGGCCGCGGATCTTGCCAGACTCCTGTCGATCAACCCAAGCACCTGTTTCAATATTCTACGCACTCTGGTCGCCGAGGACATTTTGGACTTCGACCGACGCGCCAAGACATACACGGCCGGACTAGGACTGGCCAAACTCGCGGGCAACATGGTAACTGAAGGTCAGCGCCTTGAAGCTGCCCGCCCCCTGATGCAAGAATTCGCTGCCCGCTTCGGTGTGACGGTGACCCTCTGGCGACGCATGGGCACCGACCGCATCGTCCTCGTCAATTCGGAAACCAGCCCAGCCGATCTGCGCATTGACATGGCCACAGGCCAGCGCCTGCCCATGCTAATGGGGGCCAGCGGACGCCTGTTCGCGTCGCGACTCGACCTCGAAGCCCCGGAACTCCGAGCCGTTTTCGACAAGATCCGTTGGGCCCGCCCCCTCTCGTTCGAGACCTACCTACAGGAAGTGGAACAGTGCCGCCAGCAGGGCTGGTCCTTGGACGATGGATATTTCTCGGCCGGCATCATGGTTATCGCAGCCCCCGTGTGCGACCGTAATGACAATATCGCCTACACCGTATCTGCTGTGATGTTCCGCGGGCAGTACGATGAAGCAGGTATCGAAACCGTTGGCCGGGAGATCAAAGACCTGGGTCAGAAACTTGCAGCCATGCTGTTCTGAACCACTCAAGCCAAGATCAAAACGCCCTGCAAAATAGTGACACTTTTTTGTTTTCTGTGCATAATAAGCGCAGCAGTTTCAAGCTGCGTCCGAATGTGAGGAGACAGAAAATGAACAACCCCGAGAACACTGGCAAGGCTCTGCACCGCGTCTTTGCTGAACGAAGTAAATGCTGCGGCTACGGTCTCTGCGCCGCGATTTGCCCGGAAGTCTATAAGCTTGACGCCGACGGCCTCGTATACCTAGAAAGCGAGTTCGTCCCGGCCGGACTGGAAGAATCTGCTTCCGAGGGCGCGGTTGCCTGCCCGGCAGAAGCTCTGCGCGTCGAAGCCCCAACGGGTACCTGACTCCCCTCATCCCATTACCAGTAAACGTTCTGGCAGCCTCAACCAAGCGGGCGTGCACGCGCCAGCCAAGTTCGTCGAACGATCAATAGCTGCCCGTACAACCGCACACTGGTACCCATCCAGGGGACTCTGCATGGCACGACTTACAGGAAAGATTGCGCTTATCACCGGTACCGGCGGCGGACAGGGACGCGAAGCGGCTCTGCGCTTCGCCCGGGAGGGGGCTACCGTCGTTGGTTGCGACGTGGATGCCCAGGGCCATCAGGCCACCCGTGAACTGCTCCAGGCCGAAGGCTTCGAGCTCCAGGGCCTGGCGCCCGTCGACCTCGGCAATCCGGAACAGGCCCGTCAGTGGGTGGAGGCCGCCCTCGCCGCCCACGGCCGCATCGACATTCTCTACAACAATGCTTCAGCCGCCCGTTTCGGCTTTGTCGGCGAGTTCTCCATCGAGGACTGGCACTACACCATCCGCAATGAACTGGACCTGATTTTTTTCACCACCAAGTACGCCTGGCCGCATCTCGCAAAAAGCCGGGGGGTGGTGATCAACATTGCATCGACGGCCGCCTGGGGCGGGTCGCGAGTAGCCGGCATCTCGGCCCATTCGGCGGCAAAGGGCGGCGTGGTGTCCTTCACCCGCCAGCTCGCCATCGAAGGCGCCCCCCTCGGCATCCGCGCGGTCAGCATCAGTCCGGGCTTCGTGGTAACTCCGGGTACCGCAGCTTTCGTCGATGACCCGAAGATTCGTGCCGCGCTGCTTGACGGCGTGCCGATGGATCGCCCGGGACAGCCCGAAGAGGTCGTCGCACTGGCTCTTTTCGTAGCCTCCAGCGAAGCGTCCTTCATGACCGGCTCAGATCTGATCATCGACGGCGGCCTGCTGGCTCATTGACTACACACGCCGAAGGCCTCCCAGAAGGGCCTCTTAATGAACATCACCCAACGGTTGAGTCCACACCAAACGTACTCAAGGGGAAACGCACATGGACATCATCGGCATCGGCTATCTCGGCTTCGAAACCACCCGGCTAGACGAATGGCGCGAGTACGGCCCCCAGGTCATGGGCTTTGGCATCACGCAGGCGCCCACCTCCGACCCAGACTCCCTTTACTTCAAGATGGACGACCGCCGTCACCGGCTTGCCTTCCATCCGGGCCAGATCGACCGCATCGCCTATATTGGCTGGGAGGCCCGTGGCCGTCTGGCCTTCAACGCAGCCGTGGAGAAATTCCGGAGTGCCGGCGTGGAGATTACTGTCGGTGACGCCGAGCTCTGTGAAATCCGCGGTGTAAAGGAGCTGATTCGCTTTCGCGACCCGGTTGGCTACCAACACGAGCTGTTCTACGCCCAGAAATGGACGCCCCGCTCCTTCACTCCGGGACGTAACCACGGCGGCTTCGTTTGTGACGAACGGGGTGTCGGACATGTGGTCCTGATCACACCGGAATACACCCCTGAGCTGGAGCACTTCCTTATCGAGGTCATGGGCTTTCACTGGTATGGCTCCGGGGCCGGCAAGGGTAAGACCGGTTTTTTCCGCTCTAAGCTCAACGAATTCACCAGCCATGATATTGCCTATGGCTTTGGCCCGGGCCGCATGGGTGTTCAGCACGTGGGCATCTTCGTTAAAAGCCTCCGCGACGTGGGCGAGACCCTGGACATCGTCAACGCCCGCAAACTGCAATTGCAGATGACCCTCGGACAGCACACTCAGGACCCCCACGCATCCTTCTACCACTTCAACCCGTCAGGCTTCGCCTTCGAGACCATCACCGAGCTCGAACCGTGGCAGGGCGATGCCTTCGAACTGAATCCAGAAAAGCTAAGCACCTGGGGCCACGAAATTGTTGGACCTATCCTGGGGCCGAGTGTACGCACGCCAGAGGAACTGCTTGAGCCGGAATTCCTGGCGGCGAAGAAGAGCAAGGCATGAAGATCGCGCGCGTCGCCGATGCGTTCGGCGAACGCTTTTGGGCCCAGGTAGACGAAGATGCGGGGCTCGCCTGGCGGATCGCTTCGACCTTTCGCACCTGGGCTCCCGCCGCCGCCGGGGGTGATACCAGTGGCCTGAGACTGGCAGCCTCCCCCCTTTCTCTGGCAACCCTTCGTCTTCTCGCTCCGGTCGAGCCCGGCGCCCGTATTTTCGGCGTCGGCCTCAATTATCTCCAGCACCTGACACGCCTCGGTCGAAAAGAAGCGCCTCCCCACACGATCGCCTACATAAAGCCTGAATCAGCTGTCGTCGATCCCGGTGGTGAGATTGCCTACCCAGCGATTACCCGCCAACTGGACTTCGAAATAGAGCTGGTGGCAGTGGTCGCCCGCGAACTTGGCGAAACACCCCGTGCCAGTGACTGCCTGCTGGGGTACACAATTGGCAACGATGTTAGCGCGCGCGATGCGGGCGAGCGACTCGGCACCCTCGATCTGTTTTCCCAGAAGGCCCTTGATCGCACCGCACCAATCGGGCCTTGGATCGCCACGCGCGACTTATGCGGCCACGTCGGCCAACCCGACCTGCAGATGCGCCTCTCAATCAACGGCGAATTACGTCAGCAGGATCGCACGTCAAACATGATTTTCAGCATCGACGAACTACTCGACTTCGTCGATGCCCGGGTCACCCTGCATCCCGGCGATCTCCTGTTTACCGGCTCGACCTGTGGTGTAGGCCTGGAAGACGGGCGCTTCCTCCGGCCAGGAGACCGGATCGAGGCGGAAATCGAAGGTATCGGCGTACTAACCCACTGGGTTGGACTGCCCCGCGTACTGCTCCCTAACCGCCGCTGTGGCCGCCTCGGCCTGCCCGACTGACGCCCCCACGCTCCCCAACCTGCACGTAGAGACACCCAAGGAGGCCACGATGTACAGCCATATCCTCGTACCCACCGACGGCACGGCCCTTTCCGTGCACACCGTCACCAAGGCCGTTGAGTTTGCCCGCACTGTCGGCGCCCGAATCACTTTCTTCTACGCCGACCCGGACGCTTCGGCCTCCCTCACCGACGACGCGGCCCTGCTCCAGCTGATTGCCCCCGACACTTACCGAGACGATTACAGCGGACGGGCCCGGGAGATTCTCTCCAAGGCGGCCGTTTCGGCGGCGGCAGCGGGCATCGAATGCGAGACGATGAGCCGCACGAGCACACGCCCTCATGCGGCAATCCTCGAGGTGATTGAAGAACTCGGCTGCGACCTGGTTTTCATGTCGTCTCACGGTCCGCGCAGCTTCGGCGGTGTCATGCTGGGGTCAGAAACACTCAAGGTGCTCGTCGGCGCCAAAGTACCGGTACTCGTTTCCTCGGTCGAAAAGAACGATCCAGCCCCGGCCATGAACATGGTCACCTCGACCATGAAGGACGAACACCGCAGCATCGCAGTGGTAGCCTATGGCCTACGCACTTTCTCCCGTGCCCTGCAGGAAAACCGCACAGTGGACTTCGAGCTTCTCAAATCCATGCTGGGTTACCTCCGGTCCTTTCCTGCCAAGTTGCATCACCCCAAAGAAGAGGCTTATCTCTTCAAGAAGCTGCAGGAACGTACCAGCGAGTTTGACCCGCTAATTGCAGAGCTCCAGCACCAGCACCGTGAGGGAGATAACGAACTGCAGCGCCTCATCGAGGATGTAGAAACCCTGGGCATCGCTCCTCCCGCTGAACGAATCGACTTCGTCACCCGACTCGAACTCTTTGCCGGCGAACAACTCAAGCACATTGGCATGGAGGAGAGCCGCATCATGCCGGCAGCCGCACGCAGCCTCCTTCCAGAAGACTGGGCCATCGTCGCACGGGCCTTTGGCGAGAACGGCGACATACGTTTCGCGGAGGAAACGCGCGAAGGCTTCCGTCGCCTCTTCTCCCGAATCGCCAATCTCCAGTAAAGCCTCTGTGAGCAGTCCCTCAGCCTGGGCGCCTTTGCGCCATCCACCCTTTCGCGCTCTTTGGTTGGCCACAGTGATGGCCAACCTAGCTGTATGGATGCAGAACATTGGTGCCGCCTGGATGATGACCGAGCTGGCGGGCTCCCCACTGATGGTGGCCCTAGTCCAGACTGCCATGGCCTTGCCGGCCTTCCTGCTAGGCCTACCCAGCGGAGTGATAGCCGACCTGATGGACAAGCGCCGGCTGCTCCTGGCCACCCAGTGGCTGGCCCTGTTCGCCATGCTTCTGCTGTGCATCCCAGCGCTCACCGGCCGGCTCGGCCCTTGGTCCCTGCTGCTCTACACCTTTGCCCTAGGCACCACCAGCGCCCTTAGCATGTCCGCCTGGCTGGCCTGCACCATAGATCGCGCTCCTGAAGGACAGGTGGCCGCGGCCATAGCCCTCGGCACCGTGTCGCCCAACATCGCACGGGTAGTAGGGCCCGCGCTGGCTGGCGCGCTCATCGCCAAGGCTGGCGCACCAATGCTCTTTGTCGTCGTATGCGGGAGCTTTGCTGCCGTGCTCGCCCTTCTCGGACGGCTCCACGCTGATCCACGAAGGGGAGGACTGCCGACGGAGCGCTTTCTGCCTGCGATCTTTAGTGGTCTACGCTACGTGCGCCACTCTTGCGCCCTGCGCCGCGCCCTTGCTAAGGTCACTGTTTTCTCGACGGCCGGCAGTGCCCTTTGGGCCCTTCTTCCATTAATCGCCCGCGAACGTCTGCAGCTCGGAGCTGACGGCTATGGTGTTCTTCTAGGCTGCCTGGGTAGTGGCGCCGTCATCTCGGCACTGACCCTGCCCGGTCTGTACAAACGCCACCCACTGCAGCGTCTCATCCTGGGAGGTGGGCTCATGTTCGCCCTGGTAACACTGCTGAGCGGTGTCCTGAGTAATCTCCCGGCATTGTGTCTGTTGTACGTCTTTGGCGGCATGGCCTGGATGGCGGTCAACACCACCCTGACCACCGTAATTCAGACCTCAACCGCCATGTGGGTAAAAGCAAGGGTTGGGTCGATCTATCTGATGGTAGTAATGGGTGGCATGGCCCTCGGCGGTGTTCTCTGGGGACTCCTCGCGGCCCGCTTAGGCGTGGTCGGCACCTTGATTTTGGCCGGAATTGTCATCGCGACAGGCAGCATGCTCTCCCTGCGCCACCCCCTTAAATTGGGTCAGGAAAGCGACTTTGGCCAACGCCCGGGAGGACTCCCGACCCTCCTCCCGACCACTGTGGAGAGTAACTGCGGGCCGGTGTGCGTGGAGATCAGCTACATCGTCCTCCCAGAATTGCGGGAGGATTTCCTGGGACTCGCCCGGGCCATCGAAAACGTCCGGCGCCGCAATGGCGCCAGTGATTGGCGTTTACTGCGCCACCTGGCTTGTCCTGAGCGCTATACCGAACGCTTCGTAGTCGCCTCGTGGATGGACTATCTCCGCCAACACGAGCGCAGCACCCACGCCGATGCGATCCTGGAAACCCGGTTGGCCGCATTCAATACCACATCGGGCATGCTGCCCAGCTTTTACGTGATCGAACGCTGAAACGGGACCGGGCGGCATTCGCCGCCCGACAGACAATTATCTGCAGTTCCAACCTCAGTGGGAATGGGACAGGGCTGCCATCAGCGAACCTGCGGTGTATCCCCGCGCCATCACTAGGCTGTGATGCGAGGCATAAGACTCTGCACAGTAAGCTTCGCAGGAAAACTCAGCGACGTTGTGCAGGGGGACAGAGTTAGTGGGTACAAAAGTAATGCCGACACAGCCGATGACAAGTGGAACGGCACGGGTGAGTTTGATGATCATCTTGTCTCCTCCTTGACCCTAATGGGTTCTTTGGGTTCAGGTAACGCGGATACGTGCCGCGTTGCTCTGACTGAAGAATAGCCAATCGAAAAATAAATACAAAAATTAAAATATCGTCTAATTTAATGATCTACGGATCCATCAAGGGCCCGGCGATGTAACACCAAAAAAAAGCCCATCGGGGAGACCCGATGGGCTGAAAACTCTCCGGTGGCAAGATGGGGAGGAGAGGTGCTACAAACCACCAGAGAGGCGTTGAGCGTCAAGTGGCCGCTGTCAGGGCCGGAACAACCTCAAACAGATCTGCCACCAGACCGTAGTCGGCTACCTGAAAGATGGGTGCTTCCGGATCCTTGTTGATTGCCACGATCACCTTGGAATCTTTCATACCAGCCAGGTGCTGGATGGCACCAGAGATGCCCACCGCGATGTAGAGTTGTGGAGCAACGATCTTGCCGGTCTGGCCGACCTGGTAGTCGTTGGGCACGAACCCCGCATCCACGGCAGCACGGCTGGCGCCCAGGGCAGCACCGAGCTTGTCAGCAAGGGGCTCGAGCATGGCTCGGTAATTGTCGCCACAGCCCAGGCCGCGGCCACCGGAGACGATGATCTTGGCCGAACCTAACTCGGGACGCGCGGATTGGGTCAGTTCCCGCCCGACCCTTTTGGTCAGACCAAGATCGGGCCCGGCGGCCATGGCCTCAACGGTGGCAGAACCTCCCAGCCCCGGTGCAGCAAAGGCCGTGGTACGAATAGTCAGAAACTTGATCGGGTCGATGCTCTTTACCGTGGCCAGCGCATTGCCCGCGTAGATCGGACGTACAAAGGTATCAGCGGATTCGATGCCGACCACATCCGACACCTGCGCTGCGTCACATAGAGCAGCGACCCGGGGCAGCAGGTTCTTACCCTCGGCCGTCGCGGGCGCTAACACGTGGCTGTAGCGGCTTGCCAGCCCCTTTACCAGCTCTGCTAAGTTCTCAGCACTGCCCCCGGCGTAATGAGCTGCATCACAGAGCAGCACCCGGGCAACCCCTTCCACCTGGGCGGCAGCGTTGGCGGCCGAATTACAGTCCGAGCCGGCCACCAACACGTGGATCTCGCCTTCCAGGCCATGGGCCGCACCGATCGTGCTCAGGGTTCCCGCCTTCAGGATTTGATTGTCGTGCTCAGCAATAACCAGAATCGTCATTTCAGATCACCTTTGCTTCCGTCTTCAGTTTCTCAACCAGCTGGGCTACGTCGGACACCAGGATCCCAGCACTGCGTTTAGGAGGCTCCACGACCTTCAGGGTGGAGAGCCTTGGGCTAACATCGACACCCAAGACTGCCGGATCAAGGGTATCCAGAGGCTTCTTCTTGGCCTTCATGATGTTAGGCAAAGTCGCATAGCGCGGCTCGTTGAGACGCAGATCGGTCGTAATCACCGCCGGCAGACGCACCGCCAAAGTCTCCAGGCCGCCATCTACTTCGCGCACCACGGTGGCCTGGTCATCGGCAATCGACACTTTCGAGGCGAAGGTTGCCTGCGACCAGCCTAGCAGCGCAGCCAGCATCTGGCCGGTCTGGTTGGCGTCGTCGTCGATGGCCTGCTTGCCGCAAATCACCAGCGCCGGGCCTTCCTTGTCGCACACGGCCTTAAGCAGCTTGGCCACGGCAAGTGGCTGCAGATCGGCATCCGACTGCACAAGGATGCTCCGATCAGCTCCGATGGCCATCGCCGTGCGCAGCACCTCAGCCGAGGCGGCAACACCGCAGCTCACCGCCACCACTTCGCTGACCACGCCGGCTTCCTTCAGGCGCACAGCCTCTTCCACGGCGATCTCATCGAAGGGGTTCATGCCCATCTTCACATTGGCCAGATCGACCCCCGAGCCATCGGCCCTGACGCGCACCTTGACGTTGTAATCAAGGACACGTTTGACCGGAACCAGTACTCGCATTGCTGTCACTCCTTTTGTTGTTGTAGGTTCAGCCGGCCAGCTCGGGCCGGTCGGCAAACTGGGCCAGCGCTTCCGGGTTGGCCAGCGCCTCGACGTTTTTCACCGGCTGGCGGTGCACCACATTGCGCACGGCCAACTCGACCACCTTGCCGCTCTTTGTGCGGGGAATCTCGCCCACTTGGACAATGCACGCCGGCACGTGACGCGGGGAGGCGTTGTCACGAATCTGCTGGCGAATGCGGGCGCTTAGTGCGTCATCGATAACAAGGCCATCGGCCAGGCGTACGAAGAGCACGACGCGCACGTCGGTTGGATCGGCCGGCGGCCAGTCCTGGCCGATCACCACGGCTTCTAGCACTTCGGGCAACGTCTCGAGCTGACGATAGATCTCGGCGGTGCCGATACGCACACCGCCCGGATTGAGAGTGGCATCTGAGCGGCCGTGGATGATGAACCCCCCGTGTTCCGTGATTTCGCAGAAATCGCCGTGGCACCACACTCCCGGAAAGCGTTCAAAGTAGGCCGATTTGTACTTTGCCCCGTCAGGGTCATTCCAGAAGCCAACCGGCATGCTTGGGAAAGGCAGCCGGCACACCAACTCGCCCTTTTCTAGGGTCACCGGTCGGCCGTATTCGTCCCACACCTCGACAGCCAGACCGAGACCTGCGCCCTGGATCTCACCACGCCACACGGGCAGCGTCGGGTTACCTAGTACAAAGCACGAGACTATGTCGGTACCGCCTGAAATGGAGGCCAGCAGCACATCCTTCTTGATGGATTCATAGACAAAATCAAAGCTCGCCGGCGCCAGCGGGCTGCCGGTGGACATCACCATGCGCAGGTCGGACAGGCGGTAGGCATCGGCCGGACGCAGGCTGCTCTTGGCAAGGGTTTCGATGTACTTGGCCGAAGTGCCGAAATGAGTGAAACATTCAGCCTCGGCATAGTCCCACAGGACGCGACCATCGCTCACGAAGGGGTTCCCGTCGTAGAGCATCAGCGTCGCCCCGACGGCCAGGCCAGACACCAGCCAGTTCCACATCATCCAGCCACAGGTGGTGAAGTAAAACAGACGGTCGCCGTCCTTCACGTCGCTGTGCAGACGGTGCTCCTTGAGATGCTGCAGTAGCGTGCCCCCGGCGCCGTGCACGATGCACTTGGGTACGCCAGTGGTGCCCGACGAGTACATCACATAGAGCGGATGGTCGAAAGGCAGGCGCACGTAGCGAGGCTCTGTGACATGCAGGAAAGGTGCAATGAAGGTCTTGTAGGACACTGCCCGCGGCAGTCCTGCCAGGTCCGGTTCTGCACCGGCTGCCAGATAGGGCACCACCACCAGCTGACTCACGCTGGGTAGACGCGGCATCAATTCGGCGAGTTTGCCCGTGATCTCGATGGCTTTGCCGTTGTACCAGTAGCCGTCACAGCTCAGCAGCACTTTGGGTTCGGTCTGGCCGAAGCGGTCCACTACCCCCTGCACGCCAAAATCCGGCGAAGCACTGGTGAACACCGCGCCGATGCTCGAAGCAGCGAGCATCGCAATGAGCGTTGCCGGTACATTGGGCAGATAGGCAGCCACGCGGTCGCCCTGCTCCACACCAGCGGCGCTCAACGCAGCGGCAAAGCGGGCCACCTCGGTGCGCAGCACCTGCCGCGACAGGCTCTGCTTGATCTTGTCTTCGCCCCAGAACACCAGTGCCTGAGGGTTGTCACTGTGACGCAGGAGATTCTCGGCAAAGTTGAGGCGGGCATCGGGAAACCAGCGTGAATCCTGCATGCTGCCCGAGCTAATCAGACCGCGCACGCCCTGTTCGCCGATCACTTCGCAGAATTCCCATACTAGGCGCCAGAACTGAACCGGTGAGTGGAGTGACCATTCGTGCAGAGCCATGTGGTTCTCCAGCAACTGGCCGGAGAGCATCCGGGCGCGAGCAGCAAACGCTGCCATGTTGCTCGCGGCGGCCCGTGCTTCGTTCGGCCGCCACAGGGGCTGCTCATGATTGCTATCCATATTGCGTCTCCTCATTTTTTATTTGATGTGGCAAAGCCGGAGCCATGCGGTCGAAGCTTAACCACAGGCCTGAGCCTGCTTAAGCGGCGGCTTGATCGTGGAAATCGCCCCGGTAACGAGCCAGCAGGGCCGCACGACGGGCATCCGCCTTCTTCATGTTGTTTTCCTTTACGTGCCCGTAGCCGCGGATGGTCTCCGGCAGGCTAGCCAGCTCGATGGCCAACTGCAGCCGTTCGCCATCGAGAGTGCGTGCGAACTCGTCCACCAGATCCAAGTAGTCGCGCACCATCTGCCGTTCGGCGCGGCGTTCGGCAGTCTTGCTAAAGGGATCGAGGAGCGTGCCGCGCAGGCCCTTGAAGCTGGCGAGCAGCGGGAACAGCTTCATCAACCACTGGCCATAGCGGCGCTTGACCAGGTGACCGTCAGCGTCCTTTCGAGCCAGCAGCGGCGGGGCTAGGTGGAAGCCAAGCTGATAGTCCTTGCCCGGCTCGCCCTCGAACTGGTCCCGCAGGCGCGCCAGGAAGGCCGGCGAAGCGTGCAGCCGAGCCACCTCGTATTCATCCTTGTAGGCCATCAGCTTCGCAAGATTACGAGCCACAGCTTCAGTAAGTCTTAGCTGGCCGTCGCGCACGCGCTGTTCTTCGACCTCCCGGATCTTGGATACAGCCTGAAGGTAAAGATCGGCATATGCTCGGTTCTGGTATGAAGTGAGGTGAGAGGCCTGACGCTTGATAAGCATATCCAGATCTTCAAACCGTTCGAGCACGTCACTAGCGTTCGTCCCGTTCCTAGTTATAAGCAACTTAGACCTGAGCCGAGGCAGATCGTGGGCGGCCACACGCCCACACTCGAAAGCTAGACGGTTCTTTTCCACTGCGACGCCGTTGAGCTCGATGGCTTTGAGCAACGAAGCACGAGACAGTGGTACCCATCCCATCTGCCACGCAAAACCGAGAAGTAGCGGATTGGCATAAATGGTGTCACCGAGAAGGGCCAGAGCTAGCGCGTTTGCATCGAGAAATTCGCAGATCTCGCCGACGCTGTTGCGCACATCCGCCTCGGTAGATTGGGTTGGGAACTTCCAGTCCCGATTGCCGATGAATTCGGCAGTCGGTGTGCGGGCGCCGTTCACGACAGCCCGGGTTACCCCGTAGCGCATCTTCGACAAGGCTTCAGACGAAGCTGATACGATGGCGTCGCAACCGATCAGTAGTTGCGCCTCCCCGGTCGCGATGCGAGTAGCATGAATGTCGTATGGCGCGCGAGCAATCTGCACGTGACTCAGTACTGCCCCACCCTTCTGGGCCAGGCCCGTCATGTCGAGAACTGTGACGCCCTTGTTTTCCAGGTGGGCTGCCATGCCCAGCAACGCCCCGACGGTGACGACCCCAGTACCGCCGACGCCAGTAACCACGATACCGTACGGACGCTTGAGCGCCGGCAGGGTCGGCTCGGGCAGCGTAAAGTCAGCCAGCACGGCGCCAGGATCACGGCCACCGGCAGCTTTCTTCAACTTGGCACCCTCAGCGGTGACGAAACTTGGGCAAAAACCCTTCAGGCAGGAAAAATCCTTGTTGCAGGAGGATTGGTTGATCTTCCGTTTCGTGCCGAATGGCGTCTCTAGCGGTTCCACCGACAGACAATTGGACGCCGTTGAGCAGTCGCCACACGCTTCGCAGACGTCCTCATTGATGAACACGCGACGGTCCGGGTCGGGATAGTCGCCACGCTTCCGGCGGCGGCGCTTTTCGGTGGCGCAGGTCTGATCGTAAATCAGGATCGTGACGCCCGAGGTATCGCGCAGTTCCTTCTGCAGGCGGTCGAACTCATCCCGGTGATGTACTTCCACCTCGTTCGGCAGGCCTTCACGCGAGGCGAATTTTTTTGGCTCATCGGTGACGATGAGGATCTTGCTGGTGCCCTCGGCAGCCAACTGGCGGGCAATCTGCGGCACGGTCAGAATGCCGTCTACCGGCTGGCCGCCAGTCATTGCCACCGCGTCGTTGAAGAGAATCTTGTATGTGATATTGGCTTTGCCAGCCACTGCTGCCCGGATGGCCAGTAGGCCGGAGTGAAAGTAGGTGCCGTCGCCCAGGTTCACAAAGACGTGCTTGTCCCCCGAAAAGTGCATTTGACCGAGCCAGGACACACCTTCTCCGCCCATCTGGGTGAAGGTTTCTGTACGGCGGTCCATCCACATAGCCATGTAGTGGCAACCGATACCGGCGAGTGCGCGGGAGCCTTCCGGCACCCGGGTCGACGTGTTGTGCGGGCAGCCGGAACAGAACCACGGCTTGCGCTCGACGGTCAGGCGCGGGCGGGCTGCCTCGCGCTCCTTGGCCTCGATGATGGCGATGCGATACAACACCTTGGCGCGCACGTCTTCCGGCAGGCCGACCCGCTCCAGGCGGCTGGCGATGGCTTTGGCAATAAGCGCCGGCGACAGTTCGTAACGGGCCGGGAGCAACCACTGGCCGCGGGGCTGCGACCATTCACCACCAGCGGTGTCGCGCTCGTCGAACTTGCCGTAGATGCGCGGGCGCACGTCGTCGCGCCAGTTGTAGAGCTCTTCCTTGAGGGCATATTCGAGGATCTGGCGCTTCTCCTCGACGACGAGGATTTCTTCCAGCCCGGTAGCGAAGTCGCGCGCGTCGTGGGCGTCCAGCGGCCACACGCAGCCCACCTTGAAAACCCGGATACCGATCTTCTGGCACGTTTCCTCGTCAAGACCAAGATCAGTCAAGGCCTGACGCACATCGAGGTAGGCCTTGCCGGCAGCCATGATGCCGAACCGGGCCTTAGGTGAATCGATGACCACACGGTTGAGGCGGTTGGCACGGATATAGGCCAGCGCTGCGTACCATTTATAGTCGAGCATGCGCGCTTCCTGGTCCAGCGGAGGATCGGGCCAGCGGATATTCAGCCCACCCGGCGGCACCTCGAAGTCTTCGGGTAGCACCACCTGTACCCTCTCCGGATCCATATCCACAGAGGCAGTCGACTCAACTACGTCTGTAACGCACTTCATCGACACCCACAGGCCCGAATAGCGGCTCATGGCCCAAGCGTGGATGCCATAGTCGAGATATTCCTGCACATTGGACGGGTAAAGCACTGGAATGCCACAGGCAATCAGCAAGTGTTCAGATTGATGGGCCACCGACGAGGATTTGGCGGCGTGGTCGTCGCCGGCCAGCATCAACACACCGCCGTGCTTCGAGGTCCCGGCGGCATTAGCATGCTTGAGCACATCGGCCGAACGATCCACGCCTGGCCCCTTGCCGTACCACATGCCGAACACGCCATCGACTTTGGCGTTTTCGTACAGATTGACTTGTTGAGTACCCCACACGGCAGTTGCCGCCAAGTCTTCGTTGAGGCCGGGCATGAAGACTACGTCGTGGTTTGCCAGATGCTTCTTGGCCTTCCAAAGGGCCATGTCGAGCCCCCCCAGCGGTGAACCGCGGTAGCCGGAAATGAAGCCGGCGGTGTTCAAACCTGCCAGCCGGTCTCGCTCCCTCTGGAGCATCGGCAAACGGGCCAAGGCCTGGGTGCCACTAATGTACACGCGGCCTTTTTCCAGGGTGTATTTGTCCTCAAGGGACACCGCACGCAGGGCGTCGGTGGCGGCCACTGTCAAGGGGGAATTCATGCGCTGTCTCCTGTTACTCGCTTTATTTGAACAAATAGTACAAAACTGTATTGTTATCGTAAAATCACAAATACTGAGTTCAGGTATTTGAAAAACGCATGGAAGCCGACAGCAGCATCACCCTGCGCCAGCTGCGCTATTTTGTCGCCGCAGCAGAGATCGGCCAGTTCTCAATGGCCGCCACCCGGGCCCACGTGTCCCAGTCAGCCATCACCAATGCCGTATTGCTGCTTGAGCAGACCCTCGGCGTGCGCCTGTTCGACCGCCTGCCCCACGGTGTTGCACTTACCGCGGAAGGACACCGCTTTCACCAGCACGCCAAACACATCCTTAATGCCCTGCGCGACGCGGTGCGCGAACCCTGCTTTCCCGCACATCAGCAAGCAGGGGAGCTGCGCATCGCCGCGTCATACACCGTGCTCGGGTACTTCCTGCCATCCCTGTTGGCACGCTTCCGCATGCACCACCCGGATGTAAAGATCGACCTCAATGATATGAATCGGGAGAACATCGAACAGGCGGTGGTGGACGGTCAGATCGACATGGGTGTCGTAATCCTCACCAATATCGTCGATCGGGATCGCTTCGCCCATCAGGTGCTGGTGCGCTCGCGCCGCCAGTTATGGGCCTCGGCGGCCCACCCTTTGCTTGACAAGGATTTCGCCTCTCTCCAGGATATTTCTGCCTATCCCTATATCCAGCTAACCGTGGACGAGGGCGAGGCGTCCACCCGCAGTTACTGGAAGGCCAGGGGTATTGAACCCGCGATCGCTTTTCGCACAAGCTCAATGGAGTCCCTGCGAGGGCTGATCGCCCATGGTTTCGGGGTGACTATCCTGTCGGATATGGTCTATCGTCCCTGGTCCCTGGAAGGGAAAAAGATCGAGGCCCGACCGGTCCTCGACGCAGTCCCCCACATGGAGGTGGGACTAATCTGGCGACAGGACGCGCCGCTGTCTGCGGCGACCGAGGCCTTCCGGGAGTTCCTGATCCACACCTGTGGCAGCTGACCGGGATTTGATCCCCTCGATATCGTCGCCGGACTCGCTCCACTAGCGATTGGCGGCGCCGCGCCCCTCGCCCAGCCCAAGCATGCCGAGGAACTCCCGGCGGGTCGCTGGGTTTTCGCGGAAAGCTCCGAGCATCCGGCTGGTTACCAGACAGGCCCCTGGCTTATGGACCCCGCGGGTCGTCATGCATTGGTGGGAAGCCTCGATGACCACCGCAACACCCCGGGGCTGGAGTACCCGCTGAAGGGTGTCCGCGATATCGGCGGTCATCTTTTCCTGGATCTGCAAACGCTTCGCGTACACATCGACCAACCTAGCCAGCTTGGAAATGCCGACTACCCGCTGGTCAGGCAGGTAGCCGATATGCACCTTGCCGACGATTGGCGCCATGTGGTGTTCGCAATGGCTCTCGAAGCGGATGTCGTTCATCACGATCATCTCGTCGTAGCCCCCCACCTCTCCGAAGGTACGGGCGAGGATTTCGGCCGGATCGACCTGATAACCGGCGAAAAACTCTTCATAAGAACGCACGACCCGCGACGGCGTGTCCACCAGACCTTCCCGCGCCGGATTGTCCCCGGCCCAGCGGATCAGTGTGCGGACGGCCTCCTCGGCCTCTTCCCGCGTCGGACGGGCAACCGGCAATCCAGCGGCTCCCTCTCTGCTTTTCGACATCCTCATATCCTTTCTATTGTTATTACTCACACCCTGAAGTGGCACACCGCCCGGTCCAACTCACCGGCCGCTTCCCTAAGGAGAGCCACTGCCCGAGACACGTCGCGGGTGAGCTGATGGCTTTCGCCGGCCAGCTGCGAGAAGCGGTCTACACCCACAACGATGTCCTGACTCCCCTCGTGCTGAGTGATAACCGCTCCGGCAATCTGGTCCATGCCCCGGTGGGACGCATCCACCAGGACACTTGCCTTCTGCAGAACGCCCTCCAACTCCCCTGTCAGGCGGTGGCTATCATTAAGGGCCTGGGTGCCTTCCCTAAGGGAGCGCTCAACAGCGTCCGACTGACGACCAAGCTCCTGCGTCAATCCGTTGATAGAATTGGCAGCTAGCGCTGAACGTTCGGCAAGCTGACGGACTTCGTCGGCCACCACACTGAAACTGCGTCCCTGCTCGCCAGCCCGCGCTGCCTCGATGGCTGCATTCAGGGCAAGCAAATTGGTTTGCCCGGACAGTTCCTTGACCTGGGCAATGCTCTCGGTGATGGATGAAGTGCTACGGACGAAGTCACCCACCGAGGCGCGAATCTGGTCAAAAGCACCACGCATGTGCACGATCTCGTCGAGCAGGCGTTGCAGCGCAGTGCGTCCAGCCTTTGCGCCCTGCAGGCTAGCAGACGCCGATTCACGCACGTCATTGGCGCTGGCAGCTATCGACTCGACGCTGCGGATCATCTTTTGCACCGTTTCCCCAACCGATGCCGCAGCCTGAACCTGATCGTTGGCCCCGCTTGCCACCCGTCCGGATGCGCCGTAGAGTTCTTCGGCAGAAGCCACCACCACGGTCGAAACTTGCCCGACCTTCTTTACAGCCTTCTGGAAGCCGTCCACCAACTCGTTGAAGGCCCGCGCAGTACGCGCCACCTCGTCATTGCCGACGACTGCAACCCGACGCGTAAGATCACCTGATCGCAAGTCTATGGATGCCTCTTCGATAGCACGGATGGCATCCACGATCTGACTGCGAACCAGCAGGCTCACTCCTAGGGCCAGCAAAATCGCCAGTACGGATACAGCGGACACCACAGCCACAACCTCCCTCGCCATCAGGTGGGCACTGGCGAAGTCCTCCTTGGCCAGGGAGTCCTGCAGGCGGACTAGGGCCGAGATCTGCCCGAAGACGCGGTCGTACTCCTTGCGGACAAGACTGAGTCGGCGGAGGCTGCCTTCCGGATCCGCCGCCGCCGTGGATGTCAGCTCGCCAACCGCCTCAGCAAAGACCTGGACCTGCCCCTGCAATTCATCATAGAGGACCTTCTCCTCCTTGTTCAGATCCGGGCGGTTCGCGCTTGCCCCGATGATTCCGGTGAGTTCCGCGACACTGGCTTTGAGATCGTCAGCGTACTGGACGATCTCCTCCTTACGCTCCTCAGCGCCTGGCTCCATCAAACGCACTACCATCGCGTATGTACTGACCATCGTGTCCTGTGCCGCTGACGAAGCCACCAGGGTCTTGCGGTATTGCTCGAAGCGAACCTGTTCAAAGGAGCGCAGTACGTCCTGCTGACCGTCCATGCCATACCAGGCAACGCCAGCCACACTGAGCAACAGAAAAACAATCAGAACCGGTGCAACGAGAAGTTTGGTACCGATGGAATAGCGTCCCAGGAAGGACGCGGCGGGGCGCCAAGAGGAGCCGCCAAGGGACAGCGCAATAGCTTTCATCATTCCCCCACGCAAGAGCGCGAAAAAAGAGGCCCGTGAAAACGGGCCTTGAAGTGGAGATGAATCGTTGAGCGACGGACGACAATGCTTACACGAATGCCCACACCGGCTCGCCTCAAAGGCTGCGGCCGATGATCTCCTTCATAATCTCGGACGTACCTCCGTAAATCCGCGCTACGCGGGCATCAACCCACGCGCGGCTGATCTTGTATTCGCTCATGAAGCCATATCCGCCGTGGAGTTGCAGGAACTCGTCAAGGAGCTTGCCCTGCATCTCGGAGCCTATCAGTTTGGCCATTGCAGCCACGTCAGCCGAGAGTTCTCCGGTGAGAGCCTGCGCCAGACAGTGGTCCACGAAAACGCGCAGCATGGTGGACTGCGCCTTGGCTTCGGCCAGCTTGAAACGGGTGTTTTGGTAGTCAAACACCGGCTTGCCGAAGGCCTTACGCTCACGCGTGTAGGCAATGGTTTCCTCCAGCAGCGTATCAATGGACTGGGCTGCACGGATGGCGATAATCAGCCGCTCCCAAGCGAGCTGGTGGAACAGATAACTGAAACCCTCGTTTTCCTCACCCAGCCGGTTTTCAACCGGCACGCGCACCTCGTCGAAGAAGAGTTCGGCCGTGTCCTGCCCTTTCAAGCCGATCTTTTCCAGCAGGCGCCCTTTGGAGAAGCCGGGCCGGTCGGTCTCGACACAGATTAGGGTAAGGTTCTTGTTGGCAGGATCTAGCTTGACCGCAGCCACCACCAGATCGGCATTGCCGCCGTTGGTAATGAAGGTCTTCTGGCCGGAGATCACATATTCGTCGCCGTCCCGGCGGGCTGCCGTGCGCATCGAGCGCAGGTCACTGCCAATACCCGGCTCGCTCATGGCGATCACGCCAATGATCTCGCCGCTGACCATGCCAGGCAGCCACTTCTGCTTTTGCTCCTCGCTGCCATACGCCACCAGATAGTTGGCGACGATCTCGGAATGAGTGGTGAAGCCCACCGCTGTCGCATTAACCCGGGCCAACTCCTCAATCATCACGGCCGAATGGCCGTAGTCACCACCAGCGCCACCGTACTCCTCCGGTACGCAGGAACACAGCAGCCCGGCTGCACCTGCCTTAAGCCAGACATCCTTCGGTACGATGCCTGCCGTCTCCCAGTCGTGGAGATGGGGCACAATTTCCTTGTCGATAAAGCGGCGGGCCATGTCCCGGAACATTTCGTGGTCTTCACGGAAGACGGTTCGCATTCTGTTGCTCCTCCAGATTGGATCTTTTAGTTGTTCCGGCTCAGCGGCCGGTGTACAGCGGGGTGCGCTTCTCAAGGAAAGCGCGGACGGCTTCTTGGTGGTCGTCAGTGTGGTGAGCCAGCGACTGGAAGGCTGCCGACAGCTCCAGCAGGGAATCTAGGCGCATGTGCTGACCTTCTCGGAGCAGACGCTTGGTAAGGCGTAGGCCGTGGGAGGGGTTGGCCGCCATCCTACGGGCAATATTTAGGGCTGCGCCTTCCAGTTCGGCCGCAGGTACGACCTCGGTCACCAGACCCCACTCCAGGGCCTTGACTGCGTCGATTGTGTCCCCGGTCAAGGCCATCAGGCTCGCCTTTGGCATGCCGACGATACGCGGCAGCAGCCAAGCGCCGCCATCGCCGGGTACGATGCCCAGCTTGACGAAGCTCTCAGCAAACTTCGCCGTGTCGGCCGAGATGCGCACGTCGCACATGCAGGCCAAATCAAGGCCGGCACCAATGGCTGGACCATTGATTGCGGCCACCACCGGCACATCTAGGTCGTATAGGGCCAGCGGAATGCGCTGAATGCCGTTGCGATAGCTGTCACGCAGCTCGTAGGGCGAGCCGGCGAAGATGCCACCACGCTCCCGCATGTCCTTGACGTTGCCGCCCGCACAAAAGGCCGGACCGTTGCCGGATAAAACGACGACCTTGACCGAACGGTCAGCCTTGACGGTGGAGCACAGGTCCACAAATTCCTGCATCTGGGCCGGCTCGGACAGGGCGTTGCGGGTTTCAGGACTGTCCATGCGCACAGTGAGGATCGCATCCTCCCGCTCGACAATCAGAAAGGGCTTCATACGGAGGCTCCGGCCGGGGTTTCGAGATGACCTGCGACGAGGGTCGGCCAGAAGAGCGCGGCCCCGCCCTGACACAAGGCCCTGCCGAGTTCAGAGGACCAGTGGGTAAGGGTTCCGAACTCGCTACGCCAACTCCACAAGCGACGAGTCGTCAGGTGCAGCGCATGCTCATGGGTAAAGCCGATGGCCCCATGCACTGCGTGGGCAGCTGAAGCACCGATACCAGCGGCCTCCGAGGCGCACACCTTGGCACTCGCCACCGCCAAGCGGGAAAGGCTAACGGCAGACTGGGCGAAGGCTGCTTCGGCGCCCATCACCGAGGCCGCTGTGTGCTCGGAGAGCACGGCGATCTGGTGCTGGATGGCCTGGAAGCTGCCGATAGGCTTGCCGAACTGGACCCGCTCGTTGGCATAGGTGATGGTCATCTCGAGTATCCGCTGCAGGGCACCGGCAATCTGGGCAGAACGCAGCATGGCCCCGCCAAGCAGGAGCACATCGGCGGGAATACCCGTTGGCAGCGGAGCGGAAAGCAGCGGCTGGACGGCCTCGAAACAGAAGGTGTCTCGAGGTTCAGCAGCAGTATTGCTGCACAAAGTGCGGGTAGCTGCGGCCTCGACTGGCAGCAGCACCAGAGTCGGTGCATCGCCAGCGGTGATCCCCATCAGCACTGGCACGTCTCGGCCCCAAGGCACGTCGGCTGCCAAGCCACTGACCTTGCCATCTGCAAGGGTCAGTTGGCCGCCGGCCGCGAAGGACAGCGGACCTGCTTGGATTTCCTGCCCGCACACGCCGAGCAACCAGTTAGCGAGCAGTGTTTCGGGCAGCGGCAGCGGTAGCCCGAAACGGCCACACAAGCGTACAACGCCACCCAATTCGGCCCAGGTGGCCCCAGCCCCGCCCTGCTCTTCCGGAACGGCAGCCAGACCGAAGCCGGACTCCTCCAGGGCGGCCCAAAGTTCGGCATTCCAGCCCAAGGTTTCGGCGGTCAGTACCTTGTCAGTGCTGACCAGGTCGACGAACAGACGCTCGACGGTCGAATCGAAGATTTCCCGCATGGTTAACGCAACCCCAATCCGCGCGCGATGATGCCGCGGAGAATTTCCCGCGTACCACCACGCAATGAAAACGAAGGCGCCATCTGGGTCAGATAGGCCAGCACCCGGGCATGATCCCTCCCGCCCTCAGCCGTCGGCGGAATCTCGACCAGCAACTGGGCCAGCTCGGGAATCTCCTGCTCGAAGACAGCGCCCAAATCCTTCACACAGGACGCCGCCCAGGCCGGGTTCTCACCGGCCGCAAGTTGGGAAGTAACCGACA
This sequence comes from Zoogloea sp. LCSB751, assembly GCF_002028455.1. Classification (GTDB taxonomy): domain Bacteria; phylum Pseudomonadota; class Gammaproteobacteria; order Burkholderiales; family Rhodocyclaceae; genus Zoogloea. The sequence continues at coordinate 5,254 of NZ_MWUM01000035.1, read as the reverse complement.
GTGACATATTGCGGAGAGTGACGAGGCGGGCCGCCAGCCGACCGATCTCCTTGGCCTGCAGGGCGTCGGGCGATCTGCCCACCGCATCGATTAGAGTGTGGATCAGGGCGATAGAACTCAGGAAACGCTCCGGACCGCTCCGCTCGAAAGCCAGCTCAGCAGTCACCTGGGACCAGCCCTCCCCTTCGGTGCCGATCAGCGCATCGGCGCCCAGCACCACCTCATCAAGGAACACTTCATTGAAATGTTCGCTACCAGTCAGATCCTTGATGGGACGGATGGTGATGCCTGGCAGAGACAGATCGATGATGAACTGTGACAACCCTTCCTGACGCTTGCTGTTCTCGGCAGTGCGCACCAGCGCAATCATGTAATGGGAACGGTGGGCGTTGGTGGTCCACACCTTCTGGCCGTTAACCACCCATTTGTCACCCTCGCGGCGGGCACGGGTCTTGATCGAGGCCAAGTCGGAGCCGGAGTTGGGCTCGCTCATCCCGATGCAGAAATACTGCTCGCCACGACAGATTGCCGGCAGGTGCCGATCTCTCTGGGCATCAGTGCCGAAATGCAGAATCTGAGGACCGCTCTGGCGGTCGGCAAACCAGTGTGCCGAGACCGGAGCGCCGGCAGCCAGTAGTTCCTCAATCACAACGTAACGAGCGAACGGACTCGCATCGGAGCCGCCGTAGCGTTTCGGCAGCGCCATGCCAACCCATCCGCGGGCACCAAGGCGACGACTGAATTCTTCATCGAAGCCCATCCAGGAATCAGCCCGGCGAATAACGGGGTAGTCCTTCAGCGCATCTGCGAGGAATTGGCGTACCTCACCTCGCAAGGCTTCAGCCTCAGGCGGGATACGACTGTATTTGAACTGATCAATGGACATGGAGCGGTCTTAATCAAGTAAGTGGGATCCATATGGCGGACGATGTTCGGGGTGCGCGCTGCCCTGCCTCTCCCTTCAGGGGTCGGCAATTACCCCGGGGCCGCAGCCCCGGGAACAGGTGTGACTCGGGTCTTACAGCGCGGTTTGCGCGTCGGCAGCAGCGAACATCCTGTTAATGTCACCAGATGTCACCGGCTTGGTCGGATCACGCTCAGGAGCTGCGCCCCCCAGCCCGAGGGCCGGCTCGATATTCACGTGGCCGGCCTGAGCACGCAGGGCGCCGACAGTGCAGTTCTCACGACCGAGAATGGCGAACGGATCGTACGAGAACTCGCGCATGGCATTGAGGTGGGAGATCTTATTTATGATCTCGACGGGCAGGTTCTGCGCCTGCTTCCAAAATACGTCAGCGGAATTCGGCCAGGTGCAGTCAGAGTGAGGGTAGTCGCACTCCCAGGTGACCATGTCCACGTTGATGGCGTCAAGATTTTTCAGACCAAAGGCATCCTCAATGAAGCAGGTAATGATGTGCTCGTTGAAGATGTCGCTGGGCTTCTTGCCTCCGAAGTTGGAGTTGGTCCACGCGTTGTGATGGTTGTGGGTGAAGTCCGCCCGCTCCAGCAGGTAGGGAATCCAGCCGATACCGCCTTCCGACAGGGCCATGCGCAACTTGGGGTACTTCTTCCACATCGGAGCCCAGATCCAGTCCGCCGCCGAGTTGGAGATGGAGATCGGCATGGAGGTGATCCAGGCGTCGATCGGAGACTCATCAGAAGCGTGGGCGGCCTTCACCCCGGTGCCGATGTGGCAGCAAATAACCACGTTGTTGTCAGCGCAGGCTTTCCACAGGGGATCCCAGTGTTCATTGTGGATGGACGGGTAGCCATGCACAGTGGGGTTGTCGGACAGGGTCAGGGCATGCACGCCCTGAGCAGCCAGGCGCTTTACTTCCGCGGCGGCGGCCTGCATGTCCCACCAGGGCACCATCATCAGGGGGATGAAACGGCCAGGGGCCGCGTTGCACCAGTCGTGCAAGTGCCAATCGTTGTAGGCCTGGATGGCGGCAAGGCTGACTGCCTTGTCGGGCATGACCTGGAAGCGCTGACCGGCAAATCCGGGGAAGGTCGGGAAGCACAGGGAGCCGAGCACACCGTTGGCGTTCATGTCATCGACACGGGCTTTGATGTCCCAAGTACCGCGACGCATCTGCTCGTAGGACAGCGGCTCCATGCCGTACTCCTCTTTCGGACGGCCGACTACCGAGTTGAGGCCCATGTAACCGGTGGCCTGCTCCTCGAACACCCAGATGTCTCGCCCTCCCCGCTGCTCGACCTTGGGCTCGCGCCCCTTGAATTTAGCCGGCATGTGGCGATCAAACGCTCCACGCGGCTCGATAGCATGGTCATCGACGCTGACGAGAATCAGATCTTCCAGTTTCATTTATGTCCCCTGTTGGAATGGAGTCCACGACGGGCGTGGATCGATATTGGAGTTTCAGTTTAGTCCAACATCTACATTTTGTTAAACACTTTTTTGATATGTGTTCAGTTTTATTGCTTCAGCCATCAGTCCCAAATCACCGGAACCGCGTGAGGGCCGCGCAGCTGGGCACCGGTGATGCGCGGTCGAGGCTGCTCCGGGTCGAGGCGGATGTTCGGGAAAATGTCGAGAATGGCGTTGAGCGCAACCTGGAGTTCGGTCTTGGCAATAAACTGGCCAATACACATGTGCGGGCCGAACCCGAAGCCGAAGGACGGCTTTGCCTTGCGGTCAATGTCGAACTCTTCGCTGTTGTCGAAAACGTCCTCGTCCCGATTGGCGGAGGTAACGATGCATTGGATCATCGCTCCCTTAGGGATCTGCATGCCGGCGAGTTCCAGATCCTGGGCGGCCTGGCGCACCTTGAACGTAGCCACCGGCTCCAGGCGGATCGCCTCGTCAATGGCCTTGGGTACCAGAGAACGGTCCTTGCGCACGCGATCGAGCACCGCCGGCCGTTCGAGCAACAGGACCATCAGCGAGCCAAAGGTACGGGTAGTGGTTTCGCCGGCTGCGGGCAGCAAGGAACGAACAAAAGTGGTGATCTCATGGTCGTCCAGAGAACGTCCCTCATAGGTGGCACGGATCAGACGGCTAATCAGGTCGTTGCCTTCGGCGCCATTCCTGCGAACCTCGACGACAGCCTCCTTGACCGCGTCGTACAGAGACTGAGCGGCCTCCATCGCAGCCTTGCGGGCAACGGCGGCCTTTTCCGGATCTACCTGCGGACCGGCCAGGATCGCCAGCGCCCAGGCAGCATACTGCTCGACCTTCTCGGGCTGGTCGTCAGGAAAGCCGATCAGCGCATAAATCAGGCGGATCGGAAAATGAAGGCCGAAATCCATCAGATCAGCCTTCTTTTTAGGCACCAGTGGCAATAGGTATTCGTTGCGAACGATGGGATCCATCTTGGTATCGCGCCATGTATTCACCACGTCAGGCATGAAGATTGGCTGGAGCAACGCACGGGCCCGTCGGTGAGCTTCTCCGTCCATGCCAGTCAGGATCAGGCCGTCAAAGAAGGCACCAAGGCCTTCTGCAATAAAGCCACTGGTGTAGTTTGCCGCATCGCGCAGTACGGCCATCACATCCTTGTGTTTGAAAACCGTGAAGGTCTTGCGTTCGGCGTCGTAACGGGCAATGTTCGGAACGCCGATCTTGCTCATGAAGTCTTCGGCGATGATCGGTGAATTCTTGCGCATCTCCCGAAAGATCGGGTAGAGATCCACATCGTCACCACCGTAGTTGTTGGCGACACCGGCAAAGGCGCGCTCCAGTGCAGATTCAATCTTGTCGGTCATTGCTACTCTCTCCTCCTAGTGTTTTCATTGGGCTGCACGCCTGTCGGGCCGGCGCCCGCTGGTCAGACACCTGCCGTCACTGGCACATCGCAAAAGCCAATCCGGCTGTGTGCCCCATCGCAAAAAGGCTTATTTGCGGATGCGCCACAGCGACACAGGAAGGCGGTTGTGCCTTGCAAGGCCAATGGGGAACCGTCCTGTAACAGTTCAATGGCGCCCTCTACTTTCAGGGGGCCGTTCTTCAACACAAAAACCTTCACCTCCGACATGGGCTCCTCCTCTTGAAAGAAATCTGATCTACAAACAACTCAGCCCAGCAGCGACTCGATGGCAGCTACCAGAGCCGGGTGATCCGGTGCGATGTCTGGTGCGAAACGCCCCACAACACTCCCATCCTGATTAACCAGAAACTTCTCAAAGTTCCACATCACATCGCTCTCGCGGGCAGGCAGCAGTCCGTGCTCGACAAGTACGTCGCGCAACCGGCCGTCGACCGACGACGTGGCTACCGGCATGGCTGCTATCAGTGCGTCGTAGAGCGGATGACGCTCACTGTTGATGCCGAGCTTGGCAAACAGCGGGAAGCTCACCTGAAAGCGCCCCTCGCAAAAGCTCTGGATCTCGGCCTCGCTGCCAGGCTCCTGAGCACCAAAGTCATTGCAGGGGAAGCCGAGGACTACCAGCCCTTGCGAGCGGTACTTCTGCTGCAGGGCTTCGAGTCCGGCGTACTGAGGGGTCAGGCCGCAGGCCGAGGCCACGTTGACGATTAGAAGCACCCTGCCCCGATAGTCCCCGAGGGTTGCCGGAGTCCCATCGATACGTTGCACAGGAATGTCGTAAATACTCATACAGGGATTTCCTCATAAGCTTGCTGCACGTAAGTCATGCGACCACCAGCCAACATCAATGCGCAAAATAGGTTGAGTTCGACGATTTGAGGTGTGGAGAACCAGCGCGCCAGATCGATATAAACTGCATCGTCGATAGACAGATAGTCACCGGCGAACAGTCCTGCATAACGCAGTGCTGCCCGCTCCGGACCGGAAAAGCGCTCGTTATCGGCCGACAAACAGGCAATATCTTGCTCGCTCACACGGTCGTCCTTACGAGCAACCTGACAGGCACGGCAGCTTGTTATGGATGCGATCTTCAGGCGCACCAATTCCTTTAGTCGGCCATCGAGTACGCCGTTCACATGCATTTCCTCGAGGGCAGCCAGCCAGGCTTGGGCCACCTGCGGACAGTGGGCCCACACCTGCACGGGCAGGCTTGAGCTCAGCATCCGGCTGGCACGCCCCCGGGCCACTGCTTCTGCAAGGGGCTGCGGCAGAGCGTTGAGGGGGACGGGATCAATACGGGGCATACCTTCTCCTGCGTGGCCCCACCAGCAGGAGAGAGCCCTGCCTGCCGGTGAGGGCCTCGTTCACAGCCGTTCGATGATGGTTGCGGTACCCATTCCCCCGGCACAGCAGATTGCCTGCAAGCCGTAACGCGCTTGCCGACGTTCCAGCTCATGCAGCAGCGAGGT
>NZ_MWUM01000355.1 GCF_002028455.1 Zoogloea sp. LCSB751 | reverse complement strand
GGGGGCGATTTTTGCGTGATTTTATTCGACTTAGACCATTTTAAACGGATTAATGATTCCTACGGCCATGGAACGGGTGACTGGGCGCTGAAAAAAGTCGTGGAAGTATTAAAACCCCATGTGCGCAATGGTGATGTGTTTGCCCGGATTGGCGGTGAGGAATTTGCGCTATTCTTGCCTTACGCCAGTGAATCTAAGGGGATGGAAGTTGCCGAACAATGCCGAAGCCGAATTGAAGCCATTGATACGCATCTGTC
>NZ_MWUM01000354.1 GCF_002028455.1 Zoogloea sp. LCSB751 | reverse complement strand
ATTTTACGGCGCTTTTCGCCGTAAACTGGAAATTTGGTAAACTGCACAATGATACCGGTGTCATGATAAGGCTGATCTTCTGAACAAATAATGCATCTTTCTGACCATCAACAAGTGATGAATCAGGCGATGATAGCTTTACATTGATTTTCAGGAGAATGCAGATGACAGCAGTAGCGCACCAGGTAACCCCTTTTCTAACATCTTACGAAGTGATGGCTCGTTACCACATTAGCTATACGACGCTCTGGCGAAGA
>NZ_MWUM01000353.1 GCF_002028455.1 Zoogloea sp. LCSB751 | reverse complement strand
TTTAGCGTGTATTCACTTAATCTAAGATTAAAAGCTAAGGCTTATTCTGTTGGCGTTTCAACACTGTGGCGTAACTCAAACTATTTGGCAGATATTTGTTGGGCTACTTTGGCTTATCAGGGCTTAAGGTGCCAGATACTGGTGCGGGTGTATCTCCTGAAGCGAGATCGCTGGGTTCGACGTCATCACTATTTTGCTGTTGAGACTGATTATCGACCCAGACTAAGGTGTCGTAGTAGCGACGAATACTATCCACA
>NZ_MWUM01000352.1 GCF_002028455.1 Zoogloea sp. LCSB751 | reverse complement strand
AAAAATCCCTAACTTTAAATTTTACTCAATGGAAATGAACTAACTAGATTGCCGAATGCCCTCTGCGTGTTGGAATAATGCAGTTGTTGAGCGTTTCTTTGGTAGTTTGAAACACGATTGGATTTTTAAAGTTGCTCAACCAACAAGGTAGTTTATGAAGCAAGATGTAACGGCTTACATGAAATATTACAACTTGGAGAGACTTCATTCTGCTAATGACGGGCCTTTTCAGCAAAGCCAAAAGAACACAGGCGGAG
>NZ_MWUM01000351.1 GCF_002028455.1 Zoogloea sp. LCSB751 | reverse complement strand
CGAGAAAGGGGATCTCCTCGAGTTTGAGAAAGCGGGCACAGGTCTGCCCGGTACGCCCGAAGCCGGCGATGATGACATGCTGATGCTTGCTGAGCCCCGACTGGGCGACCCCGGCGCGCGAGAGCAGGGCCCCGTCGGTGAGGGAGTGGGCGAGCCCCAGCGCCCGCTGCACCAACCAGGGGGTGAGAGAAAGGGTGATGACGCCGACGCCGATGAGCAGGGAGACCATCTCGTGACCGAGCAGGCCATGGTGGCTC
>NZ_MWUM01000350.1 GCF_002028455.1 Zoogloea sp. LCSB751 | reverse complement strand
AAGTACGCAATGGCCATCGGTACCGCTCACGCCTTTTCCGATGCCAATAAGCGCACCGGACTCGCAGTGTGCCTTGAATATCTCTCCCTCAACGAATTCGAGATTGAGAGAGATAACGAGAAGCTGGCAGATGCAATGGTTGACCTTGTGTTGGGCGTTCTGCCAGAAAGTCAGTTTGCTGACATCCTCTACGCACTCTGGCTAGAAGAGCAAACAGCCTCGTGACTTGGCGGCCTATTGCGGCCGCAATTCCCCCT
>NZ_MWUM01000349.1 GCF_002028455.1 Zoogloea sp. LCSB751 | reverse complement strand
GCAGGCCCAACCCGACCACGAGCTCAAGCAGATAGGCGACCAATGGCAGACCCCCAAGCCGCTGGCCTGGGGCCTGTTCCACCAGTTCGCCCCCACCCTGGGGCCGGTGGTGCTCGACATGTTCGCCGATGACTGCAACGCCCTGGTGCCGAACTACTACGACGCCGAAGACAACGCCCTCACCCAGGAGCTGGCCGCCGACCTGCGCCGCCTGGGTGGCGCCGCCTACGCCAACCCGCCCTACTCGCGCCCCTGCA
>NZ_MWUM01000348.1 GCF_002028455.1 Zoogloea sp. LCSB751 | reverse complement strand
CATAAAATTATTCATCAACTATCTCCATGATTACAACCTAGTTCAACCTAATCGACGATAAAGAGCCTGGTACGCCGCACATTCCTTGAGCAGACTTTGATGATTTCCTGAAGCAACGATTTTACCCTCAGCCATAAGGTGAATTTGGTCCATCTTGGCCATCGCCGTTAAACGATGGCTAATCATGAACAGAGTTTTATCCTTTGCAAATTCAAGTAGTAAACTTAGAATTTCCCGCTCGATGCGCTTATCTAAGC
>NZ_MWUM01000347.1 GCF_002028455.1 Zoogloea sp. LCSB751 | reverse complement strand
CCCCGTGAAGGCAGTGAGATGGGCTTCATTGGAACGATACTCTGTGCTCGTGTGAAACCGGTTCAGTAATGACAAAAATAACAAGAGAGGACATGGCACAAACGCTTGTTGCTTTTGCGCTCACGAATGGCAATAGTTCTCACTTTCTTTTTTGACCGTCTTTATTCCCGAGGTGCTACAAGATGTTTCGTCACCCCCTGGCAAAGCTGCTGCTGCTTGGTCAGCTCGCCCTGATGAGCTGGATGGCGCAGGCCGCC
>NZ_MWUM01000346.1 GCF_002028455.1 Zoogloea sp. LCSB751 | reverse complement strand
TAAACAAAATAGCAATGAGCCTTGCATTAATGGCCACTGCCGGGAGTGCCGCAGCCGCCGCCAAACACAACATTCTTGCGATCATGGGTGATGACATCGGCTACTGGAACATCAGCGCCTACAACCAGGGCATGATGGGCTACCAGACCCCGAACCTGGACCGTATCGCCAGCGAAGGTGCGGTCTTTACCGATCATTACGGTCAGCAATCCTGTACCGCCGGTCGCGCCGCCTTTATCACCGGTGAAGAGCCGTTCC
>NZ_MWUM01000034.1 GCF_002028455.1 Zoogloea sp. LCSB751 | reverse complement strand
CGGGGAGATGCTACCCCATCGCTGGAGGCCGGATTCAGCCTGACGCTCGGTCAAGAGGGGATCGCCGGGTGCTTACCCTGCTCAGGTGTTAGCCTTGAAAGGAACGACACATGAGTACGGCGATGGAAACGTCCCCATCGACAACAACTGGATCGAGAACCAGATCCGGCCGATTGCCATCGGCCGCAAGAACTGGCTCTTTGCCGGCTCGCTGCGCGCCTCAACGGGCACGAACCGTGCGCTTATCTGAAGAACATCCTCACCCGCCTGCCGACTCCGCCGCAGAGTCGGATCGGGGACCTGTTGCCGCATCGGGGCGGCTGGAGTCACCCTGAGGCTCGGTCAAGAGGGGATTACCGGGGGCTTACAATGGAAGTGCACTTCTGTCGAACCAAAGCGCCAGTTCGTCCGGTGCGCGCCAGATTGACCGCGCGACCTCTATCGTCCGAATGAATGTCGTCATCATCCACAAAGAGCCCCCGGTCTGCGAAGCTTTCTATCCCACTGTTACCTGCGGGCCGAACAAAGTACGCCAGCCCTCGCGGTTGCACCGCTGGTGGCCTCGAGCGCTCTGCCCCAAGTGATCTGCGCTTGCCCGGTCGACCAGGCACGGTCGAAGTCGACGCCCGTTACTTTGGCTTCACGGGCCAGGGCATCGAGGGCCTGATTCACGCGCAGAATCTCGGCCTGGATCGTCGCCGTGCTGCGCACGCCCACCACGCCGAAGGCGTTGTTGATCGCACTGCCGGCCGCGCCAACCTCGACGCTGGAGTGTTTGGCCGCTTCGCCGCCTTGGCGTTGGTGACCCCTGCGACGGCCTTGGAAGCATCGGCCGCGATGGTGACCTTGAGTTCGAGATCCCTGGACATCCCGCGCGGTCTTCCTTACGGCGTCTCGGTGAGGGGATCGACGAGGCCGCCGGGGACCCCGATCCGGTCCAGCTCGGCCAAGGCCTCGTTGATCATAAGCAGTTCGTGCTCGTGGCCGGGCTGAAACTCGACCGTCGCTTCGTTGAGCGTCCAGGCGACGCTTTTGACACACTGGACCTTGCCGAGCGCCACACGGCACACTTCGAGGGCGGTGCGGATTTTCTGGAGGTTCGCGCTCATAGTGCAGGCGGTCCTGGTCATTCGGGCAGGGTGTTCACGATTCGCTCGATGCTGCGGTCCGACAGGCTGTATTCGCGGCTGAGGAGGAACACGGCCTTTCTGAAGGACAGCGCGTCCTTCGCGGTCAGCTCGTCAAAGCGGGCGCGGGTTGTCCTGGGATCCAGTGGAGTCGTTCAGGGGGGGTGATCTTGAAGCTCGCGAACATCTGGATGGACAAGGCCAGAATTGACATCATAGCCATACTTGCCAGTTCGCTGCCGCCAGACAAGTTGCAACCTATATTAATGGAGCTATCACGGCAGATCCGAAAATAAGCTGAACTGCTATGATCGGCTTGATCACTGGTTGTGCTATACGAGCCACGTTGTTCTTTGCCATGACAAGGCTTGGAGAGGTGATTTAAGGCGTCGAGCGCTCCCTTTCGTACTGCATTGCGGTAGTTCCCCATGACTATCCGATGGCGGCTACCGCTGGGCGCACGACTCGATAGCGCCAAAGGGCGCCTATGAGCACACCGCCTTCAGCTTAGCAGCATCGGTTACGAGTGGATTCCCGCTCCCCTGCCAACGCACGATCCGGGCGTTCCGCTCTCGCTCCCAGGCGTCCACCGGGTAGGTCTTGGCCCAGGCGCACATCAGCTTCTTGTCCGCGGCACTCATCTTGAGACCATAGGCCTGGTACATGTAGAGCGTGATCCGGGCAGCCCGGCCCCGCACTTCCTCGCGAGGCTGAACACGCTTGCCCTTGAAGTCGACAATGGTCTGGCAGGCGCCGTACATCGTGGAACGCTCCCGCGTCCAGGCGCTGTACGCGAAGTTGTTCCGGTCGCCATTCACCTCGCCCACCGCCGGCACAAGGTTATTCAAATCGCCCTCAGCCTTCTGGAAAACCGGGTCGGTGTCGGTGCAGTTCTTGCGGCCACCGTCCTGCCAGCACTGCCGCTGGTGCCCCAGCACCCACGCCGGGACCACGTGCTCCCATTCGATCCGGCCCGCCCGTAGCGCATTCTTGCGGGGGGTATAGCCACAGCTGTCGAAGCTCACCACCGTGCGGACATAGCGGCAGCCACAGTAGAAGTCCTCCTCCAGCCCCTCGAAAACTTGCGGTAGAACCTTCTTGGCATTGGCAAAATCCCGATGACCAACGGCACGCGTGTTGTTGACCAGGGCGGGCGCCTGCGACGCCGGGGCTTCCTGGGCCGTGACCGGGGTCGGACTGGACGTAACGGACGGGGAACGAGAAGTGGTGTTGGCTGCATGGCAGCCGGCCAGCACGCTGGCGATCAACAAGGCGAAATGACGCATCACCGAGAGTTTAACCGCAGCGTGCCCAATATCGCCCTGGCGTCGTCGTCGCGGCCATAGACGAGACGAAGCAAGGCCGGAAGCCAAGGTGACATGCTGCGTCCCTGCTCATAACGGCTTCCGCCTGACTGCGTCATGAACACATTACCCCAGAACGCTCGCTGGCTGATCCCCAGGCGCTCCCTGAACGTTCTCAGTAACGGGCCGTCGGACACCCCAAACGTTGGCAACGCGCCCTGCCCGTCCTGCTCCGGGAAGGTCCGCAGGTAGGTCAGGAGTTCGTCGGCCTCAACGTCTGACCCGTAGCCCAGGTGCAGCAGGATGCGGACGACATCGGGGATGGTGCGCCCCGATTCATAGCGACTACTGACGGCCTGCGAGACTGAAACGACATGCCAGAACTTCGGCTGGGATAAGCCCAGGCGCTTTCGGAGTGCTTTGGCCTGGGCGCCGTTTTCAATCAACAGCGGTGGCAACGGGCGGACGATGTCGTCCTCCTGGATCTCCTCGCCCACGAACTCGGCCAGTTCATCGAGCGAAACCACATCGTCCGCCGAGTCCGCCTCAAGCAGTTCAACGTCGTCCGCGCAGTAGGCCGGCACGCAGCAGCAGAGTAATTGGAGTGAGTGGAGACGATGGGCCTCGACGTAATGCGCCGTGCCCGCTGGCACGCCGATCGTGTCACCTCGTTGGACCTGGATTCGATCCTCGTCGATCATCATCCAGCCCCGTCCCTCGGTGACGTGATAAACCTTCTCGGCCCGCTGGTGGCGATGCCGGAGGGTGCGTTTGCCTGACGGGATGAGGATACCGACCAAGCTCTGGGATTGAATGCCGTGCGCGACCGGGTGCATCAGTTCACGAACCAGCGCGCCATCCTTGGTCCGGTAACCTGGGCTCCCTTCGTAGTCTTGCGCCAGTGGAAGCGTTTTGGCCGCTCTGCCCCTGCCACGCCGCGTCATACCCTGTTCGCTCCCCATTGAAGTCTCTACTCACCAATGCAAATCGGCACACAGGGTATTCCGTTATCGTAACTGACTCAATGCGAAAGACCACCCCATATCCTTCCGCGGGCTCCAGCGAAGTCGCTTCCTTCGGAGCGAGTGCCACACATAGCCTCAAGCAACTTAGCTTGAACCCAGTTCCTTCAACGCAGTCGATCCCTAGGGAACGAGTGTCACCCTGCTTTCCGAGGTGACCGTGAAACCGATGGAGATGCTTCAACGAAGTCGCTCCCTCCAGAGCGAGCGTCACGCAAACGTCTGCACACGTCCGCCGTGCCATGAAGAGCTTCAACGAAGTCGCTCCTTACGCAGCGTAGTGTCACGCTCATGCCCCAGGCCCCGCCCGCGAAACTCGGGGCTTCAACGAAGTCGCTCCCTACGGAGCGAGTGTCTCGACACTGGCTCGGGCTTCCAATCGCTTGGTTTACCCCCTTCAACGAAGTCGCTCTCGCTCCCTTCGGAGCGAGTGTCACACGCTGGCCTTCATTTCCTCGGCCTTGTCCGCATTGCTTCAACGAAGTCGCTCCCTTCGGAGCGAGTGTCACCTGTTCAGGCCTCTAACTACGACTTCGACACCAAGCTTCAACGAAGTCGCTCCCTCCGGAGCGAATATCACGCGGCTTGGCGCGCCAGTTGAAGCTGCTGCCACTTCCTTCAACGAAGTCACTCCCTCCGGAGCAAGCCTCACGGCGGCACCCAGACGCAAACCAATCCGTATTTCACGCTTCAACGAAGTCGCTCCCTCCGGAGCGAGTGCCACAAAAGCCGGCTCGGCTGTCTCGCTTCCTTGGGCTGCTTCAACGAAGTCGCTCCCCCCGGAGCGAATGCCACGCCAGGAGTATGTGCGCATCGTCGATCGCAAGCCTCTTCAACGAAGTCGCTCCCTCCGGAGCGAGTGTCATACGCCCAAGCAAACGCTGGCGTCGTGCCTACGGATACTTCAACGAAGTATGCTCCGTACGGAACAAGTGTCACGTAATTCAGTGCCTGGCCGACCCATGCGTCAAAGCTTCAATGAGGTCGCTCCCACCGGAGCGAGTGCTATGACACTGAGGCGGGCTGCCAATCGTTTGGTTTACCCCCTTTAACGAAGTCGCTCCCTGCGGAGCGAGTGTCACGGAGACGCAGTCGGTCCTCGGGAAGTATTACTGGCTACTTCAACGAGGTCGCGCCCTTCGGAGCGAATGCCACATACGTCACGGGACTTCTGCGCGTGCAACTCGTCGCTTCAACGAAGTCACTCCCGTCGGAGCGAGTGCCCCAACACCGGATCGAGCTGCCAATCGTTTGTCTTACCCCCTTCAACGAAGTCGCCTCTCCGGAGCGAGTGTCACCAAACGGAGTCTTGGGCTTGAGGTACGCGGGCTTGCTTCAACGAAGTCGCCCCCTCCGGAACGAGTGCCGCACGGAATTGCCGAATTTTTCGAGCTGCAGCGTATTCCTTCAACGAAGTCGCTTCCTTCGGAGCGAGTGTCACCCGCAGCGCGGCGCCTACCGTCCCATCGCTCTTCTTGCTTCAACGAAGTCGCTCCCTTCGGAGCGAGTGTCACCCGCCAAGCAATGGCTCGATATCGCGGATATCGGCCCTTCAACGAAGTCACTCCCTTCGGAGCGAGTGCCACAGGACCGCAGTGGCTTCTTCGATTTGCTTGGCGTTGCTTCAACGAAGTCGCTCCCTTCGGAGCGAGTGCCACGGGCATCACTTTAGTAACTGCACAACTCGTCGGATGCTTCAACGAAGTCGCTCCCTTCGGAGCGAGTGCCACAACGATGCGCTACTCTGATCGCCATCCATAAAAAGCTTCAACGAAGTCGCTCCCTTCGGAGCGAGTGCCACAACGATGCGCTACTCTGATCGCCATCCATAAAAAGCTTCAACGAAGTCGCTCCCTTCGGAGCGAGTGCCACAACGATGCGCTACTCTGATCGCCATCCATAAAAAGCTTCAACGAAGTCGCTCCCTTCGGAGCGAGTGCCACCAGCAATTCAACACCACGTCCGCGAACGACATGGCGCTTCAACGAAGTCGCTCCCTTCGGAGCGAGTGCCACGCTCGGCTACGACGGCGGGCCAGCGGGCGACAAGCTGCTTCAACGAAGTCGCTCCCTTCGGAGCGAGTGCCACCGCTACCGATGTTGTTCACGTTGTTGTACACGTCCAAGCTTCAACGAAGTCGCTCCCTTCGGAGCGAGTGCCACGAGATCCCGCCGGCCAGGCCAGCCAGAAATCAGCGCTTCAACGAAGTCGCTCCCTTCGGAGCGAGTGCCACCAGCACGTCAGGCGGCGATATCACGCTGACGACCGGCTTCAACGAAGTCGCTCCCTTCGGAGCGAGTGCCACCTTTCGAAGCGCAGCAGTTCAACGCCAAGCAAATCGCTTCAACGAAGTCGCTCCCTTCGGAGCGAGTGCCACTCTGACGGCGGACGTGGAGGTGCCCTGGGTCGGTGCTTCAACGAAGTCGCTCCCTTCGGAGCGAGTGCCACACCGGGCCAGCTTGGCCAGGGCGTAGCGCAGAAGGCTTCAACGAAGTCGCTCCCTTCGGAGCGAGTGCCACAGGGCAAAGATGTTTCCGTGATCGATTACGGCAAGGCTTCAACGAAGTCGCTCCCTTCGGAGCGAGTGCCACGACGTTCAAATTGACTTTTACGGAGCGCAAGCGGGCGCTTCAACGAAGTCGCTCCCTTCGGAGCGAGTGCCACCCCGCGTGGTCTTTTCGTTCGCCGTGTCCATGGTGCTTCAACGAAGTCGCTCCCTTCGGAGCGAGTGCCACCGGCATGCGAATGCCTGTTCATCAAATGCTTCGATGGCTTCAACGAAGTCGCTCCCTTCGGAGCGAGTGCCACCGCTGCCGTGACCAGGGTATTCACCTGGTCGGATCGCTTCAACGAAGTCGCTCCCTTCGGAGCGAGTGCCACCACTTCGTCCACGATCATCTGCGCCAATTCGCCGGCTTCAACGAAGTCGCTCCCTTCGGAGCGAGTGCCACCCATTTTTTCCCCGTGCACGAGGCACTGACACATGCTTCAACGAAGTCGCTCCCTTCGGAGCGAGTGCCACCTTGTCGAGCTGGCATTTGACATTGGCGCAAAGGGCTTCAACGAAGTCGCTCCCTTCGGAGCGAGTGCCACGGGAATTGTTGGCCCGGATGGGCGAGACAACTATGCTTCAACGAAGTCGCTCCCTTCGGAGCGAGTGCCACGGGCGTTTCAGGAGTATCTGAAGCTGACCAAGAAGCTTCAACGAAGTCGCTCCCTTCGGAGCGAGTGCCACGGGCGTTTCAGGAGTATCTGAAGCTGACCAAGAAGCTTCAACGAAGTCGCTCCCTTCGGAGCGAGTGCCACGGGCGTTTCAGGAGTATCTGAAGCTGACCAAGAAGCTTCAACGAAGTCGCTCCCTTCGGAGCGAGTGCCACAGGTGAAGGACTGGCGCTGTGCCTAGAGACCTGCCGCTTCAACGAAGTCGCTCCCTTCGGAGCGAGTGCCACCAAGACCAGGTCGCGCGGGCGCTACATCACAGACGCTTCAACGAAGTCGCTCCCTTCGGAGCGAGTGCCACTTTTGTTCTGAAGGTTGCGAGTTCGCCCACTACATGCTTCAACGAAGTCGCTCCCTTCGGAGCGAGTGCCACCTGTAGTCATCACCAAGCAAGCCGCCGGCTTCGCGCTTCAACGAAGTCGCTCCCTTCGGAGCGAGTGCCACGTGTTTGACGTCCAGAACGAGGATGACGAATTCGCGCTTCAACGAAGTCGCTCCCTTCGGAGCGAGTGCCACACGAGATGGTGCGTTCTGGTCATCCGGGAATGGAAGGCTTCAACGAAGTCGCTCCCTTCGGAGCGAGTGCCACGATTGCCGAGGCCGGTGTCGTTCAGCAGCTTGGTGCTTCAACGAAGTCGCTCCCTTCGGAGCGAGTGCCACGGTGCGGGGCGACGTTCATACCAAGGGACCGGGCGCAGCTTCAACGAAGTCGCTCCCTTCGGAGCGAGTGCCACCGGGTTCTGGAGATGGATACGTTGCCGGCCTGGTGGCTTCAACGAAGTCGCTCCCTTCGGAGCGAGTGCCACAAGCGCTCACGTCCAGCCTGTCCACTGCGCTGGCGCTTCAACGAAGTCGCTCCCTTCGGAGCGAGTGCCACCGCTCACCTTGCGAATTGCCGTCAGTCGAGAGATTTTGCTTCAACGAAGTCGCTCCCTTCGGAGCGAGTGCCACACTTCAGCCATACCCGATTGATTCCCCTGCCGGATTTCCCTGCACCGCGCGAACCCCTCGCAGACGTTCATCGCTTTCACGATCCCGCTCCAACCACACCCGTAGAATCAATGCGCGGCCCCCGCGCGAACCTCCCGGCCTCGCGCCGTCCACTTGGGGTTCGCGCAAGCTCAAACCAGCTTGCTTTCCAACGCCCCCGATTGTCAGCCCTTTCGGTGCCCTCCGGAATCCCCTTTCACCCCGGAAACCGCTGCCTCGACCTTCCGCCGCACTCTTCACCCACCGTCTGAACGCAGACAGCCCCACAGACCCCGTTACTACCCCGTTACTTTCCACGATCGGAGGGCCGGATGCCCACAGGGTGCCCCCACCCCGCAAAATCGCGCCACGACCCTGTATTCACATTTTGACATTCTGGGGGCTGAAGAGAGTCCACATTGTTCCGCGTCGGGACTATACTCATTTCGGGTATACGAATCGATTATGCGGAGCCATTAATGCTGGACGCACTGTTTCGCGCACTGTTTGACGCCCCACCCAACGCCTGGCAACGGGCGGCCTACACGTCCTTCGTCGCCGGCACCGTGCCCCCGTTCATCAAGGTGCCAACCGCCGGCGGCAAGACCGCCGTGCTGGCGATCTTCCTGGCGGCGCTGGCCACTCAGGCCCAGCGGGGCGCCGTCACGCTGCCCCGTCGTCTCGTCCTGGTCGTAAACCGCCGCGCGCTTGTCGATCAGGCGAGCGGGCTGGCCGAACGCCTGGCCGAGCTCGTGGCGGCCGATGCTGTCCCCGGCCTCCGCGAGGCCTTGGCCGGCCTGTCGTCCCGCGGCACACCGCTGGCCGTATCCACCTTGCGCGGTGCCTTCGCCGATAACGGCGACTGGAGTCTCGACCCAGCCACCCCCGCCCTGATCCTCGGCACGCCGGACATGATCGGCAGCCGCCTGCTGTTCCGTGGGTATGGTCTCGGCCGCTCGCGCGCAGCCACGCACGCGGGGCTACTCGGCGTCGATTCGCTGATCGTGCATGACGAGGCCCACCTGGCGCCGGCCTTCTCCGGCGTGCTGCGGGAGATTGAGGCGCTGGCCCGGCCCAGCGCCGTGGCCGTCGGGCGGCCGCCGCTGCAGGTCATCGAGATGACGGCCACCTTGCCCCCGCATATGGACCATTCACAGGCCCTGGTCGGCTCGGTGGCGGACGACCCCGTACTGGCCCAGCGCATGGGGGCCGCGAAGTGGCTGACGCTCCAGGCCGTGACGGTTGTCGCCAAGGGCAAGCCCGCCTCCCTGGTGGTCCAGGCCCTGGTGGAACGTGCCCTCACCTATAGCAACGCATCCAGGGCGGTGGCCCTCTTCGTCAGTCGGCCGGACGACGCGGCCCGGCTCGCCGAGCGCCTGGTCCAGGGCGGCGTACCGGTCGCACGGATCGCGCTGCTGACCGGCACACTGCGGGCCTGGGAGCGGGAGCAGCTGACCCGCTCCGATGCCTTCCAGCGCTTCTCGCCGGCGCGGACCGAGGAGACGGGCCCCACGGCCTATTTCATTTGCACGTCGGCCGGCGAGATCGGGCTCGACATCGATGCGGATGTGGGCCTGATGGATCTCACCACGCTGGACCGGTTCATCCAGCGGGCCGGCCGCGTGAATCGCCGAGGCCTGCACGTCGGGGAGCTGGTGCTCGTTCATGCGGGCGGCGCCGAGTGGGGCGAACCGCTCCAAGCCCGCTGTGCCCGGACGCTGTCCCTGCTGGAGGAACTGGACGTCCAGGCGGCCGGCCGCGACGCGAGCCCCCTGGCCTTGTCCCGCCTCACCGACGATCCACGCTACGCGGAAGCCGTGCCCCCCGCACCGCCGCGCCGTTCCCTGGAGCCGGCCATCCTCACCCAATGGGCCATGACGTCCCTGCGCCTCGACGCACTGCGCGTACCGGCACCGGATCTCTTTCTACATGGCCTCGACGACGAGGACCGGGACGTGGAGCTCGTGTGGCGCCAGTTCCCCGGTGATGCCGCACGGCTGGCCGATTGGTTCGAAGCCTGGCCGGTATTGCGCCAGGAGCGCGCCCGGCTCCCGATCTACCAAGCGCGGGAACTGGTCGAGGTGCTGTGGCAGCGTGCCCAGGTGGGCAAGGAGGCACGGCCGGCCTTCGTGCTGCTGGATGGCCAGGGCCGCCTGATCGACGACGGGGTGTTCAGCACGCAGGATGCGCTGCGCGCCATCGAGCGGAGCGTTCAGCCCGGGCGCACCCTGGTCCTCCGTCCGGACCTGGGCGGGCTGTCCGTCACAGGACTCCCCGATGCGACGCAATCGGCCGTCGTGGCAGATGTCTCGGCCGAGGGCCGTGGACAGGTGCTCACCGCTCGGTTCAGCGCGGAGGTCTCGACCGGAGAGACGACCTGGTCGTCTGGGGACGACTCGGCGGCGGATCTGGCCGGCCTGGTGGCGCGCTGCGCGCCGGGACACAAGGTGGTCTTCGTCGAGGCGGTCGCGCTGCCGGCAGCGGATCTGGTGGGCGAGGATGCCATCGTGACCCGGAGCGTCCGGGTCTGGCTGCAGGCCCGCGAGATCGACGGGCCGGACGCCGGTGATCCCGCTTCGCTGGGCCGCTGCGATCGGTTGTTGTCCGTGCACCTGGATCTAGCCCGCTGGGCCGCCCAGCGGCTCACCCGGGCCTTGGGTCTTGATGCGCCGGTGGCGCAAACCGTCGAAGCGTCGGCGGGGGGGCACGATGCGGGGAAGGACGACGCGCGCTGGCAGACGGCGCTGGGGAATCCAGATCCCGCCGTGCCCCTTGCCAAGAGCCGACGCACAGCTTTTGACACACGGCTCAATGATGGGTATCGCCATGAGCTGGGGTCGGTGATCCGGCTCCAGGATCAATTGAGCCCGCTCGCCCGCCACCTCGTCGCGGCACACCACGGCTGGGCCCGGCCCACGTTCTCGGACAAGGCCCGGGAGAAGCCGGGGGCGGGACCCGAGGCCGACCGGATCGCGACGGCCTTCCCCCAGTTGAATGCCCAATACGGTCTGTGGGGGCTCGCCTACCTGGAGGCCCTCGTCAAGAGTGCGGATGTGCTGGCGGAGCTGGATGCGGAAGCCCTGATTCCGTCGCCCGGCAGCGAACCCGTGCAGGCCGCGGCGCCAGTCGTCATCGAGTCCGGGTCCGAACCCGACAGCGTGATCGACATCCCGGCCGATCCGCGCAACTTCGGCGAGTACCTGGCCGCCTTCGGACTCCTGAGCCTGCTCGAGCCGGCTCATCCAGCGCTGAGGGCGCAGTGGACGCCGTCCGGCTTCCGTCTGGTGGGGGTCGATGACGCGGCAGTGCTGGGCGCACTGGATGCGTTCCTCACCTTCGAGGTGCGCCTCGACGATGCGGCGCTGCGCCCCGCCCTGGCCGAGGAGAAGTTTCCGCCGGTGCGGCTGCATTTCGCGGACGGGCGCCCGCCCATCCTGATCAACAATTGGCTGCGGCCCGACTTCGAGGAGAAGTCCCACTGGAAGCTGAGCGCCGGCCAGACGGAAGCGGTCGGCATCCTGCGCGGCCTGCAGGCGGCCGCTCGGCAGCTGCGGCCGTCGCTGACGAGTCCCGCCGATCTGCTGCAGGTTGGCACGACGATGAAGGAGCGCTTCCGCTTCGACGCCGGGACCAGCTGGTCGGCCCTCGATGCGGGCTTCACGCTCAACGAGGACGAGCGCTTCAGCACCGTGCGGGTGTTTCTCGAACTGCTGTCGATTCTCGGCGTGCAGTTCGCCTTCGCCCCGCCGGCCGACCAGGAGCCCTTCCGTTATTCGACCTGGTCAGAGCCCCTGCCCATCAGTCTGTGCCTGCTGGCCGCCAAGGGTCTGCTCCCCGCGGCCGACCAGCACCTGATCCCCCGCCGGGTGCCGTCCGGCCAAATGAAAGACGTCTTCACTTCCGAACTCACGCTCGCTCACGAGGTACGCCCATGTCTGCCGAAGTATTTGATCGTCTGAACGCCCTCCTCCTCAACCACCAGGCGGTGGCCATCGTCTGCAAACAAGCACTCGAATCCGTGGAGGGGCCGGCGGGCGCGATCTTCCCGCCGAGCTACCCGGGCAAGGGCCAGGACGACGGGCCCACCTACAACATCAGCACCTTCGCGGACGGGCGCAACGTGTGCACGATCGATTCGGTGCAGTCCCAAGCCAACCGCATCGAGGCGGCGTTTCTGCAGGCGCCTTACCGGGCCCTGGTGCGTGCGGTCTCCGTGAAGGCGCAGTTGGCCGATGGTGAGGTGAAGGACATCGATGTGCTGCAGGCCCCGCACCGGCTTGCCGATGCGACGTTGCGTTTCTCCGATCTGCGGGAGGAAGCAGAAGCGGCTTTCAAGGCCTTCCGCTCGGCGCCGGCCGGTATCGCCAAGCTCTCCCCGATGTCGCTGCTGCTCGGGGCCTGGGACTCCCGTGGCACGCAGAGCAAGATCCCGCGTGCCTTCACGTCCCGGATCGACGCCTACAACGTGCATCCCCTGCAGCGCCATGCCTTGTATTCAGCGGCCCTCACCAGCAAGGAAATCGGAAACGAAGAGAACAGCGGCACGCTCTCGAAGGTGGGCCTGGACAGCGCACCGTCGGGGCCATCCCCGGCCGGCGTGGTCGCTGACGGGGGCGTCCGGCGGGATTCGGTGCTGAACCTCATCGCGCTGCGCCAGAACTGCCAGACCGATCTGGCCGCTGCTGCGCCGGACGCCCTGTCGGCCTATATCTTCGGGCTCGGCTTGGTGGCGCTGACGCTGCAGCCCGAGGCCTTCCTGCGCCAGGGTTGCCTGCTGGTCGCCGCGAGCCCTGTCGAGGCCGTGGTCCGCACGCGGGACGGCAGCCAGACGGTGTTTGCGCTGACGGCCGACGAGGCGCTGACCTACGCCCAGGCGGCGGCCGAGCGGTTTGGTGTGGCCGAGCTCGCACCGATCACCGCTCAGTTCCAGCCGGAGTTGATCGTCGAGAAGGAGAAGAAGGGCAAAGCCAAAAAGAGCGCCAAGGAGAGCGCGGGTGCCTGATCGCTGGCTGGTCCTTGAAGCCCGGTTTCACACGGGCCTGTACCGCGGGTCGGAGTGGCCGCCCTCCCCGTTCCGCCTCCTCCAGGCCCTCGTCGCCGGTAACCGTTCGATCGAGGCGCCGGGGCTCACCTGGCTGGAGCAGCAGGCAGCACCGGACATCTTTGCGCCGGCGGAAGTGCCGGAGAGCCGTTACACGATCTATGTCCCGAACAACACGGATCGGCGTAAGCCCAAGGGACAGACCACCGACCGGGACGTGGTCGAGCGGCGGGTGTCGGGCCCGGTCCGGTATGTGTATCCACTGCGTTCTGAGGCCGATCTCGCCGAAGCCACTCAGTTGATCGGCACGGCCAGCCAGCTCCACACGCTGGGCTCGGGCCAGGATCAGGCGAGCCTGGCCGGGCGCATCGAAGGGGTGCAGCCAACGAGTGCCGAGTCGGAACACCATTACGCACCGTCCCACGCCAGCTGGGTGATGCCGCTGCGCAGTGATATCGACGTGCAGCTGCGCGTCCCGGTCGCGGGGTCTCTCGCCGCCCTGGAGGAGCGATTCCAAGCCAGCCAGGCACGCCTCAGCAAGGACAAGGGCTGGTTCTCGCCAGTGCTCGCACCGGCCGTGCACGAGGTGATGGCGTACTCGCCCGCCGGGCAGGCGGCGCGGGTGGCGATGTTGCCATTGCACCTGAGAAAGCCCGAGCAGGCGCAGGCGTTCCGTCCCTTCGATGCCCGCAATGCGGTGGTGGTGGCGGCGCTGCTGCGCGGGGCCGTCATGCGGCGTACCGAGACGTCGCGTCTCGCCGATTTCGCGGCGGGTTATGGGCCGGAGGCCGAGCCGGACCACCGGCTGTCGTGGGTGCCCCTGCCCTCCCTGGGTCATGCCCATACCGATGGATTGATCCGACGGGCGCTGCTGATGGCGCCGATCGAATGCCTGCCGCAGGTGGCCGAATTGGCGGGGGTGCTGGCCCAGGATGCCCTGCAGATGGCCAACGAGGACAGCGGCGAGTGTGTCGCCCAGGCGGTACTGGCCGATCCCGACGACGGGGTCTTCAACGCGTATCGGCGGGAGAGCACCCAGTGGACCAGCATCACGCCGGTGATCCTGCCCGGCGATCACGCCGACTCACCGCGCCTGGTGCGCAACCTGATCCTGAAGGCGCTGCGCCATGCCGGCATCGACACCGGGCTCCTGGCCGACTTCTCGACGAGCCGGGTGCCGTTCCTGCCCCAGTCCCACCCGGTCGGGGACTACCGGCTCAAGGCCTGGAAGGCGACGCGGCTGATTCCACTTCACGTGCGGCTGCGGTTTCACCAGCCGTTACGGGGGCCGTTACTGCTCGGGCGCGGGCGGCACTTCGGGTTGGGGGTGTTTTGCGGGGCGCGTCAGTAGCGCCTATACCCCCTAATCGGGAGCACCCCCCTCACACAAAGGGCGCAATTCAGATATCAATCATCTCATTGCGCTCCCATGCTGACGCATTCATCTTATGAGGGCTTGCGAGATTGAAGAAAGCGGCGGTGGTGCGACCGACCGGTTAATCATCACTTGTTCGTCTCAAACTGACCGACAAGTCCACGCCTAGTACAACAGAAATCCGATGAAGAATCAGCAACGAGGGATTGGCGACCCCACGCTCCAGTTGCGAGACGTAGGTCCGGTCTACCTCGGCCTGCAAGGCTAGTGCCTCTTGAGATAGCCCTAGCTGCTTTCGAGATTGCTTGATCTCGGCGGCAAGGTCGGCACGGAGTTCGTCGAAAGATTTGACCACCGGCGAACGATGCCGGTGGCGAGATTATCAATCCACGGAATATAATCTACATTCCATTCAATGGATTCCCCTCACCTGTTCTAATCCCATCACCTGACCAGTCGAACCGTTTCAGCGGCGCGATGGCTTTTTGTTGCTATGAGAGAGTCTGATGTTCCTCACCGATAATGCCGCACGTCATCCATTTGCCAGCCAAATTTATGGTGATGGAATGACTGTCTGGCGGGCAGCCACCTTGGCTACGCTGGATGAGTGGTTCTACGTGAATTGCTTGGTCAAATCGCCGGAAGGCGAATTTCCAGAGATCATTCTGATCTCCCATCCCTCCCATGATCTGCTTTCGTTCATTGACCAGCGGAAGGATGACGTCACCGTGATCGATGTCCAACTCGTCAGCCCGCCATATATGAATGGCACGCGGCAATGGAAGATGGAGCCGCTGGTTCGGATTTGGAGGAATCCGTCGAACGCCTGGTCTCACCGATACGAGGTCGCTAATGGCAGCTGGTACCACTCTGTCAGCAACGATCAGGACAGCACCGAATTTGAGCTTTGTCGGGAATTCGCCGCGGTCGACACGACCGAGTCCACGCCTGCATAGACGGCTGGTTCCTGTAGGACGGCCTGTTTAGTCTTACAGGCTGACTCTGTGTCGATCCGTTCCTTTGCACGCGAGCCGTGCGTTCATGGCCCTTGCGTTTTCTTGCGCCGCTCGGTGACCAGCTCGGCAACATCTCCCTGAATGCGCTCAATGACCGCCTCCTGAGCCGCTGCGGTCGCCCTGGAGGTCGCCAGTTCCAGGCTCAATTGCTGAATACGCTCCTCCAATGCAGCACGACCGGCTTCGAGACCCTGATTTCGTTCAAGGAGCTCACCTATGCGCGCGCCGCGCTCAAGGGCGCGCTGCTCGACCTCATGTAATCGTTGCTGGGCAAAGATCAGTTCATCCCGCTCCTTCTTGAGCGATCGATTCTCTGCCTTTGCCTGGCGCAAGCTGGTGCTGGATCCCGCCAGTTCGCTTGCCAAGCGCGAGCATTCCTGGTGGGCGTGAATGAGCTCATGCTGCTTCTTGTTGCCGACCTCCTGCAGGGAGCGGATCTCTCCCTGCAGGTAGGCTACTTGCTGATCATGCTGGCGCAGCTCCTGATCCCGTTGCTCTTTCACTGACTGTCTGAAATGCGCCAAGGCTTCACGGGAATGCTGGTGTTTCTCCTCCAGCGATTGCCGGTGCTCTTCCTCGGCCGCCAGACGCTCTTGAAGATCCGAAACCTGTTGAGCAACTTGTGTTCGGGCCAAGGTCTCTTCGCGCAACGCCTTTTGCGTATCCTTGTGTGCCTCCCGCTCGCGCACAAGAGCGAGCTGGCATTCCTCTAGTTGCTGACGAAAGGACTCCGCCTCTTCAGTCGCTGCCTTTGATTGCGCCTGGGCATCTTGAAGGCGTTTGCTGTGCCGTGTCTCGGCCTCGGACACTCTGGCATTGGCCTCTCCATGGAGGCGTTCGGCCAATCGCCCCACCAGATCCAGCAGGGATTCGCTGACGGCCACCTTGCTGCCTGTGACCGCACCGTCCTCCTCCTCGATCTCCTTCAGGTAGCGACTGATGGTCGTCCGCGACCCCGTATTGCCCAGCTCTACCCGTATGGCATCAATCGATGGGTGCTTGCCGAGGGCGATCAGTTTGTCCCGTGCTCGCACCACTTCGGATTTGTAGATGCCTGCCCTGGCCATGGTCTGCATGTAATTTCATACTGTAATACGTATTATGATAATACATGCTGAATTTTTGGTTTGATGTTTCATTTTTCAATGACATCTAACATTCAATAATAGGGGGTTATTCAATGTTGGAAGTCTCAGAGAGGCTAACGGGCTTGTATCTGGTGTACAACGGGCTCTGAACCGATAGAAATAGCGCGCCAACGCACACCTTCGTCACTGACTCTATGCCGCAGGCAAGTGCGGCCTGGACATGCGGCCCCGAGGCGCTGTCCCGTCCGAGCTATACTGAGAAATCAAATGAGTAGGTGCGATCATGGAATTCATTGCGAAAACACCACGTCCCAAGAGGGGGCGCACGGCGCAAGCCAAGGAGCGCGTAACCTCTGGCATCGAGTGGATCAGCACCAGTAAGAATTCCCAAAGTAAGGTAATCAAGAAGCGTGCAGGCACCACTCATGCTCGCGTCGGCGTGCTCGCTTACGCCAAGAGTCTCTACCAAGCCTCCCCAGCCGAGTTTACCGGCGTGATTCGGGGAAAGGTTCCCGCCACCCACGTGGACCTGATCGTCGATCTGACGTCCGTCCCTAGGGATCGTATTGTCCGTATCCTCGACCTGCGGCGAGCCACCATTGCACGAAAAATACGTGAAGGCGAAATGCTTTCGACCGATCAGTCAGAACGGGTGCTGGGACTGGAGCGTTTGATCGGTCAAGTCGCAATCATGGTAGGAGACTCTGGTGATGCGACAGGCTTCGATGCGGCTAGGTGGGTCGGTGATTGGCTTGAACAGCCCATTCCTGCGTTGGGAGGTGCGAAGCCGGCGGACTACATGGACACAACAGACGGCCAAGAACTGGTCTCTCGTCTACTTGTGCAGACCCAGGCTGGGGTTTTTGCCTGATGCGCGCATGGCGGATTGCAAGCGACACACCGAACTATACGGCAGATGACCTGACGGGAGCCGGAGCGAAGATCGCAGGCGGACGTTGGAATCGCTAAGGGCTGCCGATGCTCTATTGCGCATCGTCCGTGTCACTGGCATGCCTGGAAACGATGGTCCACCTTGGTGTAGGAGGCCTGCCCCTCAATCGTTACCTCGTTGAGATTGAGAGTAAGCGCCCATTTCTACCCGTAACGCAGATTCATCTTGCCTCCGGCGGTACCATCCGCGCCTGTTGGTCGTCTAGTAATACTGCCGTATATAGCTGTAAGCCTTCTCAAACAGTTCCTCATCAGCATGCAGCTTGTATTTGAACAGAGCTTTGCGTAGTGCCTTCTTGACCTCCCGTTCACCGGCCTGCGTACCTTGCCAGCCGGGGAATCGTACGAAGCGGACGATTTCATCAATGTCTGCGACCACCCGTTCGACCATGATGGGTGTCTCCGCCGTTTTGACCTCGTTGAACAGTTCTGTCAACGCAGCCTTGCCACGGTCCTCGTCTTCTTCAGGGGGCACTTCCTTCTCAGCCTGCAGCGTTTCCTTGGCAATCTCCAAGAGCTGCTTCAAAAACTCGACGCTGTTGATCTGACCTGATTCAAAACGGTCCTTCAGTGCATCCAACCGCTCTGACAGTTGTTTGAACTTCGGATTGCCCGCATGTGTGCGCATGCGTCGGTTCAGCTTGATCTCGATCTCCTTGGCCTTTTTGGGGTCAGGATTGGAGAGCACTGCTTCCAGCAGGTCGGCATCCAGCACCAGGGTGTCGAGGTCATCGCGCACCGCATCCACATGTACGTTTTGGTGGATCAGCTCTATGGTCTTGGCGCCCAGCGAATGCCAGATCAGCTTGCCATGTCCGCTGGACGGCTGTACCGACTGGTAGACCTGCGACAGCCACTTGTAGTCCTTTTCGAACGGACCCAGCACGGTGTCCGGTGAAAGCGCCTCCCAGATGCGGCCAAGCACGCTGAACTCGGCGGCAAAGTTATCTCGCACCTGTCCGCGCCGATTGGCGACGCGCGATGACGAATGGGGCTCTAGAGGCTCGTCCCGCAAGGATCAGACGCAGGAGGTTAGGCGGCCACCTACCTGATCGAACTGACCGCCGAACTCTACATGAACCTCATGGACGATGACCGACGGACCTGCGCTTCAATACGTCAGGTACTGCTGGAGGCCTTCATGCCGCACATTACCGCCTGGGACCGCACGGTCATACTGAACCACCACACTGTAGCTTCATGAGCGAAGTGTGCTCGCTGCTGGATAGTATCCATTGCGCACCTTCTCTTTTTTGATCTAGTATTCGAATGCCTTCCCATCGCGTGGAAGGCATTCTTACGTACTGTGCCTTTACCATGAAACACTCTGCCCGCAGCCTTCTTATGAAGAAACACGCTTCGTCCCTCAAGGCGAAGAAGCGGCTTGTCGTGTCCGTGGAGTCTGTCCGGCCGACTCAGGCTGTTCAGGAGCGCGCGGTACATCTGGCCGCTGCGGCTCAGCGCGCCAAAGAGGCTCACTTCCTCGACAAATACCGGATCACGCTGCCGGGCTGATGCTGTCCGAAGCGGGCTACGGTTACCTCCCGATCACGGAGGTGAATCCGACGACCCTTGAGAGATTCTCCTGTGGAAAGCCCCGGCTGGACGAGTTCCTGGCGACGCAGGCGCTGGCCTTGCATGAAGCCAGGCTGGGCTTCACCAACGTGGTTTTTCATCAGCAGTTCGAAGGCCCGGTTGGGTATTTCACCCTCGCCAACGATGCGATCAAGCTCAATACTTCAGAGAAGTTCGACTTGGGGGTCGATGAACACGTCGAACTTGCTGCCTTTCCCGCGGTGAAGATTGGACGACTTGCGGTCCATCAGGACCTCCAGCGTACGGGTGTGGGTGCCGCCTTGATGGCGCTCCTGCTCGGCGACATTCTCAATACGGCAGGCTTGTCCGCCGCACGATTGATCGTTGTCGATGCGGACAACGATGATGCGGTGCTCGGTTTCTACAAAAAGCTTGGGTTCGAGACCAGCCTGTGGGCGGAAGACATGGCCAGGAACCACACCAAGAAGCGCGTTCGGCCCGCTACGATCAAGATGCACCGGGACGTCTTCAAGGGCCTCTGAGTGCATCAGCTGCGGCCGACCGGCTGCCCCTTCCCGTGAAAAACCTCCAGGTAAGCTGACCATACGCCATTGAGGAGCTGCCGGTAGCGATGTATGTCGCCCGGACGGACGAAAAGGTCTTGCCCGAAGAGCGGTGTGCCGATATCCGGTTTATGAACAATGACCGTCGGGTCATCGAGCGCATCCTGCTCCCAGTCATTGAGAAAAAGGTGAGGTGCCACGGCATAGAGCTCTTTGGCCGAAGTACCGTCCCCGTGTTTGACGGTATTGGCCAGCAGGCGGAGTTCATCCAGGCCAGAACGTTGGTCTGTGGTCAGGACGGGATCCAGGGACATCTTGTCCCACGCGTGCAGTACGTCGGGCCCAAATTTGAGCGGCTTTTGCCGCAGGACTCGAACGTGAAAAGTCCGGACTTGCTGCTCAAACAAGTGGTAGAGACTGACCGCAAACATGTTCTGAAGCCCCTGGCGGAGATCGAGCACGATGTCGAAATGCTCCACTGAGGCCTCCAAAACAGCATCATGGGCCATTTGCGGATCGAGCCAATTGCCGTCGTTGGCGCACTCAAGACTCGCTCGATACGCCTCCTGTTGAATCGCCTCGACTTCCTCGTGTACGGAGTCGAACGTCGGCAGGAGCCGCGCCGTCAAGGTATCGACAAGCCGGTCGATCTGATTGCGGTACAGCTGTCGATAATGTTCCAGCTCCCAGTGGGTCAGCATCGCCGACATGTCCTTTTTATCCCTTTTGGGAAGGACATACTAAGCGCTTTCGGCTAAGCGTCGTTCATCTCGGCTTAGGCGCCTGAAGCTGTTTGCTCCGCGGTGGATTTGTCATACCCTTGTCCTCGATGAACCGCCTCGACCAATACCTTGACGCCGCCCAGCGGGAAAACACCCGTCTGAGCTACGAATCGGCCTTGCGACACTTCGAGGTTGAGTGGGGAGGTTTTTTGCCGGCTACGACCGACTCGGTTGCCCGTTATCTGGCCGACTACGGCGGTAAGCTTGCGTCCAGCACGCTACGCCATCGATTGGCCGCACTGTCCCGGTGGCATGCCGATCACGGTTTTGTCGATCCGACCAAAGCCCCCCTGATTCGCCAGGTTCTCAAGGGTATCCGGGCGCTCCACCCCAGTCAGGAGAAGCAGGCCAAGCCCCTTGAGCTTGACCATTTGCAGCGCGTTGTCGATTGGCTTGAACGCGGGATCGCCCTTGCACAGGTATCTGGCGATCAACAGGCGCTCCTGCGACATACCCGTGATCGAGCACTGGTTCTCATCGGCTTCTGGCGGGGCTTCAGAGCCGACGAACTCTCCAGTCTGCGCATTGAGTATATCGACGTTGTTCCCGGCGAAGGCTTGACCTGCTATCTCCCGCGAAGCAAAGGAGACCGGGCGTTTGCGGGACGGCGCTTTCAATGTCCGGCCTTGTCGAGACTTTGTCCCGTGACCGCATACTCGACATGGATCGCAAGCTCGGGGCTCGTTGAAGGTGAGGTTTTTCGGAAAATTGGGCGATGGGGAAACCTCGCGCCGACGGGTCTTCATCCCGGAAGTCTGATCCCGCTGCTGCGGGATATCTTTGCCGCGGCGGGGATCGAAGAATCGGGAGACTATAGTAGTCACTCACTGCGCCGAGGATTTGCAGGTTGGGCACGGGCCAGCGGCTGGGATGTGAAGGACTTGATGGCCTATGTCGGCTGGAAGGACATCAAGTCGGCCATGCGATACATCGATGCGGTGGATTCCGGACTGCAGGCGCGCTTCGAGAAGGGATTGGTTTTACGGGAGGCGCCTGCCGAACACAAAGCTGCGCCAGCGGAAGCACGCCTTGCGCCTGAGACTGCCACTGTCCGCGTAAAACTCACGCTGATCCGTCTGAGCGAGTCAATGCGCGGGATGACCCGGGCCCGCCAAGCCATTGAACAGCGCTGCTTCGGGCCCTTGAACATGCGCCGTCTCAACCCGGACGGCTCCGAGTACGAACTGGCGATTCCCCTTGTGTCCAGAGCGGCACTGGACGAAACGATCTACGAGCTGATCGACGCGATCTACCAGATTGCGGATGACAATCACTGCGGGCTCGAAACGAGCTTCCACGAACCTTCTACCAACACCACCTGGGATTGATTCATATGGATAACGATTTGGGCTCATTCCTCGTTTTTCGGGAACTGACGGTTCGCGGCCTTTATCCGGCCCTGGAGCGTTTGGGAGAGGCAATCCAGGAACACTTGCCCGCCCACTGGCGACGCGACAAAGCTAAGGAGCAGGAAAACGCCTCCATGTTCGGCGATAGATCACTGCTTGTCTTCGAACGGGATGGCTCAGGCGGGCTACCCGCTTCCGGGGTGGCCATGCTGACTGAAGGCGAGAAAGCGGAAGTCATCAACATCGTTCCGCTCGAAAAGAGCCAGTTGTCTGCCCAGGAGTACAACGCCGTCCTGGTTGAACTGACCAAGAGCGCGATACAACCTGCAGCTGTTGCACTGGGAATCAAATGCGAGCTCACCGATGACCAGAAGCCTTTTACGGTATGGGTCAGCCCCGCGGCAGGTGAGGCCTTGCAGCGATTCAGTATTCTGGCCAACCATGGGACGGGTTCAGCCCACCCGTTAGACAGGGAGCGCTGGTTCGCCTTTCTGCTTCAGTGCCATCGAGACCGTTGCGAACTGGACACGGACATGCTCCGGCGATGGCTGATGGAGCAAGGAGGTTGGACCTTTGAGCGCGCAAGCGATCTGGTCATCGAGTATGAATTCGGGCGCGGCCTGCTGAAGTTCGCCGAGCAGAACGCATGAGTGCCAGCGATGAGGGCATTGGTCGGCCCTGGATCTTCATTCTCGATACCTGTGTGCTGCTGGATATCGTTCGAGCCCCGGTTCGGCGCGAATTCTCTACCGAGAATGCACGGGCGCTCGTTGACGTGGCGAACGGGGTACGCACTGGCGCTCAGGATATCCGCATCGTCATTCCATCGTTGGTTCGCGAGGAGTTCGAACTGAATTTCCCCAAAGTTCAGAGTGATGCTGTTCAGGAGCTTTCCCGTACGCTATCGAATCTTGCTCATGCGCACCAGACGCTGGACATTCTTTCTGCTCGAACACCGAGCCCTTCGACTCTGGACGCGGCCCAATGGATCGCGGGTTGCGAAAGCTTTGCGCGAGACCTGATCGATACCGCCCAAGAACTCCCGACATCCGACGAAGATGTCCGACGGGCGGGCCGGCGCTCCTTGAAGGCGGTTGCACCCGCGAAGCGGGGGAAATCCAGCTTGCCGGATTGCGTCATTACCGAATTCGCGCTGCGTATCGCCCGGGAAAATGTTCAGAACGCCAGCCCATCCTCAGTTCTTTTCATCAGCTCCAACGATGCCGACTACTGCGACGGCCGACGCCTGATTGCATCGCTACAAACTGAGTTCGATGCTGCGGGACTGGATTTCTGCAGGAACTGGGCGGAGTCTCGCGGAAGCATCATGCGTAGGTAGGTGAAGACCTATGCCAGTCAATCCTCCACGTGCGGTTCAAGATCCGCGAGTGGCTGAATCACGGCGGCAATGTCGTAGCAGGCTCTGGCCACAGATTGAAGCTCTTCTACCAGTGCCGCTGCGGCCTCCCACAAATCCTCCTGGTATGGCTCACTGAGCGGAGCACCGTTGATCACCGTGTGGGCCATACGGTGAAGACGCAGGATGTCGTCTCGAATCCCATTGCTCCGCTTGAGCCGCCGCATGATCGGCTCCAGATGTTCGACCTGCCTCAGCAACTCAATTGTGTCGTAGCCGAGTTGCAAGTCGTCAAGTTTCGCGGCGTTCACATCGCCGTAAGGCGTTGTCAAAAAGTTCGGTGGGGGGATTTTCACTTCGGCGAGTCCTTGGTCTTTGCCTGCCGCGCATACTGGACGGAGGCCGCAGCCTCTTTGAACGCGGTATCGCCAATCCAGGCTTCGGGCTTGCGGTTGAGCTTCAGGCTGTAGACTCCGAAACGCTTCACACGCGCCACCTGATACGGGCTCAGGAAGGACACCTCGTCGTCCGAAATCTGCCACCCCTCTCGCTTCATGCGTTGAAGCGTGCGGATCATGTCGACGGTGTTCTGGAGAATCAAGGCTGAGGCCACGAGATCGTTGTAGCGCAACCGCTTTTGCTGCTCGTCCGGTTCATTGACCGCGATGACATCCCCACCGAATGAAACCCATTTTGCAAATCCGTTGTAGGACTCGACCTTGTTGGTATTGGCCGTGATCTCCTGACGCATCTCCCGATTTCCAATCCATTCGAGGAGGAAGATCGTCCGAACGACATTCCCCAGTTCCTGGGCGGCGAAGAAAAGGCGATTCTTGCGGCTGCTGGACCCCAGCTTGCGGAGCAGTGTCGCGGAAGAAATCCGGCCGGCGTAGATGGACAGCGCCACTTGCATTAAATCCTTCCAGTGGCGCTCGATCAACTCCCAGTTCACAACACCGGAGAACAGGCGGTTGATGTGTTCGTACTTTGCAGCCTTGTCAGGTCGGTAGAGCGTCAGGTTCTTCCAGTTGCGAATTCTGGGCATCAACTTGATGCCCAGAAGGTGGGTAAAGGCAAAAACAGTCGAAGACTGCCCCTGTGTGTCGGAATGCACCGTGTCGGATTCGACGGACAAGCCTGCCTTGAGCAACCCTTCGATGACGTAGATGGCCTCCCAGATGCCAGGCGCAATGAAGTGCCGGAACACTGCGATGTAGTTATTGGCGACGTGGCGGTAAGCCACGGCGCCCATCTTGCGATACCGAAAATGGTATCCGGCCAGCAGATTCTCGTCGAAGAAGTCGTATTGCGTTCCATCAGCAGCAACGGTCTTGCCATCGCCCCAAATCTTGGGCAGATCCAGCCGAAGATAGACCTCGTTGAGTTCGCGCTGCGCGGCTTCGAGACTTTCGACCGACAAGTGGCGCCGATTCACGAAAGAGAGCATGTGCGGCGTGATGCCGTTATTGCTTAGATGCCTTGCGGCTTGGCTGGGGCCAAGATTGCAGCCCATGGCAAAGATGGTCAGTAGGTAACGTTCGGCAGGCTGCTTGATCTTGGCCATGTTGCCGGAGAGCGGGCCGAAATGTCGCGTGAATCCCACCCATTGCTCGATGTTTCCCAGAACGTCGAGGATGTGCCGTGGAGGCATGCGTTCCGTCAGCGCATTCTGCAGCGCCACCGCGGATTGAGGGATCTCCCGGGCAGTCGTCTTGCGCAGTACCGGCTCTCCGAAGGCATTCAGTATCACGTCACCGTGGCACTCGGGAAACCTCTCGTCCAACGTCCGCGCAGTTGTGCTGAGTGCGTCACGTAGTCCCTTCACAAAGTCGTCGGCCTTGAGCGGAAGTCCGATTTTTTCGCAGTAGGCGGGAAGGAGTGCCAGGCATTCGTCCCAAGGGATCAACTGATCACGGTAATCCGCGAACTCCTCTGAACCGGCGATACTGAGATCTCCCGCACGCAGATCCTCCGCCAGGGGTGAGAACACACAGATTTCCAGGTGATGACGGCTGATTCCCGCATGGATGCCGGCTGTATCACCGGTACGCAGAATACAGGCCCCGCTGGGCCTCGTAAGACAGCGGCCCCAGCCCACTCATCGCCTGGCCGTTGTAGTCCAGCTCCGTGGTGTCCTGCAGGCACAGCACCACCGCATGTTCCTGGATCCGCGCCTGGCTGGCTTGTGCATGCGCCGTCAGGATTTCCTCCTAGCCAACCTGATCATGGCTCAGGAAGCGATACGCCGCCGTCTTCGCCCAGTTTCCACAGGCTCCGGGGATGCTCGCTCCAGGTTGCTGACCCCGCCGCTCGGCCAGCAGAACCTCTCGCTTGTTCAACCGCCGATCGCCCAGCTGTTTCGTCCCGAACTCGTCTCTCGCTCAACTCATCAGTTGGCCCATTCAGTTATTTGGCATGAAGCATACAGGCTGGAGAGTTGTGTGTAAGGGGATGGGTCTAGGGTGTTCTTCCGCTCGGGAAATCATTTGACTAATCGTCAAACGGAAACCGCCTTGGAGTTCACCTTCACGAGTTCCACTCTACCCCTTGATGCTATGGTCTTTCCGCGGGGGCAGCCCGCCATTTCACCAAGAGAAAATAATCGGAGAGACAAGAGTGATGAGAAGTCCTTACCGCATTATCGTCTGGGGCCCAGGCCGCATGGGTAGCTTGTGCATTTGGGAGATCGCCCATTCCCCTGCTTTTGAGTTGGTCGGTGTACGTGCGTACAGTGAAAGCAAATGCGGCATCGATGCCGGAGATCTCGTGGGTATCGCCCCTCTGGGTATTGCGCTTACAAGTGACGTCGAGGCGCTCCTGAATATTGATTGCGACTGTATCGTCTATACCGCTCACGATGAAGGTCGTTACCACACCGACGACGAGATCCTAATGCTTCTTGCGGCGGGGAAGAATGTTGTTACGCCGCTGCCCTACCAAAACGCCCACCTGTTTCGCGAACAGGCATTCGTTATTAGACTCAGAGCCGCCTGCGCCAAGGGCAATTCTGTCTTCCACGCAGGTGGTATCGATCCAGACTTGATCAGCGATCGCATACTTCTCGGGCTGACCGGAGCCTGTGCCGATGTGCGCTCGATCAAGCTGCAGGAGAATTGGGACTGCAGCCTCACAGCACCCGGTCCGTTGAAACACGTAGGGTTTGGCATGCTTCCCGCCGATGCAGAGAAGATCGAAATCACTCGGACTATCGCGTCAAACTTCACCAAGGCTGTTGTATACACCGCCGAAAAGGTGCTCGGGGTGAAGTATGACCGAGTGCTCGAGAGTCATGACTACGTCCCGAGCACAGTTGATATCGAAACCCCCTTCCTCATAAAGGCCGGGACTGTCGGGCGCATCACCCACCGGATGGAAGGTTTCGTCGATACTATTGGCCCAGAGGCCCTGTTCACGATCGAATACCACTGGCTGATGGGAAACGGCATGCTCCCTGAGGGGATCCAGCCTGGTCAATACTATGTAGCAACCATCGAAGGCCGCCCGTCGATGCGGATGACGCTCGACATCAAGGTCTCCAACAGAAACGACGATCGGACCTTCAAGCTCGGAAATATGAACATTGAGCCGAGTTATGTCGCCACCCTGACGCCCTGTCTGCAGGCCGTCCCTTACATTGTCGCAGCCAAGCCCGGCATCCTCCCCTCTTTTGGTCCCAGCCTACACTGGATGCAGGACCTCCGCGATAGCGTCGGTCACCCCTGACCCCTCGCTGCAAGGCGGGCCCCGCTTGCTTCCATGGCGGCTCGCCGCGACTTCTTGATGCCAGCAGTGGCCCGCTCATTCCTGCTCGTTTCATTGCCTCCGTACAAATTCAAGGCTCGTTGACCTAAGTCAAATCGACCCTGATGAAGGGAGGGGATACTCGCGACAAGTTGAACAATTTATCAAAAAGTGTTCACTTTAACGAGGCAGATTCCCAAAGGAGGAGAAGGCAATGCAGAAAAATTCACAGCGCACGCTGGCTGACGGAACCCGAATTTCGGACTTAATCAATCTGGAAACTCGGGAAGTTGCCATGCGGACTTTGTCGGACCCGGAGTTGTATGAACTGGAGATGGAGCGGATCTTCGCCAAAACCTGGGTCTTCCTCGGCCACGAAACCGAGATCCCCAAGCCCGGCGACTTCATGATCCGTGACCTCGGCTCGGACTCCGTGTTGGTGGCCAGGGACAAGGACGGGGTGCATGTATCCCTAAACGTCTGCCCGCACCGGGGCATGAAGATCTCAACGCTCGACTGCGGTAACACCCCGGCTCATGTGTGCATTTACCATGGCTGGGCCTTCAAGCCGAACGGAGACTTCATCGGCGCCCCGGTCGAGAAGGAGTCTATGCACGGCAAACTGCTTAGCAAGGAGCAACTAGGTCTAAAGAAAGCCCGCGTGGCCATTTATGGTGGCCTCATCTTCGCCACCTGGAACATCGAAGGTCCGAGCTTTGAAGAGTTCCTCGGCGATGCCAAATGGTATTTCGACACACTGTGGTGTCGCACCGACAAGGGCATGGAAGTTCTCGGCCCGCCCCAGCGCTTCACCATTCGGGCCAACTGGAAGACCGCCTGCGAGCAGTCCGCCTCCGACGGCTTCCATGTGCTGACCCTGCACCGCTGGTTGTCCGAAGTTGGCCCCTACCGCAAGCCGGGCAGTGAAGGCGGCGGCGGCGATCTAACCCCGGAAATGTACGGATCCGAAGTGTACACCGCCCACGCCCACACCATGCGATGCATCGAGTTGGACAGGAAGATCCGGCGACTTACTGGCAAGGACCCGTCCGAACTGTCGGTAAAGGAGAAACTTGAAGCCCTGCCACCGCCGGGTGTCACTCAGGAAATGATCCCGGAATTGCTCCGCAACCTGAGTGAAGACCAGTTGAAGATCATCACTTGGCGTCCGCCGCAAGTCGGCAACTTCTTTCCGAACGGGCTGTTCGAGTTTGTCTATATCCCGACGCCGGATGGCGTCGTCGGCGTGATGGCGCTGCATGCCTACGTACCCAAGGGGCCGGATAAGCTGGAGTTTGTGAACTGGATACTCGCCGAGAAGGACACGCCACCGGAACTTAAGGCAACCATGTTGCGTCTCGGCGTCCAGTTGCTGGGTACCTCCGGGATGGTCGAGCAGGACGACTCCGACACTTGGCCACACCAGACCATCGCCGCCAAGGGCGCGGTGAGCAAGCACATAACCCTCAAATACCAAGCCATTTACGAGACCGGCAAGCCTGAAGGCTGGCCTGGCCCTGGCGACGTGGGAGATGGCTTCACCAAGGACGACACCCAGTGGCGCTGGTGGCAGTACTGGCACGAACTGATGACGGCCGAAAGCTGATCGACGCGCCAATCCAACCAGACAACATTCGGGAGACATACATGCTGCAGAACCTTCTTGAACCCACCCCGCTGCCCCCGTCCGTGCGCGCCAATCGCGTTGCCATCGGTAGCCCGGAGTACAACGAGATCCTCGACTTTCTCTATGACGAAGCTGAGATGCTCGACAACCTTCGCCTCGCTGAATGGGGCGAACTGCTAACCCAGGATCTGGAATACAACGCCCCGCTGCGTCACACCCGGTCAACCGCCCAGTTCGACCAGACCTACATTCGCACCGTTCAGCACCTCCATGAGAGCTACGGCTCGATGATGATGCGGGTCAAGCGCATCACTGACACTAAGAGCGCCTGGGGCGAAGATCCCCCATCCCGTGTCAAGCGCATGGTCAGCAATGTTCGCGTTTACAAGACCGACAAGGCCGACGAATTCAAGGTTGAAAGCTACCTGCTGGTCACCCGCAGCCGTTTCGACTTTGACTACTTCGATTTGATCCCCTGCGTCCGCTACGACATCCTGCGCCGGGTTCAGGGCAGCCTGAAGCTGGCCCGCCGGGAAATCCTGCTTGATCAGGTGGTCATTGGCACCCCAAATCTGGGCATCATTCTCTGATCACTGAATCAACAAGAAAACTACATACGCCGTTCCTCCCTCGAATTGGAGCGACGGTCAGGAGACAAGACATGAAACTCGAAGACCTCATCCTCGTCAGTATTGACGATCACGCCATCGAACCCCCCAACGCCTTTGCACGCCACATGCCGGCTAAGTTCAAGGGCCGGGAACCCCATATTGAAAGCCGCGGTGGCCGGGACGTCTGGGTGTTTGAAGGACGCGCCACCGGCTACATGGGCCTTAATTCGGTGGTCGGCAGGCCCAAGGAAGAGTACGGCATGGAGCCCCTGGGTTACGAACACATGCGCCGCGGCACCTGGGACATCCAAGCCCGCGTGGACGACATGAACGCCAACGGCGTGCTCGGCTCCATCTGCTTCCCGACCTTCCCCGGCTTTGCCGGCCAGCGTTTCCAGACCCACCCGGACCGGGAAGTTGCCCTCGCCGCGATCCAGGCTTATAACGACTGGCACCTGCATGACTGGTGCAACGCGGCTCCCGGCCGCTTCATACCACTGGCGATCGTACCCTGGTGGGACCCGGTCGCCGCCGCGGCCGAAATCAACCGCATGGCCAAGCTTGGCGTACACGCCATCACCTTCTCCGATAACCCTGCCCTGCACGGTTTTCCGTCCATCCACGACCCGTACTGGGATCCGATGTGGAAAGCCTGCGCCGACAACAGTGTGGTGATCAACTGCCACATAGGCACAGGCGCCAAGGCCGACCACGCCTCTGATCTATCACCCATCGATGCCTGGATTACCTCGATGCCGATCTCCATCGCCAATTCGGCGGCTGATTGGATCTGGGCCCCCATGTGGAAGAAGTACCCGAACCTGAAGATGGCCCTGTCTGAGGGCGGAATCGGCTGGATTCCTTACCTGCTCGAGCGGGCGGACTTTACCCACCTCCACCACAAGGCCTGGACCAACGCTGACTTCGGCGGTCTCAAGCCAAGCGAGGTATTCAAGAAGCACATCATCACCTGCTTCATCGAAGACGACTTCGGCCTGCAAAACCTCAAGCACATCGGCGAGGATATGGTCGGCTGGGAATGCGACTATCCCCACTCCGACTGCACTTGGCCCAACTCCCCGGAAGTGGTGTGGGAGAGCTTCAAGCACTTGTCGGATGAGACCATCAATAAGGTCACTCACCTAAACGTGATGCGCGAGTTCAACTACAACCCCTTGCAGTTGCTCGGTCGCGAAAACTGCACCGTCGGCGCTTTGCGCGCTCAGGCTAAGGCTAAGGGGGTGAACACCGCACCGGCCCTCGGCATGGGCGGCGCCGCGCCGAAGCGTGAAACCGGCAAGCCGGTCACCTCGGGCGATATTAACGCCATGTTCAAGCAGGCCGACGCCGAAACAGCGCTCTAAGCCCCACCTCCGCAAGCCGCAGCCTCTTCATGCCATCGGCGTCCAGCCGTGGCAGGGGCCGGCTTGCGCCCACGAATTGACCCGGGAGATCCCCAATCATGAGCGAAAAATTCGACATCGTCGTGGCCGGTGGCGGCCATAACGGACTGGTTGCCGCCTGCTACCTGCAAAAGGCCGGTCTCAAGGTGTGTGTTGTAGAGAAGAATGACAAGGTCGGCGGCGGCGTGATGACCCGCGAACTGACCGTTCCGGGCTTCAAGCACGACGTCTGCTCGGTGGCCCACACCCTGCTACAGGCCAACCCGCTGCTGCGCAATGACGAACTGGAACTCAAATCGAAGTTCGGGCTGAAATACATCAACCCGGACAAGATGACCGCCATCTTTTACGACGATGGCACCACCCTCGAGTTCTATACCGACCTGGAACGCACCTGCCAGGCCATCGCCAAGTTCTCGATGAAGGACGCCGAAGCCTACCGGCGCTTCAACCATCAGGTTTTCCAGAACCTCGACATGATGGTCATGGGCATGTTCCATTCCCCCCCCAGCTCCAGTACCCAGGCTGTGATGATGGAGCAGAGTGTGGTAGGCCAGGAGCTGATGCGCACCCAGGCCATGAGTGCATGGGACTTCATCTGCGAATGGTTCGAGAACGATAAGGTCAAGATCGCCCTTGCCCGCTACGCTTCTGAAGCCATGATGAACCCGTTCAACAACGGGACCGGCTTCGGGTTTTACATTATCCTGCCCTTTATGCACCGCTACGGCGTGGGCATTCCGGTAGGCGGCTCAGGCGCCTTCGCCGATGCCCTACGTGCATGCTTCGAATCCCATGGGGGCGTGGTGCGTACGTCGGCCCCGGTCAAACAGATGCTCATGGAAGGCAGCAAGGCCGCCGGCGTGGTGCTGGAATCCGGCGAGGAAATCATTGCCAGCCGTGCAGTCATCTCGACGATGCATGTCAAGCAGGTTTTTCCCCATATGGTACCCGGCGCGAGCCTGCCGGAAGGCTTCGAGCCACGCATCCGCGGCCTCAAGCACAATAGCTTCCAGCCTTTCAACCTGCATTTGGCACTGCACGAGGCACCCCAGTACAAGGTTGGCCCAACGGTGGATGACTTCTTCTGGGTCGAGCGTTCCCACTCTAATTGGGAAGACTTCGCTCGAGCGTTCTCTGACCTCGAGTACGGAATCCCCCGCCGCGACTTCATCGCCTACGTAATGCAGGACGTATACGACAAGACCCGTGCACCGGATGGTAAGCGTGTGCTCAACATGTACGCCTTTGCCCCCTACAACGTTAAGGGTGGCCCGCAGAAGTGGGACGAGATCGGCAAGGAGGTTGCCCACGGCTTCCTCGATGACCTGCGCAAGCTCACCACTAATATGGACGACAACAACATCATCGGCTTCTCGTGGATGACACCGCTGGACATTGAGCGCCACAACAACGCCATGATTGGCGCCGATATCCTGCACTTCGGCTCCTACAACTGGCAAATCGGCGGCAACCGCCCGGCTCCAGGCTACGGCCAGTACAAGTCGCCGGTGGATGGACTCTACATGGCCGGTGCCAGCACCCACCCAGGCGGTGGCGTCACCGCATCATCGGGCCGCAACGTGGCCCGAGTGCTGATGGAGGAGTTCAACATGGATTTCGACAAATTGGTCGATGCCTGACCAGCAAGGAGCGGCCAGACCATGAAGATGTTCAGCAGGGAGGGGGTCGAGATGATGGAAGTCAAATCGATTAAGCAGGATGGAGACAATCTCGTCATGAAAGGCAAGGTTATGGGCTCGATGTCCACCGTGATCCTCATCAAGCCGGAGGATTGCTGGCAGGCCTTAAAACTGCTCGGCTGGCGAACACTGCTGCGCATGCCGGTGATTCTGTTCAAAGGCTATTGGCAGTCGAAAAGATCGGCTGAAGGCAAGATTGCCAAGGCCTGATTGATCCTGCGCTGCTGGCGAAACGCCCCCTCACCTGGAGAGTCGTACTGCCAGCAGCACACCAAGCCCGGCGCACAGGCATAAGCCGGCGGCGCCGAGCGCAAGGCTCAGCAGTGAGCCCCACAATAGTGGAGCCAGCACGGCGGCGATGATGGCATTGAAGGCCGTCTGCAAGAATAACTGCACCGACGAGGCCATGCCCCGGCGTCCCGGCACGCAATCGAGCCCACGCACGGTCAGGGTTGGGATGGCCAGCGACATGCCAAGGTTGAACATAAAAATGTGGATCACATACCAGGTGACACCGGCAGGGGCAATGACACACACGACGATGTCGTAGCACATCGCACACGCCATGATCAGAAAGGCGCACTTGAGGGTCGTGGGCAGAGACCAGCGCTGGGCAACCCGTCCGGCCAGTGCAGAACCCAGCATCAAACCCACGGTAGCCGGGCCGAACAGCCATAGGAAATCCGTCTCGCCGAGGCCCAGATGTTGCATCAGGAACACCGGTGCCGACAGTACATACAGAAAAAAACCACCGAACATGCAGGCGTAAGCCAGTGCCCAAGTCATGAAAGGCAGGTTACAGAAGACCCCCGCGTAGTCCCGCGCCAGCGCAGAAAAATTGAAAGGCTGGCGGCTATTCGGCGGTAGCGTTTCGGGCAGTCGCACGGCCACTGCCGTGAAGAGGCTGAGGGCCAGCAGGCACAAAAAGACAAACACCGAACGCCAGCCAAAAGCTGCCTGCAGCCAGCCTCCGACCAGCGGTGCGATGGCCGGTGCCAACCCGAACATCATCACCACGTGCGACATCATGCGCTGGGCCAGCGGCCCCTCGTGCAGGTCACGCACTATGGCGCGGCCGATGACAATGCCGGCCCCCGCCGAGAAGCCCTGGAAGGCGCGCAGCACCCACAATTGCTCGACACGGGTGGCCAGAGCGCAGCCGAGGGACGCCAGCGCATACACGGCGAGCCCGACCAACACCACCCGGCGGCGCCCTAGCGAATCGGAAATCGAGCCGTGCCACAGGGCCATGAAGGCGAAGGACGCGAAATATATCGACACCGTCTGCTGAAGGGCGGTCTGGTCGGTGCTCAGCACCGCCGCCATCTCGCCGAAGGACGGCAGATAGGTATTGATCGAGAACGGACCGACCATGGCCAACCCGGCCAGAATCACCGTGGTACCAAGATAGCCCCCCCTGGAAGGATGCCGCTGTGACAGAAGCTTAGCCATCCATGCCGAGCACAGCCGAAATATCGACACTCGGGTCGCCGTCGGCCGCATAGCTGAAATCACCCCGACGCTGCCGTTCAGCAAGGCGCCTCATCACTAGCCGATAGCGGTTACCGGGGGCATCGAAGCGGGAGCTCAGGTCCCGCCGCCTGTCGGCGTCGAAGTAACGCTCGTTTTGCGGGCGCAGCACAGCGTTATCCTGAGGCTGGATCACGTAAGAAATACGCGGCATCAGCCAACGGAATGGGGCTGGTGCGGCCACCGTATAGTTGGTCTGGTCTACCCGCGAACGGTGACGCCCGACCGGCACGAAGGGCTGCACGTTGGGAATCGCATAGCCTGGGCTGAAGCTGGGATAGGAGATGGCGAGATTGTTGCGGAGATGCACGTGAAGCACCGCCCGCAAGTCCTGGTATTTGGCACGCACCCCGCCGATCCAGCGCATCACCGGCGCCACCGACTTGCGGGTGACGATACGGGTGCGAGTAACTGTCTCCGAGGTCGATTGCACCTCGACGATGTCCGACTCGCTGCGTCCGTCGCCAATGGCTTTGGCGTGCAGGAAATCTGCATGGGTCAGGTCGATTAGGTTTTCCACCGACAGCGGCGAGGCCGCATCGAAGCGCACTGTGCGCTGGGTGTAACGGGGAATGTTGCTCCCATCAACCGGCAGGAAGGGGATGCTGGGAATCAGCGCCGGGTCGGCATTGTCCGGGTTGCCGTACCAAGCCCAAACGTAGCCGTAGCGCTCGGTGACCGGATAGTGGCCCGTGCCGCCGGTAAAGGCGGTGGCCGAACGGCGTAACTCCTCAAGCTGATCCGGGCGAAACTCGGCAGCGCGAATCCGGCCCCGGTCGCGCCACAGGTAATAGGCCTGGGCATGCACGATGCGACGCACAGCCTGAGTGCCGATATCGGCGCTGAAGGCCACTGGAAACCAAGTGTCGCGCAAGTCGAAATGGATCGGTACCCAGTCGGCTAGGCGCGAGTTTTCGTAACCATCGGCGGCGCCCGCTTTGGCAATCGCAATGTCATTCATCGTGGGTTCCTACACTCTGCTTCATGCCGCGTGCGACTTGTAAGATTAAGGGATGGGGCGACCCGCAAGGCAGCTATTGACGCGCCCTTTACCTCAGCAAGAACTTCAAATGGCGCCCGTCCGGCAGCCCTCCGAAGCTGCCACGCAAGGGGGGCGCTGGGGATTTTGTGAGCATGCCGGAAGCCTCGCCAGTTGAGGCTGGTGGTTCCGCGCCGGTTCGCTGTCGAAGCAATGAATATCGTCACCAGCGGCACCTCGGCAGCCGTCAGCAGCTCGACGAAAATCGCACCACCGACCAACGGTACTCGGGTCCGCAGCACTAGCGGATGATCCCGCACAAACGCGGGGCCGATACCCTTCCCCTTCCACACGCCGCCGTGGTCGAGGACCAGATGCTTGTCGTCCCGTCGAGGCTCGCCGAGGAAAAAGTCGGTGATTGTCACGCAGGGGAACGCTAGCAGGCATTCCGGGCCGTCGAGCATGGTTTCTAGATAGTTGCAGTGGGCCATGTTGACCACAGCCGAACCACTGTACTCGCGGCCTGCCGGCCGGTAGGCCGCGCTCGGCAGCACACCAGTGGGTGCGCCGCTCCCACGCCAGACGTGGATGAACCCATCGGCCTCAGCCACCAGAAAAGCCTTGGCGGCATGGCGGGCCGGGACGCGCTCATCCGCGTGGAGGTTCGGGATCTCTCTGCACACCCCGCTGGCACCGTCGAACGTCCACCCGTGATACGGACACTGCAGCCCGCCCGGCGTCAGCACGCCAGGCGAAAGCGGTACCCGCCGATGGGGGCAGCGATCCTCCAGAGCAAAAGCCTGGCCGGCTGCGTTGCGAAACAACACCAACTCCTCGCCCTCGCACACGACCGGGAGCGGCTTCTCGCTGCTTACCGCTTCGGTGAGCGCCACCGCCCACCACTGACCTTCAGCCATCTCCCCTGCCTCCGGAATTGTGTCGATCAGTCGCGGATGCGGGCCGTGATCTTGGCGTGGGGGCCATCCATTTGGGCAGCCCATGCATCGGCGGCCCGGTCGAGGCTATAGTCCAGGTAATCGACGACGATGTTCTGTTCAAGGGCAATGCCCAGCAGACGCTCCCAGATGGCCCGGCGATCGGCCGGCGGACGTTGGCCGGTGCCGACGCAAGACAGCGTGCGGAATAACAAATCAGCGATATCGAGATTCACCTGTCGGCCCGCTCCGGTGCCAATGGTCAGGATGCGCGCACCCCAGCGGGTGGCCTTGAGGGCGTTGAGCATGGGTTGGCCACACACCAGATCGAGCACCACGTCGAAGCCGTCGCCGGAAGCAGCTTTGAGGGCGGCCACGTCGTCATCGCCACCTAGTTGCACCGTCGCATCGGCGATACCGCGCTCGGCTAATCGGGCCAGCGCCGTGCCATTGCGGGCCGCGGCGACTACCCGGCCGGCACCCAGATAGCGAGTCAGTTGTAAGGCGATCTGACCGAGGGTCCCAGTGGCCCCGAGGATCAGTACGCTCTCGCCCGGCTTGATGCTGGCCTGTTCCAGCGGAACCAGCGCACCGGTGGCGGCGATGCCCATCGAAATCGCCGTCCGGTCGTCTACGCTGTCGGGCACATCCCACACCTCTTCGGCTGGCACCAGTGTCTGTTCGGCCCAGGCGCCATAGGGCAGCACTGAGCGCTCGCCGAAGTAAACCCGGCGTCCGTCCGGCGCCCGGCCGACACCTTCACCACGAATCACGCAGGGGTATTCCACCCCCAGACGATAGGCTCCGAGCACATCCCAGCCGCCCAGGCCAGCGGTGTCAACATCGATCAGAATGCACCCCTCACGAGCCTGGGGCGCCGGAAAATCTCGGATGACAGGGGCAGCACCCCGTTCCGTAATCACAGCTGCACGCATGCCCCCCCCTTACATCTTGTTGCTGCCAGACTGAGCGAATAGCGCTTTCATGCCGACCATCGACGGCGTATGGCTTGCGAAACCGCCATCGGCGACGATGGTCGTGCCGGTAATGAAGGACGACTCGTCCGAAGCCAGAAAGGCCACCACGTCAGCTATCTGCCGCGGGGAGCCGAGTTCCGGTGTCAGGTGGTTCTCGCGGATGATGTCGAGTAGCGCAGCCGGCATCGTCTCGTGAGCGTTTTCCGCCGGAGCGAGGCCAATCTGCAGCGCGTTCGAGCGCACGCCCTGCTT
This sequence comes from Zoogloea sp. LCSB751, assembly GCF_002028455.1. Classification (GTDB taxonomy): domain Bacteria; phylum Pseudomonadota; class Gammaproteobacteria; order Burkholderiales; family Rhodocyclaceae; genus Zoogloea. The sequence goes on along the minus strand of NZ_MWUM01000034.1, from coordinate 11,955 downwards.
GCCATACTGGGCCGCAATGGACTTGGCCAGCATCATAAGCCCCGCCTTGGAGGCTGCGTAGGCCGACAGGGTGACGTCGCCCTGGGCACCGAGGCCGGAGGTCGCAAAAATCACCGATCCCCGGCCGAGTTTGAGCATCTCGGGGATAGCATGCTTACAGCACAACATGGCGCCGCGCAGATTCACGGCCATTGCCCGGTCCCAGGCGTCCACGTCCATATTGATGACGTCCCGGTCCTTCTGGCGTTGTTCAATATTGAGGATGGCCGCGTTGTTGTGCAGCACGTCGATGCGCCCAAAGTGGGTCACAACGGCCTCGACCATTGCCTTGACGTCGGGCTCCTGCGATACGTCGGTGCTAATGCCAATCGCTTTGCCGCCGCTCGCCCGGATGCTCTCGGCCACGGCTGCGGCAGCCGCGCCATTAATGTCCACCACTGCCACACTGGCGCCGTGGATAGCCAGCACGCGAGCGCACTCGGCGCCGAGGCCACCGCCTGCACCGGTAATGATTGCTACGCGCCCCTCAAGTTTTCCTGTCATGGTTGTTCTCCGTCCAATCCTGTTGTGATGAATACCCTCGGGCCTCAGTGGCCGGAGAAACGGGGTTCGCGTTTTTCGCGGAAGGCTTGGGCGGCCTCCTTTACGTCCGACGTCGGGGCCAGCATCGCAAATAGGTCCAGCTCCAGGTCGAGGCCCTTCTTTAGCTCCAGCTCCAGCGCCGCCCGGGCTGCCCGCTTCGCGTAGAGCGTAGCCAGCGGCGGTTTCACGGCGATCCGCTTGGCGAACTCGGCGACTTCCTCCAGCAGCGTTTCATCGCTGATCGCAATACGTGTTACCAGGCCGATGCTTTGTGCCTGTTCGGCGGTATAACGCTCGCCGGTGAGTAGTGCATCCATGGCCCTCCCCGGCCCAATCACCCGGGCCAGACGCTGGGTTCCGCCGCCGCCTGGAATCAAGCCAAGGCCGGTCTCCGGTAGCGCAAAAATGGCTTGCGGCGAGGCAAAGCGGATGTCGCAAGCCAATGCCAGCTCCATACCGCCTCCCATGCAGTAGCCGTGGAGTGCGGCAATGACGGGTTTCTCGGTCCTGTCGAGGGCCTCGATCCACCGCGCCCGCTCCATGCGCCTGCGCACCTCGATTGATGACTCAGGGCCCCGTGACTCCTTAATGTCGGCCCCGGCGCAAAAGCCACGCGAGCCTTCTCCGCGCAAGACGATCACGCGGATCAGAGGATCGGCATCAAGGGTCGCCAGGGCCATCGGCACTCCACTGCGGATGTCGTCGTTGATGGCGTTGATTTGCCCCGGCCGGTTGAGCACCACCCAGCCAATCCCGCCGTCGCGCACCAAGGTGACAGCGGAGTTGATCATCTCCGTCACGGCGGAGCCCACTTCAGTTGCCTCGCCCATTTCAGCACTCCTCGAATTCGAAGACCTGGCCGTTCAGTTCGGCTGGGTCGATCTTGATCAGCGAACCGCCGCCAACTGCTTCAGACTCCTGCACCCAGGTGAATTTCACACCGCGCGCGCGCAGGTCTTCTGCCTTGGCGGCGAGGCCGTTCACGGCAATCCGGATGTAGTAAGGGCCAGGACCCCAGCTATTCAGATAGAGGCCAGCCTCGCTATCCCAGCGGGTTGCCTCGATCACATCAAGGGAAGCGCTGTTCTGCAGGGTCAGACCCATGGTGGCGCGGCGACAACCTTCTCGGTGCAAGGCCTCAACTTCGCCGACTGGTTCCCAGTCCAGGTTGCTGGAGCAGCAACGCAGTGTGTGGTCCAGGTCGCGAACCAAGAAGCCGCGGGCCGTCACGCGGATCATGTCACCCGGCTTCGGATCGCGGGGCTGTGGAGCCGGAGTCGCGAAGGTGTCGGCTGGCATCTGCAGTGGCTCCATTGGCATCACCTCGATGCATAAGCCGCCGTCCACCACCGGGCGGTAGTGAGGGTCTTCCGGCGTCACGCCAAGCCACAGGCGGTCGAAGGGCATCTCTGGGGTGCGTTGGGCCATGCGGAACGGCAGGCGGCGGCGCATCAGCTTGTCGACCAAGGCATCGAACTTGGGGCCTTGGCAGGCCAGCACGATGGAGTGCGTCAGCATCGGGCGATGCCGGCCCTGGTACGCCATCAGGCTTTCGAGGAAGTCGTGGAACAGCGGGTCGCCGGGGTTCGGGCGGTCGAGGTGCCACTGGGGTTCAATCCGTGTCGGCGACACCGCCAAGGACTTGTGCACCCGCAGGAAGTGGGCGATGTAAGGGTGATTGTCGAAGGCCTGGCGCCAGTTCGGGTGGGAATGGATGCCCAGCTTTTTGACCAGCAGATCCGTCATCGCATCGGGATCCGGAACCATCATATCGGCGCTCATCAACAGGTCGAACATTGCTTTTGTCTCCTTCAAATTGCGCGCACCAATCCCTGGCCGGAACGAATCCGGCCAGTCGGCGTGCTTATCGGTAATCGGGTTGTGAGGTCGTCTGAGCGACGCGCCTCAGGCGGTGGCCAGGGCGGTAACCTGGGGCTTTGGGTTGAGCAGGAAATGCGACAGGGCCGGGATCAGTACCAGGGCACCGAGCATGTTCCACAGGAACATGAAGGTCAGCAGAATGCCCATGTCGGCCTGGAATTTGATTGGCGACCAGGCCCATGTGATCACCCCCGCGGCCATCGTCATGCCCACCAGGGCGACGACCTTGCCGGTGAAATCCAGCGAGCGTCGGTAGGCCGTGCGCAGGGAGTCGCCGCGGCGCTGTACGGCGATCTGCACCGATAGCAGGTAGAGGGCGTAATCGACCCCTACCCCCACACCGACGGCAATCACTGGCAGGGTGGCGACTTTCAGGCCGATACCCAGCCACACCATCAGCGCCTTGCAGATGATGGTGGTCATCACTAGTGGAATCAGCGCGACGATTGTGGCGCGAATGCTCCTGAAGGTGATAAGGCACAACAGCGCCGTGGCCCCGTAAACAGCCAGATACATGGTGACGATGCTCTTCTGAACTTCGATGTTGGTAGCGGCCTCGATGCCGGCGCTACCCGCTGCGAGCAGGAATTCGACGGGCTGCCCGGAACTGCCCGGAGTGGCCTGCTGCAGCTTGAAGTCCTCGGCGATCTTCAGCACCCGGCTCAGGGTGTCGGCTTTGTGGTCGGCTAAATAGGCCACCAGCGGCGTCACGGAGCAGCCCTGATTGGTAATGTCCGGGGCCGCAATCATCGCGGCGGACACCGATGCATCAATGATTGCCTGATTGCGGCTCAGGGCCAGCCACTTTGGGCTACCTTCGAACATCGCCGACGACACCGAACGGACCGATTCGGCCAGCGAGGTGGTGGTTTGCACGGCCGGATCCTGCCGTAATGCCCAGGTCAGATCGTCCATCTGGCGAAGCGAGTCATACAGTCGGCAGCCCTCTGCCCCTGTCTTCATGATGACCACGAACTGGTCGCTGGACAGACCGTAGTTGGCAGTGATGTAAGCGTTGTCCTGGTTATAGCGGGACTCGGGGCGCAGTTCGGGGGCGCCGGAATCCAGGTCGCCGATTCGCAGATCCTTCATAACCACGGTGCTGACGGCAGTGATCAACACGGCCACGGAGATCATGCCGATAGCCCACTTGCGCTCGGTCAGCACGTCGAGCCGCGCCCACAGGCGGCCGATCACGGTGCGCGGCGCCTGCGTGCCCGATTCTTCCTCGATAGCCCGACGAGCGGCCGATTCGCTGACGCCGATGTAGGACAGAGTCACCGGGATCAGAACCAGCTTGGTGAACACCAGCACCGATACGCCAACGCAGGTGGTGATCGCCAGATCACGAATCACGGGAATGTCGATGATGACCAGCACCGCAAAGCCGACGATGTTGGCCAGCAGCGCGGTTAGACCGGCCATGAACAGGCGCCGAAAGGTGTAGCGGGCCGCCACGTATTTATGGGTGCCACGGCCGATGTCCTGGATGATGCCGTTCATCTTCTGAGCCCCGTGGGACAGGCCGATTGCGAAGATCAGAAAAGGTACCAGGATTGAATACGGATCAAGTTCGTAGCCCAGCAACTGCATCAGGCCGAGTAACCAGACCACGCCGATGACAGCCACCGTCACCAGCAGCACGGTGCTACGCAGGCAACGGGTGTAGAGGTAGACAAAGACAGCCGCCACGGCAACCGATACGGCGAAGAACATCATCACCTCGCGCAGCCCAGCGATCAGGTCGCCAACCACCTTGGCGAAACCGACGATATGAATGCCAACCTTGTCGCTCTCGAAGGCACGAATCTTCTGCTCCAGGTCATCGGCAAAGGCGCCGTAGCTCAGCGGCTCGCCGGTCTGGGGATTTACATCCAGCATGGGGGTGACGATCATGCTCGAGCGCAGATCGTTGGACACCAACTTTCCGACGATGCCGGCACGGGCCACGTTAGTACGCAGCGCCTCGACCGTAGCCGGCGTCCCATCGTAGTTAGCGGGCATCACAGCCCCGCCGGTAATCCCATCTTCGGTGACCTCCCGCCAGCGGACGATGGGCATCCACAGAGACTTCATCCACGAACGATCGACACCGGGAATCAGGTAGAGGGTGTCATTGACCTTGCGGAGTACCTCCAGGTACTCGGGGTCGTAGATGTCGCCAGTCTTGTTCTCCACGACGATACGAATCGTGTTGCCCAGCCCCGGCAGCTCCTTCTTGTTCTCCAGATAGTTCAGGATGTAGGGACTGCCGATCGGGATCATCCGTTCGAAACTGGCGTTGACGTGGATGCGGGTAGCCGCAAACCCGAGCAGCAGGGTGGCAATCAGACAGGCCACCAGAAAGATCGCCCGGTTATTGAAAATAAAACGTTCGAGGATGTTCCCGGACCGCCGATTGAAATCGGCCACATCCCGGACCACGGGCATTGCGCTGTTCTCTTTATGGCCGGCCATGGTTGTCTCTTGTCGTTGTTGTTGGCTGGGAAATTACTGAGCGGCTGGCAGCGTAAGCACGCTAACACCGCCATGACGCGTCAGCGCCAGCTGTTTTTCGCCCACCATCGTGGCAGCAAGCACTTCGCCTTGACGGGGCACCTGCAATGCCGCCAAGCTCCGGCCGCCATCCTTGGTGGAAAATACGTGCCCGGCTTGTGAGACGAGGATCAAACGTGCACCGCCTGCCGGCAATGCGGCAATAATGCTGGCCTCGACGCCAGTCTCGATCTTGCGCCAGGTCGCGCCGTCGTCTTCGCTTGCCCAAGCATTGCCACGCAGTCCATGGGCGACGAGCAGTCCGCGGGCTGCATATACGCCGAAGAAGGTGCCGTTGTAGGGCGTCGGAATTGCCGTGAAGTGATCGGCGCCCTTGTCCAGACGACACAGCAGCCCCTGTTCGCCAGCGAAGAAAAGCGTACTGCCGTCGCTGGCGGCACCGTAGAAGTGCAGGCGGCGATCGTTGTCGGCCCGCTCTATCCACGGTTCCCAGCTCTTGCCCCCATCGAGGGTACGCAGGACTAGTCCGAAGGCGCCCACCACGAAACCTTCACGGGCATCGCTGAAGATGACGTCGAGAAAGGGGTTCGGCATCACGTCAGAGCTGGCCGATTGGGCCATCAGACGATCAATCTCGCTCTTGATGCGAACCGCTGCCGCATCGCCCGCTTCAGCACGCGCTTGGTAGCTCTGTTCCAGAAGGGTGCGCACGGAACGTCCGTCGAGCACCTTGATCCAGTCTGCGCCGCCGTTTTCGGTTCGCAGGACTAAACCGTCGTGCCCCACGGCCCATCCCAGGCGTGCGTCGAGCATCCGTACAGCGGTGAGATCGGCACGAACCGGCACGTTCGCCTGGCGCCACAGCCTGCCGCCATCAGCAGAGATAAGGATGTGCCCCCGCGGTCCCACGCCAACGAGATGTGGGCCGACGCTGGTGATGTTAACCAGCGGACTACGGAAGGCCAGCGGCGTGACCTGGGCAGCACTGGTAAGGACGTCAGCTTGAAGGCTCGCGGCAGCAGCACCCGCTGCAAGTAGTACCGCAAGAGAGATCAAACCTACCCGAATCGATCGAATGTTCACAGCAGAATCCCCGTTTGCCGTTGATCGCGATCCTGGCCGAGACGCCATCCGTCCTCACGATGGAAGGCGCCGGCCAGGTACAAGCGCTCCGGACGACCGGGCGTCCGGAGCCTGGCGCAATCAGCGTGCTGTTTCCCGCGCCACGACTGCCTCGGGGTTCATATCCCGATTGAGCATGGGCTTGTCGAGCACACCATAACCGCCTTCCAGGCCATCATTGACAAGGGCGTACATGCCCTTATTGAAGTCATAAATGACATTCTTGACCGTGTAGGGTGCGGTCACGTCATAGAGTTGAACCATGGAATTGAACAGAGAGCGGTACAGCTTGCCACTCTGGTCGTATGCATCGAACATGCCTGCGCCGTAGGTGTCCTCGTCAAGGTAGTAGGTCCGTTTGGTATAGACGTGACGATTGCCCGGCTTGAGCGTGGCTTCTACCACCCACACCCGGTGCAGCTCCCAGCGCCAGCACTGGGGATTAGCGTGGTTGGGCATGAACTGCTCATCGGTCTTGCAACCAAAGTACAGCTTGTAGGCGTTGTAGGGGATGTACATCTCCTTCTTGCCGACCAGTTTGAAGTCGAAACGGTCCTGCATGCCGGAAAACACGAACAGCTCGTCAAACAGGGTGACGCCGCCCATGCTCGACACCGGTGTATCGTAGGAGAACTCAGGCGCCAGCTTTACGCGACGCTGGCCGGGGGTATATCCCCAAGCGCGGCGGGGCTTCTCCGTTGGGTCGAGGAAGTCCACGAGACCGGTCAGTTCGCCCGCCTTGCGCACCGGCGCCTGGGTCAGCGAATGGGTACGCCAGTACATCTGCGGGTCTCGGCCATCCAGCTCGGCGTGGTAGTACGGCGTCTCCTCCAGGGTCTGCTGCTGGGCCGTCATCACGGCCTTGCCCGAAGAGTCCACCACCCACGAACGGGATGACTTGGTAGTTGTGTCGGCCTTGTAACGGAGCAACAGGTTCCACATGACTTCGTTGCCAGTCTTGGGAATCGGGAAAGGCAGTCCGCCACGGCAGGCTGCATCAACCGCCAGGCCGTTCTTCAGCGTCTTGCAGGTCGTCGCATTGCGGACCGTGGCCTCCAGCACCTTAGCCGGAACAGCTGCAGTGCGATGACTGGGATAGACGTCCATGTAGTAGGTCGGGAATTTCTTCAACAGGGCCTTCTGGCCTTCGCTGAGTTTGTCAGCGTACTGGTCCATATTCTTGCCGTCGATGCGCAGGATCGCCTTCTCATCCTTAAATGGATCAGCCCAGAAGCCACTCTTGGGCTTGAAATCGGAGGGCGCCTTGGTTAAGCCTCCGGTGTATTCGGGAATCGTGCCTTCCTTATTACCGGCCTTGATCGCGCCATACTTGGTCAACGACTTGCCCAGCTCCTTGGCCTCGTCCGAAGTGACTGCCGCCACGCTATGCGTCGAGACGATGGCCAGACTCAACAGTGCAATTGCTGTGTGCTTCTTCATGTTCCTAGTCTCCTGATTGCAGCCTTTAGAAGGCCGTCTTGAAGGTGAAGGTCAGCCAGCCCCGATCCGTGGCGCCAACCGCACTGCTCAAACCATTACCGCCAAGCACTGTCGTCCCGGTGCTGTTGTAGATTGTGGCTGCTGCCATGTCGGCATAACGCAAGGTGAACTCATAGCGTGATGCGTACGTCATTTTGACACCGGCAGACCAACTCATAAGGCGCTCGAAGCCGCCACCGCCGCTCGGAGCGTTGCCGCTCAGACCATAGTTGATCGTTAGCGGGATATCCATGTCCCAGGACGGAAAAACGTTAAGGTACTGGGGCGTGAAATTGATGGCGATCTGGGCAAAATCGTCCGTGGAACAACCATCCAGCTTGTTACCGAGCTTGTTGCCCGCAGGTCCCCCGACTTTCGCGCAGTTATAACCCACGGCCTTGTAAAGTTCGGGGTTTTTGGTGACTCTGTCGAGACGGCTATAGGCCAGTTCGGCAACGAGATTGGCAACATCCCAGAACGATGTCTTGGGGAGTGAATACACCCCATTGACGATGGCGTGCCAGGTATCACCGCGGGCACCGGTGCCATTCACCGAGCTGACTCCGGTCGAGTTCAGGTGACCATTCTTGCGCAGGGACAGCTCTGAGCCGAAGCTGACCGGACCTATCACTCGAGCAAAGCTCAGGCCGATCAAACGTACGTCTTCCGGGTAAACAAAGCGGAAGGGGCCCTGTGCCCCCAGGTACTGGACTCCGGTTTCCGGCGCATAGTCGTTGAACTCGCGGTAGTAGGCACCGAAGGTTGATTCGATCTCCTCGATGTTCAGCTTTGCGGCAACGCCCCAGTTACCGGTGCCACCAGGCTTCTTCGACTCGGCGCGGGCCCAGCCGTTGGGCAAGCGATCCACGGTCGGTGCGGTGTCGGCGCCCATCAGGTAGGTGCCAGAGTGTGGAACGCGGGTGGGCTCCCATTCGTAGAAGTATTGGCCGGCGATGGACAGGCGGTCCGTCACCTGGGCCTTCGCGGATACTTGGCCAATGGGCAGAAAGACCTCCTTCGTCTCAATACCCGGGCTGGTCACCGCCTTGACGCCATCGACCGGCGACTGGGAATAGGAAATGGCATGGGCACCGATCAGCAGTCCCTCACCCCAGATATTGGTGTGGCGGCCAACCTTTACGTTCAGGGGCACGGCGCCGATGTCCATGTTGGCCCACACGAAGGCGTCGAGCAGTTCGCCAGACGGACCATTTACATAACGTTTGACGGTCGAGTTGTACTCGTTGTTGTAATAGCTTGTGAAGGCGCCTCCGGGGGCCGTCGTATGCACAGTGTGGTTGTCGTAGGCATTGTCATACCAAGCCGCACCAGTGACACGCGCACCAAACTGTCCCTTGTAACTCAGGTCCAGCTCACTCAGCAGGTCGATCCGGTTGGTCACCACACTACCCTTGCCGAATTTGCTGTCCGACTCATCAAAGTTCGGACTATTCAGGAGTCGGCGGTCCTGCCCCTCAGCCCGCATACCGAGGTTGTAGCGCACGGTATTGTCCCAGCGGATCCGCAGATCCGGATTGTCGGTCTCGATCTCTACGGCCATAGCGCCACTACCCCAGCCGATTGCAAGGGCTGCAGCCACTCCGTGCAGGGGGACCCGTGCACGCTCCAAACCTTTGTTTCTGAACATTTATTGTGTCTCCTCAGATACGACGCTGATGATCACGGCTACCCGCGACCTCGATGTCCCGGCCCCTTTCTAGCGGGGTTCCGCAACACCATCGACTCCTCATCCTTCGAAGCGACGCAGGACTTTTCTATCCCGTCGACGCTTCCTGCATTGTACTGATCATTTTTTTAAAATTCTATAGTACGATTTTGATTCTAATATAAGAATTTAATAATCGTACTCTGTTCCTCAATGCGAGGCCTAGGCGTTGCCTTCTGGATTCGCTAGGTCCCGACGCATCCGTAGGGCTGGAACCACTGCGAGGAGGAAAACCATGCCAACAATCGCAAAGCAGACGTTGAAAGCCCTCTCCATGGATGCGGCCGCAGCAAGTCCGGAATGCAGCCCTCCCGCATTGAGTCGACTAAAGAGGGTCGTCAGCACATTTACGCCGATGGCACCGCCCAACTGACGTATAAAATTGAGCGTTCCCGACGCTTGAGCCAGTTGGGGCGACTCGATGAGTTGAAGTGCGCCGAGATTGAGAGACGGGATCGTCATGCCCAAGCCGACTCTTCCCAGCGCAAGTAACACCGCCAGCACTGCAAAGGAGTCCGCCACGTCCCCTATCGCAATCAGCAGAAGGGACGCTGCAAAAAACAGGAGTCCAGTCACGATCAACTGTTGGGCGGCAAAGCGATCGAGCAGGCGACCTGTCAGGATGATGCTTACTGCCATCGCCAGCCCTCCTGGCATCAGAAGCAAGCCAGAGAGCCCGGCGTCGTAATGAAGGACCGACTGGACGTAGAGCGGCACGAGGTAGGTAGAACCGTACAAACCCAGCCCATAAGCGAAGGCGACGAGCGCAGAGGCCGCAAAATGGGAGTTGTGGAACAGACGGAACTGCAACAATGGATGCGGGAAATGCATCTCCCACCCGACTAAGGCCACCGTCAGAAAGAAGCAGATCGCCAGACGAAACTGGAAGGTCAACGATGTCCAGCCTTCTGCATTCCCCACCGCAAAACCGGTCAACAGAAAGAATATGAACGATCCCATCAGAGCGAGTCCGACCGCGTCGAAGCGCTGAAACGGGATCTCGCAGTCCCGTTCGGGCAGATAGCGCAGACTCAGAAAGACCCCACCCACGCACAAGGGCAGGGTCACGAAGAAAATCGCCCGCCAGCTCACCAGATCCACCAGGTAACCACCCACAGCCGGCCCCAGAGCCGGCGCCAGCACAACGCCCAGGCCGAAGACGGACATCGCCCGCCCCCGTTCGGATGGCGCGAAGACCCGGAATATCACCACCAGCCCCAAGGGCTGGACCAGACCCGATATGGCGCCCTGAGCAACCCGCGCCGCAATCAGCACGGGAATGCTCTCGGCGAGCCCGCCTGCCAGCGAAGCGAGGCTGAATAACACCAGAGCCCCCGCGTAGGTCGTCCGGGGCCCAAAGCGGCGTTCGAACCATGAGGCTAGTAGCATCGTGGTGACCATCGCTCCGAGAAAACCTGCGGACAACCACTGGGCCGCCTCAGGGCCAATGACGAACTCGCGCATGATCGTCGGGATAGCCACGTTGATGATGGTCGCCTCGACCACCATTGCGCCGGTAGCTAGCACAACGGTCAGAATCACCAGCAGGCGATGACGTGCAGATAATTCCGCCGCTCCGGAGAAATGGGCTTGAGTACTCACGTGGGTCGGGCTGCAGAGCGGCGTATAGGTGCCCTTCCCTGCTCATGCCCGTCTCCCTGTTGTCTCAGGCAGCCACGCCGGATGGGGCAGGACTGGTGGACCGGGCCCGGATGGAGGCCTCAAAATCACGCTTCAGTGTCGGATAGTAGGCAATCTGCCCTCCCATACCGCCAGCGATATCGATAGAAGCTGCGCTGATGAAACTGGCGTAATCGCTGGCCAAGAACAGGGCCATACCAGCCACGTCTTCCGGCTTACCGTAGCGACCGACCGGGACCACCTTCATCACCATCGCGTCGAACTCCTCGCGGGTACATCCAGGACCCATTTCCTGGTAGTGACGGTCCCACTGACCGGTGTCGATCCAGCCCATGTTGAGGGTATTGACCAAGATATTCTCCTTAGCCAGCGACATGCCCAAGGACTTAGCCAACGCGATGCACGAAGCCCGGTTAATCACAGACGGAATGCCGTCTGGTGTCGGGATGGTGCCAGCTAGCGCATTGATCTCGATGATCCGCCCCCAGTGCTGCTTGCGCATATATGGCACCACTGCCTGAATGAAACGAAAGTGGCCCATCTGCAAGATGTTGGCGTGCTCCAGAATGGCTTCCGGGGTCAGGGTATCCAGGTTGCCACCTTTGCCTTGTCCGGCGTTGTTCACCAATACGTCCACCCCACCCCATTCGGCGGCAATTTCATCGACGAATTGGCGCACACCTTCGGTGTCGGTAACGTCAACGGCGCGGGCGATCACGGCCTGTGCCGACTTCGCCAACTCAGCGCCAGTTTCCTCCACCGCTGCAGCTGTACGAGCACAGATGGCGACACGTGCCCCTTCGTTTGCAAAAGCCCCGGCAATCGCCTTGCCAATACCCCGGGACGCTCCGGTAACGATAACGCGCTTGCTACTTAGATCAATATTCATGGTCTTTCGCCTTCTCCGAGGGTCATGCTTTTATCTAAAGCCGTTCGATGATGGTTGCGGTGCCCATTCCCCCGGCACAGCAGATTGCCTGCAAGCCGTAACGCGCTTGCCGACGTTCCAGCTCATGCAGCAGCGAGGT
>NZ_MWUM01000345.1 GCF_002028455.1 Zoogloea sp. LCSB751 | reverse complement strand
ATATCCATCACCAGCACTCGGCCTTGCTCCGCGGCGAAGACGGGCAAAGATTGTTTATTGAGTGCGGGTCCCGCTAACGCTAACACGGCGATAAACCAAGAAAAGGCCAAGATATACAGCGGCCTGCGGGACTTTTGTGAACCTTCTGTGACTAACATTTTGGCCAAATGTGGCGCAATATAACGATTCCATGCACTGTTAGTTGCATGCTGGCGCCAAAGCGTCCATAAAATAATCCCTAACGGCAATAGGGCGAGT
>NZ_MWUM01000344.1 GCF_002028455.1 Zoogloea sp. LCSB751 | reverse complement strand
AATGCGCTCAGGCTTTTTCAAGAAGATGGAAGAGGTTAAAAACTCAGGGCTTTTTAGAAAACGGAAGCCGCGCTCGACTTTTTGTTGCGATTTGTAATGTGCTAGAAGAGCCGCCATGGTGAGTGCTTCATTGTCGGTGTCATTCGTCGCGAGGATAAACATGCCTACTTTGAGCTTAGCCAGTTTTACTTTTTCTAGGTCGGTGAAGGGGGCGGCTTCGATAAAGTATTGGTATCCTGTCGGTGCTTCATCTGTCTT
>NZ_MWUM01000343.1 GCF_002028455.1 Zoogloea sp. LCSB751 | reverse complement strand
ATTTCCTTATGTTGATGGAGGCAGCAATGCCCCGCTTGGTATCCGGCTACTCGCATCCCGCACTCCGTCATGCTGACGGCCCGACGCGACCAAAGGCTGCAGAGATTGGGGGTAACCGGATGGTGTTTTCTTACTGGCTCTCTTTTTCGCCCAGCATGTTACGAAATCCCCGCACGGCCTTGCCCAGATCCGAACCGATGCCACTCAGGCGTCCAGTACCAAACAACACGATGACAATGGCGAGAATAATCAATAGCT
>NZ_MWUM01000342.1 GCF_002028455.1 Zoogloea sp. LCSB751 | reverse complement strand
TCAGGTACTGCATCAGCTTGCCATCACTGGCCATGCTTGGGCAGAAGTGGCGGTACTCATCGGTGGTCAAGATTTTCGGATTTACCGCATCGAGCGCGACGAGGAGAAGATCCGGGATCTCACCGAGCGTGAGGCGCAGTTCTGGCAGCAAGTCACTCGCGGCCAGCAGCCCGAGCCCGATGGCTCCGAGGATGCAGGCTCGGCGCTGGCTTGGCTGTTCCCTCGCGATGACGGCGAGACAGTGGACCTGTCCGATTC
>NZ_MWUM01000341.1 GCF_002028455.1 Zoogloea sp. LCSB751 | reverse complement strand
ACGGTATTTTATGGCCGATTTCAAAAGTGCTATTTTGGATTTTGGATAATTTGCATAAAGTGTTGGGTAACTGGGGCTGGTCAATTATTGTACTCACTTTATTGGTTAAAATCGCGTTAATGCCAATCGCCAATAAAAGCTATCACTCGATGGCAAAAATGCGCGCAGTTGCCCCAAGGTTGCAAGCCTTAAAAGAAGAATATGGTGATGACCGTATGCGTATGTCACAAGAGATGATGCGCATCTACAAAGAAGAGC
>NZ_MWUM01000340.1 GCF_002028455.1 Zoogloea sp. LCSB751 | reverse complement strand
GGTCTCCGGTGCCGACAACGGGGAGCGGATCGGGCCCCAGCGCGCCGTGGTCTCCGGCCTCATCACCAGGCACCAGATGTGCGTGGCCATGGGATTGACCGCGCTGGCGGCCGTGGTGAGCGGGCTCTCCCTGCTGGTCTGCGCCTTCGGGGAGGCCTGGCAGCAGATCCTGACGTTCATCCTGCTGGGGGGCGCGGCCATCGTCGCGGCCATCACCTACACGGTGGGTAAGACTCCTTATGGCTATCGGGGGTTCGG
>NZ_MWUM01000339.1 GCF_002028455.1 Zoogloea sp. LCSB751 | reverse complement strand
ACTGCTCTTTTTAGTACTGTTTGAACGGACTTGCGCGGCCGCTCCGGCGTTAAATTTGCTAATATCAATTGCCATTTTAGGCTCCAGCGTCGTGTATACGGGATTTCTTAACTGGGGTATCGGCAGCCCAACGAAAAGCTTTAGCTTATTTTACATTCTAACTTCGACTTCGCCAATGGCTATGACTATAGCATCTAGTTCCTTGTTTGAGCTGCTATTTTTGACCCTAATTTGGTCACCAATATTACCATCTTGCAG
>NZ_MWUM01000338.1 GCF_002028455.1 Zoogloea sp. LCSB751 | reverse complement strand
ATTCATTTGCAGCTGTATTAAAAGGAATTGGCGGAGATAATGCGCTTGCCTTAATCGTCGCTGTATTAGCCGGATTTATTGCGATGAGTATTGCAGATCGTCCAGGTTTTGCGCCAGGTATGGTCGGTGGATTTATGGCGTCAGCAGCAGGTGCAGGATTCCTAGGTGGACTCATTGCCGGTTTCCTTGCTGGTTATGTCGTTGTGTTACTTAAAAAAGTATTCACATTTGTACCGCAGTCACTCGACGGGATTAAGC
>NZ_MWUM01000337.1 GCF_002028455.1 Zoogloea sp. LCSB751 | reverse complement strand
GAACGTGAACTAGGGAACTGGAAAGATTTTATTGAAGTGATGCTTCGTAAATAATTTTCGGTAATGTGAGTTGGGCGCTGTGTTCTTTCAATCGCCATGATGGTGTCGTTGTTGTACAGAGTAGTTGACCGCATTTCAAAGCAAAAAGGCGACATATTATTATGTCGCCTTTTTTGTTTCTTATTCCGGCTTCTCTTTCAACGGGAAGCGTCTGCGCACCAGCACAAAGAATAACGGTACGAAGAAAATAGCCAGAACG
>NZ_MWUM01000336.1 GCF_002028455.1 Zoogloea sp. LCSB751 | reverse complement strand
CCTGAAATATGCTCTCTTTCTCGCTGCTGGATAGCCAGGCACTGTCTCCGGGTCTGGCCGATGAGGCCGCCTGGCAGGCGTGGGCGCAGCAGGGCCGCTGGCCCGTCGACCCGCCGTTTCCCGCTACCCCCTTGCTGCCCATGATGATGGCGCGCCGTCTGAGCCAGGGCTCCCGGCTGGCGGTGCAGGTGGGGCTGAGCCTGCTGGCTCGCCATGTCATTGATTACGCCATCTTCGTCAGCCGTCATGGCGAGCTGGC
>NZ_MWUM01000033.1 GCF_002028455.1 Zoogloea sp. LCSB751 | reverse complement strand
CTGGCCCGCTTCGGCCTGCTGGTGTGGCCGGAGACCGGCGGCACCTGGAAGAACGTGGACCGCTACCCGGACGGCCCCGCCAAGGATATGGCCTTCGCCGTATTCGACGAGCTGGACGCCCTCAATGCCCTGGCCCGTGGCGCCGAGCAGGAAGGCGAGGACGGCCCACCCTTCCTGCGCTTCGATCCGGAAGCCCTGGAGGCCTTCACCGATTGGCGCACGGGCTTTGAAGCCGGCCTGCGCTCGGGGGATCTGTACCCGGCCCTCGAATCCCACCTCGCCAAGTATCGCAAGCTGGTCCCGGCCCTGGCCCTGACTTTCCACCTGGGGGACGGATACAGCGGCCCGGTCGGCCTCGCCTCGACGCTGCGAGCACTGCATTGGGCGGTGTATCTGGAGACGCACGCCCGGCGCTGCTACGGGGTGGCCCAGGGCAGCGAGGCCGACACGGCACGGCGGATTCTGGAGCGGATCAGGAAGGGGGATCTGGCGCGGGAGGGGTTCGGCAGCCGCGACGTGTGGCGTCCGGGCTGGTCGGGGCTGGCCGATCAGAAGCGCGTGGCCGAGGGCCTTGGGCTGCTGGTGGAGCTGGGGCACCTGGAGGAGTGGCAGGAGCCTTCACGTACCAAGCCGCGGCAACTGTACGTGGTCAATCCCAAGTCGGTGCCGCTCGTGCCTGCACGGCACTGAGGCTGAATTTTGCCCATGTGCGCTAGAAACCGAACTGCCAAAACTGTCTTTTCTCAATTTGGCAGTTTTGACAGTGAGTAAGCTAGGGCATGTGCGTCTAAAGATGCATGGCGCAGGAGCTGAGCATCGCCTTGTCCTCAGATGGCGATGCCCAGCCAGGGGAACATCGGGTTGTCGAGAGTGGCCCCTATGAACTCTCTGCGACGGAGAAGGTGCCACCGCCAAGCATGCCTGCGTAGGGGTGACTTCCGAAGATCACGAACATGAATTCAGATTGTTTGAGTGCTTCGTGGAGTTGAACTGAAAGTAGCTCAACATCGTTGATGTAACCGCGGATCCGCTTCGGCGGTGTTTCATCCTGCAGCCAGGTCGTGGGAAAGTCAGGGAGCGTCCCCGCCTTATGTTTGCTGCGGAAATTGGTTCGTTGTGTACGTCCATGAACCATCTTGTCTCGAATGGCCTGCAAAGAGCGTACCCCTGAGTAGGGCTTTTTGCCTTTCGGCGGAAGCTCCCAATCGATCTCCTCCGCGATCCGCAGGAGCTTTCCATCGGTTCCTCGATATGGGGGCGTGTTGAAGTACTTGCGCTCTTCCTCCCAGACATGCGGCAGAGCTTCTTCACCGACGTAGTTCAGGTAAGCCTCAAAGGCAGCAGCTGCGAGCAGTCCAGCAGACAGGTGCAGCATCCAGCCATCATCAGGGTGTGCCTGCGCCAATGCGAGGTGGCGCTGCGAGCTCTCCCATAAGATTCGATGGGCAAAGCTGGTGTGACTGCCGCTCGATATAACTAGTCGCGGTGGTGTGGTTTCCATGATGGCCGCTCGAAGAGTGTTGTGGCTATGGTGAATCATACGAAACGACTGTGCGGTCAACAAACGCCTTCAAGTGATGTGTGCACACCATGCACGGGGCACTGCCGGGCTGATCGTGGTGGCTCAGTAGTTCAATGGATAGAACGGTAGGTCGCGCACTTGCATGGGGTGCAAGGTCATGTAGGCCCATGTCCCGCATCTTGGAGATGGGCGGTACTGGGATCGAACCAGTGAGCCCCTTTGAAGGAAACGACCCCAGCAAGCTGCAGTCAATGTCCGGCTATTGCAGTGACTTGTATATCTGTTTCGCCAGAGAATGGTTCGGCGCATCAACGGGCTCGCTGGGCGCTTGCTGCTGAGTTGTTCTCAGCCATGCCCGCTTGCCTCACGGTCCTGTGAGGACTCTCCCGGCCGAGGGAAGGCTCGGGGATCGATTCCCGTTCCGGGCACCCGAGACACCTGGAATCACAATCCAGTGCTCTGTACTAGTGTGCAGTTGATCGTCAAGCCAGTCCGCAGATTTCGTAGCGTGGCTTCCTCTACTTAGAAGCTCTGACTTGGTTCTTGTTTTTCAACATCCAAGGATGTATAAAAAGCGGAAGTACATTGTCTGGGGTAATTCATGTCCGCTGAACGTCGTATCAAGTATCAAGACCTTCCTGCCGAGCAGGCAGTCACATTGCTGTTCGGAGTGACAAGAGATGAACTTGATAGGGTAGTACTCCAGTGTTGGAGTGCGTTTATGTCTGTGGGGCCCTTGAAACCGAAGGGGTTTGGTGGAACTAACGCATGGGCATTCGGTACCGAGGCTTTGCGAGAGCTGTTTGTCCCGAAAGGGTGGCTTCCGGTGAACCCGAACAATCAGCCGCGCGTTGTCTCGCCCGACGGAAAGCATGCAATTACTGTGATCAGTGGCGATTCAGATACGGGAAATCCATACCGAGAGCCTCAGACCAGGAACAAACGTGGTTCGCAGACTTTGCGTAGCGTTTCCTACAACAGCATCCAGGGGCAGCTCTTCCCAGTGTCGAGTGCTGTGAGGAGAGACTTTGATCTGGATAGTGCTGAAGGGCAGTCGTTGTGGATACTGCTATTTCACGTAGATACCGGTGCTCAAGAGGTCCGATATGAGCTTTCGAGGCCGGTGAACTTCGGGGACAACGACAAGGTTGACGGCTGGGAGCCGAGGTTTATCATGCCCGCCCTTAGTTTCCAGGCGCGCGGTTCGAGAGGAACTCCAGATGATGGCGTCGATTTCGATATCCCAGTCACACCAAGGTCATGAATGATAGAAGTGCTTTTAACCCGATCAGACTTGTACTCGCGCGACAGCGGAGGGGGCTAACAAAGAAGTCGTTGGCCGACATTGCGGGTTTGAGCAGTAAGATCATTTCGCTCTACGAGAGCGGTGCGTCAATCCCAACGCCGGAAAGCCTAGAGGCGATTGCCAAAGGAGTGGGGTTTCCCGTGGCTTTTTTTGCGGGGCCCGACATCAACGCCCCTAGGGACGAGAACGCGAGCTTTCGTTCGTTCTCTCGTATGACCGCTGCACAACGCGATGCATCGTTGGCTGCAGGCGGTCTTGCTTTTCTGCTGAGTGATTGGATTGATCAGCACTTTCAGCTACCTGCAGTGAGTGTTCCTGATCTATCTGCAGTGGAGCCTGAAGTGGCGGCTGCGCTATTGCGTTCGGAATGGGGGCTGGGCTCAGGGCCGATCAAGAACATGGTCCACGTGATGGAATATCACGGGGTGCGCGTTTTTTCACTGGCTGAAGAGACCAAACAGGTCAATGCATTCTCTTGCTGGAGAGAAGGTACGACACCATTCGTATTTCTAAACACCCAGAAGTCCGCTGAAGCCAGCCGCTTTGACGCGGCCCACGAACTCGGCCACTTGGTGCTGCATCAGCATGGCTCCAACAAGGGCAAGGAGGTCGAGAATGAGGCGAATGCTTTTGCGTCTGCCTTCCTGATGCCGAAGGATAGTGTTCTAGCTCACAGTTGGCAGTGCCGGAGTGTGCCCGAGATATTGAGCGGCAAGAAACTCTGGAACGTCTCTGCGATGGCTTTTACTTACCGGTTGCACAAGGTTGGAATTCTGACTGAGTGGTTATACAAGAGTGCCTGTATTGAGTTGTCCTCAAAGGGGGCCCGTACGACTGAGATCGATTCAGCACCCCGTGAAACTTCGCAGATTCTGGCCAAGGTCCTGGGGATGTCACGCGATCAAGGAACAACGTTACGCAGAATCGGGGACGCCCTCCAGGTTTCAGTCGATGATCTGACCCCGCTGCTATTTGGCCTTGTACCGGTAGCTGTCTCTGGAGGTGGAGGTACCTCCCCGGAGCGCGCACGAAGCCCTTCGCTACATCTTGTAAAGGGATAGGCAGCAATCTGTTCGTTCAGCAACGCCGGGTATGTCCCGGCGTTGTGCTTTCTGGGGCCGGTGTGAACTGTTGTTTGAGGCTCAAAAGGCTTACCTTTTGAGCTACCCCGAAACAGCCCCGAGACAGATAGCTCAAATACGTTGTTTTCTATTTTGAGCCAGCCTATTATGTGAGCTATAGATTTTGAGCTACACAGAGGCCTGCCATGTCCGCCATCGTTGCCTATACCCGCGTCTCCACAGACGACCAGACCTGCGAGAACCAGCGGCGCACCATCGCTGAACGCTACAAGGTGGATAAGTGGTTCACCGATGATGGCGTGTCGGGTACGGTGGCAGCGACTCAGCGGGCAGGTTTGTCGGCGCTCCTCACGTACGTGCGGGAAGGTGATGTAGTCGTGGTCGCGGCAATCGATCGCCTCGGCCGTAACACCTTGGATGTGCTGAATACCGTCGAGGCGTTGAAGGAGACGGGCGCGGCCGTCATTTCGATGCGTGAGGGTTTTGAACTGGCCACGCCTACCGGGAAGCTCATGTTGACCATGCTGGCTGCCGTGGCGGAACTGGAACGCGAGAACCTGAAGGCTCGCCAACTCGCTGGGTTGGAGCGGGCGAGGGCGGAAGGCAAGCACCTGGGGCGCAAGAAAACGGTGAATGATGCCGAGGTGGTCGCGTGGCGTGCCGAGAACTCGGCCAGTATCAAGACAACCGCGGAGCACTTCGATATTTCGGTGGCCAGCGTCAAACGAGCATGTGCCAAAAGGTAGTGCGGAATGCTGGGGGTATTGATTTTGTGCTATGCCTTGGATGCAGCTAAATTACTGGATGTTCGAGTCTCGCCCAAGCACCAATAGCTGTTCCGCAGTGTTCCGAATCAGGCCGGCAAGCCCAGAGAAATCAAGGGTTCCGGCCTTTTTTGCGTCCGTAAGCGCCAGCATTCTGGCGCGCTTCTCCAGTTATTTCTCCAGACTCTCAAGAAAGCGCTGCCGCGCCGTTTCCAGTTCGGCGCGGCCGAAGTCGTCGGTCAGGCGCAGGCAGGTGCCGTAGAAGGCGTCGAAGGCGCTGCGCACGGTGTCGGCGTCCACGGTGCGGCTGGCTGCGGGGGCGACTGGCGGCGGGACGCCGTCCAGGGGCTGCAGCACCGCGTAGCGCGGGATCATGCGCTGGCCGCCGCTTTCGGCGCTGGCGGTCATCGGGCCGGTCTTGGTGTAGATCTTCCCTTCGAATGCGAAGCGGGTGCCAAGGGCAAGCTGTGACAGTTTCATGGCTGGGGGGCGGCAAAAGCGGCGATTGTAGACCTTTGCCAGGTGCTATCGGCGGTGTCGGGCGAGTGGAGGACTTCTCTGCTTTGACGGGGATTTTCCACTCCTTCCTGGAAATTCGAATGGAATAATCCGGGCTGCTTCCGTTGTCGCCCGACGTTCCCCGCAACCCTTCGAAAAGGAAAAGCCCTTGAACATATCCAGAATGTCTCCGCGCCGCCGTCGCGCGGCCCGGTTTGCCGCCGTTGCCCTCGCGCTCGGTGCGGCGAGTGCGTCGTCACAGGCGGCACTGGTCAAGATCGATGCCAGTCAGAGTTCGGTGACCTTCACATCCAACCCGCCGCCCATCTGCGATCCGTTCGGCAACTGCTCAACGCCACCGGCGCCGCAGACCTTTGCGTTGTCGGGCAGCTTCGATGTGGTGCGCGAGGTGGCTTCCACACCGTCACCCTACGACCCCACCACCTCCATCTACTTCACCCGGATCAGCTTCGATTCGGTTTCCGTTGATCTTGGTGGTGCCGGTGCCCTGGGCTTTTCCTTCCCGTCCTTTGCCGGGCTGGTGAATGGTACCGGTTTCACCGGCAGTGACGATCCGTGCTTCTTCAGTTTCGGCGGTTGCTCGGGCGGCGGATTGTTCAACAATACTTACACCGGTGATTTCGACGGTCACACCTTCTTCCTGAGTGGTGTGTCGCCGCAGGGTTTCTTCGATTCCTTCACCTATCAGATCGTCGCCACGGCGGTGGTTCCGGCCGCTACCACGGTTCCCGAGCCCGGCACGCTGGCGTGCGTCGCTGTTGCCGGCGCCGGCTGGGTGGCATCCCGGCGGCGTCGGGGCCGTCGCGACATTCAGTAGTCCCGCTGCTCAGTAGCCCAGCGCCCGGTCGATGAAGTGCTTGGGCACCCGCGGCCGGGGTACCTTGCTGTCGAACCAGCTGCGCACGTCCTGGTCCAGCCCGATGCCGTGCATGTAGTTGTAGAGGGCCTTGTTCAGCGCGACGCCGAGGGCGTCGTGGTCCACGCCGGTGGGGTCGATGAAGCCGACGTCGTTCTTGGCGAAGCTGATCGGCGGCAGGGGCTTGAGCTTGATGCCGTATTCGGCGGGGTTCTGGCCGACCGGCGAGTGCACGGTGCACACGAAGCGGTGGAAGAAGCCGGACTGGATGCAGCCGGCGTCGAACAGCTGGCGTACGTATTCCAGCGCGTCCACGGTGTCCTGCACGGTCTGGGTCGGGAAACCGTACATCAGGTAGGCGTGCACGAGAATGCCGGCGTCGGAGAAACCCTTGGTGACGCGGGCCACCTGATCCACCGAGACCCCCTTCTTCATCAGCTTGAGGAGGCGGTCGGAGGCCACCTCCAGGCCGCCGGAGATGGCGATGCAGCCGCTGTCGGCGAGCTGCTGGCATAGCTCCGGGGTGAAGGACTTCTCGAAGCGGATGTTGCCCCACCAGGAGATCGAGCGCTGGCGGCGCGCCAGTTCGTCGGCGAGGGCTTTCAGCATCTTCGGCGGGGCAGCTTCGTCCACGAAGTGGAAGCCGGTCTGGCCGGTCTCGGTGACCACCGCCTCGATGCGGTCCACCAGAATTTCGGCGCTGGCGGCGTCGTAGCGGCCAATGTAGTCGAGGCTGACGTCGCAGAAGCTGCACTTCTTCCAGTAGCAGCCGTGGGCCACGGTGAGCTTGTTCCAGCGTCCGTCCGACCACAGGCGGTGCATCGGGTTGAGCATGTCGAGGATGGACAGGTAGCCGTCCAGCGGCAGGCCGTCCCAGGTCGGCGTGCCGACTTCGGCGAAGGGGATGTCCGCTTCGGCCAGGTTGATGTAGCGCACCTGGCCGTCCTCGCGCAGGTAGGTGCGCACCAGGCGCGATGCGCCGCGCTTGCCGTCCAGGTGTTCGAGCAGGGCCAGCAGCGGGCGCTCGCCGTCGTCCAGCGTGAGGTAGTCGAAGTAGTCGAAGACGCGCGGCTCGGTCAGCTCGCGCAGCTCGGTGTTCACGAAGCCGCCGCCGAGCACGGTGACGATCTGCGGGTGGGCGGCCTTGATGGTCTGGGCGATGCGGAAGGCCGCATAGACCGAGCCTGGAAAGGGCACCGACAGCAGCACGACGCGCGGCTGATGGCGGGCCACGGTTTCCAGCGTGAGGCGCTTGAGGGTCTCGTCCACCAGTGTCGGCGGCGCGGCGAGGGCCTTGGCCAGCGGTTCGAAGCTCGGCTGGGCCATGGCCAGGGATTCGGCGTAGCGCACGAATTCGAAGCGCGGATCGGCGGCCTCGCGCAGTACGTCGGCCAGGTCGTTGAGGTACAGCGTCGCCAGGTGGCGGGCCTTGTCCTGCACGCCCAGAGCACCGAAAGCCCAGGCCAGCGGATCGCCGCCGTCCGGGTCGTAATACACGTCGAGGGACGTAAAGCGCGGCCCTTCGGGCAGGAAGGCGCGGCTGGCGATGCGGTGGGCAAGGGTCGGGTCGCGGCCCTGCAGGAAGCCGAGCGCTGGGCCGACGGTGGCGCGGTAGCGTTCGAAGGCGCCGTCGAAGGTGTGCAGCGTCGCCGAGCGCTTCTTGTCCGACAGGGCGTGGACCTTGTCGCGTAGCGCATCGAGGCCGGCGGCGGAGAACAGTTCCAGCACCAGCTTCAGGGCCAGGTCGTCCTGTACGGCATCCACGCCGCGGCTGCGCAGGAAGCCGGTCAGGTAGGCGGTGGACGGGTAGGGCGTGTTGAGCTGCGTCATCGGCGGGATGAGCGACAGCACGCGGAGGCCGGGGCTTGCGGTCATGGCGGCGGCCGGGCCGGGGGCCCGGAGGGTGGTGCGATCGAGGCCCGGAATGATATCAGTCCGTCGCCACCCGGTTCCGCCCCGCTTCCTTGGCGGCGTAGAGTGCCTTGTCGGCCCGGTCGATGAGGCGCTGGTAATCCGGATGGCCGTCGCTGCCGGCCAGGCCGATGCTCATCGTGACGCGGAGGGTTTCACCGCCGGCCAGGAAGACATCGCTGTCGGCGATCCGCTGGCGGATTTTCTCGGCGACCACGACGGCCTTGGGAAGATCGATCTCGGCCAGCACGGCGAGGAATTCCTCGCCACCGTAGCGGAACACGAAGTCACCGGCGCGCAGCTGGCCGACGATCAGCGCCGCCACCTGCTGCAGCACCCGGTCGCCGGCATCGTGGCCGTGTTCGTCGTTGATCCGCTTGAAGTGGTCGATGTCCATCATCAGCACGCAGAAGCTGCAGTCGTGCTTGCGGGCCAGGCTGATCTCCCGGCGCATGATCGATGGCAGGAAGCGCCGGTTGAACAGGTGGGTCAGCACGTCGCGGCCGACCTCCAGTTCCATGATGTGGTCGAACATGTTGCGCAGCAGGTACTTCAGCTCCTCGATCTCCACCAGCACGGCGCGGGTCAGCGTACGGTTGCCGTCGCCGTCCGCGGGCGAGTCCCGCTCGCCGCTCAGGCGGGGGAACAGCGACTGGTCGATGTGTTCGACGCAGGCCTCGATCAGCGGCAGTTCCCGGGTGTCTTCGAACAGCAGCGGCGCCTTGTGGTGCAGCCACAGGCCGAACTCGGAGTCCAGCAGCGTCGGCATGTCGTCGAAGGGGGCACCGGAAGCCAGCAGGCGATAGACGCGGGCTTCCCACTCGAGGATTGCGACGGACTGCTTCTCCCGTTCCAGCGCCAGGTTGCGGCCGGCCTCGTGCATCTTGTAGGCCTCGTCGGTGCGGGCACTGCGCTCGGCGGACAGGATGAAGGCCGAACTCATCTCCTCGAAAGCGATGTCGGTCAGGTGGTCCACGTACAGTACCGCATGGACCAGGGCTTCCCGGCCCAGCTCGGTGGCGATCAGGCGCGCGTTGATGGCCTGCTTCAGAAAGCGGAAGCCCCGCGCCACCAGTTGCACCGGGATCTGCGCCCGGGCGTGCACCTCGCCCACGTGGCGCTGCAGGGCGAGGGCGGAAACCAGCTCCTCCACGCTGCGGTGGCAGAACAGCATTTCCATCCAGCGTTGCAGGCCCGGCTTGAGGTGGGCCTCGACGGCCTGTGCCGACAGGAACTGGACGGCGCCCGGATCGGCGAGCATCTGTTCGTAGAAGCGGTCGGCCAGTTCGGCCCTGTCCCGCTCGATGATGCCGGTGACCGCTGCGCGGATCGCGTCCGACGAGGTTTCGGCCAGGCGCTGCCAGGTTTCGGCAGCCAGACGCGGGGTATGAGGCATGGGCGCTCCCTGTCCTTTATTGTTATTGGGACTTGACGATAAGCGGCGGCGTTCGATGACGCAAGGAAGTTTTACCCATTGGGGATGAATGCGGCCGTTGCCGCGGTTCAGGTGACGCGGCGCCGGTAGGCGAGGCCGGCGGCGATCGTCAGCAGACCGCAGGCAACCAGCGTCGGGCGCACGCCGAAGGCGTGGGCCAGGCTGCCGACGCTGAAGCTGCCGAGTGGCGCAATGCCCAGGAAAGCCATCGTGAACAAGGCCATCACGCGGCCACGGAAGTCGTTGCTGACCTGGGTCTGGATCAGCGTGTTGCTGCCGGCCACGGTGACGATGAGCACCAGGCCGAGGCCGACCAGCACCGGCATCGCCATCCAGATACCGGGCGACAGTGCGAACAGGGCTACCGCCGCGCCGGTCGCGGGGGCGGCGACGCCGACCAGGCGGGCCAGCCCGTCGGTGCCCTGGCGACCGGCCAGATACAGGCTGCCGAGCAGCGAACCGCCGCCGGCGCAGCCCACCAGCAGGCCGAACAGGCGTGCGTCGCCGCCGAAGATCTCCTTCGCGAACAGCGGCATCAGCACCACGTAGGGGGCGGCCAGGAAGCTGGTGGTGGCGACGATCAACAGGGACGAGCGGATGCCGGGATGACTGGCCGCATAGGCCAGGCCCTCGCGCAGGGCCTGTAGCGGCGGCGCCGACGGCCGGCGCGCGCTGTCGGCGGGCAGGCGGATCGCCAGCAGGGCCAGCAACACCGCCAGGTAGGAGGCGGCGTTGAGCAGGAAGCACACCGCCTCGCCGACCAGTGCGACGACGAAGCCAGCCAGCGTCGGGCCGACGAAACGGGCGATGTTCATCAGGAAGGAGTTCAGCGCGATGGCGTTGGGCAGGTCGTCCCTGTCGTCCACCAGATGCACCGCGATGGCCTGGCGGGTCGGCACGTCCAGCGCGTTGATGCAGCCCAGGCCGAAGGCCAGCGCGATCAGGTGGCCGGTGGTCGCCTCGCCGAGCCAGGCCAGCGCGGCCAGCAGCACGGCCTGCACCATCGACAGGGCCTGGGTGGCGAGGAGCAGGCGGCGTTTGTCGAAACGGTCGGTGATCACCCCGCCGATGGCACCGAAGACGAGGATCGGGATCTGGCTCGCGAAGCCGACCATCCCCAGCACGAAGGCCGAGCCGGACAGGCGGTAGGCCAGCCACACCATGGCGATCTGCTGCATCCAGGTGCCTGCCAGTGAGATCAGCTGGCCGGCGAAGTAGATACGGTAGTTGCGGGAATCGAGGGCGCGGAGGAAGGCGGGCATGGGATGACGGACATGCGGCAGGACCGCGGACGGCCCTCCATTCTAGCGGTCCGCCATCCCCGGCGACTTACTGGATGCGGTACTCGTCGTGGCAGGCTTTGCAGTTCTTGGTGAGGTTGCCGAACTGGGCGCGGATGGCGTCCTTGTTGCCGGTGGAGGCGACCTTCACCAGTTCGTTGGCGTCCTTGCGGAACTGGCTGGCGATCTCGCCCAGCTTGGCGTTGCGGGCCGGATCGACGGCGTCGGCCTTGGCCTTGCTCTCGTGGAAACCGACGCCCTTGTCGGTGCCCGGCGCGAACAGCGGGCTGAGGCCGGCATTGACCACCGACTGGATCACCGTCGAAGCGGCGAGCACCTCGTCCTTGTTGTACTGGCCATCGAGGTTGGCCTTGACCTTGGCGCAATGCCAGCCGATGACCCGGAAGGAGCCCTGGCGGAGCTTGATCAGTTCTTCCGGCGTCTGGACCTGGGCCAGCACGCTGCCGGCGACGGTAAGACCAAGGACGGCGCACACGAGAGAGCGGAATTTCACGACAACGATCCCCTTTGTAAGAGTCTACGGGACCGGGCGGAA
This sequence comes from Zoogloea sp. LCSB751, assembly GCF_002028455.1. Taxonomy (GTDB): domain Bacteria; phylum Pseudomonadota; class Gammaproteobacteria; order Burkholderiales; family Rhodocyclaceae; genus Zoogloea. The sequence goes on along the minus strand of NZ_MWUM01000033.1, from coordinate 37,790 downwards.
TGCCCATGTCCACGGTAGGGACAATATCAAGGGGGCTCCGGAAACGCTGTCGGGGATGGACGGCAATTACGGTGATTGCAGGGGGATGTCGTCGCGGCAGGCTGGGGGGCGCCCATGTTTCTTTCGAGGGGGTCTTATTCTGTAGGCTGAGCCTTATTCCGTGAGGGCGAATGAATTCGCCCCCACAGGATCCCCAGCAATTGTCCAGCATGGGCTTGTCCCCCGGTCTTCAGGCGGATGTGCCAGCGACCTTCTCACCCAGCACGTGGGTGGCCCGTACGCAGCGTTCGTCACCGAGGATCATCAGCGCGAACAGGCGCTCGGCCAGCGTGCGGGTGTTGTCCATGCGCCAGGCGAGTTCGGGCGTGGCAGCCCAGTCGAGGACGACGAAGTCCGCCTCGCGGCCGGGCTGGAAGCTGCCGATGTGTTCGTCCAGGTAGAGGGCACGGGCGCCGCCGAGGGTGGCGAGGTACCAGCCGCGCATGCCGGACAGCGGCGCGGCGTGGATTTGGCTGGCCTCGTAAGCCTGGCCCAGGGTGCGGATCAGGCTGAAGCCGGTGCCGCCGCCAACGTCGGTGGCAAGGCCGACGCGCAGGCCCGCCGCGGTGCTGGCGGCGTAGTCGAAGGCACCGCTGCCGAGGAAGAAGTTGGATGTCGGGCAGAAGGCCGCGGCGGCGCCGGCGGCGGCCATCTCGCGGCGCTCGGCCGGCGACAGGTGGATGCAGTGGCCGTAGATGCTGCGCGGGCCGAGCAGGCCGTAATGGGCGTAGACGTCCAGGTAGCTGCTGCGCTCGGGGAAGAGTTCGCGCACCCAGGCGATCTCGGCCGGGTTCTCGGCCAGGTGGGTCTGCAGGTGCAGGTCCGGGCGGGCCGCGAAGAGTTCGCCGACGGCTTGCAGTTGTTCCGGTGTGGAGGTTGGCGCGAAGCGCGGCGTGAGGGTGTAGCGCAGGCGCTCGCGGCCGTGCCAGCGTTCTATCAGGGCCTGGCTGTCGGCGCGGCCGGAGACCGCGTCGTCGCGCAGGTTGTCCGGGCAGTTGCGGTCCATCAGCACCTTGCCGCACAGCATGCGTAGCTTGCGCGCCGCGGCGGCTTCGAAGAAGGCGTCCACCGAATGGGCATGCACCGTGGCGAACACCGACGCGGTGGTGGTGCCGTGGGCGAGCAGGCGCTCCACGACGAACTCGGCCGTGCGTTCTGCCACGCTGTAGGTCGCGAAGCGGGCTTCGGCGGGGAAGGTGTAGTCGTTGAGCCAGTCCAGCAGCTGGCGGCCGAAGGAGCCGATCACCCCCGCCTGCGGGTAGTGGATGTGGGTGTCCACCAGGCCCGGCAGCACCAGGCGGTCCCGGTGGTCGTGGAAGACGGCGGCGCGGCGCACGTCGGGCGGCATGTTGGCGTTGATTGCCGACCATGGCCCGGCGGCATGGATGCGGCCGTCCACGATCCACAGGGCGCCGTCGTCGAAGAACTCCCAGGCGCTCGGGTCGTCGCCGGGGCCGGGGTCGGCCAGGTAGTGCAGGATCTGGCCGCGCACGAGCACGTGCGCCTGAGCGGGGGTGGGCTGGTGCTGGGTCACGAGGCCTCCGCGAGTTGTCGGGCAAGGCGGTTATGGTGGGCGAGTATGCCGGGCAGGTCTACCGTCTGCAGCTTGCCGTCCTCGACGACCCATTTCCCGTTGATGAGGCTCAGGTCCACTGCATCTGGCGCGCAGAACACCAGCGCCGCCACCGGGTCGTGCACGGCGCCGCCGGCCAGGCGCAGGGTGTCGCTGCGGAAGGCGATCAGGTCGGCGCTCATGCCCGGTGCCAGCGCGCCGATGTCGTCGCGGCCGAGCACCTTGGCACCGCCGAGCGTGGCCAGCTCCAGCGCCTGGCGGGCGTTCATGGCTGCCGGGCCGTGGCCGACCCGCGCCAGCAGCATGGCCTGGCGGGCCTCGCCGAGCAGGTCGGCGCCGTCGTTGGAGGCCGAGCCGTCCACCCCCAGCCCGACCGCCACGCCGGCCGCGCGCATTGCCGGGATCGGCGCGATCCCCGAGGCCAGGCGCATGTTGGAGCACGGGCAGTGGGTCACGCCGGTGCCCGTACGGGCGAACAGCGCGATGCCGGCCGTGTCGAGCTTCACGCAGTGGGCGTGCCACACGTCGTGGCCGACCCAGCCCAGGCTCTCGGCGTACTCGGCCGGCGTCATGCCGAAGCGCTCGCGGCTGTAGGCTACGTCGTTGTCGTTCTCGGCCAGGTGGGTGTGCATCGACACCCCGTAGCTGCGCGCCAGCGCGGCGGATTCGCGCATCAGGTCGGTGCTCACCGAGAACGGCGAGCATGGCGCCACGGCGATCCGCAGCATCGCGTGGCGGGCCGGGTCGTGCCAGGTCTCGATCAGGCGGCGGCTGTCGGCGAGGATCGCCGCCTCGTCCTCCACCAGCGCGTCCGGCGGCAACCCGCCCTTGGAACGGCCGACGCTCATGCTGCCGCGGCAGGCATGGAAGCGCATGCCGATCAGCGTCGCCGCCTCGATGCTGTCATCCAGCCGGCTGCCGTTGGGGTAGAGGTAGAGGTGATCCGACGAGGTGGTGCAGCCGGACAGGATCAGCTCGGCCATCGCCGTCAGCGTCGACACCCGGATCATCTCCGGCGTCAGCCCCGCCCACATCGGGTAGAGCGTCTGCAGCCAGCCGAACAGCTCCGCATCCTGCGCGCCGGGCACCGCGCGGGTGAGGCTCTGGTACATGTGGTGGTGGGTGTTTACCAGGCCGGGCAGCACGATGCGGCCGGAGAGGTTGCGCACTTCGTCGGCGTGGGTGGGCAGTTCGGCGCTCGGGCCGACGGCTTCGATGACGCCGTCGCGGATGAACACCGCGCCGTCGTGGATCTCGCGGCGGGTGGCGTCCATCGTGATGAGGGTGTCGGCGTGGTGGAGGAGGAGGGTTTTGCTCATTGTTTTGTGTTGCCCTGTCGGGGCTTGTCCGGGGGGCTGATCAACGGCTTTCCATTTTTTTGCTTCACATTGGCCGGGACTCGCCCCGGCGGGCGACCTTCTTTCTTGCGTCGCCAAGAAAGAAGGCAAAGAAGGCGACCCGTGCCTCACCGGTCGTCCGCGTCGCGGACGACTTCCCTGTGCTGCTCGCAGCAGGCGGCCGGCGCGGAACTCGCCGGCTGCGCCGGCTCAGACAGCCGCGCCGGACTTCCCCGCCTGCCGCTGCGCTGCTCGGCGGTTCAGGACGGGCTTTGGGGAGGCACCGAGCCTTCCCTGAAGCTGAGGTGTAGTTGGTATAGCCGCCTTGTGCGGCATCTGCCGTCGAGCGGCCGCTTTTCCTTTCCCCCTCTGACGCGCCGAGTGGAGGGTGGGGCGGGCGGATCAGGGCTGCGCATGTTTGAGCCCGCAGGGCGAGTTTGCGCAGACCCCGCCCGGCGCACCCGGAGCGAGGGCACCCCCGCAGGGGGCGTGGCAGCGGGGCACGTTTCTTTGCGTCCTTTCTTGTCGTGTGACAAGAAAGGATGTCGCCCGCCGGGGCGAGACCCGGCCAACGCAAGCCAATAGAACGGGAAGCCGTCCGGTAAAGGGCAAAAGCTCAACCCGCGCAGGGCGAATGAATTCGCCCCCACAGCCCCAACAGCCACAGACTTTACGGCATCCACGGCTTCCCCAACGAAGCCGGCAAATTCAGCTGCAACAGCCGCTTGTCCCGCGAGATCAGCACCAGCACCACCACCGTCGCCAGGTAAGGCAGCGCAGCCAGGAACTGCACGGGCAGCGCGATGCCGAGGCCCTGGGCGTGGAACTGGAGGATCGTCACGCCGCCGAACAGCCAGGCGCCGAGGAGCAGGCGGGTCGGGTTCCAGGTGGCGAAGACCACCAGCGCGATGGCGATCCAGCCGCGGCCGGCGACCATGTTCTGCACCCACAGCGGCGTGTAGACCGTGGACAGATAAGCGCCGGCGATGCCGGCCATCGCGCCGCCGAACAGCGTGGCGCCGTAGCGGATGGCGATGACCGGGTAGCCGATGGCGTGGGCGGCGTCGGGGGCTTCGCCGACGGCTTTCAGCAGGAGGCCGAGGCGGGTTTTCCGGAGCACCCACCAGACGATGACGAAGGTGATGAGGCCCAGGTAGGTGACCGGGTCCTGGTGGAACAGGATGCGGCCGATCACCGGGATGTCCACCAGGCCGGGGATGTCCAGCGGCTGCAGGCCGGGCAGGCTGAAGCTGACGTAGTGCTGGCCGATGAAGGCCGACAGGCCGACGCCGAAGATGGTCAGCGCGAGGCCGCAGGCGGCCTGGTTGGCGGCCATCGACAGGGACAGCACGGCGAACACCAGCGCCGCCAGCATGCCGGCGACGGCCCCGGCGGGCAGCCCGGCCAGCGCGCCGCCGCCGGAATCCGCCGCCGCAGCGAAGCCGGCGATGGCGCCGATCAGCATCATGCCTTCGACGCCCAGGTTGATGACGCCGGTGCGCTCCGCCACCAGCTCGCCGAGACCGGCGAAGATCAGCGGCGTGGCCGCGCCGAGGGTGCCGGCGAGGACGGGGATCAGGTGTTCGAGCATCGCGGGGTCCTTAGGCGTAGGCGGGTTTGGGGCGGGGCTTGAGGCGGTAATCGACGAACACGTCGGTGCCGAGCAGGAAGAACAGCAACATGCCCTGGAACAGGCCGGTGATCGCCGCTGGCAACTGCAAGGCCACCTGGGCCGCCTCGCCGCCGAGGTAGAGCAGGGCCATCAGCAGGCCGGCCAGCACGATGCCCACCGCGTTGAGGCGCCCCAGGTAGGCCACGATGATGGCGGCGAAGCCGTAGCCCGGCGAGATGTTGAGGTTGAGCTGGCCGACCGGCCCGGCCACTTCGCCGACCCCGGCGATGCCGGCGGTGAGGCCTGACAGCACCAGGCTGACCCACACCGTGCGCTGGGCCGAGAAGCCGGCGTAGCGGGCCGCCGCCGGGGCCAGGCCGCCGACGGTGAGCTGGTAGGCCAGGAAGCTGCGCGATGTGAAGATCCAGAAGGCGATGGAGGCGACGGCGGCGATCAGGATAGATGCATTGACGCGCATGCCCTCGAACCACGGGCTGAACAGGGCCGGGTCGCCGAACATGATGGACTGCGGGAAGTTCATCCCCTCCGGGTCGCGCCAGGGGCCGTTCACCATGTAGGACAGCGTGAAGCTGGCGATGTAGGTGAGCATCAGCGTGGTGAGGGTTTCCTCGGCGTTGAAGCGGGTCTTCAGCAGGGCCGGGACGGCGCCCCACAGCGCGCCGCCGATGGCGCCGGCCACCACCATCAGCGGCAGCACCCACCAGGCATCCACGCCGTCGAGGGCGATCGCCACGCCGCCGCCGGCCAGCGCGCCGACGATCAGCTGGCCTTCCGCGCCGATGTTGTAGATGCGCGCCCGGAAGCCGATCGCCAGGCCCTGGGCGATGAGGATCAGCGGACCGGCCTTGACCATCAGTTCGCTCCAGCCGTTGCCCGACGACAGGGGCTGGACGAAGAACACCGTGAAGGCTTCGACGGGATTCTTGCCGAGGGCCAGGAACAGCACGGAGCCGACGGCCAGGGTCAGGCCGATGGCGATCAGCGGCGACAGCAGGCGCATCTGCGCCGATGGCGTGGAGCGGGGTTCAAGCAGCGGCATGAGCGGGTTCCTTGTCGGCGGGGGCGAACAGGCCGGACATCTGCATGCCGATCTTCTCGGCGTTGGTCTCGGCTTTCGGCACGGCGGGGCCGAGGCGGCCCTCGGCCAGCACGGCGATGCGGTCGCAGATCTCGAACAGCTCTTCCAGCTCTTCGGAGATCACCAGGATCGCCACGCCCTGGCGGGACAGGTCGATCAGGGTTTGGCGCAGGAAGGCGGCGGCGCCGACGTCCACGCCCCAGGTGGGCTGGGCGACGACCATCGCGATGGGCTGCTGCATGATCTCGCGGCCGACGATGAACTTCTGCAGGTTGCCGCCGGACAGGCTGCGCGCCGCCGCACCGGGGCCGCCGCAGCGCACGTCGAAGCGTTCGATGCAGCGCTTGGCGAAGTCCCAGGCGGCCTTCGGGCGCAGGAAGCCCTTCTTGACCAGGCCCTGGCGCTGGGCGGTGAGGGTTGCGTTGTCGGCCAGCGACATGGACGGCACCGCGCCGCGGCCGAGGCGCTCTTCCGGCACGAAGGCCAGCCCGTGCTTGCGGCGGCGGCCGGCGTCCAGATGGCCGACCGGCAGGCCGACCAGCTTGACGGCCTCCGCCGCGCCGGTGGTCTCGCCTGACAGGGCGGCCAGCAGCTCGGCCTGACCGTTGCCGGAAATGCCGGCGATGCCGAGGATCTCGCCGCGGTGCACCTCCAGCTCGATGTCCTGCAGGCGGGTGCCGAAGGGGTCGTCGGGCACCAGGGACAGCCTGTTCACCGTCAGCGCCGGGGTGGCGATGCCGGTGTAGGCGGGCACCTCGCACACCGGCAGCTCGCGGCCGATCATCATGCGCGCCAGGCTGGCCGGGGTTTCCCGCGATGGGGTGGCAGTGCCGGTGACCTTGCCGCCGCGCATCACCGTGGCGCTGTGGCACAGGCTCTGGATCTCGTGCAGCTTGTGGCTGATGTAAAGGATGCTGACGCCCTCGGCGGCCAGCCGGCGCAGGGTCTCGAAGAGCTTCTGCACGGCCTGCGGGGTGAGCACCGAGGTGGGCTCGTCGAGGATCAGCAGCTGGGGCTGCTGCAGCAGGCAGCGCACGATCTCGACGCGTTGGCGCTCGCCCACCGACAGGCTGTGCACCAGGCGGTCCGGATCCAATGGCAGGCCGTAGCGGGTCGAGACCTCCTTCACGCGGATGGCCAGCGCCTTGAGGTCGAAGGGCTCGTCGAGGGCCAGCGCGATGTTCTCGACGACGCTCAGCGTCTCGAACAGCGAGAAGTGCTGGAACACCATGCCGATGCCCAGCCGGCGCGCCTCGGCGGGGTTGGCGACGACCACCTCGCGGCCGTTCCACTGGATCTGGCCGGCGTCGGCCTGCACCGCACCGTAGATGATCTTCATCAGCGTGCTCTTGCCGGCGCCGTTCTCGCCGAGCACCGCGTGGATCTCGCCGGGGCCGACCTTGAGATTGATGCCGTCGTTGGCGACCACGCTCGGGTAGCGCTTGGTGATGCCACTGAGTTCCAGGCGTGGCATGCCCGTCGGTGGGCCGCTGAAGGGGGGTGGGGGGATGCTCACGGGCGGACTCCTGACAACAGGAAGGGGGTGATGCGCAGCGGGCGGGAGGCTTCCGCGACGGCCTGGCGGGCTTCGCGCACCTGCAGTAGCTGGGCCGCCACCGAGGCGGCGATGACAGCGGGCTCCTTGCCGCGGATGCCGGGCACGCCGATCGGGCAGCTCATGTCCACCAGCCGGGCCGGGTCGATGCCGCGGGCGATCAGGCGGTGCTCGAAGCGGGCGCGCTTGGAGGCCGAGCCGATCAGGCCGAAGAAGGCGAAGTCGTGGCGTGCCAGGATCGCCTCGCACAGCTCGAAGTCGAGGCCGTGGTCGTGGGTCAGCACCAGGAAATAGGCGCCGGGCGGTGCGGCGCGGACTTCGGCGGTCGGCATGTCGGTGCCGATGGCGTCGGTACCGGCCGGCAGCTCGGCGGGGAAGATGGAGTCCCGGTTGTCCACCCAGCTGATGTGCGCACCCAGCGGTGCCAGCGCGCGGGCGATGGCCTCGCCGACGTGGCCGGCGCCGAACAGCACCACCGGAAACTGGGTCTTGCGGATCTGCTGCTCGAACTGCCAGTGGCCGCCGTCGGACCAGAACTGAGCCGGGTCGCGCTTGCCGTGTTGATCCGTGCTCATGGACCACAGGGAGCCCTCGTCGCCGGACAGCAGGCGGCGCTGCAGGGTCTGGCCGGCAGTGACGGCGGCGGCGCGGGTCTGCCAGCTGGCGGCTTCGCGGGCCTCGATGCGCTCCAGCGCCAGCCACACCACACCGCCGCAGCACTGGCCGAGGGACGCACCGAGGGCGCAGCGCATCACGTGAGGCTGGCCGCTCTTGGCCAGCAGGTCGCGGGCGGCGGCGGTGGCCAGCCATTCCAGGTGGCCGCCGCCGATGGTGTCGGCGGTGGCGTTGCGTCCGACCAGCATGGTGGCGCCGGCTTCCCGCGGCGTCGAGCCGTCGGCCCGCACCACGGTGACGAGGACCGCCGGCTGGCCGGCCGCCAGCCAGTCGGCAAGGGTGGGGAGCCAGTCGTTCATGGGAGCGTCTCCGGTTGCGTGGTGGGGAAGGGAGGCATCACAGGCGCCCTCCGTGCAGCGCGCGCAGGATCGCCTCCGGCGTGGCGGGGGCGTCCAGTTGTGGGCGGGCACCGGGGCCAAGGGCCGCCGCCACCGCGTCGCGCAGCGCGAAGAAGACCGAGAAGGCCAGCATCAGCGGCGGCTCGCCGACCGCCTTGGAGCGGTGGATGCTGTCCTCCACGTTGGCGTTGTCGAACAGGCGCACGTTGAAGACCGGCGGCAGGTCGGACACCGCCGGGATCTTGTAGGTGGATGGGGCGTGGGTGGCGAGGCGGCCGGCTTGAGGGCCGTCGGGCTGGTACACCAGTTCCTCGGTGGTCAGCCAGCCCATGCCCTGGATGAAGCCGCCTTCGATCTGGCCGATGTCGAGGGCCGGATTGATGGAGCGCCCCACGTCGTGAAGGATGTCCACGCGCAGCACGCGGTTCTCGCCGGTGAGGGTGTCGATGGCCACTTCGGCCAGCGCGGCGCCGTAGGAGAAGTAGTAGAACGGCCGGCCCTGCATGGTGACCGGGTCGTAGTGGATCTTAGGGGTCTTGTAGAAGCCGGCGTCCCACAGCTGCACGCGGGCCCGGTAGGCGTCGGCGACGACGTCGGCGAAAGTGGCGTCGAAGCCGGGCGCGCTGACCATGCCGGCGGCGAAGATCACCGCCTCGTCGCTGACTCCCAGCCGTTCGGCGACAAAACCGGCGATGCGCCGGCGGATCGCCTGGCAGGCGGCCTGGGCGGCTTTGCCGTTAAGGTCGGTGCCGGAGGAGGCGGCGGTGGCCGAGGTGTTGGGCACCCGGCTGGTGTCGGTGGAGGACAGACGCACGTCGTCGATGGGCAGACCGAACTCCTGGGCGACGATCTGGCGGATCTTGGTATACAGGCCCTGGCCCATCTCGGTGCCGCCGTGGCTGACCAGCACGGTGCCGTCGTTGTACACATGGACCAGCGCGCCGGCCTGGTTGTAGAAGGTGGCGGTGAAGGAGATGCCGAACTTCACCGGCGTCAGCGCCAGGCCTTTCTTGAGCAGCGGGCTGCCGGCGTTGAAGGCGTCGATGGCGGCGCGGCGCTCGGTGTAATGGGCATCGGCGGCCAGCTGGGCGACCAGCGGGTGGATCACGTTGTCTTCCACCTTCATGCCGTAGTGGGTGACGTTGCGCTCGCTGCCGGTGCTGTCGCCGTAGAAGTTGGCCTGGCGCACGGTCAGCGGGTCGCGGCCGAGGTGGCGGGCGATGTCGTCGATCACCGATTCGATGGCGAACATGCCCTGCGGCCCACCGAAGCCGCGGAAGGCGGTGTTGGATACCGTGTGGGTGCGCCCGCGCAGGCTCAGGATGGACACCGCGTCCAGGTAATAGGTGTTGTCGGCGTGGAAGATCGCGCGGTCGTTCACCGGCCCCGACAGGTCGGCCGAGAAGCCGCAGCGGGAGGCCAGCAGCAGCTTGAGCCCGGCGATGCGGCCGGCGTCGTCGAAGCCCACGTCGTACTCGATGTGGAAGTCGTGGCGCTTGCCGGTGATGCGCATGTCGTCGTCTCGGTCGAGGCGCAGCTTGACCGGCCGTCCGCTGAGGCGGGCCAGCACCGCGGCGATGCAGGCGATCTGGGCCGACTGGCTTTCCTTGCCGCCGAAGCCGCCGCCCATGCGCCGGCACTCGGCGGTCACCTGGTGCACCCGCCAGCCCAGCGCGTGGGCGACCATGTGCTGCATCTCGGTGGGGTGCTGGGTGGAGGTGAGGACGCGCATCGTGTCGTCCTCCAGCGGGATCGCGCAGGCGATCTGGCCTTCCAGGTAAAAGTGTTCCTGGCCGCCGAGCTGCACTTCGCCGCGCAGGCGATGGGGTGCGCTTTCAAGGGCGGCGACGGCGTCGCCACGGCTCACCTCGACCGGCGGCAGCACCCAGGATTCGGCTTCGGCGGCGGCTTCGGCGCTCAGCAGGGCCGGTAGCGCCGTCACCTCGACGCGCGCCAGGCGGGCCGCCTTGCGGGCCAGCTCGTGGCTGTCGGCGGCGACGGCGAACAGCGGCTGGCCGTGGAACAGGATCTCGCCGTCGCACAGGATAGGGTCGTCGTGCTTGACCGGGCCGCAGTCGTTGATGCCGGGGATGTCGTCGGCGGTGATCACCGCCCGCACGCCGGGGGCGGCGCGCACGGCGGACAGGTCGAGGACCTTGATGCGCCCGTGGGCGATGTTCGACAGGCCCAGTGCGGCATGCAGCGTGCCGGCCGGCACCGGGATGTCGTCCACGTAGGTGGCGCGGCCGCTGACGTGCAGATGGGCGCTCTCATGGGGCAGGCCGGCGCCGACCGCGGGGGGCGGGTTGCGGTTGGGGGCGTTCATGGCTGCACCTCCAGTTCGGCGAGGCGCGTCGGTGCGCCGCCTGCGCCATCTTCCAGCCAGACGCGCTGCAGCAGGCCGGCTGCCACCTGGCGGCGATAGGCCGCCGACGCGCGCATGTCGTCGAGGGGCGCGTACTCGTGGGCGAGCACGTCGGCGGCGGCGTCCACCGTGGTCTGGCCCCACAGCTTGCCGACCAGGAATCTCTCCGTCTGACGTGCGCGCTGCGGCGTGGCGGCCATGCCGCCGAAGGCGATGCGCGCTTCGCTGACGACGCCGTCTACGACGCTCAGCGCAAAGGCGCCACACACCGCCGAGATGTCCTGGTCGATGCGCTTGGAGATCTTCCAGGTGCGGAAGCGACGCTCAGCCGGCTGCGGCGGGATCCGCAGCGCCTGCACGAATTCGCCCGGTTCCAGCGCGGTCTTCTGGTAGGCCAGGTAGAAGTCCTCAAGGGGCAGCTGGCGTACCTGCCCGCCCTTGCGCAGCACGATCTGTGCGCCCATCGCGATGAGGCCGGGCATCGAGTCGCCGATCGGCGAGCCGTTGGCCACGTTGCCGCCGAGGGTGCCGGCGTTGCGTACCGGGGTGGAGGCGAAGCGGCGGGCCAGCTCGGTCCATGCCGGTTCGAAGGCGACGAGGGCGTCGAAAGCGTCGGTGAGGCTGGCGCCGGCGCCGATGAACAGGCCGTTGGCGTCGACGCGGATTACCTTCAGCTCGGCCACCGCGCCCACGTAGATCAAGTCGCCCAGCTCGCGCAGCTGCTTGGTGACCCACAGGCCGACGTCGGTGCCGCCGGCCAGCAGGCGGGCGTCGGGGGCGGAGAGGCGCGCGTCGGCCAGTTCGGCGAGGTTGCGTGGGGCCAGGAAGCGTTGGCCGGTAGCCCGGTAGTCGAGGGGCGGCAGCGCGGCCAGTGGCGCCAGCGCGGCGAGGATCGCCGGCCGGTCGACACCCACGCGGTCCTGTTCGTAGGCGGCCGGTACGGCGTCGACGATCGGCCGGTAGCCGGTGCAGCGGCACAGGTTGCCGGACAGTGCATCACAGACGGCGGCCTTGTCCGGACATTGCGGGTTGTTTTCGTAGAGGGCGAACAGGGACATCGCGAAGCCCGGCGTGCAGAAGCCGCACTGGGATGCGTGGGTATCCACCAGCGCCTGCTGGACCGGGTGGAGCAGGCCGGTGATGCCGAGTCCGTTGATGCCGGCCAGGTCCTCTACGGTGAACAAGGCCTTGCCGTCGAGAGTCGGCAGGAACTGGATGCAGGCATTCACCGCGCGCAGCTGCAGCTCGCCGCCGACGTTCTCGCCGAGCACCACCGTACAGGCGCCGCAGTCGCCTTCCGCGCATCCTTCCTTGGTACCGGTCGCGTGGGCGTCCTCGCGCAGATATTGCAGCACCGTCCGCGTCGGCGGCGCATCGGCGACCTGCCGGACCTCGCCGCGGAAGTAGAAGTGGATGGGACGTTCGCTCATGGTCGTGACTCGTGCATGCCGGCGTGCCGGGATGATTTCAAGTTAACACATGGGGCGCCGCCCTGCTGCCGGTGGCGGCGTATACGGGATATGGGGAAAGCTGAATGAGTGCACGCAGCAGGAACTATTTCTCCCCGGAAAGCCATGGCGGGTGCGTAGTATTCAGATGCTCATTCGCTATCCGTCAGTTCTTTCACCTTCTTGAGATGGGGTTCCCATGTTGAAACGTCTGCTGCTGCCCTTGTGTTTCGTGTCCGGACTGTCCTGTGCTGCCGATCCCGGTGCTGACGGGCTGGCCTATTCGCCGGCGGTGGTCGGTATTTCGAATGCGGGCGACCTGAAGGGCGTCAGGAAGGTGGCGGTGGCGTCCTTCGTCGTCCAGTACGTGGTGAAGCAGACCGAGGATCTGGTCGTCGATTTCGAACCTCCGCTGACTGCCGATCCGGCCTTTCTGCAGCGCCTTACCGAGAAGATGTACGGAGACTTCCAGGCCAGCGTGAAGGCGGCCGGCCTCGAACTGGTGCCCCATGCCACGGTGGTCGCGACGCCGGAATACAAGGCCATGCAGGGCGTGTCCTCGCCGTCGCCGCTGCTGATGGACGGCTGGAAGCTGGGCTCGAAGACCGGTGCCTACAAGAGCCTGTTCTATGCGCCGAAGGATCTGGTCATCAATCTGAAGGACGACTACGAGGAGCTGCGCAAGAGTTATGGTGGGTTCAGCAGTTATGTCGTGGATGAAACCCTGACCTTCACGGGCCGCATCGGCCAGTACGCCACCAACTGGAAGTTCTATGACAAGGACCTGCAGAAGGCCGTCGGTGCGTCCACGCTGCACGTCCGGGTCTTCGTGCCGATCGCCTACCTGTGGTCCAGCCAGAGCAAGGCGGGTGGGTGGACCCATTACAGTGCCGGGGCGATGGCTGCCGTCCGCCTGGGCGAGCGCTTCACCCGCCTGGCGGTGGGCAAGGACGGGGATGTGGTGAAGATCTACCTGACCGAGCCGGTGATGACCCGCGGGGTGACCGACGCCAGGCTGATCAAGGAGTCCACCAACTTCCTCGGCAAGGTTTCCCGCGACGTGGATTACACGTTGAATGTCGATGGATATCAGAGGGTCGTCCCGGCGGCGACCGATGCCACCCTCAAGGCCTTCCTCGACAAGATGAAGGAAAATCTCTGATCCACCGGCCTACCTGGGCGGGTGTGCTTCAGCCCCGCCCGCGCAGGATGCGCTCCATGCCGGCCATCACCGTCAGGTTGGCTTCCTCCATGCGGGCGAGGGCGTCGAGGGCGCCGCTGAGATCGCCGCTGCGGTAGCGTTCGACGGCGCGGCGGGCGTGGTCGTGCACCGCCTTGTGGGGGGCTTCCATGTCCCGGTAGCCGGGCAGGCGCGAGAATTCCGTGCGCCCCTCGCCTTCGTAGTACCAGCGGCCGAGACGGCACTGGGTCTCGTCGGGCAGGTCGCGTGGCTGCAGGTCGGAGAGGCCCAGCAGCACCTTGTACACCTCCAGCTTGAGGGTCAGCTCCTCGATGTTGGCCAGTTCGGCATTGGCCAGTTGAGAGGATGCGGCGATGCTGTCCTGCATGTGGCGGGACAGCTCGAACAGGCGCTGCATGCTGTGCATCGCGGTTTCGCTGTCGGCGCCGTGGCTGGCGGCGTCGCCGGCACCGATCTCCATGATCTTGCGGGCTTCAGCGGTTTCGGCCTGGATGCCGGTGACCAGGCCACCGATCTCCGTGGTGGCCTTGGCGGTGCGTTCGGCGAGTTTGCGCACTTCGTCGGCCACTACCGCGAAGCCACGCCCGGCTTCGCCGGCGCGGGCCGCTTCGATGGCCGCGTTGAGCGCCAGCAGGTTGGTCTGCTCGGCGATCTCGCGGATCAGCTGGACGATGCCGCCGATCTCAGTGGCGCGCTGGGACAGACCGGCAACGCTTTGGCCGGCGGCCTGGATGCGCGCGAACATCGTGCGCAGGTTATCGGCGATCTTCCCGAAGGCGGCCCGGTTGGCCTCGGCTTCGCTGGCGGCACTCAGCGCTGAGGCCTTGTCTTCGCCGAGCCGTTCCGACAGGCCGGCAAAAGACTGGCGGATGCCGCTCAGGGATTCGCCGAAGCGCGGGATGTTGCCCGCCACGCCGTCGAGCAGACTGTACCGGGCCTGGAGCCGCTGCCGGCCATCCTCGGCGTCGCCCCGGCGCCGCTGCAAATCGGCCAGCTCGTCGCGCAGGGCTTGATTCTGGGCCTTGAGGGCGGCGTTGTCGGCGAGGGCAGTGGCCAGTTCCCGCCGGGTTTTCGAGCCGAGCATGGGGGATCTTTCTGATGGATAATGTTGAGTAATTTGATCGGGTATTGCGTCGCAAGCCTTGATCCGCGTCAAGGCAGCGCGGAGATCGCGGAGGGCCGCGCGCGGTCTCAGGCGTCGCCGGTGGCTGGAGTGGCGGGCGGAAACAGGCGGATCGCCTGCCATTCGCCGCGCGGCCCACGCCGGATGAGGTCAGCCAGGGTGTAGCCGTCCATCACCTTGAGCAGCGCGGCGAGGGCCTCCTGCAGGATGCCCTCCAGCTCGCAGTCGCCGCCGAGGCGGCAGGTGGATGCGTCGCCCATGCATTCGACCAGCGCGAAGTCGGTCTCGGTCTGGCGGATCACGTCGCCGAGGACGATCTTGCCCGGATCGCGGGCCAGCCGCATGCCGCCACCCTTGCCGCGCTGGGTGTCGATGAAGCCGCTGCGTGACAGGTGGTGGGCCACCTTCATCAGGTGGTTCTCGGAGATGCCGTGGGCCTGGGCGATCTCCCCGATGGTCACCAGGCGTTCGCGTTCCGCGCCCACGTACATCAGCGTACGCAGGCAGTAGTCGGTGAAGGTGCTCAATCGCATCGGCGTTGTCCGTCGGGCGGTTTAAAAGATGTACGCAGGATGTTGATTATCCCTCAGCCGGTTGTTAGCATAAAGCTGTACAGAGCATACATCTTTATAAGGCAGCGGTTATATTCATGTCCGATCAGCCCCAACCACAACGCGTCATCCCGATCCAGCCGCTGTTCAAGGCGGAACCGAAGGTCTATCCCCGTTCCATCCAGGGCTTCTTCCAGCGCTGGCGCTGGGGCTTCGTGGCCCTCACCCAGCTGATCTTCTACGGTCTGTGCTGGCTGCCGTGGCACGGCCGGCAGGCCGTGCTGTTCGACCTGGAGGCGCGCCGTTTCTACCTGTTCGACCTGGTGCTGTGGCCGCAGGACACCATCTACCTGGCGCTGCTGCTGGTGCTGTCGGCGCTGGCGCTGTTCCTGTTCACCGCGGTGGCCGGGCGCTTGTGGTGCGGCTACACCTGTCCGCAGACGGTCTATACGGAGATTTTCCTGTGGATCGAGAAGCAGATCGAGGGTGACCGCCAGCAGCGCATGAAGCTCGACGCGGCACCGATGAGCGCCGCCAAGTTCGGCCGCAAGAGCCTCAAGCAGGGGATCTGGCTGCTGCTGTCCCTATGGACCGGCTTCACTTTCGTCGGCTACTTCACGCCGATCCATGATCTGGCCCGTGAGGCGCTGACCGTATCGATGACCGGCGCCGAGATCTTCTGGGTGCTGTTCTACGGCGCCGCCACCTACGGCAACGCCGGCTTCCTGCGCGAGCAGATGTGCAAGTACATCTGCCCCTACGCCCGCTTCCAGTTCGTGATGTTCGACTCCGACACGCTGATCATCACCTACGACGAGCAGCGCGGCGACCCGCGCGGCAGCCGCTCGAAGAAGGCCGATCCGCGCCAGCAGGGTCTTGGCGACTGCGTGGACTGCGGCATCTGCGTGCAGGTCTGCCCGACCGGCATCGACATCCGCAATGGCCTGCAGGTGGAGTGCATCGGTTGCGCGGCGTGCATCGATGCCTGCGACCAGGTGATGGACAAGATGAGCTACCCGCGCGGCTTGATCCGCTATTCGACGGAGAACGCGCTGAAGGGTGGACTCGGCCGCAGCGAAATTGTCAGGCGGGCCTTCCGCCCGCGCACGCTGATCTACTCGGCGGTGTTCCTCATCCTCACCGTGGCCACCGGCTGGTCGCTGCTGACCCGCCCGCCGCTGAAGGTGGACGTGGTGCGCGACCGCGGCGTGATGGCCCGCGAAGCCGACGATGGCAGCATCGAGAACGTCTTCCAGCTGCAGCTGATCAGCACCAGCGAGACCGAGAGCCGCTACACCGTTGGCGTCGCCGGCATCGACGGCATCCGCCTGGCGGCGCCGGTGCAGGTGACGGTGCCCGGTGCCGCCAGCACGGCGGTGACGGTCACCGTGCGGGTCGCGCCGGAGGCGGTGGAGAACCAGCACGGCTCGAAGCCGATGCACTTCATCCTCACCGATACCGCGGCGCCCGACGTGCGCATCGACGAACCGGCCAAGTTCTGGCTGCCCTGAGCGCCCCGCGGGGGAGCGAGGAAATGTGGGGCCGCCCGACGTTTCCTTGAAACTCCTCGCGGCCGGCTTCAGCGTTTCCAGAAGCCGGCGTGGGGGGCGGCCGCTTCGGCCTCCAGCCACGGCCCATGCACCTCGATGCGGCGCTGGCCGCGGGCGAACACCTCGCGGCACGGCAGCGAGAAGGTCGGGTTCTCCGGGTGGTCGCCGGTGAGGCCGAGCAGCGCGTGCTCCGACAGCGCATACACCACGCGGCCGATGCCGCACCAGTAGATCGCCCCGGCGCACATCGCACAGGGCTCGGCGCTGGAATACAGCGTGGCCTTGGCCAGCTCTTCCGTTGACAGGCGGCGTGCCGCCTGCGCCGCGGCGACCAGCTCGGCGTGGCGGGTCGGATCGCCGTCGGGGGGCAGCGAATCGTTGCCGGCCTCGGCGACGATAGTCCCGGCCGCATCGACGACCAATGCGGCGAAGGGGTGCTTGCCGCTGTCGCGCACGCGGCGCGACAGCGCGATGGCGTAACGCAGGAAATGTTCGTCCTGGGACGTGGGAAAGGACATGCTCGTGCTCCGCTTGAAGGTGGGCGGATTATGGCTGCCGCCGCGGGCCGCTTTCTGCGCCGAACCATATACCGGTCATAACGGAACCGGGATGGGTTGGAGGAGGTCCGGTTGTTACAGTGGCTCCCACGACGCACAACCCTGCCCACGGAGATTGCCCCCATGTCCCTGTCCCGCTTCAAGACCGCCGCCACCTGTGTCTTCGTGACACTGGGGCTGGCCAGCCAGGCCTTCGCCGCCGACCCCGCCAAGATCGGCTTTGTGTACATCGGCCCGACCGGCGACCACGGCTGGACCTTTTCCCACGACCAGGGCCGCAAGGCCGTGGACGCCAAGTTCGGCGACAAGGTGAAGACCACCTTCGTCGAGAACGTGCCGGAAACCGCCGACGCCGAGCGGGTCTTCCGCGACCTGGCCCAGCAGGGCTACAAGATCGTCTTCGGCACCTCCTTCGGCTACATGAACCAGGAGGTGAAGGTCGCCAAGGCCTTCCCGAACACCAAGTTCATGCACGCCACCGGCTACAAGACGGCCCCCAACCTGGGCGTCTACGACGTGCGTACCTATGAAGGCGCCTACATGCTCGGCGTGGTGGCCGGCAAGATGAGCAAGACCGGCAAGCTCGGCGTGGTGGCGTCGATCCCCATCCCCGAGGTGATCCGCAACATCAACGCCTTCACCCTCGGCGCCCGCAGCGTCAATCCGAAGGCCACCACACGCGCCATCTGGGTGAACAGCTGGTTCGACCCGGGCAAGGAACGCGAGGCCGCGCTGACCCTGATCGCCCAGGGCTCCGACGTGCTGATGCAGAACACCGACTCGCCGGCCGTCGTGCAGGCCGCCCAGGAGAAGGGCGTGCTGGCCTTCGGCTGGGATTCCGACATGACCAAGTTCGGCGGCAAGGCCCACCTGGCGGCCTCGGTGCTGCACTGGGACGTGATCTACACCAAGGCCGTCGGCGAAGTGCTCGACGGCACCTGGAAGACCGGCGACATCTGGTGGGGCGTGAAGGAGGGCGCGGTGAACATCGAGTCCTTCGGCCCGGCGGTGCCGGCCGACGTGAAGAAGCTGGCCGAGGAGCGCCGCGATGCCATCAAGGCCGGCAAGCTGCATCCCTTTACCGGCCCGCTGAAGGGCCAGGACGGCAAGGAAGTGCTGGCCGCCGCCAAGACCATGGGCGACCCCGACCTGCGCAAGATGAACTTCTACGTGGAAGGCGTGGAAGGCTCGATCCCGAAGTAAACGACCGTGCATCGCCACGTGCGGCAAGGCCAGTCCCTCGGGTTTGTGTCCTGCCGCACGCGGCATTGCCCCACCACGTCAGCGCCGCCGCCGCGCCAGTAGAGCGGCGCCGGCCAGGGCCGTCAGGGCCAGGCTGCCGGGTTCGGGGACGCTCTGCAGCGACAGGGTCATCGGCGCGAACGCCATGTCGATGTTGCCGTTTGCATCGGAGGCCGTGCCGAAAATGCTGGTCGAGGCGATGCCCAGCGTGCCCGGCCCGGCCGCTGCGGCGGAGAAATTGTTTGCGATGGGGACGGCCGACACCGAGTCGAGCGGATTGCCGTAAGCGTCGAAATTGAACACCATCAGCATGCCGTCGGAGAGGCCGTTCAGCTCGGTGCCGAGTGTCGTCGAGCCGAGCCGGTAGATCAGCCCCCAGCCGATCGACACCGTTTGCAGGAAATCCGCATAGTCGATGCTGAAGGCGTCGACCGCTGCATTGCCGGCGAAGGACAGCTGGAAGCCGTCGATTTCCCCATGGGTGCCGACGAGGTAGCCATCGCCGTTCAGGTCCGTTCCGCTGAAGTAGCCGCTCACTCCGCCTCCGCCGGAGTAACCTGCCTGGTAAAAATTGTAGGTGGCGGCATGGCTGAAGGTGGCGAGAACCAGCAGGCCAAGGCCTGCGACGGCACGGCGGAGCGTGAATTTATGCATGGTGAGTCCCCGGTTGATTAGGTGATTGCAGTCCCGTGTGCACGATCTGTCTATGCATTTGGGGTTTTGGAGTGTATGCCTTGTAAATTGAAGTGGGCGTCTCCGATTACCCGTCCCGGTCACTCGCCGGATCTACAATTGAACCCTTCCTGTTGCGGAGAAATGATCATGACTGCCAGCGATGTCCTCTCCCTGGCCCTCGGCATGCCCAAGGCCGAGCTGCACGTCCACATCGAGGGCACCCTCGAACCCGAGCTGGCCTTCGCGCTGGCCCGCCGCAACGGCGTGGCGCTGCCCTACGCCGATGAGGCGGCGCTGAAGGCGGCCTACGCCTTCGACAGCCTGCAGAGCTTTCTCGACCTGTACTACGCCTGCGCCGACGTGCTGCGCACCCGCGACGATTTCCGCGACCTGATGCTGGCCTACCTGGAGCGCGCCGCGGCGGATGGCGTGATCCACGCCGAGATCTTCTTCGACCCGCAGACCCACACCGCCCGTGGCATCCCCTTTGCCACCGTGCTCGACGGCCTCGACGACGGGCTGGCTGAGGGGGCGCGGCGCTGGGGCATCTCGGGGCGCTTGATCCTGTGCTTCCTGCGCCACCTCAGCGAGGACGAATGCCTGGCCACGCTGGCCGAGGCCGAACCCTACTTGGCGCGCATCCACGGCTTCGGGCTGGATTCGTCCGAGCGTGGCCACCCGCCGTCCCAGTTCGTGCGCCTGTTCGCCCGCTGCCGTGAACTCGGCAAGCCGGTGGTCGCCCACGCCGGCGAGGAAGGCCCGCCGGAATACATCACCGAAGCCCTCGACCTGCTCGGCGCCCGCCGCATCGACCACGGCGTGCGGGCGGTGGACGACCCTGCGGTACTGACCCGCCTGGCCGAGGAAGGCATCCCGCTGACCGTCTGCCCGCTGTCCAACACCCGCCTGTGCGTGTTCAAGGAGATGCGCGAGCACAGCCTGCCGCGCCTGCTCGCCGCCGGCGCCAAGGTGACGTTGAACAGCGACGATCCGGCCTATTTCGGCGGCTACCTCAACGCCAACATCCGCGCGGTGCATGAAGCCTTCCACTTCGACGCTGCCACCTGGTACCGGCTGGCGCGCAACAGCTTCGAAGCCAGCTTCGCCAGCGACGCCGAAAAAACCGCCTGGATCGCCCGCCTCGACACCTATTTCGCCGCCGCCCGCTGAACACGTCGGAGCTTTCCTTGTAGGGGCGAATTCATTCTCCCTTACAGGCCACCCCCAACGGTCCAGTTTCCATTACAGCGCGCCCCCGGCCTGCGAACTTGGCGGAGTCCGCGTGATCGAACGCGGACATTCCCGTCCCCACGGGTCTGTCGGCGGCCCTGACACGCGTGGCAGACGCGTGCCGCAGCCGCTCTCCCGCCACAGCGGCGGTCTTTTGGAGGAGCGAGCGATGGCAAGCGAGATCGACCAGGGGGCCGCGCAGCGCGGTCCGACTTCCGTCCTGCTGCTGGTGGCCACGCGCAAGGGCGCCTGGCTGTACCACGGCGACGCGACCCGCCAGCATTGGTGGGTGGAGGGCCCCCACTTCCTGGGCCACATCATCAACCATTTGGTGCTCGACCCGCGCGACGGGCGCACGCTGCTGGCAGCCGCCAAGACCGGCCACCTCGGGCCGACGGTGTTCCGTTCCACCGACCTCGGGCGCAGCTGGCAGGAAGCCGCCCGGCCGCCGGCTTTCGCGCCGGCCCCCGAAGGCCAGGGCGGGCGTTCGGTGGATCACACCTTCTGGCTGACCCCCGGCCACGCCGACCAGCCCGGCGTGTGGTACGCCGGCACCTCGCCGCAGGGCCTGTTCCGTTCGGAGGACGGCGGTGTCAGCTGGGCGCCGTTCTCGCCGATCAACGACGACCCGCAGTACCGCAAGTGGATGGGCACCGTGCAGGACGGCACGCCGGACGGGCCCAAGCTGCACTCAATCATCGTCGACCCGCGCGACGCCGAGCACCTGTACTTCGCGATGTCCGGCGGTGGCGTGCATGAATCGGGGGACGGCGGACGCAGCTTCGCGCCCTTGCTCAGCGGCATCGAGGTCGTCGAAGGCTTCGACGGCAGCGACCCGACCTTCCACGACCCCCACTGTGTGCGCCTGTGCCCGACCAATCCGGACCGGCTGTACCAGCAGAACCACTGCGGCATCTATCGCCTCGACCGCCCGTCCGACACCTGGCAGCGCATCGGCCGCGCGATGCCGGCGGAGGTCGGCGACATCGGCTTCCCGATGGTCGTCCATCCCCGCGACGCGAATGCGGTGTGGGTCTTTCCGATGGACGGCACCAGCGTGTGGCCGCGTACCAGCCCCGGTGGCAAGCCGGCGGTGTATGGCACCCGCGACGGCGGCGAAAGCTGGCAGCGCCTCGACGCCGGCCTGCCCGCCGAGCAGGCGTGGTGGACCGTCAAGCGCCAGGCCATGACGGCCGACAGTGCCGATCCGGTCGGGCTGTACTTCGGCACCACCAGCGGCGAGCTGTGGATGAGCGGCGACGAGGGCCGCCAATGGACGTGCATCGCCGCGCACCTGCCGGAGATCTACGCGGTGGAGGCGGCCATGGGGGTGGAGGGCGCGTCGTGAAGGTGCTGATCCCCAGCGCGCTGCGCTCCTACACCGAGCAGGCTTACGCCGAGGCGGGTGGGGATACGCTGGCGGCGGTGCTGGCCGCGCTGGACCGCAGCTATCCGGGCATCCGCTTCCGCATGATCGACGAGCAGAACCGCATCCGTCCGCACATCCGCTTCTTCGTCGATGGGGAGCAGGTCTTCGACCTGGCCCGGCGGCTCGACGGTGTGCAGGAGCTGGTCATCGTGCAGGCCCTCAGCGGCGGCTGAGGCGGAGCAAAAAAGGAGGGACGACGGGCGAGAGGGAGGATTCGCCCGCCGTCCCGGCGGCACGGCCGGGAGGTCGGCGGCCGCCGTAACAACAACGCGGAGAACAACGAGGAGAAAACGGAGGGCTCAGTTCTGCATGTACACCACGTGGGTCTCGGTGTACTCGTAGAGGCCGTGCTTGCCGTCGGCACCGCCGATGCCGGACTTGCGGCGGCCGGCGTGGAAGCCCTGCATGGCTTCGAAGTGTTCCCGGTTCACATAGGTCTCGCCGAAGCGCAGCTCGCGGCAGGCCTGCATCGCCGCGTTGAGATCCCTGGTGAAGATCGACGAGGTGAGGCCGTACTCCGAATCGTTGGCCAGCGCGATGGCCTCATCGAGGCTGTCCACCGTCTGGATCGGCAGCACCGGCCCGAAGATCTCCTTGCGCATGATCTCCATGTCGGCGCTGCAACCGGTGATCACCGTCGGCTCGTAGTGGAAGCCCGTCGGGCGGTCGGCCACGCGGCCGCCGAGGATCACCTCGGCGCCCTGCTCGCGGGCCCGGTTCACCATCGCCGCCACCTTGTCGAGGCCGATCTGGTTCACCAGCGGGCCCATGTGCACATCCGGCTCGGCCAGCGGGTCGCCGTAGCGGGTGGCGGCCATCAGCGTGCGCACCTTGGAGGTGAATGCATCGGCCACCGACTTTTCCACGTAGACCCGTTCGGCGCAGTTGCACACCTGCCCGGTGTTGATCACGCGGGAATCCACCACCGCCTTGGCGGCCAGGTCCAGGTCGGCGCTGGCCAGCACGATGGCCGGCGCCTTGCCGCCCAGCTCCAGGTTCACGCGGGTCAGGTTGCGGCCGGCGGCCTGCATGATCGTCGAGCCGGTGGCGACGCTGCCGGTGAAGCTGATCAGGCCCACGTCCGGGTGGGTGCACAGGCTGGCCCCCACGTCGGCGCCGCGCCCACCGACCAGGTTGAAGACCCCCGCCGGCAGGCCGGCCTCGGCCACCAGGCGGGCGAACTCGAAGGCGTTGATCGGCGTCTCCTCGCTCGGCTTGACGACGATGGTGTTGCCGGTGATCAGGGCCGGCGCCATCTTGCGGGCGATCAGGAAGAACGGGAAGTTCCACGGCAGGATGCCGACAGTCACGCCGATCGGCTTGCGATGCACGAAGATCGTCTCGCCCGGCCTGTCGCTCTGCAGGATCTCGCCCTCGATGCGGCGTGCCCACTCGGCCATGTAGTCCATGTAGTCGGCGGTGAAATCCACCTCGACGCGGGCCAGGCCGAGGACCTTGCCCTGCTCGCGGGTGATGATCTCGGCGAGGCGCTCCTTGTTCTGCCGAACTTTGGCGGCGATGGCCTTCAGATGGGCGGCGCGCTGGATCGCCGGCAGGCGCTCCCAGCCCGGCTGGGCGCGGCGGGCGGCGTCCACCGCGGCATTCACCTCGTCGCTGCTGGCGGTGGGGATGCGCGCCAGCAGCGCGTGGTTGGCCGGGTTATGCACGTCGATGGCGGTGGTGGCGTCGGCGGGCACGAAGCGGCCGTCGATGTAGTTCTCGTAGAGGGTCGTCACGTTGGGTCTCCTGAGGTGTATCGGGGTTGAGGTGTGGGGGCTGGAGGGGGAAAGGTCAGGCGGCGGGGCGGGCGAGCTTCTTGCCGACGCTCTCCGACACGTAGCCGAAGGCGAGGCCGGCGATCCAGGTCAGGGCGACGAGGGCGATGCTGAGGTCGATCTTTCCGCCGGAGCCGAAGAAGGACGCCGCGCCGAGGAAGGCCGCCGGCGTGTAGGACAGGGCGCCGATGTCGGCCATCGCCACCAGCACGAAGGCCAGCACGGCGACCAGCCCGATCAGCGGGCCGAGGCCGCCGCCCAGCGCCTGCACCCCGGCGAGGGTCACGGCGGTGAGCAGGATGCCGGCCAGGCCGGCGCCGAGGGCCTTGCTGAGCCCGCCGCTGCCGCCGCCGGCGGCGAAGAAGGCGGCCCAGGCGACGAAGCCGATCCACGGATTGAAGCCCAGGTTCGGGTTGCCGACGCTGAGATAAACCCAGGCGGCGACGAGCAGCGCGATGCTGAAGGCGAGGGCATGCAGGATCTTCATGGGAACACTCCTTGGCGCTGGTTTTGGGGAATCACCACACGTAGGCGTACTTGATGTTCACGCTGTTGTTGGCGGCGTGGTTCTTGCCGTCGATGCTGGACGAGTAGCGCAGGCTGATGGACTGGTTGTCGAAGGTGTGGAACATCACCCCGACGCCGCCGTCCAGCACGCGGGCGCTGGGCTGGTTGTTGCGGCTGCTGGTGCTCTCGTAGTCGAGGGCGATGAAGGGCTCGAGCAGGCCGGTGACCCGGTAGCCGAGGCGGTGGTTGGTGTGGAAAGTGTTGCCGGGGCGGCTGCCGTCCTTCTTCTCGCTCTGGAAGACCATGCCGGCGTCGGCGGTCCATCCGAGCTTGTCGGTGAGGCGCACGTCCCACAGGAAGCTCGACAGGTTCTTCCAGTTGGTGTCGCTGACCCGGTCGTCGCCGACCGGAACCTGCAGGAAGGACTGGAAGCCGAAGGTGGACTCGGGGCTCGGCTTCATCCATACCGCGAAGCCCGTGAGCGGGTCGCCGATGCCGCTGATGTGGCGGTCGGCGGCATTGGCGGCGTGCTGGTTGCGCACGCCGATCTCCGGCACGATCACCTCGTAGGCGAGGCCGATCTTCGGGTTGCCTTCCGGCGTCCAGAAGCGCACGTACTTGGACATGCCGACGATGGTCTGGCTGCCGTCGCCCTTCACCTTGTCGCCGTTGGCGTTGAAGGTGTCCTTGTTGTTCTGCACGTAGCCGTACTGCACGAAGACGTTGAAGGGCTTGAAGTCCACCGGCAGCTCGTATTCGTGGGGGCCGATGACGTCGAAGGTGGTCTGGGCGAAGGCGGCGGGGGCGCAGGCGGCGCCCAGGCCGGCCAGCGCGGCGGCCGACAACAGGCGGCGGAAGGGGGTGTGAAGGGTCTGCATGAATGTCTCCTTTGTCGTTTTTGGGCGTGAGTCCCCCCGCCGCGCCGCCGGAGGGCGGCGCGGGGCGGATCGCGCGGGTGGGCTGAACCGGGGTGGAGCTGGGGGGCGGGCTTACTTCTGCAGCTTGTAGACCAGGATCGTGCCGCCCTGGGGTACGACGGTCTTGTGGTCGAGCACCGCGTCGAAGGCACCCTGCATGCGCTGGGCATCGACGCCCCAGCCGGACTGCACGGCCACATACTGCTCGCCGTCCACCTCGAAGGACGAGGGCACGCCGGTGACGCCGGACGGGGTCGGGGTCTCCCACAGCACCTTGCCGCTCTTGGCGTCGAGGGCGCGGAACATGCGGTCGTTGGTGCCGCCGCCGAACACCAGGTTGCCGGCGGTGGTCATCAGCGGGCCCCAGTTCATCTCGGGGTAGGTGTGGGTCCACACCTTCTTGCCGGTCTTCAGGTCCCAGGCCTGCACTTCACCGATGTGCTGGCGGGATTTCTCGGTCATCCGCACGTTGGTCAGGATGTTGTCGAGGGACACGCCGATGTACAGGCTGCCGGCCTTGTACTTGACTGGTTCGCCGGTCAGTTCGGAGCACAGGTTGTTGTTGGCCGGAATGTAGAGCAGGCCGGTCTGCGGGTTGTAGGCCTCCGGCGGCCAGTCCTTGCCGCCCCACAGGGACGGACAGAAGTCGGTCTTCTTGCCGGTGCCGGGAATGCGCTTCGGGTCATAGGTCGGCCGGCCAGTCTTGGGGTCGAGGCTGGTGAACACGTTCTGCGTTACATAGGGCCAGGCATCCACGTAATTGACCTTGTCCTGGGTGCGCTCCAGCAGCCACAGGTAGCCGTTGCGGCCGGCGTGCACCAGGGACTTGAACTTCTTGCCCTTGTGCTCAAGGTCGATCAGCAGCGGCGCGGAGACTTCGTCCCAGTCCCAGGCGTCGTTCCAGTGGTACTGGTGGTGGCCCTTGATCTTGCCGGTATCCACGTCGAGGGCGATGGTGGAGTTGGCGTAGAGGTTATCGCCGGGGCGGGTGTCGGGCATCCACGGGCCGGCGTTGCCGACGCCCCAGTAGGCGATGTTGGTCTGGGAGTCGTAGGTGCCGGTGATCCACACCGAGCCGCCGCCGGTCTTGTAGGTCTCGCCGGGCCAGGTTTCGCTGCCCGCTTCGCCGGGGCCGGCGATGGTGTAGGTGCGCCAGGCTTCCTTGCCGCTGTCGGCGTCGAAGGCGGCGATGAAACCGCGGATGCCCAGCTCGCCGCCGGACGAGCCGACCATGATCTTGCCCTTGGCGGCCAGCGGGGCGAGGGTCATGTAATAGCCCTTCTTCCAGTCGGCCACGGGCACCTTCCACAGCTCCTTGCCGGTGGCCGCGTCGAGGGCCACCAGGAAGGCGTCGGTGGTGGCCAGGTAGAGCTTGTCGCCGTACAGCGCCACGCCGCGGTTGGTGGGGTGGAGCTGCATCAGCTCGTCGGGGATGGTCTTCTTGTAGCGCCACAGCTCCTTGCCGGTGGCGGCTTCCAGCGCGATCACCTGGTTGTTGGGGGTGGACACGTACATGTAGCCGTTATTGACGATGGGCGGCGCCTGGTGGCCCTCGGTCATGCCGGTGGTGTAGGACCAGGCCGGCACCAGCTTGCCGACGTTCTGGTTGGTGATCTGCTTGAGCGGGCTGTAGCCCCAGCCTTCGTAGTTGCCGCGGTACATCAGCCAGTTGCCGGCCTCGGGCTTGGTCAGGCGGGCGTCGGTGACGGGGCTGTAGGGGGCCAGGCTGGCGCCGGCCAGCATGGGGACGAGGGTCAGGCTGGCACACAGGGCCTTGAGTCGGGTTTTCATTTGCAGATGTCTCCTTTATTGCTTTGGTGTGGGCGAGCGGGTGAGGCGGGGAAAAATCAGGCGGACTTGGCGACGCCGGGGTGGGACGTGAAGGGGCCGGCCACCACCAGCACGCCGTTCTCCTCCTTCAGCGGCAGCAGCGGCAGCGTGCGCGGGGCCGGGCCGGCGACAACCTGGCCACCCTGGCTGGGGGAGAACTTCGAGAAGTGGCAGTAGCACATCAGGGTCTTGTCCTTGGCGACCCATTCGGAAACCTCGCAGCCCTGGTGCGTGCATACCGCCGAATAGGCCAGCACGCCGCCGGCGGCGTAGGCGCGGGTCTCGTCGGTGAGCTCCTGCGGATCGACGCGGACCAGGATCACCTTGTTGAGGCGGGAGCCGTCGCGCACTTCGCCGCTGGCCGGCTCGAAGGGGAAGGCGGCTACCGGCTTGGCGTCCGCCTGGATCTCGTTGCAGCGCAGGGGCTGGGCCTTGCCCTCGGCGTCGGTGCGCGCCAATTGGTCGCCGACTTTCGGTTTCGAATTGGCGTCGTCATCGGCAAGGGCATTGCGGCCAATTCCCAGCCCGGCGCAAAGGAGCAGTGCCGAGGTGGCTTTCAGCGTTTCCCGTCTATTGGGATTGGCCACGTTATCCGGCGTGGTCTCGACAAATGGTGTGGAAGGCGTCCTTTTCATTTTCCTGTCCTGCATTCTGGTTTGTGGCCGGCTCTATTAGGCAAAGCCTGTGCCATGGAATTGAAATGGAGCTCATCGAGGGTTTGGCTTTTGTTTTTTATCTTTTTAAATCAGGTGCTTTCTGTTTTTGTGGGTGCGCTGTGATTATTTTTGGATCCAAATTGGGTTGAATTGAAGGTCGCGCGCGGTCCGCCCGTGCACTACAGGTGTAGCGGGCAATGAATCAGGTGTCGTGTCGCAAAGTCGTAATTCGCTACAGCGCATTTTTCTGCTGCGCTGCGGTATTCGTCCGGGTATTTCCTTATTTGTCGCTTCTATTCGCAATGGCAATTTCCATGCGCTATCATCCAGCCACAAATAGCAGCCGCAGCGGCGGATTCCGCCAGCGCGGCGCGCACCCTTATAAGCGGTGGAGACGAGGAGATGGATATGCAGGGCAGGCACACCGATGCCTTGGCCGGGGGGCTCTTGCCCGGCGGAATGCTGAGCTTGGCGGCCACCGAGGCGCGCTTGCGCGAATCGTGGCGGCGCTCGGAGGAAACCTACCGCATCGATCCCTCCACCCGCTCCAGCCCGCGGGTGCTGTCGGCCGCCGAGTTCCGCGACCTGCGCGACCGCGCCGCCGTCTTTTTACGTATCGCCCAACTGGGCGTGGCGCGCCTGCACGAGCAGGTGCGCGATTCCGGCTATTGCGTGCTGCTCACCACCGGCGACGGGGCCAGCGTGGATTTCCGTGGCACGCCGAGCCTGGATGCGGAGTTCCGGCGCCGCGGCTTCATTGCCGGGGCCTGCTGGTCGGAGTCCGACGAAGGCACCTGCGGCGTCGGCACTGCCATCGTGGACCGGGCGCCGATCCTGGTGCATCGGGAGGAGCATTTCCGCAATCACAACCACGGCATCACCTGCAGCGCCGCGCCGGTGTTCGGCCCTCGTGACGAGCTGGTGGGCGTGCTGAATGCGTCGGCCTTTGCGGCGCCGGAGAACCGCAGCAGCCAGTCGGTGGTGTTCCGGCTGGTCCAGCAGAACGCGCTGGCCATCGAGAATGCGCTGTTCGTGGAGAGCTACAAGACGGCGTGGATCCTGTCGATCAGCGGGCCGGGGGATTGCTGGAGCCTTGGCGAGGCCCACTGCCTGGCCTTCGACGACGGCGGGCGCATCCTGGCCGCCAGCCGGCGCCTGCGGGCCGGGCTGTTTCCGGGCGCGGAGCTGCCGTCGCGGCGCGTCGAGGACGTCTTCGACCTGTCCGCCGACGAACTGGTGAAGCGCGCCCACGAGCGCCCCGGCGCGCCGATTCCGCTGCGCTGCCTGGCCAATGGGGTGCGCTTCGAGGCCCAGTTGCGCGCGCCGGTGCGCGAGGCGGCGGTGCCGGCGACGTTGTCGGTGAAGCGCGGCTTCGATGCGCTGGCCGCCGAAGATCCGCGGGTGCTGGAGAGCATCGAGCGGGTCAAGCGGGTGGTGGACCGCAAGCTGACCATCCTGCTGCTCGGCGAGACCGGCTCCGGCAAGGAAGCCTTCGCCCGCGCCATTCACGGCCACAGCCTGCGCCGCGACAAGCCCTTCGTGGCGCTCAACTGCGCGGCGATCCCGGAGAGCCTGATTGAGAGCGAGCTGTTCGGTTACAAGGAAGGGGCCTTCACCGGTGCCAAGGCCAAGGGCTCGAAGGGCAAGGTCCAGCAGTCCAGCGGCGGTACGCTGTTCCTCGACGAGATCGGCGACATGCCGCTGGCGCTGCAGACGCGCCTGCTGCGCGTGCTGGCCGAGGGCGAGGTGGTGGCGCTGGGCGCGTCGGAGCCGGAAGCGGTGGACCTCAACGTGGTCTGCGCGACCCACCGGGACCTGGCCGCGATGGTGCGCGCCGGCCAGTTCCGTGAAGACCTGTATTACCGCCTGAATGCGGCGGTGTTCCGCCTGCCGGCGCTGCGCGAGCGCTCCGACCGGCGGGTGGTGATCCGCCAGGTGCTGGCCCAGGAGCTGGTCACCGCCGGGCGGCAGTTGAGCCTGCCCGACGCGGTGCTCGAACAACTGGCCGCCTACCCGTGGCCCGGCAACATCCGCGAACTGCGCAACGCGCTGCGTTTTGCGGTGGCGGTGTGCGACGACGGCGTGCTGGCGGCGGCGCATTTTCCGGATGGGCTGCAGGCGCCGGTGCTGACGGTTGCCGCAGCGCCGGCGGTTGTATTTGCGGCCGCGCCGGAGGCGGGACGCCCGGCCGGCAACGAGCGGGACACCCTGCTCGACGAACTGCGCCGCTGCCACTGGAACATCTCGGCCGCTGCCGCCGCCATCGGCGTGTCGCGCTCGACGCTGTACCGGCGCATGCAGCGCCAGGGCATCGTCGCCCCCAACGCCGCCGACGCGCTGGAGGCCCACGGCCGGCTGACGCACTGAGCTTTCGCGCGCCGCTGCGGGGGCTGGCGGGGCGGCGCGGCGAGACCAGCTCAGCTCACGCGATGCGCCGTTGGCGTGGACGAATCATTGCGTCCCGTGGCTGGAGGGTTCTGTCAGTCCGATGGAAGATTTTTTCATCCGAAAAAACCGTTTTTTCGGATGAAAAAAATGCTGCGTCATGCCACCCGAGCGTTTTGTCATGCGGCGCAAGTTTTCCGTCTGGTGACGAAATCGTCCGGCGGTCTGGCAAAACGATTTTGTCGTGTGACAGAACCGTTCCGTCACGCGTCTCGGAAAATCTTCCATATGACAAAAGATTTTCGTCATACGGAAAAACGGATTTTTCACGCCATCGGATGATTTTTTCGGCAGAAAAAATCAATTTTTCATATGACGGAATCGTCCGGCGCGCCGTCCCGACGGGGGGAAGGCCCCCCGTTCAGGCTCACACCGTGGCGTAGGCGGTGCTGTCGGCGGCGCGGCCCTTGGGTGGGGTGGCGGGGGCGGCTTTCTGCAGGGCCGGCGAGTTGCGCACCACCGAGATGATCTGCTCGCGGAACCAGCGGCATTCCTCCTCGTAATGGCTGCGGTCGTGCCACAGCAGGTAAAAGCTCATCTTCGGGAACTCGATCGGCGGCTCGGCGACGGCCAGCGGCATCATCTTGGCGCAGTGCTCGGCGAAAATCCGCGGGCTGGAGAACAGCATGTCGGTTTCCAGCAGCAGGTAGGGCACCAGCCCGAAGTAGGGCACGTAGGCCACCACGTTGCGCTTCATACGCTCGCGGGCCAGGTGCAGGTCGATGACGCCGCGCTGGCCCACGGCATAGGGCGTCGGTACCAGGTGCTCGGCGGCCAGGTATTCGGCGGTGCCCAGCGGCTTGCCGGCCAGCGGATGGCCCTTGCGCATCAGGCACACCACCTCGTCTTCGAACAGCGGCGCGATGCGCAGGTTTTCCGGCGGCTGCGGCCAGTTGCCGATCACCACGTCGAGCTCGCCGTTCTCCATCGCGCGGGCGTAGTCGTAATCCGGCCCCAGGGAATGGAAGGCCACCTGGCTGTGCGGCGCCAGCTTGCGTAGGCGGGCGACGATCTCGCCGAGCAGCACCGCGTTGAGGTAGTCCGGCGTGGCGATGTTGAAGATGCGCCGCGAGCTGGCCGCGTCGAACTTGACCTGCCGCACCGCGATGGCCTCGATCTGCTGCAACGCGATCTTGACCGGCTCGAGCAGCCCGGCGCCGCGCTCGGTGGGCGTCATCCCGTTGCGACAGCGCACCAGCAACTGGTCGCCGGTGATGTCGCGCAGCCGCCGCAGCGCAGTGCTGACCGCCGGCTGGGACTGGTTGAGACGCCGCGCCGCCTTGCTCACGCTGCACTCGGTGAGCAGGGCGTGCAGTACGCGCAGCAAATGGACATCCATGGAATCCCAGGTGCAGTTCGCGGCCATGTCGGCTCTCCGATGAATGATTGATTGCGTGTTGCGGTGCAAAAAACGTTCCATGGGGGAAAGGCACGTATTCGGGGCGGATAGCGGGGGCAGTTGCCCGGAATGGGGGCCGATGTGGTGCGGGGTTGGGGCAGGAGCACTGCCGTGGTGCGCTGGTGCTGTCGGAGGCAAGACTGTGAGGGACATGTGGGGAGCTTCCGCTCGCGCAGAGGCATCCCTGCATCCGTAGAGAAGTTAATTTGTTTGGCATACAAAATACATATGGAATTAAAATGCGCCTCCATCTGCCACTTCCGAGTGCGTTTCCATGGACTTCTCG
The DNA here is from genome assembly GCF_002028455.1 of Zoogloea sp. LCSB751. Taxonomy (GTDB): domain Bacteria; phylum Pseudomonadota; class Gammaproteobacteria; order Burkholderiales; family Rhodocyclaceae; genus Zoogloea. Next base: position 6,376 of record NZ_MWUM01000033.1, on the reverse strand, counting down.
CCCGCATCCCTTGCGGCCCTGCTGCGCAGCTTCACCGACGCGTCGCGCCTGCTTGCCCTGCATATCGACGCCGGCGAGCCGGATGGCAGCCTGCTGCTGGCCGGCCGCCTGCACGGGCGGGAGGCGCTGTCCGAGTGCTATGCCTATGAGCTGGAGTGCTACAGCGCCAGGGCGGGGATAGGGCCGGAGCGTTTTCTCGGACGGCGCATCGGGGTCGAGCTGAAAGGGGTGACCGGCAATGTGCGCTGGTTCAACGGCGTCGTCACCCGCGCCACGCCGCGCGGGGCGGATGGGGGCTTTGCACGCTTCGACCTGATGTTAGCGCCGCATTTCGCGCTGTTGGGCATCGGGCGGGTGGCCCGTACCTATCAGGAGCTGTCGGTACCGGACATCCTCGACGCCGAGCTGTGCCGCTGGCAGCGTTCGGTGCCCGATCTGCAGTGGCGTTTCGACCTGATTGGCCGCTACCCGGTGCGCAGCTACACGGTCTTCCACCAGGAGAGCGCACTGGCCGCCATCGAGCGCCTGGCCGCGGAGGAAGGCATCGGCTACTACTTCGAACACCTGCCGGCGGACGGCGACGAGGTCGGCCTGCAGAGCCTGGTGTTCTTCGACGACGTGGGGGCGCTGCCCGGCAACGCCCAGGCCGTGCAGCCCTATCGCCAGGCCCTCGCCACCGAGGCCTTCGACACCATCGACCGCTGGGAGCCGACGCGCCGCCTGGTGCCGGGCGGCGTGGCGCTGCAGAGCTGGGAATACAAGGGGGTGACGAGCCTGACCGCGGATCTGCCGACCCTCCTCGACGATGGCCCGGGTGCCGACCTGGCCCGCGGCCTGCCGGACTACGGGCCCCAGTCCCAGTACTACGGGTCGGGCAGCGACGACCTGTACCGCTATGCGCGCCTGCGCATGGAAGCCTTCGAATCCCGCGCGCTGTGCTGGGAGGGCAGCGGGAGCATCCGCAGCGCGGTGGCCGGCAGCAGCTTCCATCTGGACGGCCACTATGCCGCGGCCGACGACAAGGGCTTCCTCTACGTGGCCGTCGAGCACGACGCGCGCAACAACCTGGCGCCGGATCTGCTCCATCGCATCTCCGGCCTGGCGGACGGCGGCGCCGAGGGGACGACGGGCGAGGCGGGCTATCGCAACCGTTTCACCGCGGTGCGCGCCGGCGTGCCCTGGCGCCCTGCCTATGAGCAGAGCCGCCATGCCAAGCCCACCGCGCCGGGCGTACAACCGGCGGTGGTTGTCGGCCCGCCGGGGGAGGAGGTCAATACCGATGCGCTGGGGCGCATCCAGGTCCGCTTCCCGTGGGATCCGGAAGGCCGCGACACCTGCTGGCTGCGGGTGCTGACGCCGGTGGCCGGCGAGGGCTGGGGGCAACTGCACCTGCCGCGGGTCGGCCAGGAGGTGCTGGTCGGCTACATCGGCAACGACATCGACCGGCCAGTGGTGCTGGGCTGCCTCAGCAACGGCACCCATCCGCCGCCGCGCTTCTCCGGGGCCGGGCATTATCCCGCCAACCGCGCGCTGTCCGGTTTTCAGAGCCGGGAACTGCGCGGCAACGGCTACGGCGAGCTGCTCTTCGACGACTCCACTGGGCAGATCAAGACCAAGCTGTCGTCGGAATGCGGCAAGACCCAGCTCAATCTGGGCTGGATCGGCGGTCCGCGCCACGACGGGGCGTCGGTCTACCGGGGGGCCGGCTTCGAACTGCGCTCCGACCTGTTCGGTGCGCTGCGGGCCGCCAAAGGCCTGCTGATCAGCGCCGACCCGCGCCCGGAAGGCAAGGGCGGCACGCTGGACCGTCAGGAACTCCTCGGCCAGCTCGACGTGACGCTGGCCATGAGCCGCCAACTCGGCGAGATGGCGACGGCCCACCAGGCCGGCGGCACCGACACCAGCGGCCAGGCCGCGCTGCGCGATGCAGTGGGCGGCTGGGGCGACCACAAGCAGCCGGCGGAGGCGGCCATTGCCGTGTCGGCGCCGGCCGGCATCGGGCTGTCCAGCCCGTGCAGCGTGCAGGCCTCATCGGGGACCAACCTGGATTTCACCGCGATGCAGGACGCCAACCTGAGCACCGGCCGCAAGATCGTCATGCGCGCCGCCCAGGGCATCGCCGCCTTCGCCCACCAGGCCGGCATGAAGCTCGTCGCGGCGGCGGGGCAGCTGCAGCTGATGGCCCACCGGGACGGCATCGACATCGGCGCTGCCAAACGCCTGCACCAGTACTCGCTCGACTCCATCCTCATCGAGGCGCCGCGCATCCTGCTGAAGACGGCCGGTGCGCAGATCGCATTGGACGAGAGCGGCATCACCCTGTCGGCCACCGGCCAGGTGCAGGGCAAGGCCGCCGGCTTCAACTTCGGCGGCGGCGGGGGCGGTGGCATCGACCTGCCCGGCATGCCCACGTCGAGCATGCGCACCAACGAGCGCGTCGCCTTCGCCGGCCGCGCCGGCCAGGCCCGCGAAGGCATCGCGTACACCGTCCACGATGCGGACGGCGCGCTGCGCGACGACGGCAACAGCGCCGCCGATGGAGCGTCCCGCAGCATCGTCAGCGATACCGACATGAAACCCCTGTCGATCACCCCCAAACCCTGACCTCATCCACTATGGCTGATCTTCCCGACGTCCCGGTCCACCCCCAGGCGACACGCCGCCTCGTGATGCGCTTCGACAAGAACGGCAACCCCGTCTTCGACTCCGTCCTCAGCCCCGAAAGCTTCGCCCCGCGCGCGCTATGCATCCTGCCCAAACGGCATGCGATCCCAGTGATCTTCGTGCCGGGGATCATGGGGAGCAATTTGAGGGCGACTGCGAAATATGACGCTAAACAGCCCCCGGCCTGGCGACCCCCAAATGGAACGGCCGAAGGTATAGGGGAGTGGTTCTACCGATGCAGGCAGGATGCGGCAGCGCGTCAGAGGCAGCTGACGCCCGAGCATTGTGAGGTCGATCCGACAGGGCCCATCGAGTTGTCGGACTCCACCTATACCCTCGACGAGTCCGAGGCGCGCCGCCGTGGCTGGGGAGAACTACATTGGGAGAGCTACGGGGAAATCCTGCTGACTCTCGAGAAGGTTCTGAACGATCAGTACGAGAGCAGCCCGGACGGACAACCGTCCCGGTTGATGCCGGTCTGGGAACTGGCCAAGACCCTGCGGTATCCGGCGGGGCAGAAGGACAAGGATGGCAATCCGCTGCCGACGGATGCGCTCAAGCGCTGGAACAAGGTTGCTGGCGGCGATTGTCCGCCCCTGACAGACGACGAAATCGCGCGCCTGGATGATTACTACTATCCGGTATGGGCCTGCGGCTACAACTGGCTGGAAAGTAATGCCGACTCCGCCAAGCGCCTGGTCCAGCGCATCCAGGATGTTCTCAAGCACTACAACCATCCCGATTGCCAATTCATTCCGGAGGGCCGGGTGATCCTGGTGACTCACTCGATGGGGGGCTTGGTTGCCCGGCGCGCGGCTCAATTGGCCGAAAAGGACATCCTCGGCGTCGTCCATGGCGTCCAACCGGTTGGGGGCGCCCCGGTCGTCTATCGGCGATTCCGGGCCGGGACGGAGACCAAGGGGCCTTCCGACGTGCTGGGGGCATTTGCGGCCGAGGTTCTCGGGTGGAGTGCTGCCGATATTACCTGCGTGATGGCCAATTCACCGGGGCCGTTGGAGTTGCTGCCGAACAAACACTATCCGGCCGGATGGTTGCGTTTCGAACGACATAGCGGGGAGCTGCGGGAGACGTTGATGCCGCCATTGCCTACGCCTGGTGGCGACCCCTATGAGCAAATTTATTCTGTTCGTGTACAGGATAAATGGTGGGGAATGGTGGATGAGAAGTTGATTGATCCGGCGGGCTTGATAGAAAAGACAAAAATAACTGCCTTTTCAAGTTATGCCAATGCTCTCAAAGAAGTTCAGAGGTTTCATGAAAAAAATCTTGGCCTTTATTTTCATCCAAGAACATATGCGTATTTCGGTTCTGATAAAGATCAGGTCTCATATGGCGCAGTCCTATGGGTGACGCAGGATCGTCTATTGCCTGACATTAGGGATAAATTAATTGATCAGAAAGCCAAATCGTGGGAGGACTCGGGGAGTGCCGTTCTTGGGGAGGGGGCGAATGGGATTCGTATGTGTCTTATTAGGGCTGAGGCTCCCAGAGATTCTGATGGGGAAAATGCAGGTGATGTTACTGTGCCGCGGGCATCTGGTGAACTCGTGAAGGGCGACAAGGATTTTGTTAAATGTGTATTCAAAATGAAAGGCTTTGATCATCAACATAGTTACTCAAATGCCGAAGTCCAGCATGCAGCGAGCTACTGCATCGGTCGTATTGTTATCAGTGCGAAGCCTGTCAGGGAATTACCACAAATGAAGGGAAACTCATGTTTAGAATCATCGCCTTCCTGTTCGTTGGGCTTTTCGCAATGACGGTGGATAGTGACGTCTTTGCTGGAGAGACGAGTGCTCGGAGTGCGCTCGCATGTTTCGGTCGTTTCCTTATCAACGTACCGGATGGGGCAAGGGTTCTTGGTGTGTCTTCACACTATTTGTTTGGATTCTTAGATAAGGATAGTGTTGCACTTGATAAGAATGGGTTTGAGCAGTTTCTTGTCAAGAGAGAGGATATTTATAAGGGAAGCGACAAGAAGAAAGATCGCATCCTGCTGCGAAGCTATACGCCTCACCCAAATACAAAAATTATCACTACCGTCGAGGAAGTTTTTGGTCGAGATAGCTATGGCTTCGAAGCTTACGCTTTAAGAGGAGGGAGTCTTTTTTCAATTAAAAAGAAGGGGTATGAAGCTGATATTTTTGGAAGAGAGGTTCTGCCTGAACTCGAAGTGATGATTTCTAATCTCCGTGTACGCCAGTCTGACGAGATTCCCGTCGAACCCGGTATGTGTATCGAGGACGGATTTGTCGCCAGCAATGGCTCGGAGAATGCTCTAGAACGCGCAAAGCTGTTTCTTGATTTTAAAAAATGGCCAGAGCTCAGTTTGACGGTGGAGTCCTGGACGGTAACTAAACCAGAGCCCTCGCTTCTGACACGATTGAATAACGTTGCAGTTCCGGAGGTCTTTCTGTCTTTGATGGGGCAGATGAAGACGTTGAGGCGCGGTAAGCATGACGTGGGGCCGTTCGAAGGGGAGGAGAGCCTGGACATGGTCCCCACAGGCGGTGGTTACAAGGTGCACATATTCCGCTGGGAGGCCCAGGGTGTGCCGGATGATCCCTTCAAACCAAATCTCGTAGTAGAACTGACGACGGGCCGAAATAGCGGCTATCAAGGCAAACGCCCGATGATCTCCGAAAAGGAGGCCGTCGAATTGTTCGATGCCGTGGTGAACTCCATCCGTTTGCGCCCCACCGGCCCGGCCAAACGGAGCGAGGCAGCCCCGGCCCCGAAAGCCCCCCTCGGAGAAATGGCCACGACGGGACGTCAGTGTCCGCAAACAGGCCGCTGGCGGGCTGAAGAAGGAGAAGAACGCCTGATCCGGGAAGGCGAGGTCATGCCGCATACGCCCGTGAGCGGTACAGCGAGCCTGTGGCAGAAACTGCGCGGTGAAGCCGCTCCAACCTACCGATCCGCGACGGTGTGGAAGCTGGTGGCCTATGAGATGCCAGCGGATGAGACACCGCTGGATGGTCAGGGGCACGCGGGGTGACGATAAGCGGAAGTTCCTGGATGCGTAGGTGCGGAGCCGTGGCGATTGTGCTCGTCAGTTCGCTGTGTATTGCTGCGCCAGAGCGCTCGGGTTCGCCGGCGTGTTTTGGACGTTTCCTTGTCAACTTGCCGGAAGGGGCAAAGATGTTGGGAATTACATCCGAGTAAATGTTTGGTGAGCTTGAGTCTGGGCGAGTCGCTATGGATACGGCAGGTTTCGAAAAAATGGTGGCAGAGCGAGAGGGGGCTTACCGCATCCCCTTACACACAATTCACCCCTGATCCATTTTCCTTGCCTGGCGCATGCCTTCGACAAAGACGGCCAGCTGCTGGAGACCGAGCCAGATTGTCTTGGCGCCGGGCTCACCATCATGTCGGCGGGCCAGGAAGCCTCCACGCTGGGCGATCAGGCGCAAGACGGTGTTCAGCGCGGGCACGGCTGTCGGGATGGGCTTCTTGTTCAGGATAAAGGCGGCCCGCCACTCATCGGCTTCGAACGCCATGTCGGCGGGTAAATCGGGCAGGCTCCGACCCAGGCGCATCAGGCGGTTGATCCGCCAGGCGATCACCATGTAAAGCGCCAGCGCACTTTGCAGGCGACGCGTGTCGGCCAGTTGCAGGCGCTCGACCCGGCAGCCTTCCTTGAGCACCAGGAAGAACAGTTCGATCTCCCAGCGGGCGCGATACCAGTCGA
>NZ_MWUM01000335.1 GCF_002028455.1 Zoogloea sp. LCSB751 | reverse complement strand
CCGATTGCGGATCAGTAGCTCTGCTGGTGCACGTCCATCACGGCGCGGCCTGAGGGGTCGGCCATCTCCTTGAACTTGGCATCCCACTCCAATGCGGTCGGGGTAGAGCAGGCGACCGACTTGCCGTAGGGCACGGTGCGGGCGTCGGACTCCAGCGGGAAGTGCTCGTCGAAGATGGCGCGGTAGAAGTAGGCCTCCTTGGTGAGCGGGGTGTTGACGGGGAAGCGGAACGCCGCCGCCTCGAACATCTGATCCGTCA
>NZ_MWUM01000334.1 GCF_002028455.1 Zoogloea sp. LCSB751 | reverse complement strand
TGGACGCCGAAGCGGAGTGGGGCGGCTTGGTGGGTTTTGCCAGTCGCGCGGGGAACGTCATCGCCGAGGTCGTGAACCGGGCCGCCATCCAACCCGCGAGGAGGACTATGCGGGGCAAGACCAAGACTCCGGGGCGGGGCGAGTGATGGCGAGGCAGAAAGACAACAAAGCGCTGCCCGCTGCGCTGCCGGAGTCGGAGTTTGTGAAGGCCGCCAAGAAGGCCGGGCTGGTGCCCGAGGTTGGCAAGGGGGCGGTCGAA
>NZ_MWUM01000333.1 GCF_002028455.1 Zoogloea sp. LCSB751 | reverse complement strand
AGTAACAGGCCGCCCCGCTCAATAATCCCCGCCGGGAAAGTTGCCTGATAACAGCCGATAACTCACCTTATCGGCTTTTTTACGTCGGTTTGCCGCCTGAAATAAGTGACACTGTCACCTAAGCATGGGCGCGCGGTCAGCGGCGTATTACGGATGCGAGATATCCGGCTCCAGATAGTTGGCCACGAAGCGGGTTAATATTCCTGCGGCAACCGGACATTGCTCCACCTTATCCAGCAGTTGCTGCGGGTCGATCCCC
>NZ_MWUM01000332.1 GCF_002028455.1 Zoogloea sp. LCSB751 | reverse complement strand
GCATGCAGCGCGCCATCAGCGGAGACTGGGTGGCGTGGAAACCCGAGACCGCACCGCAGGCGATGGTGATGAACAGCAGCGGCCAGAGCGGCAGCTCGGTCGGGTGCAGGTTGGAGAAGTCCATCCCGGTGTTATAGAAGCCCTTGCCCGAGACGATGAGGCCGACGATGAGACCGACCGACATGAACACCAGCAGAGCGCCGAAGATGGGATAGAAGCGGCCAATGATCTGGTCGATGGGGACTATGGTGGCGAGGAT
>NZ_MWUM01000331.1 GCF_002028455.1 Zoogloea sp. LCSB751 | reverse complement strand
TTGCCGATGTGGGTGTTGCGCTGCTGGCTATCCTCAATGCCGTACGAATTCAGAACATGGATTTCAGTAAAAAACAGATATAAACAGTCAGTACATTTTTGGAAAAGCCTTCCGGAAGGCTTACTTTTTCCGGTTCACAAAAATTCCTTACTTTTAGGCGAAATTTCAGAACCTGATTTCAAATCCTCAGATATAATTACAGATTTATGATAAACAAGAAAAATATATTGCTTGCTGCGGTGATATTTCCTGCAGTAAT
>NZ_MWUM01000330.1 GCF_002028455.1 Zoogloea sp. LCSB751 | reverse complement strand
CAGGGCGAACAGGCCGACCATCGCGAGCAGGGCCAGGTAGGCGCCGTGGGTGAACTTGGAGATGAGGATGATGATGAGCACGATGCCGGTCATCACCAGTCCGACGCCGTTGATGAGCCGCGAGCGCATCCAGACGCGGCGCTGCTCCTTGGGGGCCCGCAGGTCCGAGCGGAGGAGTCGTGTCCAGTGCCTCAGCATCCCGGTCTGGCTGACGGTGAAGGAGATGAAGACCCCGACCACATAGAGCTGGATCAGGGCG
>NZ_MWUM01000329.1 GCF_002028455.1 Zoogloea sp. LCSB751 | reverse complement strand
AACTTCAAAACATTTAGAGTTATTAGCAGAAGGAAATTTATGTGAAGAGGTTTCTCCTAAAAATCTAAAAATAAAAGATGAAATTGGCTATATGACAAATTCAATGAAAGTAATGCAGGAATCATTAGGAAATATGATTAGAAGTATAAAAGATAATTCTTCAAATATAAATATACAATCAGAAAAGTTAGCTGCTTTTTCAGAAGGGATAGCAAGTGCAGCAGGAAATGTCACAAGTGCAATTGCTGAAATTGCAAAA
>NZ_MWUM01000328.1 GCF_002028455.1 Zoogloea sp. LCSB751 | reverse complement strand
CCTTTTTTATTCTATTTTTCTCATCACGAGGCAAGCTTCTCGGAGAAACAAGTTGATTGGGGCGCTTTCGGTAGCTATATGGGAGGAGTTGTTGGTCCCATCGTAGCTGCGATAACGTTATTATTTCTTATCGGCTCGTATCAAAGAAGTAGTAAGCAAGGCGCATTACAAACATTTATGCAATCGTTAACTGCTCACGTTGAGTATGCAACAAACTATAAAACACAATACTCAGGTGCATATACTGGTCATAAGTATT
>NZ_MWUM01000327.1 GCF_002028455.1 Zoogloea sp. LCSB751 | reverse complement strand
CGGCACTATTAATAAATACCTGACCACCTTGGACAACGAAAGGCGTGGTAATGGTCGATGTGCCAGTAATTTGATTCACAATCGCAAATCTATCCGCAGTAAACAGTACCTGAGTTTGCATACCTGCTGGTGTGTTCTCAATACCGATCGCCATGCCTGCGCCGTAGTATTTACCGTCTGCAGTCACCCCAACTTTTATTGAGTACATTGCTTGCAACTTGCCATCTAATTGGGCTAATGCGGTAGATGATTGCTGTAC
>NZ_MWUM01000032.1 GCF_002028455.1 Zoogloea sp. LCSB751 | reverse complement strand
TGAAGATTACCCAGGACGTGCGCGACTTCGCGGCGAAGCAGGGCATCGGCGAGGATGAGGCCCTCAGCAAGGGCATGGAAACCAAGGCCGTCGAGTTCGTGAAGAGTGGCGCGGAGATTTACCGGAAGGTGTGAGTCGCTTGCGTTATCTGCCCCGGCTGCCGTTGTCGCGGTAGGTGGGGCGGATGCTCAGTAGCGGGCGCGAAGCGTGATGACGAAGTTGCGGGGATCGCCGTAGAAGTTGTAAGTGTTGGTGCCCCCCAGGCGGGTGTAATAGTGGCTGTCGAAAAGATTGTTGATGTCCAGCGTGGCCGACCAGGTCTTGTCGATGTCGTAGCCGAGTTGCACCCGGTAGACCGTGTAGGCGTTTTGAGTGCGGGCGGCGATCGTGGGGCTGGGCGCGCCGCTGGCACTGGTTCCCTGACCTTGCATGCCAAGCCCAAGGCTGAATCCCCTGAGTGGGCTGTTATCCGCAAACCGGTAGCGGGTCCAGAGTTTGAGCAACTCCTTGGGGTACCAGAAGCTGATGGGCTGGCCGGTGCTCGTCCCATTGTGCACCCAGCGGGTGTCCATCCAGGTGTATCCCGCGGAGACATCCCAGCGCGGCGTGATCTGCCCCGCCATTTCGATTTCCCGCCCCTTGCTCTCCAGCTGGCCCGCGGCTGTGTAATAGCCGGGATTGTCGGAGTCGGCCAGCGCCCGGTTGGTGTCCCGGATGTTGAACACCGATGCCGTCACGCTCAGCCGGTCATTGAGCAGACTGGTTTTGGCGCCCACTTCATATTGTCGTCCTACGCGTGGGTCCAGCACGCTGTTGTCCACGCGCGTCTGGGTCTGGGGAACGAAAATGTCCGCATAGCTCGCATATAAAGTGAGCGCTCGGCTGACGTCCCAGGTGAAGCCTGCGTAAGGCGTGAATTGACCTTCTGCGTTGGCGCCGCGGGACCAATCCGTTGGCGCTGGATTGGGGGCCGTGGTGCGGGATTTGCTGGTGTAGTCCGAAAAACGTCCGCCGAGGATCAGGCGGAGCGGGTCTGCGAGATTAAGGCTGAGGCGCCCGTAAACACCGCTTTGGGTCGTTACGTTGTGACTGCCGGTTCGATAGCTTACGGCGGGCTCCGCAACCAGGGGGGGATCGGCGAGGAGCACATTCGTTACGGTCAGCCCCGAACTACCCGGCGAATTCGGATTGGCGCCTCGTCCGCGGCTGTCGAAACTGCTGAAGTTGGCGCCCACGAGCACGCTATGTTCCCGTCCCAGGAGCATGAACGGACCGCCGGCAAAGGTATCCACGGCCTCATGCACGTAGTCGTACATGAACTCCCTGCGCGCATAGCTGGCGATCCGCCCGCTGGCTGGGTCAACCCCGGCTGTTGCATAGCCGTCCTTGAAGAATTGACTCTGATCCCGGCGCATCAGCCTGAGCGACGCCGTCCAGCGGTTGGCGAAGCGATGGGTGAGATCGAGCCCGATATCGGTCGTATCCCATTCAATGCGATTCCAGTCCGGGTAAGGATTGAAGCTGCGTGGAACCGACAGCTGTCGGCCATCCGTGTAAGTGGGTAATCCTGAAAAGCCGGTCGAATCGTTGGTGAGATTGGCGACAAAAAGGTTGAGGGTTGTTGCTCGGGAAAAGTCGTAGTCCAGCGTGAGGTAGCCCATCCACTTCTTGTCATGGATGCGGTTGAAGACGAAGTCCCGGTCTATGCCTGACAACACGCCCCGGGCACGCAGGCTGCGATCCGCGTTGAGCGCACCGCTCACGTCCGCCTCCAGCCGCCGATTGGTCCAGGATCCATAGGATGCGAGGGCCGATGCCGTGAGGTCTGCAGTGGGGCGTTTGCGCACAAAGTTCACCGTCCCGGAGAACGAGCCTGAACCTTGCAGCAGACCGGACGGACCGCGCATGACCTCGATGCGTTCATATAGTCCGAGATCGAACTGTTGGTACCCGGAAAGAGGCAAGGTGGAGGGCAGGCCGTCGTGCTGGACCTCGAGCGCGCCACCCCGGGAATGGAACTGTCCCTGGGTGATGTCGTTGGCGACCGCCTGGACGCCGGTGATCTGGGAAAGCGCATCCCAGGGGGTGACCATGTTCTGGTCGTCCATCTGCTGACGGGTCAGCACCGAGACCGAGTTTGGAATCTCCCGGATGGATTGAGGCAGTTTCCCTGCAACGGTTGTGGTTTCCGCCCGATACGATTCCGCGCGGCTGGCTTCCACCAAAACCTCAGGCAGCGCCTTGGCAGTGGCTGGAACAGAATCGGGTGAGGCCGCAGCGACACCCGCCTGGAGCGCACCCATGAGGAGCGCAAGATTGAGGGGCTTGGGCATGAGCAGTTTCCGCAAGTTCTTAGAGTCGTGGCAAGGGCCGCGATTCTAAAAACTTGCGGAATGCATGGATTGCGACTGATTGCCGCATCCTTTGTGCTGACTGCCGGCTTGCCCTAGATAATCTCCCAGCCCAGCTTGCCGATCAGCACCGTTACCACCGCCAGGAAGGCCTTGCGCACGAAGCCGCTGCCGTGGCGAACGGCCAGCCGAGTGCCGACCTGGGCGCCGGCCAGGTTGCACACCGCCATCGTCAGCCCGATGCCCCACAGCAGCGGGCCGTGGCTGGCGAAGAAGGCGATGGCGGACAGGTTGGTGGCGACGTTGACCAGCTTGGCGCTGGCCGAGGCGCGCAGGAAGTCCATGCCGAACAGGCGTACGAAGCCGAAGATCAGGAAGCTGCCGGTGCCGGGGCCGAAGAAGCCGTCGTAGAAGCCGATCGCGGCGCCGAAGGCGGCGGCGCGCCAGCGGTCGGACGGGCGCAGTTCGCGGGTCGGCACGTGGCCGAGTTCCTTGCGGCGGAAGGTGTAGATGGCCACCGCCAGCATCAGCACCATCACCAATGGGCGCATCGCCTCGCGGGGCAGCCAGGCCACCACCGCGGCGCCGAGCCAGGCGCCGGCCAGTGCGGCGAGGGCCGCCGGCAGCACGACGAACCACGGAATCCGCACCGTCCGCGCGTACTGCCACAGGGACGCACCGGTGCCGGCGATGCTCGACAGCTTGTTGGTGCCGAACAGGGGCGGGATGGGCACCTGCGGAAAGTGGCCGAGCAGGACCGGGATCTGGATCAGGCCGCCGCCGCCGACCACGGCATCGACCGCTCCGGCGAAGAAGGCCACGCTGCCGAGCAGCAGGAGTTCGAGGGACATGGGGGAAGGGCTGTTTTGCCGGGGCGGAGAGCTACGGCTGGAATTTACCGTTGGGGCGAATTCATTCGCCCGTCGAGGTGAATCGACTTACCGAGGGCGAATGAATTCGCCCCAACAGCCATAAGGCTGTGTGGGGCGATGAGTGGCGATCAGACCGTGGCGGGAACGCCGTCGTCGACCGGCAGGGCTTCGTCTTCGTCGTCGAAGGCCTCATCGACCGGGACGATGGCGTTTTCCCACTTGGCGACGACGCTGGTGGCGATGGCGTTGCCGAGCACGTTGGTGACGGTGCGGCCCATGTCGAGGAAGTGGTCGATGCCCAGCACCAGCAGCAGCCCGGCTTCCGGCAGGTTGAACATCGGCAGCACGGCGGCAACGACGACCAGCGAGGCACGCGGCACGCCGGCGATGCCCTTGGAGGACACCATCAGTACCAGCAGCATGGTGATCTGCGTGGTCAGGCTCATCTCGATGCCGTAGGCCTGGGCGACGAACAGCGCGGCGAAGGTGGTGTAGATCATCGAGCCGTCGAGGTTGAAGGAGTAGCCCAGCGGCAGCACGAAGCTGGTGACGCGGTTCTTGATGCCGAACTTCTCGAGCTGTTCCATCAGCTTCGGATAGACCGATTCGCTGGAGGCGGTCGAGAAGCCGACCAGCATCGGGCCGCGGATCAGCTTGAGCAGGCGGAAGATCTCCTTGCCGAGCACGAAGTAGCCGGCGGCGATCAGCACCAGCCACAGGGCGGCCAGCGCGGCGTAGAAGCTGAGCAGCAGCTTGCCGAAGACGAGCAGCATGCCCAGGCCGTTGGTGGTGATGGCACCGGCGACGGCGCCGAACACGCCGACCGGGGCGAAGCGCATCACGTAGTCGGTGACCTTGAGCATCACATGGACGACTTCTTCCATGGTGCATACCAGGCTGCGCGCGGTCTGGCTGTGCAGGTGGCCGAGGGCGGTGCCGAAGAAGACGGCGAAAACCAGGATCTGCAGGATTTCATTGGCCGCCATCGCCTCGAAGATGTTCTTCGGGAAGACGTGGGTGATGAAGTCCTTCAGGTTCAGCGCGCTGGTCTTCAGGTTGGTGGCGGCGCCGGCTTCCGGCAGCGGCACGTTGAGGCCGGTGCCGGGCTGCAGGACGTTGGCGAAGACCAGGCCGAGCAGCAGCGAACAGAACGAGGCGCCGACGAACCAGCCGAGGGCCTTGAGGCCGATGCGGCCGACGGTCTTGGTGTCGCCCATGCCGGCCAGGCCGGCGACCAGGGTCGCGAAGACCAGCGGCGCGATGATCATCTTGATCAGGCGCAGGAAGACGTCGGTCAGGATGCCGAAGTAAGAAGCGATTTCCTTGGCCTGGGCGGGGGTGGCGGCCAGCGTGTTACAGGCGTAGCCGACAATGATGCCGAGCACCAGGGCGATCCCGATCAGGGTCGTCAGCCGGTTCATTTTCATGATGTTCTCCTTGGTTCCAGAAATGGAGGGCGGCTCAGGCGGCCCGGGTCGGGATCATTTGCGGCTTGGTCAGTATTTCCGGGCGCAGCACGTCGGCCAGCTGCTCGGCGTTCATCAGCTGGCGCGCGAGCACGATCTCGGCGACGCCCTTGCCGGTGGCGTGGGCCTCGGCGGCCACGTCGGTGGCGTTGGCGTAGCCGATGTAGGGGTTCAGCGCGGTGACGATGCCGATGGAGCGTTCGACGCTGGCGCGCAGGGTGTCCCGGTTGGCGGTGATGCCGTCCACGCACAGGTCGGCCAGCGTGGTGCAGCCGCGGGACAGGTGCAGCACGCTCTTGAACAGGCTGTGGGCGATGATCGGCTCGAAGGCGTTGAGCTGCAGCTGGCCGGCTTCGGCGGCGAAGGTGACGGTCATGTCGTTGCCGATGACCTCGAAGGCGATCTGGTTCACCACTTCCGGGATCACCGGGTTGACCTTGCCTGGCATGATCGAGGAGCCGGCCTGGCGGGCTGGCAGGTTGATCTCGCAGAAGCCGGCGCGCGGGCCGGAGGACAGCAGGCGCAGGTCGTTGCAGACCTTGGACAGCTTGGCGGCGACGCGCTTGAGCACGCCGGACAGCTGGATGAAGGCGCCGCAGTCCTGGGTGGCTTCGATGAGGTTCGGGGCGGTGACCACCGGGATGCCGCTGACTTCGACCAGGCGGCGGCACACCAGGCCGGCGTAGTCCGGGTGGGCATTGATGCCGGTGCCGATGGCGGTGGCGCCGAGGTTGATCTCGCGGATCAGCAGCGCGGCTTCCTTCAGGCGCTCCTCGTCCTCGCCGAGCATGGTTGCGTAGGTGGAGAACTCCTGGCCGAGGGTCATCGGCACGGCGTCCTGCAACTGGGTGCGGCCCATCTTGAGTACGTCGGCGAATTCGGTGGCCTTGCGCTCGAAGGCGAAGCGCAGGTGGGCCATGGCGTCCACCAGGCGGAAGATGCCGACGTAGGTGGCCAGCTTGAGGGCGGTCGGATACACGTCATTGGTGGACTGGCTCATGTTGACGTGTTCGTTGGGGTGCAGGAACAGGTACTCCCCGCGCCGATGGCCCATGATCTCCAGCGCGCGGTTGGCGATCACCTCGTTGGCGTTCATGTTGGTGGAGGTGCCGGCGCCGCCCTGGATGACGTCCACCACGAAGTGGTCGTGGAACTGGCCGGCGATCACTTCGCGGCAGGCCTTGACGATGGCCTCGGTGCGCTCGCTGTCGAGCAGGCCCAGTTCCTGGTTGGCCTGGGCGGCGGCGAGCTTGATCTGGGCGAGGGAGCGCACAAGATCGGGATAGGCGGCGATGGAGATGCCGCTGATGTTGAAGTTCTCCAGGGCCCGCAGGGTGTGCACGCCGTAGTAGGCGGCGGTGGGAACCTGGCGGTCGCCGAGCAGGTCGTGCTCCGTGCGGTAGATCGGGGTGGTCATACGTGTCTCCAGTGCTTTTTGAATGTGATTTGGCGGGCCGTGGAGAGGCCGTCGTGCCCATTCATTTGCAGGAGCTGTGCCACCGCCCGGACCGCAGTCCGGGTTTTTATCGGTCTGTTTTTAAAGGGTTTTGTTTTCTCCGCTGGCGGGCGCGTTCGGATTTCCGGAAAAGGGGCGGGAAAAGCATCCGGAAATCCGAACGATGCTGTGGGAGAGGGACTCAGTACCAGTTCGAATCGTCTTCGTCGCCCGCCTTGCGGGCTGCGGCCTTCACGCGTACGGCTTCCTCGCGCAGGAAGGTGACGATCTGCCAGATTTCCTCCTCGCCGAGGGCCATGCCGAAGGAGCCCATCTGGGTGTTGGGGCGGCCCTTGGAGATGGTGTCGAACATGAACTTGTCGGAGTTGGGGCCGCCGGGGGCCCAGGCGCCGCGCACGAGCTGCGGGCACTTGCCGCCGTGGCCGCGGGTGTTGTGGCACTGCTGGCAGTTGCGGCCGAACAGCTCCTCGCCCTTGCGGGCGGCCCCGGCATTGCCGGCGAGGGGATTGGCCGACGCGGCGGCGGGCGCGCCGCCTGCGGGCGTCACGCCAAAGGCGTGGGCCAGGCCGCTGAGCCCGAGGGTGAGGCACAGGCCGATGGCGGAGGCCCGCTGCCGGACGGCACGGGCGGTGATAGACGTGGGGGATGTGGGGTGTGTCATGGTTCTCTGGTGTGGGGATCGTTGGAGTTTGATCACGGCGCCAGGCCGTGGGCCCTCAGGATGGCGGCGAGGCGGCCGTCGCTGCGCAGGCTGTCCACCGCGGCATTGACGTCGGCCAGCAGGGCCGGGTCGCCGCGGCGCAGCGCGAAGACGAAGCGGGTGCGGCCGGCCTCGGGCAGCGCCAGGCCGTCGACCGCCTGCGCCTGGCCCCGCCGCCGGGCCTCGGCGAGGGCCGGCTGCCACAGCGCGGCGGCGTCCACGCTGCCGTCGGCAAGGGCGGCCAGCAGCGCGCCGTTGTCGCCGTAGGGCAAGCGGTGCAGGTTCTGCTGGAACAAGTACAGATCGGCCGGCGTGGCGGTGACCACCCCGATCCGGCCGAGCCGGCGGGCGTCGTCGAGGCTGCGGACTGGCGTGCGGGCTCCGACCAGTACATAGCCGGTTTCCAGGTAGGGCGTGCTGGCGGCCAGGCGTTTCTCGGCCAGGTCCTCGTTGGGCCCGCCGCTTTCCGGAATGCCGGCAAACAGCGCGCAGGCGCCGCCGGCGAGGTTCTGCGCGAGGGCCTTGCCGAGCCCGCCGCGGTTCGGGATGCTTACCCATGTCAGGCGGACTTCCCGGCCGAGCTGCCCGGCGACGGCGCGGGCCAGTTCGGCGTCGATGCCGCCGTCCGGCAGGCTGCTGGCCGAGAACGGGGGGGTGGCTTCGGCGAGGCAGACGGTCAGCGGGCCGCCGCCTGGTTCTGCCGGGGGCGGCGCGCTGCCGGCCGGCTGGCCGTGGGTGAGCAGGGCCAGCAAGGTGCCGCAAAGGCGTGTGCGCGGTGTCATGGATCGCTCCGCGGGCGCGGCCCAGGCTTCGGCCGCGCCCGCCGCAAGGGCTGGGACGGGGTTAGCGGTATTGCGGCGAGAGGGCGAAGACCATCATGCCGCCGCCGCGGTTCTGGTGCTTGAACAGCTCGCCGTACACCAGCGGCCACAGGCTGCCGCCGCCAGGGCCGTAGACGATGGCCACGTACTGCTGGCCGTTTACGTTGAAGGTGGTCGGGTTGCCGTGGATGCCGGTGCCGACGTTGAAGCGCCACAGGGTTTCGCCGGTGTCGTCGCGCATCGCCGAGAAGTAGCCTTCGGCGTCGCCGGAGAAGACCAGCCCGCCGGCGGTGGCGAGCAGGCCGCTGGTGGCCGGCGTGCTCTGCGGGCGGCTCCAGGCCAGCTTGCCGGTGGTGGCGTCGAAGGCCTTCACGCCGCCGGTGTAGGGGTTGGCCTTGAGGACCTTGGACGACAGGAACCACTCGCCCTGCCGCCATTCCATCTTCTTGGCCTGGATGTCCATCGAGCTGTCGATGAAGGGCACGTAGAGCAGCTTGGTGAGCGGGCTGTAGGCGGCCGGGTGCCATTCCTTGCCGCCGTCGAGGATGGGGGCGACGTCGGTGGCGACCTTGTCGTAGCCGGGCACCTTGTCCGGATTGACGATCGGGCGACAGTTGCCCTGGAAGCCAGTAACCCAGTTCACGCGGGCGATGGGCACCACCCAGTTGCACTTGCCGCTGTCCCGGTTGATGGAATAGACGTGGCCGTTGCGGTCGGCGTGCAGCCACACCTTGCGGCCTTGGTCGTCGTCCACCAGGATGGTTTCGTTGTTGCCGTCGTAGTCCCAGGAGTCGTTGGGGGTGTACTGGAAGTGGTGCTTGATCTTGCCGGTGGCGGCATCGAGGGCCAGCGTGGCGTTGCTGTACAGGTTGTCACCGGCGCGCACGCGGGGGTCGAAGTCCGGCGAGGGGTTGCCGACGCCCCAGAAGATGGTCTTGGTCTTGGGGTCGTAGTTGCCGGTCAGCCAGGCGGAGGCGCCGCCGGTCTTCCAGGAGTCGTTGGCCCAGGTCTTGGCTACCGGGTCGCTGGCGCTGGTCGGCCGGGTGGTGGTCTGCCAGGCGATCTTGCCGGTGTCCGGGTCGAGGGCGGTGATCTTGCCGACGTTGCCGCCCACGTCGGAGCCGGAGTTGCCGACCACGATCAGGCCGTTGGCGACCAGCGGCATCGAGGTGTAGATCTCGCCGGTGCGGTAGTCGCCGAGGGGCACGTCCCACACGACGCGGCCGGTGGTGTTGTCGAGGGCGACCACGTGGCTGTCGAGGGTCGCCATGTAGACCATGTTCTTGAACACCGCGACGCCGCGGTTGACGGCCTCGCAGCACAGGCGCGGGCCGATGTCGCCGGGTAGCGGATGCTCGTACTTCCACAGCATGCGGCCGCTCTCGCCATCGAGGGAGAAGACCTTGTTCTGGCTGGCGGTCACGTAGATGCGGCCGTTGACGACGGTGGTCTGGCTGTCCTGGGCGTCGTTCACGCCGAAGGACAGGTTCCACTTGGGCACCAGCCGCAGTACGTTGTCACGGGTGATCTGGCGCAGCTGGCTGAAGCGCGTGGCCTGGTAGTCCTTGCCGTAGTGCAGCCAGTTGTTGGCGTCCTTGTCGGCATTGATCAGCATGTCCTCGGACACGTAGTTGGGGCGCCATTTGAAGCCGGCTTCCAGGACGTCGACGCCGAGGGGCGGCTCCGGATCGGCAGGGGCCGCGTCGGCGGCCAGGGCGCCGGTGGCGAACAGGGTCGCCAGCGAGGCGGCCAGCAGCGGCCGGGAAATGCGTTGGGTTTTTCTCATCGTTTTGTCTCCCGCTTTGAGCGTGGTGTGGTGAGGCTTGTCGTCGGGCGCGCCGAAACTGCGTCGCGACGGCCCGCGACCTCCACCAGCCAGCTTTGTGCCAGGCGGTGAAATCTTTTCTTAACAAGGGCTTGCGTTCAGGGGGCGGTCGGCGGACGAGACATCCTTCTCAAATCGGGCAGTCCAGCCGAGACAGGCGAGACAGCTGTCTCAAGCCCGCAGTGCTTCCCTGCGCGGGGCGGTGGAAGGGGCAGGAGCGGACGCGGACGGCCCGGAGGGTGTAGTCTCGCCCCTGTCGGGCGGGCATCGGTCGCTCCTGTCCGTCATGCGTCGCGTCAAGCGCGATGTGTCGAGGCCGGTCGGAATGACCGGGATGCGGGCCGGATGCGGTGTGTGACGAGTGGATCGATGTCTTTGCGGATTGCAATAAACGGGTACGGGCGGATCGGACGGTGTTTCCTGCGGGCCTTGCTGGCGTCGCCGATGCGGGAGGGTTTTTCGGTGGTGGCGATCAACGAGCCGGCCGATCTGGACAGCATGGCCTACCTGACCCGCTTCGACTCCACCCACGGTTGCTTCCCGGGCACCGTCGAGGTGGGTGACGGCTGCCTGCGCATCGACGGCAAGGACATCCCGGTCTTCCACGCGGACACGCCGGAAGGCGTGGACTGGGGCAGGATCGGCGTGGATGTGCTGGTGGAAGCCTCCGGGCGCTACAGCTACCGGCCGGAACTGCAGCGCTTCCTGGATGCGGGTTGCCGGCGCCTGCTGCTGTCCCATCCGGGGCATAGCGCCGGGGACGTGGACCAGACCATCGTCTTCGGCATGAACCATGAGTTGCTGAGCGGCGCGGAGCGCATCGTGTCGGCGGCGTCCTGCACCACCAATGCCATCGTGCCGGTGCTGTCCATCCTCGACGAGGCCTATGGGCTGGACCACGCGATGCTGACCACGCTGCATTCGGTGATGAACGACCAGCCGCTGATCGACGGCTATCACCACACCGACCTGCACCGCACCCGCTCGGCGATGCAGTCGATGATCCCGGTGTCCACCGGCCTGGCCCGTGGTGTGCAGCGCTTGCTGCCGCACCTGGCCGGGCGCATCGAGTCGAAGGCGATCCGCGTGCCGGTGGTGAACGTGTCGGCCATCGACTTGCTGGTGACGCTGAAGCGCGGCACCGACGCGGCCGACGTGAAGGCCCGCCTGCGGGCGGCGGTGGAAGGCCAGGGCTCCGGCCGCATGGCCTACACCGACGAGCCGCACGCCTCCATCGACTTCAACCACAGCCCCCACTCGGCCATCGTCGACGGCGGCCAGACCCGCATGAGCGGCGACCGCCTGCTCAACCTGCTGGTGTGGTTCGACAACGAATGGGGCTTCGCCAACCGGATGGTGGACGTGGCCGCCTTCTGGGGCTCGCGGATGGCTTGAGCGCGCCGCCGGGGCTTCACTCGCGGACCGGCGGAATCTCCTTCAGGGCCGGGCCGCGGCCGAACACGTCGAGGATGGGGCGCAGGTTGGCCAGCTCGCGGGTGCAGGTGGCGGCGTCGTCCGGGCAAGTCAGCGCGAAATCCCGGCGAAAACCGGCCAGTTGCCCCTGGTCGTGCAGGACGGTGGCCAGCACGTTGAGGGCGTCGATGCGCTCGGCGTAGTCGCCGGGCCTGACGCCGGCTCCATAGAACAGCGTGGCGATGCGGTCGCGGCCAAAGTGGTAGGCGTCGCCCTGGCTGGTGTCCGTCGAGCCGTCCTCGTCGAAGGTGACGATCAGCAGGCTGTTGTGCTGGGTCGCCCACGCGGCGTAGGGGCCGATATTCGTTTTCAGCCAGTTGTCCATCTCGCCGAGGGAGGCGCTGTGGGCGTCGTGCTGCTCGTTGGGGATCACCAGCGCCACGTTGGGTAGCTGCGCGAAATCCAGTGGCCGGCCTTCGGCGTCCTCGGCGAAGCCGCGCCAGTGGCGCCCCTGCGGGTCGGTGCTGGCATGGAAGGCGAGGTTCACGTCGGGCGGCAGCAGGAAGCGGCGGCGCCCGGCGGGAAGGCTGTCCGTCGTCGCGGCGCTGGGCAGGGCGATCCAGTTGATGGCCGGGTTGTGCTTGCGGCGGTAGAGATCCAGTTTGGGATCGGCATCGCCTTCCGCATCCCATGTCGGGTGGGGCAGACTCTCGGAGAAGCTCAGGAAGCTCCGCCCGCCGGCACGCAGGCTGGCGCCCAGGTTGGCCGTGGCGAAGGGGCGGCGGGCTGCCGGGATCAGCCGGTTGCCGATGCCGCTGGGCTGTTCGGCGCCGGGGCTGAGCAGGCGGTCGCCGTTGGGCGCGAGTTCGGCCTTGCCCTGGTAGGGTGAGGACGGATCGGCGAACCAGGCGGGCAGCACGCCCTGATTGCTGGCGGCAAACAAGTACAGGTAGTTGGGCTGGCTGGGGCGTGCCGATAGCGGGCGCTCGAGGCCGGCGGGGATGCGCCGGTAGGGCGTTTCGGCGGCCCAGGCGTTGGTGAAGCGGGCGCCATGGCGGGGATCGCGGGCCAGACCGTTGAGGAAGGGCAGGGCCGGGTTGTCCCACACGCGCCGTTCGCCGCCGGCGTAGGCGGAGCGGTTCTCTAGCACCACGACGACGATGTGGTCGTAGGGTCGGGGCTTGGCCGGCGGGGCGGCGAACAGCGGCGTGGCGGCGAGCAGGCTGGCGGCGGCGAGGTGGCGGAGGTGCATGGCGGATTGGCGGCGGGGGCGTGTTTGGGGGTTATGGGCGGGCAATCTCGCCCTACGGGGTGCCGTGCAGGGACTCCGTTCGCCCCAGTTGCGGGAACAGGCGTGTCCATAACGCCACGACGAGCAGCGTGGCGGCACCGCCGATCAGCACCGACGGCACCGCGCCGAACCACGCGGCGGTGAGGCCGGATTCGAATTCGCCGAGCTGGTTGGAGGCACCGACGAAGATGGAGTTGACCGCGCTGACCCGGCCGCGCATGTCGTCCGGCGTCTGCAGCTGGACCAGGGACTGGCGGATCACCATGCTGACCATGTCGGTGGCGCCGCCGATGGCCAGGAAGAACACCGACAGCCACAGGTTGGAGGACAGGCCGAAGGCGATGATCGATAGCCCGTAAGCGGCCACCGAGCCGTACAGAATGCGGCCGACCGAGTGACGCAGGGGATTGCGCGCCAGCCACAGGGCCATCGCCAGCGCGCCGATGGCCGGCCCGGAGCGGAGCAGGCCGAGGCCCCAGGAGCCGGTGTGCAGCACTTCGTGGGCGATGATCGGCAGCAGTGCGGTGGCGCCGCCGAACAGCACGGCGAAGAGGTCCAGCGACATGGCGCCGAAGACGATGCCCTGGCCGCGGATGAAGCGGATGCCGGCGACGAAGCGTTGCCAGGCGGAGCCGGACAGCACACGCTCCACGTGCACGTCGGGCAGGCGCAGCAGGAAGATGGATGACAGGGCCAGCAGCAGCGCAGTGAGGGCGTACACCACCGAGGCGCCGAGCAGATACAGAAAGCCGCCCAGGGCCGGCGCGACGATGGTTGCCGCCTGCATCGCCGAGGCGCTCAGCGCCAGTGCCCGGGGCAGCGCGGCGGGCGGGACGAGGGCCGGCAGCAGGGATGCGCTGGCGGGCATCTGGAAGGTCTGGGCGGCGCCGAGGATCAGTACGGTGCCGAAGATCAGCTCGCGGCTGACGAAACCGGTGGCGCTGGCGACGGCCAGCACGGCGAGGCCGGCGGTCTGCACCAGTTGGGCGGCGACGGTCAGACTGCGCCGGTCGAGGCGGTCCGCCAGGTCGCCGGCGATGGCGGTGAGCAGGATGCGCGGCAGGAACTGGATCAGGCCGACCAGGCCCAGATCCAGCGCGCTGCCGGTGAGCTGGTAGACCTGCCAGCCGACGGCCACGTCCTTGATCTGGCTACCGCCGCCGAACAGGATGCGGGCCAGCCAGAAGAGGACGAAGGGGCGATGCCGGCGCAGGAAATCCGGCGCGTGGGGGTCGCGGGCCGCTTCGCTCATTCGCCGCGGGACAGCGCCGGGCGGCGGCCGATCTCCACCTTGAGGTCGAGCTTGTCCTTGCCGCGGCGCAGCTCGAAACCGGCCTTGCGTCCGGGCGACAGCGCGGCGATGGCTTCCAGCATGGCCTGCGGGTCGTTGACCTTGCGTCCTTCGACGGCCAGCAGCACGTCGCCCGGCTTGACGCCGGCCCGGTCGGCAGGGCTGCCGCGCATCACCCCGGAGATCAAGGTGCCGTCGTTGGAGGGCATGCCGAAGGAGTCCGCCAGGTCGGGGGTGATGGACTGGACTTCGACGCCGATCCAGCCGCGGGTGACCGATCCGCTCTGGATGATCTGCTCCATCACGTTGCGGGCCAGGGACACCGGAATCGCGAAGCCGATGCCGAGGGAGCCGCCGGAGCGGGAGTAGATCGCCGCGTTGATGCCGACCAGGTTGCCGGCCGCGTCGATCAGCGCGCCGCCGGAGTTGCCCGGGTTGATCGCCGCGTCGGTCTGGATGAAGTCCTCGAAGGTGTTGATGCCCAGGTGAGAACGGCCGAGGGCCGAGACGATGCCCATCGTGACGGTCTGGCCGACGCCGAAGGGGTTGCCGATGGCCAGCACCACGTCGCCGACATGGAGTTGCTCGGTGTGGCCGAAGGTGATCGGGTGCAGCTTGCCATCGGCCTTGATCTGCAGCACCGCCAGGTCGGATTCCGGGTCGCGGCCGACGATGCGGGCCGGCAGCTTGCGACCGTCGTTGAGGGCCACCTCGATTTCGTCGGCGGCCTCGATCACGTGGTTATTGGTGAGGATGTAACCTTCCGGCGAGACAATGACGCCGGAGCCGAGGCCCGAGGTGCGCTGCTGGGGCTTGTTGTTGAGGCGGTCGCCAAAGAAGTGGCGGAACAGCGGATCATCGCTGAACGGATTGTTCTGGGCCCGTACCTCCTTGCTGGTGAATACGTGCACCACGGCAGGCAGCGCGGCCTTGGCGGCGTCGGCATAGGATGCCGGCCCCTTGCCCGATGGCAGCGAGACGGGGGAAACCGTTTCCTGGATGGTCACGGAGGGAAGCACGGCGCGTTCGCCGATCCATTCGGGTTTCAGCGTGCTGACCACGAACAGGATCGCCACCGAGACGGTGACGGCTTGGGCAAAGATCATCCACAGGCGATGCATCGTAAAATCTGCGACCGGAGGCGCCCGCGGGCGTCCAGAAATTCTGAAGGGTTAAGGGGAGGCGGCCATGGACAGAGCCGAATTGCAGCGTTATCTCGACACTCTGCTGAATGTCGGTGGATTCAAGGATTATTGCCCAAACGGGTTGCAGGTGGAAGGACGGGCTGAGGTGAGACGCGTGGTGTGCGGCGTGACGGCCAGCCAGGCGCTCCTCGACGCGGCTGTGACAAAGGGGGCCGATGCAGTGCTGGTGCACCATGGCTACTTCTGGCGCGGCGAGGATGGACGCATTACCGGCATGCGCAAGCGCCGCCTGGCAACGCTGCTCAACAATGACATCAGCCTGTTCGCCTACCACCTGCCGCTGGACGCCCATGCGGAGCTGGGCAACAACGCGCAACTGGGCAAGCTGATGGGCTGGCTGGCGGATGGGCGCTTCGGCGAACAGGATCTGGGCTGGACCGGCAACCTGTCCCATGCGGCCAGCTTGACGGCGCTGGCCCGCCAGGCCGCCGCGCGGCTGGGGCGCGAGCCGCTGGTACTGGGGGATCCGGAGCGGACGATCCGGCGGGTGGCCTGGTGTACCGGTGGTGCGCAGGGCTATTTCGAGCAGGCCATCGCCACCGGCGTGGACTGCTTCATCTCCGGTGAAGCCTCGGAGCAGACGACCCATCTGGCGCGGGAGTCCGGGGTGGCCTACCTGGGAGTGGGCCACCACGCCAGCGAACGCTATGGCGCGCAGGCCCTGGGCCGGCACCTGGTCGAGACTTTCGGTATCGACGCCGAGTTCGTCGAGGTGGACAACCCGGTCTGATCAGGCCGCGGCCTTGCTGCCCGGGCGCGGCGGCTCCAGATCCGCAAGGGTGAGCTCCACATTGGGCCGGTAGGTGCCCAGGGTGTCGTCGAGCACGGCCAGCAGCAGCAGGAGCTCCTCGACCACGCTGAGGGGAAAGCCCTGCCGGGTGCCGTTGCGGTTGTCGCGCAGCAACTGGTGGATATAGACCTGGGCTTCCTGGGTGCCCCACCGCTCCTGCAACTGGTGCATGACGTGCTCCATCTGCTCGACCGAGTCGGGGGCGGCCCGGGAGGCCTTGAAGTCGGCCCAGGTGATCGTCTTGACGTTGAAGGTCTTGTTGAGCTGGCGGGTGAGGGCTTCGAACTCGGCCCGCATGCCGGCCACGTGATAGACGTCGAGCAGCTTGAGCCACGGCTTGACGGCCTGCCGCGGGTTGCTGCGGATGTAGTCGGCAAGGGTTTCGGCGGCGCCCTGGGTGCGGCCGAAGGACATCATGATTTCAGCCAGTTCGAGGGCGGAGTCCTGTTCGTCTACGGTTTCGTCGAAGGGAATCGGGTGGGCTGGCGCGAAGGTGGGCTCAGCCCAGTCGGCGGAGTCGTCAGGGATGGGCGGCGGCGCATAAGACTGCGGCGGGGGCGGGGCCAGCGGCGTTGCGGGCACGACTGGCGGCGGCGCGGCTGCTGCGGCAGCGCTGGAATCCACGACCGGCTCGTCGGGGAACACGGACTCGTGCGGCCGAGCCGCCTCGAACTCGGTCAACGGGGCGGCGTCGGAGCGTCGTTTGCGCATCCACAGCAGGGCCAGGCCGCCGGCGGCCACCGCGGTGATGCCGCCGAGCACGGCGAGCCAGTCCGGTGCGGCGCCCTTCGGGCTGCTTTCCTCCGGTGCTGCGGCTGGCGGGGTGGGGTGGGGCGGGGCTGCCGCAATGGTGGGGGCTGCCGGCGCCTGCTCCGGGAGCGGGGCCGGGCGCTGTACATCGGCTTCCTGCCGGTCCAGTTCGGCAATGCGCTGGCGTAGCGCCGCCTGGTATTCCTCGAGGCGCCTGATCTTCTCGTCGAGCTCGAGCTGGGCTGAAATGCTTTCGTCGTAGGTGGAGAGCGTCGACTTGCCGGTCGGGGTTGCCTGAGCACTCTCGGCCGCGGCCGGCGGGTGGGGAAGCCGGTAGTCGAGACGGAGCGCCGGGTTCTTGTCCTTGCTGATGACCAGCCGATCGCCCCGCCGCTTCTTGTCTGCACCCTTCCTGCCCGTCTTGTTGCCCACGCCAGCCTTCGGTGGGACTACGCGCTCTTCACGTTCGCCGACCGCTGTTGCTGCGGTGCGGAAAGGCTTGCGAGCCCGTGTGCCGCCGGTACGTGGCGAGGGTGCTACGTCGGCCGTGGGCGGGCTGATTTCCGGCGTGGCGTTCCGCGCCATCGGCGGCTGCAGCAGGATCGGGTAGTCGCGGTAGAGTTCGGTACCGCAGGCGACGCGCAGGCCGAGCATGGCCGCCGGATGGTTGATGGGCTCGCGGGTCGTGATGCGCAGCCGGTCGCCACTGATCGAGATGCGGGCGTTGCGGATCCACGGCAGATCGTCACCGTTTGCCGCTGCCGGCGGAGCGATCCGGAAACAGGATGGATCGAATGTTTCCCCGGTCGCCGCCGTTAGCCTGATTTCTGCGCGCAAGGGTTCCCCCAGCGCGGAATGGACGACGATATCGCTCAACCCGGCCGCCATCACGGCAGGTTCGAACAACAGGGCAAGCGTCGCGACGAGTATGGAAAGGGGCTTTTGCGCGCTGTTCATCAATGGGGTCGGGAGCGACGGGATCGCGGTTGCTTTGTTGTGCGTTGCGGCATCCATCGATGCGCCGCAGTCGATACAATATTCTAGTGAAGTTTGTCATTCGGCGCGGCGCCTTGTTTTCCGCGAAGTGCCGGCAAACGTTACGTATCGTGACATGGTCGACGGTTTGCTGGCCGGTCCATTTGTGCTTTGTTTCCCGTTATTGTGTTTTTTGATGTCCATGCCGCTTTCCGAACCTGTTGTACGGCGTAGCCGCGCCCATACCCGTCGCATCGAAGTCCAGGGCTATTTGAGGGAGGATGGCCTGTTCGATCTGGATGCCCGCCTGACCGACGAGAAGGCGGCGGACTATCCGCTGGCGTCCGGTATCCGCAAGGTGGGCGATCCGGTGCATGACCTGTTCATCCGCGTCACCATCGACAGCGCCTTCGTGGTCGTCGATGTGGAGGCCTGTTCCGAGTGGGTGCCCTATCCCGGTGGCTGCGACACCATCGCGCCGGTTTATCGGGCCCTGATCGGTCTGAATCTGGTTCGCGGTTTCCGCAAGGCCGTCAGCGAGATGTTCAGCGACGTGCGCGGATGCTCCCATCTCACCGAACTGCTGGCGTCCCTGCCGACGGCGGCGATCCAGACCCTGGCCACCTTCCGGCGTGACACGGGGGAGGGCGAGGATGGTGGCAAGCCCTTCCAGCTCGACCGCTGTCATGCCCTCGAAACCACCTCGTCGACGGTGATGCGCTACTACCCGCGCTGGTACCGCAAACCCGATCCAGCATAGCGAGAGGCCGCTGCCGGTGTGCAGTGCAGCGTGAAAGCGGTTGTGTCCGATGTTTCGTATATAATCGGTCGATCCAAATACCGACATGTCAATAAGCAGGTCGGCGGCGGATTGTTTTTCGAACACTCCGGCCGCATACGCCGGGTGGGCGAAAAGCGGGGCGGTACATACGTTGGACGAGGGAGAACGGCGTGTGTGTCGCGGGGTGCGTGCTGGCCCCGAACAGTCCCATCAACCAAGCGTGAGCGGCCTTTATAAGGCCAAGACTTCGATCGAAGGGCAACCATGAAAATTCACGAATATCAGGGCAAGGAAATCCTGAGAAAATTTGGCGTCACGACGCCGCGCGGCGTGCCGTGCTTCTCAGTCGATGAAGCAGTCAAGGCAGCGGAAACGCTGGGTGGCAAGGTCTGGGTCGTCAAGGCCCAGATTCACGCCGGTGGTCGCGGCAAGGGCGGTGGCGTGAAAGTCGCCAAGTCCCTGGACGAACTCAAGCAGTATGCCGGCCAGATCCTTGGCATGCAGCTCGTTACCCACCAGACCGGCCCTGAAGGCCAGAAGGTGCGTCGCCTGCTGATCGAGGAAGGCGCCGACATCAAGAAGGAATACTACGTTGCCGCGCTGACCGACCGCGCCACGCAGAAGGTTGCCATGATGGCTTCCAGCGAAGGCGGTATGGACATCGAGGAAGTTGCTCACAGCACCCCCGAGAAGATCCTCAAGGTCTTCGTCGATCCGGCCACCGGCCTGACCGACGAACAGGCCCTGTACCTCTCGAATGGTATCGGCGTTCCCGAAGGCTCCACCGCTCAGGCTGTGGACACCCTCAAGAAGCTGTACACCACCTACATGGAAACCGATGCTTCCCTGGCGGAAATCAACCCGCTGATCCTGGAAGGCAATGGCACCATCAAGGCTCTGGACGCCAAGTTCAACTTCGACTCCAACGCCCTCTACCGTCATCCCGAGATCGTCGAGTATCGCGATCTGGATGAAGAAGATGCGGACGAAATCGAAGCCTCCAAGTTCGATCTGGCCTATATCTCCCTGGACGGCAACATCGGCTGTCTGGTGAACGGCGCGGGTCTGGCGATGGCCACCATGGACACCATCAAGCTGTTCGGTGCCGAGCCGGCCAACTTCCTCGACGTGGGCGGCGGTGCCACCACCGAGAAGGTGACCGAAGCCTTCAAGATCATGCTCAAGAACCCCAAGGTGAAGGGCATTCTCGTCAACATCTTCGGCGGCATCATGCGCTGCGACACCATCGCTACCGGCGTGGTCACCGCGGCCAAGGAAGTGCACCTGTCCGTCCCGCTGGTCGTCCGCATGAAGGGCACCAACGAAGAGATCGGCAAGCAGATCCTGCGCGATTCGGGCCTCCCGATCATCGCGGCCGACACCATGGCCGAAGCGGCCCAGAAGATCGTCGACGCGGTCAAGTGAGGAGTTAGCGAATGTCCATCCTGATCAACAAAGACACCAAGGTCATCACCCAGGGTATCACCGGCAAGACCGGTCAGTTCCACACCGAGAAGTGCCAGGAGTACGCGAACGGCAAGGAATGCTTCGTTGCCGGCGTGAACCCCAAGAAGGCTGGCGAGAAGATCTTCGACATCCCCATCTACGCGTCCGTCAAGGAAGCGGCCGCCGAAACCGGCGCCACCGTGTCCGTGATCTACGTGCCGCCCGCTGGCGCTGCTGCGGCGATCTGGGAAGCCGTTGAAGCCGACCTCGACCTGGCGATCTGCATCACCGAAGGCATCCCCGTTCGCGACATGCTGGAAGTGCGCAACAAGATGAAGGCCAAGGTTGCTGCCGGTGGCAAGGAAACCCTGCTGCTGGGCCCCAACTGCCCGGGTCTCATCACCCCCGATGAAATCAAGATCGGCATCATGCCGGGTCACATCCACCGCAAGGGTCGCATCGGCGTGGTTTCCCGCTCCGGCACCCTGACCTACGAAGCTGTCGCCCAGCTGACCGAAATCGGTCTGGGCCAGTCTTCCGCCGTCGGCATCGGTGGTGACCCGATCAACGGTCTGAAGCACATCGACGTGATGCGCATGTTCAATGACGATCCGGATACCGACGCCGTCATCATGATCGGCGAAATCGGTGGTCCCGATGAAGCCGAAGCCGCCCAGTGGTGCAAGGCCAACATGAAGAAGCCGATCGTCGGCTTCATCGCCGGTGTGACCGCCCCCGCGGGCAAGCGCATGGGCCATGCTGGTGCGCTGATCTCCGGCGGCGCCGACACTGCTGACGCCAAGCTCGCCATCATGGAAGAGTGTGGTTTCACCGTGACGCGTAATCCGTCCGAAATGGCCAAGCTGCTGAAGGCCATGCTGTAATCGGGCCATCAAGCCTGATGAGGACCGCGCCTGTGGCTGACGCCCGGGCGCGGTTTTGTTTTTTGTACGCTATTTTCATCAGTTGAGTCTTACATGTCCGAGTTTCTGGTGCCGACGTTCTGGATTGGCTTGCTGCAGATCGTGGCTATCGACTTGGTGTTGTCCGGTGACAACGCGGTGGTGATCGCCCTGGCGTGCCGTCGCCTGCAGCCGGAGCAGCGGCGGATCGGCATTTTCTGGGGGGTGGCAGGGGCGGTCGGGCTGCGTGTGGTGTTGACTGCTTTCGCGGCAAGTCTGCTCGGCCTGGCCTGGCTGAAACTGGTCGGCGGGCTGGTGCTGCTGTGGATCGGTACCAAGTTGCTGTTGCCGGAGGACGATGGTGCCCACGAGATCGATGCGGCGACATCGGTGGCCGGTGCGGTCAAGACGATCATCGTTGCCGACTTCGTGATGAGCGTCGACAACGTCATCGGCGTAGCGGGGGCTGCAGGTGACAGTCTCGTGCTGCTCGGACTCGGGCTGGCCGTGAGCATCCCGATCATCGTCTGGTCCAGCCAGCTCATCATGAAGTGCATGGAGCGTTTCCCGTTGATCGTCACGCTCGGGGCAGCGCTGCTGGGCTGGGTGGCGGGTGGCATGGTCGTCGACGATCCCCTCTGGCGCTCCGTCGTGATCGATCATCCCGCGTGGTTGAGGCCAGCGGCGGGGCTGGCGGGGGTTCTGGTCGTGCTGGGGACGGCCCGTTTGCTGCAGCGGCGCGCAGAGGGTGCGGCGGAGCGGCAGATTCTTTGAGGCGCGTCTCCTAGACTTCGGGCATGGATCAACAACAACCGATGTATTGGCGCATGGCCATGGTTTCCCACGTGGGGCGTGTTCGCGTCCGCAATGAGGATTATGTCTGTTGTGCCGAGGAGATGGGCCTGGCCGTGCTGACCGATGGGATGGGCGGCCACGCGGGGGGGGCCGTAGCGTCCCGCCTCGCTGCGGAGGCCTGGATGGCCCACATGCAGCTCGTCGTTGCCCAGCGCACGGTTGACGCGGGTGAGTTGAGGGCGGCGGTTGCGGCAGCCAATCAATCCGTTTTCGACGAAGCGCAGCGGGACCCGTTTCTGCAGCACATGGGAACGACATTGGCCGGGGTCTGTGTTTGTCCTTCGTCAGGCCGCCTGCTGGCCTGTCATGTGGGCGATTCCCGCATCTACCGGTGGCGGAGCGATGTCCTCGATTGCCTGACCCGTGATCACAGCGTATTGCGGGAGCAATCCGACGCGGGCATGATTGATCCCTTGGGCTCCGGTTCAGCCGCGTTGCGTGGTTTGTTGACCCGGGCTGTTGGTGTGGCGGTCTGTGTCGAAGCGGATGTGGCTGATTTTCCGCTGCAGGATGGTGACATTTATCTCCTCTGTTCAGACGGGCTCACCGATATGCTTCCCGATGCCGAGATCGCCGATGTATTGGGCGCGCTCGGTGGGGCTCCCCGGCTGGCGGCCGAACATCTCGTCGATATGGCGAATGACCGGGGGGGCGTGGATAATGTTTCGGTTGTCATTGTGTCGTCGCGCCGGGCTGGACGGCTCGGCACTGAACTTGATTGAGGCAGGTTGTAGATAGGAATAGTGATGCCCAGGTTGATATTGAGCATGGATGGTCTGGTGTTGAAAGAGATGACTCTCGAAAAGGAGCGTACGACCATCGGCCGGAAACCGCATAACGACATCCAGATCGACAATCTGGCGATCAGCGGCGAGCACGCGGCGATCGTGACCATCCTCAACGATGCTTTCCTTGAGGACATGAACAGCACCAATGGCACCTATGTGAATGGGCAGCCGGTCAAGAAGCATGTTCTCAAGAGCAACGATGTGATCGAACTGGGGAAGTATCGGCTGAAGTATCTTGCCGACAGTGCCCCGGGCTCCGAGCAGGATGAGGCGATGAGTTACGCCCAGGCCGCGGTGACGACGGACACCGCTCTGGCGTCGAATGCGCCCGCGGATCTGACTTCCACCAACGCCGCAACCCCGGTGGGGGCCTTGGGCATGATCCAGATTCTCAGTGGGGCGCATGCGGGGCGGACGCTGGAGCTGTCCAAGTCCCTGACGACTCTCGGCAAGCCCGGGACCCAGGTGGCGGTGATTACCCGCCGTCCACATGGCTATTTCATCACCCATGTGGAAGGAACCGTCTTTCCTGTCGTGAATGGCCGTGCCCTGGATGCCCAGGCCCATCGGCTTAACGACAACGACATCATTGAAATTGCCGGCGTCAAAATGGAGTTCTTCACGAAGAGCGTGACTTGAGCGGGGCGGATCGGGCTCGACGGCGAGAGCATCGTTTCGTCCGCGAAGTCGTTGCGTGGCCCGTGGCTCAATGAACCTCCTTCCGACTATTCGCGAGGGCCGGCCGGTTGGCCGATTGCACTCGAGAGGTGCCGAGAGATCAAGATGAAAGTAAGGGTTCTCGGGTGCAGCGGTGGGATCGGTGGGCGCAGTCAGCGCACCACGGCCCTGCTGGTGGATCATGATGTGCTGATCGATGCCGGGACGGGCGTTGGCGATCTGGAGTTCGAGGAGCTCCTGCGCATCGATCACATCTTCGTGACCCATGCTCACCTCGACCATATCGCGATGATCCCGCTGCTCGTCGACACGGTCGGCGATGCGCGCTCGATGCCCATCGTCGTACATGGGTCGCCCGAGACGCTGCGCATCCTGCGTTCGCACATTTTCAACTGGCTGGTTTGGCCCGATTTTTCGTCGATTCCCGACCGCAGCAGCCCTTTCCTGCGTTTTCAGGAGATGCGCATCGGTGAGTCGGTGCGCATTGGAGGGGGGCGCCAGGTGACGATGCTGCCGGCCCTGCATACAGTGCCGGCGGTGGCCTACCAGTTGTCGGTGGATGGGCGCAGCCTGGTGTTCTCCGGCGACACGGCGTATTCGGATGCCCTCATTGCGGCCATCAACGAGATCCCCGATCTGCGCCACCTGATCGTCGAAACCGCCTTTCCCGATGAGCAGCAGGATCTGGCGCTGGCGTCCCGCCACCTCTGTCCAAGCCTGCTGGCCTTGTTCCTGGAAAAGGTGAAGGCAAAACCTGAAGTGTGGATCACCCACCTGAAACCGAGCAGGGCGCAGACGACCCTGCAGGAGATTGCCGACAATTGCGGGCAATTCAAGCCGAGGGCGCTGTACAACGGCCTCGAGCTCGAACTCTGATGCCTGCGCCTGCCCGTTGCGATGCCGCTGGCCTGTTCCCGTTCGAGGGGGCGCCTCTTGACGCTGAGTGAAGCGGCTTATTTTCCGGATGTGACTTTCCTATGAGTAGCAGTGCTCCCAGCAGGACGAGTGGTCGTGATGTAGCCAGTCGCCTGGCCTTCTTCAAAGGTCTTCAGGCCGTCACCAACAAGGTTCATGCGACCGAGAACATCGATGAGATCATCTTCGAGCTGTCTTCGGAGATCTGTGCGCTGTTTTCCGCCGAGCGCATGACCATTTATGTGGTCGATGACAACCGCAGCACGATCTCGTCGCGGATCAAGACCGGTTTGCAGACCATCCGCACGATCCGGCTGCCGATCGCCGAGAACAGCGTGGCGGGCTATGTGGCGCTGACGGGAAAGATGCTCAACATCGCCGATGCCTATGACGAGCAGGCGTTGAAGGCCATTTCTCCGCGCATGGAGTTCCGGCGGGAGGTGGATGAACGTTCCGGTTATCGGTCCCATCAGATGCTGGTGGCGCCGATCTGCAAGGAGGAGGGCGATGTGCTGGGCGTTATCCAGCTCATCAACAACCGCAGCGGCGAAGCGTTTTCGTCGGTGGCCGAAGAGGGTATCCAGGGGCTCGGGCAAACACTGGCTATTGCCTTTTCCCAACGCCGCCACGCCCTGACCCAGCCCAAGTCCAAGTACGAGGGGTTGGTCCACGATTCCAAGCTGACGGCGCAGGAGCTCGAGACGGCCACCTCCCAGGCGCGGGAGCGGGGAATTTCCATCGAGCAGCTTCTCATTACCGAGTACAGCATCAAGCCGGCCGACATCGGCAACGCGATTTCCCGCTTCTTCGGTGTGCCCTATGAGCCTTTCCGGCCTGACCGGGTCAAACCGTTCGATCTGATCCGCAACCTGAAGCGGGACTATGTGCAGCAGGTCGAATGGCTGCCGCTGGAGGAGGGGCCGGATGGGCTGCTGGTGATGGTCACCGATCCCGAACAGGCGACTGCCTCGCGGGTCGTGCAGAACGTGTTCCCGAAGGCGGTGCCGGTCTTCCGGGTCACGACGCATCTGGAGTTCATGCAGACCGTGGCCCAGATGTTTGCGGCCGGGGGGGACGGTGCGTCGGTGAACGACCTGCTGTCCGACATGGTGGAAGATGAGGGGGAGGTTGGTGTTTCCGCCGATGACGCGTCGGCGGCCGCCGACAACGAACTGGTCAAGCTCGTAAACCGGATCATCATCGACGCCCACCGCCAGGGGGCGTCGGACATCCACATCGAACCGCGGCCGGGCAAGGAAAAGACCCTGATCCGTTTCCGCAAGGACGGCTCCCTGGTCCCCTACATCGAGATTCCGGCCAGCTACCGGAGTCCGATCGTCACCCGCATCAAGATCATGTGCGATCTGGACATCTCGGAGCGGCGCAAGCCCCAGGACGGCAAGATCAGGTTCCGCCGCTTCGCACCCCTCGACATCGAGCTGCGGGTTGCGACAATCCCTACCGCCGGCGGCATGGAAGATGTGGTGATGCGCCTGCTGGCCAACAGCGAGCCTCTACCGCTGGATCAACTGGGTCTGCTGGAGAACAATTTCACCCGTCTCCAGCAGACGATCACCAAGCCCTACGGCATTTTCTTCGTATGCGGTCCGACGGGGTCGGGCAAGACCACCACGCTGCACTCCATCCTGGGTTCGATCAATACGCCGGAGACCAAGATCTGGACCGCCGAGGATCCGGTGGAAATCACCCAGAAGGGCTTACGCCAGGTGCAGGTGAATCGCAAGGCGGGGCTCGATTTCCCGACGGTGATGCGCTCCTTCCTGCGGGCCGACCCCGATGTGATCATGGTCGGCGAAATGCGCGACAAGGAGACCGTGTCCATCGGCCTGGAGGCTTCACTGACCGGTCACCTCGTGTTCAGCACGCTGCATACCAACAGCGCGCCGGAGTCGGTGGTGCGCCTGCTGGACATGGGCATGGATCCCTTCAATTTCTCCGACGCGCTGCTCGGCGTGCTGGCCCAGCGCCTGGCCAAGCGCCTGTGCGGGAAATGCAAGCGGGCCTATCACCCGGATGAGGCCGAGATACGCCGTCTGCTCGACGAGTATTGCGAGGACTTGCGCAACACAGGGGTCTTCCAGGAGGATCCGGTACGGGCCCGGGGGGACATTCTCAATACCTGGCGTCAGCGCTACGCGGATGCGCAAGGACGCTTCACCCTGTATGGGCCGGTCGGCTGCGAACACTGTACCGGAGGCTACAAGGGGCGTCTGGGCCTGCACGAATTGATGGTCGGGACGGACAGGGTCAAGGCACTGATCCAGGAGCGCGCCCGCGTCGCCGTGTTGCTGGCCACCGCGCTCGAGGAAGGGATGCGGACCCTGCGCCAGGACGGCATCGAGAAAGTGCTGGCGGGCCTGACGGACCTCAAGCAGGTGAGCAAGGTCTGCATCCGCTGACCTGGCCCGCCAGGGCCGGCCAACGTCAGTCGAGGCGGGCCAGCTTGGACTTGGCCATCGGCGGGTTCTTGGCGAAGTAGCGGCGCAGTCCGCGCAGGATCGCATCGGCCATACGGTCCTGGTACGCCTCGTCGTTGAGTTTGGCCTCTTCGTCCGGATTGGAGATGAAGGCGGTTTCCACCAGGATGGACGGGATGTCAGGCGCCTTGAGCACGGCGAAGCTGGCTTGTTCGACCTCGCCCTTGTGCAGGCGATTGATGTTGCCGAGCTCGCCGAGGACCGCCTTGCCGACCTTCATGCTGTCGTTGAGGGCGGCCGTCTGCGAGAGGTCGAGCAGGGTCCGGGCGAGGTGATTGTCCTTTACGTCCAGGTTGACCCCGCCGACCAGATCCGCCGCGTTTTCCTTCTGGGCCAGCCAGCGTGCTGCGGTGCTCGACGCCCCCTTTTCCGACAGAACGAATACCGAGCTGCCGCGGGCAGTCGGGCTGATGAAGGCATCGGCGTGGATCGACACAAACAGGTCTGCCTGTACTCTGCGGGCTTTGGCGACCCGTTGCTGCAGCGGTACGAAATAGTCTGCATCGCGGGTCAACATGGCCCGCATATTGGGTTCCGCGTCGATCTTGGCCTTCAGCCGTTTGCCCACCGACAGGGTGACATGCTTTTCGAAGCTGCCAGCCGCGCCCACTGCGCCTGGATCCTCGCCGCCATGGCCCGGGTCGATGGTGATCGTGATCAGGCGATTGATGCCGCCGTCCTCGTCTGCCGGTCTGGCGGCCGGGCGAGAGGCCTGCTGGGGCGGCTCGGCAATCGTTCCTTCGCGTTTTTGGGGGGGCTCCGGCTTGCGAGTCAGCTCGACGGCCTTGCGTGGCGCCTCCTCCGGCTTCTGGGGGGGCGGCGCTCCGCCGACCACGGCCTCTTCCGGGGTGATCTTCTCGAGCAGCGCGAGCAGGGGGTCGACCGGTTCGCTCGGATAGAGATCGAGCACCAGGCGATGACCGTATTCGCCGACCGGCTTCAGTGTGAACACCTGCGGACTGATCTCGGCCTTCAGTTCGATGACCAGCCGTACAACGCCCGGGCGATTGCGCCCGGCGCGGATCAACTGGATGTACGGGTCCTGGCCGGTGATCTTGGTGGGCAGGGACTGCAGTACCTCATTGAGTTCGACGCCCTCCAGATCGACGACAAGCCGCTCCGGCTTGTGTACCAGTTGGTGGTTGAAGTTCAGTGCTTCCCGGCTTTCGAGTGTGATGCGGGTGTAGTCCTTGGCGGGCCAGACCCGCACGGCCAGGACGCTGCTTTGGGCGGCTCGGCCCAAGGGGCTGACCAGCAGAAGCAGGCTGGCACCCGCCGAGCTGATGAAACGCCGGCGCAAGGCTGCGTCGATGCTCAGGGGGGGCAGTGGGGATGCGATGCGGCGAAACGTTCCAGGCATGTATGACCTTCTCCGCTTAACGGCCGCAATTCCAGCGTGCGACCGCCTTTGGCGGAAACCTGCAGATGAACTTCGAGGTCTGCTGCCGGAAGATACGGTTGAGCGCGATCAGGCCACTCCACAATACGAATGCTGTCGCCTTCGAAGTATTCTTCCAGTCCTGCCTCGAGAAATTCTTCTGCGTGGGTGAAGCGATAAAAATCAAAGTGATATACGACAATTCTAGAATCTTTATACGGTTCGACCAAGGTATATGTTGGGCTCTTCACCTTTCCGGTGAAGCCGAGGCCGCGTAGCAGGCCGCGGGTGAGCGTGGTTTTGCCGGCCCCCAGATCGCCGCGTAGGAATATGTTCAGGCCTGCGGGAAGGGCTCTTGCCAGCCGCTCGCCGGCAGCGAGCGTGGCATCTTCGTTAGCAAGGTACAGGCTCCCGGAGGGGGCGCTATCATGACTGGGATGGGCGTGAGACACGATAATCCTTCTGAGGAACAAGACGATCTGACATCCCTTGCGGCGCAGATCAAGGACTGGGCACAGGCCCTGGGTTTTGACGAGGCACGGATTGCCGGCATCGACCTGGCTCACGCCGAATCAGGCCTGGAGAACTGGCTTGCTGCCGGTTGCCATGGACAGATGGATTATATGTACAAACACGGAACCAAGCGTTCCCGCCCGGCGGAACTCGTGCCAGGCACGCAGAGGGTCATTTCCGTGCGCATGCCTTACTGGCCGGAGGCCAAGCCCGCCAACGAGGTGTTGGCGGATCCCGCGCTGGCCTATGTGTCCCGCTACGCCCTCGGCCGTGACTACCATAAGGTCCTGCGTGGCCGCCTGCAGAAGCTGGCCGACCGGATCGGTGAGGTGGTTCCCCATGGTTATCGCGTATTCGTGGACTCCGCGCCGGTGATGGAGGTGGCGCTGGCCGATAAGGCCGGGTTGGGGTGGCGGGGTAAGCACAGCTTGCTGCTGTCGCGTCGGGCTGGCTCCTTCTTCTTTCTCGGTGAAATCTACACAGACCTGCCCTTGCCGGTGGACCCACCCGTGGATGCCCATTGTGGTAGTTGCTCGGCCTGCATCTCCGCGTGCCCGACCGGGGCCATTGTGGCGCCTTATCAGGTGGATGCCCGTCGCTGCATTTCCTACCTGACGATCGAATTGAAAGAGGCCATTCCCCTGGAATTTCGTCCTTTGATCGGCAACCGGATTTACGGCTGTGACGACTGTCAGATAGTATGCCCATGGAATCGCTTTGCAGGGCTCTCGTCAGAGGCGGAATTTGCTCCTCGACATGGGCTTGATCATGCAAAGCTGGTAGAGTTATTCCATTGGACAGAAAGGGATTTTCTCGAACGTATGGCTGGCAGTCCGATATACCGTATCGGTTATGAGCGTTGGTCGCGCAATATCGCCATAGCTCTGGGTAATGCCCCCCTCGAAAGCGAGGTGAGGCAGGCCCTCGAGGATCGCCTCGGGGGGGCTTCTCCATTGTTGGCGGAACATATCAAATGGGCTTTGCAACAACACGATGCATTGCCCACGGATGCCGCGGTATAGTTGGTGACGATGTTCCGAAAACAGTCAAAAATTCCTGTGCACGAAACCCCGGCTCCGCAGACTCTGGCGGAAGTGACCGCCATGGAGGCCTGGCGTTTCGATCCCCTATGTATCGCCGAGGACGACCCCAAGGTCGACGCGCCCAGCCATCGGCCGGACAAGTTCCGCATCAAGATGCTCATGCGCGACGGCGAGCGTCGTCGCGAAACGGAACTACTGATCCAGAAGCGATACGCGTGGCGTGGCTATGGCCAGCTCGGCTCGATGGACGAACCGAACCAGCTGACGATGAATGCCGAGTTGTTCGGCCGGGTCTATGCGACCCTCACCGTCAATGTCGACTCGCCTGCAGGGCTGGCTCTCGACAGCACTTATGGGGCCGAAGCCGCACGTCTGCGTGCGCAGGGGCGCAAGCTCTGTGAGTTCGGGCGTTTCGCCATCGATCCGTCGGCCCGCTCCAAGCGCCTCATCGCTTCCCTGTTCAACCTGCTTTATATCTATTCGGCTCGCGTCAAGGGCTGCACCGACATCCTCATCGAGATCAATCCGCGTCATCGGGATTTCTACGAACGGATGCTGGAGTTCCGCCAGTTGGGTGAGGAGCGCATGTGTGAGCGGGTCAAGGCGCCGGCTTTGCTGATGCACATCTCGTGCGCGCGTATCGAGCAGCGCATGAAGGAAATCGGCGGGCGCTGGCGTGAGCTCCCCGATGAAAAGTCGATCTACAAGTTCGCCTTCACGCCGGAGGAAGAACTGGAGATGATCGAACGTCTCAGGAACTGATCCGTCCAGCCCCTCTCCATAGGAGACGGGCTGGCGTAGAATCCACGACTTCTCTTTCCTCCGCATTTTCATGTCCGATCCTGGCAAGCTGCCCATTGGGGTCTTCGATTCCGGTGTGGGCGGTCTCACTGTCGTGCGCGCGCTGATGGAGCGCCTGCCCCTCGAGAGCATCGTGTATTTCGGCGATACGGCTCGCGTCCCCTATGGCGTGAAGTCAGTGGCGACCATTGAGCACTTCACCGGCCAGATCACCGATTACCTGCTTGAGCAGGGCGTCAAGATGCTCATCATCGCCTGCAATACCATGGCGGCGGTGGCGGCGCCGGTGGTCAAACAGAAGGCGGGCGGAATCCCGGTGCTCGACGTGATCGATGCGGGAGCCAGAGCTGCTGTCACCGAATCCCGTTCGCGGGCGATCGGCGTGATCGGCACGCCGACGACAGTCAATAGCAATGCCTACGCGCGCCGCATGCACGCCATCGATCCCAGTGTGCGTGTGTACTCCCAGGCCTGCCCGCTCTTCGTGCCGCTGGTCGAGGAGGGCTGGCTGGACCATCAGGTGACGCGCCTGACGGCCCAGGAATACCTCAAGCCGGTACTGGCGGAAAACGTGGATACGCTGGTCCTTGGCTGTACGCACTATCCGCTGATCAAGCCGCTGCTGCAGGACGTCGTCGGGCCGGACGTGCATCTGGTCGATTCGGCCATCACCGTGGCCGAGCAGGCGGCGCGTACGCTGAACGAAATGGGCCTCGCCAATTCTGGAGACAGCCTGCCCACGTATCGCTATACGGTCACCGACATTCCTTTGCGCTTCCAGACCATCGGCGAGCGTTTCCTGGGGCGCTCGCTGGGGCAGATTCAGAAGGTGGACTGGTGAAAAGAGGGGGCTGACGGATTAGCTCTGGGGTTGCGGAGCATTCCGTGGGGTGACATCTGCAGGTGAATGAATTCGCCCCCGTGGAAAAAGAGGCTGCGTGATCCGCAGCCTTTTTCAATTCAGGCGTTCTTGCGCTTCTGCCACAGCACGTCGCCGCGGCCGCCGGCGCGGTTGAGCACCCGGCCGAGCACGAAGAGCAGGTCGGACAGGCGGTTGAGGTACTGGCGCGGCGCGTCATTGACCGCCTCTTCCTGGGCCAGTGCGACGATCATCCGCTCGCCGCGGCGGCAAATGGTTCGGGCCTGGTGGGCGAGGGCGGCGGCGTGGGTGCCACCGGGCAGGATGAAGTCCTTCAGCGGCTCCAGATCGTCGTTGAAACGATCCAGTTCGTCTTCCAGATACTGCACCTGCTTGGCGGTGATCATCTCCATGCCGGGGATACACACTTCGCCGCCCAGATCGAAAAGGTCGTGCTGTACGTTGGTCAGCAGGGTGCGCACGTCGTCCGGGAGTTCCTCGCACAGCAGCACGCCGATGGCGGCATTCACCTCGTCCACCTCCCCGAGGGTATGGATGCGCAGGCTGTTCTTGGAAACCCGGTTACCGTTGCCGAGGCCGGTGGTGCCGGCATCGCCGGTACGGGTGTAGATCTTGGACAGGCGGTGGCCCATTGTGCTGTCTCCTGAAGGAGTTGTGTTTTTGGAAGGCCGATTATAGCCAGCGGGGCCCGGCGGGGAGGGATGCTACAATTTACGGCTTTGATACTTGTCCTTCCCCGACCGTCGCAGTTGAGACATCCGGAGACCCCACGCCGATGAAAAGCGCCGAAATCCGCCAGAAATTCCTCGAATTCTTCGCCTCCAAGGGCCACCAGATCGTGGCGTCCAGCTCGCTGGTTCCCCATGAGGATCCGACCCTGCTGTTCACCAACGCGGGCATGAACCAGTTCAAGGATGTCTTCCTCGGCTTCGACAAGCGCCCCTACACCCGCGCAACCACGTCCCAGAAGTGCGTGCGTGCCGGCGGCAAGCACAACGACCTCGAGAACGTCGGCTATACCGCCCGCCACCACACCTTCTTCGAGATGCTGGGCAACTTCAGCTTCGGCGATTACTTCAAGCGCGATGCGATCCACTATGCCTGGGAACTGCTGACCGAAGTCTTCAAGCTGCCGAAGGACAAGCTCACCGTCACCGTTTACGCGGAAGACGACGAGGCCTACGACATCTGGACCAAGGAAGTCGGCGTGCCGGCCGACAAGGTCATCCGCATCGGCGACAACAAGGGTGCCCGTTACGCGTCCGACAACTTCTGGATGATGGGCGATACCGGCCCCTGCGGCCCGTGCACCGAGATCTTCTACGACCACGGCGAGCATATCTGGGGTGGCCCCCCGGGATCGCCGGAAGAAGACGGCGACCGTTTCATCGAGATCTGGAACAACGTGTTCATGCAGTTCAACCGGGACGAGGCCGGCGTGATGCATCCGCTGCCCAAGCCCTCGGTGGATACCGGCATGGGCCTGGAGCGGGTTTCCGCCGTGCTGCAGGGCGTGCACGCCAACTATGAGATCGACCTGTTCCAGACCCTGATCAAGGCTGCGGCCCGTGAAACGTCCGATGCCGACATGGACAGCCCGTCCCTCAAGGTGCTGGCCGACCACATCCGCGCCTGCTCCTTCCTGATCGCCGATGGCGTGATCCCCGGCAACGAAGGCCGCGGTTACGTGCTGCGCCGGATCATCCGCCGCGCCATCCGCCACGGCTACAAGCTGGGCGCCCGCGCAGCCTTCTTCCACAAGATGGTGCCGGATCTGGTCGTCGAGATGGGCGACGCCTATCCCGAGCTGAAGGCTGGGGAAGCCCGCGTGACCGACATCCTCAAGCAGGAGGAAGACCGCTTCTTCGCCACCATCGAGAACGGCATGGCCATCCTCGAAGGCGAACTGGCGGCGATGGCAGCGGCCGGGTCTGCTGTGTTCAACGGTGAGACCGCCTTCAAGCTGCACGACACCTTCGGCTTCCCCCTCGATCTGACCGCCGACGTGTGCCGCGAGCGCAACGTGACCGTGGACAGCGCCGCCTTCGACGCCGCGATGGCGCGCCAGAAGGAACAGGCCCGTGCCGCCGGCAAGTTCAAGATGGCGGCCAACCTGGAATATGACGGTCCGGCGACGACCTTCCACGGCTACGAAAGTCTCGAAGCCAAGGGCAATGTGCTGGCCCTCTACAAGGACGGCGTGGCCGTCAATGAGCTGAACGAGGGTGAAATGGGCGTCGTGGTCCTCGACGACACGCCGTTCTACGCTGAATCCGGCGGTCAGGTCGGTGACCGCGGTGAGCTGCGTTCCGTGCATGGCATCTTCGCGGTGGAAGACACCCTGAAGATCCAGGCCACCGTCTTCGGTCACCACGGCGTGGTCACCACCGGCAAGCTGACCGTCGGCAACGGTGTCACCGCCAAGGTGGATACCCAGGCCCGCGCCCGCACCGCCCGCCATCACTCGGCGACCCACCTGCTGCACAAGGCCCTGCGTGAAGTGCTCGGCAGCCACGTGCAGCAGAAGGGCTCCCAGGTCGATCCGGACAAGACCCGCTTCGACTTCGCCCACACCCAGCCGGTGACGGCCGAGGAGATCGCCCGCATCGAGCGCATCGTCAATGACGAGATTCTCGCCAACGCCGCGACGGACGCCAGCGTGATGGACATCGAGTCCGCCCAGAAGACCGGCGCGATGATGCTGTTCGGCGAGAAGTACGGTGATGAAGTGCGCGTGCTGACCATCGGCTCCTCCAAGGAACTCTGCGGCGGCACCCACGTGGCCCGTACCGGTGACATCGGCCTGTTCAAGATCACCCTCGAAGGTGGCGTCGCCGCGGGCGTGCGCCGGATCGAGGCGGTGTGTGGCGATGTGGCATTTGACCGGGTGCAGCGTGTGTTTGATGATTACGAAAATCTTTCCTTCGAGCTCGGTTTTGCTTCTGTTGTAGGTTCTACGGCCACCGAACAGGCCGCCAAGCTGAAAGCAAAGCTGCATGCAGCGGAGAAAGAGATCGCTCGCCTGAAGAGCAAGCTGGCGGCCAGCCAGGGTGACGAGCTGGCGGCCCAGGCCAGCGACGTGGCCGGCGCCAAGGTGCTGGCTGCCACGCTGGAAGGCGCCGACGTGCCGACCCTGCGCGAGACCCTGGACAAGCTGAAGGACAAGCTCAAGTCCGCCGCCATCGTGCTGTCCAGCGTGAATGACGGCAAGGTCAGCCTGATCGCCGGCGTGACTGCCGACCTGACCGGCAAGGTCAAGGCTGGCGAACTGGTCAACTTCGTTGCCCAGCAGGTCGGCGGCAAGGGCGGTGGCCGTCCCGACATGGCCCAGGCCGGGGGCACCGATGCTGCCGCGCTTCCCGCTGCGCTGGCTGGGGTGGCCGGTTGGGTGGGCGGAAAACTGGGCTAAACGGTATTCGGCGTTCCCGGGGCGGTGCGCGTTGGCGCTACCGCTTCAGCGTCGCCGAGCTTCTCCTCCGTCGAGGAAGAGGCTTCGAGTTGAACGGCCGGGCCGTCTGCCGGCCGTTTTTCCGTGGACGGTGCCGAATAGAAGCTGAAACCGTTGCGACCGGTGCCCTTGACGAGGTACAAGGCCTGGTCCGCGTGCTGGAACAGCGCTTCGGCGTCCCCGGCGTCCGACGGGTAGAGGGCGATCCCGATGCTGGCGGAGATCCGCGCATCGCCTTCCTTGAGTGCGTAGTGGGTGGCCAGCGTGCTGCGGATTGACTGGGCGATGGGCTCGACGTGCTGGCGATCGGTGATGCCGCCCAGGAGCACTGCGAATTCATCACCGCCGAGTCGTGCCGCCGTGTCCATTTCACGGATGCAGGCCGTCAGACGGTGGGCGACCTCGATCAGCAACTGATCGCCGGCCAGGTGGCCGAGGGTGTCGTTCACCTCCTTGAAGTGGTCGAGATCGACCAGCAACAGCGCAACTTCTGTTTCCGTGCGGTCGGCGATGTTCATGTCCTGCTGCAGGCGGTCGAGCAGCAGGCGCCGGTTGGGCAGGTCGGTCAGCGTGTCGTAGCTGGCCTGGCGCCACAGCTGCTCCTCGGCGCGTTTTTGCTCGGTGACGCTGGAGTACATGCCGACCCGCCACTGCACCTGACCGTTGTCGTCGTAGATGGTGTTGATCATCAACCAGTCGGCTGCGATCTGCCCGTTGTGCCGTCGGTTCAGTATTTCCCCTTTCCAGGTGCCGGTGGCATCCAGGCTTTCCCACATCGTGCGGAAGAACGCATGGTCATGGCGTCCGGAACTCAAAAACCCCGCTCGCTGGCCAATGGCTTCCTCCGGCGTGTATCCCATGAGGCGGGTGAAGGCGGGGTTGATGGCGACGATGCGGTTGCTTGTATCGGTGACCATGATGGCCTCACCGACTGCTTGATAGACGAGGGAGGCCAGGCGCAGCGCGTCTTCCCGTTCGCGGCGCTCACTGCTGTCGCGGATCACCAGCGTTGCCATGCGGCCGCTTTCGGTTTCGGTCGGGGTCATGCTGACGCTGATCGGAAAGCGGCGGCCATCCGCTGCGACGGCAATGAGGTCCACGTCGGCGACGGATTGCGATGGCTGACTCAGCTCGCTCCACTCGGATGCCAGCAGGTTTCCGATGGGACGTCCGATCAGATCTTCGTACTGATAGCCAAAGGTGCTCAGCGCCCGCTGATTGGCACGGCGGACATGCCCGGATATATCGATGATGACGATCGCATCAGGTGCGGTGTCGAGCAGGATGCGCAGCTCCAGTTCCTTGCTCGCAATGTGTTGCAGATCGCGTTCCCGGAGCGACCAGAGGTGGATCAGCAGACCCAGCATGAGGAGGGTTGCAAGGACGAAGATGACGACCTGTACCACTGTTTTGGTGAGCTCGCGGTACCAGCCGAGCAGGTAATCGTCATCGGCGAGGCCGACGATGATGTAGTAGGGATAACGACTCATGCGCCGGTAGGCGTTGGTTCGTTCGATACCATCGATCTGGGTGACGGCCAGATAGGCGCCTTGCTCGGGATCGGCGCGGATGGCTGCTGCGAGTTGTGGTGATACGGCCCGCGAGCCGATCCGGATTTCCGGGGTGCTTGGTGCCGGATGACGGGTGATCAGGCCAAGGTCGGTGTCGCGCAGCGTGACGGCTCCAGCGGGCCCGAGGTTGAGGCTCGCAAATAGCTCGCGAAGATGGGCAAGGCGGATGCTGGCGACGGCAATAC
Organism: Zoogloea sp. LCSB751; assembly: GCF_002028455.1. Lineage (GTDB taxonomy): Bacteria > Pseudomonadota > Gammaproteobacteria > Burkholderiales > Rhodocyclaceae > Zoogloea. The sequence continues at coordinate 17,124 of NZ_MWUM01000032.1, read as the reverse complement.
CGGCAAATTGATCGTTGTGAGTATTGATGCGTCGGCTCAGCGTAATGATCCATTCGCCGCCGACGCGCCCCTGGAGGGGCGGGGAGATGATCAAGCCGGTTGATGAGGAAGCTCGGTGGCGAAGAAAATAGTCCCGGTCGGCCAGCAAGCGGGGGGTTCGGTTGGGCTGGCCGCTGCTGGCGAGCAGAGAGCCTTGTTCATCGACGATCAGCAGGCTGTGCAGGGCCGGCTGACGGGCGAAATGCTGCTGCAGAATGGTCTGGTAGCGCTTGGTGTCGCGTGTTGCTGACGGGCCTTCGTCGAGATCGTCCACCAGGGCCTGGAGGGTCAGGTCGATGCGATCGAAGATCGCCGCGATGTCGTGATCGAGGAGTTGCGCCAGATTGCGGGTGTTGACGATGGCCCGCGCCCGCGACTGTTCCAACCCCTGGTTAAGGGATTGGAAGGCCAAGCCGATGACCATCAAGTTCAGCAGGACGACGGCGATGATCAGCCGTGTCCGGAACTGGGATGCGCTGAAGCTTGCCGACTGAAAAGTGGGCACAGCCTTCATGGCTGCTCCTTCATCGAGGCGTGGAACTTATGGCGACGTCCCGGTGCGGGTGGGGTGGCTGTTGCCGGCTGCCAGTCTCACTGTTTTCTCGCGAAGGAGAAAGAGGTTTGCGCAAAAATCTGCCCAGCCGGGCCTGGCTGCGAGGGCGCAGGCCCGGTCGGTCGATCAGAACGGCAGTGTGACGCCCGGCCAGACCCCTTCGATGGCGCGCCGGAAGTCGGCCTGGATGCGCTCGATGGCGGCCTGGTTGTCGGCTTCGAAGCGCAGCACGACGACCGGTGTGGTGTTGGACGGACGAGCCAGACCGAAACCATCGGCGTATTCGACCCGCACGCCGTCGATGGTCAGGATGCTCTCGGCACCGTTGAACTGGGCCTCGGCCTTGAGCTTGTCCACCAGCGCAAAAGGTTCGCCTTCATTCATCTTGATGTTCAACTCGGGCGTGCTGGTGGCGTTGGGCAGGCCCTTCAGCACCGGGTTGGCGTCGGCGTGGCGGGACAGGATTTCGAGCAGGCGGGCGCCGGTGTACAGGCCGTCGTCGAAGCCGTACCAGCGTTCCTTGAAGAACACGTGGCCGCTCATCTCGCCGGCCAAGGGGGCGCCGGTTTCCTTCAGCTTGGCCTTGACCAGCGCGTGGCCGGTGTTCCACATGGTGGGCTTGCCGCCACGCTCCTTGATCCAGCCGGCCAGGTTGCGGGTGCATTTGACGTCGTAGATGATCTCGCCGCCCGGCACGCGGGTCAGCACGTCTTCGGCGAACAGCATCAGCTGGCGGTCGGGGAAGATGATCTCGCCATCTTTGGTGACGACGCCCAGGCGGTCGCCGTCGCCATCGAAGGCTAGGCCGATTTCGGCATCGGTTTCCTGAAGGGCACGGATGACATCTTTCAGGTTTTCCGGCTTGGAGGGGTCGGGGTGGTGGTTGGGGAAGGTGCCATCCACGTCACAGAACAGTTCGACCAGCTCGCAACCGAGGCGCTTGAAGAGCTCCGGGGCGACTGCGCCGGCAACGCCGTTGCCGGCATCCATCACGACCTTCATGGGGCGGGACAGCTTCACGTCGCCGACGATCTTTTCGATATAGGCGGGTACCACGTTGGCCTGGGTCAGCTTGCCGGGGGTTGTGGCCGTGACCAGGTTGCCATCGATGATGCGCTGGCGCAGGCCCTGGATCAGTTCGCCGAACAGGGTCTGGCCACCGAGGACCATCTTGAGGCCGTTGTAGTCGGGCGGGTTGTGGCTGCCGGTGACGGACACGCAGGAGTGGGTATCCAACTCGTAGGCGGCAAAGTAGGTCAGTGGGGTCGGCACACAGCCGACATCGATGACGTCCACGCCGGCGGCGCGGATGCCGTCGGCAAGCGCACCGGCCAGTTCCGGACCGGACAGGCGTCCATCCCGCCCTACTGCGATGGCTTTCTGACCGCGGGCTACTGCTTCGGAACCGAGGGCCTGGCCGATCGCGCGTACGGCTTCGGCTGTCAGGGTCTTGTTGACGATGCCGCGAATGTCATAGGCCTTGAAGATCTCTGGGGCGGGAACGAACATACTGGGAACTCCGGTCGGAAACGATGAGGACTCGATTATACGCGGTGCACCATGACGGCTGGGTGTGCCGGCGGCACGGAAATTAACGTTTTCTTGTGTGCCCGCATGGAGTGCGATGGCAACCGTCAGCCGCCGGCATGAAAAAAGGACAGGATGCGCAGCGGGAGCCAGTTCAGATGTCCAGGCCACGCGCCGCTGACGAAACCCACGTGACCGCCTTCCAGGGGCTGCTCCAGGCGCACCGTGCTGGAAACGTCCCGCGGGCCGGGCAGGTGATGGGCGGGGAGAAAGGGGTCGTTCAGCGGGTTGAGCAGCAGGGTTGGAACGCGGATGCCCGGCAAGTGCGGCTTGCTCGATGCCTGCTGCCAGTATTCATCGGCGTTGCGAAAGCCGTGCAAGGGGGCCGTTACCAGGTTGTCGAACTCATGCAGTGTGCGTGCCTGCCACATGGCACGGCCATCGAAAATTCCCGGATGGTGTCCCAGCTTGATGGCCGCATTGCGCTTGAGGGTTGTCAGAAAGTGGCGGGTATAAAGGCGGTTGAACCCCTGGGCCAGCACGTGGCCAGTTGCGTTCATGTCGACAGGGGGACAGATTGCCGCAGCTGCATCGATCAGCCGGGTGGCGGAGATGCCGCGGGTGCCCAGCCAGAGCAGCAAGGCATTGCCACCGAGGGATACACCGGCGGCGTAGCGGGGCTGTGCCGGAAAGCGTGCCGCCAGGCGTTCAAGGATCCAGCCGATTTCTTCCGCGTCACCGGCGTGATAGCCGCGGGGCAGGCGATTGGGCTCACCCGAGCAGCCGCGAAAGTGCGGGATGACCCCATTCCAGCCCCGTTCGGCCAGATGCCGCATGAGGTAACGCGCATAGGGTGACCGGCTGGAGCCTTCCAGCCCATGGAAAAGCACGACCAGCGGAGTGCCGGGGCGCAGTGGCAGCCAGTCGAGGTCGATGAAGTCGCCGTCCGGCGTGTCCCAGCGTTCACGGTGAAGGGCGGGCAGTGACCCCTTGCGGAGCAGAGGCCAGATGGTCTGGGCGTGCCCGCCGGGCAGCCAGCGGGGGGCGACATAAGTCCCAGGTGGCGGGTGCGTGGCGGTCGTCAATGGACCACGTGGGGCGTGTCGTTGCTGTGCAGGCTGTCCATGTCGGGGGCGAGGGAGGCGTGATGCATGACCATCCTCCAGCCCAGCGCGCCGCGGGTAAATACGTTGGTGGCGATGATCGGTGGATGGAGGCGGTCGTCGCCTTCCACGTGCACGTGCTGCTGCAGCGTGTGCACGGCCGTCATGACGCTGACCCAGCGTACCGGGTGGCTGATACTGACGTTGATGCGACTGCCGCTGGCGAAAAGCTGGCGCCAGGACTCCCGGATTGCGACAAGCCCGACGAGACGGATGCTGCCGGGGTGGACGCAGACAACTTCTTCGTCTTCCGACCAGACGGACATCATGCCGTCGATGTCGGCGCGGGCCAGTGCGGCGGAGAACGCCGCTTCGGCGTCGTCGGGTGAAGTGTAGATCGGGTTGCTCATGCGTGTTTCTCGGGTGGACGTTCGCATGCGACACGGGGGCGTTGCCGCCCCCGTTCTGGCTGTGGCCCGGTGAGGAGCCTCAGTGGTGTCCCTTGGGCAGTTCGCCCGTGAAGACGTATTTCGCACCGCAGTACGGGCAGGTCGCCTGACCTTCCTTGGTGACGTCGAGGAAGACGCGCGGATGCCGCGCCCACAGCGGGGCATCGGGCATCGGGCAGTGCAGCGGCAGCTCGTGGGCGGTGATTTCGATCGGCTTCGACTTGTCCTGATTTTCAGGCATGGGTTGCTCCCTGGGATCTTAGATGTAAGACAGCCACTCTTCGTATTCGGGGGCCTGGCCATTGACGATCTGGAAGAAGCGGGTCTGCAGCTTCTCGGTGATCGGGCCACGCTTGCCTTCGCCGATGGTGCGGCCGTCCAGCTCGCGGATCGGGGTCACTTCGGCGGCGGTGCCGGTGAAGAAGGCTTCATCGGCGATGTAGATGTCGTCGCGGGTGATGCGCTTGGAAACGACGTCGAGGCCGAATTCCTTGGCGACGCGGATCACGGAGGCGCGGGTGATGCCGGTCAGCGCGGAGGCGATCTCGGGTTCGTAGATGGCGCCGTCTTTGATCACGAAAAGGTTCTCGCCGGCGCCTTCGGCCACGAAACCGTTGGTGTCGAGCAACAGGGCTTCGTCGTAGCCGGCTTCGGTGGCTTCCAGGTTGGCCAGGATGGAGTTGGCGTAGGTGGAAGCCAGCTTGGCGCGCGGCATGGTGACGTTGACGTGGTGACGGGCGAAGGACGAGGTCTTTACGCGGATGCCCTTCTCGAGGCCGTCTTCACCCAGATAGGCGCCCCACGGCCAAGCGGCGATCGCCACGTGGACGGTGGCGCCCTTGGTGGAGATGCCCATCTTTTCAGAGCCGTAGAAGGCGATCGGGCGCAGGTAACAGGATTCGAGCTTGTTGGCGCGGACCACTTCCAGCTGGGCTTCCATCAGAACTTCCTTGGAGTAAGGAATGTTCATCATGTAGATCTTGCCGGAGTTGAGCAGGCGCTGGGTGTGCTCGGCGAGACGGAAGATCGCCGTGCCCTTGACGGTCTTGTACGCGCGGACGCCCTCGAATACGGACAGGCCGTAGTGCAGGGAGTGGGTGAGCACGTGGGTGGTCGCTTCGCGCCACGGCACGAGCTTGCCGTCGTACCAGATGAAACCGTCGCGGTCTGCCATTGACATTGTGGGGATCTCCAGCTGAAAACAGTAAATTTCGAGCCCACGATTCTAGCTCATTCCGTGAGGCTGCGGACCCTCACCCGGAAGGGGGTAAAATGGCGGCTTTGTCTGTGGCGGGATGTCGATGAGAGTCTGGAAACCGAATGTGACGGTGGCGGCTGTGGTCGAGCGCGACGGGCGCTTTCTGGTCGTCGAGGAGGAGACCGAGAGCGGACTGCGTTTCAACCAGCCGGCGGGCCACCTGGACCAGGGCGAATCCCTGCTGCAGGCTGCGACCCGCGAGGCGCTGGAGGAGACCGCACATCACTTCAAGCCGGAATTCCTGGTGGGGATCTACCAGTGGCCCAAGCCCGGCAGCGATATCACCTACCTGCGGTTCACGTTTGGTGGCAGCGTGACCGGCCTCGACCCGGAGCGAAAACTGGATTCGGGAATCGTGAGGGCCGTATGGCTGACGCTGGACGAGTTGCGGGAGACGCGGGTGCGTCATCGCAGTCCCTTGATCCTGCAGTGCTGCGAGGATTACTTGGCGGGGAGGCGTTATCCGCTGGATCTGTTGCGCCACTACGACGTTTGATGGTGCGTCCGGGCCTCCTGGCAATCTGCATGCTGTTCGGTGCGGGTGCGGCCTCGGCTGACGAGCGTCTGGCGGTATGTTTCAACTACGGGTGCCTCAATGAGTCGCCTGTGGTGTTTTCCGAGGGGCAACTCGAGGTACTGGCCGGACGTTTGAGCCGTGCGTCTTCTGCACCGGCTGAGCGGGCAATCCTCGCTCAGGTGATGGGCCAGTTATATCGCTGGGCGGGCGAGCAGTCACCGATTCATGTGGATCGGCCGGGTGACTACCTCGACGACGACGTGCCGGGGAAGATGGACTGCATCGATCACGCCGAGACCACGACGCGCATGCTGCAGATGCTGGCGCGGCGCGGGCTGCTGCGTTTTCATGTGGTGGATGAGGTGCATCGCCGGGTGCGCTGGCTGGTCGCCCAGCATTTTTCGGCGGTGATTCGCGAGAAGGACGACGAGGCGTCGGCTGCTGGGGCGCGATTCGTGGTGGATACTTGGTTTGGGGAGCACGGCGATCCTGCCGTGGTGTTGCCCCTGGAAGATTGGCTGGATGGAGAGGGACCGAATGTCTCGTAAGGAAAAAGTCATCGTCGGCATGTCCGGCGGCGTGGATTCGTCGGTGGCGGCGATGCTGCTCAAGCAGCAGGGCTACGACGTGGTCGGCCTGTTCATGAAGAACTGGGAGGACGATGGCGACGATGAATACTGTTCGACCCGGGAGGACCTGGTGGACGTGGTGTCGGTGGCCGATGTGCTGGGCATCGAGCTGGAAGTGGTGAACTTCTCCAAGGAGTACAAGGAACGGGTTTTCGCCGATTTTCTGCGCGAGTACGAGGCGGGCCGCACGCCCAACCCGGACATCCTGTGCAACTCGGAAATCAAGTTCAAGGCCTTTCTTGACCACGCGCTGGCGCTGGGCGCGGATCGCATCGCTACCGGCCACTACGCGCAGGTGCGCGAATGGACCAACGACGGGCGCACCGAGTACCAGTTGCTCAAGGCGGAAGACGGCACCAAGGACCAGAGCTACTTCCTGTATCGCCTGAACCAGGCCCAACTGTCGAAGGCCTTGTTCCCCATCGGCCATCTCTACAAGCGCGACGTGCGCAAGATGGCCGAGGCGGCCAACCTGCATGTGCATGCCAAGAAGGATTCGACGGGCATCTGTTTCATCGGCGAGCGTCCGTTCCGGGAATTCCTGTCCCGCTACCTGCCGGCCAAGCCAGGCGAGATCCGCACGCTGGAAGGCGACAAGGTGATCGGCCAGCACCAGGGCCTGATGCATCACACCATCGGCCAGCGCAAGGGCTTGCAGATCGGCGGTATCAAGGGCAACCAGGATGACGCGGGCGAGCACGACGCCTGGTACGTCGCGCAGAAGGACATGGCGAAGAACGTGCTGTACGTCGTGCAGGGCCACGATCACCCGGCGCTGTTGAAGGATCGCCTCCTGATCAGCGATCTGAGCTGGGTTGCCGGCCGGGATCCGCGTACGCACTGGGTGTACACGGCCAAGCCGCGTTACCGGACGCCGGACGCGCCCTGTGAGATCGATGTGCTTGCCGACGGTCGGGCCGAGATTGCCTTTGCCCAGCCCCAGTGGGCGGTGACGCCGGGCCAGAGTGTGGTGATCTACGAAAGCCGGGTGTGCCTGGGTGGCGGGATCATCACGGCCTGAGGCTTCTTTTGGTACATAAGCAAACGGGCGCTATGGGGCGCCCGTTTGTTTTCAAGGACTCTGAGCCAGCCGGAAACTCGGATACGCCCAGTTGTGCTCCCACGCGGCGCGCACCATGTTCGGGTACTCGGGGCGTCCGAGGCTGCCGTTGTAGCGCCCCAGCGCGCGGAACAGGTCGCCCCGTTCGATGTCCAGGTAATGGCGCAGGATCGTGCAGCCAAAGCGCAGGTTGGTGCGCATGTGGAAGAGGTTGCTCTCCTGGTTGCCGATCAGCTTGACCCAGAACGGCATGACCTGCATGTAGCCGCGGGCCCCGGCGGTGGACAGGGCGTACTTCTTGAAACCACTCTCCACCTGGATCAGGCCCAGTACCAGCTGAGGGTCGAGGCCGGCGCGGGTGGCTTCGTAGTGGATCGCCCGTAGGAGTTCGGAGCGATAGGTTTCGTCAGGGATGCGCTTGGTCAGCCGGTGGGACATTTCGGCCAGCCAGCGAGCCCGCTCGGGAGAGCGTTCGAAGCTTGGGTCGAGCGGGGCCTGGTCGGCGACCGCCGCGTGTAGCGCGGCCTGCACGCTGGCGGCGAGCGGCTCGTAGAGCTGGCTGCCGGCATGCGCCATCGTCGTCCCGCCCAGCAGGCAGGTGGCCAGTATGCGGGCGACGATGGAACGCATGGGCAGCATGCTTCAGCCCTTCAGCTTGGCGATGACCGTAGCGGCGATGTCGCCAACGGCCAGCTTGGTGGCTTCGGCGTCGCGGCGGCCTTGGTATTCGACGACACCCTCTTTCAGGCCGCGGTCGCCGATGACGACGCGGTGCGGCGTGCCGATCAGCTCGTTGTCGGCGAGCAGGGAGCCCGGACGCTCGTCCCGGTCGTCGAGGAAGGCATCGATGCCGGCGGCGACCAGTTCGCCGTACAGCTTGTCGGCGGTCTCGCGCACAGCTTCGGACTTGGCATAGCCCATCGGTACGATGGCGACCTGGAAGGGGGCGATGGCGTCGGGCCAGATGATGCCGCGGGCGTCGTTGTTCTGCTCGATGGCGGCGCCGAGGATGCGTGAGACGCCAATGCCGTAGCACCCCATCTCCATGACCTGTTCCTTGCCTTGCTCGTTGAGGAACTTGCAGCCGAGGGCTTCGGAGTACTTGGTGCGCAGCTGGAAGATGTGGCCGACTTCGATGCCGCGGCAGATGTCGAGGCTGCCCTTGCCGTCCGGCGAAGGATCGCCGACGACGACGTTGCGCAAATCGGCCACTTCGGCTTCGGGGAAGTCACGGCCGATGTTGACGCCGGTGTAGTGGTAGTCGTCCTCGTTGGCGCCGGTGACGAAATCGGCCATCGCCGCAACGGTGCGGTCCACGACTACGCGGCCCTGGAAGCCGACGGGGCCGAGGGAGCCGGCGTTGGCGCCGAAGGCGGCCAGGATGGAGGCCGGGGAGGCGAAGGTCAGCGGATTCTTGACGCCGGCGACCTTCTGGGCCTTGACCTCGTTGAGTTCGTGGTCGCCGCGCAGCAGGAACAGCACGGGCTTGCCGCCGGACGCTTCGTCGCCGTCTACCACGATCGCCTTGACGGTCTGGGTGGCGGGGATCTTCAGGAAGGCTGCCAGCTCGTCGATGGTCTTGGCGCCGGGGGTATGCACCTTGGTCAGTGCAGTGCTGGCAGCGGGGCGCGGGGTGGTCGGTGCCAGGGCTTCGGCGAGTTCCACGTTGGCGGCGTAGTCGGAATCCGGACAGTAGGCGATGTCGTCCTCGCCGGTCTCGGCGATCACGTGGAATTCGTGGGAGCCGGTGCCGCCGATTGAGCCGGTATCCGCCGCAACGGCGCGGAATTTCAGGCCGAGCCGGTTGAAGATGCGGTGATAGGTGTCGTACATGTTGCGGTATTCCCGCTGCAGATCCTCGAAGGAGCTGTGGAAGGAGTAGCCGTCCTTCATGACGAACTCGCGGCCGCGCATCACCCCGAAACGGGGGCGGATTTCGTCGCGGAACTTCATCTGGACCTGGTAGAAGTGCTTGGGCAGCTGACGGTAGCTCTTCAGTTCCTTGCGCACCACGTCGGTGATGACTTCCTCGTGGGTCGGGCCGACGACGAAATCACGGTCGTGGCGGTCCTTGAAGCGAAGCAGTTCGGGACCGTAGAAATCCCAGCGGCCGGACTCCTGCCACAGTTCGGCCGGTTGCACGGCGGGCATCAGCACTTCGATGGCGCCGGCTCGGTTCATCTCCTCCCGCACGATGGCTTCCACCTTGCGCAGGGCGCGCAGGCCCAGGGGCATCCAGGTGTAGATACCGCCGGCGAGGCGCTTGATCAGCCCCGCGCGCATCATCAGTTTGTGGCTGATGACTTCCGCGTCGGAAGGGGCTTCCTTGAGGGTGGAGAGGAAGAACTGGGAGGCACGCATGACGGAGTCCATTGTTAGTACAGCGCGCAATTTTAACGTGCACCTTGCGCCTTGGCGCCGCTTCTGTTGCATTGCACCGATTCGGGGCGTCGGCTTCCGCGACAAGGGGAAATATGGAAGAATTCCGCACAGTTCATGAATTAAAGGTTGCACCATGCTCGACCGTGAAGGCTACAGGCCTAACGTCGGCATCATTCTGGTGAATGCGCGCAACGAGGTTTTCTGGGGCAAACGGATACGAGAACATTCCTGGCAGTTTCCGCAGGGCGGAATCAAGCACGGCGAGTCGCCGGAACAGGCCATGTACCGTGAGCTCTTCGAAGAAGTCGGCTTGAAGCCTGAGCACGTTCGTATCATCGGCCGCACCCGCGGCTGGTTGCGCTACGACGTGCCCAAGCACTGGATCAAGCGGGAATGGCGTAACACCTATCGCGGCCAGAAGCAGATCTGGTTCCTGTTGCGACTGGTGGGACGCGATTCCGACGTTTGCCTGCGTGCAAGTACTCACCCGGAGTTCGATGCCTGGCGCTGGAGTTATTATTGGGTGCCCCTTGAGGCGGTCATCGAGTTCAAACGCGGCGTTTATCAGGCGGCGTTGCTGGAGTTGTCCCGCCTGTTGTTCCGTGATCGAACCCTCGATATTCCGGAAAGCTACCGACCGATCGTCGTAACCCCGGAGTCTCCGGGGAAACCTCCCCTCTCCTGACAAGACGTGTGCCGAGCTGAAACTCGGCGCACGTCTTTTTGTCTCATCCAACAAGTGTCGTCGGGTTTAGTTGTCGCATTGAATGCGACAACGGGTCCGGGTGCGCCGCCAGGCGATCCGGGTTCTTTGCTGTAGGGGCACATCGGGAGGAAACACCATGGAGCGCTTGCACTATCAGCCGATCCGGCAGTTTCGGGTCAAGAGTGGCACTTGCGAGGTTGCGGATGCCTGGAGCTTGACGAAGGTGGTTGCGTCGTCGCCCGCCATCGAAGTGATGACCGATTTGCGGCGGATTCCTGCGGCAACCATCTCTGACGGGGTTTCCCTCGTCGAGGCCAATCACAGCATGATCCTGCGCGGCGTGCGAATGCTCTTCGCAACGGACGGCGACCGGCGCGTGGTGGGCATCGTCACGTCCAATGACCTGCTCGGCGAGAAGCCGACACGGGCCGCGCGAGAACGGATGGCGCGCCATGAAGAATTGACCGTGCGTGACATCATGGTGGCGACCGAAGAGCTCGACGCCGTGACGATGGCCGACGTGTTGCGCGCAGAAGTAGGGCACGTTGTGGCGATGCTCAAGGCCTGTGGCCGGCAGCATGCGCTCGTGGTTGAGGATGAGGGGGGCGAGGCTCCTGTGATCAGGGGGATCTTTTCTGCATCCCAGATCGCGCGCCAGATGGGCATCCCCCTGCAAACGACGGAGGTGGCGCGCACGTTTGCGGAGATTGAGGCTGCCATTGGCAGTTGAGTTTCCGGACGAATGGCTGCCCGGCGCTGCATGGGTTTGGCTAGGAGAAAGGGGAGGAGAGTAGAATCGGGTCTTTCTTTCATCCTCCCCTTTGAAACCTGATGGATGCAGTTTCCCGTTTGGCCCGGTCATGCGTTCCGTTTTTCTTCGCTGCGGCGAGTGTTGTGCTTGTCGGGTGTGCCAGTGGTCGCACGGCCCTCTTTGAAGATGAGGTCATGCCAGCGTGGAAGGAAATTGAGCCGGAGTTCCCCGCTTTCCCGGAGCGCGCTCACCTGATTCCCCTCGATATGGGGACGGAGTCCACATCCTCGTCGTACATCGATGAAAAGTCGCTGACTCTGGCGGGAGACGGCATCGTCCGTTTCACGTTGGTCGTGCGCAGCGCGGGTGGTGCGCAAAACGTGAGCTTCGAGGGGGTTCGCTGTGAGACGGCAGAGCGAAAGCTCTACGCCATCGGTCGGAACGACCGGGAGTGGATCAAGCCCCGTTCCGACGAATGGCGGCGGATCAGCGACAATGCGTTCAATCGGCAGTATGCATTGCTGGCCAAGGATTTCTTTTGTCCGGCAGGGTCCATCCGCCCGGACCGGGACGGTATCGTGCGATCCCTGCGGCAGGCAGCTGGCCTGCGTTGACGTCAAATTTCAAGTAGTGGAGGGCAGGAATGCTGGATCAACTGATCATCGGTTTCGACAAGGCCTTGCGCACGGTGTTTGCCGATGCTTATACGGTGCGCCCGGTGCCGGGCGAGACTTTGCCCGAGGCTGACATGAGTGATCAGGAGAAGCGCCATGCCGCCTCTCTGATGAGGGTGAATCACTGTGGTGAAATCTGTGCTCAAGCCTTGTACCAAGGGCAGGCGCTGATGTCTCAGAACGAGGGCATCAAGAAAGCATTGGCGGGCGCTGCGCACGAGGAGACGGAGCATCTGGCCTGGACCGAGCGCCGGATTGCAGAGTTGGGAGGGCGTAAGAGTTTTCTGAATCCTGTCTGGTACAGCGGGTCGCTGGCCATCGGCATGTTGGCGGCGCGTTTTGGGGATGGCGTTAATTTGGGCTTCCTGGCCGAAACGGAACGCCAAGTCGAGGCCCACCTGGATAGTCACTTGGGCCGTCTGCCAGAACAGGATCTGCGGTCTCGTGAAATCGTCACTCAGATGAAGGTCGACGAAGTCGCGCACGCCGATACGGCCGTGCGGCTCGGTGCGGTTGAGCTTCCCACGCCAGTGAAGGCCGCCATGAAGGCGACCTCGAAGCTTATGACCGGCGTTGCGTACTGGCTCTGATCTCAGCGAAGCCTAGACTTGGACGATTTCCCAGGTGTGTTCGATTTCCGCGGTCTTGCTGAGCATGATTGTGGCGGAGCAATACTTATCTGACGACAGTTTGATGGCGCGCTCGACGCTCTCCGGCTTCAGTTCATGCCCCGTGACGATGTAGTGAAACGAGATTCGGGTGAATACCTTGGGATCGGTTTCTGCGCGCTCGGCCTTCAGGCGTACGCTGCAATCCCGGACATCCTGCCGGCCCCGCTTGAGGATCAGAACAACGTCGAACGCCGTGCACCCGCCTGCGCCAGCCAGCATCATCTCCATCGGCCGCGGCGCCAGATTGCGTCCCCCAGCGTCCGGGGCGCCGTCCATCGTGACTGTGTGACCTGAGCCCGTTTCGGCCATGAAGGTCATCTCACCAACCCACTTGACTACACACTCCATTCTGTTTCCCTTCGATATCGACTGTCTGGAGGGGCTGGCCCCCTTTTCTGAGCATCGATTGTAGCCGTCTTGAGGGGAGGCGCAGCAGAGCTTTCATGTTGCGATGCGGTATTGTCGCGGCGGTTCATGTTCTCGCTTGAGGTGTGGTGCGAGTGAGTGTTATGTTGGATTTGTATAGTTAAATCATTGGCTTGTATAAATATTCGCCGATAAGTTAAATCTATTTTGTGATAGATAATATTGTTGTGCGATGCACAAAAAAATCTTGCGCCTCAGGTTTTCGAGAGCGATAATTTCCTCAGTCCAGTTGCTTTTGTTGTCGGGAGCGGCTGAAAGGTGTCTCCTCCACCCTCCTCCTTTGGTGTGGATTTAGCGCAGATCTCCCCGATCTGCGCTTTTTTTTGCCTTGCGATAGTGTTTGACACCAGCTTCTTGGTTGGGGTAAAATCCACGGCTTTCCGAATTATGGTCGTTCCCGGTGTCGGGAAAAGTCAGAGGGATCTTCATGAAAACGTTTTCTGCCAAGCCGCACGAGGTCAAGCGCGACTGGTTCGTCGTCGATGCGACGGACCTAGTCCTTGGTCGGCTTGCTTCCCAGGTTGCGCTTCGCTTGCGCGGCAAACATAAAGCCATCTACACCCCGCACGTCGATACCGGTGATTTCATCGTTGTCGTTAACGTCGACAAGCTGCGTGTGACCGGCACCAAGGCCCAGGACAAAAAGTACTACCGCCACTCCGGTTATCCGGGCGGTATCTACGAAACCAACTTTACTAAGCTGCAGCAGCGCTTCCCCGCTCGTGTGCTTGAAAAGGCTGTCAAGGGCATGCTGCCCAAGGGCCCGCTCGGCTACGCCATGCTGAAGAAGCTGAAGTGCTACGCCGGTGCCGAGCATCCGCATGCCGCACAGCAGCCCCAAGTTCTCGCGATTTAACAGGAGCCGATAATGGCTGTGACTTACAACTACGGTACCGGTCGTCGCAAGTCGGCTGTTGCTCGTGTCTTCATCAAGAAGGGCTCCGGCAACATCGTCGTGAACGGCAAGCCGGTTGATCAGTTCTTCTCCCGTGAAACCGGCCGCATGATCGTGCGTCAGCCGCTGGTTCTGACCAACTTCGTCGACAGCTTCGACATTCTGGTCAATGTGACCGGCGGTGGTGAATCTGGTCAGGCTGGTGCTGTGCGTCACGGCATTACCCGTGCGCTGATCGACTACGATGCAGAGCTCAAGTCCCCGCTGAAGAAGGCTGGCTTGGTGACTCGTGATGCCCGCGAGGTCGAGCGTAAGAAGGTCGGCTTCCGTAAGGCGCGTCGTCGCAAGCAGTTCTCCAAGCGTTAATTCGCTTCGAGCATGGTCAAAAGGCCGCCTTCGGGCGGCTTTTTGTCATCTTGGCGTAGTATGTTGTTCCGGCATAGTTCGGGTGTCTGCTGGTAGTTCATTTCCTGTTGGGGGCAAGCATGGTCAAGGTTGGTGTGGTTGGTGGGACGGGATATACCGGGGTTGAGCTGTTGCGCTTGCTGGCGCAGCATCCGGATGTGGAGCTGAAGGCGATCACCTCGCGTGGCGAGGCGGGGATGCCGGTGGCGGATATGTTCCCGAGCCTTCGCCGCCGGGTTGATCTGCGGTTTGTTGATCCCCAGGCGGCCGACCTGTCAGGGTGTGATGTTGTCTTCTTTGCTACGCCTAATGGGATTGCGATGCAGCAGGCCGCGGCCCTTGTTGCTGCGGGTGTGAAGGTCATCGATCTGGCTGCGGACTTCCGTATCTCTGATGTGGCTGAGTGGGAGAAGTGGTACGGGATGACGCACGCCTGCCCCGAGCTGGTGGCTGAGGCTGTGTATGGTCTGCCGGAGGTGAATCGCGAGGCTGTCAAGGCTGCGCGGGTGGTGGCCAATCCGGGTTGTTATCCCACTGCAGTGCAGTTGGGCTTTTTGCCGCTCGTCGAAGCTGGTGTCGTGCAACTGGACGGCTTGGTTGCAGATGCCAAGTCCGGTGTCTCCGGCGGCGGCCGCAAGGCGGAGACGCACATTCTGTTCTCCGAGTCGGCGGACAACTTCCAGGCTTACGGTGTGGCCGGTCATCGGCATCTGCCGGAGATCCGGCAGGGGTTGTCGCGCTACGCCAAGGCGCCCGTCGGGCTGACTTTCGTCCCGCATCTCACCCCGATGATTCGTGGCATTCATGCGACGCTGTACGCACGTCTTACGAAGGATGTTGATCTGCAGGAGCTGTTTGAGTCCCGCTTTGCCGACGAGCCGTTTGTCGATGTGATGCCGCGCGGGGCTCATCCTTCCACGCGTTCTGTACGTTCCGCCAACATCTGTCGGATTGCGGTTCATCGTCCGCAGGGGGGGGATGTGGTCGTGGTGCTGTCGGTCATCGACAACCTCGTGAAGGGGGCGGCAGGTCAGGCGGTGCAGAATATGAACATTCTCTTCGGGTTGCCTGAAACTGCAGGTCTCGGGCAGATCCCGGTGATGCCTTGAACTAAAATTGAGTGTTTTTGTCGACTATTTGATGGTGTTGCCTTGACCCGCCGTTGGGGGCTGACCATAATCCGACGATCGTTTTGAAGGAGTTGTTCCATGGATGCCGTGACCGAAATGCCGAGCCCGTTTGTGTTTACCGATAGCGCTGCCAGCAAGGTGAAGGAGTTGATCCTCGAGGAGGGCAATCCGGATCTCAAGTTGCGTGTCTTCGTGACGGGCGGTGGCTGTTCCGGTTTTCAGTACGGTTTTACCTTCGATGAGATCCGCAACGAAGATGACACCGTTATGGAAAAGGAGGGGGTGATGTTGCTGATCGATCCCATGAGCTACCAGTATCTGGTAGGGGCGGAGATCGACTATACGGAGGGGCTTGAAGGCTCCCAGTTCGTGATTCGCAACCCCAATGCGACGAGTACTTGTGGTTGCGGCTCGTCGTTTTCCGCATGATCTGAGTCGTTAGAAGGGGCGGTTTATTCCGCCTTGGTTGGCTCGGTTTTGCCGAAAGGCGCCTGTTGCGTAAGTGACAGGCGCTTTTTCTTTGTGAGTAGGGCGGAATGCTGCATCCCGTTTTCGGGATGGGCTAGAATTTCGGCTCTCTTTTTTCGGGGTGGTTCGCGCTTGTGGCTACGCGCCATTCGGTTTGAGCGCTGCTCCGAGGCTGTGCAAGGATAGATATGACTGACATTACTGCGTCGCTGGAGTTGATCAAGCGGGGGGCGGATGAGCTTCTGATCGAGGCTGATCTGGTTGAGAAGCTTAAAACGGGGCGTCCTTTGCGTGTCAAGGCAGGCTTCGATCCCACCGCGCCGGACCTGCACCTTGGGCACACGGTGCTGATCAACAAGTTGCGCCATTTTCAAGAGCTCGGCCATCAGGTGTTATTCCTGATTGGTGACTTCACTGGCATGATTGGTGATCCTTCAGGCAAGAACACGACCCGGCCGCCGCTCACGCGTGAGCAGGTGCTGGACAATGCCCGTACTTATCAGGACCAGGTGTTCAAGATCCTTGATCCTGCCAAGACCGAGGTTTGCTTCAATTCCAGTTGGATGGAGGCCTTGGGGGCGTCGGGCATGATCCGCCTTGCTGCTCAGCATACCGTGGCGCGAATGCTGGAGCGCGATGACTTCTCGAAGCGTTATTCGGCTCAGCAGCCGATCGCGATTCACGAGTTCCTCTACCCCCTGTGTCAAGGCTACGACTCGGTGGCGTTGAAGGCTGATATTGAATTGGGTGGTACGGATCAGCGTTTCAATCTGCTTGTCGGGCGTGAGTTGCAGAAACATTACGGCCAGGCGCCGCAATGCGTGCTCACAATGCCGCTCCTTGAGGGGTTGGATGGCGTAAACAAGATGTCGAAATCCCTGGGTAATTACATTGGCATTTATGAGCCGCCCAATGAGATTTTCGGCAAGGTGATGTCTATCTCCGATGATCTGATGTGGCGTTACTATGACTTACTGTCGTTCAGGGGCGCTGAGGAAATCAAAGGCTTGCGTGAGGCGATTGTCGGCGGGCGAAACCCGCGCGATGTAAAAGTGATGCTGGCGCAGGAATTGGTAGCCCGTTTTCATGGGCAAGCTGCCGCTGGGGCGGCCTTGGAGGACTTCGAGGCGCGTTTTCAGCGGAACGCGATTCCCGATGACATTCCAGAGGTCTCGTTGCCTGGAGGCGTGGAAGGGGTTTCAATCAGTGCGGTCCTGAAGCAGGCGGGTTTGACGGCCAGTACTTCGGAGGCTCTGAGAATGATCGACCAGGGCGGAGTGCGATTGAATGGTGACAAGCTGAGCGAGAAGGGTTTGGTTTTGAAGGCTGGAGAGGTTGTTGTGCTTCAGGTCGGGAAGAGGAAGTTTGCCCGCGTGAGCGTGGTTTAAATTATTTTCCCGTATGGTGTTGACGGGTTCTGATAATTCTTTATAATGCGCAGCTCTTTCGCTGCAGCGCGTTACGAAGTAAGCGCTACGGGG
>NZ_MWUM01000326.1 GCF_002028455.1 Zoogloea sp. LCSB751 | reverse complement strand
TGGCCGCACGCCTGGGGGTGTCGCAGCCAACCGTTGCCAAAATGTTAAAACGTCTGGCGTCGGTCGGGCTGATCGAGATGATCCCCTGGCGCGGGGTGTTTCTCACCGCTGAAGGCGAAAAGCTGGCGCAGGAGAGCCGCGAGCGCCATCAGATCGTCGAGAATTTTTTACTGGTGCTGGGCGTCAGCCCGGAAATTGCCCGTCGGGATGCCGAAGGTATGGAACACCACGTCAGCGAAGAGACGCTGGTGAAGTTCCGC
>NZ_MWUM01000325.1 GCF_002028455.1 Zoogloea sp. LCSB751 | reverse complement strand
GGTTGCAGATCGAGGAGAGCTTCATCTACGAGCTGAACCGGCGCGGTGAAGTAGTGGTGGACTTCAAGACCACGGGCAGCATTCAAGTGACCCCCAGTGGCGACTTCGTGATGAGCCGCAACTACAAGGATCTCTCCGCCCGTCTGCCCATCTCCCGGATCCTGACCGGTACCTTCAGCCGCAATTCGCAGGGGATCCTGGTCAATGCCCGGATCATCGATCTGCGTACCAAGATGGTGGAGACCACGGCCCAGAGCCTG
>NZ_MWUM01000324.1 GCF_002028455.1 Zoogloea sp. LCSB751 | reverse complement strand
TAAATGTCACTTTTACCGGTTAAGGAGCTTTGCCGTGCTTTATGTGATTTACGCTGAAGATGTACCTGATTCTCTGGAAAAACGTCTTTCCGTTCGCCCTGCCCATCTGGCGCGTTTACAGCTGCTACAGGATGAAGGTCGGTTGCTGACCGCAGGCCCGATGCCTGCCGTTGACAGCAACGATCCGGGAGCAGCGGGTTTTACCGGCTCCACGGTGATTGCCGAGTTTGAATCTCTGGAAGCCGCGCAGGCCTGGGCAG
>NZ_MWUM01000323.1 GCF_002028455.1 Zoogloea sp. LCSB751 | reverse complement strand
TTTCTCAACTCAGGAATGCCTGATGAACCTGATGCGAGGTAGTAAATATAATGTTGATATTCCCATATTTGCCGGGCTGGCATTGCTGTGTCGGTTGGTGCAACTTCATTACCACGCAAAATATATGCAGCTTGAGTCGGTGTCGCCATATAGAACCGATTACTATCGAGACTACCAGTGAGAGGTCGTCCAATCAGCCGTTTTATACTGATAACATCAGAATTCGCTATTCTGGACGAGGATGTAATACAAGAAAAACC
>NZ_MWUM01000322.1 GCF_002028455.1 Zoogloea sp. LCSB751 | reverse complement strand
GCGCACCTATAACATCGTCCTCCATTTCATCGGTGAAGAAACGAAGAAAAATGCAGACGGTACGGTATCAAAATCCTTTATTGAAACGCCGTGGGCTGTGCGCCAGGCCGTTCTTCAGCTGACCTATGAATATCCGTTTGAGCAGCAGGAAAAAGCCAAAAGCGCGGCTGATAAAAAACGCATTACGCAGAAGCTGAAGCAGACGGCTTTTGCGGGGGCGAAGAACTATCAGTACGTAATGAGCGAACAGCCTGAAATGC
>NZ_MWUM01000321.1 GCF_002028455.1 Zoogloea sp. LCSB751 | reverse complement strand
TGTTGAGGCCATCCACCAGCGGCTTGGCACGCTCGCGGGGCTGCTTGGCCAGCGCGATGCCGAGGAACATGCAGAACACCAGGATCTGCAGGATGTTCGCCTCGTTCAGGGCACTGAACACATTGGTCGGGATCATCCCAAGCAGGGTAGCCACGGCGTCCGGCAGGGCGCCCTTGTCGGCGTAATCACCGGAGAACATGGCGGCCGTGGAGCCGAAATCGACCCCGACACCGGGCTTGAAGACTTGACCCATCACCAGT
>NZ_MWUM01000320.1 GCF_002028455.1 Zoogloea sp. LCSB751 | reverse complement strand
GGCCCAGTTTGTCGGCAACCCATTGGCGCCTGTGCTCGTAGCTTTGGCCGGAGTGATCATCCTGGCCACAGAGAAAGGCCCGCCGGACACAGCGGCTGACCACGTGGTAGTAAGGCGTATCGGCGAGGCTGATCTGGCGTGAACGGGCGATGGTCATGGCGACTCTCTCCTCGGGTCTCTCGGTTTAAGGAA
Source organism: Zoogloea sp. LCSB751 (assembly GCF_002028455.1). GTDB lineage: Bacteria > Pseudomonadota > Gammaproteobacteria > Burkholderiales > Rhodocyclaceae > Zoogloea. Next base: position 68 of record NZ_MWUM01000320.1, on the reverse strand, counting down.
AGTGGAGTGGGAGTGAGTTGTCAACGCTGGGATTAGGTGGGTGTCCCAGCTTTTCCTTGCTTAATGCT
>NZ_MWUM01000319.1 GCF_002028455.1 Zoogloea sp. LCSB751 | reverse complement strand
AGGCCGTGCTGATGACCTACTACCGTAATAACATCACGCACATGCTGATGCTGCCGTCACTGATGGCAGCCATTATTACCCAGCACCGCCGTATTTCGCGTCAGGAGCTGCTGCGCCATATTCAGGCCATCTATCCGATGCTGAAAGCGGAGCTGTTCCTGCGCTGGAGTAACGATGAGCTGGCGGCAGAGCTCGATAAAATGTCCGCAGAGATGCGTCGTCAGGGGCTGATTACCATCCATGATGACGAACTGCATATC
>NZ_MWUM01000318.1 GCF_002028455.1 Zoogloea sp. LCSB751 | reverse complement strand
GGGTCAGATGGCCAAAGGCAAGCGCTTCCTGAACCTGTTTGCCTATACCGGCAGTGCTACCGTGCACGCGGGTCTTGGCGGGGCAAGCGAGACCACCACGGTGGACATGTCCCACACCTACCTCAACTGGGCGCAGGACAACATGCGTCTCAACTCGCTGGTGGGCCGTCAGCACAAGTTCGTCCAGGCCGATTGCCTGAAGTGGCTCTCCGAGGCCGAGGATCAGTACGATCTCATCTTCATCGATCCACCCACCTTCT
>NZ_MWUM01000031.1 GCF_002028455.1 Zoogloea sp. LCSB751 | reverse complement strand
CTTCCATTGGAGCCTAGCGGCCTGGTTGGCACATCGCTAGCGGGGCGCTTGGATAGGCCGCAGAGCGAGTGAAAGATGAAGCCGATGGTCACTTTACCTGTGGCGCCTAACTAAGCTGACACGGGAGCACAGTTACGGCGGCTGGGACGAGGAGGCGCCGGTTCTTGGTGTCATAGAGTTGTAGCCGTGCGAGCACCGGCTTTCTCCGGCTCGCTGCGGACGTTCATCGCAGCTTAACGCGGTCGGCGGCGGTCAGACGGCCTAGATAATGACCAGCCGTCAGTGCGTCGGCACCATCTCAAATGCCCATGCGGAAACGGACTTTGGAAGTAAAGCCTGCGTACAGGTTCAGCGACTAGTTGAACAGGCTTTAGTTCCAGGCGAGCTTTTTTGCCTTGGAACTAAACTTAACGCATAGTTGCTAGCCGGGAGCAGATAAGGGTTAGTTCCGGAAATGCATAGAAATTAGTTCGGAGAGCTGTCAGAGCCCGGAGAGACACAAAGCGCTTGAAAGGCAGCGCCGGGATAACCAAGCACCACGTAAATTTACTTCTGAAAATTACTGTTTTCAGAAGTAAATGAAGTATCTCACCGCCTACTTCGGGACGCTCTACATCACCTGCGAGTTCTGATAACTACACGTTCAGCACACTGGCAATCCTGAGCATAGAATACCCCGACGTCCCAATCGAAACTCCTCCTGACTTCTCAATGACTTACTACGATTCAGGCCGCTTACCCCAGCTTCGCATTCCCGCCGTTTTCATGCGCGGCGGTACGAGTAAGGGCGTGTTCTTTCTCTGCTGCGGGTGATCGGCAGTCCCGATCCCTATCGAAAACAGATCGATGGCATGGGTGGCGCCACGTCCAGCACCAGTAAGGTCGTGGTGGCTTCCCGTTCGCCACGTGCCGACAACGATGTGGACTATCTTTTCGGGGCGGTATCGGTCGACAGACCGGTCATCGATTGGTCCGGCAACTGCGGCAATCTCAGTGCCGCCGTGGGGCCATTTGCGATCCACAGCGGACTCGTAGCGGTACCGCCGAACGGTATTGCCACGGTCAGGATCTGGCAGGTAAGCATCCGGCGCCAGATCCTGGCCCGGTTCCGATGGCCGACGGCCAACCGGTCAGTTAATGCTGGATGGCGTGCCATTCCCTGCCGCCGAGGTTTCCCTGAGCTTCACGGATCCGGCCGGGGATGACGGCAGTACCGATGGCGGAGCGCTGTTTCCGACCGGCCTGCCACAACATAAGAACTCGCCGTCCCTGGTGTCGGCGAGATGGCTGCGACGCTCATCAATGCCGGCAATCCGACGATTTTCATCCGCGCGGCCGATCTCGGCCTGACGGGAACCGAGATGCCGGCAGTGGTCAATGCCGACGCGGACCTGCTGGCCCGGGCCGAAACGATCCGGGCCGCCGGCGCGGTGGTGATGGGACTCGCCGAAACCTGTGCGGAAGCCACGGCGAACCGCCCCCATACGCCCAAACTGATGTTGCTCGCCGAACCGGCCGGGTATCTCGCCAGTGACGGACGGCCTGTCGCCGCCGCCGACATTCAGCTGACCGCACGCATCTTCTCCATGGGGCAATTGCATCACGCCATGACGGGTACGGGCGCGGTGGCCTTGGCCGCGGCGGCAGCGATTCCGGGCACACTGCCCCATGCCCTCATGCAGCCCCACCAGGACGGCGAACTGGTCTTCGGTCACCCATCCGGAACACTCAGCATTACCGCCGGGGTCAGCCAAACCGACGGGAGCTGGCGCGTGGATCAGGTCTCGATGAGCCGTACGGCGCGCATCCTGATGGAAGGTTGGGTCAGGATACCCAGGGGCTGACGCCCCCTACTCTTTTCAGGCGCCCTGCTTCTTGAGCTGCCCGATTTCGGCCAGCGCTTCGGCAAGCAGTGTTTCAGCCCGTTGGGCACGGACCGTTTCGGCCAGGCGCACCTCCTCGACCGCACGTGCGCGGGCTTCGGCGGCCGCCACGGCAGACTCCTTGCCGTGTGCGGCCTCGGTGGCCACCTTGAGTTGCGCCTGCAGACGCTCGATCCGGCCTTCGGCCGCTGCGAGGGATGTTTCGATCTGGCGACTCTTCGACAAAGCCTCGCGAAGGGTCGCCTTGGCCTCCTCGGTCTGTTCCCGCAGTTTGCCTTCACGCTCTTCGCGGTTGGCCAACTGCTGACGCATGGCCATGATGTCGCCCAGCTTTTCCTGACGAACCTGGTCGATCTGCTTTACCAGCAGTTCGCGCTCAAGGGCACCGCGATCCTGTTCTTCCTTCAGGGAGGCGCTGTAACGGTCGCGATCGCTCTGCAGCAGCTTGGTCAGTCGCTCGGATTCGGCTGTGAACTTTTGCTCGCGGACCTCTGCCACTTCCTCGAGCATCTTGATCCGGCTATCCAGCACGTCCTTCTGCCGCTGGAATTCCTGTGCCTGGAGGCGCAATTCCGCGATGGTCGCCTCCCCGACACGCAGGGCCTCGTTCAGGGATTCGAGTTGCGCGGCGGCTTGCGCCGCGGATGCATCCTGCTGCTCGATCCGCAGCTCGGCCGCCTGCAGACGGGCACGGTAAGCATCCTGCTCCTGTTCCAGTACCTGACGCTGGGCCGCAAACACCTGCTCGGCGTGATTGAGCGACAGGGACCAGACCTTGGCCATGAAACCATCTGCCGACGAAACAAGTTCATCCGGCATTCCCGGAACGCTGCGCTTGCGGAAGAAGGTCGCACCGGTTTCACGGCGCCACTGGTCGATATAACGCTGGACGACCTCGCTGGACCCCTTGTTGCCGAGCTCCGCATAGACCAGGTTGAATGACGGATTTTCGCCTTGGGCGAGCAATTGAAAGCAGATTTGCTCGACGGCTTCGAAATTGACGCTGCTACTGCGTGCCATGGACTGTTCCCCTCCGCACAAGTACGACCAGATATTAGACAGTCAAGAAGATAACATACGTTACAAACCGTTTACCGTTATATTTATAACGGTATGGCTGTGAGGAATTCATGTGCGGGCGAGTACATAGTCCACTATGGACGTTCGCTTACGTACGCTACGGCGATCACGGCTGAAACCTGCCGCACCGTGGGATGCGGCATGCGTTCGCATTCCATCGGGATTGACCGGGTGGCCCACCTCTTGCCTGCAGGGGATACGTCCCCTCTCGTCGCCCAGGACATACCATGAATCAGTCAAAGCCCACGTTCGAAAAATCATCGAACGGGCACCGGATTCGCTGGGAATACGGTCGGCGCCCATCGGCTGGCTGACCTTGAGCGGATTGACGATCAGCGATTTGTTCGAGCCATAAATACCCGAATGCCGCTGTCCAGCACCTCCCGAAATGCGCGAAACCCACCAGGCGCACCGTTATCCGCGTGCCGCCCGGCAATACGGCCGGACTATTTCTTTCCGGTCCAGGGCAGGCGCTGTTTCTGCGCCTCTTCGTGCCAGCGCTCTTCTTCCTCGTGGATGTAGCGCTGCGTCGTGCGGGCATCCGTATGGCGGGCATCCTTCTGCACGAAGCGCTCATTGATGCCGCTGTCGAGCTTGGCGGTGATGCCGGTATGGCGCCCCCAGTGGGCCGACGCGGCGCGCAGCTTTTCCTTCTTGTGCTCGGCTTCGGGCGGCAAACGTTCCGCCGCGGCACTGAAAATCTGCTTGAGAATCTGGTTCAGGCGGCGGGCAGTGATCGGACTGCCGTTCTTAACCGACACCAGCAGCGGCGTGGTGTCGTCCCGGCGCGGCACGGCGGTGAGTCCCAAGTGCTTGCGGTAGCGGATCAGCGCCTGCAGCATGTCGTCCGCCACCGGCACCTTGGCCTTCTTGCCGCCCTTGCCTACCACATGCCACCACCACAAGCCGCGTTCCTCGCGGAAGCTGTTCATGCGGTGAGATTCCAGTTCGCCGGCGCGGGGCGCCAGCATGTACAGGATGGCGGCGATGAAGCGTGCCCGCTCGTATTCGTCGCGGCCCCGTTCGGCATCCCGCGGCATCGCCTCGATGGCTGACGTCACCGCATCCCACATCTGCTGGTCGAGAAAGCGCTCGACCTTTTCCATCTCTTCGGTCTGTGCGACTGCCCTCAGCGGACCAGTGACCTCGCCGGACATCTTGCGGCGACGCTGGCGGATCAGGCCCAGCGGGTTACCCTGCAGGTAGCCCGCATCCACGAGGTAGGTCATCAGCGAATTGATGGCCGCCATCGCCGTGAGCACGGCGCTCTCGCTGAGCGGACCGACGAAGGGGCGCCATTTCTCCGAGGTCCGGCTGACCTTGGCGCCGCACCACAGCTCAGCCGGCTGCGGGTCGGCGAGGAAGTTCAGATAACCCTCGAAGTCCTGCCGGTTGAGGCTGGACAAGGGCCGGCCACAGTCCACCAGCGACCACAACAGCAGCCGCTCGCACTCCCGCTGGTAGATCCGGTAGGTGCCCGGCGAACGATCGTACTCGGACAGGAAGCAGCGGATCGCGTCCGCGTCTGTGTTGGCCTGGATCTGCAAGCGTGCCGGGTCGGCGCGGTTGGCGCCGTCGTGGCCATCGAGCCCGGCGGGAACGGTGATCTCGTCCAGCGGACGCAGCGGCACCACGGTGGTGTAGGTGATGGACATGGATAGTGAGATATCCGGCTGGACGCGAACCAGCTCGACAGGACGGACGAAATCAGACTACTGGACTTGCGTACAGCAGTTTGCTGTATATAATCACAGTCGTCGAGAACGCGGTGCCGGATCGAGCAGCTGATCAGCTTCATGTGCATCCGCTCATTCGCCCAGCCGGGCTTCAATATCGTGTTGAGGAGTCGATGATGGAAACCTTGATTTGCCGCATTCTGATGGTCACGGGTGTTTTGGTGGGCGTTCTGCTGGCCGGGGGTTACGGCATACAGGCCGCAGTGCCCGCCCTGCTGGCGCTGGTCGGCGTCGGCGTTTTGCGACAGGTCGCGCCGTCCCTGCCCTGGCGCCTGGATCATAGCCGACGCTACCGCTACCGGGTCAATTGATCTCGATGCGCAACTTGCTGGCCCGAGCCTTCCGTTCGGCCTGAATCAGTTCCACGATATCCGTGTTGCGGTTCTTGCCCGCCCAGCTTTCGGCGCTTTCATTCTGGTCGTTTTTCCAGTCGATGTTCGCGCCTGCTTTCAGCAGCGCGCGCACGACATCTTCGTGCCCGTTGCGGGCCGCAAACATCAGCGGCGTCGTCTGATTGGGTGCCAGCACATTGGGATTGGCGCCCTTTTCAAGCAGCAGGCTGACGATGGACAGGCGGCCCTCGAAGGCGGCGTACAGCAATGGATTCCAGCCTGAGTGGTCGAACGCGGCGCCGGCTTCAAGCAGTTGGTGGGCAATGTCGGTCAGGCCGCGCAGACTGGCCAGCATCAGGGCACTGTCACCCGCACTGTTGCGCGCATTCAGCTTGATCCCCCGCTGCTTGAGCAGTTCGGCTACAACCTTGGGCTGCCCCTCCCGAGTGGCAAGAATCAGCAAGGTGTTACCGTTGGGGTCGGTCGAGTTCACATCCATTCCCCGCTTCACCAGTTGCGCCACTTCCGCAGCGTCGCCGACCTTGGCGGCATTGAGCAGATCGTCCAGGGAGGCCGCGCTGGCCGGGGAGCATAACTGGAGGCCGATCAGACAGGCGCCCAGCACACGCAGACTACGAAGCTTGAGAGCAGATTTCATGACGGCTGCGCGTCCTTGAAGAGCCGGAAGAAGTTCTGGGTCGTTCGCTCTGCGATGGCGGCCAGCGTTTCACCGCGCGCCGCCGCAACGGCTTCCGCGACATGACGGACATAGGCGGGCTGGTTGGTCTTGCCCCGATACGGTACTGGCGCCAGGTAGGGAGCGTCGGTTTCCACCAGAAGGCGCTCGGCAGGCACGTAACGCGCCACATCCCGCAGGGCTTCGGCGTTCTTGAAGCTGACGATGCCGGAGAAGGAAATATGGAAACCCAGGTCAAGGGCCTGCTCGGCGACCTCGCGGGTTTCCGTAAAACAGTGCATCACGCCACCGGCGGACCCGGCATCTTCCTCGCGCATCAGGCGGATGGTGTCGGCTGCCGAATCGCGGGTGTGGATGATCAGCGGCTTGGCGCTACGGCGGGCGGCGCGGATGTGGGTACGAAAACGCACCCGTTGCCATTCAGGTGCGTCCTTGTGCCAGTAGTAGTCGAGCCCGGTCTCGCCGATCGCCACCACCTTGGGATGGGCAGCCAGAGCCAGCAGACGTTCCTCGTCCGGCTCCTCGCAGTCGGCGTTGTCCGGGTGCACCCCGACTGACGCGAACACATTGGCGTGGCGTTCCGCCAGCGCCAGGATGCCCGGCAGAGTTTCAAGCTTCACGCTGACGCACAGGGCGTGAGTGACACCGTTGTCGACCATGCGGGCCAGCACCCCGGCTTCATCTTCGATCAGGTCGGGGAAATCGATATGACAGTGGGAATCAACAAGCATTACGAGGCAATGAGAAGTGGAACCAAGCAGTTCAAATCGTGTGGGTGGGTCGCGACGAGCCCAGGTGGCCCGCCAGAATCTGTTCGATCCGGTTACGCAACACGTGGCCGGCCTCATCCTCGCTGAACTTGACGCCGATGCCCTGGGTCTTGTTCCCCTGGGCACCTGCCGGCGTCTGCCAGACGACAGTGCCGGCCACTGGATGTTTGGTCGGGTCGTCCATGATCTGCAGCAGCATGAAGATCTCGTCGCCCAGCTTGTATTCCCGAGCCGTGGGTACAAAGATCCCGCCATTCTTGATGAAAGGCATGTAGGCGGCGTACAGCGCCGACTTCGAGCTGATGTTCAGGGACAGGACGCTGGGCCGGGCCTGTGCCGGCCGCCTCACGGGTTCATTCATCGGCGCACCGTCGTAGCGGTCGCCTGAATACTCCGGGCATACCGCAGAAGCATGTCTTCGAGAAAGAGCCGCGCGTTGAGCGGATGTTGCGCCACACGTCGCGACTGGGTGATGTCATTGTAACAGCCGAGGGCCGTATTCACGGACAGCCTATCCGCGATGGCCTGCAACGCACTCAGCCGGGTCGGGAAGAAACGCACCGGCCCGCCGAGGCGGAGGCTGACCAGGTCGGCGACCCAACGCTGCATCCAACCGGTCAGGGTCGCCATGTCCAGCCCACTGGACTGGGCATCCTTGCTCTTCAGCCAACTGTCCCACTCCCCCGCCAGCCTCAAGGGCGCCTTGGCCGGCATGGCGCTCACGTCGGCAACGAAACGCCGCAAGGCCGCCGCGCCGCCGCCTTCCGCCAGCTCCGACGCTGCCAGCGGCATGCCGCCAGAAAACGCGAGCAGCGCTTCGGCATCGGCGACCTGCCGTTCGGCCAGCCAGCGGGCGGCCGCCATGGCCGGCGGACGAGAGAACGCCCAGGTCTGGCAACGACTGCGGATGGTCGGCAGCAGGCGCTTGGGGGACGAGGAGACGAGCAGGAACTGTACGTTGGTGGTCGGCTCCTCCAGCAGCTTGAGCAACGCGTTGGCGGTGAACACGTTCATCGCCTCGGCAGGATCGACGATGACGACCCGCTGGCTGCCCCGGTGTCCGCCGGTGGTCAGCACCTGCTGCAGATCGCGGATCTGCTCGATGACGATCTGACGGCTGGCCGCCTTGCCTCCCTCCGGCTTCTCGGCGGCGCCTTCGCCGCGCTCCTCCTGGTCGGCCTCCGGCACCACGCGCAGCAGGTCCGGGTGATTGCCGGCCTGACGCCACAGACAGTCCTCGCAAACGCCGCAGGCGTGGCCGTCGGGCCCCGGACTGGCGCACAGCACACGGGCTGCCAGCGCTTCGGCAAAGACGCGTTTGCCGCCGCCGGCCGGGCCGGCAAACAGCAGCGCATGGGGCATGCGTTCAGCCCGATCCACTGCCCGCTGCCACAGGGGCGCCTGCCATTCGAAGATCATTGGAAGCAGTTCCGCAGGAGGATGTCCGCCACCTCGGCACGGATGGTTTCCGGATCGTTGCCGGCATCCACCACCTTAACGCGTTGCGCCGCCGCCGCGGCGCGCCTGAGATAGGCATTGCGCACGCGGGCAAAGAAATCGGCCTGTTCCCGCTCGAAACGGTCGGGCGCATTGCCGGTGCCGGCGAGACGCTGGGCCGCGACCTTCGGGTCAAGGTCGAAGATCAGCGTGAGATCAGGCTGCAGGTGGGGATGCACCCATTGCTCCAGGGCCGCAAAACGGCTTTCGTCCAGCCCGCGTCCGCCGACCTGGTAGGCGTAGGTCGCATCGGTGAAGCGGTCCGACACCACCCACTTGCCAGCAGCGAGGGCTGGCTCGATGCGCTGTGCCAGATGTTCCCGACGTGCCGCGAACATCAGCAGCGCCTCGGTTTCCAGGTGCATCGATTCGTGCAGCACGATCTCGCGCAGCTTCTCGCCGAGCGGCGTGCCGCCCGGCTCGCGGGTCTGTACGACCTCGACGCCGCGGGATTCGATCAATGCGACAGCCGCGGCGATCTGGCTGCTCTTGCCGGCACCGTCGATGCCTTCGAAAGTAATGAAGCGGGATTTCACGGGTTGCGTTTCCGGATGTACTGGGCCACTGCCCGGTTGTGTTCGTCGAGGGTACGCGAGAATGCGCTGGAGCCGTCACCGCGGGCGACAAAATACAGATATCCGGTCTGCGGCGGATGGAGTGCCGCCCGCAGCGCGGCGACACCGGGCATCGCGATCGGCGTCGGCGGTAGCCCGGGCCGGATGTAGGTGTTGTAGGGAGAGTCGCTCTGCAGGTGGTACTTGCGCAGGTTGCCGTCGAAATCCGTCCCGAGCCCGTAGATCACCGTCGGGTCCGTCTGCAGCAGCATGCCGGCCTGCAGGCGGTTGATGAAGACCGAGGCGACCAGTGGCCGATCTTTGGCCTGTCCGGTTTCCTTCTCGATGAGAGATGCCATGATCAGGGCCTGATAGGGGTCCCTGTACGGCAGGCCGTCGGTGCGCTGCTCCCACTCCCGCAGCAGGACCTTCTGCTGTTGCCGATAGGCGCGGCGCAGGATGTCAAGGTCACTGCTGCGCTTGGCGAACAGGTAGGTATCGGGAAAGAACAGTCCTTCGGGATGAGTCGCCGCGGCGCCGATCCGCCGCAGGATCTCCGCATCTCCCAGGCCGGCGCTGTCGTGGCGCAGATCGGGATGACGATCCAGCGCGTTCCTGAACTGGCGGAAACTCCAGCCCTCGATCAGCGGTAGTTCGGCCTGGCTGACGTCACCGCGGGTGAGCTTGTCGAGCAGCCCCCGCGGCGTGACGCCCGTCTCGACCTCATAGCTTCCAGCCTTGATCCCGTTGGCCTGGCGGGTCATTCTGGAAAGGAGGACAAGGGCAAAGGGCTCGACGTCGATACCCGCCTCGACCACTTGGCGGGCTACCTGCTTCATCGGCGAGCCGGGCTCGATGGTGAAATCGAGGGGGCTTTGGCGTAAATGCACCGGCGTGTGTGCGAACCATGCCAATAGCCCGAGGGCACCGACAGCACACAACAGGAGCAGAGCAATCAAACGAAAAAACAGGCGCTTCATCAGGGAACTTGGCGCGTCGGAAACGAACGAATGGAGTGAAGAAAGGAGGATGTCCTGGCAGATTTACGAGGGCTTGATTATTGCTTCAATAGCACTCGGCAACCCCCGTGCGGCAGCGCCCCTATAATAGCGCAAACCGCTTTGAGACTCGTTTTTGCGACAGGACACGACTGATGAACGCAACTTGGCAAAACTATCTGGGCGCGAAAGGCGCGAGTTTTTCTGACTTCTCCGTCAAGTTCCATGATGACGAACGGCAGGATGTGGCACTTGCCGCCCAGGGTACCGTGGTGGTGCCGCTGCATCACCTCGGCGCAATCCGCGCCAGTGGAGAGGACGCCAGCGTGCTGCTCCACAACCTCTTCTCCAACGACGTGAAGAAGCTCGGCCCCAACGAAGCCCAGCTCACCAGCTTCAACAGCCCGAAGGGGCGCATGCTCGCCAACCTCCTGCTGTGGCGGGAAGGCAGTGACTACCTGCTGGCCTTGTCCGCAGACATTCACGCAGCGATGCTGAAGAAGCTGTCCATGTTCATCCTGCGCTCCAAGGTGCGCCTGATGGATGACAGCGGCGACAGCGTGCTGATCGGCCTGGCCGGCCCGCAGGCGGGTGCCGCGCTCGAAGCCGCCGGACTGCACATTCCCGGTGCACCGCGGGCTACTGCCTCCGGCGTCGCAACGGTCGTACGCCTGGATGGCGCGCGCTTCATCGTGTCGGCGCCGCTTTCCGAGGCCGCGGGGCTGTGGGACAAGTTCGTCGCGGCCGGCGCCGTGCCGGCCGGCTCGGCAGCCTGGCAATGGATCGACATCAGCGAAGGCTTGCCCACCGTGACCCAGCCGATCCAGGAGGAGTTCGTCGCCCAGATGCTCAACTACGAGCTGATCGGCGGCGTGAGCTTCAACAAGGGCTGCTACCCGGGCCAGGAAATCGTTGCCCGCACCCACTATCTCGGCAAGCTGAAGAAGCGGATGTTCCGCGTACATACGGAAACCGAAGCACCGCCGGCCGCCGGTACCGATGTCTACTCCCCCGAGTTCGGCGACCAGTCGGCCGGCAAGGTGGTCATCGCGGCACCGGCACCCGACAACGGTTACGACGCACTGGTGGTGCTGCAAACGTCCAGCGCCGAATCGACCGAAGTACATCTCGGCTCACCGACCGGCCCGACCGTCCAGTTCCTTCCGCTGCCCTACGCCCTGCCCTGAGTCCGCTCCTTGTCCCTGTCCCATTACTACATCTACTACCCGGTGCGGATCGGCGCCGAAGCCGATCTTGCCCGGGTCCTGCAACTGCTGCAAGCCGACGTTCGCCGGGAAACCGGCATTGCCGGGCGCTTCCTGCGCAAGGCCGATGACCCCTGGACGTGGATGGAGATCTACGAAGATGTCCCGGCAGTACCGGAGTTCGAAGCCAGCCTCGAGCGTGCCGTCGAGCGCCACACGCTGAACCGTTTCATTGCGGATGGCGGTCGCCGTCACATCGAGCGTTTCGTTCCATGTGCCTGATCCTGCTGGCCTGGCAGGTCCACCCGGACTATCCGCTGGTGGTGGCGGCCAATCGGGACGAGTTCTTCGCCCGCCCGGCGGCCCCAGCCGCATGGTGGGACGAACGGCCCACGGTTTTTGCCGGACGGGATCTCGAAGCCGGTGGCACCTGGCTCGGTGTTTCCCGCGACGGACGCTTCGCCGGCCTGACCAACTTCCGTGACCCCCAACGCCAGAAGGATGGGCGGCCGTCCCGCGGCCAGCTGGTATCGGACTTTCTCGCCGGCGATGAAAGTACCGCGACAGCCCTTGACCGCTTACTCCACGAGGGCCCCCGCTACAACGCCTTCAACCTGCTCGTTTCCGACGGCAACGCCCTCGGCATCTATGAGAGTGCCAGCGGCTCCGCACACATTCTTCCGCCGGGACTCTACGCGCTCTCCAATCACCTGCTCGACACGCCGTGGCCCAAGGTCGTGGCTGGCAAATCCCGCCTCGGCAAGGCACTTGGCGCACTGCCGGACACCGCTCCACTCGAGGTCCTGCTGCGCGACGACCGGCCGGCGGCCGACAACGAGCTACCCCGTACCGGCGTGAGCCTGGCCTGGGAGCGCATGCTGTCGAGCGCCTTCATCCGCGCGCCGGGCTACGGCACCCGCTGCTCGACACTGATCCGCCAGGATCGTCACGATGTCGTACAGGTCGTCGAGATCACATGGAACGACGTGGGCATCGAGACCGGCCGGCTCTCCGAAACTTTCCAGATCGCGCGGGCCTGAGCCCCGCGCCTATAATTCGCGTCTTGTTTCTGCTGCAGCACCATTCCGCATGACTGCCTCACCCTCATTCCGCGATCTCCTGCCCGCTTTCGACGCCCATGCCAAGGCCAAGCCCGGCCAGCGCCTGGACCTGCCGGCCTGTACCGGCTCTTCCGACGCACTGGCGATCGCCCGTCTGGCGGGCGGTGGGCGGATGCTGGTGGTGGTGACGGCCAATCCGCTGGATGCCCAGCGCCTGTCGGACGAAATCGCCTGGCTGGCGCCCAGTCTGCGCACCCACCTGCTGCCGGACTGGGAAACCCTGCCCTACGACAGCTTCTCGCCACATCAGGACCTGATCTCCGAGCGGCTGTCCACCCTCTACGCGATCAGCCGCGGCGAGGCCGACATTGCGCTGGTGCCGGCATCCACCGCCCTGTACCGCCTGGCACCGCCGGCCTTCCTGGCCGCCTACACCTTCTTCCTCAAGCAGGGCGAGAAGCTCGACGTGGAGCGCCTGCGCATGCAGATGACGGTAGCCGGCTACGCCCACGTCACCCAGGTCATGTCGCCGGGCGAATACAGCGTGCGCGGCGGCCTGGTCGACCTCTACCCGATGGGCGCTGCCCTGCCCTACCGCATCGACCTGTTCGACGAGGAAGTGGAGAGCATCAAGACCTTCGACCCGGACACCCAGCGCACGGTGTTCCCGGTGAAGGAAGTCCGCCTGCTGCCGGCCCGCGAGTTCCCGATGGACGAGACCGGCCGCACGCGCTTCCGCGGCCGTTTCCGCGAGACCTTCGAAGGCGACCCGTCGCGCAGCCCGATCTACAAGGACGTCTCCCACGGCATCGCGCCGGCCGGCATCGAGTACTACCTTCCGCTGTTCTTCGACGAAACCGCGACCCTCTTCGACTACCTGCCCGGCAACGCGCCGGTGCTGCTCCATCGCAACGTGCCCGGCGCCATCGAGGCCTTCTGGAAGGACGCCCGCAGCCGCCACCAGTTGCTCGGCGGCGACAAGACCCGGCCGATCCTGCCGCCGGACCAGCTGTTCCTGTCGGAAGAAGCCTTTTTCGTGGCGCTCAAGGAGCGCACCCGCCTGGCCCTGCCGGAATCCGGCGGCGACGGGCCAACCCAGGCACTGCCCGACGTGTCCGTGGAACGCAAGGCCAACGATCCGCTGCATCGCCTGAAGGCATTCACCGACGGCTTCCCGGGCCGCGTACTGATCCTCGCCGAATCGGCCGGCCGCCAGCAGACCATCGCGGAATTCTTTGCCGAGTACGGCCTGAAGCCGGCTGCGACGGCCGATTTCGACGCCTTCCTAAGCGGTGATGCCAAGCTGGCTCTGGGCACCGGACCGCTGGCTGCCGGCTTCATCCTGCCGGAAGCGAAGCTGGCCGTCGTCACCGAGTCGGAGCTCTACGCTGCCACCGCCCGTACCCGGACCCGCCGCGACAGCCGCAAGGCGGCCACCGTCGAAGGCTGGCTGCGCGACCTGTCCGAGCTGAAGGAAGGCGACCCGGTCGTCCACTCCAGCCACGGCATCGGTCGTTACATGGGCCTGGTGCACATGGACCTCGGGGAAGGCCAGACCGAGTTCCTGCACCTGGAATACGCCAACGGCGACAAGCTCTACGTACCGGTGTCCCAGCTGCATGTGATCACCCGCTACGCCGGTGCCGACCCGGAGGCGGTCAACCTGCACACCCTTGGCTCCGGCCAGTGGGAAAAGGCCAAGAAGAAGGCCGCCCAGCAGGTCCGCGACACGGCCGCCGAACTGCTCGCGCTGTACGCCCAGCGGGCAGCACGCAAGGGCCACAAGTTCGACTTCAAGCAGCACGACCTGGAGGCTTTCGCCGAAGGCTTCGGCTTCGAGGAAACGCCGGACCAGCTGGCTGCCATCGAAGCCGTCATCGCCGACATGAAGTCCGGCAAGCCGATGGACCGCCTGGTGTGCGGCGACGTGGGCTTCGGCAAGACCGAGGTTGCGCTGCGTGCGGCATTCATTGCGGTGGCCGATGGCAAACAGGTGGTTGTGCTGTGCCCAACAACGCTGCTGGCCGAGCAACACTACCAGACCTTCGCCGACCGCTTCGCCGACTGGCCGATCCGGGTCGCCGAGCTGTCCCGCTTCAAGAGCGCCAAGGAGCAGGCCGAGGCCATCAAGCAGCTCGGCGAGGGCAAGGTGGACATTCTCATCGGCACCCACCGGCTGCTGCAGAAGGACGTCACCTTCAAGCGCCTGGGCCTCGTCATCATCGACGAGGAGCACCGTTTCGGCGTGCGCCAGAAAGAAGGCCTCAAGGCCCTGCGCAGCGAGGTGGACATCCTGACCCTCACCGCCACGCCAATCCCGCGTACGCTGGGCCTGGCCCTGGAGGGCCTGCGGGAGTTCTCGGTGATCGCCACCGCGCCGCAGAAGCGCCTCGCCATCAAGACCTTCGTGCAGCGCCACAGCAAGGGCATCGTCCGCGAGGCGGTGATCCGCGAGTTCAAGCGCGGCGGGCAGGTGTACTTCCTGCACAACGAGGTCGAGACCATTGAGAACATGCGCGAATCCCTCGAGGAGCTGCTGCCCGAGGCGCGCATCGTGATCGGCCATGGCCAGTTGCCGGAGCGCGAGCTGGAGCGCGTGATGCGCGACTTCACGACGCAGAAGGCCAACCTGCTGCTGTGTACGACCATCATCGAGACCGGCATCAACATCCCGACCGCCAACACCATCATCATCAACCGGGCCGACCGCTTCGGCCTGGCCCAGTTGCACCAGCTGCGCGGCCGGGTTGGCCGTTCGCATCACCAGGCCTACGCCTACCTGCTCACCGACGCCCACGCCAAACCGACCGCCCAGGCCCAGAAACGGCTGGAAGCGATCACCATGATGGAAGAGCTGGGTTCCGGCTTTTACCTGGCCATGCAGGATCTGGAGATCCGCGGCGCTGGCGAAGTGCTCGGCGAGAACCAGTCCGGCGAGATGCAGCAGGTCGGCGTCAGCCTGTACACCGAGATGCTCAAGCGCGCGGTGCGCGACCTGCAGCAGGGCAAGGAGCCGGACCTCAGCCAGCCGCTGGAAGTGGTGTCGGAGATCAACCTGCACGCCCCGGCCCTGCTGCCCAACGACTACTGCAGCGACGTGCAGGAACGCCTGACCCTCTACAAGCGCCTCGCCAACTGCGAAACGGAAGACGACCTGCAGGCCCTGCAGGAAGAGCTCATCGACCGCTTCGGCGAGATGCCGCCGCAGGCCCGTGCGTTGCTCGAAACCCACCGCCTGCGCATGCTGGTCAAACCCTTCGACGTGGCCAAGCTCGACGCGTCGGAATCCCAGTTGTCGGTGCAGTTCAACGCCACCGCGCCGATCGACCCGACCAAGGTCATCCTGCTGATGCAGAAGGACCGCAGCGTCCGCATGTCCGGCCCGGACAAACTGGTACGCAAGCTGTCGATGCCGGACATCAAGGCGCGGGTCAAGGCCGCCCGCGATCTACTGGAAGCTGTGAAGGCCTGATCCGTCTCCGGGTCAGTCCGACTCCCGCTGCAGCATGTTGCTGAGCAGGTCGAGCAGCATCTCGGGCTCCAGTGGTTTGTCGCAGATGCCCGACACGCCGGCCTCCTCCACCGCAGCGAGGCGGCCGGCGTCCGATTCGCTGGTCACCATCAGGATCGGCACCGCCTGCTGCCAGCTGCGGGTCCGCACATACTCGACGAATTCGCGCCCGTCCATCTCCGGCATGTTGTAGTCGGTGACGATCAGATCGACCATCGTGTCGGCAAGCAGCGCCATCGCCTCCCGCCCATTGTTCGCCTCGATGAAATGCTGCAGGCCAAGGTTGGACAGGATGCGCCGGATGAATTTGCGCGCATTGGGGCTGTCGTCCACCAGCAGCACGCGCAACTCCTCCAGATCGATGTCGTTATCCAGGTCGCGCCGGGTGCCGAGCAGATCCAGTGTGCGGCTGATTGCCTTGGCCAGCTGGGATGCGTTGAAAGGCTTCGGCAGGATGCCGCACAGGCCGGCCTGACGGACCGGGTCCAGCGCCTGCGGACGGGTTTCGCTGGAAATCAGGATGAAAGCCACGTCTTCCAGGCGCAGATCGGTGCGCATTGCGGCCACCAGCTCCGTTCCCGGCAAGTCCGGCAGATAGAGTGCGCTGAGCACCACGTCAGGCCGTTCCACGCGCATCGTCTCCAGCGCCTCGGCGGCGCTGCCGACGGTGTGCACGTGAGTCAGACCGATTTCCTCGCATTCCCGCTGGATGATCTTGGCCTGCAGGGCCGAGGGTTCGACGAGCAGGAGCCGGGTGCTTTCGAAACGGGAAGAGATGTTCGTCATTGTTCTTGTGCCTAACCAGTGAAGACGGCACTGTTAGCGAACAAAAATGAAAAAAATTGAGGCAAATCCGCTAAAAATGGAGAACGACGGATTCCGGGGCACTCGCCGGACCTGAAACGGGCAAAAAAAAACCGGCCAGGGGGGGGCGGCCGGATAAAAGCTGGGAGTCATCTACAGAACGACACCAAAACAGGAGATGAATGTCGAGGTGTCGTGATACAAAGTTTAACTTGTTTGCATATTTATGCAAGCGAAATATATCCTTATGAAATCATTGACGCACTGAAGCGTACAGCTCCCAGTCTTCGGCACTTCCGAACGGTCGTTCGGCTTTTCCCGTTTTCCGCCTGCGCCTGCAGCCGATACCATCTCGATGGAATCGATGTGCGGCACCTGCCGCACCGCGCAAAGGAATGCCATGTCCGAGACCTCCGTATCTCCCGCCCAGCTCGCTGCGATTCACGCCGCAGTCGACTGCCACCACCACCGCGGCGGCGCCCTGCTGCCGATCCTCCACGCCATCCAGGACGCCCTCGGCTGGGTGCCCGCCGACGCCATTCCGATCATTGCCCAGGCACTCAACCAGAGCCGCGCCGAGATCCACGGCGTCGTCAGTTTCTATCACCACTTTCGCAGCACTCCGCCCGGACGCCACGTGGTCCAGGTATGCCGCGCCGAATCCTGTCAGGCGAAGGGCGGCGTGGCACTGGAGGAGCACGCCAAGCGCAGCCTCGGCATCGACTGGCACCAGACCACGCCGGACGGCGCGGTGAGCCTCGAACCCGTTTATTGCCTCGGCAACTGCGCCTGTTCGCCGGCGATCCGCGTTGGTGACGAGATCCTCGGCCGTGTCAGCTGCGCGCGCTTCGACCGCGTCATTGCGGAACTGCGCGAAGAGGTGCCGGCATGAGCATCCGCATCTTCGTTCCCATCGATTCCGGCGCGCTGTCGGTCGGTGCCGAGGACGTGGCCCAGGCCATCGCCGCCGAGGCCGCTACCCGTGGTCTCGACATCGAAGTCGTCCGCAACGGCTCCCGCGGCATGTACTGGCTGGAACCGCTTGTGGAGGTGGAGAGCCACGCCGGGCGGCTGGCCTTCGGCCCGGTGACGCCGGAAGACGTGCCGGCCCTGTTCGACGCCGGCTTTCACGAAGGCGGCATGCACCGCCTGGGCCACGGCCTGACCGAGCACATTCCCTTCCTCGCTGGCCAGGAGCGCCTGACCTTCCGCCGTGTCGGCATCACCGATCCGCTATCCCTTGCCGACTACGAAGCCCACGGCGGCTTCGAAGGCTTGCTGAAGGCGGTCGGCCTGGACGGCGGCGCCATCGTCAAGGAAGTCACCGACTCCGGCCTGCGCGGGCGCGGTGGCGCGGCCTTCCCGACCGGCATCAAGTGGAACACCGTGCTGCATGCCGCGGGCCCGGACAAATACGTCGTGTGCAACGCCGACGAAGGCGATTCAGGCACCTTCTCCGACCGCATGCTGATGGAAGGCGATCCCTACTGCCTGATCGAAGGCATGACCATCGCCGGCCTGGCGGTGGGCGCGCGCCACGGATACATCTACCTGCGCTCCGAATACTCCCACGCCTTCCATACCTTGCAGCAGGCCATCGCCAAGGCCCGCGACGCCGGCTGGCTGGGCAGCGATGTGGCCGGCTCTGGCCGCAGCTTCGAGCTGGAGGTGCGCCTCGGCGCCGGCGCCTACGTATGTGGCGAAGAGACCGCGATGCTCGAGAGCCTGGAGGGCAAGCGCGGCATCGTGCGCTTCAAGCCGCCGCTGCCGGCCATCCAGGGCCTGTTCGGCAAGCCGACGGTGATCAACAACGTGATGAGCCTCGCCGCGGTGCCGCTGATCCTCGCCCGTGGCGCCGCCTTCTACCGGGATTACGGCATGGGCCGCTCCCACGGCACGCTGCCCTTCCAGCTGGCCGGCAACCTGCGCCACCCCGGCCTCGTCGAAAAGGCTTTCGGGATCACGTTGCGCGAGTTGCTGCTCGACTACGGCGGCGGCTCGGCCAGCGGCCGGCCGATCCGCGCCGTGCAGGTCGGCGGCCCGCTGGGCGCCTACGTGCCGGAATCCCAGTTCGACGTGCCCCTTGATTACGAAGCCTATGCCGCGATGGGCGCGATGATCGGCCACGGCGGGCTGGTCGCCTTCGACGACACGGCCGACATGGCAAAGCTGGCCCGTTATGCGATGGAGTTCTGCGCGACAGAGTCCTGCGGCAAATGCACGCCCTGCCGCATCGGCTCGACGCGCGGCGTGGAGGTCATCGACCGCATCATCGCCGACGAGGCGCGGGACGCCAACCTGGCCCTCCTCGACAGCCTGTGCGACACCATGCTCAACGGCTCCCTGTGCGCGCTGGGCGGCATGGCTCCCTACCCCGTCAAATCCGCCCTCACCCATTTCCCGCAGGATTTCGGCATCGCGCCGGTCACTGCCGAGTAAGGAACGTCCCATGTCCCTGCCCCGCGAAACCGACTTCGGTACCCCGGCCCGCGAATCCGACACCCCGGTCAGCCTGCTCATCGACGGCCAGCCGGTCTGCGTGCCTGCCGGCACCAGCATCATGCGCGCCGCCGGCCAGTCCGGCTGCTCCATCCCCAAGCTGTGCGCCACCGACAGCCTGGAACCCTTCGGCTCCTGCCGCCTGTGCCTGGTGGAGGTGGAAGGCCGCAAGGGCTTCCCGGCCTCATGCACCACGCCCGTCGAAGCCGGCATGGTCGTCCGCACCCAGACACCCAAGCTGGCCGAGTTGCGCCGCAACGTGATGGAGCTCTACATCTCCGACCACCCACTCGACTGCCTGACCTGCTCCGCCAACGGCAACTGCGAGCTGCAGGACATGGCCGGCGTCGTCGGCCTGCGCGAGGTGCGCTACGGCTTCAAGGGTGAGAACCACTTCAGCGAGCCCTGCAAGGACGAGTCCAACCCCTACTTCAGCTACGACCCGGCCAAGTGCATCGTCTGCAACCGCTGCGTGCGGGCCTGCGAGGAGACCCAGGGGACCTTCGCACTGACCATCTCCGGCCGCGGCTTCGACTCCCGCGTGTCTCCGGGCCAGGACCAGGCCTTCATGGACTCCGAATGCGTGTCCTGCGGCGCCTGCGTGAATGCCTGCCCGACCGCCACGCTGATGGAGAAATCGGTGATCGAACTCGGCCAGGCCGAGCGCAGCATCACCACCACCTGCGCCTATTGCGGCGTCGGCTGCGCCTTCAAGGCCGAGGTCAAGGGCAATCAGGTGGTGCGCATGGTGCCGGCCAAGGACGGCGGTGCCAACCAAGGCCACGCCTGCGTGAAGGGCCGCTTCGCCTGGGGCTACGCGACCCACGCCGACCGCATCACCACGCCGATGATCCGGCCCAGCATCGACGCGCCGTGGCAGAAGGTCAGCTGGGACGAGGCGCTGGCCTACGCCGCCGGCGAATTCAAGCGCATCCAGGCCAAGTACGGCCGCGGCGCGGTGGGCGGCATCACGTCCAGCCGCTGCACCAACGAAGAAACCTACCTGGTCCAGAAGCTGGTCCGCACCGCCTTCGGCAACAACAACGTGGACACCTGCGCCCGCGTCTGCCATTCGCCGACCGGCTACGGCCTCAAGCAAACCTTGGGCGAGTCCGCCGGCACCCAGGACTTCGCGTCGGTGCTGAAGGCCGACGTAGTGATGGTGATCGGCGCCAACCCCACCGACGGCCACCCGGTGTTCGGCTCGCTGCTGAAGAAACGCATCCGCCAGGGCGCCCAGCTGATCGTCGTCGATCCGCGTGCCATCGACCTCGTACGCACGCCCCACGTCGCCGCCGCCCATCACCTCAAGCTGCGCCCCGGCACCAACGTGGCGATGGTGAATGCGCTGGCCCACACCATCGTCACCGAAGGCCTGGTGGACGACGCCTACGTGGCCGAGCGCTGCGAACAGGAAGCCTTCGAGGCCTGGCGCGAGTTCGTGTCCCAACCCGAGAATTCCCCGGAAGCCGCAGAGCCCATCACCGGCGTACCGGCAGCGGAGATCCGCGCCGCCGCCCGTCTGTACGCCCAGGCCGGCAACGGGGCGATCTACTACGGCCTTGGTGTCACCGAGCACAGCCAGGGCTCGACAACCGTGATGGGCATCGCCAACCTGGCGATGGCCACCGGCAACGTCGGCCGGCCCGGTGTCGGCGTCAATCCCCTGCGCGGCCAGAACAACGTGCAGGGCAGCTGCGACATGGGCTCCTTCCCGCACGAACTGCCCGGCTACCGCCACGTGTCGGACGCGACGACCCGGGCTCTCTTCGAGGACGCCTGGCAGGTCAGCATCGATCCGGAGCCCGGCCTGCGCATCCCCAACATGTTCAACGCGGCGCTCGATGGCAGCTTTAAGGGCATGTACATCCAGGGCGAGGACATCGTGCAGTCCGACCCCAACACCCAGCACGTGGAAGCCGCCATGGCGCAGATGGAGTGCGTGGTTGTCCAGGACCTGTTCCTCAACGAAACCGCCAAGTGGGCCCACGTCTTCCTGCCCGGCTCCAGCTTCCTCGAGAAGGACGGCACCTTCACCAACGCCGAGCGGCGTATCTCCCGAGTGCGCAAGGTGATGCCGCCGCTGGCCGGCAAGGCGGACTGGGAGACCACGCTGGCACTGGCCGCCGCGCTGGGCTACCCGATGCAGTACGGCCACCCGTCCGAGATCATGGACGAGATCGCCCGCCTGACGCCCAGCTTCCACGGCGTGAGCTACGACCTGCTCGAACGCAAGGGCAGCATCCAGTGGCCATGCAACGAGGCCGCGCCAGACGGCACGCCGACGATGCACGTGGGCGGCTTCGTCCGCGGCAAGGGGCGCTTCATGCTGACCGCCTTCGTGCCGACCACCGAGAAGGTCACCCGGCGCTTCCCGCTGATCCTCACCACCGGCCGCATCCTCAGCCAGTACAACGTCGGCGCCCAGACCCGCCGCACCGCCAACGTGGCTTGGCACGACGAGGACCGGCTGGAGATCCATCCGGTGGACGCGGAAGACCGGGGCATCCGGGACGGAGACTGGGTCGGCATCGCCAGCCGGGCCGGCGAGACGGTGTTGCGCGCCACCATCACCGAGCGCATGCAGCCTGGCGTGGTCTACACCACCTTCCACTTCCCCGAGTCGGGTGCCAACGTGATCACCACCGACAACTCGGACTGGGCCACCAACTGCCCGGAATACAAGGTCACCGCCGTACAGGTCAGCCTGTGCTCGCAGCCGTCCGACTGGCAACAGCGTTTTGCCCGCCGTCGCGACGAGCAGCACGCGCTGCTGCAACGCGCCACCACCACCGGCTGACGCGCGCTTCCACACCTCAGAAACCACCGGGCCCAGCCACCGCATCCGAAAGGGAGCGGCTGCTGGGCCCGGTGGTTGCGCCTGGCGATCTCCCGCCCGGCGGCTTGCTTCGGCAGCGGGACGTCTTACTTGTCTTTGTGGTTGAAGTCCACGCGACGGTTTTCAGCGTAGCACTTCTCCTCGTGGCACTCGGCGCGGGGCTTCTCGGAACCGAAGCTGACAGCCTCCAGACGGGAGTCGGACACGCCCAGCACGACCAGCGCCTTGCGCACGGCTTCGGCACGCTTCTGGCCGAGGGCCAGGTTGTATTCGCGGCTGCCGCGTTCGTCGGCGTTGCCTTCGATGCTGATCACGTCGCTGGCGTGGGCATTGGTGAAAGCGGCCTGGCTCTTGAGCACGTCGGTGTACTTGGCTTCGACGTTGAACTTGTCGAAGGCGAAGTAAACGCTCTGCTTGGCCAGCTCGGCGCGCTCGGCGGCCAGCTTGCGGGCTTCGAGTTCAGCGGCGGACACGCCTTGGGCGGGGGCCGGAGCCGGAACGGCCTTGGACGCCTCAGCCACCGGTTGCTCGGTGGTGGCGGCGGTCTTCGGTGCATTGGACGAGCAGGCGGCCAGCACGGCGGCGCACAACACGGTCAACAGGGCGGACTTTTTCATGAACTACAGGCTCCTCTGGGATGGGGTGGGTTACAAGGTCGCTGAATATAGTGAGGCAACGATGCTTGCGCAAGTTGGGGCGCCCACTTATCCGGGCAGATCGCGGAAAAATGCTGCATTCCCACACGATATGGGCCGTTTGATCCGGGGACGGCAACATCGTGCCCACGCATGGTCGCTCAAGCCTGCTTTCACAAAGCTGACAACACCCTGTGCTGTGCGTCCGGCTGAAGGCCACTGCGCCGATTGACCATCCCGCCGCCTCGACCCTTCATCGCACTTCGGACTTCTCCCCTTTGAGTTGCGAGCCCTCCAACCGCAGGATGCCCAGCGCCTTGAGGATGTACTTCTCGTAGATCGGCTCGGAGGTGCCGGCCTTCACCTTGTGCAGGAAGTACTTCTCGAAGGCGACCTTGGCCAGATGGACCCACTTGCCCTTGCGGAACCAATTGACGTTGCGCGGTGGAAGCTGCGGCAAGGCGACGAAGGCCGCACCGCTGTCGCCCATGTCCGCGAGGCAGATCGCGTTCCAGGTGCCCTTGGCCTTCGCCTCCTTCCCTTCCAGGTCGGCGGCGATGTTGTCGACAATGGCGGTCACCATCGTCTCGATCATGTAGCCAGTCTTCGGCGCACCGGTTGCCACCGGGGTCACCTCCACCGGCGGGATGGCCACGCACACGCCCGCCGCGAAGATGTTGCGGTACGCCCGGCTGCGCTGATGCTCATCGATCAACACGAAGCCGCGCGGATTGCACAGCCCTTCCACGCCGGCGACTGCGTCGACGCCCTTGAAGGCCGGCAGCATCATCGCGTAGCGGAAGGGCAGTTCATGATCCCGTAGCGGATTGCCCAGACCGTAGAGCTCCGTCGTGTGCAGCAGGCCCGGCTCCACGCGGGTCGTCTTCGCGTTCGTCACCCACTTGATGTCGTGGTTGCGGAACTCGCTTTCCAGCATGGACTTGGAATCGCCGACGCCGCCCAGGCCCAGGTGACCGATGTAAGGCTCGCTGGTCACGAAGGTGATCGGCACCTTGTGGCGCAGCTTGCGGCGACGCAAGTCCGCGTCGAGGATGAAGGCGAATTCGTAGGCCGGCCCGAAGCAGCTGGCGCCAGGCATCGCGCCGACGATCACCGGACCGGGGTTGTGCAGGAACTCCTGGTAAGCCGCGTGGGCCCGCTCGGCGTGGTCGGTCGTACAGATCGAATGGGTGTGTCCGTCGACCGGCCCGGCGCCGGGCACTTCCTCGAAGGCCAGCCTGGGGCCGGTCGTCAGCACGAGATAGTCGTACTCGAGCGCACTGCCATCGAGGAGTTGCAGCGTATTCCGCTCGGGCTGCACCGCGGTAACAGCCTGCGCCACGAAGGCGATGCCCTTCTTTTCGAGATGCGGACGCAGCGGCACGGTGATCGCGTCCCGCGTGCGTGTGCCCACCGCGACCCACGGGTTGGAGGGAACGAACTGGAAGTAATCGCTCGCATTGACGAGCGTGACTTCATGCCCTTTGCCCAGCCGGGCTTTCAGCTCATAAGCCGCGGGTACTCCACCGATGCCCGCACCGACGACGACAATCCTGGCCATGTGTCTCCTCCTTTATGGATGGGTTATAATTTTAATATTAGTGTTTTCTAATATTAAACCCAAGCCAAAAGCGAAAACTACGTTCACGCACTTCAGGCGCGAACGCCAGTCACGCAAGCCTTTGCGAGGAAACCATGAAATCAGCCCACGACCTGGTCGCCGCCGCCAAGCAGCGGATCACCGAAATCGAGATGAGCAAGGCCGACGCGGCCATCCGCGACGCCAACATCCTGCTGGATGTGCGCGAGCCCGACGAATACGCCGGCGGGCACATCCCCGGCGCCATCAACATCCCGCGCGGCATGCTGGAGTTCCGCATGAGCGCAGCGCCAGAGCTCACCGCTCGCGACCTGCAGATCATGCTGTACTGCAAGACCGGCGGACGCGCCGCGCTGGCCGCCGCCACGCTGCTCGACATGGGCTACCTGAAGGTGGAATCGCTCGCCGGGGGCTTCGATTCCTGGGCCGCCGCCGGCCATCCGGTCGCACGGCCCCAATTGCCGGATTTCGAATAAACGATGCAGCAGTGGCCCGGCCAGCCGGGCCACGTTCTTCAGGCTGCTGCCGCGCAGCCGCGCCGGGCCAGCGACACCTTCGAGCCGCAAGCCCGGCCGATTTCCCCGCAGATCCACCAGGCGGTGTCCACCAGCGCATCGAGCTGGATGCCGGTCTCGATACCGAGGCCGTCGAGCATGTACACCACGTCTTCGGTCGCCACGTTACCGGATGCGCCCACTGCGTATGGGCAGCCGCCAAGGCCGGCAATCGAGGTGTCGAAGGTCGCCACGCCCGCCTCCAGCGACGCGTAGATGTTGGCCAGCGCCTGCCCGTAGGTGTCGTGGTAATGGCCGGCCAGCTTGTCCATCGGCACCCGGCGGGCTACCGCATCGAGCATGCGGCGTGTCTTGCCGGGCGTGCCGGTGCCGATGGTGTCGCCGAGGCTGACCTCGTAGCAGCCCATTTCATAGAGCCGCGCCGCCACGTCGGCCACAGCCTCCGGCGCCACCTCGCCCTCGTAGGGGCAGCCCAGCACGCAGGACACGTAGCCGCGCACCCGCACGTCGGCAGCACGGGCCGCCGCCAGTACAGGCACGAAGCGCTCCAGCGACTCGGCAACCGAACAGTTGATGTTCTTGCGGCTGAAGGATTCGGATGCAGCGGCAAACACCGCGACCTCCTTCACCCCAGCCGCCAGCGCCGCCTCGAAGCCCTTCAGGTTGGGCGTCAGCACCGGGTAGTCGACGCCGGGCAGGCGCACGATGCGCGCCATCACCTCGGCGTTGTCGCCCATCTGCGGCACCCACTTGGGCGACACGAAGGCCGTCGCCTCGATGGCCTTCAAACCGGCAGCCCCGAGGCGGGCGATCAGTTCGATCTTGGTGTCGGTACTGACGAGCTTTTTCTCGTTCTGCAAGCCGTCGCGGGGGCCGACTTCGACGATGCGTACGCGCTGGGGCAGGTTCATGGCTTCCTTTCTTCTTCAGGCTGTCGCGGCCTCATCGAGGCCGAGGGTCTGCTTCATTTTCTCGCGGATCTGGAATTTCTGGATCTTTCCGGTCACCGTCATCGGAAAACTGTCCACGAAGCAGATGTAGCGCGGAATCTTGTAATGGGCGATCTGCCCCTGACAGAAGGCGCGCACGTCCTCTTCCGTCAGGCGTTCCCCTTCGCGCACGATGATCCACGCGCACAGCTCCTCGCCGTACTTCTTGTCCGGCACGCCGACTACCTGCACGTCCAGCACCTTCGGGTGGCGGTACAGGAACTCCTCGATCTCCCGCGGGTAGATGTTCTCGCCGCCGCGGATCACCATGTCCTTGCTGCGGCCGACGATGTTGCAGAAGCCTTCCTCGTCCAGCGTCGCGATGTCGCCGGTGTGCATCCAGCCGGCCTTGTCGATGGCTTCGGCAGTCTTCGCGTCGTCGCCCCAGTAACCGAGCATCACCGAGTAGCCGCGGGTGCACAGCTCGCCGGGCGTGCCGCGCGGCACGATGCGACCGTCGCTGTCGACGATCTTCACCTCGCAATGGGGCTGCACGCGGCCAACAGTAGAAACGCGCCGCTCGATGCTGTCGTCGGTGGCGCTCTGGAAGCTCACCGGCGAGGTCTCGGTCATGCCGTAGGCGATGGTCACCTGGCTCATGTTCATCCGCTCGATCACCCGCTTCATCACCTCGATCGGGCACGGGCTGCCGGCCATGATGCCGGTGCGCAGGCTGGACAGGTCGAAGCGCGCGAACTCCGGGTGGTCGAGCTGGGCGATGAACATCGTCGGCACGCCGTAGCTGGCGGTGCACTTCTCCTCGGCCACCGTCTGCAATACCGCCAGCGGCTCGAAGGCCTCCGCCGGATAGACCATCGTCGCACCGTGGGTCAGGCAGCCCAGGTTGCCCATCACCATGCCGAAGCAGTGGTACAGCGGCACCGGAATGCACACCCGGTCGCCCGGCACCAGGCGGATCGCCTCGCCGACGAAATAGCCGTTGTTGAGGATGTTGTGGTGGGACAGCGTGGCGCCCTTGGGGTTGCCGGTCGTGCCCGATGTGAACTGGATGTTGATCGGATCGTCGAACTGCAGGCGCTCGCCCAGCTCTTCCAGCTCCGCCAGCTCGTCGCGGCTCGGCGCCGCGCACAGGCTGTCGAAGTTGAGCATGCCCGGCGTGTGCTCGGCGCCCAGGCGGATGACGATCTCCAGACTCGGCAGCTTGTGGGCGCGCAGCAGGCCCGGCTCGCAATGGCCCAGCTCCGGTGCCAGATCGGCCAGCATTTCCAGGTAGTCACTGCTCTTGAAGGCCGGCGACAGAATCAGCGCGCGGCAGCCGACCTTGTTCAGCGCGTACTCCAGCTCGCTGCGCCGGTAGGCCGGGTTGATGTTCACCAGCACCAGGCCGGCCTTGGCGGTGGCGAACTGGGTCAGGGTCCATTCCAGCCGGTTCTGGGACCAGATGCCGATCCGCTCCCCCGGCTGCAGGCCCAGGCGACGCAGGCCGCAGGCCAGCGCATCAACCTTCAGGCGCAGCTCCGCATAACTGAGGCGCACGTTCTGGTGGCGTACCACCAGCGCCTCCCGCTCGGCGTGCAGGGCGCAGGCCAGGTCGAAATGGCGGCCAATCGTCTGGCCGATCAGGGCTTTGTTCGATGCTCCGTGGACGTAGCTCAGCGCGTTCATGGGTCTCCTCACATCTTGGTTGTGGATTGCTGCGTTCCGCTCCCGTCTGCGCGGGCTGGCGGATTGAAACTGTCAGTGGCGTTTCCTTACTCTGTTACCGCCTCGAACTCCACCAGTTCGGCGCCGTCGCCCACCTGGTCGCCAACGGCGAAGTGGAAGGCCTTGACGAGGCCGGCGGAGGGTGCGGTGATGGTGTGCTCCATTTTCATCGCCTCCAGGATCAGCAGCGGCGCGCCCTTGGCCACCGTGGCACCGGCCTCGGCCAGAAGCGCGATGACCTTGCCGGGCATGGGCGCCAGCAGGCCGCCTTCGGCCCCGCCGCCTTCGCCGCTGTGGTGCAGCGGGTCCACCGCAGCAAACTGCCAGGTGTGGCCGTGCCCGAAGACGTGGCGCCGCTCGCCGGCCACCACCACCGTCGCGGTGGTGCGCAGGCCGTCGAACTCGGCCCGCAGCAGGCCGCGCGGGTTGAGGCTACCGCTCACCGCGCTCGTCACGTCATCCAGCGTGATGTCGAAGCGCTCGCCGTGGGCCGCCACACGCAGGGTCTTCTGCACGTCGCCGAAGCGGAACATCAGGTTGCGGGCCGCCGGGGCGTTCATGCGCCAGCCGTCGCGCCGGTGCCACGGCGACGCTGGCTCGGGGTGCCGCGCCGCCATGGCTGCCGCGCGCTGGCGTTCCCGCAGCAGCCCGGCCAGCGCCACGGCCAGCCAGGCTTCGCGGGTCGGCTGCTGCTGGGCCGGGAAGAGATAGTCCTTCTCGCGCTCGATCAGGCCGGTGTCCAGGTCCGCGTTGGCGAAGGCCGGGCAGGCCGTCAGGCGCGACAGGAACTCGATGTTGTTGGCGACACCGACGACCCGGTATTCGGCCAGCGCCTGCAGCATGCGCGCCAGGGCCCGGTCGCGGTTCACGTCCCAGACGATCAGCTTGGCGATCATCGGATCGTAGAAGGGCGAAATCTCGTCGCCCTCCTCCACGCCGGTATCCACGCGCACATGCATGCCCTCTTCCGGCGGTGCCAGATGCAGCAGCTTGCCGGTGGAAGGCAGGAAGCCCTTGGACGGGTCTTCCGCGTAGATGCGCGCCTCCAGCGCGTGGCCGTTGATCGCCAGCTGCTCCTGGACCAGTGGCAAGGGCTCGCCGGCTGCCACGCGGAGCTGCCACTCGACCAGGTCGAGGCCGGTGATCATCTCGGTCACCGGATGCTCAACCTGCAGGCGGGTGTTCATCTCCATGAAGTAGAAGCTGCCGTCCTGGTTTGCGATGAATTCCACCGTGCCAGCGCCCACATAGCCCACCGCCCGCGCCGCATCGACCGCGGCCTTGCCCATCGCTGCGCGGCGCTCCGCCGGCATGCCCGGCGCCGGCGCTTCTTCGAGCACCTTCTGGTGGCGGCGCTGCACGGAGCAGTCCCGCTCGAACAGATAGACGTAGTTGCCCAGCGTGTCGCCGAAAACCTGGATCTCGATGTGGCGCGGCCGGGTCAGGTATTTCTCGACCAGCACATGGTCGCTGCCGAAGCTGGACGCCGCCTCGCGCTTGCAGGACGCCAGCGCGTCGAGGAAGTCCTCGCTGCGCTCCACCAGCCGCATGCCCTTGCCGCCACCGCCGGAGGCCGCCTTGATCAGCACCGGGTAGCCGATGGCGTCCGCCTGTACGTTGAGGAAACCCGGCTCCTGGTGGTCGCCGTGGTAGCCGGGGGTCAGCGGCACGTGGGCCTTTTCCATCAGCTTCTTGGCTTCCGACTTGGAGCCCATCGCGCGGATCGCCGACACCGGCGGCCCGATGAAGACGATGCCGGCCTGCTCGCAGGCATGGCAGAAGTCCTCGTTTTCCGACAGGAAGCCATAGCCCGGATGGATCGCCTGGGCGCCAGTCTGCCTGGCGGCGTCGATGATCCGCTCGATCACCAGATAGCTCTCCCGTGCCGCCGCCGGCCCGATCAGCACCGCCTCGTCGGCCAGACGCACATGGCGCGCGCCCGCGTCCACCTCGGAATACACCGCCACCGTCTTGATACCGAGCCGCCGCGCCGTCTTGATGACGCGGCAGGCTATCTCCCCCCGATTGGCGATCAGGATCTTGTTGAACATGCTGTCTCCCTTCTTATTGTTTATCCGCGATCCACGCCGCCGGCCGCTTGTCGAGGAAGGCAGCGAGGCCTTCACGGGCTTCCGGCGTGGCGCGCAGGCTGGCGATGCGGCGGGCGGTGTCTTCGACCAGGGCGTCATCGACGGGCCTGTCGGCCACCGCGCGGATCAGGTCCTTGGCGGCGCCCTGGGACAGCGGACCGCCCTGCAGCAGCGCGGTGACGATCTCGCCCACCTTGGCGTCCAGCCCATCGGCCGGCACTGCCTCGTGGGCGAGGCCCAGTTCATAAGCCCGTGTCGCGGAGATCCGCTCGGCGCTCTGGAAATAGCGGTAGGCCTGGCGCGCACCGATGGCGCGCAGCACGTAGGGGCTGATGGCCGACGGGATGATCCCGAACTTCACCTCCGACGTGGCGAACACCGCGCCCTCGCCGGCCACGCAGATGTCGCAGGCCGCCGCCAGCCCCATGCCGCCGCCGAGGGCCGCGCCATGCACGCGGGCCAGCGTGGGTTTGCGCAGCTCGGCAAGCACCCGCAGCATGCCGGCCAGGCGCCGCGCGTCGGCGAGGTTCTCGTCCACCGTGGCCGCGCCGGCGCGCTTCATCCAGTTGAGGTCGGCGCCTGCCGAGAAGCTCTTGCCGCGCCCGGCGAGCACCACCACGCGCACGCTGCCGTCCGCGTCGAGAACCTGACAGGCGGCGGTGAGCTCAAAGATGAGCAGCTCGTTGAAGGCGTTATGCACCTCCGGGCGGTTCATCCAGATCGTCGCGACAGGGCCGTCGCGGAGGATTTCCAGCGTCTCGTACATGGCGGCTCCTTACATCCGGAACACGCCGAAGCGGGTCGGCTGGATCGGTGCGTTGAGGCTGGCCGACAGGGACAGGCCCAGCACGCGGCGGGTCTGGGCCGGATCGACGACACCGTCGTCCCACAGGCGGGCGGTGGCGTAGTACGGATGACCCTGGTCCTCGTACTGCTGACGGATCGGCGACTTGAAAGCCTCCTCCTCGTCGCGGCTCCAGCTGCCGCCCTTGGCCTCGATGCCCTCGCGGCGCACGGTGGACAGCACGCTGGCCGCCTGCTCGCCGCCCATCACCGAGATGCGGCTGTTCGGCCACATCCACAGGAAGCGCGGGCTGTAAGCACGGCCGCACATGCCGTAGTTGCCGGCGCCGAAGCTGCCGCCGATCAGCACCGTCAGCTTGGGCACCTGCGCCGTGGCGACAGCGGTGACCATCTTGGCGCCGTCCTTGGCGATGCCGCCGTTTTCGTACTTGCGGCCGACCATGAAGCCGGTGATGTTCTGCAGGAAGACCAGCGGCACGCCGCGCTGGGCGCACAGCTCAATGAAGTGGGCGCCCTTCTGGGCCGACTCGCCGAACAGGATGCCGTTGTTGGCGACGATGCCCACCGGCATGCCGTAGAGGTGCGCGAAGCCAGTGACCAGCGTGGTGCCGTAGCGAGCCTTGAACTCGTCGAAGCGCGAGCCATCGACGATGCGGGCGATCACCTCGCGCACGTCGTAGGGCTTGCGGGTGTCGGTGGGGATGATTCCGTAGATCTCGGCCGGGTCGTACAGCGGCTCTTCCGCGTCGGCGAGCTTGAGGTCCGTCGGCTTGGTCCGGTTCAGGGTGCCGACGATGCGCCGCGCGATGTGCAGCGCGTGGGTGTCGTTCTCGGCCAGATGGTCGGCCACGCCGGAGATGCGCGTATGCACGTCGCCACCACCCAGGTCTTCGGCCGTCACCACCTCGCCGGTCGCCGCCTTCACCAGCGGCGGACCGCCGAGGAAGATGGTGCCCTGGTTCTTGACGATGATGGTCTCGTCGCTCATCGCCGGCACATAGGCGCCACCAGCCGTGCACGAGCCCATCACCACCGCGATCTGCGGGATGCCCTCGGCGGACATGTTGGCCTGGTTGAAGAAGATCCGCCCGAAGTGGTCCCGGTCCGGAAACACTTCGTCCTGCTTGGGCAGGAAGGCGCCGCCGGAATCCACCAGGTAGAGGCACGGCAGCTTGTTCTGCTGGGCGATCTCCTGGGCGCGCAGGTGCTTCTTCACCGTCATCGGGTAGTAGGTGCCGCCCTTCACGGTGGCGTCGTTGGCGACGATCATGCACTCCACGCCGCTGACCCGGCCGATGCCGGCAATCACCCCGGCCGACGGCGCGTCGCCGCCGTACATGCCGTAGGCGGCCAGCTGGCCGATCTCGAGGAAGGCCGTGCCCGGATCGAGCAGATGGTCCACCCGGTCGCGGGGCAGCAGCTTGCCGCGGGCCACGTGCTTGGCGCGGGCCGCTTCGCCGCCGCCGAGGGACACCTGGCCGGCCTTTTCGCGCAGGTCGGCGACGATGCGCCCCATGGCTTCCGCGTTGGCCTGGAATTCCGGCGAGCGGGGATTGATGCTGGATTTGATGACGGTCATCGCTGCAGCTCCGTTCAGGCCGTTTCGGAGAAGAGTTCGCGGCCGATCAGCATGCGGCGGATCTCGCTGGTGCCGGCGCCGATCTCGTACAGCTTGGCGTCGCGCCACAGGCGGCCGGTGGCGTAGTCGTTGGTGTAGCCGACGCCGCCGAGAGTCTGGATCGCCTCGCCGGCCATCCAGGTGGCCTTCTCCGCGGAATACAGGATCGCCCCGGCCGCGTCCTTGCGCAGCGTGCGGGCGTGGTCGGTCTTGTCACAGGCCTGGCCCACCGCATACACATAGGCGCGGGTCGCCATCCAGGTGGAGTACATATCGGCCAGCTTGCCCTGCATCAGCTGGAACTCGCCGATGCTCTGGCCGAACTGCTTGCGCTCGTGCAGATAGGGCACGACTTCATCCATACAGGCCGCCATGATCCCCAGCGGGCCGCCGCACAGCACCGCGCGCTCGTAGTCGAGGCCGCTCATCAGCACCTTGGTGCCGTTGCCCACGCCGCCGAGCACGTTTTCTTCCGGCACCTCCACGTCGTCGAAGAACAGCGGGAAGGTGTTGGAGCCGCGCATGCCCAGCTTGTCCAGGTGGGTGCCATGGGTGAAGCCCTTCATGCCCTTCTCGATGATGAAGGCGGTCATGCCCTTGGCGCCGGCTTCAATGTCGGTCTTGGCGTACACCACCAGCGTGTCGGCGTCGCCGCCATTGGTGATCCACATCTTGGAGCCGTTGAGGACGTAGCGGTCGCCCTTCCTGTCGGCGCGCAGCTTCATGCTCACCACGTCGGAGCCAGCGTTCGGCTCGCTCATCGCCAGCGCGCCCACGTGGTCGCCGGAGATCAGCTTGGGCAGGTATTTCTGCTTCTGCGCCTCGGTGCCGTTGCGGCGGATCTGGTTGATGCACAGGTTGGAGTGCGCGCCGTAGGACAGGCCCACCGAGGCCGACGCGCGGGACACCTCTTCCAGCGCGATGATGTGCGCCAGGTAGCCCATGTTGGTGCCGCCGTATTCCTCCGGCGCCGTCATGCCGTGCAGGCCCAGGTCGCCGAGCTTCTTCCACAGGTCGGCCGGAAAGAGGTTGTCCCGGTCCACGTCCGCGGCGCGCGGGGCGATCTCCTTGGCTGCAAAGGCCTGCACGGTGTCGCGCAGGGCCTCGATGGTTTCGCCGAGATGGAAGTTGAGGCTGGGGATGGTCATGGGCGGGTCTCCTCCACTGATCGTTGTCTGGCAGCACGGCGCGCGCTTGCAGCGCCCATGCCGAATGATCGCCAGCGTACGCCGGAACACGGAGCCGCAGGCGCCATCGAGGTTGCAAATCGTGCCACCGGCGTCGAGAATCCGCGCCATGTCCGCCAAGATCGTCCTGCCCGCCTCCTTGAGCGGTGGCCGCGCCGCCACGCCGATTGCCTTCATCCGCGCCATCGTGCTCGCCTACCACCGTTATGGCCGTGATCCGGCCAATGCACTGGCCCGCGCCGAGATCGACCCGCGCCTGCTGGATGACCCCGCGGCGCGCGTCACCGCCGCCCAGATGGAGGTCATTTCCGGCCACGCCATGCAGGAACTCGACGATGAGGCGCTGGGCTGGTTTTCGCGCCGCCTGCCGTGGGGCAGCTACGGCATGCTGTGCCGCGCATCGATCACCTCGCCGGACCTGGGCGTCGCCCTCAAGCGCTGGTGCCGCCACCACCGCCTGCTCACCGACGACATCGCACTGGAACTGGAAATAACCCCCACCTCCGCCCGCCTGAGCATCACGCCCCAACGCGACCTCGGCCCCATGCACGAGTTCTGCCTCGTCACCCTGCTGCGCTACGTGCTCGGCTACGCCTGCTGGGCCATCGACTCGCGCATCCCGCTGCAGGAAAGCACTTTCCCCTTCCCCGCCCCGCCCCACGCCGACGCCTACGCACTCCTCTTCCCCGGCCCGGTGCGCTTCGACGCCCCGCAAGCCGCCATCCGCTTCGAGCCCCGCTACCTGGGCCTGCCGATCCGCCGCGATGAACAGGCCTTGCGCGCCATGCTCCACCGCGCCCTGCCGCTGACCGTGCTGCAATACCGCCGCGACCGCCTCCTCGTCCAGGGCGTCCGCCAGTTCCTGCAAAGCGCCGGCAACCGCAGCGCCACCGCCGAACAAGTCGCCGGCCACCTGCACATCTCCGTGCGCACCCTGCACCGCCAACTCCAGGACGAAGGCGCCTCCCTGCAACAACTCAAGGACGAAACCCGCCGCGACCAAGCCATCGACCTCCTCGACCGTAGTTCCAGGTCGATCAAACAGATCTCGGCATTGGTGGGGTTCAGCAACGAGAAGAGCTTTTCCCGCGCTTTCAGGGGGTGGACGGGGATGTCACCGCAGGCGTTTCGCGGGCGGGGGAAGCGGGGCCAAGGTTCAGCTGAGCCAGCTGGGCTTTTGGCTTGATGAGCTTCCCTCAGAGGGAGTGTCAGAATTTCTGTGTGTGAGGCTTGAAGAGACTTCTCCACCGAGCAGCCGTCAGGCTGCTCGGTGGAGAAGTCGGTAGTGATTCTATTCGCGTACCGCTTCAAAGCGTTCGGTGTAAAGGATGGCAGATTGGTTCATTGCCTCTTTCCAGTCCCTTTGCTCTCGGCCCAGAAGGCGATTGCTTCAAAGGTATTTATGATGCATTGCACCGCACAGACAGCCATCGCCAGGATCTTCTAAAGAGGATACCGACGCGCATAGCCGAAACGGCGCGGGTCGCTGACCAGGCAGAGGCAACTCATCTGCGGCATCGGTGCCGGCATTTCCATCCTGGGTCGTCCAAAAGACGAGAGAAGATGCCTTTTTGCGAACTGTCCAAGTTGAGTATTCTGAAGAGGGTGACAGATAAGTGCGCTTGCCCTGGGGCGAAGGCCCGCCCCAGAACGATATGGCCTGCTCTTACGTTGAGAGCCCCTGATGACTTTTGTCTTCAGATTCCTGGCAGCTCTTGGCTTCCAGACAACTCAAAATGCCAAACAGCTCCTGCACTTCCATGGCCATCATGCCGCAGGCCCACATGAAGCTGTCTTGCCATTGATCATTCATCAGCCGGAACGCCTTGCCTTGCTCACCTCGCGTCATGGCCAGCAGGGCAGTCAGTTGAGCGAGCCTGGCGGTGAGTTGATCGGTAACGGTCAGCGCATTGGCATTCGAATGGAGGCTATAGAGCCGATCGCTGGCGGTGAAGGTCAGGTTCGGGCTCATTGCCAGGCCTCCCTTCCCAGTTTGAATGCACGGACGAGATAAGACATGGTGAATCTCCGATGTAGCGGTATGTAACTCCGCTCCTCAGCCGCCAAGCTGGGGGCGGAACCGTGCAGGTTGGCGGACCGGTACATCGAAACCGGCAGGGTTTCCCCTCCCGCACGGCCCGCCCATAGGGACGATGCCATGCTCCGGACACAAAAAAACCGCACGGGGCGGTCGTCCGTCGATGTAATCCGGGCCGCCAAGCCCGGCCACTGTTGTTTGCAGCAGCCCCAGCATGATGCGCCGTGGGGCTCTGTGACGCAAGATCGGTAGGCAGCACATTCCTTTCCGCTGCGACGCCATCTCGGCTGGTGCGCCGTCGAGATCAGCTTTAAAGAACATCACCGCGACGTCGGTGCCGTCCAGCGCGCGCGACAATTGGGCGGCTTCGATGACTATCAGCATCAGGACGTCGGTGGCCAACAATAGAGCCATATCCAGGTACGCTTTCTGCCTGAATGTCGTTGTATTTCTCCTGCACCGCAGGACACCGGCAAGCGATTCCGCCAACCGGCAATTCTTACCGACACGGAGGCAGAAAATGGACATTCGGGCCGTAGGGCAACCGATCACCGCGTCTCAGCGCCACAGCTACGCCGAGACGCCCGACAGCAGTTTCTACCAGACCTTCCAGTCGGCCTTTGCTGCGGCCAAGGTTGTTGCCGACGGGGGCGCGACCGGGCCGCAGGCGGCGGCTGGCCAGGCGGGCCCCACGTCGTCCGAGGCCCTGGAGGCCATTCTCGGGCGGACCCACGCGGAGTTGTCCGCGCTGCGGGACGTGGGCGCCGACAGCCAGGCCGTGTATGCAGGGGTGTTGAACAAGGCTTACGGCAGCGGCGCGATGGGTAACGCCCGCCAGTTCCTGGGCAGCCTGTCGGCCGAGGAGCTGGAGGCCGTCCGCAGGAACCACTGCCTGGCCGAGCCGATCAACGTGGCGGCGATCAGCGAGGAAGGCGCCCGCAACCTGCTGTTGCCGGAGGGCTTCAGCGTGGATCTCAATGGAGACGGCTTCGAGGAGGTCGGGGCGGCCCTGACCGCCCACTTCCCGCCCGATGACGCCCCCGCTGCGGTTCGGGAGGCGTGGTTCCAAGCCACCGCGGCCATGCCCGATGGCGATGCGATGACCTATGGCCTGATGATGCACGACGCCGTGTATGGCCTGCGCATCGACGGCCACAACACGCCCTCCCCCTACAAGGCCGACGACATGGACAGCTACCGCCAGATCGTCAGCAACTTCCTGGCTGCGCTGGAGGCCCAGCGGGGGTTCATCTCCAGCGAGCAGTACGCGCGGGACAAGGATTTCTTCACGCGGCTGGGGGCGCTGCTGGCCCAGGGTTCGTCAGGCGCCTGAGAGAAAGAAGCGACAGTCTGTTCAGCTGACTCAGCGATTTGAAGAAGGCCCGGCCGGTAGCTGCCCATCTTGTTGAATCCCGAGGTTTGGGCTCGCATTCTACAGAGGCTCTGACGAGCAATTTCCTCGCGGGCCGGATTTGGCTAGGTAATCTTTTCCCTGAGCATCTTTTTTGATGCAGAAGTAGAGCCGGTTTCTACCGTACTCGCCGTACATATCGAAGATATAGGCGGTGTCGTTGGTTAGCGGCTCCTCCAGAGTTCGGTTTTTATCTGGAGATTTAAAACCGTAGGGAATGCAGGTACTAGGCGACGTTGGGTTCACTTTCGGGCGTGTTTTAAGCCACGACTCCCATTTGTACCTTTTAGCAACGTCATCGAACACCTCCATGGACACCCCTTCCCCACGCAGAGAATGTGGCGTCTCTTCCGCGATAGGTGGAGGCAAGTAGAAACAAGGCTTGCCGTCCTTCATGACAGCAGCCGCATATGCGTCGAATGGCTTTGACACTGCCAGTCCATTGCCCGCCAGCACCAGTCCTGCTAATAGCAGATATTTCACGGCTCAATCTTTGTGGTTATAGGTAGAAGGCTCGGGTCGGCTGGATTTTTCAGAAAATCAGCTAGGACAGCCTCTAGCGCATTGATGTTTTTGTTCATGCCTAATTGAGTTACGCCAAAATAGTGTGATACCAGTTCACCCTGCTGCTCCATGTTGAACTGAGACATTGTCTTGCCCTTATCTTCACCCGTAAGATCATAGCGGTATGCCGGTGATGGGAGGCCCCTCTTCCCATCATCCGAGTATCCTCCTTTTAAGCCAATCGTCATGCCGCCGAATACCACGTTATATCCAAGTTGGTATTGCCACACATGAGTCATTTCGTGGATGAACCAAATCTTGTTTTCTCGAATTTCAATCGAAAAATCTTCCTTGTAGTCTTTGTCAGGAAAATGAATCTCACCTCTCGGCGTCATGGCATTGCCCGAGCGGCTTGGCTGACCAAATAATCCTCCTCGGTGGATTTTTACCGCGCTGTAATCCAGCGAACTCTTGAAGACAGTCTGTGCCATGGCAATCTCGCCTGCGGTCATGTTCCGCGTGTCTGTTGCCTTGGGCAAGGTATGGTCGACCGTAGATGAGCCAATAGCTTGTGGGTTCGTTTTTATGTCTTTGATGTCTGTGGTTAGAGCCGGAGCAGGCCCGCGCCCTTCAGCCTCACACATGTGTTCAACCTGGCAGGCACAGCCATAGACCGTATCGGGGTAGAACTCGGCGCAGGTAATGGTAGTAGGAGTATCTGTCGTGATTCGCGCGGTTCTGCCGGTTGAGTCGGTAGTCCCTTCGACCGTGCGGCCGTCTTCAAGCGTCAATTTGTAGCGGGTATTAGCCAAGACATTGCGATCTGCGGTGAAAAAGCGGATCTGTTCGTCAAATGCGGCTGTTTCATTATTTCTTGATAATGGCAATGTTCTGCTGGACGGCGCGTTGGCCAGTATGGGGTTAGCGCCCAGCGCATCGTCTAGTGTCGCTTGCCCTTGCGTTGCGATCAGCACCGCACCGCAAGATGTATGCATTCCTTCGACCGCCACGTTCTTGTCCATGAACGTGTAGTTTCTTGCCCCCGAGACGATGGTGAAAGTTGTCTTACATAACGGGCAGTAACCACGGTGACCAACACCGACGGCATTCTTGCCATAGATGCTAAATGTGGGGAACGCCTCAAGTACAGTACCGCCATGCGAGGTGGGATCGCCTTCGCGGATGATCGCGCGTTTAGCCATGGTGTTCTTTTTGGTAAATGGAGAGGATAAAGAAAGAATCAAGCGGTCCCTCGATGGGAGCCTTGTAAAAGGCCCAGAAGGCCCCGCGCCAGCCAGATGGTTCTAGCCGGCCCTAGAGTAAAGCTGAGCACCTCAAGGCAAACGTACGACGAACGCTGACGAGCCGGGATCGATCTCACGCCAGAAGTGCTGAATCGATTCCACTGAGATGGTATCGATCTGCCCGGCCATCCGTTGCCCCGTAGGCTGGTCGTCGAAAGTCACATTGGCACGGAAAATATCGGCCCCCAATCGCTTGAGAAGCCCTATTTCCACGCGCTGCGGCGCAAAGTGCTTTTCGCGCAACCATGCTTGAACGGAAGAACGCGAGGAGGCCCGAGGGGCCGGGGCTCCCGTATTCATTTTGGCCAATGCCAGCGTCTCCAGGACCCATTGATTGGAGTTTTGGTATTTATCCGAAAAGGGATAAGCCACCATGTTGTAGCGCGGCGAGTGCAGACGGGCCGCACTGCCATCGCTCAGACTCTGGGCAATCCGCGCTTGCGCAGCGGCAGAAGGCACAAGCACCAAGGCGTTGTAGGCGATGACGTCGGTAAAAAACGCGCCCAAGCCCTCGCGATACAGGTGAGAGTCGGCAGTGCCGCATTCATTGAGCAGATGCACCACACCCCAGCGAACCAGCGGATTGGCTTTCCAGGCGATGGCCGCATGGGAGTATTTCATTCCCCACCGCGATAGATCCTGCCCCACGCGGCCAATGATGACGACCTGAGCCTCTGTGGCATCCAGCGCCCGCTCCAGCGTAGCCGCCATGTCCAGCATTGCCACCAGCGCCTGCGGCGTGGGTAGCTGGGCCGCGGCGCATGGTTGCCCTGCAAAACAAGGCGCGCAAGGGAGAAGTACAAGTGCCAGGAGGACCACTGCCGGCAGCCTGCACAACGAAATCATCGAGAGCGGGATCACTGCGGTATTTGCTCACGGCGAAGTCTCGCAACGCCTTCCGAATCCAGAGCGACGGCAAAAGGCTTGCCGTGAGCGGCGAGTTGAATACCGCCTTCCACACGCGTCAGTTGCACTTCCGTGCCGACGGTCACATTGGCCTCGTTCAGCATCTTCTGCGGTATCTGTACAACGGTTTGCTGTGACTCCGGGCCGGCGTGATTCAAGGTCACCTGGGCGTTGTGCGGTGAGTGCTCGATGTGGTGGACGGAGGCTTTCAAGGTATTAAAGATGCCAGCACCAAGCAGGATAGGCGGAATGACGACTAACACCACTGAATAGAAGGCAGAGAATTCAAGGCTGCCACTGGGCGATTTGGATATATCCTCCAGGCCGGGAGCCCTAAAGAACTGTTGTGCATGCGCCAAAGTCGCCAACGAGCTGAGCGCGGCGCAAATGAACGATTTGTTGAACACGGAATGACTCCTGAGCATTTAGAGAAGGCCAACGAATGACGATGGGGATGACCGAAGAGGCAAACGTTGGTGTGTCTGACCCCGGAATTATGACATTATCTTTCACGCTCCGGCGAGCAGTACCCGCGGGGCAAGAACTTCTTCACGTGGCTGGGGGCGCTCCTGGCCTGAGCAAAGCAGGCATTCCATCCACGGAGAGTCGGCGGCAGGGAAACAATCGTCGACCGACGGCCTGCTAGCCTTGGGCAGCTAGCGACACCGACTAGACCGACTTCGCCACCGCCTGCTTCCTTCTCTCAGCCTCGCCGCGCAAGGTAACGACGTCGCGCTTGGGGGAGATTCCGAACATCCGGCTGTATTCGCGATTGAATTGCGAGGGGCTCTCATAGCCCACCTGGAATGCGGCACTCGTGGCGTCCATGGCTTCGTTCAGCATCAGGCGTTTGGCTTCATTGAGCCGCATCCATTTCTGATACTGCAAGGGACTCATTGCGGTGAGTTTGCGAAAGTGGTGATGCAGGCTCGATGTGCTCATTTGCACCCGCGAGGCGAGATCTTCGATGCGCAAGGGCGAGGCGTAGTTCACCTTCAACCAGTCAATCGCCTTGGCCACCCGCTGGCTCTGGCTGCCTGCCGAGGTGATCTGCCACAGGAGCGCAGCCTGATCGCTCATCAACAGGCGATAGTGGATTTCCCGCTGGATCAGCGGCGCCAGAACGGGGATGGAGTCCGGTTCATCAAGTAAATCGAGCAGGCGCTCAAAGGGCTTGATGAGCCGCTGTGTAACCGTACCGACGCTCATGCCCTGCTCGCCGGAGCGCTCGGCGGGTGGCGGCTGATGGCCTTGCGAAATCAGCTCCGCCAGCATTCTCAGATCCAGACTCAGCACCAATCCAAGGCACGGCCTTTCCGGGCTGGCGGTGAGCACTTCGGAGTTGGCAGGAATGTCGAGCGAAGTGATCAGGAAGCGCTTGCCGTCGTATTCGTAGGCTTCGTCGCCGACCCACATTTTCTTTGCGCCCTGAACAACGAGCACGATGCTCGGCGCTACCAGACAGATGGCCGGCGGCTCCGGTCTCTCGCGCCGCCACAGGCTCAAATTGGGAATCGGTGTTGGGCAATCCCTGAGGCCAGCGGTCCAGCGATCAATCATCTGCACCAACGCTTCGTTCACCACTTCCAATCTCCCCTGCAATGCCTTTGATCCGATTGATATTCCCTCTGACCAATGTAGCCCGACCCTGAACGACTAGCCATACAGGCACACCAAGGCTCGGCGGATCAGGCAAGAAATTAGCAGGATCTCTATACCGATCATCAAGGCTGCCGCATAAAAATGCCCTTAACACCTTTGCTCTCCATGGACGAAGGCAACGCAGGAAATTCACTTTGAATGGCGAAGGGGCAGCAAATGAACGATTTCACTTTTTTCAATCCCACCCGGATCGAATTCGGAGCCGATAAGGAACAACTGATCGGCCAGCATCTGGCCGAACACGGCATCAAGAAAGTGCTCCTCTGCTATGGCAGCGAGCGCATCAAGCGCGAAGGGCTCTTTGCGGTCGTCAGCCAGCGTCTTTCCGAAAACGGTATCGAACTGGTCGAACTCGGCGGCATCGTCAGCAACCCAGTTATTTCGAAGGTGCGTGAAGGTATTGCGCTGGCGAAAGAGCATCAGGTCGACGCCATCCTGAGCGTCGGCGGCGGTTCAGTGCTCGACAGTGCCAAGGCCATTGCCGCAGGTATCTGCTACGCCGGCGATGTCTGGGATCTGTTCGTCGGCAAGGCCGGCGTCGCAGCGGCCCTGCCCTTGTTCGCCATCCTGACGCTGGCCGCGACCGGCAGCGAAATGAACCCCGGCGCGGTCGTGACGAACAAAGAGACCCGGCAGAAATTCTTCATCTCCTCCCCCACCCTGTTCCCCAAGGTCTCCATCGTCAATCCGGCGCTCATGCGTAGCGTGTCGCGCGACTATCTCGTGTACTCCGCATCGGATGTCATTGCCCACCTCATCGAGGTCTATTTCACGGCAAGCGTGCATCCGAAACTGCAATCGCGGCTGGTCGAGTCGCTCATCGGCACCGTGATCGAGACGACCGAGGCGCTGCTTGAGAATCCGCACGACGATGACGCCCGCGCCCAGTTTGCCTGGGCCGCCACGCTCGCCCTGAACGGATTGACCTCTTCCGGCACGGCCGGCTTCAGTTACCCGAACCATGCCATCGAACATTCGCTCTCGGCGCTGTTCAACGTGCCGCACGGCGCCGGCCTGTCGGTGGTCGTGCCGGCCTGGATGAAGTGGTTCCAGAGCCGCAACCCGGGACAGTTCGAACGCTTTGCCAGCGAGGTATTCAGCGTGGGGTCCGCTGCCGACGGCATCGCCGCCCTGGAAAAGTGGTTCGACAAGATCGGGACACCCACCCGCCTGTCGCAGTTGGAGATCAAGGCCAGCGACCTGCCCGCCATCGTCGATAACGTGCAGGGCAACGTACGTGTCTTCGGCATCGCCGAGGTCTACACGCCGGATGCGGTGACCATCATCTTGAGGAATGCGCTGTGATTGTGAGATGGGGACCGGTACTGGCTCTTCTGATCTCACGGGCCCAGTGGTCGAAGGCCGCCTGAGCACGAGTCGTGCGTGTGGTCGGGAGGGTGCTGCCGGGCAGCCCTCCCCAACCTCTCAGTGCTGCCGTCCCCGTCTTTACTGGAGGAATGCCGGCCGCGCATAGCCCTGGAAGTGCTTGTCCAGCGCCGCCCGGTATTCCGGCGCGCGGAAGGCTGCGGCCAGGTCCTTGGCCCACGGCTTGTCTTTGTCTTCGGTCTTCACCGCGACCACGTTGAGGTAGTGGTCCGGGGTCTTTTCCAGCACCACCGCTTCGGTGAGCTTGAGGCCGGAGGAGATGGCGAAGTTGCCGTTGATCACCACGAAGTCGGCGTCGTCCAGCGTGCGTGGCAGTTGGGCGGCTTCGATGGGGGTCAGCACGAGTTTGCGGGGGTTCTCGGCGACGTCCTTTTCGGTGGCCTTCAGCGGGTCGACGCCCTGCTTCACCTTGATGAGCTTGTTCTGTTCGAGGAAGACCAGCGCGCGGGCCAGGTTGCTGGGGTCGTTGGGCAGCGTGATGCGGTCGCCGTTCTTCAGCTCGGCGAGGCTCTTGCGCTTCTTGGAGTACAGCCCGAGGGGCGCGATGGGGGCCTTGGTGATGTCCGTCAGGTTGAGGCCCTTGTCCGCCGAGAATTTCTTGAGGTAGATGATGTGCTGGAACAGGTTGGCATCCAGCGAGCCCTGGGCCAGCGCGAGGTTGGGCTG
Source organism: Zoogloea sp. LCSB751 (assembly GCF_002028455.1). Classification (GTDB taxonomy): domain Bacteria; phylum Pseudomonadota; class Gammaproteobacteria; order Burkholderiales; family Rhodocyclaceae; genus Zoogloea. The sequence continues at coordinate 20,754 of NZ_MWUM01000031.1, read as the reverse complement.
CACGTAGTCGTTGAATTCGACGAGCTTGACGGTGTAGCCCTTCTTTTCGAGCACGGGCTTGATGCCGAGCTTGAGCTGGTCGAAGTTGGAGCCGGCGGTGGCGCCGAGGGTCAGGGTCTTCTTCTCCTGAGCGTGGGCGGTTCCATGGCCGAGGCCCAGACTGGCGGCCACACCGAGGACGGCTGCAATGTGCAGCGCCTTCAGGCCGAACTGACGTCGAGAGGAATGCATGCTGTGTTCTCCTGTTTTTGCTTGGATTGAATTCTTGTGGGGTCAGCGCTTGTCCACGCGCCGGGCCAGCCACTGGCCGAGAAACTGGATGCTCTGCACGAGGACCACGAGCAGGACGATGGTGATCAGCATCACGTCGGTCTGGAAGCGGTAGTAGCCGTAGCGGATGGCCAGGTCGCCGATGCCACCGCCGCCCACCACGCCGGCCACCGCCGAGTAGGACAGGAAGCTCACCGCCAGCACGGTGACGGCCAACACCAGGCCGGAACGGGCCTCGACCAGCAGCACGTGGCGCACGATCTGCAGCGGCGAGGCGCCCATCGCTTCGGCTGCCTCGATGACGCCCCGCGGCACGTCGCGCAGGGTCTGCTCGATGAGGCGCGCGAAATAGAAGATCGCCGCGATGGACAGGGGCACGCTGGCGGCCAGCGGCCCGATGGAGGTGCCCGCGACGACCCGCGTGAAGGGCGAGATCGCCACCAGCAGGATGATGAAGGGGAAGGAACGCACGACGTTGATGACGCCATTGGCCAGCAGGTTGAACGCGCGGTAGCGCTCCAGCGCCTGGCCCCGGCTGGTCAGGAACACCAGCAGCCCAAGGGCGCCGCCCAGCACGAGGGCCGCCGACAGGCAGATGCCCATCATCAGCAGGGTTTCGCCGGTGGCCTTGAGGATCTCCGGCAGCAGTTCTTCGAGGGTCTCAAGCATTGGCGCTCTCCTGAGCAAGGTGATGGGGAGCGGGCTCGTCCGGCGCGGACGACGCACCGCCCGCCGCTCCGCCGAACTCCGCCAGCCAGCCGCCCAGGCGCGAGCCTTCCGGGATACGGCCGTCGGCGATGTCGAGCTGTTCGACGATCTGGCCGGCCTCCATGACCGACACGCGATGGCCCAGGCGGCGGATGACTTCCATCTCGTGGCTGACCAGCAGGATCGTCACACCGAAGCGCCGGTTGGCATCGGCCAGCACGCCGAGCAGGTCCAGCGTGGTCCGTGGGTCCAGCGCGGAAGTCGGTTCGTCGGCGAGCAGCACATGGGGCTCGGGCGCCAGCGCGCGGGCGATTGCGACGCGCTGTTTCTGTCCACCCGAGAGGCGGCCCGGATGCACGTCGGCCTTGGCGGAGAGGCCGACGAAGTCGAGGCAGGCCGCCACGCGCTCGCGGATGCGCGCCGCCGGCTCGCCGGACAGCCGCATCGGCAGCGCGACGTTCTCGGCCACCGTCAGGTTATGCAGCAGGTTGAAGTGCTGGAAGATCATGCCGATGCGGTGGCGCGCCTGGCGCAGCGCCGGCGCGGACAGGCGAGTGAGGTCCTGGCCGTGCACTATCACCTCGCCCGCATCGGGCCGTTCGAGCAGATTGACGAGGCGCAGCAGCGTGGACTTGCCGGCACCCGAGAAGCCGATGATGCCGTGGATCTCGCCGGCAGGCACCGCCAGGCTGGTCGGCTGGACACCGACGTTCTGCCCGCCCGGATCGGTGAAGCGGCGGGAGACGCCGCGCAATTCGATGGCCGGCACGGACACCGGTGTTGGGCTGCTGGTTCGGGGCATGGGGTTATGCAAGATGAAACAATGGGGTGACTTTAGCGCCGCCCCGCCCACCCCCAAACCAAGTAATCCTGCTGAGCTTTACAGCCCTGCCGTGGATAGCTTTTCACTCTCCACGGGCCATTCCTTACTGCTGTTTGCTATGCGAGCAACGGGCACAGCTCAGGTCGTCGAGCCGCTCGCGCACCTCGGTGGCGGAATGCCGGCAGAACACCATGGGGATGCCCAAGTCCTCAGCCTGCTTGCGCACGTTGCGCATCAGCATGTGATTGGCACGGTCGCACATGAAGACCACCAGACCGGTGCGGCGAGACAGCTGACGCCGGTTCTCCGAAGCCTTGCGGCCGGTCCAATGGTCGATCTGCTTGATGCCGAACTGGTCGGCCACCCGCAGGATTTCACTGCGGATGCCTTCGATGCGGTCCGCTCCCACGATCACTGCCTGCATATCGGCAACTCCTTCCAAAGCGTGTCTGAGCACGAATGGCACGAGTGTGTCGTGGCCTCGCAGCGCACCAAACCAAATTCTTTCGATATGCATTGCAGCTCATGGGGGCATAAGCAATATTCCACGTTCAAAGCTAAGCTATTGAATATTTTGAATTCATTCTCCGTCACAAAGCCCGCAAAGTGCTGCCGGACAAGCACCTCAAAAACAAAACTGCTGATTTACAAACACCCCTCAATCCGTGGCCTGGAAGATTTTTGTTAGCAATCAAGGGCGTTGAGTGCTGGCATTACCCTTGCGAAGGAAAACGCAAGGCCGTGGCCCTGCCCTCTGCAGGCCGGCCGGATTGTCCAATCATGTAACGGAGAACATACAAAAATGGCTATTCGTCCGCTCTACGACCGCGTCATCGTCAAGCGCCTCGATCCGGAGCGCACCACTGCCAGCGGCATCGTCATCCCCGACAGCGCCGGTGAAAAGCCCGATCAGGGTGAAGTGCTGGCCGTCGGCAACGGCAAGCTGCTCGCCAGCGGCGAGCTGCGTCCGCTGGCCGTCAAGGTCGGCGACCGCGTGCTGTTCGGCAAATACGCCGGCCAGGCCGTCAAGATCGACGGCAGCGACGCCCTCGTGCTGCGCGAGGAAGACGTCATCGCGATCATCGAAGGCTGATCCCTTCAGCCCCCCGCACCCGACAACACATAAAGAATCAGGAGCTCTCCACTCATGGCATCCAAGAAAGTCCTCTTCGGCGACGACGCCCGTGCCCGCATCGTCGTTGGCGTCAACATCCTGGCCGACGCGGTCAAGGTCACCCTCGGCCCCAAAGGCCGCAACGTGGTCCTGGAGCGTGCCTTCGGCGCCCCGACGGTAACCAAGGACGGCGTGTCCGTCGCCAAGGAAATCGAGCTGAAGGACAAGTACGAGAACATCGGCGCCCAGCTGGTGAAGGAAGTCGCCTCCAAGACCTCCGACAACGCCGGCGACGGCACCACCACCGCCACCGTGCTGGCCCAGGCCATCGTGCGTGAAGGCTTCAAGTACGTGGCCGCCGGCTACAACCCCACCGATCTCAAGCGCGGCATCGACAAGGCTGTCGTCGCCATCGTCGCAGAGATCAAGAACATCGCCCGCCCGACCACCACCAGCAAGGAAATCGCCCAGGTCGGCGCCATCTCCGCCAACTCCGACGCCGACATCGGCCAGATCATCGCCGACGCCATCGACCGTGTCGGCAAGTCCGGCGTGATCACCGTGGAAGATGGCAAGTCCCTGGCCAACGAGCTGGACGTGGTGGAAGGCCTGCAGTTCGACCGCGGCTACCTGTCGCCCTACTTCATCAACAACCCGGACAAGCAGATCGCCGCGCTGGACGATCCGTTCATCCTGCTGTTCGACAAGAAGATCTCCAACATCCGCGACCTGCTGCCGGTGCTGGAGCAAGTGGCCAAGGCCGGCCGGCCGCTGCTGATCATCGCTGAGGACGTGGAAGGCGAAGCCCTCGCGACGCTGGTGGTCAACACCATCCGCGGCATCCTGAAGGTTGTCGCCGTCAAGGCGCCGGGCTTCGGCGACCGCCGCAAGGCCATCCTGGAAGACATCGCCATCCTGACCGGCGGCCGCGTGATCGCCGAGGAAGTCGGCCTGACGCTGGACAAGGCCACGCTGGACGATCTCGGCCAAGCCAAGCGCATCGAAGTCGGCAAGGAAAACACCACCGTGGTGGACGGCCTCGGCAGCGCCGACGCCATCAAGGCCCGCGTGGGGATCATCGATGCCCAGATCGCCGAAGCCACCTCCGACTACGACAAGGAGAAGCTGCAGGAGCGCAAGGCCAAGCTGGCTGGCGGCGTGGCGGTGATCAAGGTTGGCGCGGCCACCGAAGTCGAGCTGAAGGAGAAGAAGGCCCGCGTGGAAGACGCACTGCACGCTACCCGCGCTGCGGTGGAAGAAGGCGTGGTGCCCGGCGGCGGCGTGGCGCTGCTGCGCGCCCGCAAGGCCATCTCCGAGCTCAAGGGCGACAATCACGACCAGGATGCAGGCATCAAGATCGTGCTGCGCGCCGTCGAAGAGCCCCTGCGCCAGATCGTCACCAACGCTGGCGACGAAGCCTCGGTGGTCGTCAACAAGGTCATCGAGGGTGACGGCAACTTCGGCTACAACGCCGGCAACGGCACCTACGGCGACCTGGTCGAGCAAGGTGTGCTCGATCCGGCCAAGGTCACCCGCTCCGCGCTGCAGAACGCCGCGTCCGTGGCCGCGCTGATCCTCACCACCGACGCCATCGTCGCCGAGCTGCCGGAAGACAAGGCAGCCGTGCCTCCCGGCCACCATCCGGAAGGCTTCGGCGGCGGCTTCTGATCAGCTGATCACCTCACGGCAGCCCCCCTGCTTGTGACGGCCGGCCCTTCGGGGCCGGCTTTTTTTATACTTGTAGGGGCGAATGAACCTGCCCCTACAAGGTTCGGTCTGCGCCCACAGGGCCTGTTCGGGCCGTGTGCAGCGCGGCCCCCAGACTCACTCGATCTTGGTCAGCGCGCCTGCTGGTGGCTGGTATTCCGGCACCTTGTTGCGCACTGCCGGCTGTGCCTGCAGATAGGCAAAGATCGCCTTCAGGTCCTTGTCGGACAGCTTGCCCAGGGCTTGCCAGGGCATCGGCGGAAGGATCGGACGCTTGCCGTCCAGATGCTGGCCGGTGCGCAGGCTGTGGATGAATGCCTTTTCGGAAACCGCGCCGAGACCGGTCTCCTTGTCGGGGGTCAGGTTGGGGGAGTAGGTAATACCCCACGGACCGACGAAGGCCGTCATGGAGGCCGAACCGGCCCAGTTCCAGGCCGCGGCCAGCTGCGGCGGCGGCGGCAACGCCAAATCCTCCGGATGCCCCGACAAACCGCGTGCAACATCCTTCTCCGGACCGTGGGCCCCCATCTTGAACGGGGTGTGACAGTCCCCGCAACCAGCGACGGCCACCAGTTCGGCACCACGCTTGATGAGTGCCGGGTTGCTGCCGCCGGCAAGGGCAGCGGGAACGAGGATGGTGCCGGCCAGCACGCCGAGGCCGGCCTTCTTGACGTTGAAAAACATGCTTGTACTCCTTATCTATGATGAGAATCAGACCCGCTGTCGGCCACACAGGCGGACGGCGGCAGCGGCAATGGCATCCGCCTGCGGCACGAAGGCCTGTTCGAGCGGATAGCTGGACGCCACCGGGGCGTCAGGACCGCCGAGGCGCACGATGGGCGCCTTCAATGCGGTAAAAGCCTGCTCGGCAACCAGCGCGGCAATCTCCGCACCGACACCGCACAGTTTGCTGGCTTCATGCACGACGACCAGCCGGCCGGTCTTGGTAACCGACGCCAGGATCGCCGCCTCGTCCAGCGGTTTCAGGCTGCGCAGGTCGATGACCTCCGCCGAGATGCCCTGCCCCGCCAGCGCCTCGGCGGCCTGCAGGCAGTGGAGCACCGTCTTGCCGTAGGACACCAGGCTCACGTCTGCGCCCGCGCGGGCCACCGCGGCCTTGCCGAGCGGAACGACCACGTCGCCGGCCGGCACCTCGCCAGGCACGTAGAGCAGGCCGATATCGAGGAAGAACATCACCGGGTTGTCGTCGCGGATCGCGGCCTTCAGCAGGCCCTTGGCGTCGGCAGGGTTGCTCGGCATCACCACCTTGAGGCCCGGGCTGTGCACAAACCACGCTTCCACGTTGTGGTTGTGCTGCGCGCCCACGCCCCAGCCGGCACCGGTCTGCGCCAGCGTGACGAGGGGAAAGGAAAACTGCCCACCGGACATGAAACGCAGCTTGCCAGCGCTGTTCACGATCTCGTCCATTGCGTAGCACATGAAGGGCGCGAACAGCAGGTCGATGACCGGGCGCAGGCCGGTGCCGGCGGCCCCCACCGCCGTGCCGGCGATGATGCCTTCGGCCAGCGGCGTGTTGCGCACCCGCAGGGCGCCGAACTCCTGCACCAGATCGTGGCGCTTGGTGGCGATGCCTTCGCCAAAGGCGATGACGGTCTGGTCGCGGCGCATTTCCTCGGTGAGGGCGGCACCGACGGCGTCGTAGAGAGTCAGGGTGGTCATGGGGATTCCTCAGGCGTAGACGTAGCGAGTCAGTGCGTCGGTGGAAGGGAAAGGCGAGTCGTCGGCAAAGGCCTGGGCGGCGGCGATGCGGGTTGCCACCTTGTCGGCCAGGGCTTCGGCCTGGGCCGCGCTGAGCTGGCCGTCGGCAATCAGCCATTCGCGGCACAGCTTGATCGGGTCGCGGGCCAGCCACGGCTCACGCTCGGCGGGGTCCACGTAGGCCTGGTCGTCCGGCTCGAAGTGGCCACGGGTGCGATAAGTGTAGGTTTCCAGCAGGTAGGGCCGGCCGCTGTCGCGTACCTGGGCCGCCGCCGCCTGCGCGGCCACCAGCACAGTGCCGACGTCGTTGCCATCGACAGTTTTGGCGGGGATGCCGTAGGACGCCGCCCAGTCGGACACGTGGTCCTTGCACATCGCCTCACGGCGATGCACGAAGGCCTGCCAGTGGTTGTTCTCACAGATGTAGAGCACCGGCAGATTCCACAGGGCCGCCAGGTTGATGGATTCGTGGAAGCTGCCTTCGCAGGCAGCGCCATCACCGAAAAAACAGGCCACGATGCCGGGCCGGCCGAGCATCTTCTGGGACAGCGCCACGCCCGGCGCCAAGGACAATTCCGCACCGACGATGGTGGAAGTGAGCACCACGCCCAGCTCCTTCACCGAGATGTGCAGCGAGCCGCTGTGGCCGCCGCAATAGCCGCCGCTGCGCCCCATCACCTCGGCCAGCATGCGGCCGGGGTCCGCGCCGCGGGCCAGCAGATGGCCCGAACTGCGGTGGTTGGTGAGGATCAGGTCTTCCGGCGCCAGCGCATTGACGACGCCCACCGCGGCGGCCTCCTGGCCGACCGAGGTGCAGGTGCCGGGCACCTTGCCGGCCTGGCTGCCGGCGACGATCGCCTCTTCATAGGCGCGCACCAGCAGCATCTGTTCGAGAAGCTTGCGCGGATCGGTGGTGTGGGTTGCCATGACGTCTCCCGTCGTTGTTCGATGGAAGTCAGTCTAGGTCGCCCCCGGCCCCTTGCAAATCGGGTAACAGGCCGCTTACGAATCTTTTAAGAAACGCTGAATGAATATTTAAGAAAGGCCGGTTTCGCCCGGATCCGCCCACGCCCGACGTATGGCGGCGGCGCCGGACGACGGCTACGGAGCGCTTCGAGGATGGTGGCTGCTCACCGCACCCGAGCGGCCGGGAGCCGATCTCAATAAATCGCTTAATCCATTAAATTCACCAATTTCAACAAAAGTCACACTAATATTTTTTCAGATCTATAAGAATAGGGTCGCCTGAACCCACCACTCTTTCCCGCGATCCGTTTGGAGTCACCATGAAACTGACGCAACGTCTCATCGTCACCTTGGGCGCCGCCCTGCTTGCGCTGATCATTGTCGGCGGCCTGGGGATCTGGCAGCTCCGGCAAGCCAATGCCCGCTTCGACTACGTGCAGATCAACACTTTCCCGAGCCTGCAGGTCCTGTTCGAAGCACGTAGCAAACTCACCGCCAGTCGCGTGGGCACCTACCAGATGGCGCTGGCAGTGGACGCCGCCCACCGGGAGGAAATCGCCCGGGAGGTTCAAGAGGCTGACCACAAGCTGGACGCCGCACTGCAAAAGTACGAACGCGAGCTGATTTCGGACAACATCGACAGACAGCTTCTCGGTGAAGTACGGCGGGCCGTCGAGGAGTACCGGAAGATCCGCACCGAGTATTACAGCAAGCTCGAAGGCCACGACATGGATACGATCCGCAACTTCCTGCGCGTGACCATGAGCGAGAAGGCCGCAGCCAGCTCAAGCGCCATCGCCAAGCATGTGGATTACAACTATGAACTCGCCAACCGGCTCGAGCGCGAAAACACCGCCGATGCGGCCTTCGCCCTGTGGAGCGTCGCGGGAACCCTCGTCGGAGCCTTCGTGATCGTCGGCATCATGGGCTACCTGTTGATCGGCTCGCTGCGCACCAGCCTTGCCGGCATCCGCGACACGCTCACCCATGTCAATGACAGCCAGGACTTCACGATTCGCGCCCCCATTCACCGGATGGACGAGATCGGCGAGACGGCCACGGCCTTCAACCAATTGCTGTCCAAGCTGCAGGACAATTTCCGCAGCCTCACCGCCGGCGCTTACTCCGTAGCCGAAGCCAGCCATGAGATGGCAAATACCTCCAGCCACGTCTCGAACGCCGCCAGTGCGCAGAGCGAGGCCTCCTCGGCCATCGCAGCGACCGTCGAGGAGATGACGGTCAGCGTCAATCACGTCGGCAACCGCGCCAGCGAAGCCCATGAGCTGGCCACGCGTTCCGGCGACATGGCTCGGAGTGGCGCCACCACCATCGACCGGACCATCGCCGACATCCGCAGCATCTCCTCCTCGGTCAGCGCTGCCGCCGAATCCCTGCGGGAACTGGGTGCCCAGGGCGAGCGGGTCGGCTCGGTCGTACAAGTCATCAAGGACGTGGCCGATCAAACCAACCTGCTGGCCCTCAATGCCGCCATCGAAGCGGCCCGGGCCGGCGAACAGGGACGCGGCTTCGCGGTGGTGGCCGACGAAGTACGCAAGCTGGCCGAACGTACATCCAGCTCGACGCAGGAGATCTCCTCCACCATCGAGGCCATGCGCCGCCACTCCGAGCAGGCCGCACGCGAGATGGAGGCCGCCGAACGCCTGGTCGTGCAGAGTGTCGGTCGCGCCGACGATACGGACAGGGCCATCAAGGAAATCGACACCGCGGCGGGCGATACCACCCAGGTCGTATCGGAAATCTCCGATGCGATCCGCGAACAGGGTGCCGCCAGCAACAACATCGCGGTGCAGATCGAACGCATCGCTCAGATGGCGGAGGAAGCCGCCGCCTCGGCCGAGCAATCATCCGCCACGGCGCTGCGCCTCAACGAACAGTCCCAGCGCCAGATCTCCACACTGCAGCAGTACAAGGTGTAGACCGGGTCCGGCCTGGACACCGCCTCTTCTCTGCCGTGCAGCGCGAGCCGGGTTTGCTTTCGGCAATCCCGGCGCGTCGTCAGTGGCGATGCTTGAAGCCGGGCGGGTGGGTATGCCCCTTCTTCTCGCCGGACGGCACCACTGGCCGCTCATCCTCGTGGTGATCCGCATCGTCGTGGTCATGGTCGTCTTCATCATGCCCATCGTGATGCCCATCGAGCCCGCCATGGCTGTGCCCCTCGCTGGCGGCAACCAGCACTCGGTAGTCGGCGGCAGTCAACCCGGGCAGCTTCTGCACGAAGGCGACCAGATCCCAGATCGCTTCGTCCTCCATCCCGCCCTTCGACCAAGCCGGCATGCCGGACGCCTTGATGCCGTGCTTGATGATCCAGAATTGGCGCGCCTGGGCGAACTGCGGGTCGAGCAGCGCGGCCGGTTTGTCCGCCAGCCTGGGCGGCACGGGATAAAGCCCCTTGCGGATTTCGGAGTCTTCCACGCCCGGCGACAGGTGGCAGCCCACGCACATCGCGTCGTAATTGCCCGAGCCCCGCCGGACCCGCTCCGGATCCGCCAGGTCGCCGGGCGGTTTGAGCTCGCTGGCGCGTACCGCAATCGAGCGCTCGCGAGCGAATTCAAGCAGGCGGTAGGTCAGCGGATGATGCGGTTCATCGGCCGCAACGTTGATGGCGCCGGCGTAAAGGACGGCGGCGCCCGCCACCACACCCGCGGCAGTCAGCACCGCGAGGCTTATCAGCGTCTTCTTCATGATGGGGCTTCCCGGTTCTCGTTATCGTGGGCGCCACTCGGCACCCGGCCGGCAACGATACCCAAGGATCAGTCCGCGACCAATTCCAGCGGACGATCCACGGCCAGCGCGTAGCGTCCGCGCCCGCTCTTGGCCAGGTGGATGCCGGCGCTTCGCTCGTCCAGGCGCCGCTGCAGCAGCACCAGGCGCGCCTCCAGGTTGTCGCTGACGCCGGGCAAGCGGATGCGCGGGTCCACCCGCAGGCCCTTGTTGGTGAACTCGGTGCGGCCACGCTCGGCAAAATCCTGCAGCAAAGCCCACAGGATGGCCCCCGCCACGCCCTTGATGAGGTAGTCGTCGCCCAGGAACACGCTGTCGTTGGCTGCGTAGTGGCGGACCCGCAGCGGCGGGCCAGCCGGGACCGGCGGCGCGGCGTCGGACGCCTGTGCCTCCTCTTCCACCTCATCCACCTGCTGGTGGTGCAGGATCGCCTGCCCCAGCTGGGCGGCGAAGGCCACCAGCGCGTCCTCGTCGTCGTAGCCGAAATGCAGGTCGGCCACGCTCTCCACGTACAGCACGCCGAGCACCCGCTCGCAGGCCAGGATCGGCACCGCCATCTGGCTGCGCGCCTCTGGCAGCCCCGGCAGCGGAATCGCCGTCTCCAGCGTGTCCGCATAGCCCTCCGCGGCGATGCTGTCGCGCACCGTGCGGCCGTAGGCGTACTCGCTGGTCATAAAACCGATGCGGATCGGCGAACGCTCGCGCGCGCAGATGCCGATCAGCCCGACCCCCATCGGAATCTCCGAACCCACGCCGGATTCCGGATAACCGCGGCTGGCCAGCGTGTACAGCCGCCCGCGCCCCTCGTCGTGCATCAGCAGCATCACGTGGCCAATACCGAACTCCGACTGCAGGCTGTCGAGGGCGGTCTCCAGCAGGCACTCCAGGTTGGCGCAGCCGACCAGCTTCTGCGCGGCCCGGCGCAGCGCAGTGAGGTAATTGACCGGCGGCGGAGGCGGCGCCACCGTCGGGCCGACCACCTGATCGATGGACAGCACCCGGTAGATGTCCGAACCGAGCAGCTTGAACACCCCGCTCATGCCCGTGTGGGCGGCGATGCCGGCCAGCTTGGCCTTCATCTGCTCGAACAGCGGCCCGGCGGTCTCGGTGCGCAGGAACTGCAGCTCGGCCCGGTACTGGGCGCCGGTGAGATGGCTGGTCAGCAGCAGGCGCACCGGCGAGCCCGCCAGCACGTTCTGCCGCGTGCGGTTGAAGAACTGGTAGGACAGCGCGACGTGCTGGTTGTCGATGAACTCCACCTGGGACAGATAAGCCAGGTTGGGCATGCCCTCCGCGTCGCAGGTGCCGATGTGGCCGGGGATGATGCCCTCCAGACATTCGCGGATGGTTTCCAGGCGTACGTTCACTTGGCGGCCCCCACCGGCTCGCCGGCCTTCGGGCCAGGCGTCTGGGAAAACACCGCCGTGGGCGTGTAGATCACCGTCACCAGATCATCGGTGGTGTAGGAGAACACCGCACGCACCACCGGCTCGGGCGTCCCCAGTGGCACCACCTCGCGCACGAACTCGGTGACATGGTGCTCGACGATCCCGCCGTCGGCCGGATCAAAGGACTGCACGACGGCATCCTCACCCTTCAACTGCAGCGTGCGGTTACTGCTCGGCAGGCTGAAGACGCAGGCGACCTTGTTGCAGCCCGCAATGTTATCGAGCAGTTCCTGCGACTGGGAGCGCTTGATGAACACCGCCAGTCTCCGCCCACCGTCCAGCACCTTACAGCCCATGCCCCGGCTCATGCAGGCCAGCCGCTGCGCATTGCAGGCAGCCAGGCTGATGCTGACGCCGGTCTGCAGGAAAGCCTGGGTTTCACTATCGAGCATCGGTCATCCTGAGAAAGAAGATCACCGCCACTATAGGCAGGCACTACCCAAAATGACATGAAGAAATACCAGCGGCCGATGCACGTGGGATGGGCGAATTCATTCGCCCATCCCGGCCCACCCCCGCACTCAACCCTTCAACGACACCCTCACCCGCTCGATCAACGCCCGCGTGGACGCGTCGTGATGGCCCAGGCCATCGCAGCGCAGCTCCGCCACAATATCCACCGCCAGCCGCTTGCCCAGCTCCACGCCCCACTGATCGAAGGAGTTGATGTTCCAGATCACCCCCTGCACGAACACCTTGTGCTCATACAGAGCGATCAGCGCGCCGAGGGAATGGGGCGACAGGTTGGGCAGCAGCAGGGTGTTGCTCGGCCGGTTGCCGGGAAAGACCTTGTGGGGCACCAGTTCCTCCAGCTCATCGCCGGCCATGCCGGTCGCGCTGAGTTCGGCGCGCACCTCATCGGCAGTCTTGCCGCGCATCAGCGCCTCGCTCTGGGCCAGGCAGTTGGCGAGCAGTAACAGCTGGTGATCGTCGAGGGCGTGGTCGGCCTTCAACGGGGCGATGAAATCCACTGGCACCACGTCGGTACCCTGGTGCAGCAGCTGGAAGAACGCGTGCTGGCCGTTGGTGCCCACCTCGCCCCAGATCACCGGACCGGTGGCGCCGGACACCGGGCGGCCGTCACGGGTCACCGACTTGCCGTTGCTCTCCATGTCCAGCTGCTGAAGGTAGGCCGGAAAACGGTTGAGGCGGTGCGCGTAGGGCGCGATGCAGTGGCTACCGGCGTTGAAAAACTGCCGGTACCACACCCCCAGCATGCCGAGGATCACCGGCATGTTCTGCTCCAGCGGCGCCGCCGCGAAGTGCTCGTCCATCTCCCGGGCCCCGTCCAGCAGCGCCGCGAAGGCCGGCATGCCGATGTACAGCGCAATCGACAAGCCGACCGCCGACCACAGGGAATAGCGCCCACCGACCCAGTCCCAGAAACCGAACATATGGTCCGGGTCAATGCCGAACCCGGCGACCCGGCGGGCATCGGTGGAGACTGCCACGAAGTGCCGCGCGATGTCCTCCTGCCCGCCGCCGTTGTCCAAGAACCAACTCCTCGCGCTGGTGGCATTGCGCAGCGTCTCCTGGGTCGTGAAGGTCTTCGACACCACCACGAACAGCGTCGTCTCCGGATTGACGCGGTTCAGCACGTCGGCCAGTTGTGCCCCGTCCACATTGGACACGAAGTGCATCGACAAACGCGGGTGGCCGATCGGCCGCAACGCCTCGCAGACCATCTGCGGACCGAGATCCGAACCACCGATGCCGATGTTCACGATGTCGCTGATCGGCTGGCCGCGGTAGCCCTTCCAGCTGCCACCGCGCACCTGGTCCGTAAAGCGGCGCATCTGTTCGAGCACGTTGCGCACGCCGGGCACCACGTTCTCGCCGCCGACCAGGATGGTCTCGTCGCTGCGGGCGCGCAGGGCCCGGTGCAGTACCGCCCGGTGCTCGGTGATGTTCACCGGCGCACCGGAGAACATCTCGTCGCGCGCCTCCTCCAGCCCGCGGGCGCGGGCCAGGGCCATCAGCGCCTCCATCGTGGCGGCGGTGACACGGTTCTTCGAGTAATCGAGAAACACCCCGGCGGCCTCGATGGAAAAGCGCTCCGCCCGCGCCGGATCGTCGGCGAACAGGCGGCGCAGGTGGACGGTCTGGATGTCTTCCCGGTGGGCCTGCAGCGCAAGCCATTCCCGGCTGGTGGTCAGCGTGCTCATGGGCGTCTCAATATCCTCGGATGCGTTTGGCGCGGAGGGTTGGCCTGGTTCCCTGGTACGGGACCTTGTGGGCCAGAATGCCCGAATTACCAATGCCGTGGAACTCGCTGCACCACGCGCACCGGGACAAAATCGTTCCGCACAGTGAGCAAAGCGCCGATGCTGCGGTCAAAGATGCTCTACCCGCCTTGCGCTACGGCCCCCAGGCCCATCTCTATAAAGCGACAGCCCACCAAAGGACACGACCATGACCGCCACCGACGCCCACGGCAATCTCAAGGAAAGCCTGCTCGCCCTCTTCCCCGAGGAGCACCAGATCGCCGAGGCGTGCCGCATCCTCTCCCCGCTGCATCAGCGCAGCATCCTGCTCGACGGCGAAATGCACGTCTGGAAGGGCGAGACCCGCCCGGTGTTTTCGCCGATGTGCGTGCGCGGCGCCGACGGCAGCCTGACCCACGTGGAGCTGGGCAGTTACCCAATGACCGGGATCGCCGAGGCCGATGCCGCGCTGGCCGCCGCCGAGCGCGCCTACGACCACGGTCGCGGCCAGTGGCCCACCCTGTCGGTGGCCGAGCGCATCGCCTGCGTACAGAACTTCACCAACCAGATCATCGCCCACCGCCGCGAGATCGTTAACCTGATCATGTGGGAGATCGGCAAGAGCCTGGCCGATTCGGAGAAGGAGTTCGACCGCACCGTCGACTACATCAACGCCACCATCGCCGAGCTCAAGCAGCTCGACAACGGCAACTCGCGCTTCCAGATCGTGGACGGCACCATCGCCCAGATCCGTCGCTCGCCGCTGGGCATCGTGCTGTGCATGGGCCCCTACAACTACCCGATGAACGAGACCTTCACCACCCTGATCCCGGCGCTGATCATGGGCAACGTGGTGGTCTTCAAGCCGCCGCGTTTCGGCGTGCTGCTCTACTACCCGATGCTCGAAGCCTTCCGCAGCGCCTTCCCGCGCGGTGTCATCAACATCGTGTACGGCCAGGGCAGCGTGGTAGTGCCCCATGTGATGGCCTCCGGCAAGGTGAATGTGCTGGCCCTCATCGGTTCCAGCACGGTCGCCGACCAACTCAAGAAGGCCCACCCCAAATCCAACCGCCTGCGCGCCGTGCTGGGCCTGGAGGCCAAGAACGCCGCCATCATCCTGCCCGACGCCGACGTGGAGCTGACCGTCAAGGAATGCATCGCCGGCAGCCTGTCCTTCAATGGCCAGCGCTGCACCGCCATCAAGATGATCCTGGTACACCAGGCCATCGCCGAGCGTTTCCTGCGCCGCTTCTGCGAGGAAATCAGCAAGCTCAAGATCGGCATGCCCTGGGAAAAGGGCGTCACCCTCACCCCGCTGCCCGAGATGAACAAGGTCGCCTACATGAACGACTGCATTGCCGACGCCGTCGGCCAGGGCGCCCGTGTGCTCAACGAAGGCGGCGGTACCTCGGTGGAGACCCTGTTCTACCCTGCCGTGGTGTACCCGGTGAAGGAAGGCATGAAGCTCTACCGCGAAGAGCAGTTCGGCCCGCTGATCCCGGTAGCCCCCTTCGAGGACATCGAGACCGCGCTGGAATACGTGATCAGCTCCGACCACGGCCAGCAGGTGTCCATCTTCGGCACCAACCCGGACCAGATCGCCAGCCTCATCGATCCGCTGGTCAACCAGGTATGCCGCGTCAACATCAACTGCCAGTGTCAGCGCAGCCCGGACATCTTCCCCTTCACCGGCCGCAAGGACTCCGCCGAGGGCACCCTGTCGGTGCACGACGCGCTGCGCGCCTTCTCCATCCGCACCATGGTCGCCGCCAAGCAGACCGACGCCACCAAAACACTGCTCGACGCCATCGTGCTCGGCCACAAGTCCAACTTCCTCAACACCCACTTCATCCTCTGAGTCGCAGCCCCTCTCTCTCCATCCTTACCCCGAGCCGCGCAAGGGGTTGAGGTTCTTTCGGTCAGCGATCCGAGGTCAGCGCATCCCGCAAGGCTTCCGTATCCTCGTAAAAGTGGTAAAGCGTCAGGCGCCCATCCTTCACCTTGCAGATCAGAGCCCAATCGCTTGCAAACTCCTTGCCGGTCTGGCGGCTCTTGTGGCGCAGCGTTCCATAAAGTGCAGCATGCTCGCCTTCGGAGAAGGTCGACTGGACATTGAACTCGCCGGGTTCGAGCAGCTCGACGAAACCGCCGAAGAAGCGCTTTGCGCCCTCGGTACCCACGAAGGTGCCGTGCAATGGGTTGTGCGGATTGGCTTGCGGCCGGGTCGAGATGAACTTCGCCTCCGGAGCCACCAGGGCCAGCGCGTCGTCCATCCGGCCGCTGAAGATGTGGCCGAGGAAGTCTTGAACAATATTGAGTGTCGTCATGGGGGTGTTTCCAGTCAGGGTTGAAGGTTGGGATGAATCAGAAGCCGGACAGCACCAGCTTGCCGACGGTGCGGCCGCTTTCCAGTTGCCGATGGGCGGTGCGCAGGGTGGCGGCATCGATGGGGCCGAGCACTTGCGAGGCGGTGGACACCAGCTGGCCGCCGTCCACCATCGCCGCCACGCGGTTGAGAATCTCGCCCTGCCGCGCCCGGTCGGCGGTCGAGAACAGGGAGCGTGTGAACATGAACTCCCACAGAAAGCTGGCGCTCTTGCGCATCAGCAGATTCAGGTCCGGGCTCGCCGCAAACGGCACGATGCAGCACAGCTTGCCCTGCGGAGCGATGAGTTCGGCCAGGGCCGGGTAATGGCGGTCGGGATCGTTGAGCAGCAGGATCAAGTCCGGCGCGGCCAGCCCCAGCGCCTTGAGTTGCGCCCCCATGTCGCCGAAGTGGTCGATGACGGCATGGGCACCCAGTTCCTCGCACCAGGCGCGCGATTCGGGCCGCGACGCGGTGGCCACCACCGTGAGGCCGGGCACCTGGCAGGCGAGCTGGATCGCCATCGAACCCACGCCACCGGCACCGCCCACGATCAGCAACGTGTGCTTTCCGGCCGAAGCCTGGAGTGACAGGCCCATCCGGTCGATCAAGGCTTCCCAGGCGGTCAGTGCGGTCAGCGGCAAGGCGGCGGCGCGCTCCGAAGACAAGGACTTGGGGCGCTGCCCGACGATTACGGCCTCGACGACATGCAGTTCGCTGTTGGCGCCCGGACGGCTCAGGTCGCCGGCGTAATACACCGCATCGCCAATGGCGAAGCCGGAGACGTCTGCCCCCAGGCCGACGACTTCGCCCGCCACGTCCCATCCCAGCACCTCGAAGCGCCCATCGTCCTGCTTGCGGCGCCGTTGCCGGTAATCGGCCGGATTGACCGATACCGCCTGAACCCGCACCAGCAGATCGCCAGCGCCCGGCAATGGCTCCGGTATGTCCCGCTCGATCAGGGATTCCGGGTCTTCAATGGGTAAGGCATTCAACACGCCTACGGATTTCATCGCTGCACCTTTCATCTCGTCGCATCCACTGGAATCCCGATCTCTCGAAATATCCAACTAAAACGTTGGAGTTGATTCTAGTATGATTTTGGCAAACAGTACAACCGAGAGAACAAGAACGATGGCCTGGGACACCGAAGGCACGAAGCGCAAGATTCTGGAAGCGGCGATGGGCGAATTCGCCCGACTTGGCCCGGACGGCACCACCGTCGAACGGATTGCCAAGGTGGCCGGCGTGAACAAGGAACGCATCTACAACTACTTCGGCGACAAGCGCGAACTGTTTTCCGCGGTGCTGCGCAGCGAACTCGCCAAGGTCGCGCTGGCCGTGCCGCTGGAATCGTTCGCCACCGAAGACGTCGGGGAGTACGCCGGCCGCGCCTACGACTACCACTGCGAGCACCCCGAACTGAGCCGGCTGCTGCGCTGGGAAGGGCTGACCTTCGACGGCGAAGTGCCGGACGAGGCGCAACGGCGCGAGTACTACGGCTACAAGATCAAGGCCGTTGCCGACAGTCAGCAGCAAGGCATCGTCACCCGCGCGATAGAAGCCGATCATCTGGTCTTCCTGGTACTTGCGCTGGCGGGATGGTGGTCAGCCGTGCCTCAGGTTGCACGCATGCTGACGGGGCGCGACGATCCCCAGGAACACGCCCGGCGACGGGCGTCGGTCGTCGAGGCGGCTCGGCGCCTCGCATCGGCACCCTAGGGCGGATGGACCCGCACCCTCCATCGGTGAGGTTCGATCAGGATTCCCTTTGGACTAAGGCCTTGGCTTGCGGGCGGGACAACCAGCGCAGGATCGTCTCATAGAGAAGCTCGGGCACCACCGGCTTGGCGACGAAGTCGTTGAGGTTGGGCATCTGCATGTCCATCATGATCAGCGCGTAGTGCTGCCGCCTGGCCATGGCGACCGCCACGCGACCATCCTCCGCCAGATCGACCGCCAACCCGGCGTCCTCCAGGAGAATCCGCGATACCTCCTGGTTGACCGGCTCATCCTCCACCACCAGAACCTTCGCACCCCCATGTACCTTGAGCAATCGTTGATCGGCGGGCGGCAAAGCAGTCAGCGCTGGCGCGGCAAGCTCTTCGGCGCTCCCCTTTTGCAGGCGCACCGTAAACCAGAAGTTGCTGCCCTTGCCGGCCTCGCTCTCAACACCGATCTCGCCGCCCATCATATGAACGAGCCGTCTGCTGATCGCCAAGCCCAGGCCCGTGCCCCCATATCTGCAGTAGCAAGGTCTCCTCGGATCGCTTGCGCACGAGCAGGTTCTGAATCCTCGCCTTCAGCTCCAGCGGAAGAATGGGCTTGGCCACATAATCATCGATACCCAGGTGGAACAATTCGATCCGCCTGGCTGCATTATCGAATGCCGTGGTGGCCAGGATCAGGATGTTTCCCAGCGGCGCAGGTTGCCGCCTGATCCGGTTGATGAAGCGGGATCCCGTCATGTGCCCACCCAGCACGATGTCGCAGATCAGAATGTCGTAGCGCTGCTCGTGGATGGCGTTCCAGGACGCCACCACGAAGCAATGGAAATACTCCTTTGCGACGGCATCCAGAGCCTCGACAATGCTCCTGACCAGCACGATTCGAACACTCTCGTCGGCCAAGGCGTTCTTGAGAATATCCCGGTACAAATGTCCACTGTCGGCCAACAGGATGTTGATAGCCATATGTGCCGTGCGTAAGTACGATGCCCTAAATGGGCACAAGGATATTCCATCGGCGCCTGCCTTGTGACGCTTTCATCGAATTCTCTTCCATCGCCATCCGGGCGCTGGACAGACGCAGGGACGACCCTGCTTCTCGCACTTCATCGGGGACGGCCCCATACCTTGAGGAAAACTGATGAACTGGATCGCACTCTTCGTCGCTGGCCTGCTTGAAGTCGTATGGGCCATCGGCCTCAAATACACCGAAGGCTTCACCCGGCTGTGGCCCTCCGTCGGCACCGCGCTGGCCTTTCTCATGAGCCTCGGCCTGCTCGGCTGGGCAATGCGCGATCTCCCCGTCGGCACCGCCTACGCGGTATGGGTCGGCATCGGCGCCGTCGGCACCGCCATCGTCGGCATGAGCCTGCTGGGCGAACCAGCCTCCCTCCCGCGCATACTCAGCCTCGGCCTCGTCGTGGCCGGCATCGTCGGCCTCAAGCTGTCGTCCCCGGCCTGACATCGAGCACCGCTACGGCGGACGGTGCACGAAGACCTCCCCACCCCGCAAGTGCTTCATCCCACCCCAAGGCCTTGATCAGCCCAGCCTGATCAAGGCTTTTTCACATCCGAAGAAGAACTTCAGCGCGTGTTACCTCAATGTGCACGCGTGCACGAAGAGGTACACGCCGTGCACATAGAACATTGGCGCGTGCACGTTGAGCGTGCACGGCTGTGAGGTCTTCGTGCACGCGACGAGGTTGATGTATCGGCCGCTGAAGTTCTTCGTGCACGTGCTAAAGGTCTTCGTTGACTGGTGTGAGAAGAACTTTGGGGTGGTGAAGTTGAATGTTGGGGAGAGTGAGATGAAGTTCTGGGGCGTGGAGGTCTTCGTGGGACGGATGGGGTGCCAGGCTGGGTGTTCTCAGGACATATCGCACTCGATGACGTTTAGCTCATCAAGCGGGAAAAGCACAAGTGACATAATTCATAGAATCTACCCATGTTGGGTGAGACTCTTCAAGAAATGCTATGAGTGTTTAGGCAAATCTGACTGACTGTTCTCGGCTAAGATCCGCCGGCTATCCATCTCCCGCGAAGCCATCGTTTGAGTGGGTGTTCCGTTTTTCATACCATTCCAAAAAAGTAGATTATCTCCCTTTTATTTTCCCCTGACACCCCAACTTTATTGCTTACGCCAATGCATTTTCATTGGCCACACAGGAGATGTGCAAACATGGCAAGACATCAAGTCAAATCTTTCAAGGTTGGCATTGCCCCCTCGGGCAACTCGGTTCAAGTTGAAATTGAGACCGAACTCAAAAAGCCGTATAAATTTGAACTCACTCCTGACGTAAATTATCCAACGGTACAGGATATCGAGAAAAAGCTGAAAGAGGCCTTGGCCTACTGTGTCGAGAGGTATGAAAAGGTAGATGTCAGTATTTTCGAAGAACGCTTCTACGTGTCGATCAATGTGAAAGATTTCATTAACACCCGGTTTTCCGGGAAGGCAGTGTAGTAGGGAGAGCGGAAATGAGCTCCCGTGAGACGATTCTTTCACCTTGCAGGAGTTGCCATCACAGCGATTGACCACGATGCCAGTCAAAACTCTTCCTGTTATTGGTGATGCCCCCTTCCCCACTGCTGTACATCGACCGCTTGCTGATCCAAGTTTCGCCATCTGAGGATCATCGAACAATGCTGTAGCTTCTGTTCTTAAAGTGAAAATGGCCGGTCTGTAATCAGAACTGACCATTTTTTTAGAAAGCTATCGTCCGTTTCGACCGAGGACTTGTCGGTGAGCAATCGTTTGGAACGGCAGCCGTACCTTGTTACCTGCACTTCCGCATGTGACGGGCCGAAGGACGGCATTGGGTCGGGTGCTGTCCTTCGTTCCAGCAACCACGCCGCGTCACGCAGCTGTCGGCCAGAAGCCGACTTCGGTGAGCGACCGCTTTGAGGTAGGCTAACTCCTTTCGCGCGTTACGCATCTGTGAATTTACACGCTCTAGAACC
>NZ_MWUM01000317.1 GCF_002028455.1 Zoogloea sp. LCSB751 | reverse complement strand
CCCGTCCGGGCTGGAGCGAGCTGCCCGCGGTGCAGCAGGGTCGCCTCTATGCGGTCTATCACGGCGCTACCCGCAGCATCATGGATGCCGCCCTCATCGAGTTCATGGCCAAGGCGCTCTATCCGGATCTGTTCAAGGATCTCGATCCCCTGGCCACCTATCAGGGCTTCTACCACGCCTATCTGCCCATTCACCCCCAGGGCACCTTCATGCTGGGTATCAAGCAGGGTGAAGCCAACTAAATCCGGTCGTTCGGGTTC
>NZ_MWUM01000316.1 GCF_002028455.1 Zoogloea sp. LCSB751 | reverse complement strand
GTTGGCAGTAGCTAACTCGCCTTTTTTATCGTCTAGTTTAATGATTCAAGGCGAATAATTGCGTCTAAGGGGAAAATATTCTCTTTATTGTTTTGTGATTAGTATCTCATTGAGTAAGGGATTAATGGTGTTTGAGTTATCTATTTCATTGTTTTTAATATGTTTTTATTTAAATTGTTCTGTGGTTATCTTTTTTGTTAAAGAGAACAATATTCTCCAAGCATTAAAAACAACAAGAAAATAGGAAAAGTATTTCTCCC
>NZ_MWUM01000315.1 GCF_002028455.1 Zoogloea sp. LCSB751 | reverse complement strand
ATGCTGGGGGCAATGAAGCCGTGTTCCATCATCAGCAGGGAGTAGACGGCCTCGTGCACACCGGCGGCGCCAAGGGCATGGCCTGTCATCGCCTTGGTGGCGGAGAGCTTGGGCGCATTGCTGCCAAACAGGGTCTGGATGGCTTCCAGCTCCTTGGTATCACCGACCGGAGTCGAAGTGCCGTGGGTGTTGATGTAATCCACAGAGCCGACGTCCTGCATCGCCATCTTCATGCAACGCACCGCACCTTCATCGCTCGG
>NZ_MWUM01000314.1 GCF_002028455.1 Zoogloea sp. LCSB751 | reverse complement strand
TGACCCTGCTGGAGGGGCTGGGCTTCCAGTTCCTCAATCCCAAGGCCTGGATGATGGGCATCTCCGCCATCAGTCTGTTCAGCCTGCCGGGGAGCGACTACTGGCCTAGTCTGTGGGGCATCATGTCGGTCTTCCCCATGGCGGGGCTGCCGGTCTGCTTTGCCTGGGTGCTGTTCGGCCATCAGCTCAGCCGCTGGATCAACTCGGACAAGGGCTGGCGCCGTCTCAATGGCAGCCTGGGGGCCCTCACCGCCCTGTGCG
>NZ_MWUM01000313.1 GCF_002028455.1 Zoogloea sp. LCSB751 | reverse complement strand
TCTGGGAGCCGGTGATGATGACCGGCTTATGCAGATCTTCCAGCATGAAGGAGAGCGCCGAGGCGGTGAACGACATGGTGTCGGTGCCATGCAGGATCACGAAACCATCGTATTTCTCGTAGTTGTCGCGAATATCCTCGGCGATACGCTGCCAGTCCGCCGGGGTCATGTCGGAGGAGTCGATGAGGGGCGCATACTCGTGGATATGGTAATCCGGCATCTCGGGGCGGTGGAACTCGGGCATCCGCGCCAGACAGTCTT
>NZ_MWUM01000312.1 GCF_002028455.1 Zoogloea sp. LCSB751 | reverse complement strand
TCCATGGTGATTTTATTGGCCTGCAACGGCTGCCATGCCTGTTCATAGATCTGGTTGAGCACTGGCGACATCACAAAAAAGGTCAAAAACAGGGCCAGTCCCACTAATACCTGATTTGGCGGTGCGGTCGGCGTACCTAGCGCGTTGCGCATCAATCCCAGCACGATAACGATACGCGTAAAGCCAGTCATCATCAGCAGTACCGCAGGGATGAACGTGAATCCACTGAGCAACAATAGCGTCTGGATGGGTAGCGTCCAG
>NZ_MWUM01000311.1 GCF_002028455.1 Zoogloea sp. LCSB751 | reverse complement strand
TGGCCGAGGTGTTTGCCGACGAACTGGCGCTCTCGGTCAACTGCGTGCTCAAGGGGGATTTCGTGGAAGGGGTGCGGGCACTGCTCATCGACAAGGACAAATCCCCCCGCTGGCAGCCGCCACGGCCCGGTGCTGACTGGCTCGACGATTTCTATCGCTGGCCCGAGGGGAAAAATCCCCTGGCCTGCTGAGGGGCCAGCGCTGCCAGGCAAGGGACGCGCTGGCCGAGAGGCCGGATTACGAACGGAGCAAGGAGCAAAC
>NZ_MWUM01000310.1 GCF_002028455.1 Zoogloea sp. LCSB751 | reverse complement strand
CTCTTTCCGATCCAAATCCAATTGAATGGCATTTTTCTGGCGATGGCCTACCATTGCGTAGCCTGCCCATGCCAGAGAACTATCCATGACCGAAGAATCTTCCATCCCCGACTTTGAAATTGACCGCCACGACGAATTTACCCAGTTCTTTCTGAGCAATCGGAGTGAAATTCTCCTTTACCTGAGCCTACTCGCCCGGCGACATTGTCTTGTGACGGCTTATATAGATGAGGGCAGAAAATTCTTTCAGACGTCGGTCAT
>NZ_MWUM01000309.1 GCF_002028455.1 Zoogloea sp. LCSB751 | reverse complement strand
GGCAAGGTTTTGGCTGATATCGTTCTATCAAAAGCCATTGCTAATACTATGCTAGATATCGTTAAGCGTCAGAAAGGCTCAACGGGTATTCCTGAATACTCCAAGCTCATTAATCAAGGTATCGTGCCTGAAAAACTAAGTACGGGGGCTATTCACTTCCACGAAACGGCAAAGAGCGACATTGCTCAAGCCTGTTGTGAGTTGTATCAGCAATCACCTGAAAATAGTCGCGTCATGGCACCGACCAAGGCACTCGTTGCT
>NZ_MWUM01000308.1 GCF_002028455.1 Zoogloea sp. LCSB751 | reverse complement strand
CGAACGCCAGGTGTTGTGCGTCACTCATTTGCCGCAGGTTGCGGCGCAGGCCAACTGGCAATGGCAGGTCAGCAAGGCGACGCGCAATGGCTCGACCCTGAGCGCCATTCAGCCGCTCGACGAAGCGGGCCGGGTGCAGGAAATCGCCCGCATGCTGGGCGGCGTCGAGATTACCGAGATCACCCTGCAGCATGCTCGCGAATTGTTGCACCTCAAGGGCGAGGCCCTGACGCAGTGAACTCGCGAGTCCGCCGGTCGACT
>NZ_MWUM01000030.1 GCF_002028455.1 Zoogloea sp. LCSB751 | reverse complement strand
CCTTTCGGATGGATGGTCAGCTGCGCACAGGGACATCGACTGCGCGTTGAAACGGGCACGTCAGCCGTTCTCCGCCCAACGCGTCCTAGTAGGACGCGCTCGATGCTGCACCGGCCCGCACGGCCTTTCGGATGGATGGTCAGCTGCGCACAGGGACATCGACTGCGCGTTGAAACGGGCACGTCAGCCGTTCTCCGCCCCAACGCGTCCTAGTAGGACGCGCTGCCTCCTCCCGGGAATCGAGGCCACTCGCGCCGACCGGTCACGCGTCCTACTAGGACGCGCTCGATGCGGCACCCGTCTGCGCGGCCTTTCAGATGGATGGTCAGCTGCGCACAGGGACATCGACTGCGCGTTGAACAGTACGTCAGCCGTTCTCCGCCCAACGCGTCCTAGTAGGACGCGCTGCCTCCTCCCGGGAATCGAGGCCACTCGCGCCGACCGGTCACGCGTCCTACTAGGACGCGCTCGACGCGGCACCTGCACCCGCTGCGCCTTCCATCAGCTGCGACTCCTCACCCCGACTCGATGCCTGCAATGCGTGCCCCTGATGCGTTCACGCAAGTCAATGATAGGTTGGCGGCGAGCTGAGCGTGGCATGGCGGCATCCCCACGGAGTCCAGATGTAGGGGGACAGGTAGATTTCACCCGTTAGCACATCTACCCATCCCCCGCCCAGACAGCGGCGGACCCGATGGCCCAATGGCAGGACGGCCAGGAGCCAGCAAGGCAATGCGGCACGTGAAACTGCCGTATTGCCGGCATCATCCAGCCCGCCATAGCCGAACAAACGAGCCCTCTCTGGGAGCTTGGTTACGCTGTCAAACTTAGCCATGTAACGCCCCCAGGCCTTGACGGCTCTGCAGCCTTCTACCCATGTGCCCCCCCAAGGCCACCACCGGGACAGCTTGGCCGGGTCGAGTATGAAGGTACGCGGAAGCCAAAGCATGAGGTGGTAGTGCAGCTGCCCCGCGCATTCCAGCACCCAAGCGTAGGGCAGCGTGTAACCCAACCGCTTTAGCACCGGGCGTAGGCGGTCCACGAAACTGCTGATGTGCTTTTTTGAATACTTATCCGAGTTTCGGTAGGTCAGAGTCAATGCGACGGCCCGAAGCCCGGCAGACTTCGCGTATCTGCGCTGCTCATTGATGATGCGATTCAGCCTCTTTCGTGCTGCGTTTTTACGTTTCCGTCCCGATGGTGACGGACTTGTTCCGGTCTTTCTGACAAGTTCAGCAAACTTGGCAAAGGCTGCTGCGGTGATGCTCGGTCGGCCAGCGACCACGGGTGTTACAGACAACATGGGCACACCTTCTGTGTGTGTGTGCCGCTTCAGCGATTGAGCTGTGTCCTCGTGTTGCCTACTGCAAAAATGTATCTTTCCTCCGCGTGCTGATTGCGGCGGGGTGATGGATTCCCGCGTCTATACTTCAATGTCAATGAGTACAGACGCGCTTTACGCGCAGCCCGCCCCGGTTCCCGCCGGGGCGATTTGCTTTTGAGGTGATGAGTGTTGAGCCAACTCGCGGTTACCGCGACGGGCCCCTTGACCGCATTGGTCCCGCCTTAGCCTCCTGACTCACCGACTGAGGAGGAGATGCGGGAAGCGAAGAGGTGGCTGCTTGGCGCTTCGCATCCAGCCAAGCATTAACGTCAGCCAGGTGAAAACGAACCAGCCGACCAAGCTTGATGGCAGGAGGGAGGTCTCTCCCCATGGAGTGGCGGTTGTAGATTGTCCGCTCCGCAACACCAAAACAGGCGGCGAGCGTTTTCGGAGAGAGCAGTTGCGGCATGAGTCACGGTATGGAGTTGGCAGTCACGGGACTGCTTACCGTATAGCCCGAAGTTACCGGCATGCCCCCTCACGACTCCTGTGTGAAGTTCTGCGCCCCCCTCTACCCTGCTCTTCTCCTCCGTCGAGTCCCAAGCGGGAAAATTCGCCTGTATGATGCCGCCCCTTTTCATCAATACGCTCACCCAGGCGCCCTTCTCGTGCGCTTGGTGCGCACACTTGAGCTTTTTGCACGATGTCCCACGCCCTTCCCACCGAACGAATGAAGTTTTCAGACCTTGAAGTTGGCACGCGCTTCTATGACGCGCTGAGCCAAGAGTTCTTTGTGAAATCCTCGGATACACATGCGGTCATGGTGACCTGGCTTGCCGACGGGAGGACCCCTGATGAGTTTGAACCGGATGACCCGGTGAGGGTTTGACGTTCCCGGCTGCGCTGTACTGGGCAACCATCGTTGCAAGAGCCGAACGGCGTCTCGCCAGAAGACATCTCATGGAGGTTCGCACCAAGTCTTAGGTGCTGTTGGAGCCTCTCCAACCCTGCCTCAGGTGCTCATCGCTGCGGGCAGCCTACTTGCCTTTCGAGACCCCATCTCGCATGGGGCCATCATCAGCCCCGACCGTGCGCTGACGGTGGCACTGAGTGACCAGGTCAGTACGCAACAGTGCTGGCCCTTCCCCAGGCCTGCATCGCCGCAGGCCCACCTCCATCCCCCCCACCAGTCGCCATGGCCCTCACTGGCGACACAGCACCTCTTGGCCGCTGGGAATAGGCAGAAAACACCCATTTTATGCATTTGAAATGAGTAGGGTCCGGGGGGCTGCCGACGTTAGAGAATAGTCATGTAGGGTCCGGGAGGCTGCCGACGTTACGAAACTGCGAAAAATGGACTAACGGGAAAGTGGGTAAAACAGGGACTCGAAGAGCCTCCATCGTAGGCATCTAAGTCACGAGGTGCACTACTGGGTCTTCAGGTAGAGCCTTAGTCAGCCACTCTCCCTCTCCAAAGCGTTACTCGATGTCATGGGTGACGCATGAATAAAAATGCGGCATCTCCAGAATATTGCCTATACGCATTTGTGTGCGTCATGGGTGACGCATTCATAAACCAATCTGAGCGGCGTTGAGCAGCTACGTAAGCGAGCTGGTCATACGCGCTATACCGCTGGAGCTCAGTTGGCCTCTCATTTCCTTATTCTGGAGAATACCGAATGTTTGATAATGTAAGAGCATTGGATGTTGGCTACGGCAATGTGAAGTACGTGGCGTCTCGCACGCAGTCAACGCTCACGTGCAAGCTTTTTCCCTCGCTGGCCCCTCGGGCCGTAGAGATGGACTTAGCCGGTGATTTTGTCCGAAAGCGTGATACGAAGCGTGTAGTCGTTAACGGCATTGCCTATGAAGTAGGCCCAGATGTAAAGCTCGCACAAAAGGGCTCTGAAATCGGCCGTATGCTGCAGGAGAACTACTGCCTGTCGGAGCATTACAAAGCGCTGGTGTACGGAGGCTTGCTTCACATGACGCGGAGTCACGAACTAGAGGTGCTAGTGCTTGGCCTCCCATTGAATACTTATCTCGGCTACAAGGACCCGCTTGCTAAGGCGTTTACCGGAACTCATATTCTTGATGCTGAAGGACGGGCTTGCACGGTCAAGAATGTAGTGGTTGTGCCTCAACCCTTGGGCGGACTCTATGATTACGCCTTCGGCACGCGTCAACTAAGCGTGGTAAAGAAGAGCACCAGCCTAGTGATTGACCCAGGCTTCTGCACCCTTGATTGGCTTGTCGCCGAAGGCACTACGCCAAATGATGCACGTTCTGGTGCCCGCGCCCACGGTGGAATGAGTGAAGTACTGAAGGATGTGATGGAGCAGGTTGCCCTTGATGCCGAATGTACCATCGACGAACTTGGCGGCACGGAACGGATTGATGCAGCGCTTCGCGATAACTTACCGATTCGCGTTTTTGGGCACGCACTTACTGTTCGCACGAATGCAGACTACATCAAGCTAGCCCAAGCCAGAGCCAAAGACGCACTCCAAGCAATGCTGGAACGCATAGGCTCTATTGGCGACATCGATAACATCATTCTGGTGGGGGGTGGCTCCTACGTGTACATCGACGTACTGCACAGCTACTTTCCAAAACACAATATTGTTGTATTCCCTGACTCCGTTTTCTCAAACGTGAGAGGCTTTCAACTACTCGGCGAAATATGGCTCGCTAAACGCGGGATGCACTAATGAAAGAGGCCCGCAGTGTCAGTAAAGGGATACGCGTAAACGGCATGGTGACGCCGTATGCTGACCAAGCGCTGTTTGCGTATCTATCGCCGATGCCCGTCGCCAGCGGCGAGCGAATGCGGGCTCTCAAACAACTGGCTCACATCGGATTGATGGCAATGCGAGGTGCTGGGGCAGTGCAAGGCTGTCCCCCTGGACACTCTCTGGAGCCTGAAGGGTGCACTCAAAAACCCGAGCCCACACATGGTATGGCGATAGCGGTCGCAACAGAAGGAGTACTGGTATCGACGCTTCCGTTATCAGAATCCAGCCAAGAAGGTGCTTACGATTTGGCTGGGCTGGATTTAGGAGAGATAGACCTACCCTTTTAGGACATGAGGATGCGCAGGCCTAACCTGCACAAACGGTAGCCACTTCACTCCACCTCGTTGTGTACGCTGGCGACAGGTTATTCCTGCGCATCCGCCATGATTGCTGAACACCCTCAGCGGCCAACTTCACCGTTCCCCGGCCATAGCGTTCATTGATTCGGTCAAATGCAGCCATTACCCGCTCTGCTCTCTCGTGTCCACAGCTTCCTGGTAGCGTGAGCTACCGATTCCGAACAAGGTAATCGTTGATGTCGAGACGCTTACCTTCGTAGTCGGCCGCCGGCGACGGGAAACCCGCAGACACTTTGACCGTGTCGATTGGCAGTGCCAGCTTCGGGACATCCAGCAGCGGAAAAAACACACCAGCGCCAAGCTCGGCGGCGGAACAAGGCCATGTGTCAGACATGTTCTGCGGCCACTGGACGGGTCACGCCTTCGTGCTCATCGGCTTCTGGAACGGGGTCGGTCACCAACCAGCCTGAACACTCCGGGCACAGCAGGCACGAACGTGCCCCAGTCTGAGCTGGAATCAACTCCTGCAGGCTCAAGGGGACATGGCAAAAGGGGCAGACGATGCGAATCATGGCGGGCTCCTTAATACTATATTTTTGTACAGCACCTACGGATTCGCAAGTCTTTACTGGCGGAGTTGTATGTTGTATCGCCCTACATACAACAGAGGTAGCCTCCCCTGCCCGAGTCACAGAGGCCTATCGACAGCAGTTATCCAAGTCCAATGGTCGTAAAATTGTTGCGCATAGCCCAACACAGCGGCATGTCGCGCACCGCTTACCTACACGCACAATGAACCACCAAGCCCTCTCGTCCTTTATCTGGTCCGTCGCCGACCTGCTCCGTGGTGACTACAAACAGTCCGAATACGGCAAAGTCGTCCTCCCCTTCACCGTGCTGCGCCGCCTCGATTGCGTGCTGGCCGCCACAAAGGCCGGGGTACTTGCCGAGTTCGACGCCAAGACCCAGGCAGGCCTTAACCCCGACCCGTTCCTGCTCCGCAAGGCGGGGCAAAGCTTCTATAACACCTCGTCCCTCGACCTCGGCAAGCTGCTCGGCGACCAAGACCACATCCGTCAGAACCTCTACGCCTACATTCAGGGCTTTTCGCCGGCGGCGCGGGACATCTTCGAACGCTTCGACTTCTTCACCCAGGTGGAGCGCCTTGCCAAGGCTGGGTTGCTCTACCTCGTCACCGAGAAGTTCGCGAACATTGACCTACACCCGGACACCGTCGACAACGCCCAGATGGGTTTGGTCTTCGAGGAACTGATTCGCAAGTTCGCTGAAATCTCGAACGAGACCGCTGGGGAGCACTTCACGCCGCGCGAGGTTATCCGCCTGATGGTGAACCTGCTGTTCATCGAGGACGATGACGTGCTCACCTCTGGCAATGCGGTGGTGCGCACCATCTATGACCCGACCGCCGGGACGGGCGGCATGCTATCGGTAGCCGGCGAGCATCTGCTGGAGCACAACCCGGCTGCCCGCCTCACGATGTTCGGCCAGGAGCTCAACGACGAGTCCTACGCCATCTGCAAGGCGGACATGCTCATCAAGGGGCAGGACGTGCGCAACATCGTCGTCGGCAATACCTTGTCCGACGACGGTCACGCCAGCACCAAGTTCGACTACATGCTCTCCAATCCGCCCTTTGGCGTGGAGTGGAAGAAGGTCGAAAAGGAAGTCCGCAAGGAAGCGGCCGAAAAGGGTTTCGACGGCCGCTTCGGCCCCGGCCTGCCGCGGGTGTCGGATGGCTCGATGCTGTTCCTGCTCCACCTCATCAGCAAAATGCGCCCGGCGGTCGATGGCGGCAGCCGCATCGGCATCGTCCTCAACGGCTCGCCGCTGTTCACCGGCGGCGCCGGCAGCGGTGAATCGGAAATCCGCCGCTACGTGCTGGAGAAGGACCTCGTCGAAGCCATCATCAGCCTGCCTACCGACATGTTCTACAACACGGGCATCAGCACTTACATCTGGATTCTGTCCAACAAGAAGCCCGACGAGCGGAAGGGCTGGATTCAGCTCATCGATGCCAGCAGCTTCTGGCAGAAGATGCGGAAGAGCCTCGGCAGCAAGCGCAAGGAGCTCTCCGAACAGCATATCGCCGACATTACCCGCCTGTTCGGCGACTTCGTCGAAGCCAAGCAGGCCGTCGTGCTCGACGCTGCGGGCAAGGAGGTCGGTCGGCAGATACTGCTCTTCGGGGATGTGGAACCGATGCCGCCCGAAGGCGGCAAGGTCAAGCGCGTGCCCATCTCCCGCGTCTTCAAGAACGAGGATTTCGGCTACACGACCATTACCGTCGAGCGTCCGCTACGGGATGAGGCCGGCAAGGTCGTGCTGGGAGAACGCGGCAAGCAAAAGGGCAAACCCCAGCCGGACAGCGCCTTACGCGACACTGAGAACGTGCCGCTGGCCGAGGACATCGAGGCCTACTTCCGGCGCGAAGTCCTGCCCCATGCGCCGGACGCGTGGATAGACCACGAGAAATCCAAGGTCGGTTACGAGATTCCGTTCAACCGGCACTTCTACGTCTTCGAACCGCCGCGCAGCCTGCACGAGATTGATGAGGAACTGAAGACCGTGGCGGCCAACATCACCAAGATGCTGGAAGGACTGGCGGAATGAGTTTGCCGAGGTATCCGGAATATAAGGACAGCGGGGTTGCTTGGTTGGGAGACGTGCCGGCGCATTGGAATGTTCTGCGCATCAAGCATCTCGTGGCAAGCCTGGAGCAGGGCTGGAGCCCTCAATGCGAAGGTTTCCCTGTGCAGTCCGAGGACGAATGGGGTGTCCTGAAGGTCGGCTGCGTGAATGGTGGCATGTTCCGGCCCGAGGAAAACAAGACTCTGCCGCCAGAGTTGGAACCCTTGCCCGAACTTGGCCTAGCATGCGGTGACTTGTTGATTTCGCGCGCTAACACCCGTGAGCTCGTCGGTAGCACCGCCGTCACATTGCGGGACTATCCCAGGTTGATGCTGTGCGACAAGCTGTACCGGCTACGCTTGCGTCCTGACACCTGCGCGCCCGTGTTTCTGGCTTTGTATCTCGGCACTCCACGAGTTCGCGGGCAGATTGAACTTTCGGCGACCGGAGCCAGCAGCTCAATGCTGAACATCGGGCAATCGACCATCTTGGAATTAGACATTGCAGCTCCCTCGCCGGATGAGCAAACCGCCATCGCCACCTTCCTCGACCGCGAAACCACCAAGATTGATACCCTGATTGCCGAGCAGGAAAAGCTCCTGACCCTGCTGGCCGAAAAGCGCCAGGCCACCATCTCCCACGCCGTCACCAAGGGCCTGAACCCGGATGCGCCGATGAAGGATTCCGGGGTGGAGTGGCTTGGAGAGGTGCCGACGCACTGGGATGTAGTAAGGCTAAAGAACGTAATTGCGACGATAAAGGCAGGGCCCTTCGGCTCAGCGTTGACCAAGGATATGTATGTATCCTCGGGCTACAAGGTTTATGGGCAGGAGCAGGTCATTCCTGGGGACTTTTCTATCGGGGATTACTATATATCGGAAGAAAAATTCCGCGAACTTGCTCAGTATGAAGTTGAACCTGGAGACATCCTTATTAGCTGCGTTGGAACATTCGGGAAAATCGCGATTGTCCCGAAAGGGGTGGAGCCAGGAATCATAAATCCGCGTTTGATAAGAATGCGCGTATCGGAGGGTATCTCAGAAGAGTTCGCTACTGAGGTGCTTAGAAGCCAGGTGGTATTTGAGCAATTTTCGGTATTGAGCCGTGGAGGCACGATGGATGTCATCAACATTGGAACATTGAGCGGCATCTTTCTTCCCGTTCCATCGCCTAGCGAACAGGAGAGCATCTTGACGTTTATCGAAGCCGAAACCACCCACCTCGACACTCTTACAGCCGAAGCCACCCGTGCCATCCTCCTCCTCAAAGAACGCCGCACCGCCCTGATTTCCGCCGCAGTGACGGGCAAGATTGACGTGAGAAACCTATACCCTGAACAGGAAACCTGCCATGCGTGAAGGCTTGAGCCACCGAATCGTCGCGTTCATCGGGGGCCTGCTCCCGCTTTACACGCATGAGCATGTCGGAGACCGCTACGGTGCCAGGTCATTGGTGGATGGCACCTTAATCCTGCCGTTGGACGAGTCAGAGGAGGATGAGGACGGCCGGGTTGAAGTCTATTGGCAGGGCGACTCCACGCGTCGTTCCGAAGTCGCTGGGGTATTCCTGGCGAATGTCGCAGTCGCGAAGTACGCCGAACTCCATGCCATCCCCGAGGCTTCGGCAACCAAGGCGAGATACGCCCACATGTCTCAGCATTTCACCTTCAAGACCGGCGCACCCCTGGTCCTTGAAGAGCCAGACCCGGAGAGCGCGTTTGCTGAGATGCTGAAGGAGGCCACAAAGCTTTTCGGCAAGGAAGCTGTCAAGGAAATCGCTAAGAAAACCATTGGCCTGTAATGCGTAGCCAGCATCAGGAACACCACTTCGAATCTGCCAACCGTGGCACTAGCCTCCTCATGGAACACCGCGCCGTCCTGATATCCGCAATCGGAACCGGAAGAATCCACATCCGCGGAGCTACGCCATGCTGACCGCCATTGCCAGCAACAAGGCTGGCCGCGTCCGCTTCGAGGGAAGTGAGCTCAGCTTCAGCTGGCGTGAGGTCTTCCGGCGTAGTGAAGATTTGCTGACGGCTGCTTTCTTCAGCCGCCTACGCTACCTGTCGGATGCCAGTCTCGCGCGCGTGCTCGGTCTGTTGATTGGCCAGGAAGCCGCCGACCGTCTGGGTGCCCTCGACGAAATCGAATTCTGGCCCCATCTAGTCGGGTTGGAGCAACGTTCCTGGGTCGAGCCGGATGTACTGCTGCATTTCGAGAACGCAACGCTCATCGTTGAGGTCAAGCCACCCTTCGGCGGTGACCAGGGGCTAGCCCAATGGCAAGCCGAAATTCATGCTTTTGTCGCCGAGTGTTTGGGGGATAAGCGAACGGCACCGGAAACGCTCCATTTCCTCGCGTTAGGCCGCAACAAGCGGTCGCACGGGGAGCAGCCGACCTCGGAATTCGACACCAAGGGTTGCTTTGAACTCTTCGTCCATACCCGCGAGTGGGACCCCGTCGCGATGGCATTGTCGGAATGGATGGACGACTGCCCACGCACCGATGCTGCGGTATTCAATGACTGGCAGACGGCATTTGAGCTGTTTGACCTGCATGTGGAGGTCGAGCGCAACTGGAAGGAACTAGTTGCATGGCTCCCGCGGTCTCGCTTGTCTCTGTCGGCACTCGCAGCATGGTCGCTACCGAAAAGCCAGCTATCTGCCGCCTTGACTATGGAGCCTGTTACAAACAAAACTCCTTTGTCATGGCGCACTCTTCTGGGCTTTGCCCGCGCCCATCCGCTGGAACTCACGACATGGAAATGATGCTTCCCGAAGCAACCGAGCTGGTTGGCCAATTGCAAACTGCCCACCGTTTGTCGGTAGGCTTCTATCAACGGCTGCTGCCACTGCTCACTCGCATCGCCAGCGAACTGGAGATGGGTTTCTGGTATTGGGAACCCTGCCATACCAACCTGCCCAGCCGGAGCACGACGGCACCGGGCAATAAGTGGGCATGGGACTTGGCGCCAATGTTCGCATCACGTCATGTGTATCGCAGGGTCGTGGGTGAGTTGGCCCAAGCGGGTGACGTGGCGTTAATCTTCAATGTCTACTTGGACGATAACTTCAAGCCTGAAAAGCGCAAGGCGCTTGGCCAAAAGGGCCAACCCGACCCCCTGACGCTCCCCATCGGCAAAGCAACCGTGGAGATGTACCTTTACCGTTGCGATGGAGAGAACGGCGACTCCTTCGAGAAACGGTGGGGAACGTTGGAATATCCGTCAGGCGACAATCCAGGCTGGGAGCAGGCCGGCCCACAGACGAGCGCCCGCCTCCTAACCCGCGACCTCGCGTCGTTCATCACCGACCCGGACAGTATCGTCACCGACATACGGAATGCCTTGTTGGAAGACATCCCCGAGGCCGCCTGATGGGTCTGCACCAAGAACACCACTTCGAATCCGCCATCTGCGAGCACCTCGGCCGGCACGGCTGGTTCTACGCTGAAGGCGACGCCGCCCACTACGACCGTCAGAACGCCCTGTTTTTGCCCGACCTGCTGGCCTGGGTGGAAACGACCCAGCCCGAGAGCTGGCAGACGCTCTCCAAAACCCACGGCGCCAGCCTGCCCAAGGTGCTGGCCGAGCGGGTGCGCAAGTGCCTCAACGAGCAAGGCACGCTGGAAGTGCTGCGGCGCGGCGTGGAGATGGTCGGCCTGAAGAAGCCGCTGTCGCTGGTGCAGTTCAAGCCCGCCCTGGGCATGAACCCGGCCACCCAGCAAGCCTACGCCGCGAACCGGCTGCGCGTCGTGAGACAGGTACACCACTCGCTCAACAACCCGAAGGACGCGGTGGACCTGGTGCTGTTTGTGAACGGCATTGCGGTGGCCACTGCAGAGCTGAAATCCGACTTCACCCAGAGCGTCGGCGACGCGGTGGACCAGTACCGCTTCGACCGTGACCCAACCCCGAAGGGTGGGCTCGTGGAGCCCCTGCTGGCCTTCCCTGGCGGAGCACTGGTGCATTTTGCGGTGAGCCAGTCCGAGGTGAGGATGAGCACCCGGCTCGCCGGTACGGCGACCAACTTTCTGCCCTTCAACCGCGGCAACGGCGGCGGCGCCGGCAACCCGCCGAACCCCTTCGGCTTTGCTACTTGGTACCTGTGGCAGGAAGTGTGGCAACGGGATAGTTGGCTCGAAATCCTCGGCCGCTACCTCATTGGCAAGCGTAACGACAAGAAGCAACTCACCAGCGTTATCTTCCCCCGCTACCACCAGCTCGACGCGACCCGCAAACTCGTTGCCGACGTGTTGGAACACGGTGCCGGCGAGCGTTACCTGATTCAGCACTCTGCTGGTTCCGGCAAGACCAATTCCATCGCGTGGACGGCCCACTTCCTCGCCGACCTGCACGATGCCCAGCACAACAAACTGTTCGACAGCGTACTGGTGGTATCCGACCGTAATGTGCTCGATGCCCAGCTCCAGGAAGCCATATTCGACTTCCAGCGCACCACGGGCGTGGTAGCGACCATCAGCGACGAGCACGGCAGCAAGAGTGCCCAGCTCTCCCAGGCACTCAAGGACGGCAAGAAGGTCATCGTCTGCACCATCCAGACCTTCCCCTTTGCGCTGAAGGCCGTGCAGGAACTGGCGGCAACCGAGGGCAAGCGCTTCGCAGTCATCGCCGACGAAGCTCACAGCTCCCAGACCGGTGAGGCGGCGGCCAAGCTCAAGCAGGTGCTGTCAGCCGAGGAACTGGCTGAACTGCAGGACGGCGGCGAAATCGACACCGAAACGGTGCTTGCCGCCCAGATGTCCGCCAAGGCTGCCCAAGACAAGGGGCTGACCTATATCGCCTTCACCGCCACCCCAAAACAGAAGACGCTGGAACTCTTCGGCCGCAAGGATGCCGACGGCCTGCCGCAGCCCTTCCATGTGTATTCGATGCGCCAGGCCATCGAGGAGGGTTTCATCCTCGACGTGCTAAAGAACTACACGACTTACAAGCTCGCCTTCAAGCTCGCCAACAATGGCAAGGAGTACGACGAGAAGGCGGTCGAGAAGTCCGAGGCGCTGAAGGGCATCATGCAGTGGGTGCGCCTTCATCCCTACAACATCGCCCAGAAGGTTCAGGTGGTGGTGGAGCACTTCCGAGAAAACGTGCAGCAGCTCCTGGATGGCAAGGCCAAGGCGATGATTGTGGTGAGCAGCCGCAAGGAAGCGGTGCGCTGGCAGAAAGCCATCACCAGCTATATCCAGAAGCGAAACTACCCCCTTGGCGTGCTGGTGGCGTTCTCCGGCGAAATCGACGACCCGGAGAGCTACCCGGAGCCCGTTAGCGAGCACAGCAAGGCGCTCAATCCAAGCCTGAAAGGCGACATCCGGGAAGCCTTCAAGGCACCCGACTATCACTTGCTGCTGGTGGCGAACAAGTTTCAGACTGGCTTCGACCAGCCCCTGCTGTGCGGGATGTACGTAGATAAGCGCCTCGCGGGCATCCAGGCGGTGCAGACCCTGTCGCGCCTGAACCGTGCCCATCCGGGCAAGGACACGACCTACATCCTCGACTTCGTGAATGACGCCGAAGAAGTGCTGGCCGCCTTCAAGACGTACTATGAGACCGCCCAGCTCGAAGCGAACACCGACCCCCATCTGGTCTTCGACCTCCGTGCCAAGCTCGATGCCGCCGGCTTTTACGACAGCTTTGAGGTGGACCGCGTTGCCGAGGTCGAGACGAACCCGAAGGGTACCCAAGCCCAGCTCAGCGCCGCGCTTGCCCCAGTGGCCGACCGATTGCTAAAACGCTACAAGGCACTCCAGGCCCAGAAGGCGGCCGCCGAGGCTGGCCAGGATGCCGCTGCCGCCCAGGCAGCGAAGGACGCGATGGATGTGCTCGTCCTCTTCAAGGGCGACATGGGGGCCTTCACACGTCTGTATGCCTTCCTGTCGCAGATTTTCGACTATGGCAACACGGACATCGAAAAGCGCTTCATTTTCTACAAGCGCCTCATTCCGCTGCTCGACTTCGGCCGTGAGCGGGACACGGTGGACCTTTCCAAGGTGGTTCTGACGCACCACACGCTGAAGAACAAGGGCCAGCAGTCACTGAACCTCTCGGCCGGCGACACGCCGAAACTTCCGCCGATGACCGAGACCGGTAGCGGCAGTGTCCAGGAGAAGGAAAAGGCCTACCTCGCCGAAATCATCGAGAAGGTAAATGGCCTCTTCGAAGGCGAGCTGTCGGACAACGACCAGTTGGTCTATGTGAACGGCGTGCTGAAGGGCAAGCTGCTCGAGAACGAACTCCTGGTGCAACAAGCGGCCACCAACAGCAAGGAGCAGTTCGCCAATTCACCGGACCTGGCCGACGCGCTGATGAATGCCATCATGGAGGCCTTCGAGGCCCACACGACGATGAGCACCCAGGCGCTGGGTTCAGAGCGAGTACGGGAGGGTCTGAAAGAGACACTGCTGGGGCCGGCGCAGCTCTATGAGGCGCTGCGTGCCCGTAGCCTCCCCCCGCAACTACATCAGGCGGAATAGGGTTTCGGCAGCAGTCGGATAAAACGTAATCCTATCCTTACTCCTGCCCTATGAAGAAAACACGTCACTCGAAATCTTCATAGGGCATCGAAGAACGGTTAGGTCAGTCCCTAGGAATACCACAAGCCTTCCCACCTAACGAAAAATCGAAAATTCAGATAGTCCGTTACTACCCCCAACGAACCAGCTCTACCGTAACTGACGTCTTGTCCATCTCGAAACACCCCACTCGACAGTCTTCATGGACATCGTCCTTCTGTAAACGCGTAAGGGAGTTCTTAAGGCGTCGCCTGAACTCTGGCAAGAAACACACGGCCCCACAGAGCTCATACAAGTAACTCAAGGTCAGCGGGTAGGGCTTTGCATGAGTGCTGTAAAAGTTAGCCAGCCACGATGTCAGTCCTGAATAGTCGTGAGCCGCCGAGACATTCACTGCGGTCCAAGCGTTCAGCCCAAAGAGCTTCGCCATGGAAGCCTCTATGCGAAAGGCCACTACATCACTGCCTTTCGGGTTGAGTGTAGAATTCTCGGCCCCAGCGCCACCATCATCAACGTCCACTTCCAGAAGCCGCAGCTGTGGAATATCCCAGTGCTCGAAACGCACTCGCAATTGCGCTTTGTTCAAACGGCTCAAGCTATCCCGAATCGCGATGTGCACATTTTTCCCGTAGGAAGACCTTATGGACTGCGAGAACTCCCAATACGTCACTTTTATCCACTGACCTTCCCCGCCTTCAGTGCATAGTGGCACTCCAGCACCATAGTATTGAAGGCAAGCCGCCAAAACTCGTCGGTCGTAATCACCGAGCCTTACTCCAGTAAGCGTCAGCTCAGTAGTAGCCCCCAGAGACGCAATCAGCTCGTCCACAAGTGACTCCCCTACGTTGTTGTTCGCAGAAAAGAGTGCAGAGCGCAGAAAAATGTTCGGAAGTAAAACAGCCCCCTCATGCCCAGTAGGTAGATAGACGTCACTCCCCCGACGAACGGCCCTGCGACGACGCTCAAGGCTCACGGCATGGTTCGTAGCATCCTCAGCGAGAACAAAAACACCACCTGCATTCGCCTGACGCTTCTTACGCTCGTCGCTTTCGGCCAAGGCTACGAGCCTATCTGCGCCCTTATTCGCTCGGAGCCTGACGGCTTCGGATGGACAGGACAGAGCCCCCTCTCGGATAGCCGCAGCCTCCTCCCGGCACGACTGAGTATCATCCACCTCATGCATCCTGGCCATTGAGCCTGCCTCCTTCTAGACAAACATCTACGGATGAGCTGAAGACACCCCCCTCACAAAACGGAATACGACTACGCCCAAGCAGCACAAGACCTCCTCAGTAGAAAAAACTAACTCGGAGGTATAGGCGAAGAGGCAGTGCATGAACGAGCACAAAGAGCACAATGCGAAGAACTGACGTCAAAACATAGTTTGTTTGACCTCAAGACATAAAACACTTGACCTTAAAACATTGACGACTTGACTTGCTCACATGAAACGCTTGACGTCAAAACATGTAGAAGATGAGGAAAATTCGCAAAACAGCCAGCAAATAAGGCGGGAATTCAAACGCGAAAAGCTCTCCATAACCATAGTCATTGAGATAGTCTTTAAACGTGCTAGCCAGCCCTCGACACGCACCTACATCCTGCCCTCGTCGCCGCGAGCCTACTAATGCCACCGCGTACACTTCACCCGCACTGTACAGAATCCGGCTCCATCCTCTGCACCACTAGGCAGCATAAATCGCTTCATCGCTGACTTGCAGTCCGGCAAAAGCACGACGTGATGGCCGACACACCGGCCGTTCTGGTAGGGAATGGCATCCAGTAAGAAACCTCACGTCAGCCTCTCATTCACCAACCTGGCACGGCGTGTTCATTGCATACCATCACTACAGCACCAAGAAGCATAGGCGCGCTTCGCGTCCAACTTACAGCTCCGAAAGAGCACGACGTAACGGCCGGCGTACCGGCCGTCCTGGCAAGGAATGACATACCATAAGACACATCACACGTCGGACTCTGCTTTTCTACCAACCAAGGGTGGAGTCGTGGATGCGCTGCATGCCTTCACTGCCCCACCAAGCAACGAGGACTACATGACACCACCACGGTTTCACACCATGAGGCTTAACCTTGAAGTAAATGAAACAACGAGGTACCGGTTAAGCCTAAACCCAGAGGTCCACGAAAATTCAAAGGTTACAGACTGCTTCCTCCATTCGTGAATGAAGGAGCTAAGCCATTTCAATGCAAGAAAGGCATTGATGGTCATGTCTATAGCCTTTGACGCAACAGCACACAGTACCTAGAATCCGGTCTCAACATTAACTCGGACCAAAACCCATGACCTCCCTTGCTGAACTGATTGCACAAAAAGAAGAGCTCGAGCGCCGTATCGCTGAGGTTCGCAAAGAAGAACGCACCAATGCGATTGCACAGGCTCGCAGCCTTATCGAGGTGTTTGAGTTGAGCGTAGATGAGCTGTTCGGCAAAAAGCAGAAGGCTGCAAAGGCCTCCCTGCCGGCAAAGTATCTTGACCCAGCCACTGGAAAGACTTGGTCAGGTAAGGGGCGTGCGCCTCAATGGCTTGAGGGCAAGAACAGGGAAGACTTCAGTATCTGAAAGCCTCACCCGCTAGAGTCAAGCCATCCTAGAATGGGTTGACTCGCCCACACACACTCTGGGAAGAAAAATGGCATGACAGGCCGGAAGCGCGAGTCTTGGACAAGTGTTCTATAGACGTGTGCCCGGGTCCCACACAAGGCAGACGGCTGCGACTCGAACCATGAACTGACGACAGACGACTACATCTACAACCATCTACGGAGTTCACACGAGTGGTCCTGACTGTTTCGCAAGTATGCTCGAACTGTTAAGAACGTGCGGTCATTAACGCATCCGGCGACTTCGAGCCACCGAAGAAGCGCTGTGATTGACAACGCTCAAGGTAATTCTATGGACGCACACAAACCATGCACGGGAAGATGGCCCCCCTGCCGTTTAGGACTTCAAACGACAGGGGGCAGTAGTAACGCGGGTGAATTCTAAGCCAACGCAAGTCGGCGTCACTTGAGCCCGCCTGTCGAGACTCAGTACGTAGCAACACCACATGCTAGTCAGCGCTCCAACACTCAGGACAAAGTGACCTAACAGGACACATGCAACTCGGACTGAACTGCTTATGGGGCAGTTCTTTTTCCCCGTACAGCCGCAACCAATTCTCGGGCAGTCGGGTTGTAGTATCGCATTGTCAATTCGAGCGTATCCCAGGTCATGATTTTGGCCAAAGTTCCGCCAGCCATGATTGGTGCCATACGGCTGGCTGCCTCATGACGCAAATCATGGAACCTGAAATTCTCCAGCCCCGCTCGGTCTCTCGCGCGCCGAAACGCACTTCCGAGAGCCTGAACGGTAGGGAAGGCCTGGCCGAACACAAACCCGCTCTCATCACGAGGAAGCCCCTTAAGCACTTCAACGGCCTTCTCGGTAAGCGGCACCGGTCTCCAGCGTTGCTTATGACTTTCGGCCTTCGTGAGAACCCATATCACCTCCTCGTCCTCAGCCTCAAGGTCGACCTGGTCCCAGCGCAAACTGGCAAGCCGCCCTTCACGTAAGCCGGTTTCAATCGCTAGTTGGATTGCGGCCTTCAACTGCACAGGATTCGAGCGGGCCTCAGACGCAGCCTCAAGTAGCCGAACCTCTTCATCTCCACGAAGGCGACGCTCACGACCACCAGGAATCTTGGGGCCACGGATTCCCTCAATGGGGTTTTCCACCGGTATCGACCAGTTCTTTCGCGCGTAGTTGAACATCGCACTAATGAGTGCAAGCTCAAGACGAACGGTATTTGGCCCTACCTCCTTAAGACGAGCATCTCGATATTGGGAGAAATCGACAGCGCGCAGTGTATCTAGTGTCCTGAGTGCCAGAGGATGCGCCTTCCACCGCTTGACACGACTCAGTTCCTGCCTCGCCCCAATATTGTTCACTACAACCGCGTTCTGATAGCGGTCGAGCAGTTCGCCTAGGGTCGTACGTTCAAGTTCGCTGCGGTCAGTGAAAACCCTCTGGAGCATCTTGGACTCAATGTCCAAAGCCCATCTCTCCGCGTCTTCATAAGACTCGAAGGTGGCGCACTGCTTGGGGTAGCCTTTGCGGCGAATAATGGCCTGGTACTGGTAGTCGCCGCGCTTGGTGATGCTTGCCATACGTATCTAACTCCTTTTTGATGGAGCTAGGTATAGCGCTGTCGGGGGAGGATACCGGCCAGCAGGAAAGTTAGTGCTGCAAAAATGCTGCAAAAACTCTAGAATGGCGACCTTTCGCGGTACTTAGGCCACTCTAACTGCTTGATTTTACTGCTGGTGCCGGGAGAGGGACTCGAACCCTCACACCTTGCGGCGGCGGATTTTGAATCCGCTGCGTCTACCGATTCCGCCATCCCGGCATGGGAAGCCGCGCATTATCTACGAAACTGTTACCCGTATCAACCCATGGTTTTGACCCTCGACGATTTCGACTATTCGCTCCCCCCGGAGCTGATTGCCCAAGCCCCTCTCGAACGCCGTACCGACAGCCGCCTGCTCCAGGTTTCACCGGCG
This sequence comes from Zoogloea sp. LCSB751, assembly GCF_002028455.1. Lineage (GTDB taxonomy): Bacteria > Pseudomonadota > Gammaproteobacteria > Burkholderiales > Rhodocyclaceae > Zoogloea. Next base: position 45,314 of record NZ_MWUM01000030.1, on the reverse strand, counting down.
CTGAACGACCTGCATTTCTCCGACCTGCCCAGTCTCATGGCCCCCGGCGACCTGCTGGTCTTCAACGACACCCGCGTGCTGCACGCCCGCCTGTTCGGCACCAAGGACACCGGCGGCCAAGTGGAAGTGATGATCGAACGCCCCCTCGGCGCTCATGAAGCCCTCGCCCAGATACGCGCCAGCAAGTCGCCCAAGCCAGGCACCCGCCTGCACCTGGAAGGTGCGCTGGAGGTCGAAGTACTGGGCCGCGCCGGCGAGTTTTTCCATCTGCGCTTTCCCGCGACTGAAGACCTGATCGAACTGCTCGAACGCCACGGCCGCCTGCCGCTGCCCCCCTACATCGAGCGAGCCGCGGGCAATACCGACGAATCCCGCTACCAGACTGTCTATGCACGGAACCCGGGTTCGGTCGCCGCGCCGACCGCCGGTCTGCACTTCGACGAGCCTCTCCTCGCCCGCCTCGCAGAGCAGGGCGTGAATAGCGCCTACGTCACCCTCAACGTCGGCGCAGGTACGTTCCAACCGGTGCGTGTCCAGGACTTGTCCGAACACCAGATGCACACCGAAGCCTACTTCGTCCCCGAGGCCACGGTGGATGCCATCGCCGCCACCAAGGCGGCCGGCAAGCGTGTGGTCTGCGTCGGCACCACCAGCATGCGCGCCCTGGAATCGGCCGCGCGCAGCGGCACCCTGCAGGCAGGCGAAGCGGAGAGCGACCTGTTCATCCTGCCCGGCTATGAATTCCAGGTGGCCGACGGCCTCATCACCAACTTCCACCTACCCAAATCCACCCTGCTGATGCTCGTGTCCGCCTTTGCCGGCATGGACACCATCCGCCGCGCCTACGCCCATGCCATCGAGCAGCGCTACCGCTTCTTCAGCTACGGCGACGCCATGTTCCTGACCCGGAATTCCCAATGAAATACGAACTCCTCGCCACCGACGGCGACGCCCGCCGCGGCCGCCTGACCCTCAACCACGGCACCGTGGACACCCCGGCCTTCATGCCGGTCGGCACCTATGGCTCCGTCAAGGGCATCTCGCCGCAGGACCTACGCGACATCGGTGCCCAGATCTGCCTTGGCAACACCTTCCACCTGTGGCTGCGCCCCGGCCTGGAGGTGATGGAAGCCTTCGGCGGCCTGCACCAGTTCATGGCCTGGGACGGCCCGATCCTCACGGACTCCGGCGGCTTCCAGGTCTTCTCCCTCGGCGCCTTGCGCAAGATCAGTGAGGAAGGCGTGCGCTTCAGCTCGCCGGTGAATGGCGACAAGCTGTTCCTCACCCCCGAGGAATCGATGCGCATCCAGAAGGTGCTCAATTCCGATGTGGTGATGATCTTCGACGAATGCACGCCCTACCCGGCCACGGTGACCGAGGCTGCCGACTCCATGCGCATGTCCCTGCGCTGGGCGCAGCGCTCCAAGGACGAGTTCAACCGGCTCGAGAACGACAACGCGCTGTTCGGCATCGTCCAGGGCGGCATGTACGAAAACCTGCGTGACGAATCCCTCGCCGGCCTGGAGGAAATCGGTTTCCACGGCTACGCCATCGGCGGGCTGTCGGTCGGAGAGCCCAAGGACGACATGCAGCGCATCCTGCACCACACCGCGCCGCGCCTGCCCCAGAACAAGCCGCGCTACCTGATGGGCGTCGGCACGCCTGAAGACATCGTCTTCGCGGTACAGGCCGGCATCGACATGTTCGACTGCGTGATGCCCACTCGCAACGCGCGCAACGGCTGGCTGTTCACCCGCCACGGCGACATCAAGATCCGCAACGCCCGCCACAAGTCCGACACCCGGCCGCTGGACGAATCCTGTGACTGCTACACCTGCCGCAACTTCTCCCGTGGCTACCTGCACCACCTCAACCGCCTCAACGAGATCCTCGGCGCACGACTGGCCACCATCCACAACCTGCACTACTACCAGCAACTGATGCGCGATCTGCGCGACGCCATCGCCAGCGGCACACTGACAGATTACGTCGCCCGCTTCCACCGGGAACGAGCCGGCCAGGGGGAGTAAGGCGCCTGTAAGGCCGGACCGCTTCGCCCGCCCGGCCCTTGCCGCTATAATCCCGCCTTTTACCAGCATCCTTCCATGCAGGTTTTCCGCGGAATTCCCGAACGCACCGAACACGGCTGCGTGCTCACCATCGGCAACTTCGATGGCGTGCACCGCGGCCACCAGGCGCTGCTGGCGAAGCTCACCGCGAAGGCGCGCGCCACCGGCCTGCCCGCTTCGGTGCTCACCTTCGAGCCCCATCCGCGCGAGTATTTCGCCCACGAGAACCGGCCGCGCCGGCTCACCTCCCTTCGCGAAAAGATCCAGCTCCTCGCTGCTCAGGGCGTTGACCGCCTCTACATCGGCCGCTTCAATGCCCGCTTCGCGTCGCTCACCGCCGAACAGTTCATCGAGGACATCCTGATCCGCGGACTCGGCGTGCGCGACCTGATGATCGGCGACGACTTCCGCTTCGGCAAAGGCCGCAAGGGTGATTTCGCAATGCTGCAGCATGCCGGCCAGACCGCCGGCTTCACGGTCGAGGCCATGCACACCCTGGTCCATGACGGCGAACGCGTTTCCAGCTCGGCAATCCGCGAGGCACTTTCCGACGGCGACATGCCCCACGCCGCCCGCCTGCTCGGCCGCCCGTACAGCATCAGCGGCCGCGTCATGCACGGCGACAAGATCGGCCGCACGATCGGCTTCCCCACCGCCAACATCCAGCTCAAGCACCGCAGCCCGCCTCTGATGGGCATCTACACCGTCAGCGTCGACGGCCTGGCCGACAAGCCCTGGCCCGGCGTGGCGAGCATCGGCGTGCGGCCCACCATCAACGACGCCGGCCGCGCGACCCTCGAAGTCAATCTCTTCGACTGGAGCGCCGACTGTTACGACGCCCATCTACGGATCAATTTCCTGCGCAAGCAACGGGACGAGGAGCGCTACGACAGCCTCGAAGCCCTCACCGCCCAGATTGCCCGCGACGCCGAAGAGGCCCGCGCCTACTTCGTCCAGAATCCCCTCTGAATTCACGCACCGACCATGTCCGACAATCGCAAGACCCTGAACCTGCCCGACACGCCCTTCCCGATGCGCGGCGACCTCGCCAAGCGCGAGCCCGCCTGGATCGCCGACTGGCAGCAGCGCAAGCTCTACCAGAAGATCCGCAAGGCATCCGCTGGACGGCCGAAGTTCGTGTTGCACGACGGCCCCCCATACGCCAACGGCAACCTCCACCTGGGTCATGCGCTGAACAAGATCCTCAAGGACATCATCGTCCGCTCCAAGACCCTGGCCGGTTTTGACGCACCCTACGTACCTGGCTGGGACTGCCACGGTCTACCGATCGAACACAAGATCGAAGTCACCCACGGCAAGAACCTGCCCGCCGACAAGGTCCGCGAACTGTGCCGCGCCTACGCCGCCGAACAGGTGGAAGTGCAGAAGAAGGAATTCATCCGTCTGGGCGTCCTCGGTGATTGGGACAATCCCTACCTGACCATGAACTTCGCCAACGAGGCCGGCGAGATCCGCGCCCTGGCCGAAATGGTCAAGAAGAACTATGTATTCAAGGGCTTGAAGCCGGTGAATTGGTGTTTCGACTGTGGCTCCGCCTTGGCCGAAGCCGAAGTCGAGTACGCCGACAAGAAATCGCCGACCGTCGATGTGGCCTTCCCGATCAGCGAAACCGACGCCCCCAAGCTGGCAGCGGCCTTCGGCCTTGCCAGCCTGCCCAAGACCGCCTACGCAGTGATCTGGACCACTACCCCATGGACCATCCCGGCCAACCAGGCCCTCAACATCCACCCCGAGCACGAATACGCGCTCGTGGACGCGGGTGACCGCCTGCTGGTCCTCGCCAAGGACCTGGTGGAGGAAAGCCTCAAGCGCCAGGGTCGCGAAGGCAGCATCCTGGCGACGGCCCAGGGCAAGGCTCTGGAAGGCCTGCAGTTCCGCCACCCCCTCTACGATCGCGTCGCCCCGGTCTATCTGGCCGACTACGTGGGCCTGGACGCCGGCACCGGCATCGTGCACTGCGCGCCGGCCCACGGCGTGGACGACTTCAACGCCTGGCGCACCTACGGTCGTGGCAACGACGAGATCATCTCCATCGTCAAGGGCGACGGCGTTTACGTGGATGACCTGCCCCTCTTTGGCGCCATGTCGATCTGGAAAGCCAACCAGGCCATCTGCGACAAACTCACCGAAGTCGGCAACCTGCTCTCCCACGGCAGCGTCATGCACAGCTACATGCACTGCTGGCGCCACAAGACCCCGGTGATCTACCGGGCCACGGCCCAGTGGTTCGTCGGCATGGACCGCCTGCCCACGGACGGCAAGTCCCTGCGCGAAAAAGCTCTGGCTGGCGTCGAGGCCACTGCCTTCTACCCGGCCTGGGGCAAGCCCCGCCTGCAGTCCATGATCGCCAACCGGCCCGACTGGTGCATCTCCCGCCAGCGCAACTGGGGCGTGCCCATCCCCTTCTTCCTGCACAAGGAAACCGGCGAGCTGCATCCCCGTACCGTCGAACTGATGGAACAGGTTGCCCAGCGCGTCGAGAAGGAAGGCATCGAAGCCTGGTTCAAGCTGGACGCCGCCGAGCTGCTCGGCACCGAAGCCGCCCAGTACGACAAGATCAGCGACACCCTCGACGTCTGGTTCGATTCCGGCACGACCCACTGGCACGTTCTGCGCGGCTCCCACAACGACGGCCACGCGACCGGCCCCCGCGCCGACCTCTACCTGGAAGGCTCGGACCAGCACCGCGGCTGGTTCCATTCGTCCCTGCTCACCGGCGCCGCCATCGACGGCCACCCGCCCTACAAGGCCCTGCTCACCCACGGTTTCACCGTGGACCAGCAAGGCCGCAAGATGAGCAAATCCCTGGGCAACACGATCCTGCCCCAAGAAGTCACCGACAAGATGGGCGCCGAAATCCTGCGCCTGTGGGTCGCCGCCACCGATTATTCGGGCGAGCTGGCCATGTCGAAGGAGATCCTGGCCCGCGTCGTCGAATCCTACCGCCGCATCCGCAACACCCTGCGCTTCCTGATGGCCAACATCGCCGACTTCGATGCCGGCACGGACATGCTGCCGGTGGAGCAATGGTTCGAGATCGACCGCTATGCCCTGGCCTTCACCCGCCAGCTGCAGGCCCAGGCCCAGGCCGACTACGACCGCTACGAGTTCCACCGCGTGGTCCAGGCCCTCCAGACCTTCTGCTCCGAGGATCTCGGCGGCTTCTGGCTGGACATCCTGAAGGACCGCCTCTACACCACCAAGCCCGACTCCCTGGCCCGCCGCTCCGCCCAGAGCGCCCTGTGGCACGTTCTGCAGGCCGTCGTGAAGCTGATGGCGCCGATCCTGTCCTTCACCGCCGAAGAAATCTGGCAATTGCTGAACCAGGACGGGGAGGACAGCGTGATGCTCCACACCTTCCACCAGCTGCCGGCACAGGACGGCGAGGAGGCTTTGCTCGAGCGCTGGAACACAATCCGCGCCGCCCGTGCCGACGTCCTGAAAGTCATCGAATCGGTCCGCACTGAAGGCAAGGTCGGCTCGTCGCTGCAGGCCGAAGTGGAAATCCGCGCGGCCGGCGCCAAATACGACACGCTAGCCAGCCTCGCCGATGACCTGCGCTTCGTGCTGATCTGCTCCAAGACCACGCTCGTTAAGGTGGGTAACGAAGCCGACGAAGCCATCCTCGTTATCCCGTCGGAACAAAAGAAGTGCGATCGCTGCTGGCACTACCGGGAAGACGTGGGGCACGACGCAAATCATCCGGAACTTTGCGGCCGCTGCACGTCCAACCTGCACGGCGCCGGCGAAGCCCGCTCGGTCGCCTGAGCCTCCTTGTAAAACAGCAGGAGTCCTGCCCTTGAAACTACGCCTAGGCAACTGGATCGGTCTCGCGGCCATCATCGTGCTGGCCGACCAATGGACCAAGCACCTCGTCCGCGGCGCCTTGCGCAACGGCGAAGTCATCCGCGTCACCGACTTCTTCGATCTGGTGCTCGCCTTCAACCCGGGTGCCGCTTTCAGCTTCCTGGCCGACCAGGCCGGCTGGCAGCGCTGGTTCTTCGTGGCCCTGGCCGCCGTCATCTGTGGCTGGCTGCTGCGCCTGCTGGCCCGTCACCAGCACGAACTGCTGCAGCCACTGGCCTTCTCGCTGATCATCGGTGGCGCCATCGGCAACGTCATCGACCGCTTCGTCTTCGGCGCGGTGGTCGACTTCCTGTATTTCCACATCGGCCGCTACGGCTGGCCGGCCTTCAACGTGGCGGACTCCGCCATCACGGTAGGCGTGGTCCTGATGATCGTCGCCCAGCTACGCGAACATCGCCACGCCCCCGCCCAAGAGAAACTCTCATGACCCAGATCGTCCAGCCCGACAGCCTGCTGACCCTCCACTACCGGATCTCCCTCGACAACGGCCAGCCGCTCATCAGCACCTTCGAGTCCCAGCCGGCCACCATGCAGCTGGGCCACGGGGATATCGCCCCGGCCCTGGAGCGCTGTCTGGCGGGAATCACCGTTGGTGAGCATCACACCTTCCTGCTCGAGCCGGAGAATGCCTTTGGCGCCCATCGCGAAGACCTGATCGAGAAGGTCCGCCTGGAGGACTTTCCTGCAGATGCCGAAGTGGCCCCGATGGTCATCATGGAATTCACTGCACCCGACGGTACCCGCTACCCGGGCCTGATCCGCGAAGTTCTCGACACCCATGCAGTGATCGACTTCAATCACCCGCTGGCCGGCAAGTCGATCCGCTTTGAAGTTGAAGTGATCGGCATCAACTGATGTCCGCAGGAGGTATCCCGATGGAAGTATTGCTCGCCACACCCCGCGGCTTCTGTGCCGGTGTCGAACGCGCAATCGAGATCGTCGAGCGCGCCCTCACCCAGTTCGGCGCCCCCATCTATGTGCGCCACGAGGTCGTGCACAACCGCTTCGTGGTGGAAGGCCTGCGCGCCAAGGGTGCGGTATTCATCGAAGAGCTCGCCGACGTACCCGCCGGCAATACGGTGATTTTCAGCGCCCATGGCGTGTCCCAGGCCGTACGCACCGAAGCCGAGGCCCGAGGGCTGCGGGTCTTCGACGCCACCTGCCCGCTCGTCACCAAGGTGCACCTCGAGGTCGCCCGCATGCGCGATCAGGGGCGCGAACTGATCATGATCGGCCACAAGGGGCATCCCGAGGTGGAAGGTACGATGGGCCAGGTCCGGGACGGGATCTACTTGGTCGAATCCGTCGATGACGTGGCGAACCTGCAGGTCACCAAGCCCGACATGCTGGCCTACGTCACGCAGACCACGCTGTCGGTAGACGATGCCGGCGCCATCGTCACGGCGCTGCGGGCGCGCTTTCCGAGCATTGTCGGCCCCAAGAAGGACGATATCTGCTACGCCACCCAGAATCGGCAGGATGCGGTGAAATTCATGGCGCCTCAGTCGGACCTAGTGCTGGTGGTGGGGTCGACCAACAGCTCCAATTCCAACCGCCTGCGTGAAGTCGCCGAACTGTTGAACGTGCCGGCCTATCTCGTCGATAACGCCGAAGCCATCGATCCGGCCTGGATTGCGGGGAAACAGCGTATCGGCGTGACAGCGGGAGCATCGGCGCCGGAAGTACTGGTCAACTCCGTGATTGCCCGCCTCAAGGAACTGGGCGCGGCATCGGTTCGCCAACTGGAAGGCGTGCCGGAAAAGGTGACCTTCCCGCTGCCGAAGGAACTCCAGGGCGCCAGCCAGCCTTAACGCCCATACGAGCCGCTGTCTATGGAAATATATAGAGACAGCGAGACTCAGACCTACAGCAGTTTCCTGCATTTGAAAAAGACGAAGCCCCCGACCTGCGGGGGCTTCGTCTTTTCCGGACCTCCAGGAGCTGGAGTGCATCGCGCCATCGCAGCTTCCATCGATTCGCATCAAAGATGCGGCTGCATGATCCGTCGATAAAACTCATGGAAATGCTGCATCCCGTCCTCGTACGGCGACTGGTAAGGCCCCACCTCATTCCGGCCCGCCTTCAGCAGGGCAAGACGGCCGCGATCCATGCGCTCGCCGATGTCATCGTCCTCAACGGCGGTTTCCATGTAAGCAGCCTGCTCAGCCTCGACGAAATCGCGCTCGAACTCAAGGATCTCTTCCGGATAGTAGAACTCGACCACATTCGTGGTCTTGTTCACGTCCGTCGGAATCAGGGTGCTGACCACCAGCACATGGGGATACCACTCCACCATGATGTTGGGGAAATAGGTCAACCAGATGGCGCCATGCTTGGGCATCTCGCCACCGTGGTAACTGAGCACGGCCTCGTGCCAGCGTTTGTAGGTAGACGATCCCGGCTTCTTAAGCGACGTGATGCCAACGCGCTGTACGGAATACCACTCACCGAACTGCCAGGTGAGGTCGTCGCAGGTCACGAACTGGCCCAGCCCCGGGTGGTAGGGCTCGACGTGGTAATCCTCGAGGTAAACCTCGATAAAGGTCTTCCAGTTGTAGTTGCACTCGTGGATCTCGACCTTGTCGAGCTTGTAGCCCGCAAAATTGAGCTCACTGGCCACATGCATGCCGGCCAGATCCGCCGATGCCGAGCGAGGCCCCTTGAACAGGAGGCCATTCCAATTATCCAGCTTCTGGCGCTGCAGGTTGAGGCACGGATTTTCAGCGAAGTGCGGCGCACCGATCAGCAGACCGTCAGGGTTATACGTCCAGCGATGGATCGGGCAAACGATGTTGCGGTCGGCAATGCCGGACCCCTGCAGCATGATCGCCTGACGATGGCGGCAGACGTTGGACATCTGATAGAAGCCATCTTCCCGATTGATCAGCAGATTCGAATGGTCGAGCCATTCCAGCGACCGGTATTGATTGACTTCTGGCACCATCAGCTCGTGGCCGACGTAGCCGGGCCCGACATCGAAGAGGAGGCGCTTCTCCAATTCGAAGACCTGTTCGTCGAAATACCACGAAACCGGCAATTGGGAAACCGCCGGAGAAAGCTGTGCCTGAGAAGCGATGTCAGACATCCCGAACCCCCTGATTCAAAGCGAAAGCCCGAAACGTAAAGCTCGTTATTATATAGTATTACGCGTTTGACCTGTAGCCCGGCCATAGGCTATTTTTACGCTTTGCCCCTGCCCAACCGGCCGCCCATGGTCAAATCTGCCTCCACCAAAACGTCCAACAGCTTCGAGTCAAGCATTTCCGAACTCGAGTCCATCGTTCAGGAAATGGAAAATGGCTCGCTGTCCCTCGAGCAGTCCCTCTCCGCCTACGAACGCGGCACAGCCCTCCTTCGTCACTGCCAGGACGTGCTGAACAAGGCGGAGCAAAGCATTCGCATCGTGGAAAACAGTGCGGCCAACCCGGAGCAGCCCCAGCCATGAGCCCTCGCAGTTTCAGCCAGTGGATGGGCGACATCCAGCAACGCACGGAGATCGCCCTCGATCAGGCCCTGCCCTCGGCCGACATTGCCCCCGAACGCCTGCATCAGGCCATGCGCTACGCGGTACTCGGAGGCGGCAAACGCGTTCGTCCATTACTCGTGCATGCCGCCGGGCAGCTGGCGCAAGCAGATGCCGCCCGCCTCGATCGGATCGCCTGTGCGCTGGAACTGATCCACGCCTACTCGCTGGTGCATGACGACATGCCCTGCATGGATGACGACGCACTGCGACGCGGCAAACCGACTGTTCACGTGGAATACGACGAGGCCACCGCCCTCCTGGTCGGTGACGCCCTGCAGACGCTGGCGTTCCAGCACATCGCCGACGACACCGTCTGCGACGACCCCGCACAACAGGTCGCCATGATCCGCCAGCTCGCCGTAGCCTCCGGCTCCCGCGGCATGGCTGGCGGGCAGGCTATTGATCTGGCATCCGTCGGCCTCGAACTCAGCCTGACTGAACTGGAGTTCATGCACATTCACAAGACCGGCGCCCTGATACGGGCGTCGATCGCGCTTGGTGCCCAGTGCGGCCACCCGCTGGGAGACGAAGCCATGGCCTCCCTCGATCACGTCGGCAAGGTGATCGGACTCCTCTTTCAGATTGTGGACGATATCCTCGACGCAGAAGCGGACACTGCCACCCTTGGCAAGACGGCCGGTAAGGATGCCGCCAACGACAAGCCCACTTACGTCAGCCTGCTCGGCACCAGCCGTGCCCGCGAACTGGCTGAGGAAATGTGCCAGAGCGCCCTGGACAGCCTCGCCACCTTCGGCAACAACGCCCAGCGCCTATCCGAACTGACGCGCTTCATCGTTCGTCGCCAGTTCTGAGGCCGGCAGATCGACAACACAGAATATCCATTAACGACCCGGTATCCCGGAATGCCCTTCGCAACGCAGCCCGCCAAACCTCGCGCCAGCCTGCTGGACAGCATCACCTCTCCCGCGGACCTGCGCCAGCTCGACCCCGGCGAACTCCCCAAGCTGGCCGACGAGCTGCGCAACTTCCTGATCGACTCGGTTTCCCATACCGGCGGACACCTGTCGTCGAACCTGGGAACCGTGGAACTGACCATTGCGCTGCACTATGTGTTCAGCACACCTGACGACCGCATCGTCTGGGACGTGGGCCACCAAACCTACGCCCACAAGATCCTGACGGGCCGTCGCGAGGCCATGGCTGGCCTGCGTCAATACCATGGCATCTCAGGCTTTCCACGCCGCAGCGAGAGCCCTTACGACACCTTCGGCACCGCCCATTCGTCCACCTCGATCTCCGCAGCCCTCGGCATGGCCGAAGCCGCCCGCCTGCGCGGAGAAGATCGGCGCGCGATTGCCGTCATCGGTGACGGCGCAATGTCGGCCGGCATGGCCTTTGAAGCGTTGAACAACGCCGGGGACATCAGCGACACCAATCTGCTGGTCATTCTCAACGACAACGAGATGTCCATCTCGCCGCCCGTGGGTGCACTCAACAAGCATCTGTCCCGCCTGCTATCCGGGCGCCTTTATAACGGCGCACGCACCATCGGCAAGCGCTTCCTCGAGAACCTGCCCCCTCCCGTTTTCGAATTCGCCAAGCGCACCGAAGAACACGTGAAAGGCATGGTGATGCCCGGCACGATGTTCGAGGAATTCGGCTTCAATTACATTGGCCCTATCGATGGTCACGACCTTGAAGCCTTGCTACCGACGCTACAGAATCTGCGTACCCTGAAGGGACCGCAATTCCTGCACGTCATCACCCGCAAGGGACAGGGCTACAAGCTCGCGGAAGCTGATCCCATCCTCTATCACGGCGTCTCCAAATTCGACCATGCAGCGGGCATCACGACCGGAAAGGGCGGCGGCAAGCTCACCTACACTCAGGTGTTTGGCGACTGGCTGTGTGACATGGCTGCGGTCGACAAGCGCCTCGTGGCGATCACCCCTGCCATGCGCGAAGGGTCGGGCATGGTCCGTTTCGCCCACGAATACCCGGATCGCTATTACGACGTCGGGATCGCCGAACAGCACGCCCTGACCTTCGGTGCCGGCCTGGCCTGTGAGGGCTTCAAGCCGGTGGTGGCCATCTATTCCACCTTCCTGCAACGCGCCTACGATCAGCTGATTCATGACATCGCCCTGCAGAACCTGCCGGTCATGCTGGCCATCGACCGGGCCGGCCTGGTTGGCGCCGACGGCGCCACCCATCACGGTGCTTTCGACATCTCCTATCTGGCCTGCATTCCCAATCTGACGATCTTCTGTCCGGCAGACGAAAACGAATGCCGCCAGATGCTCTACACGGCTTACCAGCACGACGGCCCGACTGCCGTCCGCTACCCGCGTGGCAGCGGCCTGGGAATCCAGCCGGAAAAGCGCATGCACCCCCTACCGATCGGCAAGGGCGAGGTCCGCCGCAGCGGAACCCGTTACGCCCTCCTCGCCTTCGGCAGCCTGCTTGGCCCAGCACTGGAGGTCGCAGACACGCTCGATGCCACCGTAGCCAACATGCGCTTTGCAAAGCCGATCGACCGGGAGCTCGTTCTCGAGCTGGCTGACAGCCACGAGATTCTCGTCACGCTCGAGGAGAACGCCATCATCGGCGGCGCTGGATCGGAAGTTGTCCGCATACTGCAGGAGGCCGGCAAAGCCATCAGGGTGCTGCAACTGGGTCTGCCCGACCGTTTCATCGACCATGGCGACCAGCAACAGTTGATGGCTGAGGTCGAACTCGACGCCGCGGGCATCCTCAAGCACATAGAAGCAAGCTACCGGACGAATAGTTGAGCGCTTTTGTCGGGAATGATAGGATCGAATCCATTGAGGGGCGCCAGATCCCTATTCCCCAACGAGATTTATCGAGAACAGCCATGACCACCTGCGAAGCCCCAACCCCCATCCCCGACGTACAGAACTCCGCCGACTCCCGCCAGCTGGCCATCAACAAGGTCGGCATCAAGGCAATCCGCCACCCCATCAAGGTTCAGGACAAAAAGAGCGGTGGCATCCAGCACACGATTGCAGTATTCAATATGTACGTGGGCCTGCCCCACAATTTCAAGGGGACGCACATGTCCCGCTTCGTGGAAATCCTTAACAGTCACGAGCGGGAAATCTCTGTCGAATCCTTCGAGCCGATGCTTCGGGAGATGGTCAGAAAGCTCGAGGCCGAAACCGGCCACGTAGAAATGACTTTCCCTTACTTCATCAACAAGGCCGCCCCGGTTTCTGGCGTGCAGAGCCTGATGGACTATGAGGTCACATTCATCGGGGAAATCCGGGAAGGGGGAGACTACGAGTTTACGATGAAGGTCGTCGTTCCAGTGACCAGCCTGTGCCCCTGCTCCAAGAAGATCTCCGCATACGGCGCCCACAACCAGCGCTCCCACGTCACGGTCACGGCCACGACCAACGATCACCTTTGGATCGAGGAGCTCGTCCAGCTGGTCGAGGAACAGGCATCCTGCGAGCTCTACGGGCTACTCAAGCGTCCTGATGAGAAGTTTGTTACCGAACGCGCTTACGACAACCCCAAGTTCGTCGAAGACATGGTGCGCGACGTTGCCGGAGCCCTCAACCAGGAAAGCCGCATCGACGCATACGTCGTGGAATCCGAGAACTTCGAGTCGATCCACAATCACTCGGCCTACGCACTGATCGAACGGAACAAGCACGCCTGAGCCAGCAATCCACTCCCAACCCGCGCCATATACAAATGCACGGGCAAAAAAAACGGAACCCGAAGGTTCCGTTTTTTTGTACCGCGGAAAATCAGGCCTTGGCGGCAGCAGCCTTGGCAGCAAAGGACTTGTAGTCCAGCTTTTCCTTGATACGCGCAGACTTGCCGGAGCGGCTGCGCAGATAGTACAGCTTGGCACGACGCACATCACCGCGACGCTTCACTTCGATGCTGGCAACCAGCGGGGAATAAGTCTGGAACGTACGCTCCACACCTTCGCCGGAAGAGATCTTGCGAACGATGAAGGCAGAGTTCAGACCGCGATTGCGCTTGGCGATCACGACACCTTCGTAAGCCTGAAGACGCTCGCGATTACCTTCCTTGACCTTGACCTGCACGACAACGGTATCGCCAGGAGCGAATTGCGGGATCGTCTTGCCTTGGGTCAGGCGAGTGATTTCTTCTTGCTCGAGCTGCTGAATGAGGTTCATGCGTAACTCCTGAAAAATATGGGCCAGTGGCCTTTCGTGCAGAGCAGGTCGCCACCTGATACACGGCTTTGTTATTGAAACCGGAAATCAGCTTTCCGATTTCGCTTCAGTTTGCCGGAATGCCTCCAGCAAACGAATTTCTTCCTTGCTCAACTTCCGGTTGACCAGCAGATCCGGTCTTCGCAGCTCAGTCCGCCCAAGGGATTGCTGCAGACGCCAGCGCCGAATCTCGGCATGGTTGCCGGACATCAACACGCCCGGCACAGTCACCCCCTCGTACTCGACCGGCCGCGTGTAATGCGGGCAATCAAGCAGACCGTCGACGAAAGAATCTTCTACTGCCGAATCCTCGTCATTCAGGGCGCCCGGCAACTGCCGGATCATGGCATCGAGCAATACCATCGCCGGCAACTCCCCCCCCGAGAGGACGAAATCACCCAACGATATTTCTTCATCCACGCAGCGCTCGATCAAACGTTGATCGACCCCTTCGTAGCGGCCGCAAAGCAGCACCAGCGCGGGTTCCGACACAAGCTCCAGCACGCGTCCATGCTCCAGCGGACGCCCCTGCGGTGACAGATAAATCACTCTCCCCGCCACGCCAGCGCTTTCCACCTGACGCGCCTGGGCAGCCTTGATGGATTTCTCCAACGGCCCCGGCAACATCACCATTCCCGGCCCGCCCCCGTAAGGACGGTCATCCACGGTTCGATAGCGATCCTCCGCAAAATCCCGCGGATTCCAACAATTCAGTTCGTACAGCCCACGCTCGCGCGCACGCCCCGTAATGCCGAACTCCGACAGCGCGGAGAACATCTGGGGAAACAGACTTACGACGTCGTAGGCCTTGCGGCCACCGACCACCGTCACCAGTCCGCCTCCCAATCCACACGAATGCGGCGACCGACAGCATCCACCTCTGTCACATAACTAGCGACAAAGGGAATAAGCCGCTCGACATCGCCATCCTGTACCTGGAGCACATCATGGACACCCGTAGACAGCAGACCCTTCACTGTTCCCAGGTGCACATCCGACGCATTAAATACCTCCAGACCAACCAGGTCGGCCCAGTAGTATTCATCCTCACCAGGCTTCGGCAAGGCATCCCTTGGTGCGGCGATGTACAAACCTTCGATGGCCTCAGCCGAATTGCGATCTGGAACTTCTCCAAATGCGGCCACCAGAGCTCCTGCCTTGCCGTGGGCCTTGCAGCCCTTGAGCGTATAGGGAGTCCAGTCGTCGCCATCGGGATCGGGACCGATCCACCATTGCGGCATATTTTTCCACGACAAAGGATCATCCCCGAAAGGATGAACCTTTACCCAGCCTCCCACACCAAACGGGGCGACAATACGCCCCAGTACGATCATCTGCACGGCTGACGGAAGACCAGGCTGCTTCTCAGCCAACTCAAGCAGCAGCCTTGGCTGCCTGCTTGACCAGGCGGGCGACGGTCTCAGACAGCTGAGCGCCGTTGCCTTGCCAGTGAGCCAGACGCTCGGTATTCACGACGAGGCCGACGGCACTGCCGGAGGCAACCGGATTGTAGTAACCGATGCGCTCGATAAAACGGCCATCGCGACGATTACGGGAATCGGCGGCAACGATGTTGTAAAAAGGGCGCTTCTTGGAGCCGCTGCGGGCGAGACGAATAACAACCATGACTGTTCTTGATCCGATGGAATGGAAAAACGTTAGATATTAAATCACGCCGGGGAAATCCGCAAGAAAACAGATGGCTAGATTCCAAGCCGTCGAGAGCATCCGCCGAATCGCCCCCAAGCCGGCAACGGGCTATATCCGCACCTGTTTGCAGGGAAGTTATTTACAATATGCGCTTGGCCAAAACACACAGCAGGCAATGAGCGCCGCCGACTCCTCCCTTTCCGACCGCACCGCTCCCGTCCTTGACTGGCTCGCCACCGAGCTTTCTTCGGATGCGGAGCTGGAGCTGGCAGCTTTCGTACGTCACATCGAGGATCTAACGCGCCCCGAGGTCGGCCGGGGTCAGCTGCAGCGCTGCCTGGATTCACTGCAGGCACGGGGCGTACAGATCAGTCGGATGTTCCGGGAGAAACTGGCCTCGACAGCCCTGCCACTCGATGCCAGCCTCCATCGGTCCGCAACCCGCTTGGTTTCCGCCTTCGGAAAGCTCGCTACGGGCTACGAAGACAACCTGAACGAAATACGCCACCGGATCGCCAAGAACAGCCGCCTGTCGCCCCAGGCCATCAGCGCGAAAGGGCTGGAGATTCTCGGTGAGCAATTCACTGTTGCCCACCTTGCAGGCAACAGTGCCCCCTATGGCTTCTGGCTGCGCGCACACACCCTGTTTCTGGGAAGCCAGGCCGCAGACAACAGCAACAACACCGGCGCTGCAGATACCGCCTACAAGTACCTTCTTGCGTTCTCCGCCGCCCAGCCCGAAGGCCTCACCGGCCCGGAGACCTGCTGGCTGGCCGAATTGCTGAACGTAGCGGCAGGCGATACGAACATCAGCTACACCCCACCAGGGGACCATGACCTCGGGTGGTTCTGGATCGACCCGGACCAGGACACACCGCCGATTTCGGACAACCGGCGCGCGCCCCCCCCTGTCGAAGGCCTGATCTATTTCTCCGCGGAAGAACTCGCCCGCAAGGCGACAGCGTGGATCGAAACACTCGACACCGAAGAGCAGCCCCTGAATGGACTTCCCGCTGGGCTGCCAGCCAGCGAGGCAGCCACCCTGCTGCGCCGCGTCAGGGAATACTGGGCCACGCCACCGCGACGGGAGCACTCCCGGCGCCGCAACCAATATGCGGTTCGCGTATGCACGGGCCTCGACGCGATCTGGAAGATGCTCCGAGAGAACGGCGCCGCACGGCAGGAGCCCTACACTTCGGAATGGATGGTGGTCAACGAAAGCCCTACCGGATACGCGATCATGCAAGTCACCGGAACGGCCTCCGATCTCGTCGCCGGCATGGCGCTGGCGCTGCGCCGCAACGACGACGATCCGTGGACCCTGTGCGTCGTGCGCTGGATACGCACGGAGACGCCCGAACAGGTCGAACTGGGCCTGCAAGTCATCGCCAACACTGCCAAGCCCGTGACGGTTGGCTTCCGGAGCGGAAACCAGACACGTCCGATGCGCCCGGCGCTGGTCTTGCCTCCAATCGCAGCTCTGGGGCGTCAGCAGGCCATTCTCGCGCCTGCCGGAACTTATTCGGCACGACGTTTCATGCTGGTCTCCGACACCAATCGTCTCTACGTTGCCCAGGGGCGCTTGCTCAGCCTGGACATGCAGACAGCTGCGGTCGAACTCTTCCAGTACGAAATCGACCCCTACCCCCTGTAACACCCGCTAGGAGTGCAAGGACGCAATCGGTTGCGCGGTCTCACGCGCAAAGGCAGCCAGCATTTCGTCCCACAACTCACACACATCGGCAGTGCCATCAGTCCGGGTTCGCCAGGAGTCCGGCAACCGCCCCCAGCCGAAAAGGGCACCGATCTCCGACATGGGCACCGCATCAGCAGCCTTGACCAGCAACCACCCTCCTCCATCCAGGCGTGCAGCGATACCGGCCGACTCAAGAGCCTCCAGCGTCCTTCTCATATCGTCATGCCCAACCGCCCCCCGCTCGGCAAGCACCGCCATCGTCCTTGAGCAACCCTCGCGCTGAGCACCGACCAGTTCCCTGAGCGCCAGCATGGCCACAAAGAGCTCTCGCCCAGGAAACGCCGGCAAAATGGCGTGCACCAGCTTGCGTTCAGGCAGCACTGCAGCCAGCGCAGCACCGAGAAGAATCACGATCCAGGACAAATACAACCACAACAGAAAGATGGGCACGGCCGCAAACGTGCCATAGACCAGCGTGTAGCTCGGGAAATGCACCAGGTACAAGCCAAACAGGCGCTGCATGACCAGAAAGCCGGTCGCCGCACACAAGCCGGCAAACATCGCATCGCCAACCCGCACACTGCAGTGAGGCACCACGAGGTAGAGAGTGCCAAAAACCCCGGTCAGGACGGTGACCGCAATGAGACGCAGCCCGAGGCCTTCAAGCCACGCCGGCTCACTCATGATGTCGAGAGACATGCTCAGCATTGCACTGGCGGCAAACACGCACCCCGCCAGCAGCAGCGGGCCGAGGGAAAGCGCAGCCCAATAGGCCGCCAGACGCGTGGCCCACGGACGGCGGCTGTTGATCATCCAGATCTGATTGATGACCTGATCGATGGTCTTCATCAGCATGAGGGTCGTGGCGATCAGCACGA
The DNA here is from genome assembly GCF_002028455.1 of Zoogloea sp. LCSB751. Taxonomy (GTDB): domain Bacteria; phylum Pseudomonadota; class Gammaproteobacteria; order Burkholderiales; family Rhodocyclaceae; genus Zoogloea. The sequence goes on along the minus strand of NZ_MWUM01000030.1, from coordinate 27,432 downwards.
GGGCGCCAACGACGGTCAGATTGGCAGCCTTCTCGCTGAACTGCAGCGCATAGGTCGCAATCACCTTGCCAGCTCTGTCGGGCAACAGATTATCGAGCAGAAAACCCCGCAGAGCATCGCCGAAACGAGCCGACTGGGGTAGCCGGCTAAACACCACCGCCACCAGGGTCACCATCGGTACCAGAGACAATAGTGTGGTGAAAGCCAGACTACCGGCCACCTGTGCGCAACGTCCATCCTGGAAGCGCCGCACTACGGCCGATGCCAGATGCGCCACCGGCAGCCGACGATGCAATCGAGGAAAATCAGGGGTCGGGTTCATTTACGTATAATGCGCTTCCGTTTTGCACGGCTTTACCATGCAAGAAATTCTCGTCCTCTACTACAGCCATCGGGGCTCGGTCCGGGCGCTCGCCGAGTTGATCGCCCGCGGCATCGAATCCGTTCCCGGCATGGCCGCCCGCCTGCGCACCGTTCCACGGGTTTCGGCCGTCTGCGAAGCGGTTGAAGACGGCATACCCGACCGCGGAGCCCCTTATGCCGACATCCACGACCTCGAAGAATGCGTCGGCCTGGCCCTTGGCAGCCCGACTCGTTTCGGCAACATGGCTGCGCCGGTCAAGTACTTCCTTGACGGCACCGCCGGCCCCTGGCTGTCCGGCGCCCTCGCCGGAAAGCCAGCCTGCGTGTTCACGTCGTCGGCAAGCCAGCATGGCGGCCAGGAAAGCACCCTGCTTTCGATGATGACACCGCTGCTGCACCACGGGATGCTGATTGTCGGCCTGCCCTTCTCCGAACCTGACCTGACCCGCACGCGCAGTGGCGGCTCCCCTTACGGAGCCACCCACTGGGCTGGCAAGGATGACAACACCCTGATCACCGACGAGGAAAAACGTCTCGCCACCGCCCTTGGCCGACGACTCGCGGAAACCGCCAGAAAGCTCTCGACCCCATGACCGCCCCCAAGACCCTGTCCCTCATCGCCAGCATCACACTGCTGCTCCTGATCGCCCTGTGCCTGGCCTGGGAGGCCATCCTGGCGCCGCTACGCCCCGGCGGCTCGTGGATGACACTGAAAGTCCTGCCGCTGATGGTGGCCTTGTTCGGCATTCTGCGCGGCAAGCGCTACACCTATCAGTGGAGCTCGATGATGATTCTGCTCTATCTGACCGAAGGCGTGGTCCGCACCAACGATGCACCTCCTGGCAGCGCGCTCGCTCTGGCCGAAGCCGTGCTGAGCGTGATCTTCTTCATCGCGGTCGTGCTGTACGCCCGCAATACCGCACCGTCGCGGCTGGCCAGGGCTGCCAGCGGCAAGCCCTGAAGCGCCGGGTAGAGGGGTCAGACCTGGGGATTCAGACGCTCAAGCTTGGCGTGCAGTTTGTTGAGCGCATTGAGATAAGCCTTGGCCGACGCGACGATGATGTCGGTGTCCGCTCCCTGCCCATTGACCACCCGATCCTCCTTGGAGAGACGGACAGTCACCTCGCCCTGGGCATCGGTCCCAGTGGTAATCGCATTCACCGAATACAGCAGTAGCTGGGCGCCGCTGTCAGCCACGGCTTCGATAGCCTTGAAAGCGGCATCCACCGGCCCCGAACCGCTGGACTCGACCTTGGCCTCCTTGCCACCGATAGACAGGGTCAGGCGTGCACTGGGCGTCTCACCGGTTTCCGAGTGGAAGGACGAAGCGACGAGCCGGAAATGCTCCTGCGGCTCCGAGCTTTCATCGCTCATCAACGCCTGCAGATCCTCATCAAAGATCTCGTGCTTCTTGTCGGCCAGCTCCTTGAAGCGCGCAAAGGCGTGATTCAGCTGCTCCTCGGATTTGATCTCGACCCCCAGCTCAACGAGCCGCGAACGGAACGCATTGCGCCCGGAGTGCTTGCCCATCACCAGCTTATTGGCCACCCAGCCAACATCCTCGGCGCGCATGATTTCGTAGGTTTCGCGATGCTTGAGCACGCCATCCTGATGAATGCCGGACTCATGAGCAAAGGCGTTCGCACCGACGATCGCCTTGTTGGGCTGCACCGGAAAACCGGTGATGCTGGACACAAGCTTGGAGGCGGGCACGATCTGCGTCGTATCGATGCGCGTATCGCACTGGAACACGTCCTTGCGCGTTCTCACCGCCATCACGATCTCTTCCAGCGACGCATTGCCTGCCCGCTCGCCCAGACCGTTGACCGTACACTCGACCTGACGCGCACCGGCACGCACCGCGGCCAGCGAATTGGCCACTGCCAGACCAAGATCGTTATGACAATGCACCGACCACACCACCTTGTCGGAATTCGGCACCCGTTCGATCAGACTCCGGAGCGTCGCCGCGAACTGCTCCGGCACGTTATAGCCGACAGTGTCAGGGACGTTGATCGTCGTTGCACCCGCCTTGATGACGGCCTCGAAGATCCGGCACAGGAAATCGATCTCGGAGCGACCGGCATCCTCCGCCGAAAACTCGATATCGCTGGTGTATTCCCGCGCCCAGCCGATCGCCCGCACCGCCTGCTCGACCACCTGATCGGGGCTCATGCGCAGCTTCTTCTCCATGTGGATCGGGCTGGTCGCAATAAAGGTGTGGATACGCCCGGAAGCCGCCGGACGAATCGCCTCGCCGGCACGGCGGATGTCGTTCTCGTTGGCACGGGCCAGCGAACAGATCGTCGAGTCCTTGATGGCCTCCGCCACCGCGCGGACAGCCTCGAAATCGCCATTGGACGCCGCCGCGAAGCCAGCCTCGATCACGTTGACCTTCATCCGCTCGAGTTGCCGCGCGATGCGCAGCTTCTCGTCCCGCGTCATCGAGGCACCGGGACTCTGCTCCCCGTCACGCAAGGTGGTGTCGAAAATGATCAACTGGTCACTCATGATTGGCTCCTGCCGAATTATTGATGTTTTGATCGATCAACGCGTCGGCCGTTCCGTCTGGACGAACCAAGCCCGCGCAAATGGAACGGCCCATTGCCGAAGACCTTGCCACCGCAGCGAATCAGGAATCCGCCGGCTCGGCGGGATCCTTCACGGCCTTGCGCCGCGTGCCCTTGAGCCAGGCCCAGGCGCTCGTCACATAACCGGAAACCGCGTAACACAGGAACAGCCCGAACAGGACCCCCGGCGGATAGCTAGAGACCAGCAGGAAGCCCAGCACGAAGGCGATAATCACGATAAACGGCACGCTGCGGCGCAGATTGATTTCCTTGCCGCTGTAGAACAACACGTTGCTGACCATCGAGATGCCGGCAAAGATCGTCAGCGCACAGGCATACCAGCGCACGTCCGGCCCAGCGATGCCGTTATCCATCATCACCCACACCAGGCCGCTCACCAACGCAGCCGCAGCCGGGCTGGGCAGCCCCTGGAAGTAGCGCTTGTCGATGACGTCGATGTTGGTGTTGAAGCGCGCCAGCCGCAAAGCCGCACCGGCACAATAGATGAAGGCCGCCATCCAGCCGAGCTTGCCCATGCCCTTCAACGCCCATTCGTACATGATCAGCGCCGGTGCTGCACCAAAGGACACCATGTCGGACAGCGAATCGTACTCGGCACCGAAAGCGCTCTGGGTGCGGGTCAGCCGCGCCACGCGACCATCCAGCCCGTCGAGCACCATGGCAATGAAGATGGCCACCGCCGCCTGCTCGAACAGACCGTTCATCGCCTGCACGATGGCATAGAAGCCAGCGAAGAGTGCTGCGGTCGTGAAAAGATTGGGGAGAATGTAGATCCCCCTGCGACGCCGTTCGGGGTTGAGCAGGGGCTTACGAGATTGCAGATCGGCCATGGAGGGGACGATATGTTGAGTCGGACACGATTGTAACGCAGGTCAATGCAGCAGGTCCGAAAACGACTCGGGGGACTTGCGTCCCCCGTTCTTCCTACCTGCCAGCCCGCTTAGTTCTTGGACTGATCGACCAGCTTGTTGGCCTTGATCCACGGCATCATGTCACGCAGCTGGGCACCGACGGTTTCGATCGGATGCACGGCGTTCAGACGACGACGGGCGGTCATGGACGGGTAGTTGGTCTTGCCTTCCAGGATGAACATCTTGGCGTATTCACCGGTCTGGATGCGCTTGAGGGCTTCGCGCATGGCGTAGCGGGACTCTTCGTTGATGACCTCGGGGCCGGTCACGTACTCGCCATACTCCGCGTTGTTGGAGATGGAGTAGTTCATGTTGGCGATGCCGCCTTCGTACATCAGGTCGACGATCAGCTTAAGCTCGTGCAGGCACTCGAAGTAGGCCATTTCCGGAGCGTAGCCGGCTTCGACCAGGGTCTCGAAACCCATCTTGACCAGCTCGACCGCGCCGCCACAGAGCACAGCCTGTTCGCCGAACAGGTCGGTTTCGGTTTCTTCACGGAAGTTGGTTTCGATCACGCCACCCTTGGTACCGCCGTTGGCAGCAGCGTAGGACAGGGCGATGTCGCGGGCCTTGCCGGACTTGTCCTGGTACACGGCGATCAGGGACGGCACGCCGCCGCCCTTCAGGTACTCGGAACGGACGGTGTGGCCGGGGCCCTTCGGGGCAACCATGATCACATCCAGATCGGCACGGGGCACGACCTGGTTGTAATGCACGTTGAAGCCATGGGCGAAAGCCAGCACGCCGCCTTGCTTGATGTTCGGTTCGATGTCGTTCTTGTAGACGTCGGGGATGTTCTCGTCCGGCAGCAGGATCATGACCACGTCGGCAGCACGAACGGCCTCGGCCACTTCGGCAACCTTCAGACCAGCACCTTCAGCCTTGGCCCAGGAAGCGCCGCTCTTGCGCAGGCCGACCGTCACATTGACGCCGGAGTCGCGCAGATTCTGGGCGTGGGCATGGCCCTGGGAACCGTAACCAACGATCGTGACCTGCTTGCCCTTGATCAGGGAGAGATCCGCATCCTTATCGTAATAAACCTTCATTTCATGCCTTTCTGACACAAGAGGAGCAAATCGCGGGAGAACGCCGGCCGTGCAGCCCGCGCCACCCCCGCATCACACTTTCAATACCCGATCACCGCGGCCAACGCCGCAGATGCCGGAGCGCACGGTTTCGAGAATCAGGCCGGCGTCGATGGCGCCGACAAAGGAATCGAGCTTGGCTTGAGTACCCGTGAGCTCGATCACATAGCTGGTATCGGTTACGTCGATGATGCGCCCGCGGAAGATCTCCGCCATGCGCTTCATTTCCTCGCGATCCTTGCCGGTTGCCCGCACCTTCACGAGCATCAGCTCGCGTTCGATATGGGCGGACTCGGACAGATCCACCACCTTTACCACCTCCACCAGCTTATTGAGCTGCTTGGTGATCTGCTCGACGATGTCGTCCGACCCGGACGTCACGATCGTCATGCGCGACAACGAGGCGTCCTCGGTGGGCGCCACGGTCAGGGATTCGATATTGTAGCCACGGGCGGAAAAAAGCCCCGAGACGCGCGACAGCGCGCCGGATTCGTTCTCGATGAGAAGGGAGATGACGTGTCTCATATGCGTGCTTTGCTTGCTGACCATCAACCCGCGCAACCAGTGGGCGTCGAGCGTTGGTAACGATTCGGGAGCGGGCCGCCTGTGGTTTCCCACGGCACGCTCCCGGCGAATCAGAGATCCTCGGCGGACAGGATCATGTCGGTCAGACCCTTGCCCCCCTGAACCATGGGATACACGTTCTCGGTCGGATCGACCTGGAAGTCGAGGAAGACCAGATCGTTCTTGCGCTTGAACGCCTCGCGCAGGGCATCCTCCACGTCACCGGGCTTCTGCACGCGCAGCGCCACGTGGCCGTACGCCTCGGCCAGCTTCGTGAAGTCCGGCAAGGCATCCATGTAGGACTCGGAGTAACGATTGCCGTGGAACAGCTCCTGCCACTGGCGCACCATGCCGAGATAACCGTTGTTGAGCAGGATCACCTTGATCGGGAGTCGGAACTGCTTGCAGGTAGACAGCTCCTGAATGTTCATCTGCACCGACCCCTCGCCGGTAATACAGGCAACCGGAGAGCCCGGATGGGCCAGCTGAACGCCCATCGCTGCGGGCAGGCCGAAGCCCATGGTGCCAAGACCGCCGGAATTCACCCAGCGACGCGGCTTGTCGAACTTGTAATACTGGGCCGCCCACATCTGGTGCTGCCCCACATCGGAGGTAACGAAGGCATCACCACCCGTCACCTCCCACAGCTTCTGCACCACATACTGCGGCTTGATGACATCAACCCCCTGATTGAACTTCAGGCAATCACGGCGACGCCATTCCTCAATCTGCTTCCACCAGTCGCCGAGAGCCCCCTGATCGGAACGCTCGGTGGTGCCATCGAGCAGCGCCAGCAGTTCGCCGAGCACTTCAGCCACATCACCGACGATGGGCACATCCACCTTCACCCGCTTCGAAATGGAAGACGGGTCGATGTCGATATGGATGATCTTGCGCGGCTCGGACGCGAAGTGGGCTGGACTACCGATAACACGGTCGTCGAAGCGGGCACCGACCGCGAGCAGCACGTCGCAATAGTGCATCCCCATGTTGGCCTCGTAATTGCCGTGCATGCCCAGCATACCGACGAACTGACGGTCGCTGGCCGGATAGCCACCGAGACCCATGAGAGTGTTGGTACAGGGGAAGCCAAGCTTGCGCACCAGCGCGGTCAGCTTGTCCGCCGCATCGCCGAGCACGACGCCACCGCCGGCGTAAACCATCGGGCGCTTGGCTTCGAGCAGAAGCTGCAGCGCTTTCTTGATCTGGCCGTGATGCCCCTTGACGACAGGGCTGTAGGAGCGCATAGCCACCGCCTGCGGGTACTCGAACTCGCACTTCTGGGCAGTGATGTCCTTCGGGATATCAACCAGCACGGGTCCGGGACGGCCACTCTTGGCGAGATAGAAAGCCTTCTTGATCGTCGGCGCGATGTCGCGCACGTCACGCACGAGGAAGTTGTGCTTCACGCAAGGACGGGTGATGCCGACGGTGTCCACTTCCTGGAAAGCATCCTGACCGATGGCCGATGACGGCACCTGACCGGAGATGATGACCATAGGAATCGAATCGCAATAGGCCGTGGCGATGCCGGTCACTGCATTGGTGGCACCCGGACCGGAAGTCACCAGCGCGACGCCAACCTTCTCGGTCGAGCGCGCATAGCCATCCGCTGCGTGAATGGCCGCCTGCTCGTGACGCACGAGCACATGGCGAACCTTGTCCTGCTTGAACAGTTCGTCGTAGATGTAAAGTACCGCGCCACCCGGATAGCCGAAAAGATAATCGACCTTTTCTTCCTGGAGACTCCTGATTACAATTTCCGCACCGGTAATTACCATCGCTGCACCCGAAGCTGTTTCGGCAATGTGAAACGTTGAACCATACCGCCGCCCAGGCGATTGGTCAAGGCGCCGCTGGCGGCATTCCGATCCAGGCCGCGGGTGCATCGTTTTAGTTGGCGCCCCCCGCCCACAACAAAGAGGGGCGCCACGCTCCAGTTGAGGATCTCCCCCTGCCTTCCCGTCTTGAACTATCGGACTTCCTCGCCAGCGTCGAAAAAAGGGCATTCAAACAGGCCTTGTTCGCGGTCCGCAATGAAGAGTCGGCCCTCGACATCGTGCAGGACGCCATGCTCAAGCTAGCCGAAAAGTACGGCGACAAGCCGCTGGAAGAACTGCCAATGCTTTTCCAGCGCATCCTGCAGAACGTGATCCGCGACCATTATCGCCGGCAGAAAGTGCGCAGCATGTGGACCACGCTGCTGTCAGCCTTCTCCTCCAACTCGGAGGACGAGGACTACGACCCACTTGAAATGCTCGAATCGGCGGACAGCGAACACAAGAGCGAATCACCTCAAGCCCAGCTTGAACAACATCAGACGCTATCGGTCATAGAAAAAGAAATCGAAAAACTCCCAACCCGTCAACGCGAAGCCTTCCTCATGCGTTACTGGGAGGAAATGGACATAGCCGAAACGGCTGCAGCAATGGGTTGCTCCGAAGGAAGCGTGAAGACGCACTGCTCCCGGGCGACGCACACTTTGGCTGCAGCACTTGCAGCAAAGGGCATCACACTATGAACGATCAGGAATTTCACCGCCGGGTCCGGCAACACCTGAACGCATCGGCGTGGAACCTCCCGCCGACAGCTTCCGCGCGCCTGCACGAGGCGCGTCAGAAGGCGTTGAGCCGCCAGAAGGTCGCCATCCGTGGCCTGAGCCTGGCCGGAGTCGGCCAGATGTTCACCGAACGCGTAGTGCCGCGAGGCAAGACCACCATCGCCATGATCGCAGTCATCCTGGCTGCACTGGGCAGCGTCCTGCTTGGGCAATTGCAACATACCGCCGACCTGGAGGAAGTGGACAGCGCCCTGCTCGCCGACGACCTTCCGATCGACGCTTACCTGGACCGCGGATTCGACGCATGGGTGCAAAACGACTCTCCCGAGTGAGCCTCTTGCTCATGCTGGGCTGGTCGGCCTGTGCCCTGCCAGCTCCGCCCATCAGTGCACCGGCGTGGAATGATCTGACGCCGGCGCAGCAACGCACCCTGACCCCACTGGCCAAGGAGTGGCGCGACCTGCCCGACGAGCGCCGCCGGAAGTGGGTTGGAATCGCCGACCGCTTCCCCGGATATACGCCGGAAGAACAGGAACGCCTGCAGCACCGCATGCAGACCTGGATCTCCCTCACGCCAGAGCAGCGCACCATCGCCCGGGATCAGTACCGGAACCTCCAGCGCATTTCTCCTGAAAAGCGTGAAACGCTCAGGGAAAAATGGAATGCCTACCAGGAGCTGCCCAGCGACGAGAAGAAGCGCTTCACCGAAGCCGCCGCCAAACAGCCGGCCAAACCCGCCATTCCAAAGACTGGCGCGCCTCCGATCAAACCCCTGACGGCACCGCCACCGCCACGGCCGACCTTCCCGAAGATCAAGGTTACGCCACCTCCCGTCCCCGAGCAGCCCGCCAGCCCGGCGACACAGGCCAGCGGCCCGGCATCGCAAGCATCCGCCCCCCCTGCTGTTGCAGCCACAGTAGAGGCGACAACGCCTCCCACCTCATCCACCAAGCCCTAAGCGCACCCATGCCCCAAAAACTCCCTGCCGCCGGCAACTCCACGCCGGTCCGGCAGGCCGTCGAACTCGCCGGTCTGCGCCGTCGTCTGGCGAGCATGCTCTACGAGATCCTACTGCTGCTCGGCGTCCTCGCCCTCGCCTTCATGGTTCCGTTGCTGATCCTGGGGGCCACTTTGAACTACACACCACCGGGCGGCTTCCTGTGGGGATATGTTTTCTTGGTCCTGGGGGCCTATTTCCTGTGGTACTGGCGAACCGGCGGGCAAACGCTTGCCATGCAGACCTGGAAACTGCGGATTGTGAACACCGAAGGAGCACGGATATCCGTGCGCCAGGGCTGCATCCGCTACATGCTGGCCTGGCCTTCCGTACTGCTGTTCGGAATTGGAATTGTGTGGGCCCTGCTCGACAAGGAACGCCAGTTCCTGCACGACCGCCTGGCCGGCACCCGCATCGTGCTGCTGCTCGACAAGCTCAAAAACTGAGCAGCAACAGGACTAACGGCGCTCGACCCACCACATCATGAACGCCGCCGCCAGAAAGAAGCTGACGCTGGGCGTCAGCGCTGCCACTGCAGGCACCCACCCGTTGATCACACCGAGATTGGAAAACAGGCCATTCAACAGGTGGAAGCCCACCCCCAGCATGATCCCGGAAAAGACTTTCAAACTCACGCCACCCATCCGCGTCTGCATGTAGCCGAAGGGCAGTGCCAACCCCATCATGACGAATGCAGCAAACGGGTAGGCCAGTTTTTTCCACAGGGCGATTTCATAGCGGGTGGTCTTCTGGTTGTTGTCCCGCAGGTGATGAATGTAGGAATACAGCGTCGACACCGACATGCGCTCCGGAACAACCATCAGCACCGACAACACCTCCGGTGTCAGCTCGGAATTCCAGACCATCTCCGGAAGTGAAACCGTGGACGTTCCTCCATCGGAAAAGCGCGTCTGGGCAACCTTGCGCAGACGCCAGCCGTCGCTGCCGTCATAAGCACCCGACTCCGCTTCGCTGATCGACACCAGCGCTGCGCGTTCGTCGAACTCATAGATGCGGACGCCTTGCAGGCTGGTATCCGGCAGCACGCTGCTGACATTGACGAAACGCCGGCCATCGCGCACCCACAGGCCGGTCCGCAATTCCTGGGACACCATCGAACGCGTCGCCGCCAGTCGCCACTGCTGAGCCGCCCGCTCAGCTGGCGGCGCCAGGTACTCACCGAAGACAAAGGTCAGCACCACAAAAACGCTACCGATCGCCAGCAAGCCCGACAACAGGCGGCGGGTCGACAAGCCCGACGCACGCAGCACCGTAATCTCGGAATGACGCGCCAGGGTGGTCAACGCATACAGGGTCCCGATCAACACTGCGATCGGCATCAGTTCATAGACCCGCCCCGGCATAATCATCGCGACATAAATGGCCGCGTGATGAAGCATGTAACCGCCCTTGCCGATGTCGTCCAGTTCATTCACCAGATCGAAAAAGGCAAACAGCCCCAGAAAGGCCAGCAACACCAGCGCAACCGCCGCATAGATCTCGCGGCTCAGATAACGGATATAGACGGGAATCATCAGCGCTTCCGCCAGCGTGCAAAAACGCTGAGACGTCGATAGAACAAGGCACCCAGCGCGCACAGCATGACCAGGTGCGGCGCCCACAACCCCACGTCGAAACGCAGCCGTCCCTGGCCGACCCAGGCCTGGCAGACGCTCAGGGCGTTGCTATAGATCAGATAGACAAGAATCGCGAGCACCAGGTTGTTGGCACGCCCGGCCCGAGGACTCACGAAAGACAGCGGAATGGCCAGCAAGGCCAGCATCGTCGCCAGCAGAGGAGCGCTGATTCGTGCCAGCAGTTCGCCCTGGTTGCGGGCATCGGGGTTCTTCAGCAAGGCTGGCAGTGCCAGCGTCTTCGGCTGCCTTTCCGCCGTACTGGCCTCCTTCGACTCCATCCGGATGGAGTACTTCTCGAACTCCATCACCCGGTAGCTCGGCGTTCCTGGCGTGCCCTCGTATCGGCGACCATGCTCGAGCACAACAAAGCGGTTGCCCGCTGCGTCGTTTTCGACGTGCCCTTGTGCGGCCACCATCACCCCCAGCCGCCCGTGCTGCATGCTGCTGGCAAAGACGTTGCGAACCCGGCCCTCCTCGCCTGACAGGGCCTCGACGAAGAACACCCGTTCGCCGCCCGAAGACTCACGGAACAAGCCGGGCGCCACACGGGAGACGTCGTCCCGGTTGTTCAATTGCTCCTTGTACTCCACGCTTTTCTTCTGCGCCCAGGGCGCGACGAAAAGGGACAGACAGGCGATCAGCACAACCACCGGCAAGGTAAAGCGCAGCACCGGCCGCACCCACGCCGTCAGTGGCAGGCCGCTGGAAAACCAGACCACCATCTCTGAATCCCGGTAACAGCGGGACAGTGACATCAGGATGGCAATGAACACAGTGAGAGACAGCACCACCGGCATCTGGGCGATGGCTCCGAAACCGATCAGGGCCAGCACCGCATCGGCAGGCACACGGCCACCCGCAGCCTGACCCAACAAACGGATCAGAACCGTGGAAATCAGGATCGCAAACAGCGCCACGAAGACCGCCACGGCGTTCTGCGTAAATTCGCGCTGGGCAGCTCGAAGAAAAATCATGCGGGAATAGTATTAGCGGCGACAGCAGGCCGTTTTGACGTGAGTCGGGGTGGCGGCCATAATGTGGCGCGATGTCCGATTGACGCGTATTTCCAAGGAGAAGCGGGTGGAATTTACCATAAAGGCCGGATCGCCGGAAAAACTCAAGAACGGCTGCGTGGTGGTGGGCGTGTACGCGGGCGGCGAACTCAGCGCTGCAGCCCAGGCCCTCGACAAAGCCAGCGACGGAGCCCTGGCAGCCGTTCTCGCCCATGGCGATCTGGACGACAAGGCGGGCGCCACCCTCCTGCTCCACAGCCTGCCTGGGCTTGCCACTCCTCGCGTCCTGCTGGTCAGCCTGGGCAAAGCGTCCGAGCTTTCCGACAAGACCTACCGCGACGCCGTTGCCGCGACAGCCAAACAGCTGGGCGGGATCGCCGCCGAGGATGCAGCCTTCCTCCTGGCCGACATCGATGCTCCACGCGATCTCGCGTGGCGCCTCAGTCAGGCTGCGCAGATTCTCAAGGACAGCACCTACCGCAGCGACACCCTGAAGTCCAAAAAGGAAGAGTCGAAAAAAGGCGTCAGGAAACTCGCCTTCATCGTCCATGGCAAGACCGGCGAGGAACTTCAGACGGCCCTGCTGCGCGGCGAAGCGGTTGCCGAAGGCATCGCGCTCGCCAAGAACCTCGGCAACCTGCCGGGCAACGTCTGCACGCCCGGCTACCTGGCGACAACCGCCCGGAAGCTTGCCAAGGATCACAAGATCAAGGTCGAAGTGCTCGAGCGCGCCGACATGGAAAAGCTCGGCATGGGCTCCCTGCTGTCGGTGGCCCGCGGCTCCCACGAGCCACCCAAGTTCATCATCCTCAACTACAAGGGCGGCAAAGCCAAGGACAAGCCGGTCGTGCTGGTCGGCAAGGGCATCACCTTCGACACCGGCGGCATCTCCCTCAAGCCCGGCGAGGGCATGGACGAGATGAAGTACGACATGTGCGGTGCCGCCAGCGTGCTCGGCACCTTCAAGGCCATCGCCCGCATGGAGCTGCCGATCAACGTGGTCGGCCTGGTCCCCACTACCGAGAACATGCCCGGCGGCTCGGCCATCAAGCCTGGCGACATCGTCACCTCCATGTCCGGCCAGACGATCGAGATCCTCAACACCGACGCAGAAGGCCGCCTGATCCTGTGTGACGCCCTCACCTACGCCGAGCGCTACGAGCCGGCCGCGGTAGTGGACATCGCCACGCTGACCGGTGCCTGCATCATCGCATTAGGCAATGCCACGTCCGGCCTGCTCGCCAACGACGACGAACTTGCCGCCGAACTGCTGGCCTCCGGCCAGGCCGCCGGCGACAAGGCCTGGCAGCTGCCCCTGTGGGATGAATACCAGGACATGCTGAAGAGCAACTTCGCCGACATCCCCAACATCGGCAGCAAGGGCGCCGGCACCATCACGGCGGCCTGCTTCCTGTCGCGCTTCACCAAGGCCTACAAGTGGGCGCACCTGGACATTGCCGGCACCGCCTGGAAGTCCGGCGCGGACAAGGGCGCCACCGGCCGCCCGGTACCGCTGCTCACCGAGTTCCTGATCGGCCGTGCAGGCAATCGCTGATTCATCCCGAGAGCCCGGCGTGACCAACGAGATCCGCTTTTACCACAACGCCCCCGACCGGCTGCGGGTGGCCTGCGTGCTGACCGCCAAGGCCAGCGCACGGGGGCACAAGATCTCGGTCTTCGCGCCGGACAACGGTACCGCACGCCATTTCGACCAGATGCTGTGGGGCTTCCAGCCCCTCGCCTTCGTGCCCCATGTAGCGGCTGGTTCGCCGCTCGCCGCGGAAACGCCGGTCGTCATCGGCAACACACTGGACGTGCTGCCGCACGATGAAGTGCTGGTCAACCTGGGTGACGAGTTGCCCGCCGCACTCGACCGCTTCCAGTTGGTGCTTGAAATCGTCGGCCCCAGCGAGCCAGAGCGACAGGCCGCCCGCCGCCGTTACCGCAGCTACAAGGATCGCGGCTACACCCTCAGTGCCCACGACCTCGCCCAACGGAGCGGCGAATGAACCAGACCCGCAAACCAGACTTGGAAATTTCCCTGGACGAGGAAGACGTCACTGCGCCGCTCGACGAACTGGATGAGGGCGACGACCTGCCCGTTCTCACCGACGTGGTGGAAGAGCGCATCGAGCCCTACATCGGCGATTCCTCGACTCCGATCATTCTCGAACCCATCAACGACGAACTCACCCCTGAGTCGATCGCCGTGCTGTCAGCCCCGGTGGTGCAATCGACGGATCATCTGGCCGAACGCCTCGTCGCCCTCGATACGGCAATCAGCCGCCACATCGAGGAATGGGTCAACAACGAACTGCCCCAACTGGTTTCCCGCGAGCTGGACGATCTTGCCGAACGGCTGCGCGAAGCCGCCGCCGCGCATCTTCGCGCAACCCTCCTCCCCATCCTGTCGGCCGAGATCGCCGACACCCTCGACGACGCCGAGTAAGGCCGAGCCGTCATGCACATCTGCGGTCGCCGGCGGTCGAGCCCGGCGCATCCGCTATAATTCGCGTTTTGCCTTAAAAGACAGACCCCATGGAACTGGCCAAGAGTTTCGAGCCGGCGGAGATTGAACGCCGCTGGTATGAACACTGGGAAGCCAGCGGCTACTTCGCCGCCGGCCTCGATCGCAGCAAGCCTGCCGAACAATCCTTCTGCATCCTGCTGCCGCCGCCCAACGTCACCGGCACCCTGCACATGGGTCACGGCTTCAACCAGACGATCATGGATGCGCTGACGCGCTACCACCGCATGCGCGGCTGGAACACCCTGTGGCAGCCGGGCACCGACCACGCCGGCATCGCCACGCAGATCGTCGTCGAACGCCAGCTCGATGCCCAGGGCATCTCCCGCCACGACCTCGGCCGCGAGAAGTTCCTCGAGAAGGTCTGGGAGTGGAAGGAATACTCCGGCGGCACCATCACCAAGCAGATGCGCCGCCTGGGCACCAGCCCGGACTGGAGCCGTGAGCGCTTCACGATGGATGCCGGCCTCAACAAGGTCGTCACCGAAACCTTCGTGCGCCTCTACAACGAAGGCCTGATCTACCGCGGCAAGCGCCTGGTCAACTGGGATCCCAAGCTGCACACTGCCGTCTCCGACCTGGAAGTGGTCCAGGAAGAGGAAGACGGCTTCATGTGGCACATCCACTACCCGTTCAGCGAAGGCCAGATCGGCGAACTCACCGGCCTGACCGTCGCCACCACCCGTCCCGAGACCATGCTCGGCGACGTGGCCGTCATGGTGCACCCTGAAGACGAGCGCTACGCCCACCTGATCGGCAAGACCGTCCGCCTGCCCCTGTGCGAGCGCGACATCCCGATCATCGCCGACGACTACGTGGACCGCGAGTTCGGCACCGGCGTGGTCAAGGTCACCCCGGCCCACGACTTCAACGACTATGCCGTCGGCCAGCGCCACAAGCTCGCCCAGATCAGCATCCTGACGCTGGACGCCAAGATCAACGAGCACGCCCCGGCCAAGTACCAGGGCCTCGACCGCTTCGACGCGCGCAAGGCCATCGTGGCCGACCTGGACGCCGCCGGCGTGCTGGTGGACACCAAGCCCCACAAGCTGCAGGTTCCCCGCGGCGACCGTACCGGCGTGGTCATCGAGCCGATGCTCACCGACCAGTGGTTCGTCGCCATGTCCAAGCCGGGCGAAGACGGCAAGTCGATCACCGAGAAGGCGCTGGAAGTCGTCAGCTCCGGCGAGATCGAGTTCGTCCCCGGCAACTGGGTCAACACCTACAACCAGTGGCTCAACAACATTCAGGACTGGTGTATTTCCCGCCAGCTGTGGTGGGGCCACCAGATTCCCGCGTGGTACGGCATCGACGGCGAATGCTTCGTCGCCCACAGCGAGGAAGAAGCCCGCCAGCTTGCCGACAAGGCCGGCTACCCCGGCCCGCTGACCCGCGATCCGGACGTGCTCGACACCTGGTACTCGTCCGCCCTGTGGCCGTTCTCGACCCTCGACTGGACGTCCGAGTGGCCCGCCAAGTCCAACGACGCGCTGGACCTCTACCTGCCGTCCACGGTGCTCGTCACCGGCTTCGACATCATCTTCTTCTGGGTGGCACGCATGGTCATGATGACCAAGCACATCACCGGCAAGATCCCGTTCAAGCACGTGTACGTGCACGGCCTGATCCGCGATGGCGAAGGCCAGAAGATGTCCAAGTCGAAGGGCAACGTGCTCGACCCGATCGACCTGATCGACGGCATCGGCATCGATGCGCTGGTCGCCAAGCGTACCACCGGCCTGATGAACCCCAAGCAGGCCGCCAGCATAGAGAAGAAGACTCGCAAGGAATTCCCGGAAGGCATTCCGGCCTTCGGCACCGACGCACTGCGCTTTACGTTCGCCAGCCTCGCCAGCCCTGGCCGCGACATCAAGTTCGACATGAGCCGTTGCGAGGGCTACCGCAACTTCTGCAACAAGCTGTGGAACGCCACCCGCTTCGTGCTGATGAACGTCCAGGGCCACGACCTCGGCCTCGAGCACAAGCAGGACGGCCCCAGCTGCGGTGGCAGCGCCCCGCTGGCGTTCTCGTTCGTGGACCGCTGGATCGTCAGCCGCCTGCAGCGCCTGGAGCAAGAAGTCGCCAACCACTTCGGTGAGTACCGCTTCGA
Source organism: Zoogloea sp. LCSB751 (assembly GCF_002028455.1). Classification (GTDB taxonomy): domain Bacteria; phylum Pseudomonadota; class Gammaproteobacteria; order Burkholderiales; family Rhodocyclaceae; genus Zoogloea. Next base: position 11,074 of record NZ_MWUM01000030.1, on the reverse strand, counting down.
CCTTGTCTCCAAAGCTGTCTACGAGTTCATCTGGGACGAGTACTGCGACTGGTACCTCGAACTTGCCAAGGTGCAGATCCAGACCGGCGACGAGGCCACCCAGCGCGGCACCCGCCGCACACTGATCCGCGTTCTGGAGACTGTGCTGCGCCTAGCCCACCCGCTGATCCCCTTCGTCACCGAAGAGCTGTGGCAGACCGTTGCCCCGCTGGCCGGCCGCAAGGACAGCGACAGCCTGTGCCTGGCCCGCTACCCCGAGGCCGACCTGGGCAAGCTCGACGAGAAGAGCGAAGCCGACGTTGCCGAACTCAAGGGCCTGATCTATGCCTGCCGCAACCTGCGTGGCGAGATGAACATCTCCCCGGCACAGCGCCTGCCGCTGGTGGCCACCGGCAATGCCGAGCGTCTGAGCAAGTTCGCCCCCTACATCGCCGGCCTTGCCAAGCTGTCGGAAGTGCAGGTGGTGGACGAGATCGGCAGCGAGGAGCTTGCCCCTGTGGCAGTGGTGGGCGAACAGCGCCTGATGCTCAAGGTGGAAATCGACATCGCCGCCGAGCGTGAGCGCGTGTCCAAGGAGATCGCCCGCCTCGAAGGCGAGATCACCAAGGCCAACGCCAAGCTGTCCAACGAGAGCTTCGTGGCCCGCGCCCCGGCTGCGGTCGTGGCCCAGGAGAAGGAACGCCTGGCCAACTTCACCGCCACCGTCGACAAGCTGAAGCCCCAGCTGGCCAAGCTGGCCGGTCACTGACCGTCCGGGCGCCCACGCGGCGCCACCGCCAAAAAAATGGCCACGCGATGCGTGGCCATTTTTTGTCCTTTCCTTCCTACTTGCGGCGAAGGAAGAACTCAAAGGCTCCATCGGGCAACTCCTGCTGCCCGACCAGTTCATTGCCCGTCTGGCGGGCAAAGGCCGCGAAGTCCTTGACCGACCCCGGGTCGGTCGCCAGCACGCGCATCACCTGCCCGGCCTGCAATTCGGCCAATCCCTTCTTGGCGCGCAGGATCGGCAACGGGCAATTGAGCCCGCGGGCATCCACTTCCTTATCGAAATCCATCGTCTAGCTCCATCGCTTGCTGAGGCAATCAAGCCCGCATTTTAACGCGAGGGCACGCGCCTCCCAGCCCGATATCGACAGCTTGCCGTGACGACACCCTTAAATACCCTCAGAACATATGGAATAATGACATTCAAACAAAACAAAATGCCGCAGAAATAAATGGGGAACACCCACCTGGTATCTGACGTTCCGCCAGGGTTCTACAGGACAATCGACTTCGAAAGTGATGCAACATGCGATCCGACATGCTTCAAACCGTACTCAATGATCTGAACGGAAGCTCAGCGGATATCGAGGCCTCGGCCATCATTTCCTCCGACGGGCTGATGATGGCGGCCTTGCTGCCCAACACGGTGGATGAGGACCGGGTCGGCGCCATGAGCGCAGCCATGCTGTCCCTGGGAGATCGCACCGCAAGAGAGCTCGCCCGCGGCAACCTCGAACAGGTACTGATCAAGGGTGCAAAAGGGTACGTACTGATGGTCCAGGCCGGCACCGACGCGGTGCTGACCGTCATGGCCAAGCCCAGCGCCAAACTGGGGCTGGTATTCCTCGATGTACGCCGCGCGGCCGACGCGATCGGCGGCATCCTCGGCTGACAAGGAGCCCGCGATGCTCGACATGCCTCCTCCCCCCAACGCAGGCGGCGCCATCGAGCATCGCCTGGACTACGCCGACGGCAACCGCCGCCGGGTCTTCGTGACCCACATCGAAACGCCTTACCCCAAAGGCAGGCTGATCGTGTCACGCACGGACACCCGCGGCATCATCACCCAATGCAACCAGTCCTTCGTGGACATGTCGGGTTACGAACGCGGCGAGTTGATCGGCCAGCCCCACTGCCTGCTACGCCACCCCGACATGCCCTCTGTGGCATTCCGCGATCTGTGGGAGACCGTCCAGGCCGGGCGCCAGTGGCATGGTTACGTCAAGAATCTCCGTAAGGACGGCGGCCATTACTGGGTGTTCGCCACCGTGGTCCCCAATATTCGGGACGGACGCATCGTCGGCTACACCTCGGTCAGGCGGGAACCGTCCCGCGAAAGAGTGGCCCAGGCAGAAGCCTCCTACAAGGAGTGGATCCGGTCATGAGCTTCAATTTCACCGTCAGCCCCAGCTTTCCGGCCGAGCGCATCTCCGACTGGTATATCTTCAACACCTGGCTGCAGCGCTCCCTGTCGATTCCGATTCATCTGGAACTGCATGACGGTTTCGATGCACAGCGGGCAGCAATCGAAGCCGGGCAGGTGGACCTGATCCATGCCAATCCCTTCGACGCCTCCCTGCTGGTCCGGGAGAAGGGCTTTCGTGCCATTGCACGGCCTGACGGCGCCCCTGACGAAATGGTCATCGTCAGCGCACAGGGACACCCGGCCCTAGCCATCGACGACCTCCCGCCGGGCACCCGCATCGCCTGCGCCAACGACCCCTGCGTCAACACGATCGGCCGCATCCTGCTCGAACCCGCCAATCTGGGCGCAGACAACACCGTCGAACAGCAGAGGGGCACCTACATCCAGGTCGCCAAGGACGTCCTGCGCGGCCAGGCTGACGTGGGCTTCCTGCCGGTAGGCGCCTATCGGGGCCTGTCCTCTCTCGTCCGGCGGGAGCTGAAGGTCCTGGTGACCAGCGACATCCAGGTCATCCACCATGTGTTCCTGCTCGGCCGCGACCTGCACGCCCGGGCCGACGACTTCGTGCGCATCCTGCTGTCCATGCACGAGACGGAGAAAGGGCAAGACCTCCTGTCGGCCCTCGGCGCCACCCGCTGGCAAGCCGTGGAACAGGAGGACGTCGAATTCATGATCGACATCATTTCCACCCTGACCCAGTGAGCACCTTCATCACCGCCCCCCACGACCCCGGACGGATCCGCACCCCAAGCCCGCCGGCGGACTTCGGGCTGCCCGTCCGCACGCTGGACATCGCGGCGGTCTGGCGCTCACCGGCGACCGCCACGCTGCTGGCCGCCGAGATCGGACGCCACCCGGGCAATCTGCACGCCCACATGCAGAGGATTTCCGTCTGGCACGCGCTGGACAATTCCCCACAGACTGCCGCGGCGGTCGTGGATCTGTGGATCGCCCTGGGTGCCTGCGGGCTCGATCTGCGGACTCGCATGCTCCGCCAGCATCACACGGCCCTGGAGCAACACAACCTGGATATTTACCTGCACGCCCGCCTGCACCGCGGCGTCGATCGCCACGATCCCCAACTCGCCCTGCGCGGCGTCGTGCTGGCAAGACCGGTGGAAGGGAACCGTACCTTCCTCCGCCCGGCAACATACCGCCTCACACCTCCCGGCACATCCCACGCACCCTGAGTTCTCCTGGATCCCTGCCCTGCATCAATGCCATGAGCCGCCCTTCGACCGTCCCAGTTCCGGCCCCGACCGCCGTTTTCCTGCTGCATATCGGCAGCATGGACACCCGCCTGATCGGGCTGTCCATCGAGCGGCACTGGAAGCAGAGCATTCGCCTCACCTCATCCCTCGATGAAGCGCATGTCGCCCTCGTCGATCATGATCGGCCGGGTATCGACGAAGCCCTGAGCCGACTCGCCGGCCGGCCACAGATCGGCGTCGTCGGCTATGCCTTCCGCCCCGAGGGCCTGCAAACCCGTTTTCCCCATCACCTGACCCTCGGCAAACCGCTCAACCTGGATGTGCTGCCCGGCGCGCTGAGCCAGGCGGCCGTACTCAGCCGCGCGCCCCTGGCAGTCGCCTCGGCGAACGTGGTGATCCCCGAGCTCAGCGAACTTCGCCCGCGGACTGGGGACGAGGAACCGGACCTCTGTGGCACCCAGGAGGACATCCCCCTCGTCCCCGGCCCACCGCTCCCCGGCAAGCTCTTCTTCGAGCCCACCCACTACCTGGTTGGGCATCTGGCCCGAGCCCTGGACGAAGCCCTGAAAACGGGCCGTCCCCACGTGGTTTCAGGCCTGCCGCGCCTGATCGGCGTCCATCCCCTGCCACAGCCAATCTGCGTCACCGGTTTCCGCGACACACAGTTGCGACCCTTTTCTATGGCCCAGCTCCCCGATGCCACGGCCCGTGTCGTCAATGCGCTCACCTTCAGCACGTCGGGCAGCGGCGACTCCATTCATGCAGCGGAGGATTTTCTGTGGAACACCGCGGCCTGGGCTGCGCGCGGTCGTCTGCCGGCCGGCATCGACCCCTACCGCCCGGCGCGTCTTCGCGCCTGGCCCAACTTCACACGGGCCTGGGCTGCGCCGCACGCGCTGCGGATCGTGTCCCTATGGACCCGCGAATGGGCCAGCCCGGTTGAAATCGCCCGGCGGCTCGGCATTCCCCAGCGCTACGTGTTCTCGGTGTATGCGTCGGCCCATTTCGCCGGACTGTTCCAGGCGGAACCTGCAGCGGTTCTACCGGCCATGATCGTGCCGGTCAGCGACGTGCCGCCGTCCCTCCCTCCCCAACGCCCATCCATCCTGTCCCGCATTCTGAGGAAACTTCTCGATGCTGTCTGAACGCGTCCGCCACAACAAGATCATCTTCTCCGGCACCGTCGGCGCCGGCAAAAGCACCGCCATCAACGCCCTGAGCGACATCCTGCCGGTCAGCACGGAGGCCCTGGCCACCGACGACATTGCCGGCATCAAGAAGACCACCACCGTCGCCATGGACTACGGCGTGCTCAACCTGCCCGACGGCGAGAAGGTGATGCTGTATGGGACACCGGGCCAGGAGCGCTTCAACTTCATGTGGGAGATCCTCAGCAACGGCGGAATCGGCCTGATCCTGCTGATCAACAATGCCCAGCCCGAACCGCTGACAGACCTCGAGAACTACCTGTCGGCTTTCTCGAACTTCATCGCCGGCACCGCCGTCACCATCGGCGTCACCCACATGGACCGGGCGCCAGCGCCCGGCCTGGACGCCTACCGGAGCCGACTCGCCGAACTCGGTCACGCCCCCGTACCGGCCGTCTTCCGCGTCGACGCCCGCAGCCGGGAAGACGTGGCGATGCTGGTGAAGGCGCTCCTCTTCACGCTCAATCCCGGATTGAGCGATGCTTGAAATCATCCCTGACTCCCATCTCGCCGTCACACCCTACGGCGCCTGGCAGGCCGTTGCCCGAGCGGATGACAACGCCCGGCGGCGCATCCTGCGGAAGATCCTGCAGGAGAGCCAGAGCCCTCTGCTGAGCGCAGAAGCTGCCATCGCATGGAGCGGGGAAGCATCGCCGGAAAAAGCGCTGGAAGCCCTCCTGTCACTGCAGGACGACGCCAGTCTGGAGGCTTGGCCTGCACCGCGCAGTGCGCCGGGCGGCGCACTCGGGACCACCCTGCCCCAATATCTTGCCGTCCTCAGCGACAGTGGCCAGGCCCTGCTGGCCGACCACCAAGGCTTCTGCATGGCGGTCACCGGCTACACGGCCGACGTCGGCGACGCACTGGCAGCCGTCGGTGCCGACATCCTCTCGGTCGCCGAACGACAAGCGGCACCACTGGCACAGTTGGGGGCCCACCTGCTCGACGGCTGGGGCAACGTGGATGCGGCAGGAGTCAGCGGCCTCAGCTTCTGGCCGATGCACGTGGGCCGCACGCGGCTGGTACTGGCAGTCAGCGGACGGCCGCGCTTCAACCAGCGCGCCTTTGCCGAGCTGGTGTGGGCGCTGTATACGCGCTACGGTCAGATCTGAAGCCGGCCTCCCGTCAGCGTTGCTCGCGTCGCTCTTTCATTTGCTCCGCCAGCAGCGCACGCACCTCGCGCAGGCGGGAGTCCACTGCCGAATGCTCAAAGAAATCACCATCGGTCGCCGCCTGGGCCATCGTGAGCTGCTCGGCTGACGCCGCATAGTTGCCCTGGATCGCATAGACTTCGCCGAGGGAACGATGCTGGGCCAAACGCCGGCCCAGCGCCGACTCGGCGCGGGCACGCAACTCCCACAACGTCGCATTGCTCGGGCGGGTCTGTACCTCGGCCTTGGCCAGATCAAGAGCCTCCGCATTCCGTCCGCTATCGACCAGCGCGCCCAGCTCTCCATAGAGCAGGCGCAGCGACTGGGGAAAACGCGCGCGCGCCTCGCGGAAAATCCTCGCGGCCCCGGCCGGATCACCATGAGCAAGGCGCAGATCGGCCTCCAGCCCATCGATCATCGGCGACACCGCGCGACGTTTGCGCAGTTCGGCCATCGCCTTGTCGGCTTCCTGCAGGCGCTTGGCCGCCAGGTAGGCCCGCGTCAGCTCATATTGGGTCGGCACTGACAGGGACGCCGCCCGCCCCGCCCGCTCCAGTTCCTCGATGTGCTCGCGGCGTACCTGTCCACCGATCTTCAGTTTGGCCCGGACCAGTTGAAAATCGAGGGAATCCGGCACCTGACGATACGGCATCTGCATCACCCGCCCCTCCATCTCGGTGATCCGGTCGGAGGTCAGGGGATGGGTGCGCAGATAAGCCGGCGCACTGTTCTCGTAAAGCCGGCTGTTCTTCTGCAGGCGTTCAAAGAAACTCGGCATGCCCCGTACATCGAATCCAGCCGCCGCCAGGTTCTGCACGCCGAGCCGGTCGGCCTCGCTTTCGAAATCCCGCGAATACGAGAGCTGGCTGCTGAGCCCTGCCGCCTGGCCCGCCATGATCGCTGCCTGGCTGACCTGGGAACTGGACTTGGCCGCCAGCACCGCCACCAGCAGGGAAGCCAGCATCAGGATGCCCGTCTGGCTCTGTTTGCCCACCATGCGCGCGATATGGTGCTGGGTGACGTGGGCGATTTCGTGGGACAGCACGCCAGCCAGTTCGGACTCGCTCTGCGCCGCCACCACCAGCCCGGTATGCACGCCGATCTTGCCGCCAGGCATGGCGAACGCATTGAGCGAAGGGTCATTCACGCCGAAGAACTCGAAAGGCAAGCCGGCCCCGGCCCCCGCGGCCACCAGCCGGTCACCGAGATTGTTAAGATAGTCCTCGATCTCGGCGTCCTGCAGGTAGCCAGGATCCCGCCAGCGGATCTCGCGCATGATCTGCGCGCCGATACGCTGTTCCGCCACGGGTGAAAGGTCACTCGCGGAACTGTCGCCGAGTTCCGGCAGGTTCTGGGCAAAGCCGCGCGGCATCATGGCCACGCACAGGAGGGCAGCGATCAGTCGATTTTTCACGGTGCTATGATACCTGCCCACCTCAACCAGTTCCCCGCCCCATGAGCGACGCTTTCACCCATTTCGACGCCCACGGCCAGGCCCATATGGTGGATGTCTCTGCCAAATCCGAAACCCGCCGGGTTGCCCGTGCGGAAGGGCGAATCGTGATGCAGCCCGCCACGCTGACCAGGGTTCTCGCGGGCGACAACAAGAAGGGCGACGTAATCGGCATCGCACGCATTGCGGCCATCCAGGGCGCCAAGCGCACCGCCGAGCTGATTCCCCTGTGCCACCCCATTCCGCTGACCCGCGTCACCGCCGACTTCGTGACAGAAGGCCAGGACACCATCCGCTGCACCGTCACTACCGAAACGGTCGGCCGCACCGGAGTGGAAATGGAGGCCCTCACCGCGGTACAAGTCGGCCTGCTCACCATTTACGACATGTGCAAAGCCGTGGACAAGGGTATGACCATGGAGGGCATCCGCCTGCTGGAGAAGGAAGGCGGCAAGTCGGGGCACTGGAAGGCCGGAGACTGAACCATGCGTCGGCGCGCATTTCTGCAGGCCTTCGGCTCCGCTACGGTGCTGGCGCCACTCATCGGCACAGGCCTGTTACAGCCCCGTGGAGCACTCGCTGCAGAAGGCGGACGGGCCGCCTTCGAGGCCCGGGCAGCCCTCGAAGCCCTGCGTCTCATCGGCGCGGGTGGCGCGGAGCAGAATGCCGCGCTGACGATCAAGGCGCCGGAAATTGCCGAAAACGGCGCAGCCGTCCCGATCGAAGTCATCAGTGCCATTCCAGGCACCACGCGGCTGGCCGTGCTGGTGGACAAGAACCCGTTCCCGCTGGTCGCCCAGTTCAATTTTGGCCCGGAAGTCATGCCGCGCCTCCAGACCCGTATCAAGATGGCCGAGAGCTCCCGCCTGCGCCTGGTCGCCTCTGCCGGCGGCCGGTTCTACACCGTCTTCCGGGATGTGAAGGTCACCGTTGGCGGCTGCGGAGCATGAGCGAGGACACCCCATGGCAGATTCGATCAAGATCCGCGCGACGCTGAAAGGCAACGACGGCGAAGTCCGCCTGCTGATTCCCCATCCGATGGAATCAGGCCTGCGCCACGACCCGGCAGGACAGACCATTGCAGCCCACTACATCACTGCCATCACACTGAGCCTCAACGGCCGGCCGGTGCTCGAAGGCGGGCTGGGTAGCGCCGTGTCGGCCAACCCCCTGTTCGCCTTCCAGCTTCAGGATGTCAGGGCCGGCGACAAGGTCGGGGTCGCGTGGCTCGACAACCGCGGACAACGCGGTAGCGCCGAGGCCGTGTTCGACGCCAGCTGACGCCGCCAGCCGACGGTGGGACCACCCACTGTCATCTGCCCGCACAAGACAGGCCAACGACGCAGGGCTAGAATGCCCCGGATCCCAGTCGGCGCATTTCAGACCGGCTCAGCGCTCTCTTGAAGTGCTTTCCCGCAGCACGCTCCTTTTTGCCAACGGCCCGCCATGAGCAACGAAATCGAACTCAAGCTCACCTTCCCTCAAAAATCCCTGGCGGCCTTGCGTCGCCATCCACTGATCGCCGATGCCCCTCGCGACGGCCGCAGCGTCACCCTCGAAAACACCTATTTCGACACCCCCGAACTGGAGCTGCGCGAACGCCGCATGGCGGTCCGCACCCGCAAGGCCGGCAACCACTGGCTGCAGACGGTGAAATGTGCCGCTGAATCCCTCGGCGGCCTGTCCAGCCGGCCGGAATGGGAACAGCCTTATGCCAATGGCAGCTTCGACTTTTCCGCCGTCGATCGTGACGACGTCCGTGCCCGCCTCGAGGCCCTCCACCCGCGCCTGATCCCCGTGTTCACCACCCACTTCAAGCGCGAGACCTGCATTCTCACACCGCGCGAAGGCGTCAAGGTGCTGGCGATGATCGACAGCGGCAACATCGAGGCGGCCGAACGCAGCAAGCCCCTGTGTGAGCTCGAACTGGAACTGGTGGAAGGCGATCCGCGCGAACTGTATGCCCTCGCGCTGCAATTGGCCGAAACCCTGCCCCTCACGCCGGAGAACGTCAGCAAGGCCGAGCGCGGCTATCGCCTGTACTCCAATCACGCACTGCGCCCCGCCAAGGCCAAGCCTTCGCGGCTGAGTGCCGAACAGTCTCCGGTGGACGCCTTCCGGATCATCGCCTTCGACTGTCTGGCCCTATGGCAGGCCAACGAATCCGGCGCCCGGGAAAGCGACGACCCGGAGTTCATCCACCAGCTGCGGGTGGCTCTGCGCCGCCTGCGCTCGGCCCTGCGTCTGTTTGGCCCGGCCCTGCCGGGCGACTTCGTGCAGCGCTGGTCCGACGGGCTCAAGGATGCAGCCGATGGGCTCGGCGCGGCCCGCGACCTCGACGTGATGCTCGCCGAAGTGCTCAGCCCGGTGGCCGAATCCGGGCTCGCCGACGAGGCGACACAGCGCCTCATCGCCATGGCCGTGGACCGCCGCGACAGGGAGAAGACCGCAGCCCGCGAACAACTACTGGCAGCCAGCCACGGTCGTCAGATGCTGGCACTCGCGGCCGACCTTTATGCGCTGGAAAGCGACGCCCTGGTCAAATCCGCCAATCTCACCACTTTCGCCCGCCTGCAACTGAGCCAGCTGCGCAAACGGGCCCGCAAGCGCTACGTCGCCGCCTCGGAACTACACCCGGAAAAACTCCACGAGCTGCGGGTGTCCCTCAAGCGCCTGCGCTACGCCATCGAGTTCCTGCTGCCCCTGCTGCCGGAAAAGGCCACCGTGCGTTACGCCAACGAGATCGCCGAGGTCCAGGAAACCCTCGGTTATCTCAACGATGAAGCGGTTGCCCGCAGCCGCCTGAAGAGCTGGGCCGGCAAGGATCCGGAGCTGCGCAGCGGCGCCGCCTTCGTCGCCGGCTGGCACGCACCGCGGATCGCCCGCCTGCGCAAGAGCGTACTGCCCGCCCTCGAGCCCATCCTGTGGGGCAAGGCCCCGTGGAGACGATGATGATTTCATCTTCCGGTAACCTGCCGGCGGCAGACTCCCGCCCTCTTTCGAGGAGTGAGGAGACAACAAAAATGGATTTGCTGCTGTGGCGCCACGCAGAAGCCGTGGACGGCCTGCCGGACAGCACCCGCGAACTGACCGAGCGTGGCCTGCGCCAGGCCCACAAGGTGGCCGAATGGCTGGAAAGCCGGCGCCCCAAGAAACTGCGCGTGCTGGTCAGCCCGACCACGCGCACCCGCCAGACGGCTAGCGCCTTCACCAAGGACTTCGAGATCGTCCCCGCCCTGGCACCGGGAAACGACATTTCCGGCATTCTCGCCGCCTGCGGCTGGCCCGATGGCGGCGGCTCGGTACTGGTCGTCGGCCACCAACCGGAACTCGGACGCCTGGCCTCCCTGCTGCTGTCCGGCCATGAAGCGGACTGGACGATCAAGAAAGGCGCCCTGTGGTGGTTCACCAACCGCGTCCGCGAAGGTGAAACCCAGACCGTGCTACGCACCGTGATGCCAGCCGATCTGGTTTAGAAGACGGGCCAGACGCAATTGAAAGGGCCACCGGAAAATCCGGTGGCCCTTTTTTGATGCACGGCTCTGGTCTGTGCGCCCCGAGTTGCGCAAGCCCGGATGGGCGAATGAATTCGCCCGTGGAAGTGCAGCGCCGCCCTACACCGACAGCGCCTTGACGTGCTGGATGACCTCACCGATGGCCTGCTGGGCCGAGCCGTACAGCAGACGGGTGTTGTCCTTGTAGAACAGCGCGTTCTCGATGCCCGAGTAACCGGTGCCCTTGCCACGCTTGACGACGATGACGTTCTGGGCGAGATCCGCGTTGAGGATCGGCATGCCGAAGATCGGGCTGGACTTGTCGGTGCGAGCCGACGGATTGACCACGTCGTTGGCGCCGATCAC
>NZ_MWUM01000307.1 GCF_002028455.1 Zoogloea sp. LCSB751 | reverse complement strand
GCTGGCCTCGCTCTCGCCGCGCAGGAAGGCGGTGCGGGCGGCGTGATGGCCCGGCACGGCGCGTCGCTGGGCGGCGCGCATCTGTTCCAGTTCGTAGGGGCTCTTCACGCCGCGCGCCCAGTGCAGCAGGTTGAGCAGGGCCTCGGGGTTGTTGGGCGTGAGGCCTGGCAGCGCCGCATCGGCCTCGCCGAGGATGGCGATGCGCGGCGTGACCAAGTGGGCCAGGGCCTTGGCGGCCTGCTCCGGCTCACGGATGACGAC
>NZ_MWUM01000306.1 GCF_002028455.1 Zoogloea sp. LCSB751 | reverse complement strand
AGATGGCTCTGCCCCAGCAGGCGGCTCATGGCGGTGGTATGGGGGATCCAGACGTTGAGGGTCTCGTCGCTGCCAAAGCCGCTCTGGTTCTTGATGGCGACCCCGATCACCCGGCAGGGCAGATCCCCCAGCAGGATCACCTGGCCCAGGGGGGACTGGGTCGGGGCGAACAGCTTGTCCCGGGTGTGCTCGTCGATCACCACCTCCTGGGCCAGGCTCTCCTCGCTCTGGTGATCGAAGCCCAGGCCCTGAGCCAGGCGA
>NZ_MWUM01000305.1 GCF_002028455.1 Zoogloea sp. LCSB751 | reverse complement strand
AAACAATACTCACTGACTCGGGCTCAATCACCTACGAACGCCAGCGGGAAATAGACTCCAAGCAGATGGCGATCATGCGAGAGGGGGTACGTCAGTTTGAAAAAAGCAAAAACGTCACCCCCGTCAATACCGAGCCCCAGCAAGCGATAATCAACCGCGACACGGCCACCCATCTCACCGCTATCGCCAGCACAAAGGCCAATAGCCCGGTGGCAACCCACAAACATATCCAGCAACAACCCATTGAGCGGCCTGCCCCTC
>NZ_MWUM01000304.1 GCF_002028455.1 Zoogloea sp. LCSB751 | reverse complement strand
CGCGTTTTGGCATCCCGCTGCGACTTGAGTTTTATAATGTCAAAGATTTAAGCACCATTGTGACCCGTTCTGCCCAAGTGATGGGATTAGCCATTGATAGTGAGGGCGCAACTGAAATTGCCAAACGTTCGCGCGGTACACCAAGGATTGCCAATCGATTACTCCGGCGGGTGCGTGATTATGCCGAAGTGCAACACGATGGTGCTGTGACTCAACATGTTGCTGAGCTGGCGCTCAATTTACTCGATGTCGATGGCGAAG
>NZ_MWUM01000303.1 GCF_002028455.1 Zoogloea sp. LCSB751 | reverse complement strand
CAACCTGGTTAAGGGAAATTGAGGGGATCTACGCAGATCAGGCTATAGCCTCAATCAATGGGGTGATATTCGGCAGCGCGTCATATGGTACATCTGACTTCACACCATTTTCTCGATGCAATGTACTGCTTCACCACGAGCCGCCTTCAGGGCTTAGTGTCGCGAAGCAATCGGGGAGAGATTTTGGCTCAAGGGACCTAACAACGGCAATTAAATCAGGCACCTTGTCTCTTGTATGGTTACTGACAGGTCACGTTCATC
>NZ_MWUM01000302.1 GCF_002028455.1 Zoogloea sp. LCSB751 | reverse complement strand
AATAATCTGCCGGTCGGGGTGACATGAGTCACCCCTCCTTTCTTTGCGGGCAAGTACAGGGAACGCGGTATGTCCGAACACCTTCTTTATCTGGTTCAGCAGTTGCTGAACGGATTGACCATAGGCAGCACCTATGCGTTGATCGCCATCGGCTACACCATGGTCTACGGCATCATCGGCATGATCAACTTCGCCCACGGCGAGGTCTACATGATCGGTTCCTATGTCGCCTTCATGGTGATGGCGGGGCTCACGATGATG
>NZ_MWUM01000301.1 GCF_002028455.1 Zoogloea sp. LCSB751 | reverse complement strand
AACCTGCCGGGCAAGAATGGCCTGCTGCTGGCGCGCGAGCTGCGTGAAGATGACAATATCGCCCTGATGTTCCTGACCGGTCGTGACAACGAAGTGGACAAGATCCTGGGGCTGGAGATCGGCGCCGATGACTACATCACCAAGCCGTTCAACCCCCGCGAGCTGACCATCCGTGCCCGCAACCTGCTGAGTCGCACCATGAACGTGACCGCCGGTGGCGAAGAGAAGAAGCTGGTGGAGCGTTACCTGTTCAATGGTTGG
>NZ_MWUM01000300.1 GCF_002028455.1 Zoogloea sp. LCSB751 | reverse complement strand
CGCCATCTGCCAGCATCTGGGACTGCCGGCCCTGCCCCTGCACGACGCCCTGAGTGACGCCACCGCCGCCGCCCTCATCTTTCTGCGCCTGCATCAGGGTGGCCCTCTGGCTTATCCCAAAGTCTAATTGTCCGAAAATAACATTTGCTTCACATTTTGATTACATGAGCAGGTCTGCTGCTCGGTAGGGACACCCTTCAATCACAGCTGACACAACCGTCACGGAGAACTGCAATGGAACAGCAACGTTATCTGAGGATC
>NZ_MWUM01000299.1 GCF_002028455.1 Zoogloea sp. LCSB751 | reverse complement strand
TGCTGGTTCTGCCATGCACTACCATAGTTACCCACTAAATGGGGGTATTTTTTAAAGGCTGGGTATGCAAGTGCGGGCAGCATTTCGCCATGGGTATAAACATGAATGCCTTTACCCGCCGTTTGCTCGAGGATAAGCTCTAAGTCCTTCATATCATGGCCAGAAACCAGAATTGCTTTGCCTTTTACCGGTTTAGTGTTGACGACCGTCGGTTCAGGATGACCGAAGGCTTCGGTCTCGCCCGCATCAAGCAAAGCCATAA
>NZ_MWUM01000298.1 GCF_002028455.1 Zoogloea sp. LCSB751 | reverse complement strand
TGATCCATTTTTTGATCCCCCATTTGGGTACCGCCGGGATCGGCTGGTCGCGTTCGACGCGGGCGTACATCGGACAGATAATATCGGTGGCGGTGGTATCCGCGCCGCCGCCCTCGTACTGCACCGGACGGCTCGGGTCGTTGCGTTTCAGCCAGTGGTACAGCGCTTCGTGGTTGCCGCCGCCGCCGGACTCGTTGCCCAGCGACCAGATGATAATGCACGGATGGTTGCGGTTGCTCTGTACCATTCGGGTGACGCGGGC
>NZ_MWUM01000002.1 GCF_002028455.1 Zoogloea sp. LCSB751 | reverse complement strand
TCGTAGTTGCCGCCGCTGATGCGGCCAGCCACATAGTTGCCGTACAGCGTCGCGAAGCCCAGGTTGTAGCTGCCGCCGACCTGCCAGCCACGCCGCTTGGCGAGGCCGGTTTCCTGCGCGCCGCTGGCCGGGGCGACGTAGCTGCCGTTGTCCAGATTCCAGGCGGTAACGGTCGCGCTCACCGGCCCACCCGCGTAGTACAGCGCCAGATCGCCGCCACGGCCGGCCTTGTCGGTGGTGACCGTCGTCGCCCCCGCCGCCGTCGGCGTCACCATGTTCACGTTGTTCTCGCTACCGCTCGTCAGCGTCAGCTGGCCGGAGAAGCCGGCCAGCTTCGGCGAGGCATAGACCAGCGAATTATTGAGTCGTGTCGGCATGCCACCGATCACCGGCAGGAACCCCGCCGAGGAACCGAAGAAGCCCGCCCCCATCGCCGCGGACATCACCGACGAGGTGTAGGAGCCGGCGTACTGGCGGCCGGCGGTCAGCGTGCCGAAGCGGGTCGCGAGACCGGCGTAGATCTGCCGCGAGAAGATCTGGCTGCCGTTGCTGGTCTGCCCGCCGCTGGAGACCGCGGTGTTGTTGATGCCCGGCGTGATCGCGCCGGTGCCGACGGAGCCCGTATCGAAGAGGATGCCGGCTTCCATCAGGTAGACGGCTTTCACCTCGTCGCCCAACTCTTTCTCGCCCTTGAAGCCCAGGCGGGAAGACGTCATCCCGCCGGAGCCGATCGTCGATTTCTGGCCGTAACCACTGTTCACCGTCGACGCGCTGACGTCAGCGACGCCGTAGATCGTCAGCGTGCCGGACGGGCCGGTCGGCACGCCCATCTGCAGGCCGGCGCCACGGGCCGGACCGCCGGTCTGGATCTCGGTCTTTTTCTGCTCTTCCTGGTTCTTCAGCAGTTGCTGGATCAACTGGCGCTGTTCGGCCAGTTCGCGCTTGAGCGCGTCGATCTCGCTCTCGGCGAAGGCCGGCGCGGCGGCGCTGCCGAAGGCGGCCAGCAACAGCAGGCTCAGCGGGCGGCGGGCGATGGAGCAACGAATGGAACGAATCTCGGATTTTTTGTTATGCACGGACAATCTCCTCTCCTGAAACCGGCTTCAGGCCGGCAAAAATGCGCCCCTCGGCAAGGGGGCTGTGGCGTGCGACGGCATCGGTAAGCGAGCCGTCGCGGGGCGGCGGGCGCAAGACTCCCGCCGTGTTCTTTGAACGGATGCGTTGAGCGAACGCAAAAAGGGAACCCCGGAACCGGGAAGGACTAGGCGGAATAGATCCGCCGCAGCTCGCGCTTGAGCAACTTGCCGGACGCGTTGCGCGGCATGTCTTCGACGAAGAAGATCCTCTTCGGGACCTTGAAGGCCGCCAGATGCTCACGCGCATGCGCCATCAGTTCGTCGGCGCTGGCCGTGGCATCCTGCTTGAGGGCCACCACCGCGGCGACGATCTCGATCCAGCGCTCGTCGGGCAGGGCCACCACTGCCACCTCGGCCACCGCAGGATGGGTGTACAAGGCCTCTTCCACGTCCCGGCTCGACACCAGCACGCCGCCGGTCTTGATGACGTCCTTGATGCGGTCGGTGATGTACAGGTAGCCGGCTTCATCCACGTAGCCCACGTCGCCGGAGCGGAACCAGCCGTCGGCAAAAGTACTGGCGGTCTCCTCCGGCTTGTTCCAGTAGCCGCTCATCAGCTGCGGCGAGCGATGGACGATCTCGCCCATCTCGCCGGGCGGCACGTCCTTCATGTCGGTATCGACGATACGGGTTTCCACGTTGAAGATTGGCCGCCCCGCCGAAGCCGGCCGCTCGGCGTGTTCCTCGGGGCGCAGCACCGTCGCCAGCGGGGCGATCTCGC
The DNA here is from genome assembly GCF_002028455.1 of Zoogloea sp. LCSB751. Lineage (GTDB taxonomy): Bacteria > Pseudomonadota > Gammaproteobacteria > Burkholderiales > Rhodocyclaceae > Zoogloea. The sequence goes on along the minus strand of NZ_MWUM01000002.1, from coordinate 361,817 downwards.
TCTGCCCGTAGCAGTTGTAGAGCTGTAGGGCCGGCAGGCGGGCGGCCAGTTCCTGCACCACCGCCACCGGCATGATGGAGGCGCCGTAATAGCCCTTCTCAAGGGACGACAGGTCGCTGTTCCCGAAAGCCGGATGGCGCAGGAAGGAAATCCACACCGTCGGCGGCGCGAAGAAGGAGGTGATCTTCTCGGCGGCGATCAGCTCGAAGCACAGCTCGGCCTGGGGCGCCGGCACGATGATCGTGGTCGCACCGACCAGCAGTTGCGGCATCAGGAAGACGTGCATCTGCGCCGAGTGATAGAGAGGCAGCGAGGCCAGGGAACGGTCGCCGGGCTTGATGTCGGTGGCCAGCAGCGTGCTGGTGTACTCCGCCAGCAGTGCCCGGTGGCTCATCATCGCGCCCTTCGGCGCCGCCGTCGTGCCGGAGGTGTATAGCAACTGGGCGATGCTCTCCTCGTCGATGTCCAGCGCCGGCGCCGTGTCACGGCCCGGCGTGTCGGCCCAGGCCAGCACGTCGTGGGCGCCATCGCCGCCATGCAGCGTGCCCTGCCATTCGCAGGCCAGCGTCGGGCCGAGGGCCTGCACGTGGCTGGCGATGTCGGTATCGCAGAACAGCGCGCGGGCGCCGGACTGCTCGACGATGTAGCGCAGCTCGCTGTCGATCAGCGCGTAATTGATCGGCACGTGGATCAGGCCGGCGCGCACGCAGCCCAGCCACAGGATCACGTAGGCGTCGGAGTTGCGGCCATAGGCGGCCACCCGGTCGCCGCTCTGCAGGCCGAGGCCCAGCAGCTGGTTGGCCACCCGGTTGGCTGCCGCGTCGAGGCGTGCGTAGCTCCAGCTGCGCGCCTGGAAACGCAGCGCCTCCTTGCCCGGATTGCGGCGCACCGAGCGGTGCAAGGCGTCGCCGATCAGGTTGCGGCTGGCGCTACGGACATCGTTGCGGACGTCGTTGCGGATGTCGTTCATGTTGGTCTCCTCCTTGGCTGCGTGTCGTCTTCTTATGGGTCGTGTCACAGGCGTTCGACGATGGTCGCCGTCGCCATGCCGTGGCCGATGCACATCACCTGCAGGCCGAGCTGCCCGTCCACATGGGCCAGGCCGCTGAGCATCTTGGCCAGCAGGCCGGCGCCGGTAGCGCCCAGCGGGTGGCCGTGGGCGATGGCGCCGCCCCACGGGTTGAGCTTCCCGATATCCGGCTCGAACTCCCGCGCGAAGCACAGGGCCACGCTGGCGAAAGCCTCATTCACCTCGATCCAGTCCAGATCGCGGATCGACAGGCCGGCCCGCTGCAGCGCCAGTCGGGTGGCCGGGATGACACCGGTGAGCTGCATGACCGGGTCGGAACCGACCGCGACGCGGGCCCGGAAACGGGCCACCGGCTTGAGCCCGAAATCGGCGCTGGCCCGCCGGCTGCCGATCAGCACCGCGGCGGCGCCGTCGGACATCTGGCTGGCGTTGGCGGCGGTTACCACGCCGGCGTCGGCACTGCGGAAGACCGGCTGCATCGCGGCCATCTTCGCCGGGTCGATGACGGCCCGGATGCCTTCGTCGTGGGCCAGGCGGATCGGTTGCCCGTCCTTGTCCACACCGGCCTGCGCCAGGATCTCGCGATGCACGCCGGCGGCCCGCGCGGCTTCGGCGCGGCGGTGGCTCTCGATGGCGAAGGCGTCAAGCTCGGCACGGCCGAGGGACCAGTGCTCGGCCACCCGCTCGGCGCTCTCCACCTGGTGGGGGATCGGGTAACGGGCCAGCAGGTCCGGATGCAGACCGTCAAAGCCGTGGAAGTCGCCCTGGCCCAGCGTCAGGTCGAGGAACATCGGCACCCGGCTCATGCTTTCCACGCCGCAGCCGATAGCGAAATCCAGGTCGCCGGCGGCCACCGCCTGGGCCGCCGCGTGGGTGGCGAACTGGCTGGAGCCGCACATGCGGTTCATCGAGACGCCCGGCACATGCTCCGGCAGACCGGCCAGCAGCAAGGCCTGGCGGGCGATGTTGGCGCCCTGCTCGCCGGCCTGGCTGACGCAGCCGGCCAGCACGTCGCCGACCCGCTCGGCGGGCAGGCCGGCACGCTGCAGTACGCCGTCGATGGCGGCCGCCAGCAGGGTATCGGGGCGGGTGTCGCGGAAGGCCCCGCCACGGCGCCCGAAAGGCGTGCGCACGGCGGCGAGGATCAGGGGTTCGGAAGGCGAGACGAAAGTCATTGGAACAGTCCTGTAAGACGAAGAAATCGTGGCTCAGGCCGCCCTCAGCATTTCGCGGGCGATGATGTTGCGCTGGATCTCGCTGGTGCCTTCGTAGATCTGCAGCACCTTGGCGTCGCGGAAGAGTTTTTCGACGGGGTATTCGGTCGAGTAGCCCATCCCGCCGAAGATCTGGATGGCCTCGGTGGCGCCCCACATGGCCGCGTCGGCGGCGGTGGCCTTGGCGACGGAGGCCTGCAGCGTGTTGGGCCGGCCCTGGTCCACCCGCCAGGCAGCCTGATAGGTGAGGAGACGCGCCGCTTCCAGGCGCATACGCATCTCGGCCAGCTTGTGGGCAATGGCCTGGTGCTCGACGAGCGTGTGCCCCATCGAGCGGCGCTCCTTGGCATAGGCCAGGGATTCGTCGATGCAGCGCTCCAGCAGGCCGACGCCGAAAGCCGCCACCATCGGCCGCGAGTGGTCGAAGACCGCCATCGCCAGCGCGAAGCCGCTGCCCTCCTCGCCGAGCCGGTTTTCCTCCGGTACGAAGACCCGGTCGAGGAAGACCTCGGCGGTCGGCGCGGCGCGCTGGCCGAGTTTGCCGAGGGGCTCTCCGACGCTGCGCCCGGCGCTGTCCCGCGGCACGATGAAGGCCGTCATTCCCTTGTGGCCGGCGGCCGGGTCGGTCTTGGCGAAGACCACGAAGAACTCGGCCAGCGGCGCGTTGGAGATCCAGGTCTTGCTGCCGGACAGCAGGTAGCCGCCGGCCACCCGCTCGGCACGGGTGCGGATGGCGGCCACATCCGAGCCGGCGCCGGGCTCGGTCAGCGCGAAGCTGGCCAGAGCGCCTGCAGCGATGCGCCCCAGATAGCGCGCCTGCTGTTCCTTCGACCCCGCCAGCACGATGGGCTGGGCCGCCAGCGCGTTGATGCACAGCGCGGTGCCGATGCCCAGGCAGCCGTAGCACAAGGCCTCGGTGACCAGCACCAGGTCCAGACAGCCCAGACCGGCGCCGCCGACCGCGGCGGGAAGATTGACGCTGGCCAGGCCGAGTTCGACCGCCAGCGCCTGCACTTCCAGCGGAAAGGCGCAGTCCCGGTCGGCCTGGACGGCGCGCGGCATGATCTCGCGGTGGGCGAACTGAAGGGCCAGTTCGCGGATCTGACGGCGCTCGCCGTCCAGTTCGAAGTACATCGCATGTCCTCGCAGCAGAAGCCCGCGACGGTCGACGAGGCGCGCCAACGCCCACCCCGGCACGCCAGCAATGGCGCACAAGGACCGTCTTGGAGCAACAGGAATTGACGAAGGGCGCCAACCTGCAGCGGCGCCACAACCGGGCAGAAATGCCTTCTAGGTCACGTGCGAGCGATTCGGAAGAAATGCCATGATTATTGTGTCTCCGTATTTATCAGTCCCCGGGCCGGGGCCGGCGGGCATCTTTGCAGCACCCGTTGATGGCGACATGGTAGGAGATCGCACCGTGGGCGGGAGTGGCAGAGGCGGACGACAAATTGACATTTTCTGCCATCATTCCACCCGCAGCCCTTGAGCCCCGTCCTTCCATGAGCCCCCAGTCGCAGACGATCCCCGCCCGCTTCGCCACCGACCTGATCGATCACCTGCGCGACACGCCGGGCTTCGACCCGGACTGCGTGCTGCGCGCCGGCATCGCACCGGCGCAACTGCAGCACGACGGCGCCCGCGTGACGATCGAACAGCTGTCGTCCCTGTACCGGCTGCTCGCCGTTCAGTACGACGACGAGACGCCCGGGCTGTTCTCCCGGCCGCTGCGCAACGGCACGCTGAAGTTCCTGTGCCTGTCCATGCTGGACGCCCCCAGCCTTGGCGTCGCGCTGCACCGCTTCGCCGGCTTCTTCCGGCTGGTGCTGGACGACCTGCAGTTCGAGCTGGGGGAATCGGAAACCGGCGCCTGCCTCAGGCTGGTCGAAAAGGCCGATCTGGGCGAACGCCGCATCCTGGCGCTGGAATTCATGCTGCTGCTGGTCCAGGGCGTGGCCTCGTGGATGATCGAGAAGCCGATCTCCTTCCAGCGCATCGACCTGGCCTATCCGCCGCCGCCCCACGCCGACGAATATCCGCGCATGTACGCCGGCCCGGCCTGCTTCTCCCGGCCGGCGACGGCCCTGCATCTCGACCCGGCCTGCCTGTCCCTGCCGATCCGCCGCAACAAGACCGCGCTGAGCGCCTTCCTGCGCAATGCGCCGATGGACTGGTTCCATGTCTCGGCCAGCAAGCGCCCGGTCACCCACCGGGTCGGCGACCATTTACGGGAACGGCTGGCCCAGCCGCTGACCATCGAGGACGTGGCCCGCACACTGCACACCTCGCCACGCACGCTGGCGCGCCGGCTGGCCACCGAAGGCAGCCGCTTCCAGTCCCTCAAGGACAACCTGCGGCGGGATGCGGCGATCACCCTGCTGACCAAGACCGACGAACCGATCGCCCTGATCGGCGCAAAGATCGGCTTCGACGACCCGTCGGCCTTCAACCGGGCCTTCAAGCAATGGACCGGCAGCCCGCCCGGCGCCTACCGCCGCCAGCCGCGGCCCGAGAGGGCAAAAAAGGACGCGCCCGCGGACGCGTCCTGAAACTTGCCGCCACGCATCCGCCCGGCACGCGCTTCAAGGCGTCGCGCGGACCACCCCGGCTTTCGACACGAGCAGCGGCGCCCCCTTCTCACTGGCGACGACGGCCGTCAGCGGCAGGCGGTCCGGACGCTGGCTGACGCTGAAGCCGGCACCATGGTCGGTGCTGTGCAGCAGCACCCCGTCGAGGGCCGAGGCGTAGAGCCCGGCGCTCGACTCGGCAAAGGCGGTGATCGAGCTGCGGCTGTCCACCTTGACCGGCGCCCAGTGACGACCGCCGTCGCCGCTGCGATAGATCGCGCCGCGCAAGCCGCCGACGACGAGGCTGCCGTCGGACAGCGCGGCACCCGCCCACAGGGAGCCCTTGTAACCGGTGTCCAGGTATTCCCAGCTCGCCCCATGGTCGGCGGAGTGCAATACCCGGCCCTGCTCGGCGGCGATGAACAGGCCGCCGTGGCGATCGGCAAACAGGCTGTACAGATTGCCATCGGCCCGCTTGGCGCCGGCCGGCACCGGCAAGTCCACCGGCACCCAGTTGCGGCCGCCGTCGGTGGTGTGCAGCAGCAGGGACCACAGGCCACAGGCCCAGCCGTTGTGCGCATCCACGAACAGCACGGAAAACAGCGGCTGGTCCTTGTCCAGATCTTCCCGCTGCAGCTTCCAGCTGTCGCCACCGTCGTCGGTGGCGAGGATCACACCGCCGTGGCCGACCGCCCAGCCGTGCTTGTCATCCACGAAGGACACCGCATTGAGCATGGCCCGCACCGGCACCTGGCGGGCCTGGCGGAAGTGCCCACCGCTGTCGTCCGACAGGATCACCGTGCCGTGGTCGCCAACCGCGACGATGCGCTGGCCGGCGCGGGCCGCCCCCAGCAGCATCGCCTCGCTGGCGTGGGCCGACGCCAGGGCCGGGCGTTCGATCGGGTGGCGGGGCCCCTCGGCCGGCGCCTGGGCATGCACGCAGGCCGACGCGCCGAACAGGGCCAGGATCAGCGCGTCGCGCCGGCGCCGGGCCATCGTGCGGGCGCTCAGGGTGCGCAGGGAAAGGGATTTCAACATGACGGGCTCCGTTCAGTGATCCAGGATGCCGGGCGCCTTGACGGGGCCGCGGCGCGGAAAGATCTTGTCCAGCCACACCGCCAGGGCCGGCAGCGCGGTCATCGCCATCACCAGATTGACGACGAACATGAAGGCCAGCAGCTTGCCCATGTCGGCCTGGAACTTGAGGGCCGAGAAGGACCAGGTGGCCACGCCGATGGCCAGCGTGATGGCGGTGAAGATGGTCGCCATGCCGACTTCCATGATGGCGTGCTCCACCGCCTTGACGATGGGCTGGCCGTGGGCCAGGTGGTACTGCAGGCGGTTGTAGATGTAGAAGGCGTAATCCACGCCGATGCCGACGGCCAGCACCATCACCGGCAGCGTCGCCACGGTGAGGCCGATCGACAGCGCCTTCATGAACCAGTAGCCGATGAAGGTACCGACGGTCAGCGGCAGGCAGCAGGCGATCACGGCGCGGAAGTCGCGATAGACCATGAACACCAGGATCACGATCGCCGCGTACACATAGAGCATCATCGGCAGCTCGCTGATCTCCACCTCGTCATTCACCGCGGCCAGCACGCCCGCGTTGCCGGCGGCCAGGCGCACGGTGACGCCGTCGAGCCCGTTGGCGCTGCGGAAGGCCTTCACCGCGTCGATGACCCGGTTGATGGTGGCCGCCTTGTGGTCGGTGAGGAACAGGTGCACCGCCGTCATGCTGCAGTCCTTGCGCATGTAGCCGCGCATGCGCCCCACCTCCACCGCCAGGCCCGAGTAGTTGCCGGCATCGGACGGCACGACGTTCATCTTCGGGTTGCCCTCGTTGTAGCCCTCGCTGTAGGTGCGCAGCTGGCTGGAGAAGGCGTTGATCGACAGCACGCCCGGCACGTGGTGCATGGCGTCGACGAACTCGTCCTGGTAGGCACCGATGGCGGTGTTCTCGCAGGCCTCCGGCAGCGTGGTCTCGAAGATCACCGTCAGCCAGTCGAGGCCGGTGTCGTAGCTCGACGAGATGGCCACCGCGTCGCGGTTGAAGCGGGCGTCCTGGCGCAGCTCCGGCGCGCCCGGCTCAAGCGTGCCGACCACCCGGTCGCTGCTCTGCCACACCGACACGCCGAACACCAATGCGGTCAGCGCCAGCACGCCGAGAGCCCGGTTAGGTTCGGCCAGGCGGGCCAGGCCGCGCAGCCAGCCGGCGCGCTTCTCGCGCTTCTGCATCGCCTTGTCGGCGTAGTCCTTGCTGAAGCTGAACAGCGATGCGGCCAGCGGCAGCATGATCAGGTTGGTGACGATCTTGTAGGCCACGCCGATGGACGCCGTGATGGCCAGCTCGCGGACCATCGGGATCGGAATGAGCACCAGCGTCACGAAGGACACGAAGGCCGTCACCAGGGCCAGCGTGCCGGGCACCAGCAGGCCGCTGAAACTGTGGCGGGCCGCCTCGTCGGTGGTCTTGCCGAGGGCGATCTCACGGACGATGAAGTTGATCTGCTGCACCCCGTGCGACACGCCGATGGCGAACACCAGGAAGGGCACCAGCACCGCCAGCGGATCGAGGCCGTAGCCGAGCAGGCGCAGCGTGCCGAACTGCCACACCAGCGAGGTCAGCGAGCACAGCACCGGCAGCAGGGTCAGGCGCACCGAGTGGCAGTACCAATAGACCGCCAGCGCGGTGAGCAGCAGGGCCACGGCACAGAACACCAGCACGCCCTTGGCGCCGTCGGCGATGTCGCCGATCTGCTTGGCGAAACCGATGATCTGGATCTCGAACTGGTCGTCCTCGAACTTGGCGCGGATCTGTTCTTCGAGCAGGTGGTTGTAGGCCACATAGTCGATCTTGTTGCCGTCGGCGTCCGTCTCGTTGAGCTCGGCGGTGATCATCGCGCTGGTCTGGTCGCGGGACACCAGGGTGCCCACGTAGCCGCCCTGGCTGGTGGCGCGCTGGATATTGCCGATGGTCTCGGCGTCCAGGCTCTGCGGCGTCACGGTGCCGTCGATGATCGGCTCGGCGCGGAAGCCGTCCTCGGTGATCTCGTTGACGAAGCTGTTGGGCGTCCACAGGGACTGCACGCCCAGCCGCGCCACGTTGGGCAGGAACATCACCGCCTGGGTCACGTCGTACAGGCGGGTCAGCGCCGGCGCGTTCCACACCGAGCCCTGGCGGGCCTTCACCACCACGGTGATGCGGTTGGCGCCGAGCACGTCGTCGCGGTATTGCTTGAAGGTCTCGATGTATTCGTGGCCGACCGGCATCTGCTTCTCGAAACCGGCGTCCATGTGCAGTTGCAGGGCGAAATAGCCGAGCACCGCGGTCAGGCCGAGCAGCGCCACCAGCAGGCTGCGCCGGATGCCGAACAGGAAGCCCTCGAGGGCCCTCAGGCTACGGGTAAAAAACTGGTCGACGCTGTCGACACTGAAGGGATTGAGCACGATGGTTCCACCTGCGAGCGGGGACGGCGGCCGACGCCGCCGCCCCCGCTCGCCATCAGAAGTTGCGGGAGACGAAGGCCCCGACGAAGTCGCGGTCCTTGTACGGCTGGTCGTAGCGGGTCGCCCCGCCCCAGAACTTCGCGTAGTTCACGCCGAACTGCCAGGTGGCCGGGTTCTGCGTGAAGTTGACGATGAAGTTGGCCGACTTGGCGTCCTCCATGAAGGTGCCCGTGGTGGTCGGCGTGCGCCCCTTCACCGCGTGGAAGAAGTACACCTCCGGCACCACCTGCCAGCCCGGGATCACGGTGCCGTCATAGACCCAGCTGAAGTCCAGGTTGTAGCCCCACGATGTCTTGGTGCCGACCGAGCCGGCCGCCGCCGTGGCATCGTCCTCCAACCCCCAGCCCCAGGCACCGGCGCTGACCGGCACACCGTTGTAGAAGCGCTTCAGGTTCGGGTACTTGATGGCCACCGCCTCCACCATCAGCGTGGCGGTCTGGGCGCCGCCGAGGGCGCCGAGGATGCCGCCGTAGTCGCTGGGCGTCATGCTCAGCAGCCCGGTCAGGTGCCACTGGAACTTCTTCTCGTCCACGTAGCAGTCCCCGCGGGTGCCGGTGCAGCCGCTGGCCGGATTGAGGGATACCGCGTCCTTCGGGCGATAGGACAGCTCGCTGCCGATGGCCCAGTCGCCCAGCGGGAAGTTGGCGCTCACCCCGTACATGCGCCGGTCCTCCGGAAAGGCCCAGCCCGGCCCGCCGCTGCCGTTCAGGTTGTAGGTGAACTGGGCGGCCTTGTCGTGATAGGCCATCGCGTAGAAGCCCAGGTTGAGCTGGGTGCCGTCCGGCTGCCAGCGCACCGCCGCGCCGTACTGCCCGTCGCGCGGCGCCTTGCCGCGGGGCAGACCGTAAGTCCGGTCGCCACGGCCGAGGCCATTGACCACCGACCAATAGCTGCCGGTGGGCGGGTAGTAGTTGTCGTTCCACTTGGCCTGCCAGTAGGCCTCCACGTTCACCCCGCCCCCCAGGCCACTGGCCACGCTGACGATGGGCGCCGGCAGGAAGACCTCCTTCAGCTGCGTGCCCGGCTGGGACAGGCGCATGATGTCGATGGCGTTGACCTGGTTGATGCCGCCGGGGATGAACAGGCTCTCGCCCCAGCTGATCACCTGGTTGCCGACCCGCAGGCGGGCGCGCTGCTCGCCGACACTGAATTCCTTGCTGACCCACAGATCGAGCATGCGTGCCTTGAAGGACAGGTCTTCCTTCGCGTCGTCGCTCAGGCCGCCGATGCCCGGTGGGTTGCCGCCGCTGACGTAACCGGTGGTGTGCGTGGCGGCGAAGTCCTTCAGCCAGCTCACCCGGGCCATGAACTTCACGTCCTCGGGCAGCTTGAGGAGCAGTTCGTGGGTGCCCTTCAGGTAAGTGGTGAAGGCATCGCCGCGCCCATAGTTGAGGTTGCCCTGGTCACCCAGGCCGCTGGCCACTTCGGTGCAGCCACCGGGAGCCCCGGCACTGGGCGAGCCCTTGAGCACCAGGGAGCAGGCCGGCCCCTCGGTGCGCACGCCGAGGCCGGCGGTAACGGTGGAGTCGAAGCTGCCCGACACGCTCTCCCCCTGGAAGGTGAAGGCGGCGGCCTGGCCGGCAGAGCCGGCCAGAACGGCGAAAACGGTCAGCGCGATCGGCTTGATGGTGGTTCTGGTCATGATCCGGTCCTCCCTGGCTGTTCCGGCTCAGCGGTCGCTGACCGCGCGGAGGTTGTCCGAGGTGTAGAAGCCCGGCTTGTAGCGGGGGCTGTTGCCGTCCACCACCCACTGGATGTCCTTGCCGGTGCCGGCAGCGTGCAGGTCGAAGACGTAGCGGCCTTCGTTCAGGTTGTACTGGGTGAAGCCGGCGACATCGCAGCTGCCGGTTTCATACACCGGGATCAGGTAGCCCTCGCGGTGCTTCCACAGCTTGCCCTGGGCGTCGTAGTCGTCGGCGGCGAGCAGGTTCCAGCTGTCCTCGTCGAGATAGAAGGTGCGCTTGGGGGCCACGTGGCGGGCGCCGGCCTTGACGCTGGCCTCCACCACCCACACCCGGTGCAGCTCATAGCGGCGGTGCGTCGGGTTGATCGAGCCGGCCTGGGCGATGTCCTCGAACCTAGCGTCGAAGTCGTAGGCGCCGAAGCTGTTGTAGGGCACGTACATTTCCTTCTTGCCCACCAGCTTCCAGTCGAAACGGTCCAGCGTGCCGTTGAAGACCGCCGGTTCGTCGAGGGTGTATTGGTTCTCGAAACCGATCTGCGGCGCGTCGTAGGCGTAGGTCGGCATGCGCCGCACGCGGCGCTGGCCGGTGAAGTAGTAGAAGGTCTCGCTGCCCGGCTGGTCGAGGAAGGTGGTCTGCGTGAAGGCCTGGCCGGCCAGCGCGGTGGGGGTGTTATAGACGAGGTAGGTGTAGTACTCGACGCCCGGCAGCTTGGAGAGGGGCCTGGAGCCCTTGGCCCCCCACGGCAGGTAGAAGGTCTGTTCGTTGCTGGCCTTGATCCACTCGTCCGATCCCTTGCGCGGCGACACCGAGGTGATGGAGTTCTTGTACTCCACCGCCACGCCGCGGTAGCGCAGCTTGGCGTTCCACATGGCTTCCACGCCATTGGCCGGGAAGGGGAAGGGATAGCCGGGCATCATCGCCTCCTTGATGCCCCAGCCGTCCTCGGCGAGCTTGGCGGTGTCCACGTTCTTGCGGGTGTTGTCGGCGACGAAATCGGGCACGCCACAGGTCCGGTGGGACGGATAGACATCCATGCGGTAGCCCTTGACCTGCTTGATGGTCGCCACCTGCCCCGGAGTCAGCTTGTCGGCGTACTTGGCGACATTCGCCGCGTCGATCGAGAACATGGGCTTTTCGCCCTTGTGCTTCCAGGCCTCGCCACGGTTCTTGCCATAGGCCCAGCCGCTGGCGGGGGCTTCCCGGCCAATCCACGCGGGGATGCTGCCGTCCTTGTTGGCGGCCTTCTCGGCGCCGGCGGGGGTGAGATCCTTGCCGAGGCGGGAGGCGTCCTCCGCCGCATGGGCGGCGCAAGTGGCCCCCAGCGCGAGGGCCAGGGCGAGGGGCCGCAGGGCGGCGGAATCGAAGCGGTTCATTGCATTTCTCCTGTCGGGTAGGTCGATGTGTGTATTCACTGGATGTCGAGGCCATCGGCCCGCAGTCGCCGGACGATCTCGGCACGGGCGCCGGGTACGTCGTGGAAGGTCTGGCCACGCAGCCGCGCGACCTCCTGGGCGGTGTAGGGACGGAAGTCCGCCGGCACCTCGTCGCGGCTGAAGGCAAACACCATCCAGTTCAGCATTGCCGCGGTGTCGGCATGGCCGAGGGGGGAGTTGGCGGTGCCCGGCACCTTCACCAGGAAGTGGCGGCCCTCCGGCAGGCGCAGGAAGTGGCCGACCGCATGGCGCATGTCGGGGATACCGAATTTCGGTGCGCCGCTGCCGTCCATCTGGTGGCAGCCGGAACAGTGGGTCTGGAAGTCACGCTGCGGCTCGGCTCCAGCCACGGCCGGCAAGCTGGCGAGTGCCACGGCGAACATCACGGCAAGGAACGGGGCCCGCATGGCTAGCCGCCCTTCTTCAGTGCCGCGTCGATGCGTTCGCGCAGCTTGCGGTTGTCGCCGGCGGCAGCGGGCTGGCTTTTCAGGGCGGCGATCTCATCGGCGCGGTAGGGGGCGAAGCTGTCGGGCAGCAGCTTCCCGTTGAGGCCGGTCAGCACGTAATTGAGGACCCGCGCCACCTCCTCGTCGGAGAGCCCGGCGAAGGGCGGCATCGCCCCGTTGAAGCGGCCGGCCTTGGTGTCGATGGGCCCGGCCAGGCCGCCGCGCAGCACGCGCGGGAAGTAGTCGCGCCCCTCGGCCACCGCCAGCCGCTGACCGAGGGCATCGGCCAGCGGTGGCGCGAAGCCGGGCGCACCGATCCCGCCCGGCTGGTGGCACACCGCGCAGTGCTTGTCGAAGAGGGCCTCGCCGGGGTCGGCGGCGGCCGCGGTGCCGGCTGCGAGCAGCGCGACGGCCAGGAAGGGGGCGACGGTCGCCATGCTCAGCCCTGCCCTTCCGGCAGGCCGACGATCAGCGCGGTGGTGCAGTGGAACACCGACGAGTCGTTGGCCATGCACCAGTTCACGTCGTTGTGCAGGCCCAGGCGGTAGCCCGGGCGCTCGCGCTCGCTGGTGTTGCACATGCAGCGGCCGCAGGCGGTCTTGCCGCAGCAGTCGTTGTAGCTGATCAGGTAGTCCTTGCCGTCCTCCGGGTTGCGGCAGGTACCGACCCACGACACCTTCGACGGCTCGGTGCCGGGCGGACAGGTGGATACCGTGCCGCCGCAGCAGGAGCACAGGTAACCGTCCTGGGCGCAGTAGCGCCAGTAGTCGCAGGCGGTGTCGTCCTTGGCCTGCTTGCGCTTTTTCGCCTCGGCGGCGAAGGCCTGGCCGGTACGGTCGAAGGGCAGCACCGGCAGCACGAAGGCGCTGCCCACCATCAGCTTGCCGATGCGGTTGAGGGCGCTGCGCCGCGAGCTGCGCTGGGCCACGCTGCGGGTGCTGCGCTCGGACCAGCGGTCGAGCCAGTTTCCAATGAATCCCATGTTTCACTCCTCTGTCGGGGATGGCCGCTCAGGCCTTTTGCTCGATGTAGTCCTGCACCGAGGCGACGGTCAGTTCCTTGGCGGTGAACAGGCTTTCCAGTTGTTCGCGGGAATTGACGAGTCCCTTGGCGCGCACGCGGCCGGATTCGTCGATCAGCACCGCGTAGGGCAGCTTGGCGATGCGGTAGGTCATGCCCAGCTCCTGGGACAGCACGTAGGGGAAGGCGCCCAGTTCCGACTTGTTGATGAAGGCGCGGTGTTCCGGCTCCTCGCCGTCGGAGGCCAGCACCACACGCATCCAGGCAGCCTCGCTGCGGCTGGCGCTCTTCACGATGGGCAGCAGTTTCTTGCACACCGGGCAGGTCGGCGACACGAAGAACAGCAAGGTGCTGCGCGCCTGGCGGCCGCCGAGCGCCACCTCGGGGCCGGTCAAGGTCGGCAGGGTGAAGACCGGCGCCATCTCGCCGGCCTTCGGGCCGGTGTCGAGCATCAGGGCGCCCATCGGCGCGATGCGTTCGAAGAGGATGCCGACCTGGCGGGCCAGGGCGACCAGGCCGAGGACGACGGCGAGCAGGACGATCCATTGGATCGCGTTGGAGATGATCAGGGCTTCGTTCATGAGTGGCTCCCGGATTGGATGAGATGGGGTTGATTGGCGAGCAGCTGATTGGCGGCGGCATACAGGCCGAGCAGGGCGAGGGTCAGCGCGGCGACGGACAGGTAGTCGATCCACACCAGGGCGCGGGCGTCCTCGGCGGCACCGGCCAGCAGTACGGCGCCGAGCAGCAGCCCGTTGCGGGCGACCAGGGCCCAGGACAGGCGCGGATGACTGTCACCGCCGCAGCCGCATTCCAGGTCGGTGCGGCCGCGCAGCACGTTGATGGCCACGCCGAGGGTCGCGACGCTCAGCACACCGAGAGGCAGCAGCAGCGCCGGGCTGTCGGCCCAGCCCAGCAGGGCGCCGGCGGCCAGCACCTCGGCCACCGGATAGGCCGCGGCGAAGAGCCCGACCAGGCCGGCGGGCAGCAGGCCGTAGAGTTCGACGGTGGCGCGGAACACGCCGTTGTCGGCGAGCTTCTGCCAGGCGCCCATCAGCAGGATCGCCGCCACCGCGGCGGCACAGCCGTGGCCGACCACCGGATCGACGAGGGACAACAGACCGGCGGACATCACTGCAGCTCCAGCTGGATCGGGGTTTCGCCGATCGGCTTCATGACGCGCAGGAACTTCGGCTGGGAGCCGGACACGTCGAACTGGGCGATGAGCGCCTTCTCGCCGTTGAGCGCATACAACCGCGCCCCGTCACCGCGGCTCACCGCCAGGGTCAGCGCGTCGTGGCCGGGCAGGCGGGCCAGGCGCTTGTGCGAGGCCAGGTCCACCATCCAGATTTCCTTGGCCGGGTTCTTGTGCGTGCCCTCCTCGCCCTTGTCGTGCATGGCGACGAACAGGCGGCCGCTGGCCTCGTGGATGGCCACCAGCTGGTAGCCACCCGGACGCCAGCCCTTCTTCGTGTCGGCGGCGGACAGCAGCGACCAGGGCGCCTCGAACCTGGCCTCCTCGCCCGACAGGTCGGCCACGTGCACCTGGCCATGGAAGGACACGAAGACGTAGCGTCCGCCGATGCGGTCGAAGTTGGTGAACAGCGGGTCGGCGTCCGGATCGAAGAACGGCGCGCTCTGCCGGCGGCCCGTCACCTTGCCGTCGGCGTCGAGAGTGACGGTCAGCATCGAGCCATTGCCGCACATCGCCGAGAAACGGCCGGCGACAGTGGGCGACGGGTAGACCGACCAGCAGCCCGGCGTCTGCACCTCGGCGATGGGCTTGCGGGCCTGCAGGTCCACCACCGTCACCGAGGTGGCCGGGGTGGCGTTCTGCACGAACAGGTAGCGGCCGTCGTGGGAGGTCTGCAGCACGTTGCGGGCGGCGGTGGCCTGGGCGTGACGCGTCGGGATGACGATCTCGCCCTTCCAGCTGAGGGTTTCGGCGTCGTGGATGTCCACCACGTCGGTCCGCTCACCGTGATTGAGGCGGGCGTAATAGGTGGTGGCGACGTAGATCTCCTTGCGGTCCGGCGACAGCGCGACGGAGGCCGAGAAGCCGGTGGACACCATGCCCAGGTAGCGCTCGCTGTCGCCCTCCACAACGTGCAGGCGGCCGTCGATCAGGTGGGAGAAGGCCGGGTCCACCACGTACATGCGCTGGGGCGTGGCGGGCCCCATCTTCACCACCCCGGTGGTATCCAGCCCCACGGCACCGGCCGCCAGCGACGCCATCAGCGCCGCGCCGGCCAGGCCGTTCAGGGCCCAGGCAATTGCTTTCAATGTGCTCTCCTCGTTCTCTGCGGGTTTCCGCTCCGGCTGGCTCCGCGGGGTGCGGAAACCGGCTCGAAAGCGGCTCAGGTCGAGGCGATTCTAGGAATCTGGGTGGCGGGACCGTTAGCCGGAAACGGCAAGATGGGCACAAATAACCCTGCCCAAAACAGGGCGGTTTGCTGCACTGCCGCACCACAAAAGTGCCGATATCCAGGGTGCGCAAACGGTGGCAGGCGTGGTGAAACGAGCCCTGGAAGGGGCTCTAGAGCGCGCGGCGCCCAGCACCCGGGGCAGGCATTGCGCCAGCGGCCCGGATATTGCTGTTCCTGCTGCAGCCACGGTTGGCCGCATCACGTCAGAACCTTCACCATGATTCAGCTACAGGGCAGCCCGACTGCCCCGCAGGCGCTCGATGCGCCGGATTACCTCGTCAGCACCCGGGTCACGACGGATGCGGGGGAACAGGCGAACTGCCTACGCGGCTGGAGCCAGCAATATGAACAGTTGGTGCCCGGCACCTTCGAAGGCCGCGTGACCGAGATCTGCTTTGACGGACTGCAACTGTTCCGCGAGCACACCACACTGAGCATCCAGGAGTCCTGCCAGATCCAGGACGACGCCTTCGTCATCGGCGTGCCGGTGCAAATGGACGGCTACAGTTGGTGCGACGGCTGGGAGGTGGATCTGGATACGCTGCTGATGCACAAGCTGGGCAGCGAGTCCCTGCTGCGCACCTCGAACAATCTGGACCTGATCGCCGTGACCCTGTCCCTGCAGGATCTCCGCGATCACGCCGCGACGGTGGACGGCCAGGACATCTCCGCTGCACTACAGCGCTCCGGGAGCGCGCTGCGCAACGGAATGCTGGCCCGCGAGATGCGCGACTTCCTGGTCACGATGATGGCCAGCCTTACCGCCACGCCGTCGATGCTGGCCCACGGGGCCATCCGCAAGGCCTTGAAGGAAGCGGTTCTCGGCACCGCAGTATCCTTAATCGGCAACGTCGGCCAGGAAAGTACCGGGCCGCGCACCTCGGTGGGGCGCCAGCAGATCGTCGCCCGGGCCATCGATTACATGCGCACGCGCATCGACGAGCCGATTTCGGTGGGTGATCTGTGTGCCGAACTGGGCGTGTCGCGCCGCACGCTGCAATATTGTTTCGACGAGACACTCCAGATCAACCCGCTGAGCTACCTCAAGGCCCTGCGCCTGAACGGCGTCCGCAAGGAGCTCCGCCTGAGCGAACCCGCCCGCGTGGCGGTGCAGGACGTCGCGGCCCGCTGGGGCTTCTGGCACCTGTCGCGCTTCGCCCAGGAGTACCGGCACATGTTCGGAGAACTGCCGTCGGAAACCCTGCGTGCCAGCCCCGGCGAAATCGGCGCTCTGCTACCAGAACGCCACTGAAGGGCGTCGCCGCCAGCCGGCGGCCGACCGGCCCGGCCTTCAGCGCCAGGGCGCGCTGGCGTCGACGAAATCCGCGATCTCGCGCTCCAGCGCATCGAACGCCGCGTCGAGCTCCGCCTCTCCACCGTCGATGGCCGCCTCCAGCGCCCGCGCCGAGTCCATCAGCCCGAAGGCGCACAGGAAGCCGGCATTGCTGCCCAGGGTGTGCATGCGGCGCCCCGCCGCCTCTCGGTCACCCGCAGCGAGCGCACTGCGCGCCTGCCCGACGGCATTGGCGTTGTCATGGACGAAGAGTTCGAGCAGGCCGATGAACATCTCCCGGTCGCGGCCCAGGCGCTGGACAGCCCGTTCGCGGTCGATGCCGGGAATCTCCGGGAAGTCTCCGGCGTCCGTCGCCCCCGCATCCGCGGTGGCTTGATCGACAACGCTCCCGGTCGGCGCCGCCGCTGCAACAGCGGGCGCGTCGACGGCCCCCTTTAGGCGCCGGTGGGAACGGACCCAGTACTCCAGCGTGAGCGCCATCTGATCCAGGTCCATCGGTTTGGCCAGCACGTCGTTGGCGCCAGCGGCCCGCGCCGCGGCCTGCTGCTCGTCACGCACACCGGCGGTGAAGGCGATGACGGGGAGGTCGATCAGGCCCAGCTCGCCACGAATCAGGCGCATGGCAGTGAGACCGTCCATCACCGGCATCTGCACATCCATCAGCACCGCGTCGAAACGTTCGGGCCGGGTCTGCAGGATCTGGATCGCCTGCAGGCCGTCGGCGGCCAGCGTGGAGCTGGCCCCTTCGAGGCGTAACGCCCGCTCCACCAGATCACGGTTCATTCCACTGTCGTCCACCACCAGCAGATGGGCCCCGACCAGACGGGGTCCGGACGGCTCGGGTGGCGCGGCAGCCACGGCCAGCGCGGCCATCTCGGCTTCACTGGCCCGTTGCAGCGGCAGCTCGAACCAGAAGCAGCTGCCCGTGCCCGGCTGGCTGTCGGCGCCGATCTCGCCGCCCATCAATTCAACCAGGCGCTTGCAGATCGACAGGCCGAGGCCAGTGCCGCCAAAGCGGCGACCGATGCCCGCATCGGCCTGGGCAAAGGGGGCGAACAGACGCCCCAGGGCTTCCGGGTCGATGCCGATGCCGGTATCGCGGATCTCGAAACGGAGCTTCAGCGTCAGATCGTCCACCGCGCGGGCCCGGACCCCCACCGCCACCTCGCCCTGCTCGGTGAACTTGATGGCATTGCCGGTCAGATTGAACAGGATCTGCTCCAGGCGAAGACCGTCGCCCAGCAGCGGGCCGGGGGACTCGTCCGGCCCTTCGATGCGCAGCGCGAGCCCCTTGCCCCTGGCCGCCTGGCCCATCAGGCTGTCGAGGTTGGCCAGCAGTACGGCCAGGTCGAAGGGACGCTGCTCGATACGCAGCTGCCCGGCCTCGATCTTGGACAGGTCGAGCACGTCGTTGAGGATGGCCAGCAGGGACTGCCCGGCCGTCCGGATGCGCTGGACCATGTCGTGCTGGTGCCCGGCCAGGGCTTCGCGCTCGAGCACCTGGGCGAGCCCCAGCACGGCGTTCATCGGCGTGCGGATCTCGTGGCTCATGTGGGCCAGGAACTCGCTCTTCGCCGCGTTGGCCGCCTCGGCCGCTTCAGAGGCCTGGCGCAGCTTGTATTCGTAGCGTTTGCGCTCGCTGACGTCGCGGATCACGCCGAGGATTTCCACGATGTTGCCATCCGCGCTGAGCAGCGGGCTGGCACTGACGTCGGTCCACACGGATGCGCCATCCTTGCGGCGCACCTCCAGTTCGCCGCGGAAATGCTCCAGCTCCACCGCCTCGCCGTTGGCAAGGCTGGCCTTCAGGCGGGCGAAATAGGCTTCGGCGATGCGCAGGGAGTCCGCCGTCAGAACCTCCGTCAAGGGCTGCCCGATCGCTTCGTCGGCAGAATAGCCGCGCAGCCGCTCGACGGATGGACTGATGTAGGAAAAACGCCCGCCCAGATCCATCGTCACGATCACATCGACGGCATTGTCGGCCAGCAGGCGATGCCGCGACTCGCTGATCCGCAAGCGTTCTTCCATTTCCTTGCGGGCAGTGATGTCCTCGACGATGGCCAGGTAACGACGGCTATCCTCGTTGGCGACCTGGACCGGGGCGCAGCTCAGACTGACCCACACCACCGATCCATCGGGACGCAGATAGCGTTTGGTCAGGCGATAACCGGAGATCTCCCCGGCATTGAGGCGCTCGATATGCTGGCGGCTCTCGGCCACGTCATCCGGATGAGTCATGGCGGTTGGGGCGCGCCCGACCATTTCCGCCGGCGAAAGGCCGACGATCTCGGCGAAGCGGGGGTTCGCCTCGGTGATCCGGCCGCCCCGGGAGTCCAGCAGCGCCACGCCGAGGGGCGCCTGCTCGAAGATCACGCGGAAGCGTGCCTCGGCTGCCTGCTGGGCCTGCAGGGTCGCCATCTCCTGGCGCGCCCGGTCGCGGCGCCACAGCAGGTAACCCGCCGAATAGACGAACAGCAGCCCCAGGCCGACCACCAGCCCGGTCGCCCAGGCCAGGGTATGAATGCCGGCATAGGCCTCGACTTCGTCGATCTCGGCCAGCATCAGCCACGGCGTCCCCCCAACCGGCGAGGCATAGGCCAGGACCGGCACCTCACGGTAGTCCCGTCCGCCGGCAAGAATCCCGTGTTCGCCCTTGGCGGCCCGCCCGGCGGGTAAGGTCGGGATACTGAGCGACTGGACCAGTGACAAGGCGGGCGCCGCCCGGTGGCGCAGCGGCGTCAGGAAGCGGACGTTGTCGCCGTCCCGGCGCACGAGGTAGGTTTCCGCCGTGCGGGTCGGCACCGGCCAGGATTCGACCAGCGGATACAGCGCCTGCTCCGCCTTCCAGGTGAGGTAGGCGACGCCCAGCGGCCGGGAGCCCGATGCGCCGATCGGCGCGAGGACGCCGTACAGCACTTCGCCCTCGGCGGTGCGGTGCAGGTCGACAAACTCGATGCGCGGCTCGCGCAGGATGTCCTTGATGAGCGCAGCATGGTCGCGGACATTGGCCTTGCCGACCACCACCACCGGGCGGGCATCGGCATCGACCACCGCCAGGCCGCCCCACCCCCGCACGCGGGCCACTTCCTGCATGCGGCTGCGCATCTGTTCGACAAGGTCGGCGTCCTTGCGCCCACTGTTCAACCAGCGCCGGAACAGCATCTCCAACTGGGAGCGGCTGGCGAAATAGAGTTCGGCATCGATGCGCGTCTCGGCCAGCGAATCCTCGATCTGCTGCCGTTTCTGCTCAGCGATGACCGCCAGCGTGCGATGGGTCTCCCGGCGCGTCTCTTCGCTCAAATAGCGATAACCCACCACACCGACCGCACCGATCAACACGGAAACGGCAACGAGCGGCAAGGCCAGACGGAGCCACCTCCGACGGGAAGAGTCAGTGCTATTCGAGAAAAGCTTGGAGACAGGAACTGTGATCATCGTGGCAAGAACTGCGCGCCGCGGGCCCGCCCCGGAGGTGTAGGCAAGGAGCATTCGGACGTCAGCGACCGACCCCATATCGCGTTTCTGGCGAAAAACGGCGGCACACAACGCCTGAACCAATATAGGTTTTTGATTATGCACCAATGCTGTGCATATGTCGATAACGCACACCGCCCCCGCCAGACAGGATGCACCACAACTGATCAGAATCGGGTAAAGGCACCACGAAAGGGCGTCGTATCACGCGCCACGGGTACCGACGACCCGTAAAGCAAAAAGGCCCAATCACCTAAGTGATTGAGCCTTGACGCTTGAAACTGGTTGCGGGGGCAGGATTTGAACCTGCGACCTTCGGGTTATGAGCCCGACGAGCTGCCAGACTGCTCCACCCCGCGTCAGAGAGGGACGGATATTACCCACTTATCCGGATCTTGCCAAGTTATTTGTGCGCCCCCCTTTTGCTTCCAGCCACTCGACGCCACGAACGAGCACTGCCCAAGGCGCTCCATTGCGAACAGCGCTCACTGCCCCCATTCCGCTGAAACATGTTCATCGCGGCTGCGGAGCATGGACGCACGCCCGACATGCAACATCGCAAGACCGCGCGCACTATTCAAAAATCATGAAAATACTTTCCAAAGGTAATACGCCACAACTTTCATGTGCACCGACTAACCCCCTGGGGGAGGACCGCTCCAGGACAATCGGCAGTCCAAGAAATCATGTGTTTTCAGGCGGAAAACCGACCTGCCGATTATCAGGAATGCATTCATGACCCGCCATATCCAAGGTTCCACCACCCTCCTCCTCTCCTTGTCCCTGTCCGCCTGCGGAGGCGGTGGCGGCGGCAGCGACGACGGGAGCACTGCGGGTAGCGGCGGAGGGGCTCAGGGCCCCTCCCTGGTCGTTTCGAATGCCGCGGAAGGCATGTGGCTGGGCACCAGCGACGCTGGTGCCAGCATCTCCGGCGTGATCCTGAACGACGGCAGCTTCTATGCGGTGTATTCCACAAGAAGCGACAAGGACGTGATCGGCGGCGTCGTCACCGGCACGGGCCAGGCCAGCAATGGCAGTTTTACGGTGAAGGATGCGGTCGATTTCAATTTCGACCGCTACGGGGTCAACTCGATCAGCGTTTCCGCCAGCTACTTCACGAAGTCTTCGCTCAGCGGCGTACTGACCTACGCCAACCGGGATACGAGCACCTTCTCAACCCAGTACAACCCGGCGTACGAGCAGCCGGCAAACGCCACACTGGCGACGGGAACCTATACAGGCAATGCGGTTTCCTCTGCCGGCACTCAGACCGCATTCATGACCCTGCAGGCCAACGGCACCATCACGGGCGTCGTTGCCGGCTGTAATTTCTCCGGAGTGGCCACGCCGCGCGGATCGGTAAACGTCTTCAACCTGTCCGTCACCTTCCGCGGTGGCTCCTGTACGTTCGGCACCGACACACTGACCGGAATCGGTTTCTACAACATTCCCCGCAAGCAGTTTTACATAGCCGCCCCGAACACAGCCCGCAGCGACGGCCTGTTTTTCCAGGGTACCCGCCCCTGACTCACTGATCTTCGCGAGGGGCCGGGGCGACAATCAGGCCACCCGGCTCAGCGAGCGTCAGCAGCGACCACGCCTCCTTTTCCGAACGCGCCCCCAACCACGCGCCCCAGACACCATCGGGCAGGATCACGACGGCGCGCTTCTCGTCCCCGGGTTTATGGAAGCGCCCGAACAAGGCGTGCCCATCCGCATTGACCGTCAGCATGGTCATGGACCAGACGACCTGCCCGTCGGGCTGTAGCACCCGCTCCCATAAACCGGCAATCCCCATCGGCCGGGCATCCTGCCGGCGGATCTGCCAGCGTACGGCGCGGGCCGTCTCGTAACAGGGCTCGTAAAGGACATCCGCCGGAATGATGCAGAGCTGGCCGCGTGCCCATGCATTCCGGAAAGAAGGTCTTTCTGCGAGGGTTTCGCTTCGGGCGTTATAGGTGGAGCGGGCAATCTTCGCATCCCTGGCCCAGGCGGGAATCAGGCCGAAGCAGGCCGGCACCCAGATGCGCGGAGCGAAGTTCGTGACGACGGGCACGACTGAGCCCGGGTAGGCCTCGCCGTAAGAGAAGTCGGGAGGCGGCAGCGGAAGGGCGGCCAGTTGCTGCGGTGTCGCGGGGATGAAATTGGCGCACATCGCTTATCTCCCACGCACGGCACACATCACTTCGGTCTCAGTCTCGAAACGAGCTGCTGCCGCCGCTGTTCTGCCCGCCGGCTGTTTCTCATGTCGCGGAAAAACAATACCGCCGCAGCGACGGCCGCGCAGAGGCAGCCCACGATGACGACGACTCCTAACAATCCATGCATGTCTGATTGGACCGATCTGGCTGAATCGTACCCCCGGTGTAACCCCAGCAAAAAAGCCAATCCCTGGGGATTGGCCTCAATGCTTGGATCCTTTGGTGCCGGTGAAAGGAATCGAACCGTTATATAGGGAAAGCAAGCAACTCAACCGAGTGAGTGACTTCTTTATCTCCCCTTCACCACCGCCAACCCCCTGATAAATAACAATTTTCAATCAACAGGCGTTAACGTTGCACTGCATATCTAAATATGCACCTTAGTGCATATTTCCGGACGAAATTGCATCTCGCCCGACCTGCTAGTTATTTGGTGCCGAGTATCCGACTCGAACGGATGACCTACCGCTTACCTTACCACTTCGGCTTTCGCCGCCTTACGTTTGTGGTCTGGACTATCCCTTAGCCATTGCAATCCGCTTTAGGCTCCCCCCGTCTAGTCTCTACACCTTTCCTTTACAGGACTTGGCTCGGGATTGGCATAGTCTTTTCGGACCTTAGCTTTCCCCGAATTTGAGGGGTTCTACTCCCACCGTTTCCGATAGGGCACTCGTATATTCAAGGCGGTTGCTCTACCAACTGAGCTAACCCGGCACAATTACCAAACAACTTTCTTACTATATCAAACCACCCACCAAAGAGTCAATCCTTAATCAGAAAGTCTTCAAGATTCTTTCCGGCAGCGAGTTTGTCACGCAACCATACCGGTTTTGCACCTCGGCCCGTCCAGGTATTATCGCCATCTCGGTATTTTGGCTTAACCACTATAGGCGTAGCACCAGAGACTTTCTGCTTACCACCCTTAGACGGTCCCAATCCGATGTCGGTCGCAGTGAGGTTAAATGCTTTGACTTGAGCCTTTATCGAAGCGATAACCTCGCCTCGCTCAGTATTGAAGGCGTCCTGCATTTCTTTCTGAAGCTCTTCGATTTTGGCTTTTAGTTCAGTATAGCGACTCATTTATTCTCCTTCAGTGAGGACTGCACCTCTTGGATTATATACTCCCCAAGGTGAATGCGACGCTTGGCGGAATGGGGCGTTCCACTTGCCGCATCCACTGCCACCCTCCTATCCCCGAAAAGTATTACCTGCGACTGGGCACGCGTAACCGCAGTATAAAGCATACTCCGGTCGAAGTTTCTTGTCTTAACCAGAGGAATCAACACTCGCTTCCATTGCGAGCCCTGAGCCTTGTGCGTGGTAATCGCGTAGGCAAGCTCGATTTCCGAAAGCATGTCCTCGAACACAGGCCGAAGGACTCCGTCGTCCCATTCCACCCAAGCGATAACAGTACCTAACGGCTCACCTACTTCATCACAGTAGATGGCCGGCTCTTCAGGAATACTTGAAAGCTTCCCAAGAGAGCCGTTTCGAAGATTTAGCCTGTAATTGTTCCGGGTATAAATTACTGGGTCGTTAATTCTAAGCCCGGTATTCACCTGGCGGTCAAATTCACGGTTAAAAACCATCAGTGGCAGCCCATCCGGGTTCACTCTAGCCTGCAGCAAGCTATTGAGCGACTTCGTACCGCTGGGCCCACTACGACGCGAACAGAGGATTTGACAATCCACGGGGTCGTACAGTTCTACAATGGCTTCAGCAATTGACTCTGGGTGAGATAAGTCAAACAGGCACACCGATGCTTTCGAATCCTCGGCGACCTCGGGAAAGCTTCCCTCTCGAATCTGGTTCGCAAAGTGCGCAATCTCTGCACCAAACCGGCGAGCCTGCTTTAGCTCGACCGTAGGAATAATTGAGCCACATAAGATATGAAACACTAAGCCAGGTCCTACGGGCATTAACTGAGCGGAATCACCAACCAAGACCACCCGACAAGTTTCCGGAATGAGGTCAAGCACTTGGGCCATGGAAAGTATATCAACCATGGATGCTTCATCAATCACGACAATGCCGTTTTGCAGCGCATCGAGTTCTGGATTTCGTATGAACCCGGCAATCGTTTGCGCTGGCCTCCCCGTCGCCTCGCTAATCCTCTTCGCAGCCCGCCCTGCGAGAGCAAGTAGTCTGCATGGCAAACCAGTCTCATCCAGCACGGCTAATACAGCCTTCAACACGGTAGTCTTGCCGACACCCGCACCTCCCGATATGCAGGAAATGAATCTAGTCGATACTAGCTCTACAGCGGCACGCTGCTCGTCGGAAAGGGTTACTTTCTCAAGCACTTCAAACCGGTCAAGAGTGGCAGCGATACTGGTCAGAGAGTGTGTGGCAGCCGTGCCACGCAACAGTCGCGCAACAATAGCCTTCGCGATGCCTCGCTCCAATACGGCAGCCCCGACCGTTTGTAGCACTCCACCAAGTGAAATATATCCGCCGTTGCACTCGCCAACGGCAATCGCCATTGAAACTAAATTGTCCGTGCTAGGCAAAGAAAGGATTGACTTAAGGTACCCCTTAAGCTCCTCCAGCTTCACTACAGTGTGCCCCTCGTTAAAGGCTCGATAAAGTGCTTCTTCGCAGGCCGCAAGTAAACGCCTGGGGTCATCAAGCCCAATGCCAAACTGCCCCCGGGCAAATGTATCGGTAGTCTTCCAAGAAGCACTGAATGACAGAAGTCGATAAGGGTCTTCTTCAATGGAAACCCGGGCCTCCCTCCCGAAGTACCTCACTACCTTACGCGCAAGCTGAAAGGGAAAGTTCGAATCATGAAGCCATCGCACTACATCGGAGCTAGCAACGTCTGCCCAGACCCGCATGAGATTAGCAGCTACGTCAGTGGGCAGCAGGTCCAGCAGAGCCGAGTCTTGCCCTTCATCCAGTATTCTGTAGAGGTCATCGCCAAATCTGTCCCACAGTCGGCGGGCACGAGCAATGCCAACCCCTGCGAATCCCTCGGAATCAGCAAGAAATCTAATCAGGTGCTCACCTGAGGGCCTTAGGTAGGTAAAGCCCTTGGCCGTGATGACGTGTGCGCTACGTACGATTCCATCAAACTGGCGCCTCTCGACCGTAGCCTCCCCTTCGACTGCCACCCACATACCAACTTGGGGTTGGAAGCCTCCAAGGACAGAGGGTGAAACCTTAACATTTGCATAGGCCCCCGTTTCAGTAACAAGGCCACTGCTTGGGTCAATAAAAGTGCCATTAAATATGCACCCACCCCATTTTCGGGAAACAATAGTGGTGATTCGGAGATTATAGGTCAGCAGGCTCATCTGGGGATTCGGCCAGTTTCCGCCAGAGTTGCACTCATCACTTCGTATCGGCCAAGCCGACGCTTCAGGTCAGATACCTCAGCCCGCAGTAGAGCGTTCTCACTTTCCAACCTCCTTAACCTTTCGGAATCTACATTCCTACCAGATTGCGTTGGCACCAAGTTAACCTCGGAGCTATCCGCCTTTTCGGGCAGCACACCCTCTATCCTTAGCCTGTCTTCAAGCTCACCCAACGCCTTGCGAACCCTAGGGTTTTGGTCACACACGGAGCGCGCAAAACCGCACTCACGAGCTATATCAACCCGGTTGAGCTTTCCACGGTGCTCAAGCTGACGAAAGTCTTCATTAGTCTTTGATTGCCTCCATACCTGGAATAAATCGAAGTTCGTGTCCCGACGTTCGGCGTTCATAGCGACCTTCCTACGCTCCAGTTTGCCTGCGAAGCCAGATAAAGTAGGGAGAGGCTTCAGTCTCCTCAGCTACTATCCGAGCAGGCCGACCCTCCCTAATTGAAAGGTCAACAATCCTGTTGTAATTGCTTTCAACCCCTAGGATGTCTGGAAACCGTTCAAGGATTTTGTTTACGACCAGGCAAGTACGTCCAAGGTCATTTTCCAGCTTCCTAAGCTTCTCCGCGTCATTGGACAAAGGGTTGACGGATTCAGCCTGCCGGACCATGAGCTTGGGTTTCAAAGCCTCCATCTCGCTGTCAAGCGCTTCAATGTAACGCTGCAGTCGCTCATTGTCCTGCCGAAGATTAAACACTTCGAGCTGTAAGCTGGTAACGATTGCCTTAGCTCTTTCATCAGGAAGCGCTTCAAACGATATTTTCTTTGCTCCACGCTGATTTGCCAAGTAATGAGTCAGCTGACTCTTATACCGAGGATTCCTCAGAATCGTAGTAGCACTACATGGCTCAGACTTTCCCTCTATAGCGGACACGTGCTGAGCCACCGCCGTAGCAAGCGCGGTGATACCGGGATAATTAGCCTTCGACTTTGTACTCTGGGCAAGAAACTCCACAACCAAAGCTTCCCGAGCTGCCATCTGTTGTTCTTGCCACGCCCCGAATGAGTTCTTTTTAGTCATTTAAGACAGCCTCGGTAAGCATTAGTGGTGCGCTGCCTTCGCCTTCCAGATGGCTGTCTGTGTCAATCAGCCGCACAACATCAGAAAGAGTTAGACGATGAGTGTCCATAACCGACCTAAGCAAGCCCGCGCATTCGAATGCTGGGTTAGTTGGCATCTTGGACATAATGGCTTCCCGCACATTTCCCCGGTTAGCAAGAATCTGTCGTCGGAGCAGGTCAAACTGACCTCGAATGGTCGGACTTTCAAGCATGGGAAACTCGATGCATTCAGCCAAGCGCGCGATAAGCCGTTGCGTACCCTGGGAAGGAAAGGCCATAGCCTTTAGGTGCCGCTCAATGATTTCTGGCTTACCTACGACCCATTGAGATTGAATCTCACCGGCTGCAAGCTTTTTTCGCGTTTGTTCAAGCACTTCCTCCGCCAAACGCCATGCCGTCACTTCCTCGGCCAGCAGTGCTCTTTCTTCGTGCAGAGCATCTATCTCGTTGGCCGAATAACGATTCTCGACGTCTTCGGCATCCATGATTACTTCAAGTTCCGAGAGCTTTTCGAGAGTTTGTCGCCCCTTTGCCGATATTGCCGGGAGGTGGTCAACGGAACGAACGGCGTAAGGACAGACTGCGCACCTCCGATGCCCTTTAGTCAGCTTCAACACATCGGCGGGACAGTTGTTCCCGTAGGGACATATTTCCGTCTTGTTCTCGGCGGCACCCGCATAACGAGTGCGTTTCAAGACATCAATACCGTTCTCGTCAATATCAACAACGGACATGCTGACACAACCGAAGCTGACAACAGCGGCATCCACATCTACCCGCATCCCACGAGCCAAAGCGGAATTCACAGCATCAGCTTTGATGTAGGGGGACCTGGGTGTTTTCGGCGTCTCGTTATCATCAGCGGCATATGCCGATTGTTCATAAAATCCAGTCCGTAGATGTTTCTTCTGGAAGATGGATTCAAATATCACCTCTTCTTCATCCGGAACTGAATAGTAATTAACCGTAGCGGCAGTTTGCCCCGTTATGTACTTACCAATAACATCGGCGGGCAAATACGCCGTAAGATGCGACGCAACACTCGACCGAGAGCTATGCGGAGTAATGAAGCTCTTGACTTTGAGGAGTGAACAACCTCCAACCTTAACGTCCTCGCTGCTCTTTTTCGCTGCTTGCGCGAAATATTCGTCCCCCGTAACTTCCTTTGAAATACTTGCGTACATGAGCCGGCACAACCTGTGGTCTTCGCCCTTGTCCAGCAGAAAGCAATGAATCCCTTGCAGTAACATCTCCCAAGCCGACACGTATCTGCTGTCCGGGTGAGGCTCCCCACCCTTAATGGAGAACAATGGAAGAATCAAACCCCACTTTGTATTCGGGTTTCTTTCGTAATAGATTGGTTTATCAAAGGCTGGACTGGCAATCAGGCTCCGCCAAGTAGCCTGTTTTCTAAGTGTCTCAATGACGCTACGTGATACGACAGGCGACCACCCGCTCTGCTTTGCCTTGTCCGTATTCACCCAAAGCTTGCCAAACTCTCTCAGGGGACCATCGTTATCCTTATCGAAGGTTCGAACGTCGAGCCACTGGATGTGTTGGTGCCGAAGTCCAGTATGCATTGCGACATATATCTGGTACAAAGCGTGAAGCTCAGGAATACGACAAGTAACCCCGGACTTCAGGGGGTAATAGTCAATCGCGACGCAATTTGGAATATATCTCAGAGGGTACATAGCCCCACCGAAGCTAACCACCGGGATAAGCCCGACATTGTTGGCAGCCCCGTACGTATCTATCGTATTCCCCTTAAAGCTAGTACCAAGCGCCCGGTTATCAATCGTGCCATCCAGGCAAATATCCAAAACCCGCTCGAAATACTGAATCAGTGTTTCGATATATCGTAAGTAAAAAGCGAATATCCGTCTTGGGATGGGCCTTTTGTTAGTCCCCGTCGGCCGATAAACCTTCGGGTAGTCTACTCGAGAAAGTGGCTGCTTGAACTTGTTGCATTCCGGCAGCTCATCCGAGTTCCGAGCCAGGTATGTGAAGAAGACTTCGCAAGTTTTCAGTACGCCATAGACTCTATACCGGTCCCACTCCCGAGATTTAGATTGCTCATTCAGCCACGCCACAAAGGTAAGTGGCCGCTCCTCCATTACTGGCAAACCTATATCAGAGACAAAAACAGAGGTTACAAGCAGATTCGGATTATGCGGATACTCTACCCGGAACCCCGGATGAGCTTGATACCAGGCCGGCAGGTAGATGAATAGGTAAATATTGAAGTAAGCTAGAGAATTAAGAACATGCTTCTCATTCTCGTATTTCGCCCACCGCAGATATGCCTCCTCAAGCTTGCACCAGACATCAAATCGAAATGCTGTATCACCAGCATGGAGCAAGTCTGGAATCCTATCAGGCATACACCAGACCGGCCTCCACTGCAACGACGTCGCAAGTGGGTTTGCACGAAGTTGGCGTACTAAATCGGCTTCCGCATCCGTCACCTCACCCACACCGATAGTCGGAATCAAAAGCGCCTGCCGCTTCTCTTTGTTAATCTGCTCCTGCCTAATACTCCACCCTTCGCTAGAGATGGGAATACGGTCGCCATAGATGTTCTCTAGCAACGCAAGCAGAAAGACTGGGCGAATGGTCACGACTCGTTCGTTGAGTCCCATGCGATAAACTGCCTCTAGGTCCTCGTAGTTAGCCTCAGCAATGTCTTGCCACCCCAAAGCTGTCAGCAGTTTGGTGGCAACAGAGGCGGTGCGTGTTCGTTGAAAGTATCCGTAGCCGTTATAGAGTGGGTTATTCTTGTCGTAAACGGACCGTACATGCCGAAACAGCTCGGGAAGGTCTTTGTATTCTAACAAGGCGTACTGTTCAAGCTCTGAACCCAACCCAGCTCCAACCGGCCAAGTGTAATTCCATGGCAAGGTAAGGACCCGATTGAAATGCATGTCCAGCAGAACAAACGAAAACGCCTGGACAAGTGCGCCACGATAAGTGCTTCGTATTGGCAACAGCCCGTAAGTGAGAGTCACCCAATCATCATCAGAAAAGGTATTTGGGTTTAACACGCAGTAGAGTACGTGCTGCAGGTAGTCCTTACCAAGGATTACATCAATCCCCGCCTCATCCCAGAGCGCAAGCATCTTGGCAAAGATTGCACCCTTCTTCTGACGGGTATTTACATCCATTACATTCGCACTTGAAACCCCCAATAGGTCACGAAGCAATTTGGCAACCTTTCGGAGGTATTGCATAGTCAGCTTCGGAATTGCACCATCAGGCTGATGAAAAACCAGACTATCGATATTCGCGTTAGCGTAGCTCACAGCTCACCCCCTCACTTCAAGCAATAGTTGCTTTTCAATTTCTTTGACTTGAGCCTGCAAAGCATCTAGCCGTATCTGCACTAAGCTCTTTGACTCAAGACCATGAAAAACCACCTGATTCGCGTACTTAAGCTCCAGGGCAATCATGTCCTTATCGTGCCGAGCGTATTTCTCCGTTGAAGCAACAGAGGCATGCCCCATGACTGCTTTCACAAGGCCAATAGGAAGCCCGTAAGTTCCATCAGGACGGGGGAAGTAGTTAAGCAGGTAGGTTCCATACATATGCCGCAAGGAATGTGGCCCCGTCCTTTTCGGCAAAGCAATACCTACCCGGCGCACGGTACCCTTGAAAACATCAGTATATGAATCATGACCTGCAAGCAGGTATGGCTCCCCGTCTATGCCGCCGACCGAGTATTGAAATAAAAACTTGTGCCGACCGTGGGGCACATACTCTTCGCGATGATAGTCCGCAAGACTTTTGAAGAATAATGTCTTAAACGGCTCAATCAGCATTGTGGTAGAAGTGTTCCGCCCTTTCCAAACCAACTTCTCGCGTTGCAAAGGCGTCAAATACAAGTAAGAGGGATGGTTAGGCCTTCGCTTTGGGTCAATCAGCTTGACCTCACCTTTTTCAAGGTCAATATCTTCCCAAAGCAACTGCAGCGCTTCGCTAATGCGTACGCCACTTGCGGCTAGCAGCGCATACAGAGTTTTATCCCTGTGAGTACGGAAGGCGGCGAGGAAGTCCGGTACCCGCTCGATAGGGAAAGCCCGCTCATCGTCGTATCTGATACTAGGGAAAGACGTAGGCAAAACTTTTTCAGCTATGAACTGCGGTCCTCGCGAAATCACCCCGGCCAGCATAGAATGCGATAACATCGCGCGCCGCTCAGCATCAGTTATGGGGCGCCTTTCCCCAATACCAGGCAATATGCTGAGATTATCCACCGGCATGGAGTGAAATCCCAAAGCAGCCAGTTCTTCCTGCTGGGCGCGTATCTTTTCGGACAGCTCTAGGAATCGGCGAAGCACCGCGTGTTTAGCCGCGGATGTTTCCGCTCCGTTTGTCTTGTTGCCGTTCCGACCGGGAGGAAGGGTTTTAGCGACAAGGCGAGCAATCATATTTCCAGAATCCATACCCTCAGTGAGGTACGAATGGTACGACTCCAGAATATCCGCTAGAACTTGACGACTAAACTTAAAGCTAGGCTCGCCTTTAGCTAACTGAACACCCGCTTCGAACATATAGTCGAAGAATTGCGCGAGGTTTCGGCAATAGTTTTTCCGGGTGTTTAGCGGGCTCCTGTTGATGGAGGCGGCAAACACTTCAAACCCCAGAATAACTTGGGAGTTCGCGTCCAGCAGCCGCCAAGACTGGCGACCGTCCCTGATTTTGCTAACCAAGGACACGTTACGAAAAACAGAAGTCACCCGATTCCGCCTCAGCTAACATGCAGTAAGCAACGAACCTAGCAGAAGGCTCCTCGACATGCAATTCAGTGCATTTCTGAGCGTGAAAAACTGCTTTCTCAGGGAGTAACTGCGAGAAGGGGTCAAGACGAGACGTCTGCTGGACATAGTGAGGCGGAGTTACCTGTAGATGAACCCATAGCTTGAAAAACATCACCCTCCCCCACAAGGCTTTCCGGCTGATGCAGACGCTAATCCTGGTTATTCGTGCTTTAGGGCGGCAGTCGTGCTTCGAAACGATTGCGCCCATCTCGAGCATCCGGGGACGAATGCTGACGCGCACAGCCTCCCCTCGTGAGCGCACGAGTAAGCCACGGCTCAAATCGCCATAGAAGTTTCAAGCATTGTGTGGATGAGGCTAGTGCCCGAATCAGGCCGCCTGACGGCAGTGGGAGTCAAAACGCAGGAGTAGTTGTCTGCGGCGTCTTCTGCCTAAATAACTACTACCCGGAGCGTTGACTTCAATAACAGTGAGTGCTCTCGAAATCGGTTCATCGCTTTGAAACGATGGAAGACGCACGCCACTGCACCTCGGGTCACCCAGTCGCCTTCTAGGTTCTAGCTCAGCGATAGAACTTGAACTTCTGCTCGGAATCGCCGTGCCGCCCGCTCTGCGACATCCAACGCATCAGGCGACAAAGCGCCGGCAAGCTTGGGGGCATCATCATGCCCTGCGGCGATGGCATACATGTATTGGCCCGCAGCCTGTGCCGCACTGAGCGAGAGAGTAGGCCCGACAGCGATAGCATCATCCCACTCGCTCCGTCGCAAGGCCGAGCGAAGCCACGCCGGCGTGAGCGGCAATCCCTCATGCAGTTCGTCTCGCGCTTCTTTCATAGCGTCCTGCGGATATAGCGCGATGACGCACGCCATTTTTCCCTCCGGCAATGAAGGCAGCGAATGAGGCAAGGTTACGCGTGCCCCACAGGGAATCCAGGCCGCTGGTCCATCCTCGAACGCGGGCGCAACGGGCAGCGCAACGGAGGTCCACAGAGTCAACAGAACGGGAACCGCCAGGTAGTCAGTTTGTGCAATTCTGGAGGAGACGGGGGTCTGAAGTTCAGCTACGGGCAA
This sequence comes from Zoogloea sp. LCSB751, assembly GCF_002028455.1. Lineage (GTDB taxonomy): Bacteria > Pseudomonadota > Gammaproteobacteria > Burkholderiales > Rhodocyclaceae > Zoogloea. Next base: position 329,242 of record NZ_MWUM01000002.1, on the reverse strand, counting down.
AGTGGGCTCTCCAGCACGATTTCGTTAAGAAAATCAGATGGTGTGCTGATTGAGAACCAATGAAAATGAACGACTTACTTGACTTTTCCCGTTTCGTTAACCCCAAATCGGGGCCGACGTCAGGCAGGAGATACGCGCCCGCTAATGTGCATAATGAAACCGCGCGCAGGCCCGCTTGAAGCAACGGCGTGCAAACTGCAGGCCAATGGCTTGGCACTATTTGGGATAGTTCAATGGTGACCAAACCGTGACAAGCAGTCCCACGAAGGAGCCAACTTTGAAGACCTTGTCTTTCGAGATTTATGTTCTGGCGAACGTTAGCCGAGTCTCCCAATTCCTTGGTACAACTAGCCAAGGAGATGCGGTTCGTAGCCACAAGTTCATAGTCGCCTCTGCATCTGCACTTTCGGCTAATGGCATGGACCAGCCTTGTTGCACAAATGCGCTTGCGAGCGTGATGAACCCAGCCCCACACGCTGGCCAGCTTCGGCAACCAGGTAGTGGAAATTCGGCCGGGCCATCTGCCCGCCCTGGCTGGACACGAAGAGCCAGGGAAGCGCCTCCTAGCGCTTGTTGAGATAGGCGCGTAAGGCGCGCAGCTCGTCGCCCTGCAGGGGTTGACTGGTCGAAAGCCCGTTCTTCTTCCTGGCACACAAGATGCGGGCCTCGGCGAGGCTCACGTCGCGCCGGCTAAGTGAGACTAGCTCAGACACCCGGAAGCCATGTCGGTAGACGACGAGGAGCATGGTGTAGTCACGCTGCCCGCATGGAACTGCCTTGGCCGCCCGAAGGAGGGCCTCCATCTCAGTGGGAGTCAGGAAGTTGCGCTCGGTGCGCTCATGCGCATCAACGACAGCAGCTGCTTTCGGTCTTTATACATTTTGCCGCTTGGGCATGGCGCTGGCGTCCGACTGCAAATCGCGCTGCTTCATTGTCAGGCTACCCCCTCTTTTGACACTTTGGGCATTTTGTCAAAAGTTGGAACGGTTTCGAGCCGACAACGAGCTGGGCAGTGGTACGTGAGCTTGCGCCAAGGGGATGCAATTAAAGTAACTTTCCCCCCAGCGAGAAAGCCGTCTATCACAAGGATAATCGGCCTGACCTCATCATCGATTCAGCCCATATTTTCGACTCTGCTTCAAGCAGTCCGTTCTTAAGGATGAACTTAGCGACGCCCATCACGTGCTCCCTGGTGCCTCGCGTGGTGATTGTTAGTTCAATGTCTCCATTGGGGGCGCGACCAAGAGTGGCCGGCTGAATATAGATAGTTTTTTGTATATGCGACATCAGGAACAAAGCATCCATTCCTGGCGGAACGGGCTGCGTTGCAGTAACCGTATGGGTGCACTCATCCTCTTGCGCGAGTTGATGCTCTAGAGCTTCGATGGCGGCCAATATCTTTAGAGAGCTTGTCCGGTCCCTGGCGTACGAAAGGGCGAAACGCAATCTTGTATGCCAGTCATCGTTAAAGGACTGTCGAAATAGTGCTATACCCATGTTCATCATCTTTTTTAGCTTGAATTTTATGCCAAAGTTCTTTTTTAACTGTTGGTAATCACCATCTTGCTACACGTGATTTGCCGTTCCAAATGAACACTTTAGTGTGGAACACTTTAGTGTGTAGATTCTAGCACGGATGCGCCTGAAACTCGGCTGAAAACCGGGAACAGGCATGAATCGAATAGAAGCACTGGGAGCAGTGATACGGGACACCCGTATGAAAATGAACATCTCGCAAGAGAAGTTAGCTGAGGCCGCAAAAATTCACCGAAATGGATTGGGCCGCATCGAGCGAGGCGAGGTCGAAGCTACGGTTGGTACGCTTTGCCTCATCGCAGATGCACTTAACGTAGCGGTGTCCGAGCTCATGCAGAGGGCTGAAATATTGGCTGAAAGTCAAACATAGCCTCGACACGAGGCGTAGTGAGGTATGCATTTACACGCAGAGTGACACGTCTTAAGTCACACTCACCAATCGGTATCTTGCAAGTTCTGGATTGCGCGTAGCGTAGTCCAACAGTTAGCCATGCCTTATGGGGTGACAGGCCCGGCTTTCTCCAACTTCTGCGACACCATCCTAGCTAGTACTTGCAAGTGTTCCACTTCTTCTGGAGCTAGACTCTTAGGCATAGGGTCAATAAGACACAGTATCCCTAAATTGTGGCCCGACGACACTTTGAGAGGTGCGCCAGCGTAAAAACGAATTAACGGAGGACCGATTACCAATGGGTTATCCCAAAAACGCTCATCCTGACGGGCATCAGTAACAGTCATCACCACGTCCTGAAGGATTGTCCACGCTCAGCAGACCATCCTTCAGCCAGGCGATACACTTGGTCAGACTGCCCAGACGAGAGGGCCTCGAGAAGTGTTTCCCCCCCCAGCCCACCGTGTGGCCTGCTCCAGAAAATGAACTTGCCAACTTCGTCTTTGCCTTTAAGGGCGAGACATACGGTTTTAACGGTTTCCGCTTCGAGCTTAGTGAACACCGCTGGGTAATATCGATTCTTGCCGACCTTGATGGAAAAGAGCTCTCCTCGACGCAACGCCTGCTCCAAAGCTTGACGGGTGCGCCCCCACGCCTCGGCCAAGGTCGACGACGGCACCAGCTCTCCACTTCTTACCCACCCGATTCTGACGGCCTCCCCTTGTTGCAGGAGCTCAGCCCAGGCATGGGCAACTGCAGGCGCGGAGCCCATGTCATCGCTTGCTGACTTAGTGGCGGGCGGCGCCGGTACATCCCCGGCAATCAAGCGCATCTCAAGTTGTTCGTTCCGCGCTTGAATCGCCTTCATGACCATACGTAACTCTGCTATCTCACGTTGCAAACGGTCTTGCCGAGAACTCATTTGACGTGTGTTTTGAGCCGTCATGCCGGTCAATTGCTGCCGGCGAAGCTGCAAACCTTGCACGGCTGCGGTTCTTTTGTGTGGCTTGACGTCTTGCCCGGCTGGAGCATGCAACATCAGATTACGCACTGTCGCTGGAGCCACAGGGTGTCGTAGGGCTGAACGAAGGAGCTTTGTCTTGTCCGTCATCACCCAACATTAGATGGAATGAGCAAGTTAAGCAAGATGAGCAGCTGGTCGCTTGCCGAGCTTGCCAAGACGTCCAGATTGAGAAGATTGGGCTCCCCTATAAATCCTACCTTGATAGGATTTATAGTCTATTTGTGTCACAGACAGCCTATAATCCTACTCAGACAGGTTTATAGGAGCGGCACTGTGCGGCGCGTGGTCCCTAAAGAATTTCCATCAGACCCTGTACTCCATACCGGGAGTGACTTAGGGGCCTACATCCGGGCTGCAAGGACTCAAAGTGGGCTAACGCTGGAGTATGCCGCTCTCGCGGTCGGCATCGCCAAGCAGACAATGCAGGACATTGAGACGCACCCGGAGACTGTTGCCTTTGGCACCGTGCTGATGGTGGCTCGCGAGCTAGGCGTATCGCTCCTTGCTATCCCTTCCGAGCGCGTCGGCCCTACTCGACGATTGATAGAGATGGCACAGGGTGCCGATGCACCATGTTCTTGACATGGTCGATTGCACGGAGTCTATGGAAAACTTGATTACCCCGCCCACGAACAAAGTAACCCGCTAGAAGACGCCTGAGACTCCTCAAAGATTGGCCATATGGCTAAATCCAGAATGGATAGTCAGAACCACATGTTGTTAGACGAAGTGAATTTGATTCAAAGACCTGCTGCACTTACGGGCCACCGAGCTATTTCTACCATCGAGAATAATGTCTCAATAAAAAAGTGGCCTTGGCAGGCTTGCTCTTAGGGCCGCTAAAATTTCGTCACTTGACTGAGCACCTTCAATCTTAACCGCTGCGTTATTGCTTAGCAGCACCAACGAACGAAGGTCACCCTGTAAAATTCTACATTGAATTTTCTCGACAGTATGCGTTCGCCCACCAGTCAGCTCTTTGCACGCAGTGCGAACGTCTTTTTCTCCCTTTAGAATAATCTTCGCATTAACACCTTCATCGATATGTAGTGCGCCAAGTTGAATAGAATCAATCACAACGGGAATACCAACCACCTCTTGAAGCGACTCGGCCCACAAAAGAATGTCGACATTTAATGGCGTAACAGAAAGCTCAAACCTGGTTAGCTCAAGAAGTTGACTTAGAAGGCTTTGCGATGACCGGGGCGCATCAACCAATTCGAGCCCGGGCCAGGCTGATGTGGCACGGAACAATGTTTGCCGAAACTCCAACCTGTCAAAGGTTAATTCATTCCCGAATGGGTCCTCTATGGTTTCGTGGAACTCATAGCGCTCAATGTATCGGGCCTCAAAAAATTCGTTCCGAACCCTCTCCAAGATGAAGCCGCTGGACTTGTCCTTCGCAAAGGAGCGCTCTTGAACTCTTTCAGCGAGAGTGTGAATAGATTGAGGCCAGTCTGCCCGCATCCACCTACGCCGACTCATCTCACCGTCTCCTCTGAAAGGGTTACGACTGCGGACCGCGCGACTTGCATCTCTCGCAAGATTTTATGTGCAGCAGTCTCAACGAGAACGTATAGCTTTTCACGCTCGGTATCATCAAGAGGGCGCAGAGTTTTCGTATAAACCCCTGTCTGACATCGATAGACCCCTTTAGCCGCATATTTGAAGCCCTTCCCATTCTCACCATCTTCAAATGAGGCGTGAAGGTGGGCAACATCGTATGGAGCATTTATCTGCTGAGACTTCCAGTCGATGGAGGTAATGTAAAATCCTCGCGTACGCAAGGATTGATACTCCTTGGAAGCAATTAGATTCTCACCACTTAGAGCCATGCTCCGGACAATGACAAGCATCTCGTGGCTTGCCTCTTCACGCTCGTCTTCATCAATGTCTGTATCTTCCGTATCCCCCTCAGGTCGAGCACTAGGCGCAATCTTAAGATTGGTCACGCCAATCAGCTTGTGCCCAGGCAGCTCGGCAATTAGTCGCGTAAAAAACATTGTGCGCTCGTCCGCGGTAAAATCCTGAGGCAACTCAATTAAATGTCTATCAATTGATGTGCGACGCTGCCCTTCAATGCGTCTCGTTAAATCTTCGATTATCCGCTTTGACTTCTCCGAAGCAGGTAGGCGAACGACAGTCTTTCCATCCTTCTGGATAAACTCGATTGATGCATCGTGCCGCTGTCGCTGAATAAGCCTAGTGCGCGAGTAGTCCATGTCGTCGTATTGGACGTTTAGCACCAAGCTCGTTGGACTTTTCTGGTATGAGCTTATTTTTTCGTGAGAACCAAAATCATCTTTATAAGCGCTAATTGCAGCCTTAAGTTCGTCAACGGATATGACGTCATTAAGGGTTATGTGTGTGGTTTTCTCATTTCGCCGGGGAGTCTCTCGGCGATGCATTATTTCTATTAGTTCGTTTAGCGTAAAAGGAAGCTGTGAAATCGCCAGAGCAATCTCATCTCGGCCGTCATGAGGAGAGAAGAAAATTCCGCGCTCTCCTGCAATCTCTCGCAGCACGCCCTCTGTAAGCTTCCGCTTTGTACAAGTCAACAGGTCAAAAATATCATTGTCAGTCGCATAGAATTGATAACTTCTATCACGCATTATTCATTCCCAATTCGACATCTGAGAAGCGGGTGAGTACTTGTGAAATCCGCCTATACTGAATTCTTCCGATGCACTCTGCGAGAGGTGAAACACTGGAACCATCCGACAAATCCTCAACGTAGACCTGCTGCGCCTTGAGAAACATCGGTTGGGCCATAGGGGATGCATCTAGAAGCTTTATCTCAACATCTATATCGTCGTGAAGAAGCTGAAAGCTTCGCAAATAATCAAATAAATATGTAAACTCTTCCGCAGACGCCCCTTTACCTTTGTAGAAAAGCACAAGTCCTTTTCGGCTCGGCGTGTTCGGTCTCTGATACTGCAAAACAATTAGCTTAGATGTGAGCATCTCAAGAGTTGCTGCTTTCGCATGCTCCAATGCTATGTTTTTTCGCATCAACAGCTGAGGATAAAAGTACCGACAATGCTCGGGGTCCGGTAGAGGAGCATCTCCGGTTCGTCGCCCGCGCATTTGGACAATATCGTACCGAACGTTGTCTAACCAATAAATATCTTCGGGCCCAAGCACAATGACTTTCGAACCTCTAGGCAAGTCTAGTTTTGCTTCCTGCAACGCCTTAAGGTAAATCCGGAAGTCCTTATCGTAATCACCGTCATGATTGTATACAAATAGAAGGCCACATACTGACGGTGTGACATGAGGGTGGATATAAAGGTCGCGCCATTCAGCACTTACTTCTGCGCACGCTATTTGATTCGATAAGCTTTCAAGCGCGCTTCGTAGAGCGGGTTTCGAAATGGATGACTTCGCATAGCTCTTCAAATCGCAGTTCACATAGACTCGATGACGGGAGTAAGGGTCATCGTAGTAAAATACTATATCTGAGGGATGCGTCTTTACAGCGTGATGCTCAGTCCTCTGGCAAGCCCAGTTAGTGTTCATTGGACCTGTTCGTGTCCAGAAAAACTCCGAAAAGAGCTCATTCGAAAGGCGTTCTGCCATCGCAGCTATATTCGCTGTCTCGGCCATTCGGTCACTTCCTCCCTAAGTAACAGGACTCAGCCGCACTTGGAGACCAAGCGCCGCCATATCTCATCGGACAAAACCTTCACCGAAGTCCGTTTGCGGCTTCGTTTCATACCGGCTCCGCGACATAACATCATGGCATGAAATGAATTTATTTGCATACATCGATGTGTTGCTTTGTCCGTTTTCCTATCTCTCTCTCCTGTGATTCAAACTTCACCCGGATGTGAGCGCCCCTGCCACGAGAGCTTTGGAAATCATTACTTCAAGGGTGTGCAGAAACGTCGCTCCGGTAGCAATCGACACGCTTTAAGAGTGCTGGGTTAGGTCCGTTCGTACTCCCCTTGACCGCGTTCAAGCCCCTAGGGCGGCGCGCTTCTAGCAGGCGGTTATCTCGAAGACCTCTTGTTACGGTGTTACCGCGGTTACGAGACAATCGAAGAAGAGAAGGCATAGAGGAGAAACTTGCCACCTCATCCCTTTTCGTGTTCGTACCTCTCGGCCCTCTGTTCGGGCGCGCGGCGGGGGGCGAGTGAAATATTTCCGAGGTTCTGGCGCTTGGGTGGTGGTTCCCGCAGACTGCAGACCATCTCAGGTTTTTTGCAGAGCGTCCAAGCCCCTGCAAAATATATGCCGAACGGGCACTCTCGGCATTAATTAACTTGATTGACATAGGTGCGGCGGATAGCATTGGTTGCGATGCTATCCGCCGCGCGGCTTCAACCGTGCTGTAAGGCAGGAACAACAGGAAAGACTCAATGCTGACTGGCGAACTTCGTAGCCAAATCGACGCGGTATGGAACGCCTTCTGGTCGGGCGGGATTTCGAACCCCATGGAGGTGCTCGAGCAGATTACCTATCTGCTCTTCATCCGCCGGCTGGATGACGCGCACACCCTGGAGGAGAGCAAGGCCACGCTCCTAAAGCGACCGATGGCGAACCGCCTCTTCCCCGACGGCAAGGACCCCAAAGGGCGGGCCTACGACGACCTGCGCTGGTCGCGGTTCAAGAACTTTGCGCCCGCGGACATGTTCGAGGTGGTGGGCGACCACGTTTTCCCCTTCATCCGCGCCATGGGCAGCGACGGCTCGACCTACAGTCAGCACATGAAGGACGCCCGCTTCACCATCCCCACGGCTGGTCTGCTGGCCAAGGTGGTGGACATGCTCGACCACGTGCCGATGGAGGACCGGGACACCAAGGGCGACCTCTACGAGTACATGCTCGGCAAGATTGCCGCCGCCGGCCAGAACGGTCAGTTCCGCACGCCGCGTCACATCATCAAGCTGATGGTGGAACTCACTGCGCCGACGCCCAAGGATGTCATCTGCGACCCGGCCAGTGGTACCTGCGGGTTCCTGGTTGCAGCGGGGGAATACCTGCGCGAGAAGCATCCGGCGCTGTTCAACGACGCTTCAACCCGTGAGCACTTCCATCACGGCATGCTCCACGGCTACGACTTCGACAACACCATGCTGCGTATCGGCAGCATGAACATGGCGCTGCACGGCGTCGATAACCCGGACATCCGCTACAAGGATTCCCTGGCGCAGGACCACGCAGGCGATGAGGAGAAGTACTCGCTCATCCTCGCCAATCCACCGTTTGCAGGCTCGCTGGACTACGAGAACACCGCCAAGGACCTGCTGGCGCTGGTCAAAACGAAGAAGACCGAGCTACTGTTCCTCGCGCTCTTCCTGCGGCTCTTGAAGCCCGGCGGCCGTGCGGCGGTTATCGTGCCTGACGGAGTGCTGTTCGGCTCCTCCAAGGCGCACAAGGAACTGCGCCGGATGATTGTCGAGGAGCAGAAGCTCGACGCGGTCATTTCACTACCGTCGGGTTGCTTCAAACCTTATGCGGGAGTGTCGACGGCGATTCTGCTTTTCACGAAAACCAATTCGGGCGGCACCGACCACGTCTGGTTCTACGATATGCAGGCCGATGGCTGGAGCCTGGACGACAAGCGGCAGCCCCTGTTGTCTGAGGACAAGCTTGGTGTGGCCCCGCCACAACCGCTCACCGAGGCCGAGCACGCCAAGAACAACCTGCCGGATGTGCTGGTGCGCTGGCAGCAGCGGGATGGGGCAGAACGCGAGCGCTCGCATACTGAGCAGAGTTTCTGTGTGCCCAAAATCGACATTGCAGCGCAAGGCTACGACCTCTCCATCAACCGCTACAAGGAAGTGGTGCACGAGGTGGTGGAGCATCTGCCGCCGAGGGAGATTCTCGCAGAGCTCGCCAAGCTGGAGGAGGAGATTTTGGCGGGGATGAAGGCGCTTGAGGGGATGTTGAAGTGAGTGGGATGAAGCGCCTCTCAATCTCTGAGGTCCTGCTCGACTCTAATCGACCACCCGAGCCATCTGTGGGTGAATTGGTTTGGAACTTGAACCTTGACCAAATTGAATCAGGTACCGGAAAAATCCTTGATAGGGTCCAAGTTCCAGTAAGTTCCTTGGGGCCCTCAACTTATCCCTTCTCTGCGGGAACAGTGCTTTACTCGAAGTTGAGGCCTTATCTGAATAAGGTTGTCGTTGCAGATATGGACGGATATGCGACAACGGAGCTTGTACCATTGCGCTGTAACCCGGAAAAGGTCCACGCGCCTTATCTTGCGCATTACCTCCGGTCTCCGGAGTTTTTGAGCTTCGCCAATACGGTTGTGGCGGGAGCGAAAATGCCTCGGATGGTCATGAACGAATTTTGGCGATACCAAGTGCCAGTTCCATCCATGCCGGAGCAACTTCGCATTGCAGCCATCCTCGACCAAGCTGATGCGCTCCGTACCAAGCGGCGAGAAGCTTTGGTGCAACTCGACAGCCTAACGCAGTCGATTTTCATTGAGATGTTTGGGGACCCAACAATTAACCCTAAAGGAATTAAAGTTGTACGTCTTGCGGATGTTACAACCAGGATTACCGATGGGGTTCATCAAAAACCCAACTATAGAGACGATGGCATTCCATTTGTTTCGGTAAAAGATATTACTACTGGGGTACTGAATTTTGAGCGATGCAAATTTATTAGCGAGGATGACCACAGAAAGTATACGAAACGCTGTAAAGCTGAGTATCTAGATATCCTTTACACCAAGGTTGGTGCAACTTATGGGCGGCCAGCACTGGTTGATACTGACAGAGAGTTTTCTCTCTACGTTAGCGTTTGTTTGATTAAGCCTAGACGTGAAGTCATCAATCCGTTTTTTCTAAATGCGGCTTTAGGGACTCCTGCGACAAAAAAACAAGCAGATAGCAGAATTAAAGGCATCGGCGTACCCGACTTGCATTTAAATCAAATACAGGACTTTATTATTCCTTTGCCGGACTTAGAAGAGCAACAACGATTTTCTGACCAAGTGGCTAGCATTGAGAGACAAAAGAAAAAATATCTTTTGTCTATGATGGAGATTGAGTCACTCATGGAATCGCTCCAGTACAGCGCCTTCCGGGGAGAGCTATAAGTGAGCAACTTCGCCTTCCTCCGCCTTCCCGAGTGGGCTTTTCTCTTTGAGTCAGCGTCGAAGGCCGAGGAGTTGGCGAATACGGATGCCCGGGCATCCTGCTTCTACGCCCGGCGCACACTGGAGTTGGGCGTCGCCTGGCTCTACAAGCACGACAACACGCTGAAGCTGCCGTACCAGGACAATCTCAGCGCGCTGATACACGAGCCGACTTTCCGCCAGACGGTCGGTGACGCGCTTTTCACCAAGGCCCGGCTCATCAAGGACCTGGGCAATATGGCGGTGCACAGCGCCAAGAAAATCGCTGCAGCCGATGCGGTGAGCACCACCCGCGAGCTCTTCCACTTCTGCTACTGGCTTGCTCGCACTTACGGGCGCACGGCTCGCCCAGACCCGAGCCAGCGTTTCGACAGCAAGCTGCTGCCAAGCGCCTCCGCGCAGCCTGCCCAAACCGTCGAGCAACTACAAGAGCTTGAGGCCGAGCTGCGGGCCAAGGACGAGAAGCTGTCCTCCCTGCTGTCCGAACGGTCCGCCATGGATGAGGAGCTGCGTCGCCTGCGCGAGGAGTTCGCCGCGATACGGCAGGCCAACCTTGCTCAGCCCGATACGCACGACTATTCCGAAGCCGAAACCCGCAAGCTTTTCATCGACACGCTGCTGAAGGAGGCCGGCTGGCATCTCGAACCGGCCAAGAACTTCGAAGTCGAAGTGACCGGCATGCCCAATGCCGAGAACAAAGGCTATGTCGATTACGTGCTGTGGGGCGACGACGGCAAGCCGCTCGCCTTGATTGAAGCAAAACGGACGACCAAGAGCCCGACGGTAGGCCAGCAGCAAGCCAAGCTCTACGCAGATTGCCTGGAGGCGCAGTACGGCCAGCGCCCGGTCATCTTCTATTCGAACGGCTATGAGCACTGGATGTGGGACGACAAGTCCTATCCGCCTCGGGCCGTGCAGGGGTTCTACAAAAAGCCTGAGCTCGAACTCCTCATCCAGCGGCGCAGCAGCCGCAAGAAACTGTCGGAAGCTGTCATCAACAGCTCCATCATCGAGCGCTACTACCAGACGCGGGCGGTCCGCCGTGTCGGGGAGAGCTTCGAGGTCGATAAGTTGCGCAAGTCGCTGCTGGTGATGGCGACCGGTGCCGGCAAGACCCGGACGGTGATTGCGCTGGCTGACGTACTGATGCGTTGCAACTGGGCCAAGCGCGTGCTGTTCCTGGCCGACCGGGTTGCCCTAGTCAATCAGGCCGTGAATGCCTTCAAGGCACACCTGCCGGATTCGGCCCCGGTGAATTTGGTCACCGACAAAGCCGCCGAAGGCCGCGTGTACGTCTCCACCTATCCGACGATGATGGGCCTGATTGATGAGGCCCTGAATGGGGAACATGCTGGTCAGCGCCGCTTCGGCGTCGGCCATTTCGACCTTATCGTCATCGACGAGGCACACCGGTCCGTCTATCAGAAGTACCGCGCCATCTTCGACTACTTCGACTCGTTGCTGGTCGGGCTCACGGCCACGCCCAAGGATGAAATCGACCACAACACCTACGGCCTGTTCGACCTTGAAAGTGGGGTGCCGACCGATGCGTATGGCCTCGATGAAGCCGTCGCGGACAAGCACCTGGTGCCCCCGGTCGCCATCTCCGTCCCGCTGAAATTCCAGCGTGAGGGCATCAAGTACGACGACCTTTCCGAGGATGAGAAGGAAGCCTGGGATGCGCTCGAGTGGAGCGACGATGGCACGGTACCCGATGAAGTGAACGCCGAGGCGGTGAACAAGTGGCTGTTCAACACCGACACCGTCGACAAGGTGCTTGAGACCTTGATGACCAAGGGACAGAAGGTGGCTGGTGGCGACCGGCTGGGCAAGACCATCATCTTCGCCAAGAACAACGACCACGCCGACTTCATCGCCCAGCGCTTCGACATCAACTACCCGCACTACAAGGGCCACTTTGCGCGGGTCGTCACTTACAAGACCGAATACGCTCAGAGCCTCATCGACGATTTTTCCAAGAAGGACAAGATGCCGCATATCGCCATCTCGGTAGATATGCTCGACACCGGTATCGACGTCCCGGAAGTCGTCAATCTGGTGTTCTTCAAGATTGTCCGCTCGAAGACCAAGTTCTGGCAGATGGTCGGACGCGGCACACGGCTGTGCAAGGACCTGTTCGGCCCAGGCGAGGACAAGCAGAATTTCTACATCTTCGATTTTTGCCAGAACCTGGAATTCTTCAGCCAGAACCCGAACTTTTCCGAGGGTTCGGCCGCTGAGCCGCTTGGTAAGCGGCTGTTTATGGCCCGGCTGCAGCTTATCTCCAGCCTCGATAGCAAGTTGGTTCAGGGAAACATAGTCGGTGAGCCGGTCGCGGCGCCCTATGGCGGTGGTCTAACGGAGGCTCAACTCCGCGCTGAGACGGCAGAGATGCTGCATCAGAGCATCGTTGCAATGAATCAAGAGAACTTCGTTGTCCGGCCACATCGGCAGTACGTCGAAATGTACGGTAAGCCTGAAGCCTGGCAGGTTCTGGGACCCGATGACTACGCAGTACTGAACGCTCGGGTTGCAGGCCTCCCGACGGAGCTCGTCGATGAGGACGAAGAGGCCAAGCGCTTCGACATGCTGGTGCTGCGCACGCAGCTCTCGATACTCCAGGCGCTGCCCGCCTTCTCAGGGTTGAAGGAGAAAATTCAAGCCCTGGCCAGCGCGCTGGAGGAGCAATCCGCCATTCCCGCCATCAACGCCGAAATGGTCCTCATTCAGGCCGTGGCCAGCGATGAGTGGTGGGAGGACGTCACCGCGCCAATGCTGGAAACGGTTCGTCGTCGGCTTAGGGCTTTGGTCAAACTCATCCCGAAGGGCGAGAAACAGGTTGTCTATACCAACTTTGAAGACGAGATAGGTGAGGCTGCCACCATTGACCTCCCGCAAGTGGCGGCTGGCTTGAACATGGCGAAGTTCAAGGACAAGGCGCGTGCGTTTCTACGGGCCCATGAATCACACCTCGCGCTGCAACGCCTGCGTCGCAACCAACCGCTTACGCCGACCGACCTCGGCGAGCTCGAGAAAATGCTGTTGGAGGCCGGTGGCTCGCCGGAGCTCATCAGCGAAGCCAAAGAGAAAAGCCACGGGCTAGGTATCTTCGTCCGCACCCTGGTAGGCCTGGACCGCGAAGCGGCGATGCAAGCCTTCAGCGATTTCATTGGCGGGACGACCGCAACGCCGAATCAGATTGAGTTCGTCAGCCTCGTGGTGGAGGAGCTGACGCAGAACGGGGTGATGGAGCCGGCGCGGCTTTTCGAGTCGCCGTACACGGATATCAATGCACAAGGTCCATTCGGGGTGTTCCCCGAGGTGAAGGTGACGCAGATTGTTAAGGTGCTGGAGGAGATTCGAGAACGGGCGGTGGCCTAGCGTCAGTGCCAGGGGATGATTGCCGGCACTCCAAAGCCCACATACAACTGAGGAAGGTTCATGCCATTAAGGTGCCTAGCCGGTGAAGCCAAAGTCTACGCCTTTAACGTCGATTCACAGACGGACTAGGAATGCTTGCGCAAGCAGAATTCGGCAAGCGGGCACCCGCGGATGCCCTATCGTGGCGCCCGAGTTGTGCTTAGGAAATGCTATCCGTGGGTTGATGATTGCTCTGCTCCTCACTATTGGGAGGGCTTGGAGGCTGCAACGAGTCCAAACAATCCAAGTTTCGACTTGTCGCTAAACTAAGGGGGAGAAATGGCGCTGACAACCAAAGAGTTCATGGACCGACTGGAGAGCATCTCGGTCTATGAAAACAAGCCTTATGGGCGTTGTTTTCTATTGTTCGAAGAAGAGAGTTCGTACGGGGCTAGTGCTGCCAATGAAATGTCAGGATATTTGTCACTTTCAGACGCGTTCAAGTGTTTTTACCTGGAGACTGTTGAGCGCATAAACACAGAGTGCCGGCCGAAGGTAAAGACGCCGCTATCGGAGTTTTATCCGATGTTCTTTGCACGATTGAACAACAACTTTGAGACTCTTGTGGCTGCCGAACGGGTGGCATTGCACGGCTACCCACACCAGGCTTTCACTATGCACCGCAACAACTTCGACAACGCGGTTCTGACTGCTGGGGCGATGCAAGGCTTTACGGATTTCTACTCGATAGAAGGACTGGTGCCTGGACAGGCTTTCGATGAGAGGTCGATGAAAGCACTCCGTAAGAAAACGGAGTTTGCCATCCAGGACATCATGCTTGGTAGCAAAAGCGGCATGTCGCAATCGACTGTTGACGCACTGAGCAAAATCAACCATGCGTTTGACTTGGAGGTGCACGGTTCTCGTTTGTCCTTAGCCAAGGCTGCTGATTGGTTGAAGGGGGTTGCCCCGTTACGCATCATGCCTACCTTTGAGCCCAGAACATTTTCACTGCACATGAATCGCTACCTAGAGGTGGCTTGGATGGTTTGTAGGATGATTCCACTCATTCAGCCCCCTGAGGCTCAGTTGTCGGCCGATTGGCCGGAGAAATGGCGAGTGCTTGATGATTCATTCCAGCTAATATGCGACGCAATGACTAAAGAATGTGGGAAGCCATTCGGTGCGGCTTTCATTGAGTTTGTGCAAAACAAATTTCCATTCACGGCTGAAAGCGTGTTCCCTCTCAAATGAAACCATTTGCACGTTGATTAAGGCTTTGCGAACACTGAGTTGCGGTTGTTACGGCCGACACGGATGCTGCGCAGCGCCATCTGTCTTAAATATTCCTGAGTGACCGCTTTCAAATCGTGACTACGTCTGCAAAGGGTCGTGGGCTATCTGGCAAATTCGGAAAGGAGTCTTTGGGTCGACCGTCGGCTGATGAAGGGCCGAAACAGGCAGATTTCGGCCAAGAGTCGCCGGTCGTTGGACGAATATTTGTCGGCGACGAAGGTCCGGCCTAGGGCCTTAATGAGACATAAAGTGAGGCCACTGCCTTAAGTTCGGAGGGCAGGTGGAAAACCAAACTTCGGGGGCAGCTTAGACCACTACAAGGTCACCGCTACAGGAAGGAATAACAATGGCAATTACTGCAATACGTGGCGGCACCGCCATTACGGATATTGATGACCTGAAAGCGCACCTCGCATCTTTGCTGCGCTTAGAACATGTTGGGTTGATGCTCGGCGCCGGTGCATCTTGTTCTGCGGGTGGTCAGACGATGCAGTCGCTATGGAATACCTTTGTTACTGATTACCCAAATTCAGCAACCTGGCTCGTGAGGTTTCACTTCGTACCGCCACCCGCGATAGCTCCTGATGGGCCGCTTCGGCTAATTCCCAATGTGGAAGAGCTGGTGGACACCCTAGAAATAGCGTTGAGCGAATGGACGCGAGCCAACAATGAGAACCTTCTTGCTTTGCGGACGGCACGAGCAGATATTTTTCGTGCTGTGGTGCGTGCAGCGATTCTGGACCCGAGTTGGTGGTCCTCACCTTCCGGTGCCCTCAATGATGCCGGAAAGCTGCAGAATCACCGTACAATCTTACAAAAACTCGTGGCAGCCCGGCAACCCGGCCAAGGAGCCCCCTGGGTCTTCACTACCAATTATGACTTGGCCATTGAGTGGGCTGCGGAATCCATCGACCTTCAGGTCATCAATGGTTTTCTGGGTATTCATAGCCGTCGATTCTCTCCTCAGAGCTTTGACTTGGGATTTCGTAATGTCCAGGCACGAGGCGAGGCGCGCTTCGGCATCTACAACATATACCTAGCAAAGCTGCATGGCTCGCTCACCTGGCAAGAATGCGAAGATGAGCTTTTTGAAGTTCCGGCACCATACGCCTCATCGGTATTGAACAACTTTATACAAATACCCGCTGCCACAGATTTCGGCTTCATGGTGATGCCTCGCGCAGCCAAGTACATGCAGACGGTAGGCTTTGCCCTCGGTGAGCTACTACGTCGTTTCTCAGAGTTTCTCGCTAGACCCCAAACCTGCCTCATTTTGAATGGGTATGGTTTTGGAGATGCGCACATAAATAGACTATTACGGTCGGCATTGCTGAATCCAACACTGCAACTGGTTGTGTATTTCCCGGGATTCAATGGAGATGTGACAGGGACGGGCTTGCCGGCTGGCGTGAAGCAGCTCCTCGCTCTGAAAAATCCTAGAGTCACCATCGTGGGGGGAGATAAAGAGGCATTCCTCGACAAGTTGGCAGAGCATCTACCGGACCCCGTAATCTATGACGAAGACCAGCACCGGTTGAAAGAACTACTGAAGCCGCGAAATGCACCACCAGCCATCCCGGGAGGCCTCTAGTGAACGGTCGATTGCCTGTTGGATACGTGGTCCAGATTGACGGAGGAGATATTACGCTCAACCTTCTGGACCTTCACCGAGGACAGATAGCGAGCCATTCGGAAGGTGTCTCTTCAGTAACGGAGGTCGGAAGCCTGCTGTGCTTGGGTGGAGGCTCTCGATTGCTGGTTATGAAAGTTCTCGGTCTGACCTTCGCGGAACCCAAAGAGGCTCACAAATTTGGTGTTGGCTCGAGTACGCACCAAGCAGAGCCCTTGCGTCATGTGAACGGGGTCGTTGTGGGCCGGCTTGTTCGGCGAGGGAGAGTTTTGTCTTTTGAAGCAGATTCCATCGCCACGCCGGAACTAGGCGCCGAAGCCTATCCATTGGTCAGCGCCGAGCTATCGACAATCCTGGGCAGCAGTGAAGCGCTGAAAGCGCCTGTGATTTTAGGCGATGACTTACGTGGCGGCGGTAAGTTGCACGTAGGCCTTGAAAACCTGCTCTCTCGCCATGTGGCAGTTCTGGGAAGTTCTGGCCAAGGGAAGAGTTGCTTCACTGCCGCAGTCTTGCAGCAAGTCGTACGAATGCCTTCAGCTCGCATCGTCATCTTCGATGTCAATGGAGAATATGAGGACGCGTTCGCAATGCCGGACTTGCCTTATGGCGCTGTGAAGGTGACTAGGTTTGGCGGGACAGACGCAGGCGCATTCCGAATTCCTTATTATGCACTTGGTCGATACGGCCTCAGCCGACTACTGATACCCAGCGAGAAGACACAACGGCCAGCTCTGGCGTTTGCCCTGCAACACCTCCATCAAGTCAGGGCTTTCTCTACTGGAGTCGGTCTATCAATAGACTCCCGACCATATCTTTTCGATGATTGTCGAAACGAAGGGGCGCCTGATGCTTTTAGTCGAATTAGCCAACTGCGTGCAGGGACAGTGGCGAGTGCCTCAGAGTGGCCACCGATGGAAGCTCTGTGCGCTCTTGTGGCTGAGAGCCACGCCATTACTCCGGATAGTAAGTTGGGATACAAGCGAGATGCCTTTTATTACTCAAACATTTCCCCGCTGGTAACCCGAATCCGTAGGTTTATCGATGATGCGATGTTCACGGATGTGGTGGATGTCAGCGGCGGTTCTCCAAGCTCCGGCGTCCTGAATTGGCAGCAAGAATCCACCAACTTGGTGGGAAAAATCTTTGGGGACGAGACCACGTCATGGCGGGCTCACATTATCGACCTCAGGCGTGTAACTCATGATTTGATGCCGTTTGTAATGGGTTCCTTGTTGGAACTTTACGCCCATGAATTATTTCGTCGAGGCCAAGAGCGTAAGATACCTACGCTGCTTGTCCTTGAAGAAGCTCATCATTATCTCCGGCAAATTGGAAGTGGAGAGGATGCCGCTGAGAACTCGCTCGCGTACGAAAGACTCGCAAAAGAAGGCCGCAAGTTTGGTCTAGCTTTGTGGCTTAGCACCCAACGTCCTTCAGAAATTTCACCAACGGTTCTTTCTCAATGCAACAACTGGATGTCCTTCAGGCTTACATCCGAGAAGGACCTGGCGGCAATTCAGGCTGCGTCTGAATGGGCCGACCGTCGCGAAGTTCGGAGAATTGCAGGCCTTCCAAGGCAGCATGCAGTTGTTTTTGGTGGGAGCCTCGCAATGCCAACTCTCATCAAAACACAAACCGCGAGCCCTCTTCCGCGCTCCGAAGATGGTCAGTTCGACTCATGGATAGAACCTCCTGATACTGATTTATTCTAGAATACCGTGGCTAAATACCGATTCTCCGCAAAACAACGATATGCCATCTTCACCGTTCACGGCGAGAAGTGCTATCAGTGCAAGAAGCCCATCGATTTGACTTCAATGCACGTCGACCACGTTATTCCTGAGAGCCTGCTCAACACACCAGAGCGCCTGAAGGAAGTGCTAGTCGAAATGGGGCTACCAGCAGACTTCAACCTGAACTCATATGCCAATTGGCTTCCATCTTGTGCCAAGTGCAATATTGACAAGGGGGCTGAGGTGTTCGAGCCTACGCCGCTCATCCAGCGCACCCTAAGCCGGGCAGCAACGAAAACTGAACAGGTTGTGCGTCTTGTCGCGGAGATTGTGCGGGAAGCAGAGATAGCTGAATTGTTGAATTCGGTAGAGCGCGCTGGTGAGTCCGGGGCGTTGGCGGGTCATAGCGAAGCAGTGGCGAGACTTGTGAAATGGTTTGTCCCGTTCCATATACGTCATCGTGCACCAGAGATGGTCGACCAGCCGATACACCTAGGTGGACCATTCGAAGTGCTCAGTGACAACGGACGGTTGCGCATCACCAAGGGGCCGTACGGGGTGGGATATCAGCCATCAGGCAACCAAGTTCATTCGAGCTTCAGCTGCCCAACTTGTGGCATGAGCGCAGGATGGAATGGGGCGATTTGCGTAGGATGTGGGCAGCTCAATGACGATTAGACCCACGGCTGCGGTCGTGGTCAATTGGTATGCTGCTTTCGGATGCCTCCTTGAGGCACCAAGCTGACGTAGGAGCCGCCTGTCTCTGAACGTCAGCTTGGGTCGGGACCTGACCTTACACCTCGGCAGCACGGACCGTACTACAGCTGGTCGAGCCTAGCCCTTAACCATACGTTCACGCCGCACTGCATCAGCTAGCTGGCATCAGCGGCATAGCAAGACCATCCAGGAACACGTCTGCGCTTAGCAAAAATCTATCGAATCAGTGCCTGGCGCGTCTTAAACAAGACATCCAAGTTCAGGATTAAATCGACAATCGCAGACCTTGTAAGACTGTGGCAGAGTGGTTCATATTATGATGTCTAATATGCACTAACACCTACCCCCAATAAGAACCCTCGACCTTCGCATTACAAGTGCGCTGCTCTACCAACTGAGCTACACCGGCATCGTCCTGTGCCTTGTTTTTCCGCCCAGTCGTATCGACATGGACTAAAAAGGCACGCCTGCACTATCCTTTAAGACAGCCAAGCCCCGAGCGAGGGGCGGATTATAAACAAACCGATCCAATCGCGCAGCACGCCGATCGCCCCATGTCCATTGCGCCCCCAGTAGAGGCCCTCCCCGTCGAAACAAGCAGCACCGGCAAGCCCCCGATCAGCCTGCTGTTCATAGAAGACTCCGAAAGCGACATGCGCCTGCTGTTGCAGCGCTTCCGATCTGCCGGCTACGCGCCCCGACATCGACGCCTGACATCGGAGACGGAGCTCCGCGAGGCCTTCCAGCGGGAACACTGGGACGTCATCCTGTGCAACCACAATCTGCCCGGCTGCAGCATGCTGGCCGCCCTTGGCATCGTGCGGGAACTCACCCTCGACCTCCCTTTCATCATCGTCTCCGACTTCATGCAGGAAGACGAAGCGATTGCCGCCATGCGCGCCGGAGCCCACGATTACCTCAGCAAACGCAAACTCGACCGGCTGATTCCCGCCGTCGAGCGGGAACTGCGCGAGGTTGCCAACCGCCGGGAAAAGCGCCTTGCCGAGCAGACCCTGCGCCAGAGCGAAGCCCGTCTGCGCGCCCTCACCGACAACATCCCCGGCGTTGTCTTCCAGATGGGCTATACACCGGACGGCATGCTCGGTTTCCAGTACCTCAGCGAGGCGGCCGCCATGCTCTTCGGCACCGGGGCCGACGAACTCGTCGGCGGCTCGGCGAGCTGGATGACCTGGCTCCTCGACGAGGACCTGCCAGGCTTTGTGGCCGCCGCAGCCAGCTCTGCCGACCAGTTGTGCACACTCAACTGGGAAGGACGCATCCAGTTGCCGTCCGGGGAACAGAAATGGATCAACCTGCGCAGCTCTCCACGCCTGTCCGAGAACGGCAACGTGGTATGGGAAGGGGTGATGTGGAACATCACCCACAGCAAGCGGGTTGAGGCCGACCTGCGGGAGTCCCGCGGTCAGCTCGCAGCCTTGTCGAACCACCTGCAGCGCATCAAGGAAGACGAGCGGGAACGCATCGCCCGGGACGTCCACGACGTCCTCGGCGGAACGCTGGTGGCGATGAAATTCGAGATTGCGCGCCTGGAGGCGAAACTGCGCGACAATCCCGGCCAGGCCATGGCCGGCGCCCGCAATGTCACGCGCATGCTCGACGATGCGATCGCCACGGCGGGCCGTGTGACCCGCGAACTACGCCCGGGCATCCTCAAGGACTTCGGACTGGCTGCCGCCATTGAATCCCAAGGCGAAGACTTCGCCCAGCGCACAGGCATCGCCTGTAACATTCTGTGCACCGACCACGACCTCACGCCGGCTTACGATACCGCGCTGGCCTTTTTCCGGATCTTCCAGGAGGCGCTGACCAATGTCAGCAAACATGCCCGGGCCAGCCAAGTGAGTGTGCGCCTACTGCAGGACGGGGAGGACGCACTGCTCGAGATCGCTGATGATGGTTGCGGCATTGCAGCGGACGATCTTCTGAAACCCCACTCCTTCGGTCTGCGCGGCATCCGCGAACGGCTCGCCAGCCTGGGAGGACAGCTTGAAGTCGGCCCGGCCAAACCGCAGGGAACCCGCCTCGTTCTGCGTGCTCCACTACACCCTGCAACGCCTGAAGAACAGCCGAAAGACGACAGGAAACCCCGTCCATGAGCAAACCGCTTCGTGTCCTGATTGCGGATGATCACGCGATCGTCCGCCAGGGCTTGCGTCAGATCCTTTCCGACACTCCCGACCTGACCGTCGCCGGCGAAGCCGACAACGGCGTGGAGGCCGTGCAGATGGTCCGCGGTGGCGAATGGGACGTGGTGTTGATGGACGTCTCGATGCCAGATCGCAACGGCATCGACGCACTCAAGTTGATCAAGAAGGAGTTTCCCCGCCTGCCCGTGCTGATCCTCAGCATGTATCCGGAAGAGTTGTATGCGATCCGTGCCCTCAAAGCCGGGGCGGCGGGCTACCTCACCAAACAGAGCGCCCCCGACCTGCTGGTCACCGCCATCCGTCAGGTGGCCAGCGGCAAGAAATATGTCAGCCCCTCCCTGGCCGAAGAGTTGGTCAACGCCATCGGCAGGGATAGCGAACGCCCCGCCCACGAAAAGCTGTCCGACCGGGAATACCAGACCCTGTGCCTGATCGCGTCCGGCAAGACCCCGACCGAAATAGCCGAGGCCCTCAATCTCAGCGTGAAGACGGTCAGCGTTTACCGGGCACGACTGCTCGAAAAAATGAACCTGCGCAACAACGCCGAACTCACCCACTACGGACTCAAACACGGTCTCGCCGAATAAGCATGACCCGCCGTCACCATTTTTTGCATATTGGGCTACCATCTGGCTCAAGACCCTGCCCTGCCGGCCGTTATCGGCGCAACCGCATTGAGCACGATTTTTCCAGAGACCCGAGTTTGGACCGGTCCGATCACCCAGAGAACCAGGACGCCGGATGATCCAACGCCCTCCCCCGTTGCGCCGCCCGCAGATGACCGACACCAGTCAACCCTCTGAAGTTGCCCGTGAAACGCTGCGTCAACTTGCGCTGCGACGCATCGCCCCGACCCCCGACAATTACCGGGCGCTCTATCACGAGATCGCCGGCTCGGTAGCCGAGGACGTTTTCCCGGAGCGCTCCCTCAAGCAGATTGCCGCGGCCCTGCCCCGCAACAACCAGGAAGCCTTGCGCCTGGCGCTCGATTTCGAGACTGCCGTTGCCCAGGGCGAATGGTCCGCGCTACGTACGCTCCTGGTCGACAAGTTCTCGATCCCCAGCAAACCCGAGCTCAACTGGGCCCCCTTGCTTCGCGACCTGATTACCGAATGGGATCGTCGCCAGACCGGTCTGACCCAGGCCCGCAAACGGGAGATGCTGGAGCGAGTCCTGACCAGCTCCGCCGGCAATCCGGCCAAACTCTTCGAGCGGCTGCAAGGCCTGCTCCGCGCCTGGAGCCGCAACAGCGAAGACGAGGCGGAACCGGGCGAGGCCTTGCCCCCAACGGCCGACGACACACCGGCAGCCGAAGACGGCCCATCCACCGGCGCCCCCGCCCCAGCGTACGCAGACCTACTGGCAGTGCTGCTCGACAGCCTTGCCAACCAGCCTCAACTCATCAACACCCAGCAGTCTGCGGAGGCACGCGACCTTTCCGCACTGCTGCGCCAGGAGCCCGGCAGCGTTCCCTTCAGTACGCTGCTCGAACGCCTGGACAAGCTGCGTACCAGCCTCGAGTGGATCGCGGAAGACCAGCACGCAGTACGCGATGCCCTGCAACGGGTGCTGCAACTTCTTCTCGAAAACATCAGCGAACTGGTCCTCGACGATCGCTGGCTGCGCGGCCAGATCGTCTTGATGGGTGAGATGTTCGAGCGGCCGCTGGATGTCCGCACCCTGGGCGAGCTGGAAAGTCGCCTGCGCGACGTGATCCATCGCCAGGGAGCCATCAAGCTTGAACTGAGTGACGCCCAAAGCCGGCTGAAGCAGATGCTGGCCAGCTTCGTCGATCGGCTGGGCGATTTTTCCGAATCCACCGGCGAGTATCACGACAAGATCGAACAGTGCGCAAAGCGCATCGAGAGCGCAGCCAATATCGGCGAACTGACCGACGTCATTGCCGAAGTCATGCGCGAGACCCGCACCGTACAGGAATCCACACTACGCTCCCGCAACGAGATCGAAGAACTGCACTCACGGGTCAACGATGCCAATGCGGAAATCACCCGGTTGCAGCTCGAACTGGAACAGACCAGCGAGATGATCCGTCACGATCCGCTGACCGGCGTGCTCAACCGGAAGGGACTGGACGAAGCCCTGGCCCGTGAAACGGCCCTCGCCCGGCGTCGCGGTACGGCCCTCTGCATCGGGCTGCTGGACGTGGACAATTTCAAGCAGATCAACGACGTCCATGGCCACCAGACCGGCGACGAAGCCCTCCAGCATCTGGTGGACGTGGTCCGCGAGAACATGCGCCCCCAGGACTCCGTCGCCCGTTACGGCGGCGAAGAGTTTGTCATTCTCCTGCCGGACACCTCGCTGGAAAGTGCCGTCGCCACACTGACCCGCCTGCAACGCGCTCTCACCAAGCGCTTCTTCCTGGCCCGCCAACAGAAGCTGCTGATCACCTTCAGCGCCGGTGTTGCCGAACTCTACGAGCACGAATCGCCTGAGGGCGCCATCGATCGCGCCGACAAGGCCATGTACATCGCCAAGCGCTCCGGCAAGAATCGGGTCATCGCCGCAGGAGCCTGAGGGCACGCAGCACGGCACCCACATGCGGCGCCTTGCGCAGCGCACGATTTATGCTAAATTCATGTCGAAATGAATACTCACTCGACATGCCTCATATTGATTGGAGCCTGGCTCGCCATATCTGGCAAGGCCCACGGCGAGCCGCTGGGGAAGCTGTTCTTCTCTCCCGCAGAGCGCCTACAGATCGACCGTGAACGGCGTGCCGCCCCGCGCACCGCGTCACCGCCGCGCCTCGATGGCTTCATCACCCGCAGCAATGGCCCGCCGACACTGTTCCTGGACGGCAAGGCGGTGCCCGCCTCGCCTCGGCAAATCCACCCGCAGGACGCATCCGTCAGCGTCACCACCGCCGACGGACAAACCCATCGCCTGCAGGTCGGCAACCCATCCTCAACGGCCCGGCCATGACCGCCGCCCGCCGTCAGCAAGGCCTGGTGCTCCCCATCCTGATCGTCCTGCTGTCGCTGGGTGGGCTCGGCTGGCTACTGGCACATGCCGACAATGGAGCAGACCGGGCGGCCCGCAACCTGAAACGGGAAACTCAGACCACCCGCGCCCTTGAGATGGCCAGGGACGCCCTCCTCGGCTTCGCCGCCAACTACCGCAACGGCGAACACCCCAACGCCGACTTCGGTTACCTCCCGTGCCCAGACCTGGACGGCGATGGCTCAGCCGAAACCTGTGGAACGAAGGGTCAGCCCAGCATCGGACGTCTGCCCTACCTGACGCTCAATCTGCCAGACCTGCGCGACGGCTCGGGAGAATGCCTGTGGTACGCCGTTTCCGGCAGCTTCAAGAACAACCCCAAGGCCGACACGGTGAATTGGGACAGCATCGGCGAGTTCCGTCTTATCGATCGGGACGGCCACCCCATCACGCTGCCCGGTGATCAGCAAGGGCTCGCGGCAGCCATCGTCTTCGCCCCTGGTCCGCCTCTTCCCCAGCAACACCGTACGGCCGGCCAGGGGCGCTGCGGTGACGGCCCGGGGGCGCAGCTGGAACACTATCTGGAAGTGCTCGGCAACACGGGCAACGGGATCGTCGACGTACACCTCGAAACGGCCACGAACAATGACCGACTGGTGAGCCTGACCAGCGGGGAGATCTTCGATCAATTGAAACGGCGCTCCGATTACGCCCAGCACCTGCAGACCAATCTGCAGGCCGTTGCCGATTGCCTGGAGAAAACCGGCCTGCCGATTCCGCCGACTCCGCAGCACCACGGCCCTCTCCAACTCGGTAACGTCCCCCCCCTGAGCACCCTGAGCGGCTCTTGCACCCACCCGGAGAAGCGCGATGCTGCAAGCAACTGGAGCGAACTCATGCGCTATGGGCGCTGTTCCAGTGGAAGCGCCTGCCTGACCTCGCCCGAGGGTCCATGCCGGGGCGTCCTGCTATTTGGTGGCGAACGGCGCAGCACAGCACTCCTGCAACAACGGATCAGCCCTCAGGACAAACTGATGACGACCCAGTATCTCGAAGCATCGACCCTGACCGCCCTCTCCGCCGGCCAATTGCACGCGTTGCCCGCACAGATATCCGTTGTGCCCAACAGCACAAGCCCGGACGACATCGCCCTGTGCCTGCCATGACGGCCGCGTCACCCCCTTTTCCGCCACACCGGGTATCCGGCTTCACCCTTGTCGAGATGGCGGTGGTGATGCTGATTCTGACCCTGCTGGCCGGCGGGCTCAGTACCAGCCTCGGGACACAGCTGACGCGTCGCGCCGAAGCCAACACCGACGAAGCCCTGGCCGAAGCACGGGATGCGCTCCTCGGTTACGCGGTCCGCAAGGGCATGTTTCCGTGTCCGGCCAAGAGCGCCACGGACGGCAGCGAAGACCGCGAGGCAGGTGCCTGCCAGACCCACACGGGTCTTCTTCCCTGGGCAACGCTCGGCATCGTCGGCACGGACGGCTGGGGACGACGCCTGCGCTACGCCGTCAGCGCCGGCTATACGCACAAGATCACAGCCCTGGACGACGGCGACATCGACATCTTCACGCGTAATGGCAGCGGCGGGATACTCAAGCTGACTACCGAAGGCGGCCGGACGCCAGTCGTGATCCTGTCGCACGGTGCCAACGGACTCGGTGCCACCACCCAGGAAGGCCAGGGCTATCCGCCCCCCGCAAACGGCTCCGACGAAGCGACCAATGCCATACCGAACGGTCGTCAGTTCTACAGCCGCAGCCTGTCGGAAAACGCCGCGGCCCCCGGCGGCGCCTTCGACGACCGACTCACCTGGCTGTCCCCCAACCTCATCGCCAACCGCCTGATCAGCACCGGCCACTTTCCCTGAAACCTTCGCCGCCAAGCCCCACAAAAATAATGACAAATGGATTAATATAAACCTTCCATATCACTCCGTCGGGAGCCTGACTGAGGCCTCCGGCTCACCAGGGGCACACTCATGAGAAAGTGGCAGCATGGCTTCACCCTCGTCGAAATCGCAGTAGTCCTGGTCATCATCGGACTGTTGCTGGGCGGCGTTCTAAAAGGACAGGAGCTCATCAACGGTGCGAAGGTGAAGAGCGTAATGAACGATTTCCGTAACACCTCGACCTACGCCTTCGGCTACCAGGACCGTTTCCGTTCCATGCCCGGCGACGACGCCAACGCAGCAACGCGACTCTCCGGCGCGGCAGCCGCCAGCACCGGAGGGACGGTCGGCAATGGACGTCTCGAGGGCAAATGGAATTCCACGACCGCAACCGACGAAAGCGTGTTGTTCTGGCAGCATGTCCGACTCGCCAATTTCGCCAGCGGAGATGGCCGCAATCCGGGGGCCGTGGGCGTATCCATTCAGGACTGGCTGCCCCGCAACGCCGTTGGCGGGCGGCTCGGCGTCACCGGCACCAGTCCGATCACAGGCTGGAACGGGAGCTTTTTCGTCTGCCAGGACAAGCTGCTCGGCAGCTACGCACGCCAGATCGATATCGCACTGGATGACGGCCAGCCCGACAGTGGATCAGTACGACTCCTTGCCGACGGCGCCAGCAACGGTGCGGCCATCACCGCAGCCAACCTCAACGACAGCGATCCTTACACCGTCTGCGCCAGCTACTGAGATAGGTACAAGCCGGCTCTCACAAACCCTTGAAGAGCCGCGTCTCGGCATTGGCCAATTGCGACGGTGTGCCAAGCAGCACCAGCACATCGTCGAGTTCCAGACAGGTTTCCGGCGTCGGGTCGTCCACCCGGATCCGTTGCCGCCGAAGGGCACTGACTTCGACGCCCAGTTCATTCAGGCGCAACTCCGCCAGGCTGCGTCCAATGGCATGCGCTCCGGCATCCATGACTACCGAATGCAGACGGGTTTGCTGGCGTTCTTCAAGCGCCTCCTCATGCAGATGTTCGCCACCCCGGTAGATGCCGCGCAACAAGTGGTAGCGCTCGGCGCGAATTTCGCGGATCCGCTTGAGAATCCTCGGCAACGGGACCCCCAGCAGGGCCAGCGCATGGGACGCCAGCATCAGGGACGACTCGACAGCCTCGGGGACGACCTCGGCAGCGCCCGCCTGCTGCAACTTTTCGAGGTCCACCTCGTCCGCCGTCCGTACGACCACCGGCACATCCGGACGGCAGGCGCGCACCTGGCTCATGGCCCGCAAGGCCGCATCGGTGTCGGCATAGGTGATCACCACCACGGACGCCCGGGAAATCCCCGCAGCCATCAGGGTCTCCCGCTTCGCCGCGTCACCGAATACCACGGTTTCACCGGCCGCGGCCGCTTCGCGCACCCGCTCGGGATCGAGGTCGAGGGCGATGTAGGTAATGCCTTCCTGCTCCAGCAAACGGCCGAGATACTGACCATTGCGCCCGAAACCACACAGAATCGCATGCTTGTCGACGAACATCGACTGGGTCGCAATATTGGTCAGCTGGAGGGAACGGGTCATCCACTCCGACGGCACCAGCCGCAACACGATCTTTTCGCTGTACTGCACGATGAGTGGCGCCAGCAGCATCGACAGCACCATCGCCGCCACCACCACCTGCGACAAAGCCGGCGGCAACAGATGGGCCTCGTCGATCTGCGACAACAGCACAAAGCCGAACTCGCCTCCCGCACACAGCCACAACCCCGTCCGGGCTGCCGTGCCCTGGCTGGCCCCCAGCATCCGTGACGCGGCGCCGACGATCAGGAACTTGCCGACCAGCAGCGCCCCCAACATGGCCAGTACCATAGGAAGACTGAGAATGATCTGCCCCACATCGAGGAACATGCCGACGGTCACGAAGAACAGGCCAAGCAGCACATCACGAAAAGGCTTGATGTCTTCTTCCACGTGATAGCGGTATTCCGTCTCGGAAATCAGCATGCCCGCCAGGAAGGCACCCAGGGCCATCGACAAGCCAGCCACCTCGGTCAGCCAGGCCAGTCCCAGGGTGATCAACAACACATTGAGCATGAACAGCTCGGCGGATCGCTGCCGCGCGACCAGGAAGAACCAGCGTCGCATCAGCTTCTGCCCGATGAACAACACCATTCCGAGCACCAGCACCGCCTTGCCGGCCGCCAGCGCCAGCGTCCCGAACAACTCGTCGGCTGGGCGCGACAGTGCAGGAATCAGGATGAGCAGCGGCACCACGGCCAGATCCTGGAACAGCAACACGCCGATCGTCTCCCGCCCGTGCTTTGAGTCCAGTTCGAGGCGATCCGACAACAGCTTGGACAGGATGGCTGTCGACGACATGGCCAGCGTGCCACCCAGCGCAAAACTCGCCCCCCAGCCGAGTCCGCCAATGGTACCGATCAGCATCGTCAACAACGTCGTGCCAAGGACCTGCGCGGCACCTAAACCGAACACGGTGCGCTTCATGCTGTACAGGCGCGGCAGCGAGAATTCGAGCCCGATGGTAAACATCAGGAACACCACGCCGAACTCGGCCAGGTAGCGGGCACCGTCGGAATCCTGCATCAGACTCATGGCGTGCGGACCGACGGCCGCCCCGACCATCAGGTAGCCAAGAACAGGCGGCAGGTTGAGCGACCGGAGAATACCGACCACCAACACGGCACCGGCAAGAAGGACGAGCACCAGCTCGAGCGTGTTGATCATAGCGTGCAAGGGTTCGCCCTGAATGGGCGAATTAGTCGATCTGATATACTGCCGCACCCAATTATACGCGCCGTTCCCATGAGCCCAGCCCCGATTGCCGCTGCGCACGCCCGTGTTCTGGAGCTTGCGCGCCGTGTCCTCGACATCGAGGCGGAAGCGGTGCGCCAGCTCTCCATCCGGCTGGACGACAGTTTCGTCCAGGCCGTAGATCTGATTCTGGCGTCTCATGGGCGGGTCATCGTTTCCGGCGTGGGCAAGTCCGGGCATATCGGCCGCAAGTTCGCCGCCACCCTGGCCAGCACCGGGACCCCCGCGTATTTCGTACACGCTGCCGAGGCTGCCCACGGTGATCTCGGCATGATCACGGCCAACGACGTTCTGGTGGCGATCTCTTATTCCGGCACGGGTGAGGAACTCCTCAAGATCGTTCCGCTGGTCAAACGCCAGGGAGCCCGCCTGATCGCCCTGACCGGCAACCCCGACTCGCCGCTGGCACAAGAAGCCGATGTGCACCTGGATGGGGCGATCAAGGAGGAGGCCTGTCCGCTCAACCTCGCGCCCACTGCCAGCACTACGGCGGCGCTGGCCCTGTCGGATGCACTGGCCGTCGCCCTGCTCGATGCCCGCGGCTTCGGACCGGACGACTTCGCACGCTCCCACCCCGGCGGCGCCTTGGGCCGACGCCTGCTGACCCGCGTGGAGGACATCATGCGCAGCGGCGAAGCAATCCCACGGGTCGGCGAAGACGCGCGGCTCAGCGACGCACTGATGGAAATCACCCGGGCCGGCCTCGGCATGACAGCCATCGTCACCGACGACGACCGCATCGTCGGCATCTACACCGACGGCGACCTGCGCCGCTCACTGGCCAGCGGCTGCAACTTCAACACCGCGCGGATTGCCGACGTGATGAGCCGCAACCCCAAGACCATCCACGCCAGCGCGCTGGCGGTCGAAGCAGCCGAAATGATGGAACGCCTGCGCATCAGCGAGCTCCTCGTGACGGCCCCTGACGGCCGCCTCGTCGGCGCCCTCAATCACCACGACCTCATGCGCGCCAAGGTGATCTGATGCAGCCCCGTCACCGGTCTTCTTCCCCAAGTCAGCCATGAACCGGCGCAGCCACAGCTTGTTCCCGCTCGTCGTGCTGACACTCATGGCCGGTGTCAGCGTCTGGCTCGACCGGGTCACCCAGCAGGATCAGACCGTCAAGACGGACAGGAGCCGCCACGAAGCCGACTTCTCGGCGGATAACCTGACCCTGCGGCGCTTCGACCTGACCGGCAAGGTCCAGTACATTCTGGTCGCCGACCGCATGGTCCATTACGGCGACGACGAGTCCACCGAGCTCGTCCGACCGCGCCTCGACTACCTGAACCGCCCCGAGCCGGTTCGAATCGAATCCGAATTCGCGACGGTCAGCAAGGACGGTGAAACCGTCGTCCTCACCGACCAGGTGCTGCTGCGTCGTGCCGCCCACAAGGGCAAACCCGAATCCACCTTGCGCACCGACCAGATGACGGTCTGGCCGGACGACGAGAAGATGCGCGCGGACAAGCCCGTGAAGCTTACCCAGGGCCAGACGGTGATTACGGCCGAGCACATGGAAAGCGACAACATCGTCGGCGAAGTCCGATTGCACGGTCAGGTCCGCGGCACGCTCTATCGCACCAACCCGACGCCGAAACCATGAACAAGATATTGCGGCAGCTCGTACTGCTCACCCTCACCCTGACTGCCCCGCTGGCTCTGGCCGAAAAGGCAGACCGCAGCAAGCCAGTCAACATCGAGGCCGACCGGGTCACGGTGGACGACAAGAACAAGATCCATATTTTCGAAGGCCACGTGGTACTGACCCAGGGCACGCTGACCATCCGCAGCGACAAGCTGGTGGTCAGCCAGGACATGGAAGGCTATCAGCGCGGCATCGCCACCGGCGGCGAGGGCGGCCTGGCTCGCTTCCGCCAGAAGCGCGAAGGCAAGAATGAGTGGGTCGAAGGCGAAGGCGAGCGCATCGAACATGACGCTCGCAGTGAATTGTCCCAGTTCTTCCAGCGCGCCCACGTCAAGAGCGGCGACGACGAAGTCCGCGGCCAGTACATCCAGTACAACGGTGTCACCGAAACCTATGTGGTCACCAACGGCCCCAACGCGACCACGATCCCCAGCCAGCAGGGCCGTGTGCAGGTCACCATCCAGCCCAAGAAAAAAGGCGAAACCGCCCCCGCCCCATAAAGCACTCTGACGCCTTGCCGCAAGGCTGGAAACCGCGCCAGCCCTTGCGCTTGGGCATTATTCCCAGTGCTTTATATTTTTCAAAAAACCCTTTTTTTTCAATAAGATTAAAAACAGATAAAGATTTTTGTGCGGCGCAACAAATATGTGTTGACAGCCCTTTCGACGTGAATATAATGGACCTCATGTTGCAACGCACCAACCAGGGGCATTGCAAAACCGACGAGAATGCATTTCATCCATTCACTCAAGGAGATTGTCATGAGCACCCCCGAACAAATCGTTGCCGCCAACAAGGCCAATGTTGAAACCCTGCTGACCCTGGCTAACACCGCCTTCGCCAGCGCCGAGCGCATTGCCGCCCTGAACCTGAACACCGCCCGCGCCGTGCTGGAAGATAGCGTTGCTTCCGCCAAGGCCCTGCTGGCCGCCAAGGATGTGCAGGAACTGATCGCGCTGCAGTCCTCCCTGGCCCAGCCCGTGGTCGAGAAGGCTGTCGCCTACTCCCGCAGCGTCTATGAAATCGCTTCCCAGACCCAGGAAGAAGTTTCCAAGCTGTTCGAAGCCCAAGTTGCCGAAGCCAACAAGAACTTCGCCGCTGCCCTCGACAAGGCTGCCAAGTCGGCTCCCGCTGGTTCCGACGTTGCAGTGGCTGCCGTCAAGTCCGCCATCGCTGCCGCCAACTCCGCTTACGACAGCGTGACCAAGGCTGCCAAGCAAGTCGCCGAGATCGCCGAAGCCAACGTTGCCGCCGCCACCAGCGCCACTGTGAAGGCCGTCAGCGGCACCACCCCGGCCAAGACTTCCTCCAAGAAGGCTGCCTAAGAAAAAACCAGCGGGGAGGCCTTGTGGCCTCCCCAGTCCGGTTGAAAAGCCCGCCCTGCCATGCAGGGCGGGCTTTTTTTCGCCTTCCGCCCTTCCATTTCGGATGCCGGAAAGACGTTCCGACCGGTGCAATGAATCGGGAAGCATGCTATTTTGGAAGGCGTGCCTGAAAGGACACATCGGGGGGGCTAAGCGGCCCGCACCGTCACTGTCGTGACGCTCAAAATCAAAATTCGCAAGAGGGAAGACACAGAATGAGCACTGGACAATCGAAGATCATCTACACGCTGACTGACGAGGCGCCGCTCCTCGCCACCTGCGCTTTTCTCCCCATCATCCGGACCTTCACCAGCCCGGCGGGGATTGAAATCGAAAAGGCAGACATCTCCGTGTCCGCCCGTGTCCTTGCTGAATTCCCCGAGAACCTGACCCCCGAGCAGCGCGTCCCCAACACCCTCGCAGAGCTGGGCAAGAAGACCCTTCAGCCGGACGCCAACATCATCAAGCTGCCCAACATCAGCGCCTCCGTTGCCCAACTGAAGGCCTGTATCAAGGAGCTGCAGTCCAAAGGCTACGCGATTCCCGACTACCCGGAGAATCCGACCACCGAAGAAGAAAAGACCATCTCCGCCCGTTACGGCAAGTGCCTGGGTTCCGCTGTGAACCCCGTGTTGCGTGAAGGCAACTCCGACCGCCGCGCCCCGCTCGCCGTCAAGAACTACGCCCGCAAGAACCCCCACTCCATGGGCGAGTGGAAGCCCTGGTCGCGGACCCATGTGTCCCACATGCACCACGGCGACTTCTACCACGGCGAAAAGTCCCTGACCCTGGACAAGGCCCGCAATGTACGCATGGAGCTGATCGCCAAGGGCGGCAAGATCACCGTGCTGAAGCCGAAGCTCGCACTGCTGGAAGGCGAGATCATCGACTCGATGTTCATGAGCAAGAAGGCCCTGTGCGAGTTCTACGAGAAGGAACTGGAAGACTGCCGCGAAGCCGGCATCCTGTTCTCTCTGCACGTGAAGGCCACGATGATGAAGGTTTCGCACCCCATCGTCTTTGGCCACTGCGTCAAGATCTTCTACAAAGAAGCCTTCGAAAAGCATGAAGCCCTGTTCAACGAACTGGGCATCAACGTCAATAACGGTATGGTCGATCTGTACGAGAAGATCAAGACCCTGCCGGAATCCAAGCGCGACGAAATCATCCGCGACCTGCACGCGTGCCAGGAGCACCGTCCGAAGCTGGCCATGGTGGACTCCGCCAAGGGCATCACCAACTTCCACTCCCCGAACGACATCATCGTCGATGCCTCCATGCCGGCGATGATTCGCCAGGGCGGCAAGATGTGGGGCGCCGACGGCAAGCAATACGACAGCAAGTGCGTGATGCCGGAATCGACCTTCGCCCGCATCTACCAGGAGATGATCAACTTCTGCAAGACCAACGGCAACTTCGACCCGAAGACCATGGGCACCGTGCCGAACGTCGGTCTGATGGCCCAGAAGGCTGAGGAATACGGCTCCCACGACAAGACTTTCGAGATCCCCGAAGACGGCATCGCCAACATCGTCGATATCGACTCCGGTGAAGTACTGCTGACCCAGAACGTGGAAGCCGGTGACATCTGGCGCATGTGCCAAGTCAAGGACGCCCCGATCCGTGACTGGGTCAAGCTGGCCGTCACCCGCGCCCGCAACTCCAACACCCCGGCGGTCTTCTGGCTCGACCCCTACCGTCCGCACGAAGCCGAACTGATCAAGAAGGTTCAAACCTACCTGAAGGATCATGACACGACCGGTCTCGAGATCCACATCATGTCCCAGGTCCGCGCCATGCGCTTCACCCTGGAACGCGTGATCCGTGGCCTCGACACCATCTCGGTAACCGGCAATATCCTGCGTGACTACCTCACCGACCTGTTCCCGATCATGGAACTGGGCACCTCCGCCAAGATGCTGTCCATCGTCCCGCTGATGGCCGGTGGCGGCATGTACGAAACCGGTGCTGGCGGCTCCGCGCCGAAGCACGTCCAGCAGCTCACCGAGGAAAACCACCTGCGTTGGGATTCTCTGGGTGAATTCCTGGCTCTCGCCGTATCGCTGGAAGACCTCGGCATCAAGACCGGCAACAAGCGTGCCGTGCTGCTCGCCAAGACGCTCGACGCCGCCACTGGCAAACTGCTCGACAACCGCAAGTCGCCGTCGCCCAAGACCGGCGAATTGGACAACCGCGGCTCCCAGTTCTACCTGGCCACCTACTGGGCCCAGGAACTGGCTGCCCAGACCGAGGATGCCGAGCTAGCTGCCCACTTCGCCCCGCTGGCCAAGACCCTGGCCGACAACGAAGACCATATCGTTGCCGAGCTGAAGACCGTCCAGGGCAAGCCTGCGGACATCGGTGGCTACTACAAGGCCGATCCCGAGAAGTGCAAAGCCATCATGCGTCCCAGCCCCACGCTGAACGCTGCGCTGAAGTCCTTCGGCGCCTGAGACTGACAAGCCCCCGCCCACAAGGCGGGCCGGCAAGACAGCAAAAAAGCCCTCTCGCATGCGAGAGGGCTTTTCACTTTTAGGCCCTAGGTGGCATCGACACGCCACCAAACCAGCACTACATCCGCTCGATCATCGCATCTCCGAAAGCCGAACAGGACACCTCGGTCGCACCATCCATCAGACGTGCAAAATCGTAGGTCACGATCTTGTCGCCGATTGCCGCCTCCATGGACTTGATGACCATGTCGGCCGCCTCAGTCCAGCCCAGGTGACGCAACATCATCTCGGCGGACAGGATGATGGAGCCCGGATTGACCTTGTCGAGCCCGGCGTACTTGGGTGCCGTGCCATGGGTCGCCTCGAAGCAGGCGTACTGGTCGGAGATGTTGGCCCCCGGCGCGATGCCGATGCCACCGACCTGAGCTGCCAGCGCATCCGAGATGTAGTCGCCATTGAGGTTGCAGGTGGCGATCACGTCGTACTCCGCCGGGCGCAGCAGGATCTGCTGCAGGAAAGCGTCGGCAATCGCATCCTTGACGATGATCTCGCGGCCGGTCTTTGGGTTCTTGAACTTGCACCACGGGCCGCCGTCGATCGGCTCGGCACCGAAGTCCTCGCGGGCCACCTGATAGCCAACATCACGGAACAGGCCTTCCGTGAACTTCATGATGTTGCCTTTGTGGACGATGGTCACCGATTTGCGGTCGTTGTCGATCGCATACTTGATGGCCGCCCGCACCAGACGCGTCGTCCCTTCGATGGACACCGGCTTGATGCCGATGCCGGAGGTCTCGGGGAAGCGGATCTTCCTGACGCCCATTTCCTCGAGCAGGAACTTGATGACCTTCTTCGCCCCTTCCGACTCGGCTGCCCACTCGACGCCGGCGTAGATGTCCTCGGTGTTCTCGCGGAAGATCACCATGTTCACCAGCTCGGGGTTCTTCAGTGGAGACGGCACACCCTTGAAGTACTGGACCGGGCGCACACACTGATAAAGATCCAGCTCCTGGCGCAGCGCGACGTTGAGGGAGCGGATGCCGCCCCCGACCGGCGTGGTCATCGGCCCCTTGATGGACACCGAATACTCCCGCAGGGCCTCGAAGGTCTCCTTCGGGAACCACTCGTCCGGACCGTACAACTGGGTGGACTTCTCACCCGCGTAAACTTCCATCCAGTGGATCTTCTTCTTGCCGCCGTAAGCCTTATTCACCGCGGCATCGATCACCTTGATCATCACCGGCGTGATATCGACGCCAATACCATCACCCTCGATGTAGGGAATGATGGGATTGTCGGGAATGGCCTGGCCGGAGACGATTTTTGCGCCGCCCGCCGGCACCTTGATCAGAGACGTACTCATTCCAACCCCCTCAACTCGAATTGTGTTGCGGATGTGTGGGTGAATCGGCCGGATCACGGCTTTCGCCACGCGCGGCTTTCTGGTTCTCGGAGACGTGCAGCACGGAGCCCGTCCATGGCCGCCGATCCACTGTCTACCCCGCCCGACCCTCCTCCAGGCCGCAGCAAAGTGCCTCGATTATGGCCGAAATAATCCCCCGCTAGAAGCGCCCCAAAACCCTTGTAGTGCGTGCTCCGCCACCACTTTCACCACTGGTGGAGGGCAGTGCTAGACTCGAAAACCGGTCGCATTTCGCATTCGTGGCACACACGGTCACTACCGACATACAAGCCGCCAGGGGGAAGAATGGAGACCCACAACACTGAAAACCCGGTCGCCCAGGCCATCGCCCAGGCCATGATCGAGGGCTTCAACAAGCACTACCGGATCTTTCGCGAGACCTCCCGGCGGGCCAAGGAGAGCTACGAGGCTGCCGACTGGCAGGGCCAGCTCTCCGCCGTGCGTGACCGCGTGCAGTTCTACGACGACCGCGTGAATGAAACCGTGCTCCGCCTGCACGAGGAGTTCGACGCGGAGTCCATCGACGACGCCACCTGGCAGGCGGTCAAGCTGTACTTCATCGGCCTGCTGATCAACCACAAGCAACCGGAACTGGCTGAGACCTTCTTCAACTCGGTAACCACCAAGATTCTGCACCGGGACTACTTCAACAACGCCTACATCTTTGCCCGCCCGGCCATCTCGACGGAATACATCGAGTCCTTCCCACCCACCTATTCCAGCTACTACCCCCAGGACAAAGGACTGCGGGCAACCCTCTGCCGGGTCGTAGAGGATTTCGACTGGCAGCGTCCTTTCGAAGACCTGGACCGGGACGTGGACTACGTGATGCGCACCGCGGAAACGCACATCGGCGAATGGCCGAAGATGGAGGTGAACTGCCAGATCCAGGTGCTCTACTCAGCCTTCTACCGCAACAAGACCGCCTACATCATCGGCAAGGCCATCAACGGATACCAGGAATACCCCTTTGTGATCGCCGTGCGCCACGGTCAGTCCGGCAAGCTTTACCTGGACACCATCCTCCTCGACACCTGGCGGATCTCGCTGTTGTTCTCCCTCTCCCGGGCCTATTTCCTGGTCGACATGGAAGTGCCGTCCGGCTATGTGCAGTTCCTGCGCAGCATCATGCCCAACAAGCCGCGCTCCGAGCTATACACCATGCTGGGCCTGGGCAAGCAGGGCAAGACGATCTTCTTCCGCGACCTCATCGCCCACCTGCGCCACTCCAACGATCAGTTCATCGAAGCACCGGGCATCCGTGGCCTGGTCATGCTCGTCTTCACGTTGCCGTCCTACCCCTACGTATTCAAGATCATCAAGGACGTGTTCGGCAGCTCGAAGAACATGGACCGCGCCACCGTGAAGCGCAAATACCTGCTGGTCCGGCAGGTGGACCGGGTCGGGCGGATGGCCGACACCCTGGAATTCTCCAACGTCGCCCTGCCGCGCAGCCGCTTTCATCCGGACCTGATCGTCCAGCTCAAGGCACTCGCTCCGTCAGTCGTCGAAGAGGACGGCGACACCCTGCTCATAAAACACCTCTACATCGAGCGCCGCATGACGCCGCTCAACCTCTACCTCAGCAAGGCCACCGACGAGCAGATCGACGAGGCCGTGCGCGAATACGGCCAGGCCATCAGCGAGCTGGCCATCGCCAACATTTTCCCCGGCGACATGCTCTGGAA
This sequence comes from Zoogloea sp. LCSB751, assembly GCF_002028455.1. Lineage (GTDB taxonomy): Bacteria > Pseudomonadota > Gammaproteobacteria > Burkholderiales > Rhodocyclaceae > Zoogloea. The sequence continues at coordinate 292,021 of NZ_MWUM01000002.1, read as the reverse complement.
GAACTTCGGCGTCACCCGCTACGGACGCGTGGTCTTCTACGACTACGATGAGATCGAGTACATGACGGACTGCAACTTCCGCAAGATCCCGCCGGCGCCCAACGAGGACATGGAGATGTCCGGCGAGCCCTGGTACTCGGCGGGTCCGCGGGACATCTTCCCGGAGGAGTTCGCCACCTTTCTGCTCGGCCAGCCGAAGATCCGCAAGGCCTTCCTCAAGCACCACCGCAGGCTGCTCGACCCGGCCTTCTGGCAGGACGCCCAGGACAAGATCCGCAACGGCTACGTGGAGGACTTCTACCCCTATCCGCAGGAACTGCGCTTCTGCAAGGTTTTCCCCGCACTGGCACCACCGACCACCGGTAGCCATCCGACGCCGTGAATTCCACGTAAATACCCACCGATTGGCGTAAACCCCAGTGTCATCCGTCGTCCCCGCCAACCAATATGAGTATGGATACACCGGCAGTGCTTCCACACGACATAACAAGGAGGAGACACATGACATACCCTTTACGCCAGTCGGCCCTTGCCTTCGCGCTCAGCGGCGCCCTGCTCATGGCCGCCTGCGGCGGCGGTAGCGGCGGGGGCAGCAACAGCAGCGCAGCCCCCCTCAGCGGCTTTGCCGCCGAGGGCCTGGCAATCGCCAACCAGACCGTCACCCTCAAGGACGCCGCCGGCACAACCCGCAGGGCCGACACCGACGCCAGCGGCAACTTCAGCATCGACATCACTGGCCTGAATTACCCCTTCATGCTGCAGGTCACCGGCAGCAAGGGCGTCTGGCACGCACTGGTCACCGCCGATGACGCCGGCAAGCCTGCCAACATCAACAACGCCACCAACAGCGTCGCCCTGCTGGCGCTCGGCGTCAGCTCGGGCAATGCCCTGCAGGCGGCGTTCGCCTCGGGCAGCTTCAAGGATGTCAGCAGCGGAGCCATCGTCAACGCCGACAGCAAACTCCTCGATGCCCTCGAAGCGGAGCTCGGCAAGCGGCCCGAAAGCCTGCGCAGCACCCGCTTCACGCCCGGCACGGCGGACAGCGACGGCGACGAAACCGACCGCCTGCTGACCCTCGCCGATCTCCAGCCGAACGGCGGCGGCTTCATCACCTACAACATCCTGCCCGAACGTGTGTGGGGCGACACCTATGTCAGCCACACCTACGACGGTAACACCGACGATCTGCTGACCGGCGGCCTCGGCAAGTCAGGGCTCGGTAGCGCAAGTGCCCCGCTGTATGCCAACCCGGCCGCCCCCACCGCGGCGGAACTGCGCCGCAACGCCATCTACAACAATTACCGGGCACTGGTCGACGCCAACAAGAACACCGGCGGCTACGGCACCCTCTTCGGGCCCAATATCGACATCCATGGCAACGACACCCTCGGCGAGGGCAAGATCGGCGGCCTGGAGGCCATCGCCTACGCCGGAGACATGAGCGGCAAGCGCAAGGTGACGCTGATGGTCCAGGTCCCGGACAGCTTCGACACCGCCAATCCGTGCATCGTCACCGCCACATCATCGGGCTCCCGCGGGATATACGGCGCCATCGGCACCGCCGGAGAATGGGGCCTGAAGCACGGCTGCGCCGTCGCCTACACCGACAAAGGCAGCGGCAACGGCATGCACGATCTGACCACCGACACGGTCAATCTGATCGACGGCACCGTTGTCACCTCCGCCGCAGCCAGTAAGAAAGCCCTGTTCTCCGCCAGCCTCAGCAAGAGCGCCCTCGACGCCTTCAACCAGGCCTTTCCGAACCGCATCGCCTACAAGCACGCCCATTCCCAGCAAAACCCCGAAAAGGACTGGGGGCGCAACACCCTCGATGCGATCGGCTTCGCCTTCTACGTGCTCAACGAAAAATACGGCACCGCCGACGCCAACGGCAAGAAGCGGCGCACCATCCGGCCGGCCAGTACGCTGGTGCTCGCGTCATCCGTCTCCAACGGCGGCGGCGCGGCCTTGCTGGCGGCGGAACAGGACAAGCTCGGCCTGATCGACGGTGTCGCCGTCGGCGAACCGCAGATCCAGCCCAAGGACGTCAGTGGACTGAGCATCAAGCAGGGTAGCAATACGGTTGCCACCATCGGCAAGCCACTGCTCGATTACTTCACCTATGCCAATCTATACCAGCCCTGCGCGGCCCTCTCGACGAGCATGGCCAGCGGATCGCCGGGTGTGGCCTTCGTCGCAGCCTACGGAACGAACCGTTGCGCGGCACTCAAAGCCAAGGGCCTGCTCAACGGTGCGACGCTGCAGGAACAGGCCGACGAAGCCATTCAGAAATTGCACACCTACGGCTGGGGCAGCGAGCACGACCTCTACCATGCATCCCACCACGCCTTCGCCACCACCTCGATCGTGATCACCTACCTGAACGCTTACGGGCGTTTCAGCGTGATGGACAACATCTGCGGCTTCAGCCTGGCGACCACGGTCACAGCCGGCACAGACCTGGGCCGGGTGACGGCCACCAGCCCCCTTGTCCAGGCTGGTATCTTCGCCAGCGGCAACGGCGTCCCACCGACCGGCGGGATCAACTTGGTTTACAACGATGCCAGCGGCGGCCCGCTGCGGGATGTGCTGGCGGTCTCTCCCTCCACGGGCCTCGCCGACGGCGCACTGGATGGCGCCCTATGCGCCCGTGCGCTGGCCACCGGGGTCGATCCGGTGAATGGTGCCAGGCTCACCGGCACACAGCTCGCTCAGTCAGAACGCATCAAGCAGGGCATCGCCGAAGTCCAGGCCTCCGGCGCCCTGGGCGGCAAGCCGTCGATCATTGTGTCCGGCCGCTCGGATACACTGATCCCGGCCAATCACGCGGCCCGCGCCTACTTTGGAGCCAGCCAGAAGGTGGATGGCAGCAAGAGCCAACTGCACTATTACGAAGTCACCAACGCTCAGCACTTCGACACCTTCATCGACAATGCGCTGCTGGCAGGCTACGACTCCCGCCTGGTGCCCCTGCACGTTTACTTCAACCGGGCACTGGACCTGATGTACGCCCACCTGAAGACCGGCGCGCCGCTCCCACCGTCCCAGCTCATCCGGACCACGCCACGGGGAGGCTCCCCTGGAACCGCCCCCGCACTGACGGGGGGCAATGTACCGCCGATTTCCGCCAATCCGGCCGAAGCGGATGTCATCAGCTACAGCAACGGCACTGTCAGCGTACCCGAATAGACCGTTGATCCCATCATGCCCGCCGGCCCCTCGGGGGCTGCGCGAGTCCGGTCACGACCAACCGAGTTCGCGGATCCATGGCCCCGTACCGGCCAACAGCGCATCACGCACGTAAGGCACGGTCTCATCGGGCAAGGCACTGCGTTCAAACCAGCGCAGATCGTCGCACTTGCCCGGCTCGGCGATGCGCGGCGTCCCCGACCACCGGCCTGCCCGTAGAAAGAAATCGATCCGGTTCGTATCCGAAAGCCGATGAACCACGCCAACGACCTTGAGTTCCGCCGCGTCGATATCGATGCCCAGCTCCTCGCGCATCTCCCTGACCGCCGTATCCCGCAGGGACTCGCCCTCTTCCACGTGCCCGCCAGGGAGACTGTACAGACCATCGAAGAAGCCGGTGCCGGCACGCCGCATCAGCAGAACCCGATCCCCCTCGTCCAGCACCACATGCACGCCGGTCGGAATCCCCGCGTGACGCATTAGTGCTTGCCCGTACTACCGAATCCGCCGGCGCCCCTATCGCTTTCTTCGAAACGGTCCACCACATTGAACGCCACCTGCAGGACCGGCACGATCACCATCTGGGCAATGCGCTCCATCGGCTGGATGGTGAAGCTCTCATGGCTGCGGTTCCAGGCCGACACGAAGATCTGCCCCTGGTAGTCGGAATCGATCAGACCGACCAGGTTCCCCAGCACGATGCCGTGCTTGTGCCCCAGACCGGAGCGCGGCAGGATCATCGCCGCCAGTCCCGGGTCCGCCAGGTGGATGGCGATGCCGGTGGGGATCAGCGTGGTATGCCCCGGCGTCAGCACCACCGGCGCATCCAGACAAGCGCGCAGGTCAAGGCCGGCCGCCCCCTCGGTAGCATAGGCCGGCGGCTGCGCCTTCAAGCGTTCATCGAGGATACGGATATCGATATGGTGCATGGCGTCGCCTCGCAAGTCGTCAGTGAAAAATTTCAGAATGCTGGCAACAAGGTCGCCAGATGGGCCACGATGGCACGGGCCACGTCGGGTTTCGGCGCCTTCGGCAAGGGGTGACGCCCCTGATCGTCGAAGAGGACAACCTGATTGTCGTCCCCACCCAGGCCGTCCTGCACCAGATTGCCGACGATCAATGGCAGCTTCTTGGCCTTGCGCTTGCCTTCCGCGTACTCGTCGAGATTACGGCTCTCGGCGGCGAAGCCCACGCAGAACGGCGGCTGCGGCAGCGAGGCCACCTCGGCGAGGATGTCCGGGTTCGGCGTCAGCGTAAGGCTCAGCTCGGCACCGGACTTCTTGATCTTGTGCTCGGCCGAATTCACCGGCCGATAGTCGGCAACCGCCGCCACGCCGATGAACACGTCGGCTCCGGGCAGTGCGGCGAAGACTGCATCGCGCATCTCGAGGGCACTCCGCACCCCCACGCGTTCCACGCCGGCAGGGACGGGCAGGGACACCGGACCGCTGACCAAGGTCACTTCAGCCCCCGCCTGCGCGCAGGCCCGCGCAAGCCCATAGGCCATCTTGCCCGAGCTCGAATTGGTGATGCCACGGACCGGATCGATGGCCTCGAAGGTCGGCCCTGCCGTCATCACGATGCGCCTCCCCGCCAGCAACTTGGGCTGGAAGAAGGCAATCATGGCCTCGCACAAGGCTTCCGGTTCGAGCATGCGGCCGAGCCCCACCTCTCCGCAGGCCTGCTCGCCGGCACCCGGCCCAAGCAACTCCACTCCATCGACAAGCAGCTGCGCCGCGTTGCGCCGTGTGGCCGGGCTCTCCCACATCTGCCGGTTCATCGCCGGCGCCACCAACAGCGGGCACTCGCGGGCGAGGCAGAGGGTCGTGAGCAAATCGTCGGCCAGCCCGTTGGCCAGCTTGGCCATCACATCAGCCGTCGCCGGCGCCACGAGGATGGCATCCGCATCACGGGTCAGATCGATGTGGGCCATGTTGTTGGCCATGCGCGGATCCCACAGATCCGTCCATACCGGGTTGCCGGACAGAGCCTGGAAGGTCACCGCAGTAACGAAGCGCGCGCCACCTTCGGTCAGCACCACATGCACGTCCGCCCCGGCCTTGCCGAGCAGCCGCACCAGCTCGGCCGCCTTGTATGCTGCCACGCCGCCGGTCACGCCCAGCACCAGTTTCCTGCCCTTCAGCTCGTTCATGCCAATGGTATTATATGTTACCTACGGAAGAATGGATTGTACACCTCATGGCGATCACCGATTGGCCCGCCGACGAACGTCCGCGGGAGCGCCTGCTGGCGCACGGCGCGGCCGCCCTGTCGGACGCAGAACTGCTGGCCCTGTTCCTGCGGGTGGGCATCCGCGGCAAGAGCGCGGTCGATCTCGCACGCGACCTGCTGAAGCACTTCGGTAGCCTGTCAGCCCTGTGCAGTGCGTCGGCCTCCTCGTTCTCTGCCATCCCCGGGATGGGGCCTGCCAAGTACGCGCAATTGCAGGCCGTGCTCGAACTATCCCGACGAGCTCTGAGCGAAGAGATGGCCAAGCGCGACGTCCTCGATTCCCCATCGACCGTGCGGGACTGGCTGCGCCTGAAACTCGGACACCTTCCCCACGAAGTCTTCATGATCCTGCTCCTCGACGCCCAGAACCGCGTAATGGGATGCGAAGAACTCTTTCGCGGCACGCTCACCCAGACCTCCGTCTATCCCCGCGAAGTAGTCAAGCTGGTTCTGCAGCGCAACGCCGCAGCGGTCATCCTTGCCCACAATCATCCATCGGGCGTCAGCGAGCCCAGCCACGCCGATCAGGCCCTGACCCGCAGCCTCAGCCAGGCCCTCTCTCTCGTCGATGTACGGGTGCTCGACCATTTCATTGTCGCCGGCAACAGCCGGCCATTGTCCTTCGCTGAACGGGGCCTGCCACTCAATTGAGTACCCGGATCGTGCAAGCATTCACTTTGAAAGGCACCAAGGTATTGATTTGAGTACACATAGTTGTCTATAATCGACGGTCTTATCGAATCAAACCAGTTTGGAGCAACAAATGGCTCGCGTTTGCCAAGTGACCGGAAAAGCACCGATGGTGGGCAACAACGTTTCCCACGCAAACAACAAGACCAAGCGCCGCTTCCTGCCGAACCTGCAAAACCGCAAGTTCTGGAGCGAAGCCGAGAACCGCTGGGTGCGCCTGCGCGTATCCAATGCAGCGCTGCGCACGATTGACAAGAAGGGCATCGACGCCGTCGTCGCCGAGCTGCGCGCTCGCGGCGAAAAGGTCTAAGCCTTTTTAACCAGGAGATAAATCAAAATGGCAAAAGGCGGCCGCGAAAAGATCAAGCTCGAGTCCACCGCTGGGACCGGGCACTTCTACACCACGTCCAAGAACAAGCGCACCACCCCGAACAAGCTGGAATTCAACAAGTACGACCCCGTTGCCCGCAAGCACGTGCCGTACAAGGAAGTGAAACTCAAGTAATTGCTTCCGGCACGCGATTACCGCTTGTTGCACATTCAAAAAACCCGCCTTGAGCGGGTTTTTTGTTGCCCATATTTCCGCCCCCCTCACTCGCAACACCGGCAGCTGTCGCATTTCCGACAATACGCATCAAAAATGTGCGGAGTGCTGTCGCCCATGCACCACCCGACAGCGTGACATCACATCTTGAACACTTAACTCCCACCCACTCGTCGCCCCGAGGCGACACACGCCGTTGCCCCTAGCATGCATACTCAGGGCGAGAAACTCAGCCAGGAAACTCAAGCCCAAAAAGGAACCGCCGATGCACTGACGCGCATCGGCGGTTCAGGTCACGACGCCGAGGTGATCAACCCCGGCAGGTCGAGAGCATCAAGCGCGCTGGATGTTCGACGCTTGCTTACCCTTCGGGCCTTGAGTGACTTCGAATTGAACTTTCTCCCCTTCCTTCAGCGACTTGAAGCCGTTCATGTTGATCGCGGAAAAGTGGGCGAACAGGTCCTCGCTACCGTCATCCGGCGTAATGAAGCCGAAACCCTTGGCGTCGTTGAACCACTTAACAGTACCAGTTGCCATATTGCAAATTCCTTCTTGATTTCAGTAATACGATCCGGACATCCAGCGTGCAATCGAGTCAAGACAAGCGAGAACTTTCGAAGGCATATCTTCAAATACGCGACGCAAAAACCCGCCGCTTCAAACTTGGCGCGAACACAGTTTTGCTTTTACGTGACTTGAATCTTGCCGTCAACGCATTTGTGAACCGGCACGGTTGTTGCAATACAGCAGGCGAGTGGGTCCTATTTGTCGCATTTAATTCCTCCAAGGGGCAAAGCCTCTGTTTTTCCGCGACTTAATTCCCTCTTGCAGCGCACCACGGAAGGGCCGGTGCGCAGCCCCAGGTTCCCCTGGATGTGCGTGCCGGGTGGCTCTTGCACAATCATCGGGGTTGTTTAGAATGGTTCGCATGGTCATCAAAAAGCAGGAAGAGTCGGTACTGGATACAGAGGTCACGCGGGTCAAGCCGCCACCGCTGTTCAAAGTCATGCTCCTTAACGACGATTTCACCCCGATGGATTTCGTGGTGGCCGTGGTACAGAAATTCTTTGGGATGGACCGCGAACAAGCCACGCGGATCATGCTCAAAGTGCACAGAGAGGGCGTTGGTGTGTGCGGAGTCTTCCCGCGGGACATCGCAGCCACCAAGGTCGAGCAGGTCATCGCGTACGCACGCCAGAACCAGCACCCCCTGGCTTGCGTCATGGAGGAAAACTGAAATGATCGCGCAAGAGCTTGAAGTCAGTCTGCACATGGCCTTTGTCGAAGCCCGGCAGAAGCGCCATGAGTTCATCACCGTGGAGCACCTCCTGCTTGCGCTCCTCGACAACCCTTCAGCCGCCGAAGTGCTGCGCGCCTGCGCCGCCAAAACCGACGAGCTACGCAAGGAATTGACGAACTTCGTCAATGAGCACACCCCAAAGGTGGAAGGCACCGAGGATATCGACACGCAGCCGACCCTCGGATTCCAGCGGGTCATCCAGCGGGCCATCCTTCACGTCCAGTCTTCCGGCAAGAAGGAAGTCACTGGCGCGAACGTGCTGGTCGCGATCTTCGGGGAGAAAGACTCCCACGCCGTGTATTTCCTCCAGCGGCAGAACATCTCCCGCCTGGATGTGGTGAATTTCATCTCCCACGGCATCACCAAAACACCGCAACAAGGCGCCAATCCTTCGCGGCCGTCGGGCGACTCCGAACAGGGCGAGCAGGAACAGGAAGGCACCAGTGCCGGCGGCGCCCTCGACAACTACACGCAGAACCTCAATCAGCAGGCCTTGCTCGGCAAGATCGACCCGCTGATCGGCCGCGAAAAGGAAGTCGAGCGCGTCATCCAGACCCTGTGCCGTCGTCGCAAGAACAACCCGCTGCTGGTCGGCGAGGCCGGTGTCGGCAAGACGGCCATCGCTGAAGGCCTCGCCCGCCGCATCGTCGAAGGGCGCATCCCGGACATCCTGGCGGATGCCCAGGTGTACGCCCTCGACATGGGCGCCCTGCTGGCTGGCACCAAGTACCGCGGTGACTTCGAGCAGCGCCTGAAGGCGGTGTTGAAGCAGCTGGTCGAACACCCCAACGCGATTCTGTTCATCGACGAAATCCACACGCTGATCGGCGCAGGTGCGGCCTCGGGCGGCACCCTCGATGCATCCAACCTGCTGAAGCCGGCCCTGTCGTCGGGGCAGCTCAAATGCATCGGCGCCACCACCTACACCGAGTTCCGGCAGATCTTCGAGAAAGACCACGCCCTGTCCCGGCGTTTCCAGAAAGTGGATGTGGTCGAGCCCTCGGTGCCCGAAACCGTGGAGATCCTCAAGGGCCTCAAGTCGCGCTTCGAGCAGCACCATGGCATCAAGTACTCGGCGTCAGCATTGTCCAGCGCGGCAGAGCTGTCGGCCCGCTATATCAATGACCGTCACCTGCCCGACAAGGCCATCGACGTCATCGACGAAGCCGGTGCAGCCCAGCGCATCCTGCCCAAGTCGCGCCAGAAAAAGCTCATCGGCAAGGCCGAGATCGAGGAAATCGTCGCCAAGATCGCCCGCATCCCACCGCGCAGCGTCTCCAACGACGACCGCGCCTCGCTGAAGACCCTCGAACGCGACCTAAAGAACGTCGTATTCGGCCAGGACGCCGCCATCGAAGCCCTCGGCAAGGCCATCAAGATGTCCCGCTCTGGACTCGGCAATCCGCACAAGCCCATCGGCTCCTTCCTGTTCAGCGGCCCGACCGGCGTCGGCAAGACCGAAGTCGCCCGCCAGCTCGCCTATACGCTGGGCATTGAGCTGGTGCGCTTCGACATGTCCGAGTACATGGAACGCCACGCGGTGTCCCGGCTGATCGGCGCTCCGCCGGGCTATGTCGGTTTCGACCAGGGCGGCCTGCTCACCGAGCAGGTCAACAAGAAGCCGCACTGCGTGTTGCTGCTCGACGAGATCGAAAAGGCCCACCCGGACATCTACAACATCCTGCTGCAGGTAATGGATCACGGCACACTGACCGACAACAACGGGCGCCAAGCGGATTTCCGCAACACCATCATCATCATGACCACCAACGCTGGCGCGGAAACCATGCAGAAGGCGGTCATCGGCTTCTCCGCGAAGCGGGAGCAGGGTGATGAGATGTCCGACATCAAGCGTTTGTTCACACCGGAGTTCCGCAACCGTCTGGACGCGATCATCTCCTTCAAGAACCTGGACCACGACATCATCACCCGCGTGGTCGAAAAGTTCCTGATGCAGCTGGAAGCCCAACTGCACGAGAAGAAGGTCGAGGCCCACTTCACCGACAAGCTGCGGGACTGGCTTGGCGAGAAGGGTTTCGATCCGCTGATGGGCGCCCGTCCGATGGCCCGCCTGATCCAGGACACCATCCGCTCCGCACTGGCCGACGAGCTGTTGTTCGGTCGTCTGGCCAACGGCGGCACGGTCACAATCGACCTGGACGAGAACGGCAAGGTAAAACTCGTGTTCGAGGAAATGGCGGAAGCTACGGTATAGTTTTTCCAACTGCGCTTTGCACCCATGACGGGCGGCTGACAGGCCGCCCGTTTTATTTTCACCGCTCTGATGGAGTCAGCATGGAATTCCAGACTACCGACCTCTGCGATGGCAACGAAGGCAAGGTCCGCGCCGTCGCCCCGATGTTCCGCAGCTTTGGCGGCAAGACCCGCTTCGCCGGCCCGATCCGCACCCTGAAGGTTTTCGAGGACAACGCCCTCGTGCGCTCGACCCTCGAAACCCCGGGCAACGGCAACGTGCTCGTCGTAGACGCCGGCGGCTCCCTGCGCTGTGCAATGCTGGGTGATCAGCTCGCCCTGCTGGGCGTCAAGAACGGCTGGGCCGGCGTCGTCATGTATGGCTGCATCCGTGACTCGGGCCCGATCGCCAGCATGGACATCGGCGTCTTCGCGCTGGCCACTCACCCGATGAAGAGCATCAAGAAGGGTGCCGGCGACGTGGACATTCCCGTCACTTTCGGCGGCGCAACCTTCGTTCCGGGGCAATGGCTATACGCCGACGAAGACGGTGTGATCCTGTCGGAAACCCCATTGCTGTAAACCCGTAGAAGGAACCGCAGCGCAGCGAGGCTTCATTTCACAATCGCCGACACGGTTTCACGATATAAAAACAGGAGTTCAAGCTCCTGTTTTTATTTATAAATTTATTTCTTATATCTTATATAAGACCTATTGCTGCCATGCACGATCATCCCTATACTTTCTCCCACTGATCGACGTTTCCGAAGCGCTCCAAAGCCTACGGCAGCAGGATCAAGCGGCTCAGGAGTGAGCGCGAAGCACAGCCCGCAAGAGCAGACTTCCGCACCCCGGCTTCCCCTCCCCACTTGGTTAGAAAAGGATTACGTATGTCTCTGACTCGCGAACAGCAAATCGCCGCCCTGGAAAAAGACTGGGCCGAAAACCCCCGCTGGAAGGGCGTCAAGCGTGGTTACTCCGCCGCTGACGTCGTGCGCCTGCGTGGCAGCCTGCAGCCTGAGTACACCCTGGCCCAGCGCGGCGCCAAGGTCCTGTGGGACAAGGTGAACGGCGGCGCCAAGAAGGGCTACGTCAATGCTTTCGGCGCCATCACCGCCGGTCAAGCCATGCAACAGGCCAAGGCTGGCCTGGAAGCCGTGTATCTGTCCGGCTGGCAAGTCGCTGCCGATGGCAACACCTCCGAAACCATGTACCCGGACCAGTCGCTGTACGCCTACGACTCCGTCCCCACCATGGTTCGCCGCATCAATAACACCTTCAAGCGCGCTGACGAAATCCAGTGGTCCCGTGGCATCAACCCGGGCGACGAAGGCTTCATCGACTACTTCCTGCCGATCGTTGCTGACGCTGAAGCCGGTTTCGGTGGCGTTCTGAACGCCTTCGAACTGATGAAGAACATGATCGCTGCCGGTGCTGCCGGTGTGCACTTCGAAGACCAGCTGGCTGCCGCCAAGAAGTGTGGTCACATGGGCGGCAAGGTGCTCGTGCCGACCCGTGAAGCCGTCGAGAAGCTGATCTCCGCTCGTTTCGCTGCCGACGTCATGGGCGTTCCGACCCTGATCCTGGCTCGTACCGATGCCGAAGCAGCCAACCTGATCACCTCCGACTACGATGCCAACGACAAGCCGTTCCTGACCGGCGAGCGTACCCAGGAAGGCTTCTTCCGCGTGAAGAACGGTCTGGAGCAGTCCATCTCCCGCGGCGTGGCTTACGCTCCGTATGCTGATCTGGTCTGGTGTGAAACCGGCGTGCCCGACATCGGCTTCGCCCGCGAATTCGCCCAAGCCGTGCTGGCCGCCTGCCCGGGCAAGCTGCTGTCCTACAACTGCTCGCCGTCCTTCAACTGGAAGAAGAACCTCAACGACTCGCAGATCGCCTCCTTCCAGGAAGAACTGTCGGCCCTCGGCTACAAGTACCAGTTCATCACCCTGGCCGGTATCCACGTCAACTGGTACAACACCTTCAAGTTCGCCCACGCTTACGCTCGCGGCGAAGGCATGAAGCACTACGTTGAAATGGTTCAGGAACCGGAATTCGCCGCTCGCGAACAAGGCTACACCTTCGTGTCCCACCAGCAGGAAGTGGGTACCGGTTACTTCGACGACGTGACCACCGTGATCCAGGGCGGCTCTTCCTCCGTGAAGGCCCTGACCGGTTCCACCGAAGAAGAACAGTTCCACTAAGAAATCCGGTTGCCGGCATCCCTCGCCGGCACGCTTGGTTGAAGACCCCTGCGGGCATATGCCCCGGGGGTTTTTTCGTCTTGGCCAGGCCGGCCTGCACTCATTCAGTAAAATACTGGGGTTTACTTCAGCCCAACTCCCCATGCAATCCCTCTGGATGATCGTCGCCAGCCTGCTGTTCGCGTGCATGGGAGTGTGCGTCAAACTCGGCTCCGCGTTGTTTTCGACCGGCGAGCTGGTCTTCTACCGGGGATTCGTGGGCCTACTGATGATGGGGGTCGTGCTGCGCGTGCAAGGCACGTCCTACGCGACCCCGCACTGGCGCCTACAACTGTCCCGCGGCCTGTCCGGCACCATCGCGCTGATGTGCTATTTCTTTGCCCTCGGCATCCTGCCGCTTGCTACTGCGGTCACCCTCAACTACACCTCACCGCTCTTTGTTGCCGTGCTGCTTGCGCTGTGGTTCAAGGAACGGGTCGGCACCACCTTATTCGGCGCCGTCGGATTGGGCTTTCTCGGCGTGATCCTGCTCCTCAAGCCCACCCTGCTCCCCAGTCAGTGGCTTGGGGCGCTGAGCGGCCTGGGAGCTGGGCTGATCGCCAGCCTGGCGTATGTCAACGTCCGCGAGCTGGGGCGTGCCGGCGAACCGGAAGCCCGCACGGTGCTGTGGTTCTCCCTGATCACCAGTCTCTTCGGTCTGCCCTGGGCGCTATTCGCCGGCGGACTTCATCCCATTTCAATCGAAGGGGCGGCCATTCTGCTCGGTGTGGGTGGCTTCGGCGGTTGCGCCCAGCTCGCCATGACCCGGGCCTACCGCTACGGCAAGACGCTGGTCGCCGCCAACCTGGCTTACAGCACGGTGGTCTTTTCGAGCTTGTTCGGCGTCGCCTTATGGCAAGAGCACCTGCCCTGGACGTCCGTGCTGGCCATCAGCATCATCATTTTCAGCGGCGTTCTCGTCTCCCTGGCCTCCCGCAAGCCAACCCCCGCCCTGGAAGCCGATTGAAGCGGAACGCCGTCCGGCGCTACACTGCCGACATACAGTCAGCCCAGAAAGGAAGCAGGCGATGATCACCACCGACAACAAGGACAGCCGCATCAACGTAACTGTCTTTGGCGAGTTTACCCTGGCCGACTACAAGGAATTCGAAGAACTCGTCAATTACAAGGTGCAGTTCGAAGGCCCCGTCAGCCTCTTTTTCGATCTGCGTGAAATGACCGGCTTCACCGTGGACATGGCCCTCGAGGAACTCCGCTTCGCCCGCGCGCATGCCCATGACTTCGCACGCATCGCGATCGTCACCGACGACCAGTGGATCACCTGGAGCGCCTGGCTGTCGCAGATCTTCGTAGATGCCGAAGTCCGCGTATTCGAAGACGCAGACGATGCCGAAGCGTGGATCAGCGGCATCCCGTCGCCGGTCGCCTGACAAGGACGCCTGAGGACGCCACCACCGTGCTACCGCTTTTCACGACGCTCATCACGCCGCAGGAACTGGCCGAGTCGGCAACGCCCGCCTGGCGCATCTTCGATTGCCGTTTCGACTTGCGCAACCCAGCCTTCGGGCAACAGGCCTACGCCGACGGACATCTGCCCAACGCCCTCTTCCTCGACCTGGAAGAAGATCTGTCGGGCCCCTGTACAGGTCGTAACGGTCGCCACCCGCTGCCGGACCCGCAGCTGCTCGCCAACAAGCTGGCCGCCCGCGGGGTTTCTGACGCAACGCAGGTTGTCGCCTATGACGACGTCGGCGGCATGTTCGCCGCACGCCTGTGGTGGCTGCTGCGCTGGCTCGGGCACGACCGCGTCGCCGTGCTCAACGGCGGCCTGCAGGCGTGGACCGGCGCGTCCCATCCGCTCAGCACCACAATCCCGACGGTGCCAACGGCGCAAGCCTTTACCGTCAGGCTCCAACACACCATGAAGGTGGACGCCGACTACGTGCTCAACCATCTGCATAGTCCGGACATGCAGCTCATCGACGCACGCGCCCCCGACCGCTTCCGTGGCGAGAACGAAACCCTCGATCCGGTCGGCGGGCACATTCCTGGCGCCATCAACCGCTTCTTCAAGGACAACCTTGCCGCCGATGGCAGCTTCAAGCAGCTGTCGGAACTACAGGAAGAATTCGGCGCCCTCATCAAGGGCGGCGATGCCCACAACGTGGTGCTCCAGTGCGGCTCCGGTGTCACGGCCTGCCACAACCTGCTCGCCATGGAGGCCGTCGGCCTCGATGGTGCCAGGCTCTACGCCGGCTCCTGGAGCGAATGGTGTTCCGATCCGGCCCGGCCGGTGGCAAGCGGCCCCGCCTGATCGCGGCATCCAATCGGCCCGGCCCGGTTAAAATCATGGTTTTGCCTTCCGGCTGTACATCATGACCCAGGACGAACTCAAGCAACAGGCGGCGCTGCGCGCACTCGACTACGTGATCGAAGGCGCAGTGGTCGGCGTCGGCACCGGCTCGACAGCCAATTTCTTCATCGACGGACTGGCCGCCTTCAAGGACCGCATCGCCGGTGCCGTACCCTCCTCAGAGGCGTCGGCACGCCGCCTGGCTGCCCACGGCATCCGACTGCTCGACCTCAACGACGTCACCTCCCTGCCGGTCTATATCGACGGCGCCGACGAAATCGACCACTCCCTCGCCATGATCAAGGGTGGCGGTGGTGCCCAGACCCGCGAGAAGATCGTCGCCGCAGTGGCTGACAAGTTCATCTGCATCTGCGACGCCTCCAAGCGGGTCACCCAGCTCGGACGCTTCCCGCTACCGGTGGAAGTCATTCCAATGGCACGCGCCCAGGTCACCCGCGAGCTCACCCGCCTTGGCGGTCGGCCGGTCGTCCGGGAAGGCTTCGTCACCGACAACGGCAATCTGATCCTCGACGTGCATGACCTTGCCATCAGCGAACCGGCCGCCCTCGAGACCACAATCGACGGCATCGTCGGTGTCGTGACCAGCGGCCTATTCGCCAAACGTGGCGCCGACATCCTGCTGCTGGCCACCGCCCAAGGCGTGGAAACCTTCGCGCGAGCCTGATTGACACAAAAGGATCATCTTTCCCTGCTAGCCTTCGGCAGTTTCCATTGCCTTCACCCACAGGACTTGCCATGACCGAGCACACCTCCAAGAAGTTTGATTCCGAGCTGGAAGGAATCCGCAACCGGGTCCTCCAGATGGGGGGCATGGTCGAACTGCAGATCGTGAAGGCGATGGAAGGCCTTGCCGAAGGCGATCTGCTGCTGATCGATCAAGTGATCGAAAACGACAACCGGGTCAACATCCTGGAAATCGAGCTCGACGAAGCCTGCAACCAGGTCATCGCCAAGCGCCAGCCGACGGCCGTCGACCTGCGCATGATCAGCACTGTGCAGAAGACCATCACCGACCTGGAGCGGATTGGCGACGAGGCCAAGAAGATTGCCAAGACGGCCAAGCAGCTTCACACCGGCGGCTCCTCATTCATGCCACAGATCCGCCTCGGCCACATCGCCGACGCAGTGGTGGACATGCTGCGCACCGCGCTGGATGCCTACGCGCGCCTCGACACCGTAGCTGCAGCCCAGGTGGTGCGCCAGGACAAGGAAGTGGATGCCGAGTTCAAGGGCATCATGCGCCAGCTGATCACCTACATGATGGAAGATCCGCGCACCATCTCCCAGGCCATCGAGCTGATGTTCGTGGCCAAATCGGTGGAGCGCATCGGCGATCACGCCAAGAACATTGCCGAATACGTGGTGTACATGGTCAAGGGGCGTGACGTCCGCCACACCAGCCTCGAAGAGATCGAGCGCGAAGCCACCCGCTGAGGGCTGGCCGAACCTCGAAGGCGAGCCCGGGGCATCACTACCCGGGCTCCAGCTTGCCTTGCGGCAGAACACAAGTCTTACGGCAGCGCGGAGAGAAGGGAGCGGACTGTTAAAATCGGTCCACTTTCCGATTGCGGACCTACCGACACCATGCCGCTCAAGTTCGAACTCCTGCAGGCTGACGACTATTCCCGTTATCTGCTGCGCGGGAAGACAGACATTCTCTACAACCTGCGCGGACTCCTGCACAAGCGCGCAATGCTGAGCGCCTTCATCGACGCCAGCGCGGACTCCTTCCTGACCGCCATCCTGGCGATCACACCGGATGAACGCCACCTGATTCTCGACTCGACCAACGACGAAGCCCTCAATCAACGGGTGGGCTCGGCCGAACAGCTGATCTGCGTCACCCAGCTCGACAAGGTCAAGATCCAGTTTGCCGCACGCCAGATAGAACGTTTTCCCTTCGAAGGGCACGAGGCTTTCCGGGTCCCCGTACCCGATGTCCTGCTGCGCTTGCAGCGACGCGAGTACTTCCGCCTGACCACACCGAGCAATCACGGCCTGTCATGCCTGATCCCGGTAGGCGAGGCGGAAAGCGACAAGATGGTCTCGCTGGAAGCCAGCGTACTCGACATCAGTGGTGGGGGGCTCGCGGTCGTGATTCCCCCCAACGGCGTACACTTTACCGCCGACATGGAATTCCATGACTGCCGCCTGATGCTGCCGGAGATTGGCCCGATTGCCGCCTCCCTGCGGGTTCGCAACGTCTTCCGCATCACCAATCGGGATGGCAGCATCACCGTGCGTGCCGGCTGTGAGTTCATCAACCTGCCCAGCAACATGGCATCCACAATCCAGCGCTACATCCTGAAAGCCGAACGGGAACGCAACGCGCGGGAACGCCAACATCTCTGATGCCCGTGCCCCACAAACGAAAAAGCCGGCAATGCCGGCTTTTTTCATTCAATCCATACGCCCTGTCAGACCGACATGTTCATGATGTCCTGATAGGCGGTGACCAGCTTGTTGCGAACCTGCACCATCTGCTGGAAGGACAGGTTGGCCTTCTGCAGATTGACCATGACGTCCTGAAGATTGACGTTCGGGTCACCGGACGAGAAGCCCTTGGCCATTTCCTGAGCCTGCATCTGGGCCGAACTGACCTGATCGATCGCGCTCTGCAGGACCTGTCCGAAATCCGTCTCGCCAGCCGCGCTCGCCGCCTGGGCAGGCTTGCCCGACGCCACCTGTGACGTGGCGCGCAGCTCCGACAACATCTGATCGATCCCGCGGGTATCCATGGTTCGGCTCCTTTTTCTCCACTATAGCAGAGCAAAGCACGTGCCAAGCGACGGGCACCCACCTCAGTCGCTGAAAAGCCCCTCTTCCCGGTACTGCTGGAGCTTGTAACGCAGGGTCCGTTCGGAGATGCCGAGCTGCGCCACGGCTCGCTTGCGCGACCCACCCACCTCCTTGAGCACCTGCAGGATGTGCTCCCGCTCCAGATCCTTCATGTTGGCCGGGCGGGGCGCCTCCTTGTGCATCGGCGCCATTTCAGCGGCAGAATTTGCCACTTCACCGGCAAAGACCACCGGCAAAACGGGAGGGGGCGGCACCAAACGTACCGGCTCGCCATTCCAGTGCGGAAGACACAGGCGGATCGTATCCGCAGATACCGCCTCGCCGCCGCTGAGAATCAAGGCCCGCTGCACGGTGTTTTCCAGCTCCCGCACGTTGCCCGGCCAATGATAGGTGACCAGCACCGACTCCGCCTCCGGCGACAGGCGCGCGGTGCGCTTCAGGCGCTCACCGTGCATCGTCGCAAAGTGACGGGCCAATGGGATGATGTCGCCGGGACGCTCGCGCAGGGACGGGATCTGCAGCGGAAAGACATTGAGTCGATAGAACAGGTCTTCCCGGAAACGTCCTGCCGCCACCTCCTTGGTCATGTCCCGGTTGGTGGTGGCCAACACACGGATATCGAGGGCGATCGCCTTCTTGCCGCCGACCCGCTCCACCTCCCGCTCCTGCAGCACCCGCAGCAGCTTGGCCTGCAAACCCAGCGGCATCTCGGAAATCTCGTCGAGCAGCAGCGTGCCGCCCTCGGCCTGTTCGAACTTGCCGGCCTGGGAGGTGGCCGCGCCTGTGAAGGCCCCCTTCTCGTGGCCGAACAAGGTCGCCTCCAGCAGGGAATCGGGAATCGCGGCGCAGTTGATGGCCACAAAAGGGCCGTTGCGGCGCGGCGAGTGTTCGTGGAGGTAACGAGCGAAGACCTCCTTGCCGGTTCCCGACTCACCGTTCAGGAGCACCGTTGCATCGGTTTCGGCCACTTTGTCAGCCAGCGCGAGGAGCTTGCGGGTATGCGGATCGGCCGCAATCATCCCCTCTTCCTGATGGGTCCGCGCGTAGCGCTGCACGTGATCCAGCAGCACCCTGGGCTCGAAGGGCTTCATCAGGAAATCGCAGGCACCGCCGCGCATCGCATCCACCGCTTTTCCCACATCACCGAAGGCAGTCATGAGCAGCACCGGCAGTTGGGGCAGGCGCTGGCGCAGTTCGGCCAGCAACTGCAGGCCATCCATCGGTTGCATCTTCAGATCGGACAAGACCAGGTTGAAGGCCTGCAGCTCCACTTCGGCCAGCGCAGCCGGCCCGTCACCGACACCGGTGACCTTGTGACCGGCGACTTCCAGCGTCAAGCACACCGCATCGCGCAGGGGAGCATCATCTTCGACGACCAGGATGTTCAGGGTATCGGGCATTGGACTTTTCTCTAAAACTGGGGTGCGACAGGGCGTCAGCCGCCTGTGGCGAGGGTCAGGGTGAAGGTGGTGCCACGGCCTGGCTCGGACTGGATGCCGATGTCACCACCATGGGCACGAGCCACTCCCCGTGCGATCGCCAGACCCAATCCCGTACCATCGGGTCGAGTTGTAAAAAACGGCTCGAAGAGCCTTGACTGAAGAGCGGGATCGATCCCCTTGCCGGTATCGGTCACGCTGAAGCGCACCAGCCCTCCGTCCAGCGCGGCGTCGAAGCGGACACGCCCGCCCGCCTCGGTGGCCTGCACGGCATTCTCCAGAAGGTTGGTCAGTGCCCCCACGATAGCCTTGCGGTCGCCCACCACCTGAGAGGCACCGCAATCGCAGGCCGGCTCGAAGCCCAGTCCCTTGGCGCGGGCCACCGGCTCCAGCGTCTGCGCCAGCTCGGCCACCAGGTCACAGATGGCGAAGGGCTCGCGCCCCAGAGTCTCGCCGCGCGCAAACAACAACATGTCGCGGATCAGCTTTTCCAGATGCCGGAGCCGCTCGATGGCCCGGTTGCCGATCCGCTCCCGGTCGGCCGGCCCCATCTCCTGCTGGACCATCGTGGCGGTATACAGAAGCGCCGCAGACAGCGGCGTACGCAGCTGGTGGGCCAGTCCCGCCACCATTTCACCCATTGCCGCCAACCGTTCCTGGCGTTCGGCGGCCAGTCGCATACGGTGGGCCTCGGTGACATCGGTCAGCAAAACGATGTGGCCGTCACCGGACTCCAGGGGGGCATCGACGCGGGTGACCCGCAGGGTGTCGGTCCCGCAGGCGAGCTGCCACTCGCCCGGCGTCTCGGTGGCCATCAGGCGAGTGGCGCAAAACGCTTCCCACAGGACACCGGCCAGCGAAGTCGCGAACATCGCCTCCACGACCCGGTTGGCCTGCACCACCCGTCCCTCCCGGTCGAGGACCACTACGCCGGCCGGCAAGGCCCCCATCAGCACGCTGAGGCGCTCGGTCAGCTGACCAACCTGGGTCTGCAGGCCGGCATAGGCACCGGTCAGCGCCTCCGAGGCCTCACTGAACTGGCGAAAGGCTTCGGCCAGCTGACGGGCATCGAGACGGTCATCGGTGGCAGGCAAGGTCATGAGTAATCCGGGGCGTAATTCACCGCTTCGCAGCTTAGGCCTCCCTCGCGCACGGCAAGGCGGCAAATAGGCGGCAAAAACCGCCGCTTATCGCTGCCTTAAAATGCCTTTAGTGAAGGACAATGCGGCATCCGATAAGAGGAAGTGTGTCCATGGCAGCAGAAGACGCCGCCGCCGCTCCAGTTCCGCCGCCCGCTTCGCCACTGGCCCAGGTGCTGGAAAACATCCGCAATCTGTCCCAGCGCCAGAAGATCGCCGCCGGCGCTGCGCTGGCGTTCGGTATTGCGTTGATCGTCGGCGTTCTGCTGTGGAGCCGGCAGCCGGAATATTCCGTGCTGTTCTCCAACCTTGCCGAGAAGGACGGTGGCGCCGTCGTAGCCAGCCTCCAGCAGCAAAACATCCCCTACAAGTTCTCGGACAACGGCAACGCCATCCTCGTCCCTGCCACCCAGGTCCACGACTTGCGCCTGCGTCTGGCCGCCCAGGGCATCCCCAAAGGCGGCCTGGTCGGCTTCGAGCTGATGGAGAACCAGAAGCTCGGCCTGTCCCAGTTCCACGAACAGATCAACTACCAGCGCGCGCTCGAGGGCGAGCTGTCGCGCACCATCTCGTCCATCGCCAGTGTTGCCGGCGCCCGTGTCCATCTGGCCATTCCCAAACAGACGGCCTTCCTGCGCGACGAGCAGAAACCCACCGCATCAGTGATGGTCAACCTGCACACCGGCCGCGCCCTCGACCCGTCGCAGATCGCCGGCATCGTGCACCTGATCGCCTCCAGCGTCCCCAACCTGACCAACGACAACGTCAGCGTCATCGACCAGGACGGCGCCCTGCTGACCAAGAAGCCCGACCCGCTGCGTGGCAACCTCGACGCCAGCCAGCTCAAATACACCCACGAACTCGAGGAAGGCTACATCGAGCGGGTAAACTCGATCCTCACCCCGCTGTACGGCAAGGGGAACTTCCGCGCCCAGGTGTCCGCCGACGTGGACTTCAACCAGACCGAGCAGACGGCCGAAACCTACCGCCCCAACCCGTCGCCGGAACAGGCCATCCGCAGCCAGCAGAGCAACGAAAGCCAGACTCGCGACCAGGGTCCGCAAGGGGTGCCGGGCGCACTGACCAACCAGCCGCCGGTCCCCGCCACCGCACCGGTCACCACGCCGGCGGTGCCGCCGACCACCGCCAGCGGCCAGGCACCGCTGACCTCCACCAAGAGCGCCACGATCAACTATGAAGTAGACAAGACCATCCAGCACACACGCAAGGCGTTGGGCCAGATCAAGCGCCTGTCGGTGGCGGTGGTGGTGAACAACAAGGAAGAGAAGGACAAGAACGGCAACGTCAAATCGGTGCCGATCCCCGAAGAAGAGCGCCAGCGCATCGAGAACCTGGTCCGCGAGGCCGTCGGCTACAGCAAGGACCGGGGCGACACCATCAGCGTGGCCAGCAGCGCTTTCGTCACCTCCGACAAGGATCTGCTCGAGACGCCGTTCTGGAAGGATCCGGACAACCTCGCCCTGTTCAAGGAGTTGACCAAGTACCTGGTCATCGCCGGCGTGATCGCCTTCGTGGCCTTCGGCGTCATCCGCCCGCTGATGAAGCAGGTGCTGCCGCAGCCGGAAGTCAAGGACGAGGAAGAAGGCGCGGGCACCGAACCCGGTGAGGGTGAGGAAGGCGCCGAGGGCGAGGGAGGCGAAGAAGGAGAGGAAGGCACCCGCGTCGCGCTGTCGCCCGAAGCCGCGGCACGCCTCGCCTATGAAGAGAAACTGGCCAAGGCGCTGGCCCTCGCCAAGGAAAATCCGCGGGTCGTCGCCAATCTGATCAAGGAATGGATGGGAGCCAATGAGCAGCAACGATGAAGGGCTTGAAAAGGGTGCCCTGCTCCTACTGACCCTCGGTGCCGACGAGGCGGCCGAAGTGCTCAAGCTGCTCGGTCCACGGGAGGTCCAGAAACTCGGTGCGTCCATGGCCTCCATGCAGGCCCAGCCGCGGGAGCGGGTCGAGGGCATTCTAGATGAACTGATCGCCTATGCCGAGAAGGGCTCGCCGATCGAGGCCGACCACGAGCACATCAAGGAGATGCTCACCAAGGCCCTCGGCGACGAGCGCGCCACCCATCTGATCAGCCGCGTGCTGCAGGGCTCGGACACCGCCGGTATCGAGAGCCTGAAGTGGATGGATGCCGCCACCGCGGCCGACATGATCAAGAACGAGCACCCGCAGATCATTGCCACGATCCTGGTGCACCTGGAGTTCGATCAGGCCGGCGACATCCTCAAGCATTTCACCGATCGTCTGCGCAACGACGTCCTGCTGCGGATCGCCACCCTCGACGGCGTCCAGCCGATTGCGCTGAAGGAGCTCAACGAAGCCCTCACGCGCATGCTGTCGGGCGCCTCGGCAGTCAAGAAGACCGCCATGGGCGGCGTCCGCCACGCGGCCGAAATCCTCAACTTCGTCGGTTCGGCGGCGGAAACCGCCATTCTCGACAACGTACGCGAATACGACCCGGACCTGGCCCAGAAGATTCTCGACGAGATGTTCGTCTTCGAAAACCTCCTCGACCTGGACGACCGCGGCATCCAGACCCTGCTGCGGGAAGTTCAGAGCGATTCGCTGGTGGTTGCCCTGAAGGGTGCCCCACCCGAACTGCGCGAGAAGATCTTCAAGAACATGTCCCAGCGGGCCGCCGAAATGCTGCGGGAAGACCTGGACTCCCGCGGGCCGGTACGCCTGTCCGAGGTCGAGGCCGAGCAGAAGGAAATTCTCAAGACCGCCCGCCGCCTGGCGGAAGAGGGTCAGATCGCCCTGTCCAGCAGCGGAGGCGACGATGCCTTCGTCTAGGCCCGGGGGCCTCCCATGAGCATGGATCGCCACCAGGCTGTCGGCATCTACCGGCGCTGGACCCCACCGTCCTTCGACGAACCGGCGCCGCCGCCCGCGCCGCAGGAGCTTGCGCCGCCAGAGCCCGAGCCGGCCACGGAGCCCCCGGTGGTCGAACCGCCACCGATCGAAGCGGCCCCGGAGCCCGAGCCCATTCCCGAACCCTCGCCCGAGGAGCTGCTGGACGAAGAACCCGTTTTCCAGCTGCCCACCGCGGAAGACATCGAACGCATCCACGAGGAAGCGCGCAAGGAAGGCTATGCCGCCGGCTACGAGGAAGGCACGGCCCGTGGGCGCATCGAAGCCATGCATTTCCATGGTCTGGTCGAAGGGCTGGAAAAGTCCCTGACGACCCTCGACCAGGAGGTCGCCGAGGAAATCCTCGCCATGGCCGCCGAACTGGCGCGCCAGATGGTCCGCCACACCATCACCGCCCGACCGGAGACGATCACGGACCTGCTGCGCGAAGCCCTCGGGCAGATGCCCCAGACCCACGCCCAGATCCACCTCAATCCGGAAGACGTGGAGATGGCACGAGAGTATCTCGGCGAGCACATGGCCCACGCCGGCCATCGGCTGGTCGAAGACGCAACCATCAGCCGCGGCGGTGTACGCATCGAAGCGGCCGGCAGCCAGATCGACGCCACGGTGCAGACCCGCTGGCGCCGCATCATGGACAACCTCGGCCGACACATCCCGTGGGATGGAGATGAGCCCTGATGGATCACGGCACCGACACCTGGCGCGCCTTCCTGGCCGACGGGCGCAAGCTCATTGGCGCTACGCCCCCTTACCAGGTGGCTGGCCGCCTGACCCGCATCAATGGCCTGGTCATGGAGGCCTCCGGCCTCAAGCTGCCCCTCGGTTCGGGCTGCAAGATCGTCATTCCGGGCGGCAGTTCGGTCGAGGCCGAGGTCGTCGGCTTCAACGGCGAAAAGATCTTCCTGATGCCCACCGACGACGTCTTCGGCCTGTCGCCGGGCGCCCACGTCTTCCCGATCGAACCGACCCAACCGCCGCTGATCGCCGGAGAACGTATCGAGCCCCGCCGCCGCGCCTCCGACCGGGCCAAGCACCTGCCGATGGGCGACGAGCTCCTCGGCCGCGTGGTGGACGGTGCAGGCCGTCCGCTGGACGGCCTCGGCCCGCTGAACACCCGTCACTCCCGCTCCCTGCAGTCCCGCCCCGTCAATCCACTACAGCGGGCCCCGATCGATCAGTCCCTCGATGTCGGCATCCGCGCCATCAACGGTCTGCTGACCGTCGGCCGCGGCCAGCGGATGGGTCTGTTTGCCGGCTCCGGCGTCGGCAAATCGGTACTGATCGGCATGATGGCGCGCTTTACCGCTGCCGACGTGATCGTCGTCGGGCTGATCGGCGAGCGGGGCCGCGAAGTAAAGGAGTTCATCGAGCACAACCTGGGTGCCGACGGCCTGGCCCGCTCGGCCGTCATTGCCGCGCCGGCCGACTGCAGTCCCTTGATGCGCCTGCAGGGTGCCTCCTATGCCACCACGGTGGCCGAGTACTTCCGCGATCAAGGCAAGCAGGTCCTGCTGATCATGGACTCCCTGACCCGCTACGCGATGGCCCAGCGGGAAATCGCGCTGGCCATCGGCGAGCCCCCGGTGACCCGCGGCTATCCCCCATCGGTCTTCGCGCGCCTGCCGGCTCTCGTCGAACGTGCCGGCAACGGCCCGGAGGGCGGCGGTTCGATCACCGCTTTCTACACGGTACTGGCCGAAGGCGACGACCAGCAGGACCCGATCGCCGACTCGGCGCGGGCCATCCTCGACGGCCACATCGTGCTGTCGCGCAACCTTGCCGATCAGGGCCACTACCCGGCGATCGACATCGAGCAGTCCATCTCCCGGGCCATGCACAACCTGGTCAAGAGCCAGCATTTCGACGTCGTGCGGCGCTTCAAGCAGCTGTTCTCCCGTTACCAGCGCTCCCGCGACCTGATCGCCGTCGGTGCCTACCAGGCCGGCGCAGACCCGATCCTCGACCAGGCGGTAGCAATGTATCCGCGCCTGGAAGCCTTCCTGCAGCAACGCATCGACGAATGCGAACCCTACGACTCGGCGGTCGAGAAGCTTTACACACTCTTCGGCGCAACGCCGTAACCCAGGCGCCGCAGCAAGGCTATTCTTGGCCCCCGTAAAGATTCCGACCTACGGTCCGATAACGTAGAAAGCACCTGAAAATGTCCGAGCCTTTCCCGCTACAGACCTTGCTGGACTTGGCCAACAACCGGATGGATGACGCCGCACGCAAGCTGGGCGAGCTGATCGCCAGCGAACGGGCGGTCGAAGAAAAGCTCACCCTGCTGGTGGACTACCGCAAGGAGTATCAGGCCCGCTTCGTGGAGGCCGCGCGCAACGGCATTGGCCCGGACGCATGGCGCAACTACAGCGCCTTTCTCCTCAAGCTTGACGATGCAATCACCATCCAGCAACGGGCGGTGGCCGACTCCCGGCGGCGTGTCGAACAGGGGCAGCAGGCATGGGTGGACCAGCGCAACAAGGTCAAGGCTTTCGACACCCTCTCCCAGCGCCACCAGAGCCAGCAAGCCCGCAAGGAAGCGAAACAGGAACAGAAACTCACCGACGAACACGCCGCCAAACAGTTTCGCGACCGGGACCAGGACGACTGATCGAGTTGCCGGTCCACAGCTGGCATGCAGCTTGCTGAAAGGTGGTGTCTGCATCCTTCCACGGGAACATCATCATGTCCGGACCGGCTTTGAACCCTCTCGCGAACATCGCCACCACAGCCAAAAGCGCCGACCTTCCGCGCGCCGACGGCACCGCTGCATCCGGTGCAGATGCAGCCGACACCGGCTTCTCCCGCGAACTGCAACGTCAGATCGACCGCGACACCAAACCCACCGGCACACCCACGGGTTCGCCCCCGGCGACATCCGGCAAGACCACCAACGAAAAGAGCGCCGACAGCAAGGCTGGCACCGCAGCTGACGCCACGACGGAAGACACGGCGGCAGACTCCCAGGCCACAAGCCCCGACGTGGCGGCCCTGCTCGGCAGCCTGCTGACCACAGGCACTAGCACTGGCACGGGCGCCCCCTCTTCCCGCCAGAGCGATGACGAGGAAGCCACACCGCTTGCCGCCCTGCCCCAGGAATCCCTTCCAGCCGCGACGGATGCGGCTCTCGCAGCGCTCGTCGCTGCCGGACAACGCCCGGCGGCAACGTCGCCAGGCGGCACGGTGACGCTCGCCAGCGAACAGACGGATGCCATTGCCGACGGGTCGGACCTCGACCTCACCGCCGGAGGCCGGCACCCGGGGGCAACCGGTCTGGCCTTCGCCGATTCGGGAAGCAACCCGCACCTGGCCGATCCGGCCACGGGTAGCCTCCCTCTGGAGGCAGCGCTTACCGACTCCGCGGCAAAACTTGCCGCCTCGGGCGAGACTGCCGGCAAACGCCCGGAGCTCACCACCGAAACGGCTCCCGTCAATGCCTTCGCCGGTATCCATGCAGCAGCCCTCGCCAACCTGCGCGGGGAGTCTCCAACACAGGTCGCCTCACCCATTCCAATGCACGTGGCCACCCCTGCCGGCAGCCCCGGCTGGCCCGAAGAGGTCGGCAGCCGCGTGAGCTGGATGGTCGGACACGAGGAAAGTCACGCCCAACTCACCCTCACGCCGCCGCAACTGGGCAAAATCGAAGTGTCGATCACTGTCAGCGGCGACCAGACCAGTGCACAATTCGTGGCCGCGACACCGGCAGCCCGGGAACTGATCGAACAGAGCTTGCCGCGTCTACGCGAAGTCCTCGAACAAAGCGGAATCAACCTCGGACAGACCGACGTCGGGACCTCGGGCCAGTCGAACAACTCCGGTGAAGGCCAGCGTGGCAAGGCCTGGGGCGACCAACGCGGCGCGGATGACGGGACGACGCCCCGCGTGGCCGCCCAGCAATGGGTCCGGCGCGGGGACGGTCTGGTAGACACGTTTGCCTGAAATGAGGTAAATGGCGGGCGATCACGCCCCTATTTCCGGCTTGGCAGGCGGACGTGATGGATAACAATGCAGTGAGATAAGGAGCGATCCAGCATGTCGAAAGCACCTGCCAAGGCGGAAGCCGCCGAAGGCGAAGCGCCCGCCAAGGGTGGCAAGAAGAAACTCATCGTCATCATCGCGGCCGTGCTGATCCTGGCGATCGCCGGCGGCGGCGCATTCTTGCTGCTGGGCAAGAAGAAGCATGCGGATGGCGAAGAGGCCGAGGAAGAGACTGCGCATGAGCCGCCGAAGGTCAAGGTCGACCCGTCCCACCCGCCGGTTTTCGTCCCGCTGGAGCAGTTCACCGTCAACCTGGCGCCCGAAGAAGGCGAACACTTCCTCCAGTCGACGATGGTGTTGCGGGTGGCGGATGCCAAGATCGGCGACTCCCTGAAGCTCTACATGCCGGAACTGAAGCACCGCATCATCATGCTACTGTCCTCCAAGAAACCCTCCGAACTGGCCACCGCGGAAGGCCGCGAGGAGCTTGCCGACGAGGTCAAGGACGAAGCCAACGACGTGCTCGGCTACACCCCGAACCCCAAAAAGAAGAACAAGCGCAACCGCCCGGAAGACGACGGCCCTGTGCTTGCCGTCCTGTTCAACCAGTTCATCGTGCAGTAACGGGGTTTCATCATGGCCCAGGATTTTCTCTCCCAAGAAGAAGTTGACGCCCTGCTGAAGGGCGTCACCGGGGAGAGTGAGGAAGCCGACAGCGCGGAAGAACATGCGGGCGGGGTACGCGACTACAACCTCGCCACCCAGGAGCGCATTGTCCGTGGGCGTATGCCCACGATGGAGCTCATCAACGAGCGCTTCGCCCGCTACCTGCGGGTCGGACTGTTCTCGTACATGCACCGCAACGTCGAGGTATCGGTCGGGCCGATCAAGGTCCAGAAGTTCAGCGAGTTCGTGCGCAACCTGGTGGTGCCGACCAACCTCAACCTGTTCATCGCCAAGCCGCTGCGTGGCACCGGACTGATCGTACTCGACCCGAACCTGGTGTTTCTGGTAGTGGATAACCTGTTCGGCGGCGACGGACGCTTCCACACCCGGGTCGAAGGGCGCGACTTCACGCCCACCGAACAGCGCATCATCCAGGGGCTGCTGAAGGTCGCCTTCAACGAGTATGAAAAGGCCTGGGCGCCGGTCAAGAAGCTGGAGTTCGAATACGTCCGCTCGGAAATGAACCCCCAGTTCGCCAACATCGCAACGCCCAGCGAAATCGTGGTGGCGGCATCGTTCACGCTGGAGTTCGGCGGCTCCCAGGCGGAGATGCATTTCTGCTTTCCGTATTCGATGCTGGAGCCGATCCGCGAAACGCTCTATTCGACGATGCAGAGCGACCACATCACCCAGGACAATCGCTGGGTCAGCATGATGGGGAAACAACTGCAGAGCGCCGAAGTCACCCTGACGGCACGCCTTGGCTCGGCCAAGGTCACCCTCGGGGACATCGTCAACATGAAACCCGGCGACGTCATTCCGCTGACGATCCCGCCACTCATCCAGGCCGAAGTGGACGGCATTCCCTTCATGGAGTGTCACTACGGCGTCCAGCGCGGCCAATACGCCCTCAAGGTGGAGCGTTTCCTGGCGCAGGAAGAAGAAGTCGCCCCGAAGGGCTAGGAGCACGAGATGTCAGAAACAGACACCCCAGACGACGACAATCAGATCAGCGACGACGATTGGGCTGCCGCCATGCAGGAACAGGCTGCGGCCGAGGGACTGACCGACCCGGCGCAACCCGGTCTGGCCGACGAGTCCCCCTATCAGGCCAAGCCAGCCAGCCAGCTGTTCCCGGATTTTGGCCAGTCGGGGCCCAAATCGGGCTCCATCAACGACTACGACATGATCCTGGACATCCCGGTGCAGCTCACCGTGGAACTGGGGCGCACCAAGATCGCGATCCGCAACCTGCTCCAGCTAGCCCACGGATCGGTGGTCGAACTCGATGGCCTGGCCGGCGAACCGATGGACGTGCTGGTCAATGGCACGCTGATCGCGCAGGGCGAGGTGGTCGTCGTGAACGACAAGTTTGGCATCCGCCTGACCGACATCATCACGCCTGCAGAACGCATCCGCAAACTGCGCCACTAACTGCACGCACGACAATGCCGGCCCCCTGCGGGCCGGCATTTCTTGTCCCTCCGGGAGGCAGTCTTCAAGGGGTCGCGGCATCCCCGTGCAGACGGGACAGCACCGAACGCACGGGCCGCCGGTCGGGCGCATTGGCCCGATGGAGCAGCCAGCGTTCGCCAAGGATCTGCAGCGCGCGCTGACGCTTGGCTTCATAACCTGCGGAAGGCTCGACCGCCCCCTCCGCCTTTCCTTCAGACGCGCCAGCCTCGGGCTGGATGTCACGATGCCAGAGCAACATGATCACACCTCCAGGACGTTATGCTTGGTTTGAGTGTAGGCATAGCATGCCGTTCAGCAGCGTGAACTGAAAAGCATGAAAAAATACCGTTTTGGGCGCCTAATCGTGACTTTGGTCCGAACCACACCCCTCTAAGCTCTTCTATTAGCCTCCCCACCGTGTATCGACCCACCATGCGCCCCACCACGCTCGCCCCCATCGGCCTGCTGGCTCCGAGCCCATTCGCCCTGGCTGCCGACGGCACTCTCGACGTTGCCGGCAGCGTCCTCCAGATGTTCCTGGGCCTGGCACTGATCCTAGGGCTGCTCTACGCCACGCTGCTTTTCCTCAAGCGCTTCGGTGCTGGCGCGTCCGGCGGTGCCAACCTGCTGAAGGTACGCGGCGCCGCCCCGGTCGGCCCCCGCGAGCGTGTCGTACTGGTGGAAGTAGCCGACAAGGTGCTCGTCCTGGGGGTCGCCCCAGGGCAAATCACCACGCTGCACACCCTGGATACCGCCGACCTTCCCCTGAACGCCGGCGATACGGGCGTACGCCCCGGTGGCAAGGACTTCCAGACCTGGCTGAAACAGACGCTGGAGCGCCGGCCGTGACGCGCGTCCTGTCGTTCGTGCGTCGCCTTGCGCCGCTGTGCCTGCTGACCCCCCTGCCGGTCCTGGCCCAGGCCCTGCCCGCCCTCACCAGCACGCCGGCCAGCGGCGGTGGCACCCAGTACAGCCTGTCTATCCAGACCCTGCTGCTGCTCACGTCCCTGAGCTTTCTGCCGGCCATGGTGCTGATGATGACCTGCTTCACGCGGATCATCATCGTCATGTCCCTGCTGCGCCACGCCCTCGGCACCCAGACCTCGCCACCCAACCAGGTGATGATCGGCCTGTCCCTGTTCCTGACCTTCTTCATCATGTCACCGGTGGCCGACAAGGTTTACACGGACGCCTGGGTGCCCTTGTCGGAGAACCGCATCACCTTCAACGAGGCCCTCGACCGGGCCACCGTGCCGGTCAAGGCCTTCATGCTCAAACAGATCCGCGAACCGGACCTGAGCCTGTTCGCCAAGCTCGCCAAGACGCCCCGTGTCGAAAAAGCCGAGGACCTGCCGATGCGCGTCGTCATCCCGGCCTTCGTCACATCAGAACTGAAAACCGCCTTCCAGATCGGCTTCATCGTGTTCATCCCCTTCCTGATCATCGACATGGTGGTCGCCTCGGTGCTGATGTCGATGGGTATGATGATGATGAGCCCGGCCACCGTCGCCCTCCCCTTCAAGATCATGCTATTCGTGCTGGTGGACGGCTGGGACCTGCTGATCGGATCGCTGGTACGCAGTTTCGGCTGACCAAGGATTCCACCATGACGCCCACCACTGTCATCGACCTCGGCCGGCAGGCCCTCGAACTCACCCTGCTGGTGTCGGCCCCGCTGTTCATCGCTGCGCTCGTTACCGGCCTGATCGTCTCGATCTTCCAGGCCGCCACGCAGATCAACGAACAGACTCTGTCCTTCGTGCCCAAGCTGATCGCCACTTTCATCACACTGGTCTTGGCGGGGCCGTGGATGATCACGATGCTGACCGACTTCATCCGCCGCCTGTTCGACAGCATCCCCGCGCTGATCGGCTGAGGCCGGCGCCCCCCATGCTATCCATCACCTCTGCCCAGCTCGATGCATGGCTGGCCATGCTGGCCTACCCTCTGGCGCGCATCCTCGGGCTGGTGAGCACGGCCCCGATCTTCGGCAACGATGGTATTCCGCGGCGCATGCGGCTGCTGGCCGGGCTGGCCATCACCATCGGCCTCGCGCCGGCGCTACCTGCCATTCCCAGCGTCCCCCTGGGTTCCTGGGACGGCCTGCTGATCCTCGGCCAGCAAACCCTGATCGGCCTGGCCATGGGCCTGACCATGCGCGTCGTGATGGCGGCCCTCGAACTGATGGGCGAACTCGCCAGCCTGCAGATGGGCCTGTCCTTCGCCACCTTCTTCGACCCTACGGCAGGTGGCCAGACGGCCGTTGTCAGTCAGTTCCTGACCCTGATGTCCTCATTGATCTTCCTGGCCCTCAACGGACATCTGCTGCTGGTGGACGCACTGGCCCGCAGCTTCGAGTGGCTGCCCATCGCCGCCACACCAGTCCGCAGCGAGGGCTGGCTGTTGCTGGCCCGCTCCGGCAGCATCATTTTCGGCAGCGGCGTGCTGATGGCGCTGCCCATCATCACGGCACTCCTGATCACCAACATTGCCCTCGGCATCCTCACCAAGGCCGCCCCCCAACTCAATCTCTTCGCCATCGGTTTCCCCATCACCCTGACCGTTGGTCTCGGCATGCTGGTCATGACCCTCGAGCGCATGGCACCGCTGTTGCAGCGCCTCTACGACCTGGGTTTCGAGACCATGGCGCAAGTGGTACGCGCGACATAGCGGGTCTGGCGATCCGTCGGCAAATACGGACACTCAATTTCCTCGGGCATTGACCGATATTCTTCCTATCAGCGCCGCTCAACCATCGAACGGCGCACCCGCGGAGCCCCCATGGCCATAGTCATCGTCGACGACACCCCCATCAACCTCACCCTGATCCAGGCCCTGGTGCGCAAGCTGACCCCCGCCGGCACCGAGATCCATGCCTTCGTCTCACCGGTCGAAGGCCTGCAGTGGTGCGGGGAGAACGAACCCGACCTGATCATCGTCGATTACATGATGCCCGACATCAACGGCATCGAATTCATCGAGACCATCCGTCGGCGCCATCCAGCCGATGCGGTACCGATCCTGATGGTGACCGCCGCCCATGAAAAGGAAGTCCGCTACCAGAGTCTGAGCGCCGGCGCCAACGACTTCCTGACCAAGCCCATCGACCGCCACGAGTTCGACCCCCGCGTCCGGACAATGCTGGCCCTGCGCGACAGCCACAAGCGCATGCGCAGTTGGAACGATGATCTGCGCGACGCCGTCATCCACAAGACGGCAGAAATCGTCGCCCGCGAGCGGGAGACCGTGACCCGGCTGGCACGCGCAGCCGAATACCGGGACCCGGAAACCGGCGCCCACATCGTTCGCATGGCCCATTACTCGGAACTCATCGCCCGCCACATGGGCCTCGACGCGGAGTATTGCGAACGCTTGCTCAGCGCAGCCCCGATGCACGACGTCGGCAAGGTCGGCACGCCGGATCACATCCTGCTCAAGCCCGGCCGCCTGACCGACGAGGAAATGGTCATCATGCGCCGCCACGCCACCATCGGCCACGACATTCTCAGCGGCTCCAGCTCGCCGATGATCCAGATGGCCGCCGAGATCGCCCTCAACCACCACGAGAAGTTCGACGGCAGCGGCTATCCTGCCGGGCTGGCAGGCGAGGCGATTCCACTGTGCGGACGCATCGTGGCGGTCGCCGACGTCTTCGATGCCCTCACGTCCTCTCGTCCCTACAAGCTGGCCTGGGAGCTGGAGCGGGCGGTGAGCTTCCTCAAGGACGGACGCGGCAGCCACTTCGACCCAGTGTGTGTGGATGCCTTCCTTGAGCGGTGGCCCGCCGTGCTGACCATTCGCGAACGCTATCAAGACCAGGAATGAGTGCTCCATTTCATGCCCTGGCATCCCGCCTCGGTCTGCGCTCCCTCGGCCAGCAGCTCACCTTCCTGTTCGCAGCGCTGCTGACCCTGTCGATCGGTGCCTATTCCCTTTATATCGGCCTCGAACAGGCCGCCTACGTGGAACGCCTCGAACGGCGCCATGGGGACGAACTGGGGCAACAGATGGCAGCGGCCCTCGAACCCCATATGGCAACCGGCGATGCCACCCGCGTTCAGTCCCACCTGCAACAACTGCAGACATCCCCGAGCATCCGTCGGCTGACGGTCACCGACCGCCGGGGCACGCCCATCGCCAGCGTCATCCGGACACACGACAATGCACCGCTGGAAGCCGAGGCCATCGACGCCACCCCGCTGATGCCCCCGACGGCCAACCGCCAGGCCAGCACATCCCCCGCCCACACCGATAGCGAAACGCTCCTGTCCTGGTCCGGCATTGGCGAACACGCCCCCCTCGGCTGGCTGCGGGTCGAGATGAAGCCCGTCGCCGCCAACGAGAGCTTCCAGCACATCATCGAGGACAGCGCCCTCGCCAGCCTGCTGACGCTTGTAGCCGGCACGACTGCCATCCTGTACTTCCTGCGCCCGCCGCTGCGCAGTCTCGAACGGGCCACCAACTTTGCCGAGTCCCTCGAGAGCAGCCAGGGCAGCGTACTGGCCGAGCCCAGCAGCATCAACGAAATCCGCAAGCTGGTGGATGCGCTCAACTGGACCTCCATTCGCCTGTTCGACGGCCAGGCCGCCCTCACCGCCAGCGAATCCCGCAACCGGGCGATCACCGAGGCGGCCCTCGACTGCATCATCACGGTGGACAGCGAGGGCCGTATCATTGAGTTCAACCCTGCCGCCGAGCGGACCTTCGGCGTTCCTCGCAGCAAGGTGCTTCACCAGTCCTATGCCCTTCTGTTCTTCCCTGAGCGCCTGCGGCAAGCCCAGAGCGCGGAGCTCACCAAACTGCTGACCGACACTCAGCTCGAACGCATCGGACAGCGCATCGAAGGCATCGCGGTACGCCAGAGCGGCGAGGAGTTTCCGGTGGAACTGGCGCTGGTTGCAGTGGAAAGCGACGGCCAGCGACTCGTCACCGCCTACCTGCGCGACATCAGCGAACGCAAGGCGGCCGAGGCCTACATGCGCGACGCCAAGGAAGCGGCCGAAGCCAACAGCCGCTCGAAGAGTGATTTCCTGGCCAACATGAGCCACGAAATCCGCACGCCGATGAACGCCATCCTCGGCATGACCGACCTGGCCCTCGATACCGAACTCGACGACGAACAGCGGGAATATCTGCTGCTGGTGAAGAGTTCCGCCAACGCGCTGCTCAACATCATCAACGACATCCTCGACTTCTCGAAGATCGAGGCCGGCAAGCTGGATTTCGAACACATCGACTTCAGCCTGCGTGACTGCGTCGCCCTGGCCGTGCGCACGCTGCAGCAGCGCGCCGCCGAGAAGGACCTGCAGCTCACCGCCCAGATATCGCCCGACGTACCCGACAGCCTGATGGGCGATCCGCACCGCCTGCGTCAGGTGCTGATCAACCTGCTCTCCAACGGCATCAAGTTCACCACCGCCGGCAGCGTGACGCTGCTTGTCCAGCCCGGCCAGGCCGGGGATGTCGACGGCAAGGCCGCGATCCACTTCCGCGTCCAGGACACCGGAGTCGGCATTCCGGCCGAGAAGCAAAGCCTGATCTTCGATGCCTTCTCGCAGGCCGACACCTCAACGACCCGTCGCTATGGGGGCACCGGGCTGGGTCTGACGATCAGCGCCCAACTGGTTCAGGCCATGGACGGTCATATCGGGGTGGAGAGCACCCCCGGTCATGGCAGCACCTTCCACTTCACCGCCCACTTCGATCGCGGCCAGCACGTGGCAATGATCGACGAAGAAGCGCACCTGGACAATCTGCCGGTTCTCGTCGCGGTGGACAACCCCACCGAACGGGCCATGCTGGTGGAACTTCTCAGCCAATGGCGGATGGCACCGCTGGCCATGCCCGACGCAGCCAGCAGCCGGCGCGAACTGGCCGACGCCTGTGCCAACGACAAGCCCTTCCGGGTGGTCATCGTCAGCACCCAGCTCCCCGACGCCGAGGGTTTCCAGTTGGTCGAGGAAATTCCCCGGGTAACCCGCCCCCAACCCTGTATCGTCATGCTGGCAGGGGAAGGACGGCGCGGGGACGGGGCACGCTGCCGGGAGCTGGGAGTATCCGCCTACCTGCCGATGCCGGTACAGGCCTCGGACCTGCTCAACGCCATTCTGTTGTCGGTCGAACCGATCCACGCCGCCGAGCACGAACGCGCACTGATAACACGCCACACGCTGCGCGAGCAGCGGCGGCAGTTGCGCATTTTGCTCGCCGAGGACAACATCGTGAACCAGACCCTCGCCCTGCGCCTGCTCGAGAAGCTCGGGCACCAGGTCGAAGTCGCCAACAACGGCGCGGAAGCCGTCGAGCTGCACGCCCACGGACATTTCGACATCATCCTGATGGATGTCCAGATGCCCGTCCTCGGCGGCTTCGAGGCAACAGCCAGAATTCGAGAAAGAGAAGCCGCCGGTATGCCCCGCACCCCTATCATCGCCATGACTGCCCACGCCATGAAAGGCGACCGGGAACGCTGTCTGGAGGCCGGCATGGACGGCTACCTGTCCAAACCGGTCCATGCCCCGGATCTTGTCGAGGTCTTGATCAGCAACGTTGGCAACGACGATCCGGCACCACCGCCGGCCACCGAATCCGCCCCAAGCGGAGCCCCCGTTTTCGACAAGGAAAAAGTCCTCGCCAACCTGGGGGACGATGAAGAACTGCTGGGCCAGCTGATCGAGATGTACAGCGAGGACGAGCCGCGCATGCTGTCCAACGTGGATAAGGCTGTTGCAGCCGGCGATGCGGAGTCCCTGTACAGTTCGGCGCACGCACTGAAGGGCGCGGTTTCCAATTTCTGCGCCGAGCAGGCCCAGGCCAAGGCTCAACAGCTGGAGCGCATGGGGCGTGAAAAACAGCTGGCCAACGCACCGGCCGTTCTGGCCGAGCTGCACCAGGAACTGCTCGCCCTGCGGGAAGCCTTCGGCCTCCCGCCCCGGTAACGCAGTCCTCAGGTCCTGGACTGGATCAACTCGACCTTGTAGCCGTCCGGATCCTCGACAAAGGCGATCACCGTGGTGCCATGCTTCATCGGGCCGGCCTCGCGGACGACCTTGCCTCCCCGCGCCTTGATCGTCTCACAGGCGGCGTAGGCATCGGGCACTTCCAGCGCGATGTGCCCGTAGGCCGTGCCCAGCTCGTAGGACTCGACGCCCCAGTTGTGGGTCAGCTCAAGGACCGCCCCCTCCGATTCATCCTGGTAGCCAACGAAGGCCAGCGTGAACTTGCCTTCCGGATAGTCATGCCGGCGCAGCAGGCGCATACCGAGCACCTCGGTGTAAAAGGCAATGGAACGGTCGAGATCGACGACGCGGAGCATGGTGTGCAGAAGACGCATGAGCTTTCCTCGGTTCAAATGTGCGGAAGGGATGTGGCCACCTGACGGAGCGTCTGGCGGGCCGCAAGATGGTCGGGATACAGGGACTCCACTACCGACCAGAAGCGCGGCGAGTGGTTCATCTCAACCAGGTGGGCCACCTCGTGGGCGACCACGTAATCGATCAAGCCCAAGGGCAGATGGATGAGCCGCCAGTGCAGGCGGATGCCGCTACGGCTGCTGCAGCTGCCCCAGCGCGTGCGCGCATTGGTCAGCCCGACGGCAGGCACCGGACGGCCGAGACGCAGGCAGAACTCCTCGACCCGGTTGGAGAACAGTTCCAGCCCACGCCGCTGCAGGCCCCGCAGCAACAACTGGCGGGCATCGCCGCCGTTGCGCAGGGCCAGCTCGAGGATGCGCTCGGGGCCGGACTCATGCCACAAGACCCGGTTGTTGCCCCGCCCGAGGCGAAGATGCCAGGTATCGCCGAGCAGCGGCAGTGTTGCCCCCTCCTCGGGAACGAAGGCCGGCCGCTGGCTGGCCGGAGGGCGCTTGTGCAGCGTGTCCACCACCCAGTCGGCGTGGCTGCGGATGAAGGCTTCCACGTCCCGCAACAATACCCGCTGCGGCACGCCAACCGTCAGGCCACGCTCGTCGATGCGCAGCCCGAGGGTCTTGCGCACACTGCGCCGCAGCCGGTAAACGACCCGCTGACCGTTGAGGACGATCTCGCGGGTCTCGACGGCCACGGCAGTCACGCCTGGACCGATTCCTTGCGGGAATGGCCGCGGTAGTGATGCGGAAACAGGCGGCGCATCTCGGCCTCGATCCACTTCTCGGCACGGGCATTGATCTCGTCGGCGGACAGGCCGGTGGTGTCGATCACCGGCCCGATGCTCACCACCACCTCGCCCGGACGCTTGAAGAAGGCGTTGCGCGGCCAGAACTCGCCGGCATTGTGGGCCACCGGCACCACCGGCGTGCCGGTCTGCGCGGCCAGCCAGGAACCGCCGGCCTTGTAGCGCTTCTTGCTGCCCGGCGCAACGCGGGTACCTTCCGGAAAGATCGTCACCCACAAGCCGTCGGCCAGGCGCTCACGCCCCTGGGCCTCGACCTGGGCTAGCGCATCCTTGCCGGCAGCCCGGTCGATGGCAATCATCGGCATCTGGGCGATGCCCCAGCCGAAGAAGGGCACCTTGTGGATTTCCTTCTTCATCACGAAGACCATCGGCGGGAAGATGTCCTGCAGCATGATGGTTTCCCAGGCCGACATGTGCTTGGAGACCACGATGGCCGGGCCCTTGGCCGGAATGTTCTCGGCGCCGATCAGGCGGTAGGGAATCCCGAGCACATGCTTGATAACCCACGCCATGATGCGCGGCCAGCCACGGATGATCTTGTGGCGGGTCTTCGGTCCGAAGGGGAAGGTGGCCATGCCGATCAGCGCATAGAGCGGCGTAAAGAAGCCGAGGGCCAGCATGAACAACAGATTGCGAATCAGAACCACGGGACGGACACCTTC
Source organism: Zoogloea sp. LCSB751 (assembly GCF_002028455.1). Lineage (GTDB taxonomy): Bacteria > Pseudomonadota > Gammaproteobacteria > Burkholderiales > Rhodocyclaceae > Zoogloea. The sequence goes on along the minus strand of NZ_MWUM01000002.1, from coordinate 254,096 downwards.
AGGCGGTGAGCTGCGCGACGATGGCCGCCAGATCGGGATGGATTTCAGTGCCCTCGGGCAGCGCCGGGTCGGCCTGGGTCTTGGCGCCCTTGCCGGTCAGCACCAGATAGGGCTTGCACCCCACCGCGACACCGGCCTGCAGGTCGCGCAGACTGTCGCCAACCACCGGCATGCCCGCCAGATCCACATTGAAGCGCTCGGCGATCTGGATGAACATGCCCGGCTTGGGCTTGCGGCACTCGCAGGTGGAGTCTGCCGGATGCGGGCAGAAGAAGATCCCGTCCAGCCGGCCGCCGACCTGAGCCAGGGCCTTGGTCATCTTCTCGTTGATGGCATTGAGGGTGTCCATGTCGAAGAGGCCGCGCCCGACCCCCGACTGGTTGGAGGCCACCACCACCCGCCAGCCCGCCTCATTGAGACGGGCGATGGCTTCGAGGGAGCCGGGAATCGGCTTCCACTCCTCGGGTGACTTGATGAACTGGTCGGAGTCGAAATTGATGACCCCGTCCCGGTCGAGCACGATCAGCTTCATGGACGGACCTCAGGCGGACAGGCGGGAAATGTCGGCCACCTGGTTCATCAGGCCGGCCAGCTGGTTCAGCAGGGCCAGGCGGTTCTGACGCACCAGCGGCTCCTCGGCCATCACCATCACCTCGTCGAAGAAGCGGTCCACCGCCGCCCGCAGGCCGGCAAGGACGCGCAGCGCGTCAGTGTAGGCCTCGTTCTGGAAGTGGGAGCGGGCCAGCGGCGCAACTTCGACGATGGCGTGGAACAGGGCCTTCTCGGCCTCTTCCACCAGCAGCGCCACATCGGGCTCGCCGATCGGGCCTTCGGCCTTCTTGAGGATGTTGACGATCCGCTTGTTGGCAGCGGCCAGCGCGGCAGCCTCCGGCAGTTGCTGGAAGGCCACGACGGCGTCGAGCTTCGGCACCACCAGGTCGATGCGGGTCGGCTTGAGAGCCAGCACCGCGTCCACCACGTCCTGGGCATGGCCGGCGTCGCGCAGGGTGTTGCGCAGACGTTCGAGGATGAAATCGTACAGGGGGCCATCCACCTCGGCGGTCAGCACACCCGGGGTGAAGGCAGCCACGGAGATCTTGATCAGCTCGGCCAGGTCGAGGGGCAGCGGCGCTTCCATCAGGATGCGCAGCACGCCCAGGGCCGCGCGGCGCAGGCCGAACGGGTCCTTGTCGCCGGTCGGGATCTGACCGATACCGAAGAAGCCGACCAGCGCATCGAGCTTGTCGGCCAGCGCCAGCGCACGGCCGATGTTGCTGTCGGGCAGCGCATCGCCGGCGAAACGCGGGCGGTAGTGCTGCTCGATGGCCTCGGCCACCACCGGTGCGGCGCCTTCGGCCAGCGCGTAGTAGCGGCCCATGGTGCCCTGCAGCTCGGGGAACTCGCCGACCATGTCGGTCAGCAGGTCGGCCTTGGACAGCAGCGCGGCGCGGTTGGCCTGGTTCTCGTCGGCACCCAGCAGGCCGGCGACCTTGCGGGCCACGGCGGACAGACGCTCGACGCGGTCGCCGAGGGAACCCAGCTTGTTGTGGTAGACCACCGAGCCGAGCTTGACGACGCGCGGCGTGAGGCCGGCCTTGATGTCCTGCTCGAAGAAAAAGCGCGCATCGGACAGGCGCGGACGCACCACGCGCTGGTTGCCGGCGACGATGTTGGACGGGTCGGCCAGTTCCATGTTGGAAACGATCAGGAAGCGGTTGAGCAGCTTGCCGGCCGCGTCGAACAGCGGGAAGTACTTCTGGTTGGACCGCATCGTGAGGATCAGGCATTCCTGCGGCACGGCCAGGAACTCGGCCTCGAACTCGCCGACGTAAACCGTGGGGTGCTCGACCAGCGCGGTGACTTCGTCGAGCAGGTCGGCGTATTCGCCCAGCGTGGCGTGCTGGCGGCCGGCTTCGGAGACGAGTTGCTTCTCGATGTTGGCGCGACGCTCGGCGAAGTCGGGGATGACCTTGCCTTCGGCCAGCAAGGTCGGCTCGTAAGCATCGGCGGTAGCGATCTCGATGTCGCCCTTGCTCATGAAGCGGTGGCCGCGGGTCGTGCGGCCGGACTGGACGTCGAGCACCGAACCGGGAACCACGTTGGCGCCGTGCAGCAGGGTCAGCTTGTGGGCGGGACGCACGAAGGTCGCGTCACCATCGCCCCAGCGCATCACCTTGGGAATGGGCAGCTGCTTCAGCGCATCCTGCACGATGCCGGCCAGCACGTCGGCCAGCTTGGCACCGGCCACGGTTGACGTGTAGAACAGCGCTTCGGCCTTGCCGTCCTGGCGGCACTCGAAGCTCGCCACGGCAGACAGCGGGATGCCCTTGGCTTCCAGCTTCTTGCTCAGCGCCGGGGTCGGTTGGCCGTCGGCGGTCAGCGCCACGGACACCGGCATGATCTTCTCGGTGACATCCTTGGCGGCGGCCTCGGGCAGCACGTGGGCGATGGTCACCGCCAGCCGGCGCGGCGTGGCGAACCAGCGGAAGGCACCGTCAGCAGCCGCCAGGCCGCGCGCACGCAGGCCAGCGACGATGCCGTTGGAGAAGGCCTGGCCCAGCTTGGGCAGGGCCTTGGGCGGGAGTTCTTCGGTCAGCAGTTCAACGAGCAGGGTCGCGCCGGTCATCACGCGGCCTCCTTCTTCAGCATCGGGAAGCCGAGGGCTTCGCGGGAGTTGTAATAGGCCTGGGCCACTTCACGGGCCAGGGCACGCACGCGGCCGATGTAGGCGGCGCGCTCGGTGACGGAGATCGCCCCGCGGGCATCGAGCAGGTTGAAGGTGTGGGAACACTTCATAACCATCTCGAAGGCCGGCAGCACCAGCGGTACGGCCAGCAGGCGCTTGGCCTCGCCCTCGTACTCGCCGAACAGGCGGAACAGCCATTCGACGTTGGAGTGTTCGAAGTTGTAGGTGGACTGCTCGACCTCGTTCTGGTGATAGACGTTGCCATAGGTCACCGGCGTACCGTCCGGGCCGATCGACCACACCAGGTCATAGACGTTTTCAACGCCCTGCAGATACATGGCCAGGCGCTCGAGGCCGTAGGTGATCTCGCCGAGCACCGGCTTGCAGGACAGGGAGCCGACTTCCTGGAAATAGGTGAACTGGGTGACCTCCATACCGTCCAGCCACACCTCCCAGCCCAGGCCCCAGGCACCCAGCGTGGGCGACTCCCAGTCGTCCTCGACGAAGCGGATGTCGTGGGCGTTGGGATCGATGCCCAGCGCACGCAGGCTGTCGATGTAGAGCTCCTGGATGTTGACCGGCGACGGCTTGAGCACTACCTGGTACTGGTAATAGTGCTGCAGGCGGTTGGGATTCTCGCCGTAGCGGCCATCCTTCGGGCGGCGGGAGGGCTGCACGTAAGCGGCATTCCAGTGTTCCGGGCCGATGGAGCGCAGGAAAGTGGCGGTATGGAAGGTGCCGGCGCCGACCTCGATGTCGTAGGGCTGGAGCAGGGTGCAACCGTGCTCGGCCCAGAAGTTCGAGAGGCGCAGGATGATCTGCTGGAAAGTCGGTTTTTGAACGGACATGGGTGCTCCGCGGCAGGCGCCGCGCGAATTTGGGCAAAACGCGGATTTTACTGGGTTTCTGCGCCCAGGGGAGGCCCGACGGTACGAAGCCGGCGGCCCTCCTGCCCGTCCGGCCGCACCGATTACTGTCAAGAAATTGAACACATCGGCCGTAAATAAGGCGACGGACATATAACATCGGTCAGCCGGTAACCGGCGGCGCCTGAGCAAATTCAGGTTTGAGGAGAGGATCCATCATGAAACTGGAGAACCTGCGCGTATCCACGCGCATGCGACTACTTGTCGCCCTGACCCTGCTCGGTCTCGTTGCGCTATGCGCAGTGAGTCTGGCCCATCTGCACAACAGCATGATGGACGATCGCAAATTGCAGACCCAATACCTCGTGGAAAGCGGTGTCGGCATCGTCGATCATTATTACAAGCTATCCAAAGCCGGTACTCTCAGCGAAGCCGATGCCCAGAAAGCGGCCAAGGACGCCCTGCGCAACGTCCGCTATGCCGGCAACAATTACCTGTTCATCGTCGATAATCGCAGCCATTACGTGATGCTGCCTCCCAAACCGGAACGGGAAGGCACTGACGCCAGCGGCCAGAAGGACACCAACGGCAAGACGATGATCACCGAGATGGTCAAGGTTGCCGCTACCGGCGGTGGTTTTGTCGATTACTGGTTCCCGAAAGCCGGCGAAACGACACCCCAGCCGAAGCTCTCCTACGCCGCCCCCTTTGCGCCCTGGGGCTGGGTGCTGGGCACCGGCATCTATGTGGATGACGTGGATAGCCAGTTCCGCTCGATCGCCACCTTGCTCGGCGGCATCTCGCTGGGTCTGCTGCTCTTGCTTGGAGTCGTCGGCTGGCGAGTCAGCACCAGCGTCACCAGCCAGCTTGGCGGTGAGCCAACGGAGGCCACGGCGGTGATGCAACGCGCAGCCCAGGGCGATCTCACCTCCAATCTGGGTACCGTGGCCAGCGGCAGCATGCTCGGTGCCCTCGACACCATGGTCAGCGCCCTGCGCAGCATGATGGGTGAGATCAACAGCGGCGCCAACCAGCTCGTACACAACGCCGACCACATCAGCCGCGTGTCGAGCGAGGTCGCCGAAGCAGCCGAACGCCAGTCCGACGCCACCACGTCGATGGCCGCCGCGATGGAAGAACTGACTGTCAGCTCCAGCCACATTTCGGCCAGCGCGCTCGAAACCGAACAGAACTCCCAGGATGCCATGCGCCTGGCCGCCGAAGGCACCCAGCGGGTGGACCAAGCCTCCGGCGCGATCCGCAAGATGTCGGAAACCGTCACCAGCGCCTCCAGCCGCATCCTGGCGCTGGAAGAACGCATCGGCCAAGTCTCGTCGATCGCCAACGTCATCAAGGAGATCGCCGGCCAGACCAACCTGCTGGCCCTCAATGCAGCCATCGAGGCCGCCCGCGCCGGCGAACAGGGGCGTGGCTTCGCCGTGGTTGCCGATGAAGTCCGCAAGCTGGCTGAACGCACCTCCTCCGCCACCACCGAGATCGAGCAGATGATCGCCGGCATTCAGAGCGACACCAGCAGTGCGGTCGAAGCGATGAACGCAGCACTGCCCGAAGTGGACCAGGGCGTTGCGCTGGCCGCCTCGGCAGCGGAGGCCCTGCATGCCATCGAGCAGGGCGCCCGCCAGACCCTTGAGCGGGTCCGCGAGATTGCCGACGCAACGCGGGAACAGAGCGCCGCCAGCACCTCCATCGCCCAGCGCGTCGAGGAGATTTCCACGATGGTGGAAAGCACCACCGAGAACATTCGTGGCGCGGCCGATGCCGCCATCGGTCTGGAAAAGATCGCCTTCAGCCTGAAGGATCAGATCGGCCGCTTCCGCGTTTGAATCGCCGGCCAACGGGCGGAGTAAGGCCAGGCAAATACCGAAGCCTTCCCCGCCCTCTCCCGGAGCCGGACAACGGACCGGGGGGGGGGTGCCGGAAAAGGTTTCTGCAAACGCAATCTCAGTTTTGTCAGTCGCTCATCGATATCGCCTTCGATAAAACTGCTCCAGGATACGCTCCGCCGTCTTCCAGCCCGCCGACGGCAATGGCTTCGGCTGAGCCGTCGACAAATTGGGCGTCAGCCCGTGAAACCCCCGCACATTGAAGCAGTCACGATTACGATCAAGGAAAGCACACAATTTCTCAAGACGCCGGACAACCACCGAATCCGGACGGGTCTTGCCACGATTCAGCAATTCGAAATTGTGGGACAACAGAACGAAAGAACGGTATCCGTTTTCGAGGGCGCGCCACAACAAGCCCTCCAACTCCCGATAAGAACAAGCCGACAATTGGGCATGCCTGTGCCCACCGACGCCATCCGAGAATATCGTCATCGGATACTCATAAACACCTTCGCATTCAATGGGCTCCAGCAAGACCTCCCCTGGCGCGACCCCACTGTCCGGCCCTAACAGACAGGCGTTATAGCTGCTATCAAATGGAATACCCAGGGTCGCCAAGGCCCTCAGCGTATCCCTGTTGAACGCAAAACTACCGGCGCGAAACGCATTGATGGTCGGTGCCCCAGCTTCATGGAGCAGCTCCCGTCCCTTGTCGATCAAGATCGTCTGCTCTTCGAGAGTGAAATAGCGCAAATGCTGACGCTTGCCTTCAACCTTATCCAGCAGAGGAACTCGCGATTCGTCCACCCACTCGGTGTGCAAATGCAGTTGCACCTCCTGTCGCTGCTCACGGATCATCGCCACGATCTCACGCAGGGGGTCGACGCCGAATCGCGTGGCAAAAAGTGGCTCGACGAAAAATACCCCGGTCAAACCATGGGAATCGAGAATGTCGACATGACGTGACAAGCCGTAGTCACCGCGCGGAGTCGGCCCATAAACATACTTGCGGAATGCATCGGGAAACTTCTGATCGAGGTCTTTCCAACCATCACACCAGATTTCGACATCAACCGTGATAAACACGTCTAGCATTGTTCAATACCCACATTCCTGAGAGCCATACGCCATTCCTTCAAATATGAATCCCGCGGCACTACGGGGCATTCCTGCAGTTGCAAAGCGAAGCCGTTCCGCTTCAAAAAATCCGGCAAAACAGGGAAAAATCTATATAACAGCGCACACCATGCAAGGTTTGTGCAAGAACCAGGCTCATTCCTTTGGAATTCGCCTGCAACTCTAGCAGAATGAAATCCACGCACAAAACCTTCTTATGTCATGAAATGACTCTTGACGTTCGTGCGTAGACTCTCGGCGCAACGGAGCCGCAATGAGCACACCTGGATTTCCGGAATATTGCGCGAATCCGGGCGCGATCGGGGCTATCCCCCCTCCTTCCGCCCAGTTCCGCGACACAGCAATTTCTCTCCCCCCACAATCAGGGCGATCATGATTGCCGCGAGCAGGATCTCTCCCCATGCACGCGCAGGAATGGGGGCAGAGGCAAAGACACGGTTCATCGCCTCCCCCCAGGTAAACGCGGCCTGTAGAAGCAAGGTCGCACCAATCCCCCACCAGAACCAGGGATTGGAGAACCAGCCACAACGCCAGACAGGGCCACGCAGGTTACGGCAATTGAAGAGATAAGCGATCTCACCGGCCACAAAGACATTTACCGCAATCGTCCGGGCCTCATCGAGCGACGCTCCGAGACCACGCCAGCGGGCGAACAGGCCAAACGCAGCGACCAGCAGGAGTATGCCGACCAGCACGATGCGCCTGACGAGGGTCAGGTCCAGGATAGGGCTGCCGGGGCTCCGCGGCGCCCGCGCCATCACATCTTCCTGAATGGGCTCGAACGCCAGAGGCAGCCCGAGCAATACCGCAGTGGTCATGTTGATCCACAGGATCTGCAACGGCGTAATTGGCAAGGTGACGCCGGCCAGCACGGCAAAGAGGATCACCAACCCTTCACCGAAGTTGGTCGGAAGTGTCCACACGATGAACTTGACCAGGTTGTCGTAGACACCGCGCCCCTCCTCCACGGCGGCCTCGATGCTGGCGAAGTTGTCGTCGGTCAGCACCATCGCCGCGGCCTCCTTGGCCACTTCCGTTCCGCCGGCGCCCATCGCCACACCGATATCGGCTGCCTTCAGGGCCGGCGCATCATTCACGCCATCGCCGGTCATCGCCACCACCTCGCCGTTGGCCTGCAGGGCCTGCACCAGACGCAGCTTCTGCTCGGGCTCGACGCGGGCAAAGACATGGACATCCCGCACCGCGCGGCGGAGACCGTCGGCATCGAGCCGGGCCAGCTCACGCCCACTCAGCACCTTGCCCCCATCCTCGACCAGCCCCAGTTGCCGGGCGATCGCCAGCGCCGTCACCGCATGGTCGCCAGTGATCATCTTGACCGTGATGCCGGCCCGGTGGCAGGCGCGGATGGCACCGATCGCCGCCTGGCGGGGCGGATCGAGCATGGCCTGCAGGCCGAGGAAGCACAGGCCGTCGGCCAGCGCAGCTTCGTCCAGCGTTTCCTCCTCGATCGGCAGGCGGGCAAAGGCCAGCACCCGCAGCCCCTCGGCGGCCAGGCCACGCGCCACCTCATCGATTGCCTGTGCATCGAGTGGAACCACCCGACCATCGCCGTCGAGCATGCTCCGGCAGCGGCGCAGGACGACCTCCGGAGCCCCTTTCAACATCACCGCGCCGCCGCTGTCGATGCGGTGCAGGCTGGCCATGAACTGGCGCACCGAGTCGAAGGCGATCTCATCCAGCCGGGGCATGCCTGCCCGCAGCCCGTCCTCATCCAGGCCGGCCTTGCGAGCAGCAACCAATAGCGCCGCCTCGGTAGGATCGCCGGTGATCTGCCAGCTGCCGTCCTCCTCCCGCAGGCCGGCATCGTTGCACAGGACTCCGGCCACCAGCAGCTGGCGCAGGGCCACCGGCGGTTCAGCCAGTTCGACACCCCCGACACTTACCGCACCCCGCGGCGCATAGCCGTCTCCGCCGAAGTCGTAACGCTGCCCACCCGCCAGCGCCGCACGCACGGTCATCTGGTTCTCGGTGAGGGTGCCGGTCTTGTCGGAGCAGATCACCGTGGTGCTGCCGAGGGTTTCCACTGCCGGCAGGCGGCGGATGATCGCGCGGCGGCGTGCCATGCGCGCCACGCCGATGGCCAGGGTCACCGTCACCGCTGCCGGCAGGCCTTCGGGAATCGCCCCGACCGCCAGCGCCACGGCCGCCATCAGCATGTCGAGCCAGGGTTCGCCGCGCAGGCTGCCGACCACGAAGCCCAGCGCCGCCAGCGCCAGGATCAGTACCAGCAGGGCGCTGGAGAAACGCGTCATCGCCCGGGTCAGCGGCGTCGCCAGCGTGTCGGCCTGCTCCAGCATGTCGGCGATGCGCCCGGTTTCGGTGCCCCGGCCGGTGGCCACCACCAGCCCCGCCGCCTGGCCAACCACCACCAGCGTTCCGGCAAAGGCCATGCAAGTGCGCTCGGCCAGGCCGCTGTCGGCCGGCACCGGCTCCGTGCCCTTGCCGACCGCCGTTGACTCGCCGGTCAGGGAAGCCTCGGTAATCTGCAACGCACGCGTATCAAACAGACGCAGGTCGGCCGGCACCTTGTCGCCTGCGGCCAGCCACACCACGTCGCCCAGTACCAGTTCGGCCGCGGAGAGGCGTCGCCGTTGGCCAGCCCGCAGCACCGTCACCTCACTGGCAACACTGCGGGCCAAAGCCGCCAGCGCGTCCTCGGCGCGCCCTTCCTGAATGAAGCCGATCAGCGCATTGACCAGTACCACGCCAAAGATGACGCCGGCGTCGGCCCATTCATGCAGGAAGGCGGCGATCGCCCCGCTGACGAGCAGGATGTAGATCAGCGGCTGATGGAACTGCAGCGCGAAGCGCAGCACGGCCCCGCGCCCCAGGCGAACCTCGATGCGGTTCGGACCGTGGACACTCAGGCGCTCGGCCGCGACCTCCTCGGCGAGCCCGTCAACCGGGCTCGACTGGAAAGTCTCGAAGGCCTCCTGATGGGAGCGGGCATGCCAGCCCGGCGGAACGGCAGGCGTCATGACAATGGGCGCTAACGGGATGGCCCGTCCGTCTGGCGCCTTTATCCGACCTTGGGCAGCCCGGACAAGGCCATCGCCAGTTCCTTCTCGTCGTAGTCCTGATCGACCAGCTTGCCGGACAGGTAGTTGGTATAGGCACTCATGTCGAAGTGGCCGTGGCCGGACAGGCAGAACAGGATCGTCTCGCTCTTGCCCTCGGCCTTGCAGCGCAGGGCTTCGTCGATGGCTGCGCGTACCGCATGGTTGGACTCCGGCGCCGGCACGATGCCCTCGCTGCGGGCGAACATCACACCGGCCTCGAAACAGGCGGTCTGGTGGTAGTTGCGCGCTTCGATCAAGCCCAGTTCCTTAACGTGGCTGACCAGCGGCGCCATGCCGTGGTAGCGCAGGCCGCCGGCGTGCAGGCCGGGCGGCGTGAATTCACTGCCCAGCGTGTGCATCTTGACCAGCGGCGTCATGCGGCCCGTATCGCCGAAATCGTAGGCGTACTGGCCGCGGCTGAGGGACGGACAGGCCGACGGCTCCACGGCGACGATGCGCCGCTTTTTGGCATTGGCACCGCCACGCAGTTGCAGGCCGATGAACGGGAAGGCGATGCCGGCGAAGTTGGAGCCACCGCCGGTACAGCCGATCACCACGTCCGGATCGTCACCGGCCATTTCCAGCTGGGTGATCGCCTCTTCGCCGACGATGGTCTGATGCAACAGCACGTGGTTCAGCACCGAGCCGAGGGCGTACTTGGTGTCGTCGTTCTTGGCCGCCACCTCGACGGCTTCGGAGATGGCAATGCCGAGGGAGCCGATGTGGTCCGGATACTGGGCCAGCACCGCACGGCCGTACTCGGTTTCGTTGGACGGCGAGGCCACGCAGCGGCCGCCCCAGGTTTCCATCAGGGCCCGGCGATAGGGCTTCTGGTCGTAGGACACGCGCACCTGGAAGATCGTCACGTCCAGCCCGAACAGGCCGCCGGCGTAGGACAGGGACGAACCCCACTGGCCCGCACCGGTTTCTGTGGTCAGCCGCTTCACTCCTTCCTGGGCGTTGTACCAGGCCTGGGGTACCGCGGAGTTGGGCTTGTGGCTGCCGGCCGGCGACACGCCTTCGTACTTGTAGTAGATCTTGGCCGGCGTATCGAGCAGCTTTTCGAGGCGGCGGGCGCGGAACAGCGGGCTCGGCCGCCACTGGCACAGCACCTCGCGCACCGGCTCTGGAATGTCGATCCAGCGCTCGGTGGACATTTCCTGCTCGATGACCGCATTCGGGAACAAAGGCGCCAGGTCGGACGGGCCGAGCGGCTGCAGGGTGCCGGGATGCAGCGGCGGTGGCAGCGGCACCGGCAGGTCGGCGGCAATGTTGTACCAGGACTTGGGCATGCGGCTTTCGTCGAGCTGGTACTTGATCCTATCGGTCATGGCGATCTTCCTTGTCGTATTGGTCTTGTTATCGCGCGGACCGGCCCACCGCCGGAACACGGCGGACGAGCCGCCGCGTGGGCGCACGGCTGCAGCGCACTGAATTGAAACTGAATACCTCGAATGATAACCCGTCGAACTCAGACGCGCCGACGAGCCCCTCCCACCATGACCGCTACGGCCAGCAACGCAAACCCCACCGCCGGCCAGTTGCCCCAGCGGGCATAGGGCGTCAGCCCCTGGTAACCACGTACCTGTGCATGCAGGGCGCCGGCCTCGAAGGGCGGCAGCACCGCCTGCACGCTACCATCCGGCCGGATCACCGCGGTCATGCCGGTATTGGTGGAGCGCAGCATCGGCCGCCCGGTTTCCAGCGCGCGCATGCGGGCGATCTGCAGGTGCTGGGGCTGGGCCCAGGAATCCCCGTACCAGGCCAGGTTGGAGAGATTGAGCATCAGCGTCGCCTCCGGCAAGCTGCGGATCAGCTCCTCGCCGAAAACGTCTTCGTAGCAGATGTTGATGGCAACCTTCTGCCCCGCCAGGTGCAGCGGCGGCTGGCGCTGGGCACCACGGGTCTGGTCGGCCATCGGGATGCTGACCAGGTCGTAGAACCAGCGGAACATCGGCGGCGAATACTCGCCGAAAGGCACCAGATGCTGCTTGGCATAGTGGCCGGACGGCGACAGGCCCAGGCTGATCGCCGCATTGAAGATGTGCCCGCCCCCATCCCGCGTGAAGGTACCGAGCACCGCATCCGCACCGTTCGCCACGGCAATCTGCTGCACGGCATCCAGGTAGCCGCGCGGCAGATCGTCCACCAACAGCGGGATGGTGGTTTCCGGCAGCACGACCAACTGGGCCGGGTTGTCACGCAGCATCGTCAGATTGCGCTCCAGCCAGTGGCGCAGCATCTCGGGGCGCCACTTGAGGCTCTGCTCCACGTTGGTCTGCAGCAGGGCGACCTTGATCGGCTCGCCGACGGGCTCGGTCCAGGCCACCTGGCGCAGACCTGCGCCCACCACCAGCATGGCCGCGATCCCCGTCAGCAGACGCCCACTGCGTCGCCGCAGCGCTTCGACACCCAGGGCCGCCAGCAGGGCTAGCAGACCACCGACGCCATACACGCCGAACAGCGGTGCGAAGCCCGCCAGCGGGCTCGGCGGGCTCTGGCTGTAGCCGCTGGCCAGCCACGGGAAGCCAGTGAACACCCAGCCGCGCAGCCATTCGGAGAGCAGCCAGAGGACGGCGAACAGCGCTGCGTCCCAGCCGGGCCGCCCGCGCCGCAAACGGGCGAACAGGACGCCCGCCAAGCCCGCGTAGAGCGAGACGAAGGCGCAGAACAGCAGGATCGCCAGCGCCGCCAGCGCCACCGGCATGCCGCCGAAACGATGCAGCGCCACGTACAGCCAGGAAACGCCGGCCAGCATCGCGCCGAGCTCCCAGGCCCAGGCGATGGAGAAGCCAGTCCGCAGGGGACGCCGGCTGTCGGCCACCGCAGTGCCAAGCAGCCAGTACAGCAGGCCCAACGCCAGCGCGGTAACGGGGAACAGTTCGAATGGGGCGTAGGCAAAGACTGACGCGCCCCCCGCCAGCAGGGCCGCGCCCTGACGCCGCCAGCCCATCAGCCGCCGACCGCTTCCGGATCGGGCAAACGCTCGACGAGCAGGGAGTGCACACGCCGGCTGTCGGCGCGCAGGATCTGGAAGCGCAGGCCTTCCAGGTCCACCACTTCGTTACGCTTGGGCAGGCGCCCGAGCTTGCGGATCAGCAGGCCACCGACGGTGTCGTACTCGGAGTCGCTGAAGGTGGTGCTGAAGGCCTCGTTGAAGTCCTCGATCTCGGTGCCGGCCTTGACCCGGTAACGGCCCGCCTGGTCGAGGCGGATGTTGTCCGCGGTCTCGTCGAAATCGTATTCGTCCTCGATGTCGCCGACGATCTGCTCCAGCACGTCCTCGATGGTCACCAGTCCCGCCACGCCGCCGTATTCGTCCACGACGATCGCCATGTGGTTGCGGCTCACCCGGAAGTCGCGCAGCAGCACGTTGAGGCGCTTGGACTCCGGCACGAAGACGGCCGGACGGAGCATGTCGCGGAGATCGAAGGCTTCGCCGGCGAAGACCCGCAGGAGGTCCTTGGCGAGGAGGATGCCGACCACGTCGTCCTTGCCTTCACCGATGACCGGGAAGCGCGAGTGGGCAGCGTTGATGGCGAAACGGGTGATGTCTTCGATGGAGTCGTCCACATTGACGACATCCATCTGCGCCCGGGGAATCATCACGTCGCGCACCTTCATGTCGGAGACCTGCAAGGCTCCCTCGATGATGGCCAGGGCATCCGCGTCGAACAGGTTACGGTCGTGGGCGGAATGCAGCAGGTGCAGCAACTCTTCCCGGTCTTCCGGCTCCCGGGTCAGGAGCGCGGAGAGCCGTTCGAGCAAAGACGGTTTACTACTATAGGGTTCCATAAAAAGGGTGGATGAGAAATGGGCCATGGGCAATGGCCGACCCATCGGTCTGACATTGCCCATGGCGCATTGCTCAGCCCACCGTCGAGTCTCCGGCTAGCGTTCGCCCGCGTAAGGGTCGGCGTAGCCCAATTCAGCCAGGATGCTGCGCTCCCGCGCTTCCATCTCCTCGGCCTCGGCATCCTCTTCGTGCTCAAAGCCCTGCAAATGCAGCATACCATGCACGCTTAAGTGAGCGTAATGCGCGTCCAGGGCCTTGCCCTGCTCCGCCGCCTCGCGCTCGACCACCTGCCGGCACAGCACCAGATCGCCCATCAGCGGCAGGCCTTCCGGCAGGGGCATGTCCTCGCCTTCATCATAGGCAAAGGTCAGTACATTGGTGGCGTAGTCCTTGCCCCGGTAATCCCGGTTGAGCTCCCGCCCTTCGGCCTCATCGACGATGCGCACCGTGATCCGCGCCGCGCCGGGCTCGGCTGCCCGTAGCCAGCGGCGGAAATCGGTGCGGGAAGGTACGCCCTCCCTGTTGCAGGCGTATTGCACGGAAAGATCGAGGCGGCGGGGCAGCTTGATGTCGCTCATTGCTGATTCTGGCTCTGCTGTTGCTGGTTGCGGTTCTGGGTGTGGCTCTCATAGGCGGCGACGATGCGTGCCACCAGAGGGTGGCGCACCACGTCTTCCTTGAGGAACTGGGTAAAGGCGACGCCACGCACGTCGGCGAGCACCTGCACGGCTTCGCCGAGGCCACTCTTCTGGCCGCGCGGCAGATCCACCTGGGTCAGGTCGCCGGTGATCACCGCCTTCGAGCCGATGCCGATGCGGGTCAGGAACATCTTCATCTGCTCCGGCGAGGTGTTCTGCGCCTCGTCGAGGATGATGAAGGCCCGCGACAGCGTGCGCCCGCGCATGAAGGCCAACGGTGCGATCTCGATGCAGCCGCGCTCGAACAGCTTGGTCACGCGGTCGAAGCCCATCAGGTCGTAGAGCGCGTCGTACAGCGGACGCAGGTACGGATCCACCTTCTGAGCCAGGTCGCCGGGCAGGAAGCCGAGGCGCTCGCCCGCCTCCACCGCCGGGCGGGTGAGCACGATACGCTCCACGTGCTCCCGCTCGAAGGCATCCACCGCACTGGCCACCGCCAGGTAGGTCTTGCCGGTGCCGGCCGGACCGATGCCGAAGGTGATGTCGTGCTCCTGGATCTGGCGCAGGTAATCCACCTGGCGCGGCGTGCGGCCATGCAGCTCACTCTTGCGGGTCAGCAGGGCCGGCGCCGGCTGGTTGGCCTGGGACAGGTTGGACAGTTCGATTAGACCGAGCTGGATGTCGTCCACCGACAGGGGGTTATCGGCGCGGCCATAAAAATGGCGTAGCGCCCGCGCCCCGATCTGGGTCTGCGGCGGCTCACCGTTCAGCGTGAAGCGCTCGCCACGGCGGGCGATGATCACGTCGAAGGCGGTTTCGATCTGGCGGATGTTCTCGTCGAGCGCCCCGCACAGATTGGCGAGGCGCACGTTGTCGAGAGGATGCAGGACGATTTCGGTCGGTTTCATCGGACGCATGCTGCCAGAGCCGCGCCCGCGGGGGAAGACAGGATCATCGACGGCTCAGTCCCGGGTGACGATCGCGCCACGCAGGGAATGGGGCAGCGCCGACACGATAGTGACGTCCACGAAATTCCCGATCAGACGCGGATTACCGGCGAAATTGACGACGCGGTTGTTGTCGGTGCGCCCGGCCAGCTCGTTCGGATCCTTCTTCGACGGCCCTTCCACGAGGATGCGCTGCACCGTGCCGACCATGCTCTCACTGATCTTCGCGGCGTTCTCCTCGACGCGCTTCTGCAAGCGGGACAGGCGCGCCAGCTTGACGTCCTGCGGCGTGTCGTCGGCCAGGTCGGCGGCCGGCGTGCCGGGGCGCGAGCTGTAGACGAAGCTGAAGGAGGTGTCGAAGCCCAGATCGTCGATCAGCTTCATCGTCGCCTCGAAATCCGCCTCGGTTTCGCCGGGGAAGCCGACGATGAAATCGGACGACAGGGAGATGTCCGGCCGCGCACCGCGCAGCTTGCGCACCAGCGACTTGTATTCGAGCACCGTGTAGCCGCGCTTCATCGCCGCCAGCACCCGGTCGGAACCGGCCTGCACTGGCAGGTGCAGATGCGACACCAGCTTGGGCAGCTTGGCGTAGGCATCGACGACTCGCTGGGTCATCTCGCGGGGATGGGACGTGGTGTAACGGATCCGCTCGATGCCCGGGATTTCATGCACACATTCGAGCAGGAAGGCAAAGTCGGCCATCTCGCCACCGTCGCCATCCACCGGCGCGCGCCAGGCATTGACGTTCTGGCCGAGCAGGGTCACTTCCTTGACACCCTGGGCAGCCAGCCCCGCCACCTCGGCCAGCACGTCGGCCAGCGGGCGGTAGATCTCGTCGCCGCGGGTATAGGGCACGATGCAGAAGGTGCAGTACTTGGAACAGCCCTCCATGATCGACACGAAGGCGCTCGCCCCTTCCACGCGGGCCGGCGGCAGGTTGTCGAACTTCTCGATCTCCGGAAAGGAGATATCCACCTGCGAGCGCCCCGACGCCTTGCGCTCAGCGATCAGCTTGGGCAGGCGGTGCAAAGTCTGCGGCCCGAACACCAGGTCAACATAGGGCGCGCGCGCCACGATGGCCTCGCCCTCCTGGCTCGCCACGCAACCGCCGACGCCGATGATCAGGTTGGGGTTCTGCTGCTTCAGATGCTTGACCCGCCCCAGGTCGTGAAAGACCTTCTCCTGCGCCTTCTCGCGCACCGAACAGGTGTTGAAGAGGATCACGTCCGCCTCTTCCGGGTTGTCCGTTTTTTCCAGGCCGTCGGCCGCACCGAGCACATCCGCCATCTTGTCCGAGTCGTACTCGTTCATCTGGCAACCGAAAGTCCGGATATAAAGTTTTTTCATCGCATGTTGACCAACAACCATCAAGTCACTATTATAGCGGGCTTCTTCGGTCGGTGATGTAGCTCAGATGGTTAGAGCGATGGATTCATAACCCATAGGTCGGCGGTTCGACTCCGCCCATCACCACCAACAGATTCAAGCAAAAAGGCCAATCCGCAAGGGTTGGCCTTTTTGCTTGTCAAGCTCCGGGAGGTCCCTCCCTGACGAAATAGAAATAGCGTGCCATGTAGCGGGGCCTGACGGATCTGTTCCCGGCCTTCGCCACTCAGATGGCAAAACGAAATCCGCCGGGAGCAAATCGCGCAGCTAGCGCACCAGCTGCTCCAGCCCCATCCTGCCCACGGGTACCTCGGCCAACCAAGGAATCAGCGCGCAGCGGCCTGCCAGTTCATCAGCCACCCGCCGCACGAACGGGATTTCGTAGGTGCCGCGCTGACACAACAAAGGGTCGGCAGTTCCGCTGGCCAGCAGGGACTGGTTGATGATCCAGGCGTAGGGCGTGATGCCGGCCCGGGCCAAGTCGCCCTGCAGGCGCTCGGCTTCATGCACGGGCGTCGCTTCCGGCAGCGTCACGATCAGCACGTGGGTGTAAGCCGGGTCGCGCAGCCGCGGCAGCAGCTGGCGCACCGACTCCGGCATGTCGCCCTGGGTGCGCATGACCTCCCGGTGGTAGGCCTCGGCGGCATCGAGCAGCAGGATGGTGTGGCCGGTCGGCGCGGTGTCGAGCACGACGAAACCGTCCTTGCCTTCATCCACGGTGCGGGCAAAGGCCCGGAAGACTGCAATCTCCTCGGTACAGGGCGAACGCAGGTCTTCCTCGAGCATCGCCAGGCCACCGGCGTCGAGACTCTTGCCAGCCTTGGCGAGGACTTCAACGGTGTAATCGGCCACTTCCCGGCGCGGGTCGATGCGCGTCACCGACAGGCCTGGGATGACGCCATCCAGCGTCGCCGCCACATGGGCGGCCGGGTCGGTGGTGGATAGCACGACCTTGCCGCCGCGCCGGGCAAGGGCGACCGCAATTGCCGCGGCGACCGAGGTCTTGCCGACGCCGCCCTTGCCCATGGTCATCACGACGCCGTGGCCAGCGCAGGCCATCTCATCCACCAGGCCGGCCAGCCCGGGAGGCAGTGCCGTGGCCGGCATGTGGTTCGACGTGGCGGGGGCTGCCGCTTCCGGACGGGCCATCACCCGCAGCGCATCCAGGCCAACCGTGCCTTTGGGCAGGAAGGGTATCGTGCAGCCGGGCAGTCTGCAGAGCTCGGCCGGCATCTGGGCCAGGGCTTCGGCAGCACGACGTGACATGGCGGTGGCAATTGCATCGTCCGACTGCTCGACGGCAAACAGCCCATTGATAGCCAGCACCTGGTTGCGGATACCCAGCTCCGCCAGTTCGCCCCGCGTGCGCTCGGCCTCCCGCAGCGAGGCTGTTTCCGGCCGGCTCACCAGGATCACCGTGGTTTCCGCCGGGTTCGACAGGCGCGCCACCGTGGCCGCGTACAAGGCCTTCTGCTTCTCGAGGCCGGCCAGCGGGCCGAGGCAGGATGCACCACCGGTAGACGAGGAGATGAACTCGTCCCAGGCCGATGGCAGCGTCAACAGACGCAGCGTATGGCCCGTCGGCGCGGTGTCGAAGATGACGTGCGCGAAGTCGGCTGTCGCCGCCGGGTCGCCGAGCAACTTGGAAAACTCGTCGAAGGCGGCAATTTCCACCGTGCACGCCCCGGAGAACTGCTCCTCCATGCTCTGGATGGCCGCCGCCGGCAGGATGCCGCGGTACGGCGCGACCATCCGCTCCCGGTAGGCATGGGCCGCCGCCTCCGGGTCGATATTGAGGGCGAACAGGCCCGGCGCTCCGGAAATGGCCGTCGGCACCTGGCTCAACGGCACCCCAAGCACCTCGTCCAGATTGGAGGCTGGATCGGTGCTCACGATCAGCACCCGTTTACCGGCTTCGGCCAGGGCCAGGCCGGTGGCACAGGACAGGGACGTCTTGCCGACACCGCCCTTGCCGGTGAAGAACAGGTAACGCGTCTCGGCGCGCGGGAGAGCCATGATGCCTCTCCGGGTCAGCAGCAACCGGACTTCGGATCGCAACAGCCACCGGCCGCGCTGATCTTGATACGCGGCTTCTCTTCCGTCTTCAGCACGATGCCAAGCTTGTGCACCAATTGCTGGCGCGACGGATACATGCCGGTAGAGACGATATGGCCATCCACCGTGACGATGGGCAGGCGGTCCATACCGGCCTCCATCTCCTTGAGCACTGCCGGGTTGGCGGCGAAGGCCTGGGGTTCCTGGCCGAGGTTATGACGGCTCACCGCCACGCCGTGGTCTTCGACCCACTTCAGGTCGGCAGCGAACTGGGCCAGTACCGGGTCCACCTCCACGCCACACACACCGGTCGAACAACACATGGCCGGGTCGAACACTTCGAGCTTTTTCATGATGGACTCCTCGGAAAATTCAGCGGGCCTCGTACCAGCCCTTGGATGCATTGACGACCCTCACCACCAGCAGCATTACCGGCACCTCGATGAGCACGCCGACCACGGTGGCCAGCGCCGCACCAGACTCGAAGCCAAAGATGCTGATGGCGGCCGCAACGGCAAGCTCGAAGAAGTTGGACGCACCGATGAGCGCCGATGGGCAGGCTACATCATGCTTCTCGCCCACCGCGCGGTTGAGCCAGTAAGCCAGCGCCGAGTTGAAGAAAACCTGGATGAGGATGGGCACGGCGAGCAGCGCAATGACCAAGGGTTGCTTCAGGATGGCCTCACCCTGGAAGGCGAACAGCAAGACCAGCGTCAGCAGCAACGCCGAAATGGACCATGGGCCAATTTTTTCCATGGCTGCATCGAAAGCCGCCAGCCCCTTGGCCAGCAACCTTTTGCGCCAGAGTTGGGCAAGGATGACGGGAACAACGATGTACAGCGCCACGGACGTCAGCAGCGTGGCCCACGGCACCGTAATGGCCGAGATGCCAAGCAGCAGTCCAACCAGTGGTGCGAAGGCAAAAACCATGATGGTGTCGTTCAGTGCGACCTGGGACAGCGTAAACAGCGGGTGACCGTTGGTGAGGCGGCTCCACACGAAAACCATGGCGGTGCACGGTGCCGCAGCCAGCAGGATGAGGCCGGCGACGTAACTGTCGAGCTGCTCGGCGGGGAGCATCGGCGCAAAGAGGTTGCGGACGAAGAACCAGGCGAGGAAGGCCATCGAGAACGGTTTGACCAGCCAGTTCACGAACAGGGTGACGCCGATGCCCCGGACGTGCTGCCGCATCTCCTTGAGGGCACCGAAATCAACCTTGACCAGCATCGGGATGACCATCACCCAGATGAGGAGGCCGACCGGCAGATTGACTTGGGCGTACTCCAGGCGACCAATAGCCTGAAAGAAGGCTGGGGCCTGCTGCCCCAGAGCAATACCGGTCACGATGCACAGGAAAACCCAGACGGTCAGGTAGCGCTCAAAGACGCTCATTGACGCGTCGGCAGCGGCCTTGGTGGTGACTTCACATTGGGCGGACATTGGGGTTACAGCTCCAGGGCGGTGCGAACCACGGGGACCAAGCGCTCACGGATTTCGTCGCGCACCCGGATGAAGCTCTCCAGCGGCTCGCCATGGGGGTCGTGGAACGGCACGTGCATGCGCGGCACGGGACGCGGGAAGATGGGGCAGCTCTCCTTGGCGTTGTCGCAGACGGTCAACACCAGGTCGATTTGCTCGTCCATCACCGCATCGATGGTCTTCGGATGGAGCCCTTCGGTGGGCAATCCTGCGGCCTTCAGGGCTTCGATGGCGCCATCTGCAACCTTGGGTTGCGGCAGCGTACCGGCCGACAAGGCACGGACTTGACCAGCCAGTTCGTGATTGAGGATGGCTTCGGCCATCTGCGAGCGACAGGAATTACCGGTGCACAGCACCAGCACGGTTTTGAGTTGGGACATGATCGTTTCTCGGAGTGGTCGGCTTACTCGTCGGTCTTGCGCAGGACACCGCCGGTATTCAGGTCGTGCTGCGCTTTTCAATGTTGCTGCAGGCCGAGGTCTTGGGCAGGCAGGCCCGGCCCTGGCAGCAGTTGCTGGTCAGGAAAGCGATGAGATCTTCCATCGTCGCGTACTCAGCCAAGTAGCGGATGAAGCGGCTCTCTTTCTGCCCACGGATGAGCCCCACCCGGCTCAGATGGGCCAGATGGAAGGACAAGGTTGGCGCGGGAAGACCGAGCTTCTCGCCGATGGCGCTGGCGATGATGCCCTCCGGCCCAGCCTCCACGAGCAGACGAAAGATGCCCAAACGGGACTCATGCCCTAGAGCGGCAAGCAGTTCAGCGGCGTTTAAAGTTTCCATAGTTTTATTATTATGGAAATATGGAACAGAAGTGTGAAGGTTTTGTTTCAGCCTTGCCAGGCAATACAGCCACCAGCATCGGCGGCCCAGAACCCGAAACCAGCCGGTCCTCGCCCCATTCTGCAAATCCCTGCAACAGCCGCTCCACCACTTTCCGCCGCGAGACATAGTTCTCGAAAAAAAACGGACAAGCACTGGAAAATACGTACAACAACGCCATAGGGAGAAGCAGATGGGCTCAGTTCACTCAACAGCAAAGCGCTGGAATGGCGCGGAGCGCCGCACCGGGGGCGAGCGTCGGCAGCGCGACGGAAAATCACCTACCGGCGTCGAACGACGCAAGCGGGTCGAGCCGCGACAGATGGAGGTCGTCGAACTGTTCCTGTCGCCGGAGCAGTGGCAAGTTGCCCGTCGGCACTGGTTTCCCGCCGACACCACGTACGCAGCGCACGGCAACCATTCGGCCAAATGATCCCGCAGGGCCGCTCTGCGGTCGATCACCCGAAGACTCGCCAGACTCCGGAGAGACTCCGGAGAAAACCCGACACCCCGCCACAATCTCGCAATCTTTCACTGCCAATCAACAAATTTAAAGATTTTGTCAGTAAAAGTTAAGACTTCGCCCGTAGGATCGCCGGCTCAACGCATTCGCTTCGAGCCCGCCCCATGGCCCAGACTTTCGATCGTTTTCTGCACAAAAGCCTGAATCCCAGCTACCGCCTATACAAGCTGAAACGTCGCATACGCCGCCTTGGGCAGGATCTGCAATACCGACGACTCGGAGCGGAGACACGTTCGCTGGAGTCCATCTTTCTCCACGAACGCCTGCTCTGCCTTTTCTCCCGCACATCCCCGCGCCTGCACCACGGATACTACCGGGACTACCTGTCACGTCGCTGGTCGGTCGAGGAATCCCTGCGCCACATCCACGACCACTACCGCTTTCTGCTCGACCGTTTTCCCCCCTCCCTGCTCGACAACCTGACGGAGGGGGAAGTCAGCCTGTGGACGGCCCAATACCCGACCATAAGGGCTGAAGTACGACTGGTACTGCTGACCCGGGACACGATCCGCAACGAAGGGGAGTTCCAGTTGGTACTTTTCATCGACGGCGCCTGGAGCCACGCCCTCGGTTTCCTCTTCCAGTCCCAAGCGGACGGCAGCCATAGCGCCCTGATCTGCCGGAACCAGGGCTGCATCGGCCAGCAGGAGCGGATCAAGGAATTCCGCAAGCAGCACTTTCAGCTGGTGCCGCTGTTTCTGCTGATGGACAGCCTGATCGCACTCCTTTCATTTCTGAAGCTGGATCAGATCCGGGTCATAGCCCCCGACGAGCACTACCAGACCCCACTCGGACAGGCACGCCTGGAGGCTTTGTATCGGCAGGCCTTCGAACCGTTCCAGGCTCAGGCGGAAACCGACGGACGCGCCACCATACGGCTGCCACTGGTGGAAAAACCCCTGGAGAGCATAGACCGCCACCACCGCAAACGCACTCAGCAAAAGCGGCAGGCCCGGGAACAGATGCGGGAGGCGGTGCGCCAGCGCCTCGAGGACCTCAGCGCGTATTCGACGGAAGCCACCCCATTGGCCGCCTGAAACCCGGCCTTTGAAAAGACAAACCCCGGCGCCGACCGGGGTTTGTCTTGATGCCGCCGATGCGGCAGGATCAGGCGAAGGTATTGATGACCTGACCGACAACCTGCCCGTTCAGATTGGACGTGGGTTCCGGCGCGGTCTGGGCGGCCTGCGCAGCCTGGGCCTGCTGCTCCTCTTTCTTGCGCACATCCTCCGGGGCTTGCTGCTGCTGAACCTTGCTGGCTTCGGCCTGCTGCTGGAGGGCCTGGGTGAAGGCAGCGCTGGAGGCGCCGCTGACCGAACTAACGCTCATGATGTACTCCTGGTAGATCCACCACCCGGACTTCCAAGTGGCGCGCTTTTTTCATTTTACGGCAGGCTGTCCAAAAACATGAGGCTCAAAGATCAGCCACGTGATCGATTTCCGGCTACGGCGACGGCCGTAGCGCCTCACCAACACCCTGCAACGGCCCCAGGGGGTTGTGGCGCACTTCGGTTTCCTCGATGCGCGGCTGACCGCTCCATTGTTTATAGACGACCTTGTCGTCGATAACGACAATCAACGCGCCAAAACGCCAGCCCGTCACCAGTGTATTGCGTTTGAAATTGAGGAAATCGAGCATGAAATTACCGACCCGCTTGCGGTCCACATTGCTCGGCTCCATGAAATAGCCCACGCAACCATCCAGCACCTTCATGCACTCCTGGATCCCTTTCGGGATCGTCGCCGGATCCTGCAGCGGGGACGGCAGCACCGCGCGCACCACCTGGGAGTGGTTGAGGATCTGCATGTTGGGCGTCGTATACGGATCGAAGCCCAGCTTGCGCACCACCGCCATATCAGTCTGGTAGGGCACGATCTGGTCGAAGGTCTTCTTCACATCGTCGAAGTCGCGCCAGCGCTTGCCGACCTCCTGCTGGGCAGTAGGAAGCATGCCGCCGCAGCCCGCCAGCAGCCCGGCCATCAGCATGGACACGATCGCCTTCACCGCACACATCCTTTCCGCCACCAAGGCTGGAGCCGGACACGCCCGTCTATCCTGCTTCTCAGCGTAAACCGCCCGCCCCGGCATATCAACCGCCGCCCATCACCAGCCGTGGCGGAGCACACGCGGAGACGCGCTCCAGGCCAACCTTCAACTGAAGCGGGACGGTAGCGCCGCGATGCGTGCCAGCTCGGCCTCCACCTCCGCAAACAAGGGGCGCGACGAGGGCTGCGGATCCGCGCAACGCCGCTGCAGACTGGCCAGCGCCTGCAGCTTCAGGCTGGTCGGGCTGGGCACCTCGCAGCGCGCAACCAGTTCGTCCAGCAGACAGGCGAAGGCACGCACCTCGATGCGCTGCAGCGCTGACGCAGTGCGCTCGTCTTCCGGCGCAAAGAAGGAGGCCGCACCGAAATCGCCCAGCAGCGCGCGGCCCTCACCGGCATGCAGGATGTTGTGGGCATACAGATCGCCATGAAGAATACCCCGCCCATGCAGGTGCGCCGCCGCCGCCGCAATCCCTGTCGCAATGCGCAGCACCGCATCGACGGTGAACGCCGCCCCGTCCGGATAGATGTCACGGGTACAGGAGGCCAGACTGGGCGGCCCCGCCAGGCTCTCAAAGGCCTGATCGATCAGCGCCATCACCAGCCCCTCCCCCACCTGCCCTGCCCCTTCGAGGCGCCCCAGCACCGGAATCAGGCTCGCATGGGAGCCCGCCTCCAGGCAGGCCGCCATCTCGTGCGAGGGAAGGCCGTCGCTGGTCATACTCCCCTTGAACAGCTTGACCGCCACCTGGCGTCGTTCACCGTCGCCACGCCATGCGGCACGGTGAATCACCCCGGACGCGCCCTCGCCGAGGCGCTCTCCCAGCGACAGATCGGCAAACGGAATACGGATCGCCGCATCACCGCCCAGCCGCGGCATCTCGACGGACGCACAGAACGGATTGCCCGCGTAAGCCAGCCACGCCAGGCGCGGCAGATCGAACAGCCACGGCGGCAGGACAGTCAGCCGGTTGGCCGCGATGCGCAGCAGTTCCAGCCCGGCGCAGGCGGCCATCTCATCCGGCAGGGTACTCAACCGGTTACCCGCCAGCATCAGCTTCTGCAGGCCGGAGCAACGGCCGATCGACGCCGGCAACGCATCGATCGCATTGTCAGTCAGGATCAGCCAGCGCAGCTGTGGCGGCAGCGCGGCGGGTGGCACCGTGTGCAGACGGCTCGATTTGAAGCCGACCATCTCGAGGCGGGGGCACTCACCCAGCACTTCAGGCAGCACGGTGAACGGATTGCCCGAACAGAACAGGATGCGCAGATGGCGCAGGCGCGACAACTCCGGCGGCAGCGATGTCAGCCGGTTGCCGGAAAGGTCGAGCACTTCCAGCGTGTCGGCCAGTTCGAGGATTTCCGACGGAAACTCGGTCAGGCCACATGCCAGCTTGAGCTGACGCGCCCCGGCCAGCCGACCGGCGCGCAGATCGCCGAGGGAGTTCACAGGCATCGTCCAAGGCGCGCGGGGATGCTGATTGCAGCCTGTCGCCCCACGCTATTCCGCTGCCTTGACCAGCTTGCGGGCCACCTGGGCACGAGACTCGCGCGCCTCGTGCTGCGCACGGGCACGCATGCTTTCCTGCACGAAATCCATATGCCGGCGGACTGCCGCCTGGGCCGCCTGGGCGTTGCGGGTGCGCACCGCCTCCCAGATCGCCGCGTGCTGGGCGCGCAGCTCCAGCCAGTCCCCCTCGAGCCGGCGCAGGTGGCGCAGGTTGCGGTCGATGTGGTCGTGGGTCACGCGGAACAGGCTGGCCGTCAGGTGCCCGAACATCACGTTGTGGGCCGCTTCGGCAATGGCCTGGTGGAAAGCCAGGTCGGCCTTCACCTGCTCCTCGAAAACCTCTGCCGACGGCCCCTGGGCGAACAACGCTTCGACCCGCCCGTAGGCCTCGCCGATGCGCTGCAGATCGGCGTCCGTCGCCCGCCGGGCCGCCAAGGACGCGGCTTCCGACTCCAGCATGCCGCGGAACTCGAGCAGATCCTCCTGCACGTTCGGGTGCCGCCCCAGCATCTCCTGCCAGGGATCGGTGAAGCCCGCGTCCAGCCGGTCCGTCACATAGGTTCCGCCGCCCTGGCGACTGTGCAACAAGCCCTTGGAAACCAGCTTCTGCAGTGCCTCCCGCAGGGATGGACGGGACACGCCCAGCTCGGCCGCCAGTTCGCGCTCGGGCTGCAGGCGGTCGCCGGGCTTCAGCGCACCTTCCAGAATGCGCCGTTCCAGTTCCAGGGCGATGGTGTCGGACAGGCGCTGGACGACCAGCTTGCCGCTGCTACTCATGGGGATCTCGTTCAAATGGTCAGACCACAATATTACGACGGCAAGTTCGCACCAACAACTCCTTGCAACAGACAAGCACCCTTCCACGCACTATAAATCGAGAAGTTGTGCGTATCAGGGTTTTGGATAATTGACTCCCTTTTTGCCGGCGCGTAAATTTTCCGCGGACGAGAAAAATTGGTCTTACCATTTTACCCAATAGCAAACATAGATAGCCACAGAGCCGCTGCGCGAGACACCGTTCCGTGCCGGCCGGCGAGACTGGAGGAGACATGAGCAAACCCTTGGTCAGTACCAACGCCGGACACCAGGCGCGGACCTACCCGCCGCGCCCGGAAGCGGTGTACTTCTATGGAACCTGCCTGGTGGACATGTTCGTCCCCGAAGCCGGCATGGATGCCATCGCCCTCCTAGAACGGGAAGGCATCCGCGTGATCTTCCCCGACAACCAGACCTGCTGCGGCCAGCCGGCCTTCACCAGTGGCTTTCCGGAAGAAGCCCTCCAGGTCGTCGCCTCCCAGCTCGACCTGTTCCCCGGCGACTACCCCATCGTCGTCCCGTCCGGCTCCTGCGGCGGCATGATCCGCTGGCACTGGGAAAAGGTCATCGGTGACGACGCCGCCCTCAAGGCCCGCGCCGCTTCGATTGCCGCGCGCACCTACGAATTCGCCGAATTCCTGCTCCACGTGGTCGGCTTCGACCGCAAGGACGAAGGCCCGGCCACCACCGTCACGCTGCACACCTCCTGCTCCGCGCGCCGCGAGATGGGCACCCACCTGGTCGGCCGCGAACTGCTGGCCCGCCTCGGCAACGTGACCCTCGCCCACCACGATCACGAATCCGAGTGCTGCGGCTTCGGCGGTACCTTTTCGCTGAAGCACCCGGACATCTCCACCGCGATGGTCACCGACAAGGTCGCGTCCCTCAAGGCCACCGGCGCCAACCAGCTGGTCACCGCCGACTGCGGCTGCATGCTCAACATCACGAAGCGCGCCGCCAAGGAAGACCTCGACGCCGGCCGTGCCAAGCCTTCCCTCCCCGGCGAACATCTGGCCACCTTCCTGCTCCGCCGCACTGGCGGAAAGCCTGTAGGAGACGCCCAATGAGCGCCCGCGACCGCATCCTGGCCAAGCTGCGCGCGGCCCGGCCGGCCGAGCCCAACGCCCTGCCCGACCTGGACGCCCATTACACGCCGCGCGTCCGCGGCGAAAGCAAAGCCGAACGCCTGGCCCGCTTCCGCACCGGCATCGAGAGCTTCCACGCGGAAGTCCACATCAGCAGCGAAGCCGACTGGCCGGCCCTGCTGGCCCGCCTGTGCGCCGACAAGAAAGTCGCCACGATGCTCTACGGCGCCGACACGCCCGCCGGCCGGCGCCTTGACCAAGCCACCTTCCCGGCCACTACGCTGCGCCCCTGGGCCGGCCAGGTCGAAGACCTCAAGGCCGACCTGTTCCACCGCGTCGACGCCGGCTTCACGCAGACCCGCGGCGCCATCGCCGAGACCGGCACGCTGATGCTGTGGTCCTCCGAGGCGGAGCCGCGCACCCTGTCGCTGGTGCCGCCGATCCACTTCGCGCTGCTCGACGCCGCCACCATCCAGCCCACCTTTTTCGATGTGCTGCGCACCGAGAACTGGGCCGCCGGCCTGCCCACCAACGCGCTGCTGATCTCCGGCCCGTCGAAGACCGCCGACATCCAGCAGACCCTCGCCTACGGCGCCCACGGCCCGAAGGAACTCGTCGTGATCGTCATCAACGCCGAAGGAGACGCCCAGTGAGCCACCAGCCCCAGCAGCAATCTTCCGGCCAGCCGATCGCCTTCGTCTCCGCCCAGGCCCTGCGCGCGCGCATGCACGATGCGGTGAACGATCCGCACCTGCGCCAGAGCTTCCGCGGCGCGATGGACTTCCTGATGGCCAAGCGGGCCGCCCAGTTCCCCGACCAGGACGAACTCGACTCCCTGCGCACCCTGTCGGAAGGCATTCGCCAGTACAGCCTGTCCAAGCTGCCCGAGCTGCTCGAACAACTCGAAGCCAACCTGACCCGCAACGGCGTCAAGGTGCATTGGGCCGAGACGCCCGACGAAGCCAACGCCATCATGCTCGACATCGCGCGCCGTCATTCGGCCAAGCTGATCGTCAAGGGCAAGTCGATGGTCAGCGAGGAGATCGAGTTCAACCACGCGATGGAGGCCGCCGGCGTCGGCGCGCTGGAGTCGGACATGGGGGAATACATCGTCCAGCTCGCCGGCGAAAAGCCGTCCCACATCATCATGCCGGCGATCCACCAGACCAAGCAGCAGATCGCCAACCTGTTCGCCGAGAAGA
This sequence comes from Zoogloea sp. LCSB751, assembly GCF_002028455.1. Taxonomy (GTDB): domain Bacteria; phylum Pseudomonadota; class Gammaproteobacteria; order Burkholderiales; family Rhodocyclaceae; genus Zoogloea. The sequence goes on along the minus strand of NZ_MWUM01000002.1, from coordinate 226,175 downwards.
TCCCCGGCGTCGATTACACCGACAACGTGGACGCGCTGATCCGGATCGGCCGCAACGTGCTGCGCGACAAGTTCGAGAGCGCCGACATCGGCCTCTCCGGCGTCAATTTCGCGGTGGCCGAGACCGGCACCCTGTGCCTCGTCGAGAACGAAGGCAACGGCCGCATGTGCACCACGGTGCCCAAGGTGCACATCGCCATCACCGGCATCGAGAAGATCGTCGAGAAGCTGGAGCACGTCGCTCCGCTGTATTCGATCCTCACCCGCTCGGCCACCGGCCAGGCGGTGTCCACCTACTTCAACATGATCTCCGGCCCGCGCAAGGCCGGCGACAAGGACGGCCCCGAGGAAGTCCACCTGGTGCTCCTCGACAATGGCCGCAGCCAGGCCTACGCCGACGAGCAGCTGCGAAAGACCCTGCAGTGCATCCGCTGCGGCGCCTGCATGAACCACTGCCCGGTCTATACCCGCATCGGCGGCCACGCCTACGGCACCACCTACCCGGGCCCGATCGGCAAGATCGTCTCGCCGCACATGATGGGCCTCGAGCAGACCCACCTGCTGCCGACCGCCTCCAGCCTGTGCGGCGCCTGCGGCGAAGTCTGCCCGGTGAAGATCCCGATCCCCGAGCTGCTGATCCGCCTGCGCGGCGAGGCCAATAGCGCGCCCCACGCCAACCCGGCGATGGTCGGCCAGGGCGCTGCCTACGACCCGAAGATCAGCTTCGTCTGGCGGATGTGGGCCCGCCTTTACGGCCGCCCCGCCACCTACCGGGCCTTCAGCTGGCTGGCCACCCGTTTCCGGGCGCTGACACCGCGCAAGCAAAGCGGCTGGACGGTGGCCCGCACGCCCTTGCAACCGGCACCGCGAAGGCTGAGGGACATGCTCAAGGACCGACGCTAAACCTGTCGCTGGGGCACGCCCCCGGCGCCCGAACCCACCCTGAATCGACAACATCCCTGCACCGGGAGGAGCCTCTGTGTCCGCTCTCATCGACGCCCTGCGCCTGCGGCTGCCCGCCGAGCGCGTGATTACCGACGAACTGCGCCGCCTTGCCTACGGCACCGACGGCAGCTTCTACCGCCTGATCCCGGAAGTAGTGGCGGTCGTCAATGACGAGGCCGAGGTGCGCGACGTGGTCGACCTGGCCCGCCATTACGGCCGCCCGGTCACCTTCCGCGCCGCCGGCACCAGCCTGTGCGGCCAGGCCGTCACCGACGGGGTACTGGTGCTGCTCGGCGAAGGGCTGGCCACCTGCCGCATCGGCGCCGACGGTGCCACCGTGCGCGTCGGTCCGGCCATCATCGGCGCCGAGGTGAACCGCCGCCTAGCCCCGCTGGGCCGCAAGATCGGCCCCGACCCCGCCTCGATCAACGCCGCAAAAATCGGCGGCATCGCCGCCAACAACAGCAGCGGCATGTGCTGCGGCACCGCCCAGAACAGCTACAACACCCTCGCCTCGGTGCGCGTGCTGCTCGCCGACGGCACCGTGCTGGACACCGGCGATACCGCCAGCGTCGGCGCCTTCAAGAGCAGCCATGGCTGGCTGCTCGAGCGCCTCGCCGCGCTGTCCGCCGACGTGCGTGCCGACCACGCGCTGGCCGAGCGCATCCATGCCAAGTACAAGATCAAGAACACCACCGGCTACAGCCTCAACGCGCTGGTGGACTTCAGCGACCCGGTGGACATCCTGGCCCACCTTATGATCGGCTCGGAAGGCACGCTGGGCTTCATCTCCCAGGTCACCTACAACACGGTGCCGGAATACGCCCACAAGGCCAGCGCGCTGGCCTTCTTCCACGACATGGAAACCGCCTGCCGCGCCGTGGCCGGCCTCAAGAACCAGCCGGTAGATGCGGTGGAACTGCTCGACCGCGCCTCCCTGCGCTGCGTCGCCCACAAGCCGGGCATGCCAGCCCTGCTGAAGACCCTGGCCGACGGCGCCACCGCGCTGCTCATCGAGACCCGCGCGCCCAATGCCGCAGCCCTCGACGAGCGTATCGCCGCGGTCCTCGCCGAACTGAACCTCTACCCGCTGATCGAGAGCCCGGCCTTCACCACCGACCCGACCGAGATCGAGCGCCTGTGGAACGTCCGCAAGGGCACCTTCCCGGCGGTCGGCGCGGTACGCAAGCCGGGTACCACGGTCATCATCGAAGACGTGGCGGTCGCAGTACCGGACCTCGCGGCCTGCTGCCTGGACTTGCAGCACCTGTTCGCCAAGCACGGCTACCACGAGGCGATCATCTTCGGCCACGCGCTGGAGGGCAACGTGCACTTCGTGTTCACCCAGGACTTCGGCATCGAATCCGAGGTAGCGCGCTACGCCGCCTTCATGGACGAGCTATGCACCGTGCTGGTGAACAAGTATGACGCCTCCCTCAAGGCCGAGCACGGCACCGGCCGCAACATGGCCCCCTTCGTCGAACTGGAATGGGGCGCCAAGGCCTACGGGCTGATGAAGGAGATCAAACAGCTCTTCGACCCGGAAGGCCTGCTCAACCCCGGCGTGATCATCAACGACGACGCCGAGGCCCACCTCAAGCACCTCAAGCCGATGCCCGCCGCCGGCCAGCTCTATGCCCCGGTGGACCGCTGCATCGAGTGCGGCTTCTGCGAGCCCCAGTGTCCGTCCCACGGCCTGACCCTGTCGCCGCGCCAGCGCATCGTCGGCTGGCGTGAGCTGTCCCGCCGCCAGGCCGCCGGCGAAGCCTTCGGCCAACTCGGCGACGACTACCTCTACATGGGCCTCGACACCTGCGCCACCTGCGGCCTGTGCTCCACGGCCTGCCCGGTGGGCATCGAGACCGGCGCCCTGACCCGTGCGGTACGCGGCGACCAGCTGTCCTCCGTGGCCCGCCAGCTCGGCCATGTGGCCGCCAACCATTTCGGCGCCACCCAGGCCCTGGCCCGCACCGCCCTCAAGGCCGGCCACCTGGCCGAGGCGGTGATCGGCACCAAGGCCCTGTCGCGCCTCACCGGCGGCGCCTGGAAGGAAGGCATGCCCAAGCCCCAGCCGGCCGGCCGCGCCAGGCGGACCGATGGCGACAAGGTGGTGTACTTCCCCACCTGCGCCGGCCGCATGTTCGGCGCCGACACGCCGGAACACGCCCTGTCGGCCACCGTCATCCGCGTGCTCGAACGGGCCGGCTACGCGCCCATCGTGCCCGACGACGTCAACAGCCTGTGCTGCGGCCAGTCCTTCGCCAGCAAGGGCCTCGCCGACGACGCCGACCGCAAGTCGGCCCAACTGGAAGCCGCCCTGCTGAAGGCCAGCAACAACGGCGAATACCCGGTCATCCTCGACGCCAGCGCCTGCTCCCTGCGCATGAAGACCTTCCTGGCCGAGCGCCTGAAGGTGTACGACCTGGTCGAATTCGCCCACGACGCGCTGCTGCCGCGCCTGATGCTGCACAAGAAGAGCGACCCGATCCTGGTGCACCTCAACTGCTCGGCCCGCCGCATGGGCTTCGAGGCCAAGCTCAAGCAGCTCGCCGGCGCCTGCTCCGAGCAGGTCGTGCTGCCCGCCGAGGTGAAGTGCTGCGGCTTTGGCGGCGACCGTGGCTTCGTCGTGCCCGAACTCAACGCCCACGCGCTGCGCAAGCTGCACGCCGACGTGCCGGCCGGCTGCTGCGGCGGCTATTCCAGCAACCAGACCTGCGAGATCGGCCTCACCGCCGCCACCGGCCTGCCTTACCGCTCCATCGTCCACCTGCTCGACGAATGCAGCGCCGAGGCGGTCCGCCTGGCGACCTGCTGACGCCGGCCCGCCCCCGTTTTCACCACAGATAGAAACGACCAACGCATTCATCAAAGGAGGAATACCGAATGCAACCCTGGATGCAGATCTATGACCCGCTGGGCAACCTCTGGTTGTCCTCGCTGGTCGCCGCCTTGCCGATCATCTTCTTCTTCGTCGCGCTGGCCATCCTGCGCCTCAAGGGGCATATCGCCGGCACCGTCACCGTGATCATCGCGCTGGCCGTGGCGATCTTCTTCTACAAGATGCCGGTGCAGATGGCCCTGGCCTCGGCCGGCTACGGCTTCCTGTACGGCCTGTGGCCGATCGCGTGGATCATCATCGCGGCGGTATTCCTCTACAAGATCACCGTAAAGACCGGCCAGTTCGACATCATCCGAGCCTCGGTCGTGTCGATCACCGACGACCAGCGCCTGCAGATGCTGCTGGTCGGCTTCTCCTTCGGTGCCTTCCTGGAAGGTGCGGCCGGTTTCGGCGCACCGGTGGCGATCACCGCCGCGCTGCTGGTCGGCCTGGGCTTCAACCCGCTGTACGCCGCCGGCCTGTGCCTGATCGCCAACACCGCCCCGGTGGCCTTCGGCGCGATGGGCATCCCCATCATCGTCAGCGGCCAGGTGACCGGCATCGACCCGTTCAAGATCGGCCAGATGGCCGGCCGCCAGCTCCCGCTGCTGTCGGTGATCGTGCCCTTCTGGCTGGTCGCCATGATGGACGGCTGGCGTGGCATCAAGGAAACCTGGCCGGCGATCATCGTGGCCGGCGGCTCCTTCGCCATCACCCAGTTCTTCACCGCCAACTACATCGGACCCGAGCTGCCGGACATCACCTCCGCGCTGGTCAGCCTGATCTGCCTGACGATCTTCCTGAAGAACTGGAAGCCGAAGAACATCTTCCGTTTCGACAAGCAGCACCACGCCGAACTGGGCGAGGACAAGCACTACAGCTTCGGCGAGATCGCCAAGGCCTGGTCCCCGTTCGTGATCCTGACCATCATGGTCACCATCTGGAGTCTCAAGCCCTTCAAGGCCCTGTTTGCCAAGGACGGCCCGCTGTACGCCCTGGTCTTCCAGTTCCCGGTGCCGATGCTCGACAAGCTGGTCATCAAGATGGAGCCCATCGTCACCAAGGCCACGCCCTACGCCGCGGTGTACAAGCTCGACCTGCTGTCCGCCACCGGCACCGCGATCTTCCTGGCCGCGATCATCTCGATGTTCGTGCTCGGCATGAGGTCCGGCGAAGCCGCCAAGACCCTGAAGGAAACCGTCGTCGAACTGAAGCGCCCGATCTACTCCATCGGCATGGTGCTGGCGTTCGCCTTCATCGCCAACTACTCCGGCCTGTCCGCCACCCTAGCCCTGCTGCTGGCCGGTACCGGCGCGCTGTTCCCGTTCTTCGCCCCGTTCCTCGGCTGGCTGGGCGTGTTCCTGACCGGTTCCGACACCTCGTCCAACGCGCTGTTCTGCTCGCTGCAGGCCACCACCGCACACCAGGTCGGCGTCTCCGACACCCTGCTGGTGGCCGCCAACACCACTGGCGGCGTGACCGGCAAGATGATCTCGCCGCAGTCCATCGCCGTGGCCTGCGCGGCCGTCGGCCTGGTCGGCAAGGAATCGGACCTGTTCCGCTTCACCGTCAAGCACAGCCTGGCCTTCGCCACCATGGTCGGCATCATCACCACGCTGCAGGCCTACGTGTTCACGTGGATGATCCCGTAAGCGGCTGAACTCTCTTCAGAACGGGGAGATGTGTCCCCGGGGAGCCTCGACGGCGGCCGTGCAAACGGTCGCCGTTTTTTTAGGCAGCCCCGGTTCAGCGCGGGGACAGCGTGACGAGGCCGAACCTCGCCGCCAGCTGGATCAACTTGAAATCGTTGTCCACCTCCAGCTTCTGGCGGATCGCCGTCATGTGGTTGGACACCGTCTTCTGGCTCAGATGCAGGGTCTCGGCGACGCTGGCGGTCGGCTCGCCATTGACCACCATGCACAGCACGTCGAACTCCTTGGGGGTCAGACGCGCCATCAACGCGTCTTCTTCCAGCGCCGCACTGGCCAGCGCCTGGGCCACGTCCGTGGACAGGAAGCGCCTACCGGCGGCCACCACGCGGATCGCCTCCAGCATCTCGTCCGGCTCGCTGCACTTGGTCACGTAGCCAAGCGCCCCCAAGCGGATGGCCTGCGTGACGTAGCTCGGGTTGTCGTGCATCGAGATCACCAGCACCTTCAGCCCGCGCTCCCGGGCCAGCATCCGCCGGATCGCGTCGAGCCCGCTGCTGCCGCGCAGATTGAGGTCCACCACCGCCAGATCGATCCCGCCCGCACTCAGGCAGGCGTAAGCCTCGTCGGCGGAGGCGGCCTCCGCCACCACCCGCATGTCTCCTTCGGCGTCGAGCAGACGCCGGTATCCGTTGCGGACCACCGCATGGTCCTCGACCAGCATGATCTGGATCATTTCACCCTCCTGACCCACCCATCATAGAGGGCGCGGCCGGCGTGCGGACCACGGCCCCCTCACGTCGGGAAGAATTCCCGGTGTCGCGGGGAGCGCTTCCCACGACGGCGCACGACATGGAATTCCATACTCCGCTCGGTCTGGCCCCCCGTCGCAGGGAGACGGCCCCAGGCATCGAACGACAACGAAGCGGAGACAAGAACCACCATGAAATCCCGACGCCTCAAACTCAAAGCCGGCCTGCTGGCCGTCGCCCTCTCCAGCGCCTTCGGCAGCACCGCCCACGCGACCGGCACCACGGTGAGCTGGGATGACATCAAGAACGACGACAAGACGCCGGGCGATGTGCTGACCTACGGCCTCGGCCTGAAGGCCCAGCGCCACAGCACACTGAAAACCGTCAATGCGAAGAACGTCGCCGGCCTCGTGCCGGTGTGGAGCTTCTCCTTCGGCGGCGAAAAGCAGCGCGGCCAGGAAGGCCAGGCGCTGGTGCACGACGGCGTGGTGTACGTCACCGCCTCCTACTCGCGGATCTACGCCATCGACGCCCGCAGCGGCAAGCGCCTGTGGGAATACGAGGCCCGACTGCCCGAAGACATCCGCCCGTGCTGCGACGTGGTCAACCGCGGCGCCGCACTCTACGGCGACAAGATCTTCTTCGGCACGCTCGACGCCGGCATCGTCGCCCTCAACAAGGACACCGGCAAGGTGGTGTGGCGCAAGAAGTGGGGCGACCACAAGGTCGGCTACACGATGACCGGCGCCCCCTTCGTCATCAAGGACCAGAAGAGCGGCAAGGTGCTGCTGGTACATGGCTCGTCCGGCGACGAGTTCGGCGTGGTCGGCTGGCTGTTCGCCCGCGACCCGGATACCGGCGAGGAAGTGTGGGCCCGCCCGATGGTCGAAGGCCACATGGGCCGCCTCAACGGCAAGGACAGCACGCCCACCGGCGACGCCAGCGCCCCGACCTGGCCGAAGGACAAGGACGGCAAGCTCACCGAAGCCTGGCACCACGGCGGCGGCGCCCCGTGGCAGACCGCCAGCTTCGACATCGAGAAGAACATGGTCGTCGTCGGTACCGGCAACCCGGCCCCGTGGAACACCTGGAAGCGCACCCAGGAAGGCGACGATCCGCGCAACTGGCCGAGCCTGTTCACGTCCGGCCAGGCCTACGTGGATGCCAGCACCGGCGAGCTGAAGGGCTTCTTCCAGCACACCCCCAACGACGCCTGGGACTTCTCCGGCAACAACTCGGTGGTTCTCTTCGAATACAAGGATCCGAAGACCGGCAAGCTCGTCAAAGCCTCGGCCCACGCCGACCGCAACGGCTTCTTCTTCGTCACAGACCGGGAGAAACTCACCAACGGCGCCGGTTACCCCAACAAGCCCACCTCGCTCATCGGCGCCTGGCCCTTCGTGGACGGCATCACCTGGGCCAAGGGATGGGATCTCACCACCGGCAAGCCGATCGAGACCGGCAACCGACCGCCCGAGCCGAAGGCCGGCGCCGACAAGGGCGACAGCGTCTTCGTCTCGCCGCCCTTCCTGGGCGGCACCAACTGGATGCCCATGTCCTACAGCCCGGACACCGGCCTGTTCTACATCCCGGCCAACCACTGGGCGATGGACTACTGGACCGAGCACCTGACCTACAAGGCCGGCTCCGCCTACCTGGGCCAGGGCTTCCGCATCAAGCGCCTGTTCGACGACCACGTCGGCACCCTGCGCGCCATCGACCCGAAGACCGGCAAGATCGCCTGGGAGCACAAGGAGAAGTTCCCCCTGTGGGCCGGCACGCTCACCACCGCCGGCGGGCTGCTGTTCACCGGCACCTCCGACGGCTTCATCAAGGCCTTCGACGCCAAGACGGGCAAGGAACTGTGGAAGTTCCAGACCGGCTCCGGCATCGTCTCCGTGCCCATCACCTGGGAAATGGACGGCGAGCAATACGTCGGCATTGCCTCCGGCTACGGCGGCGCCGTGCCCCTGTGGGGCGGTGACATGGCCGAGCTGACCAAGCAGGTCACCCAAGGCTCCTCGTTCTGGGCATTCAAGCTGCCCAAGATCGCGCGCTGACCCCGCCAGCGCCTTGCCCCGGGCCGGATCGTCTCCGGCCGGCCCGGGCTTTTTCTTCGCGACCCCACCGTCGGGAGCCCTTCCATGTACTGCCACACCAGCCTTCGCACGGTGCTGTTCGCCGTCGCCGCGGGCCTTCTTGCCGGCACCGCCCAGGCCGACGATCCGCCCGTTTTCAAAACCTGCGGCGCCTGGGCCCATGCCCGCTGCCAGGGCGCCGACCTGCGCCACGTCGATTTATCCGCCCGCGACCTGGCCGGCACCGACTTCACCGGCGCCAACCTGGCCCGCGCCGATCTGCGCGGCGCCAACCTCGCTGGCGCGATCTTCGACGGCGCGGACCTGAGCGGCGCGCGCCTGTCCAAGGCCAACGCCCCCGGCGCCTCTTTCCGCAATGCCAGGATGATCGGTGCCGATCTGGAGTTCGCCCGCATCATGCGCAGCGACTTCAGCGGCGCCGACCTCACCGCCGCCAACCTGGAGGCCGCCCGCGCCGCCTTCGCGTGGTTCGAGGGCGCCCGCCTCACCAACGCCAACCTGCAGGAAACCAAGTTCAGCACCACCAACTTCCGTGGCGCCAACCTGGAAGGCGCACTGCTGCGCTACACCATCTTTCCCGACTCGTCCTTCGAGGGCTGCACCGGCTGCCCGACCGACTGGTGAACACCATGCCCAAGCTCACCCTCAGCGCCCGCCTCGTCGCTCTCGGCCTCCTGCTCGGCGCGAGCATTGCCAGCGCCAGTGAAGTGGCGGACGCCAGCATCGTCGTGGACACCTCGGCGCTACCGGCCATCACCACGGCAGCCGGCGACGCCAACCCCTACCGCGGCAACCCGCGCGCCGCCGACATCGGGCGCCAAACCTTCAACCAGGCCTGTGCCCGCTGCCACGGCCCCGACGGCGACAACAAGGGCCAGGTCGGTCCCGATCTCCTGAAGCTCGACCGCGGCTGCTCGCGCATCGCCGATCGGACCATCCGCGAGATGTGCATCGTCGACAACGACCAGTACTTCCTGAAATCCGTGCAATACGGCAAGACCCGCGTCGGCGTCGTCCACATGCCGGCCTGGCAGGACGTGCTATCCCCCGCCGCGATCTGGACGATCCGGACCTTCCTCGAAAGCCGTTCCCGTCCGGCCGCTCCGGCACAGTCCCGCTGACCGCCTGCGACGCTGGGGCAGGCCATGCCGTCGGGATTGCTATACTGCCCACCCGCCCCATAGCCTCCCCGACCACGATGCACGAATACCTCGCAGCCAGCCGCTACATCGATTTCGACCACCCGCAGGTCAGCGCCAAAGCCGCCGAACTCGCCAACGGCACCAGCAACAAGACCGAGATCGCCCGCCGCTGCTTCGAGTTCGTGCGCGACCACATCCGCCACAGCTGGGACTACCGACAGAATCCGGTCACCTGCCGCGCCTCCGACGTGCTGCAGCACGGCACCGGCTACTGTTACGCCAAGAGTCACCTGCTCGCGGCCCTGCTGCGCGCCAACGACATCCCCGCCGGCCTGTGTTATCAGCGCCTGTCGGTCGGCGACGCAAACAGTGCCCCCTACTGCCTGCACGGCCTCAACGCCGTGTATCTCGACGGCTTCGGCTGGTACCGTGTCGACGCTCGCGGCAACAAGCCCGGTGTCGCTGCCGACTTCTGCCCGCCGACGGAAGTCCTCGCCTTCGCCCTCCGCCCGCCGCACGAATGCGACCTGCCCGGCATCCACGCCAAGCCGCTGCTGGTCGTGACCACCACGCTGGAACGCTGCACCGACGTCGCCGAAGTCATCGCCAACCTGCCCGACATCGCCCCCTGAGCGGCAGCGCCACATACCGCACGTTAACGCTCACACAAACAAACGCGGACAAACGCGGCACCTCCGTGCCGAAAATCGCATTTTTGCTATTTCCAGCTTGCGCGCCGCGGAACACCCCGGCAATCTACGTCCGAGCCGACACAGAATCGGCGCGACCAGCCCCAACGCGAGATGGACACGAATCATCAGGACCGCCTGCTGCACAGCATCGATCTGCTCCTCGACGCAGTCTTTCTCGTCGATGCCAGCGGCCGTATCGTCTATGTGAACGCCGCCAGCGAGCGCATCCTCCAATACTCGCCACGCGAACTCATCGGCCACCCGCTGATCGACTTCGTCGCCCCCGAGGACCGCGACCGGACCTGCGAAGAGGCCGCCCGCGTGATGGCCGGCCATCCCCGCGTCGGCTTTGAGAACCACTATGTGCGCAAAGACGGTAGCCGCGTGCACATCATGTGGTCAGCCTGCTGGTCGGACGCCGACAACATGCGCATCGGCGTCGCTCGCGATGTCACCGAACAAAAGCGCGCCGAAGCCTTCCAGGCGGCCACCTACGCCATTGCGGACGCGGCGCTCAAGGCTGACGACCTGGACAGCCTGTTTCCGCAGATCCATCGGATCATCGCCGAACGCATTCCACTGACCGGCGTCGCCGTTGCCACCAGCGATCGACAGAGCAAGCTGCTGAGCTTCCCTTACCAACAGGACCCGCTCGGCAGCGCCCCCCTCCTTAACGAGCCCGTCGCCCACCGCTACAGCCGCAATGTCATCGCCAGCGGACATCCACTTCTCGTCAGCGACCTGAACCTCCTGCCCCCAGGCGCCCCCGCCAAGGCAAACACCGCGTGGCTCTTCCTGCCTCTCGTCACCCGCCAGGACGCCATCGGCGCCCTGATCCTCCAGGCGAATGCCGGCACCTTCGATTCGCAAAAGGACCGGGAACTGCTCAACTTCGTCGCCACCCAGGTCGCCGTTGCCGTCGAGCGCGGGCAATTGAAAGCCGAACTCATACGCGCCGCCCAGTACGACGAACTAACCGGTCTGCCCAACCGCCGCCTCTTTCATGAACGCCTCGACAGGGCATTGGGGCGCAGCCAGCGCCGCCACGGCCGGATGGCCCTGCTTTACCTAGACATCGACGACTTCAAGAAGGTGAACGACACCCTCGGCCACGCGGCAGGCGACCTGCTGCTGCAGGAGATCGCCCGTCGCCTTGGCAGTTGCGTACGACACGTAGACACCGTAGCCCGCCTCGGCGGCGACGAGTTCGTGGTGATTCTCGAAGATCTCCACAGCCCCGCCGACGCAGCCCAGGTGGCAGACAAGATCCGCCACAGCCTGGCCCGGGAGTTCCCCATAGACGGCCTGGCGCTGCACACGCAAGCCAGCATCGGCGTGGCGATCCACCCCGAAGATGGGCAGGACGCCGACACGCTGCTGAGGCACGCGGATTCCGCCATGTACCTGGGCAAGGCGCTCGGGCGGCCACGCTGACCCGACACGGGGCGCAGGGAGCCGGGGCCATGCGTTCAAGCTACATTACTCAACCGGAAAGCAGACCAACACCAAGGAAGAGGTGGCCAATGCCCCTGCCACAGGCCTCGCGCCTCCTGACCTCCGCCCTGTTTCTTGGCGTCAGCACCTGCCTGACGGCGGCAGCGCCGACCTCTCCGGTGCTGCCGGCAGCGGTGAAATTCGACCCGATCCCGGTCCATGTCATCCAGCGCCCGCTGCCCCCCGGCCTGACCGCCGACGCAGCCCTGCGCAGCGGGCGCGTGAGCACCGGCAACTACGCCATGACCGCCCGCGCCAGTCGGCCGTGGCGCATCGCCTTCCTGTTTCCCCACATCAAGGATCCGTACTGGATCGGTTGCAGCTATGGCGTCATCAGCGAAGCCCGGCGCCTCGGCGTGGCCGTGGACATCCTGCCGGCCGACGGCTACAAGGACCTGATCGGCCAGCTGCGCCAGATGGAAGAAGCCAGCAACGGCCGCTACGACGCCATCGTGCTGTCGCCGATCAGCCTCGACGGCAACAATCCGTCGATCACCCGGGCCCGCGCGAAGGGCATCCCGGTGTTCGAACTGGCCAATGACAGCACCAGCGACGACCTGACGATCAAGATCACCACCTCGCTCCGCAGCATGGGCCTCGATGCCACCCGCTGGGTCATCCGCGATGCGCAGAAGCGTGGCCTCAGCGCGATCAACATCGCGCTCCTGCCCGGCCCGGCCGGTGCCGGCTGGGTCAAGGGCGAAGTGGAGGGCAGCCAGGAGGCCGCTCGCAAGGCGCCGATCCGCGTCAATATCGTGGACATCCGCTACGGCGACAGCGACCGCATCGAGCAATCCCAGCTGGCCGCACAACTCCTGGCAAAACACGGCCACAAGCTCGACTACATCATCGGCTGCACCGGCTGCGCGCCCGCCGCGCGCCTGCCCATCCATGAGGCCGGGCTCGACGACCGGATCCGCATCGTCGCCTACGACCTGACCCGCGAGATCGCCGGCCTCATCCGCCGCCAGGAGATCTTCGCCGCCGCCGACACCAAGGCCTTGAGCCAGGCCCGGGTCACCCTCAACGCCGTCGTCAATCACCTGGAGGGACGGGTCAAGACTCCGCCGCACACCTTGCTCGTCAAGCTGGGCATCGTGGACCAGAACAATCTGGACACCTACCGGCTCGACGAATCCATCGCTCCCGACGGGTATACGCCAATTCTTTCCTATGACCCGAAGCGGGAACACCCCTAAGCTGCCAGCGCCTTGCCCGTACGGGCCACCGCCCCCCCACGAGACTCTTCCGGCATGAGAATCCGCAAGCTCAGCAACCGACTGCTGCTCAGCGCCGTGGTCATCAGCACCGCGACGGCGCTGGCCTACATGTCGGCGGTGTCCCTGGTCATCAGCACCCAATACCGCGAACAGTCCCGCACCCAGCTGAGACAAGCGGCGGCGGTCATTTCCGAAGAACTCACGACCCGCCAGAACGGACTGCTCGACGCCTCCCGCCACCTGGCCGCCCAACACAATCTGGGCACCACGATCTGGTACCTGTCCCAGTATGCGGGTTCCGAGCTCGACCGCGAAACCCTGCAAAGCACCTACCGGCAGCTCGCGCAGGAAGTCCAGGAGGTACGCCACACGGCCCACGCGAGCAGCATCGCCATCTACGATGCAGCAGGCCACCTGATCAGCTTCTCCCGCATCGACGGCCGGCTCGAACGCACCGGTTTTGTCGAAAGAGAGCCTGCCCCGCGCCTCATGATGAAGGAAGGCACACCCGACGGTGACAATCGCGCAGTCATCCTGAAACCGACCCCGATCCCGCCGTCCATCCGTCCTGAGTTTGGCCAGCCCCTGCCCCAGAAGGAGGATGCCCACTACGCGCTGATCGACGACGAACTGTCGATCGAAATCAACGTCCCGATCATGGACCCCGCCCACGATGGCATCACCGGGAAGACGGCCCCCAGACAGGTCGGCCTGATCGCCATGACCCACCGCCTCGACCGGGGCTTCGTCCACGAACTGGCCCGGCGGACCGACACCGACATCAACGTCTTCACCACCGACAGCCTGCGCCACGGTACGCTGACCGCCTACCTCCAGCCGGACTGGAGCGGCCAGGCGCCCCCCGCCCATGGGGCCGCACCGGCCCTGGCGCTCAACGAGATCAGCATCGACGGCACCGGCTACTACCAGGGGCTGATTCCCCTCTACCGCGAAGGGCAGCCCATCGGCAGCATTGCCGCGCTGCGCTCGAAGAGCGTCGTCGAAACGAACACCTGGGAGATGATCCGCATCCTCGGGCTGATCGCCGCCGCCATCATGGCCTTCGTGCTGCCGCTGGCCTGGTACTTCTCCACCTCGATCTCCCGCCCGCTGACCACCCTCAGCCGCATCTTCCGGGGGGTCACCGACAACACCAATGCCATCGTCCAGGACGACGAACTGCTGCTGCTCGACAAGACCACCCTGGATTACGAACTGGCCGACCTGACCCAGAGCTTCATCGCCATGAACGATGCGGTGAGCCAGAAGATCCGCCAGATCAACGACATCAACGCATCCCTCGAAAACACGGTCAACGAGCGCACCGCCGCCCTCATCGCCAAGGAGCAGGAGTCCCGCACCCTCATCGAGAACTCGCCGGACTCCATCGCCCGCTACGACCGCGACTGCCGCCGCATCTTCGCCAACCCTGCCTTTTGCAGCACCGTCGGACTACGCCTCGAGGCCCTGCTCGGCAAGCGGCCATCCGAGGTGCCCGGCGGCAGCAACGCCGAAATCTACGAAGCGAAAATCCACGAGGTGCTCAGCGGCAGCGGAAACACCCAGTTCGAACTGAAGTGGCACAGTCAGGACGGCAGGGAGCACTGCACCCTCATCCACCTGGCCGCCGAGGCCGACGTCAATGGCACCATCACCAGCGTGCTGGCGGTCGGGCGGGACATCTCCGATCGCATCGCCTTCGAGGAGACGATCTGGAAACAGGCCAACTTCGACTCCCTGACCCAGCTGCCCAACCGCCAGCTGTTCCATGACCGCCTCGAGCACGAATCCCGCCTGGCCGACCGCAGCGGCCGTTCGATGGTGCTGATGCTGATCGACCTGGACCACTTCAAGGAGGTCAACGACTCCCTCGGCCACGACAAGGGCGACGTCCTGCTGATCGAGGCCGGGCGGCGTATCGGCGCCTGCGTGCGGGCCTCCGACACGGTGGCCCGCCTGGGAGGCGACGAATTCACGGTGATCCTGTCCTGCGTGGACGACATGGAGAGCGTCGAACGCATCGCTCACGCCCTCATCGACAAGCTCTCCAGCCCCTTCGTGCTCGGCGCCGACAAGGCCTTCGTGTCCGCCAGCCTCGGCATCACTCTCTACCCCAGCGACGCCCGCGAACTGGACATCCTGTTCAAGAACGCCGACCAGGCCATGTACGCGGCCAAGAACGCCGGCCGCAACCGCTTCAGCTACTTCACCCCCGACCTGCACGAGGCCGCCCAGAAACGCCAGCACCTCAGCAGCGATCTGCGCACCGCACTGGCGAACGGCGAGTTCCGGATCTTCTACCAACCCATCGTCGAGCTGACGAGCAGCCGGGTCTGCAAGGCCGAAGCGCTGATCCGTTGGGCCCACCCCCAACGCGGCCTGACCGGTCCGCTGGAGTTCATCCCGGTGGCAGAAGAAACCGGGCTGATCGTGCCCATCGGCGAGTGGGTCTTCAAGCAGGCCGCCCAGCAGGCCCGGAACTGGTGCAATCGCTTCGACAGCGACTTCCAGATCAGCATCAACACCTCGCCGGCCCAGATCCGCCACGACGGCAACGCCCTGGCCCACTGGCCGGAATACCTGGCCGAACAAGGCATTCCGGGGCACAGCGTGGTCATCGAGATCACCGAAAGCCTGCTGCTGCACGCCGAAGCCCGGATCAACAAGAAGCTGCTGGGCTTCCGCGACGCCGGCATCCAGGTCGCCATCGACGACTTCGGCACCGGCTACTCGTCCCTCGCCTACCTGAAGCGTTTCCACATCGATTATCTCAAGATCGACCGCAGCTTCGTACGCAACCTGGGCTGCGACGCCAATGACCGGGCCCTGTGCGAAGCCATCATCGTCATGGCCCATGCGCTGGGCCTGAAGGTCGTCGCCGAAGGCGTCGAAACCACCATCCAGCGGGACCTGCTCGTCGCCGCCGGCTGCGACTACGCTCAGGGTTTCCTGTACTCCCCCGCCCTGACCTCCGCAGAATTCGAACGCTGGGCCTGGTCCGTCAACGACGTCGCCGCCTGATACGGGCACTGCTCAGCTGAAGAACTGGCTCGGCGTCTGCCCGAACTGCCGCTTGAACATCGTGGTGAAGGCACTGGGGCTGTCGTAACCCAGGGCCAACGCGATATCGACAACGCGCTCGCCACCGGCAAGCAGCTCCAGTGCGCGCAGCAGGCGTGCCTGCTGGCGCCATTTACCGAAGGTCATGCCGGTCTCGCGCTGGAACAGGCGCTGGATAGTCTTGACGTCCACGCCCAGGTGCGCAGCCCAGTCGCCCAGCGTGGACACGTCGTCCAGGCGTTGCTGCAGGCGCGTACAGATCTCCAGCAGACGCGGCTCTAGCGGCATTGGCAGGTGCAGCGGCAACACCGGCAGCGTGCGCAGCTCATCGAGCATCAAGCGCATCAAGCGGCCGTCCCGCGAGTTGGACGCATAGGGCGTCTGCACGTCCGCGGCCGCGCGGATCAGCTCGCGCAGCAAGGCCGAGATACCCACCACGCAGGACGCAGCCGGTAGGCTCGCCACAGCCCCGGGAAGGATGAACAGGCTGCGCATATTGACCACGCCGACACACTGGATGGCGTGGGTCATCCCTGCCGGCATCCAGATGCCCCGCGTCGGCGGCACCACCCACTGCCCGGCGTCGGCCTTCACCGCCATCACGCCATGCACCGCGTAGATCAGCTGGTGCTTGCCGTGGGCATGGGGCGCCACCTCCCAGCCAGCGGGATAGTCGGTCGCCCGACAGCTCACCGGCGCGGTGCTGGCGTCGATCTCGGCGAGCGCCTCGGAAAGGGGTTTCACCGTCATGAAGGCCTATATCGAACAATGTCTTTTTCTAGCAACCCAACGGCCGAATGGCGTGAGACAGGCATGCATCGTATTTCTAGAATCGGCTGACGTCGAGACATACCAACACGCAGCCAGCCCCTGATCGACGGAGGGTCGGCACCGCACAGAGAGCCCGCACCATGACGAAACCCACCGCCTTGCCCTTGCAGGCGCGCCACGGCGAAGCCGCCTTCGGCATCCTCGGGGCCATCAGCACCTCGCACTTCATCAACGACATGATGCAGTCGCTGATCCTCGCCATGTACCCGCTGCTGAAAGGCAGCTTCCATCTCAGCTTCGGGCAGATCGGCCTGATCACCCTCACCTACCAGCTGACCGCCTCGCTGCTGCAACCACTGATCGGCCTGTACACCGACAAGAAGCCGCAGCCCTACTCCCTGCCCTTCGGCATGGCAGCCACCCTGTGCGGCCTGCTGCTGCTCGCCTACGCGCCGAGCTACGAGGCCGTGCTGCTCGCCGCCGCGTGCGTCGGCACCGGCTCGGCGATCTTCCACCCGGAATCGTCACGCATCGCCCGGCTCGCCTCGGGCGGGCGGCACGGGCTGGCCCAGTCGGTCTTCCAGGTCGGCGGCAACACCGGCAGCGCCGTCGGCCCGCTGGTGGCGGCCGCCGTCATCGTGCCCTTCGGGCAGCACAGCGTGGCCTGGTTCGGCCTCGCCGCGGTGCTCGGCATCGTGCTGCTGGTGCAGGTCAGCCGCTGGTACGCCACCCACCACATCGCCGGTAGCGGGCGCAGCCGCCCGCCGGTGGAGTCGCCCTACCCGCGCAAGGTCGTGCTGGGCGCCGTGGCGGTCCTGCTCGTACTGATCTTCTCGAAGTATTTCTACATCGCCGGCCTGAGCAGCTTCTACACCTTCTACCTGATCGAAAAGTTCGGCCTGTCGGTGCAGAGCGCCCAGGTGCACCTGTTCGCCTTCCTGTTCGCGTCGGCGGCCGGCACGATCCTCGGCGGCCCGATCGGCGACCGCGTCGGCCGCAAGCCGGTGATCTGGGCGTCCATCCTCGGCGTCGCCCCCTTCGCGCTGCTCCTGCCCCACGCCGACCTGTTCTGGACCACGGTGCTGACCATCGTCATCGGCCTGGTGCTGTCGTCGGCCTTCTCGGCGATCCTGGTCTATGCGCAGGAGCTCATGCCCGGCAAGGTCGGCATGGTCTCAGGCCTTTTCTTCGGCTTTGCCTTCGGCATGGGTGGCCTGGGCGCCGCGGTACTGGGCCTGCTCGCCGACCGGACCAGCATCGACGCCGTCTATCACGCCATCGCCTACCTGCCGCTGCTCGGCAGCGTCGTGGCCCTGCTGCCGAAGAGCCGGCACATCACAACCAAGCCCTAGTGGCTGATGCACAGCGCGTTGATCAGCCCCACGGCGACCGACAGCGTCGCCAGCAGGATCGCCGGCGCGGTGTCGCCGGCTTCGATCTGCGCCGCCTGGCTCCGCATGAGCAGGAACACGGCAAACTGCACCACGCCGGTGATGGCCGCCCACAGGGCCATCTCCGGCAGGCTCTGGGTGTAGTAGATCGACGACAGCAGCGGAAAGGTGAAGCCGAGGATGGCCCCCGACAGGGAGATCGCCGCGGCCTGGTTGTTGCGGCGGATCAGTTCGAACTCCCTGTAGGGCGTGAGGTGTACATAGGCCACCACGAACACCGCCAGCAGAACCAGCGCTGAGGCGAAATAGCTGATGAATGCGAGAAAGGCGCTCACGACTCGTCCTTATTCGAAGTAATGGGGCACGAAGTTGCTCATGTTGGTGGTGATCGGCGAGACATCCTCGCGAATGCACATCCCCGCCGGCTCACCGCCGACGATCCAGGCGCCGAGCACCGGATACTTGCCGTCGAACTCGGGGATGGCCGCCAGCCCCTGGTAGACGAAGCCCTCCGCACCATAGGGCCCGGAATCCTGCGCCAGCAGACGCCCGTCGGCGTAGAGCGCCACATTGGCGCCCTCGCGGGAATACAAGGGCTTGCGGGCGTAGGACTGGAGGCGGCCCGGCTCGAAATAGGCCGGCAGCAGGTTGGGATGGCCCGGATACATCTCCCACAACAGCGGCAGCAACCCCTTGCAGGCCAGCACCGACTTCCAGATCGGCTCGACGAAACGCGTCCCGCTGCCGGCGATGTGGCGGCCGAAGTCCTCGCGCATCAGCCATTCCCACGGATAGAGCTTGAACAGGGTGTCGATGGGCAGGCCATCCAGGTCGACGAAGCGTCGACGCGCAGCATCCCAGCCGATGTCCTCGACATGGATGTGGCGGGCCTCACGCCCGGCCTGCACCACCACATCCTGCATGTAGGTGGTGCACACCCAGTCCTCCTCGTTGCCGCGCAGCGAGGCCAGATGGACCACACCCGCGCCGGGCAGGCGCTTCCACTGATCCACCAGGCGTTCGTGGAGCGAGTTGAACTGGTCGGCGTCCGGCCGGCAGTCCTCCAGCCAGTACCACTGGGCCACCGCCGATTCGAGCAGGGAGGTCGGCGTGTCGGCGTTGTACTCCAGCAGCTTCGGCGGATTCACCCCGTCATAGGCCAGGTCGAAGCGCCCGTAGAGGCTGAACTCGTCCTGGCCGATGGAATCGGCCACCGCGTTCCGGAAGGCTTCGGGAATACCCAGCTGGGCCAGACGCCCGTCGGCCACAGCGCGGCGGGCAGCGGCCACACACATGGCATGCAGCGCCTGTGCGGCGGCCTCGATTTCGTCCACCTGGGCGGCCGTGAAGCGGTAGCAGACGTCCTCCTTCCAGTAGTTGTCCCAGGAATGGAAGGACAGGCCGACCGCTTCAAGCCGCTGGCCGAAATCGGGGCGAGGTGAAATGGGCAGACGCTCCATCGCCGTCAGCCTCCCGCCGAGAAACCGTGGGCGGTACTGCCGAAACCGCCGCGGCTCACCGAGCTGACCACCGTCCCGTGCGCCGTCGACGGCGCGCCGCGGCTGAGGTAGGAATCACTGACCACCCGCGTCTCTCCCGACGAGGAGACTGCGACCGGGTGCCCGGCCGAGCGATCCCAGTAATAACGGGGCCCCGCATAGGTCGAGCCGCTACTGGAGGTACGCCCGCTGCTGCCCCCGCTCCCTGCGCCGCCACCGCTCTCCTCGCGGCAGTTGCGGGGGTCGCTCCCCCAGTCCTTCTCACAGGCCTCCCGGCCGGCGTAGAAATCCTGCTTGAGTTCCTGCATGTCGCTGCTGCCACTGCAACCGGCAAGCAGCCCCGCAGTGCCGATCACCAACAAGGGAATCTTCTTAGACCGCTTCAAGTTCGCGTTTCCTCATGGCCGACGACAGTCGGAAATTATCGAATGACAGCTCACCTGCCGGCCCGGGCTGCCAGTCGGTCAGCACACCGGACACCGTCCCCAGGTACGGGCGGGCCACCGCCAGCACGCGGGCATGATCCATCGCCTCGGCCTCGACCACGCCCGCCCGCGGATGGGCCCGCATCCAGTCCAGCGCACCAAGGATGCCGGCTACCACCGGCAGGGACGTCGCCGTGTTGTGGGGCGCCAGCGCGCGGGCTTCGTGCAGAGTGAGGGTCGAGCCGTACCAGTAGGCGCCGCCATCGAAAACGAACAGCACACCCAACTGGTCGAAACCGTCCAGCAGTGCGTCCCCCAGCACCTGCTTGTGGCGTGGCGACGGGAAGCCAGCGGCAACCCAGGCCTCAAGGGAACGGACCGCCGCGGGACACGGCCGATAGGCGTAATAGACGGTGGGGCGATGGACGAGGCTGCCCGCGCCATCCCTCAGGGTCAGCAGCCCGGCAAGTGACAAGGCTTCGTGGTGGGTGATCAGCCAGGCCTCCTGTTCGCCGCAGGACGGCAGCCAGGACTTCACCCTGACCTCGGCACCGTGGGCATCCAGGTGGATCGCCCCCGACTCATCCGCCCCCAGCCGGTGGGCGTCCAGCGGCAGGCACGGCTCATGGCTGCCCCAGCCGAGTTCGGCGCACTGCCAGGCTTCGGACAGGAAACCGTCCACCGACCAGGTGTTGTCGAAGCACCCGGCAGGCCGCATCATGCCGGCGCGCTGGGTGTCCCGCTCGGCAATCTGGACGACCCGGACACCCAGCGCGCAGGTCATCGCCGCCCACGCAGCACGCGTCTCGACACGGATACCCCGGACGGCCGCCAGCGCCAGCAGCCCTTCCTTGGCCAGATGGCTGACCAGCCCCGGATTGGCCCCGTGGGCTATCACCGCCGTCGGCGCGCCGGGTGCATGCATTGCCAGCGCGGCGTTGCGCAGCGCGTGGTTGGTCGTGCTCGCGTCCGCCGCCGCGTACCCGCCGGCCCACGGCTCGACGCAGGTGTCGAGATAGAGCACCCCGTGCTCGCGGCACCAGCCGATCAAGGCCAGCGACGACACATCGACGGCGACGTTGATCAGCACGTCTCCCGGCCGCAGGCGGCCGTGCAGCAGGTCGCGATAATTGCCCGGCGTGAGCGGCCGGTTTTCAAGCCGGATGCCGAACGCGTCGGCCACCTGCCGCCCGCGCTCGTCGGCGGCAATGGCCTCGATGCTCGCGGGCGACAGCCCGAAGTACCCACGCAACAAGGGCAGCAGCGCCTGCCCGACGCTACCGAAACCGATCAAGAGGATACGCACCGCCGGCCCCCGAAAAATGACGATGCAATCATAACCCGACCGCCATGGCCGCCGGCCTCACCGGCACAACACGGAAGACCGCGCGCATCGCGGCCCCGGCGTCACCACATCAGGTCGTCCGGCACCTTGAAATCGGCATACGGATCGTTCTCGTCCACCTCGGTCGTGGCACGCTTGATCTGCACGACGATGGACGGATCACGCTCGGCGATCTTGTCGGCGATGACCTTGGGCACCAGCTCGGTAACGTCGCCACGACAGATGATCACCAGATGCCCGGCGACGATATGGTCGCGCACCGCGGCCGACACATACACCCGCTTGATCTTGTTGTCGTGGGTGAAGTTGTAGGCAATGTCGCCACCGCCCTTGTGCTGGCGATTCTGCTGCACCATCTGGACGATCTGCGCGGCAATCGCCTTCTGGGTCGCCGCCGCATCGCGCTGGGCGTTGAGCTCGCGGGCCCGCTCGGCGTTCTTGCGCTGGGCCTCCTGGGCCGCCACGCGCGCCTCATCGACGCTCTCAGCTCCAGTCCGCCGCTCGATCTTCTGCTGCCGGGCCTTGTCCTGGTGGACCTGCTTGGCCTTCTTCTTGTCGACCAGACCGGCCTTCAAGAACTGCTCCTGCAAAGACGCCATCTGCTGCGCCACTCCGTAAATATAGTTATGCCGGCGCGGCGGCATTGCCGGCCGGAAAGAGAGCGGCAGCATAACAAAAAGTCGCCGCTGCAACCCACCTGCCGCGCCCCTGTAGTCAGCGCTACGGAATCTCATGCACCATGCGGACATGAGCTACACCGATCTGCCCTCCCTGCTGCTACTGGCAGCCAGCTGGCTGCTCTTCGGCGCGCTGCACAGCCTGCTCGCCGGCCCCACCCTCGAACGCCTGTTCGGGCGCCATGCCCGGCTCGCCTTCAACGTCCTCGCCATCGTGACGGTGGCCGCACCGCTCGCGATCCTGGCCGGCCTGCCCGCCACACCGCTGTTCGACGAACCCGTCTGGCTGCGCTGGCTCCGCCACGGCCTCAGCGCCACCGCGCTGCTGGGCTTCATTCACACGCTGAAGTTCTACTCGATGCCCGCCTTCCTCGGCCTGCGGACGGAGACCTGGCCGCTCACCTTCAGCCCCTGGCACTGCTACGTCCGGCACCCCTGGTATTTCCTGATGCTGGTGTTCATCTGGAGCCAGGAGATGAGCGCCGCCTGGCTCGTCTCCGCGCTATGCATCAGTGCCTATCTCGTGGTCGGCAGCCGCATCGAAGAACAGCGCCTCCTGCGCCGCCACCCCGGCAGCTATGCCGCCTATCGCCGCATCGTGCCAGGCCTCATCCCGTGGCGCGGGCGGGCACTGGATGAAGCCACGCGCCGCCAGCTCGAAGCACGGGCGCAGAAAGAAACCTGATCAATCAGGCCGCCGGTACGCGTCTGGCCCGCAACCAACGCTCGACGGTTTCGAGCAAGTAGGACGGTTCGACCGGCTTGGCAATGAAATCGTCCATTCCCGCAGCCAGACAGCGCGCGCGATCCTCCTCGAAAGCATTGGCCGTTATCGCCACAATCGGCACGTCGCAACCCTGCTCCAGTCTGCGTATTCGCCTCGTTGCCTCGAGTCCGTCCATATCGGGCATCTGCATGTCCATCAGGATCACGTCATATACCTGACCTGCCACGCGGTCCACCGCCTGTTTGCCGTTCTCTGCCGTATCGACGACAAGTCCCACGTCTTCGAGAATCGCCATGGCGACTTCGCGGCTGACCGGTTCGTCCTCGACCAGCAGCAGACGATTCCGCTTTCCCTCAGCCAGCGGCAGCATCTCCCGGCTCGCAACAACCGGTGACGACAGCCCGACACCCGCATACGGCTGCTTGTGGAGACGGGCCGTGAACCAGAAAGTACTGCCCTGCCCGGGACAACTGCTGGCACCGGCGCGCCCCCCCATGAGTTCGGCCAGATGACGGGTGATCGCCAGGCCAAGACCGGTGCCGCCATATTTGCGCGTGGTGGTGTTGTCAGCCTGCTCAAAGGCGGAGAACAACCTGGGCAGCGTTTCCTCATCGATACCGATGCCGCTGTCCTCAACCTCGAAACGCAGCATGGCGTCATCAGCCCCCTCTTCGACAACATGGGCACGCAGGATGACATGCCCGGCCTCGGTAAATTTCAGCGCGTTGGCGGCATAGTTGAGGAGGGCTTGCTGCAAGGCGGTCTGATCGCCGAGCAAATCCGTCGGCAACGCGCCCGCCTGGATCTCAAGTCGCAACCCCTTGGCATCGGCGCGCTCATTCAGCATCGACAGGACATTGCCGAGAACGCTTTCAATCCGGAGCGGCGCTTCGGTCAGCACGACCTTGCCGGCCTCGATCTTGGAAAGTTCGAGCACCGCATTGATGATGCTGAGCAGATGCTCGCCGGCAGCCTCGAGTTTGTCCATCTGGGCGCACTGGCCGTCTTTCAAGCCACCATGGCGAATCAAATAAGCCATGCCGGTGATTGCATTCAGCGGCGTACGGATTTCATGACTGATGTTGGCCAGAAAAGCACTCTTCGCGATATTGGCAGCCTCGGCAGCCTCCTTGGCGGCCAACAGCTCCGCCGTACGTTCTTTGACCAGTTGCTCCAGGTGCTTCTGGTGCTCGGCCAATTCCGCCTCGGCGTGTTTGCGGGACGTGATATCACGGGTAATCGAAAGCAGATAAGGCTCGCCCCCCACCTCCATGCGCGAGACCGAGAAGATGCCCCAGAACTCGCTCCCGTCCTTGCGCCGGAAACGCGTCTCGAAATTCAGCAGACTCTCGCCATCGATGATTTTCTGGCTGAATCGTCGGCGGTCTTCCGGATCAGCCCAAATATTGAGCTGCAGGGACGTATTGCCGATGATCTCCTCGTAGGGATAGCCCGACATGACGACGAACGCCTGGTTTACCTCTACGTAGCGGCCTTCCTTCAGGGACGTGATGGCAATCGCATCAAGGGTTGTCTGGAAGGCCGTGCGGTAACGGATCTCACTTTCGAGCAAGGCGAGCTGGGAATTGACAGTGTCGGTGATATCGCGGAAATACCAGACCCGGCCCAGATACTTCCCATCCTCATTTCGTAGTGCGCGTGAGTACCGCTTCAGCGTCCGGCCATCCTTGAGCGGAATATCGCAGCTATCTTCCAGTTCCGGATTGGCATACAACGCATGGACTCGTTCCAGGAAGGCTGTGGAATCGGCAACCCGCACGATAGCCTGTTCAAGGAGCGAGTCATGGGGCGAATCCAGTATTTCGTCCAGAGCGCCAGTCGGCATGGCCATCTTCCACACGCGAAAGAAACGCTCATTAACCGACGCGACGGAAAGGTTCTCGTCGACCACCAGAATGCCATCCGGCGCTTCATTCAGGATTGCATTCTGCAATGAAGTGCGAAATTCGTCGCCGTGCCCGCTTACCGTGCCCATGAAAGCCCTGGCTCCTCTGCGGCCTACCGTTGTTGTACCCGGGCATTGTATCAATTCGATGCACAAGACGGCCGTACAAGCCCCACTGCCCCACGCCTTTAGGACGGCTTTCTCAGCCACTCCAGCAAAGCGGTGAACAAGGTGTCCGGATCCACCGGTTTGGCGACGAATCCATCCATGCCGGCCTCGGCGCAGCGGACCCGATCCTCTGCAAATGCGTTGGCCGTCAGGGCCAGGATGGGGACGCGCCTCTTCTCGGACAACTGCCGGATACGCCGTGTGGCCTCCAGGCCATCCATGTTCGGCATCTGCATGTCCATCAGGATCAAGGCGTAATCATTGATGCGCGCACGGTCGAGGGCCTCCACGCCATCCTCGGCAACGTCGGCCAGCAATCCGACGTCTTCCAGCATCGACAAGGACACCTCGCGGTTGATCGGATCGTCCTCGGCCAGCAGCACCCGTGTTCCGGCAAATTCCCGCTTCAGAAGCAACGCCGCATCGCTCACCCCAGGGGCTTCGAGCGGATTGCACCCATCGCCGGTCTTGCGCAGACGCACCGTCAGCCAGAAGGTGCTGCCCTTGCCAGGCTCACTCGAAACCCCGGTCTCTCCCCCCATCAACTCGACCACGCGCCGGGTGATCGCAAGGCCGAGCCCCGTCCCGCCGTATTTGCGCGTGATCGAGTTGTCGGCCTGCTCGAATGCAGAGAACAGGCGCGGCAAGGCATCCGGCGCAATACCGGTGCCGGTGTCGCTGACCTCGAAGCGGAGCAGACTGTAATCAGCGGCCTCCTCGATGAGGCGGGCACGCAGGCGGATGCTGCCGGTGTCGGTAAACTTCACGGCATTGCCAAGGTAATTGAGCAAGGCCTGTTGCAGGCGCGTCCGATCGCCGAGCAGCCCATGGGGCATTGGTGGAATATCGGCTTCGAACGCCAGCCCCTTGGCCTTGATCCTGCCGCCGATCATGCTGATGACGTTATCGATCATCTCCTCGACGCAGATCCGCACTTCATCCAGCTGGAACTTCCCGGCCTCGATCTTGGACAGGTCGAGGATGACATTGATGATGTCGAGCAGGTGCGCCCCGGCGGCCTCGATCTTGTCCAGCTTGTTCGTCTGCAGAGGCGTGGCCCCGCTGCGGCGGAGGATGTGCGCCATGCCGATGATGGCATTCAGCGGCGTCCTGATTTCATGGCTCATGTTGGCCAGGAACGCACTCTTGGCAACGTTCGCGGTCTCGGCCAGATTCTTGGCCAACGTCAGCTCCTGGGTGCGCTCCTCGACGAGGCTCTCCAGATGGTTGCGGTGTGCAGCCAGTTCATCCTGGATCGCCTTCGTTTCCGTGATGTCCATGGCAAGCCCCTCAATGAGGGTGTCGCCTTCCTCGACGCGGATTCCGATGGAGCGATCGAAGAACCAGCGCCAACGCCCTTCACTGTCCTGGATGCGATATTCGAGGCGGAACGGAAGCTGGCTGGACAGCAGCCTGGCAACCGCCTCATGAACTTGCGGGCGGTCGTCCGGATGAATCGATTCGGTCCATAAAAAAGGATGCGCCAGCAGATACGCCATCGGGTAGCCCAATACGTCGGCGGCCCGCGGAGAGTAATACACGTGCCCCTGCTGCACGGAGCGGGTGTAGGCAATGTCCGGCAGGCTTTCCACCAGGTGACGATAACGCGCCTCGCTTTCCTTGAGGACGGCTTCCGCCTGCTTGCGTGGGGTAATGTCGGTATGTGTTCCGCACATGCGCAGCGGCGTGCCGTCCGCATCCCGCTGCATCACACGGGCCTGGTCCAGAATCCACTTCAGGCTCCCGTCCTTGTGGAACATCCGGTATTCGATCTTGTGCATGCTGGAGTGCCCCTTGAGCACCGCATCGATGGAGTTCCAGGCGCGCTCGCGATCATCGGGATGAATGAAATCCGTCCACTGCTGGGTCGTATGCCTGATTTCGTCATGGGTATAACCCAGCATCTCGGCCCACCGCTGGTTGCGGTCCACTTCTCCGGTCGCAATATTCCAGTCCCAGAAGCCCAGCTCGGCCCCTTCCAGAACAAAGCGCAATTGCTTCTCGCTGTTTTCCAGAGCGAGTTGAGACAATTTGCGCCGGGTGATGTCGTGCCCGATACCGAGGACGCCGATCAGCTCGCCGTTTTCGCCCCGCATCGGGATCTTGGTGGTTTCGAGGATTTCCCGATGACCATCCGACGCAAAGCTGATTTCCTCTTCGTTGATGCAAGGGGCGCTCTTCTCCATGGCCATCCGGTCATGGTCCCGAAAGAAATCGGCCAGCGCCTTGCTGACGAAATCGTAGTCGGTCTTGCCGATGACCTCCCTCTCGGTCGCCCCGCAGAACTGTTCGAATCGCTGATTGCAGCGGAGATACACACCATCCGCATCCTTCAGCCAGACGAGGTCGGGCAGCGTGTCGATCAGCGTGCGCAGGAAGCTGCGTTCATTGGACAGCTCCCGTTTGGCGATAACCTGGGCCGTAATGTCGCGGGCAATCGTCGACGCGCCAACGACCCTGCCCGCAACGTCACGGATGGGCGAGATCGTGACCGAGGCATGGATCAGCGCCCCATCCTTGCGCACCCGTCGCGCCTCGTGATGAATCACCGTCTCACCAGCGCGGATACGCGACAGGATCGTGTCGGCCTCGCCCAGCAGATCCGGCGGCAACAACATGTGGGCGGGCCGCCCGACGATTTCCCGGGCGGTATAGCCAAAAATTTTGTGCGCCGCCGGATTCCAGCTGGTGACGATGCCGTCCAGCGTCTTGCCGATGATGGCGTCTTCCGACGAATCGATGATGGCAGCGGCGTTCTGCAGTGTCCGGTTGGCCTCATGCATCTGCAGACGGGCCATCCCCATTTCCCCCATGATCTTTGCCAGGTCGGTGAGGAAGGTCATGATCGACCGCACCTTTTCCTGGGAAAAGACCGGGGTTTTATTCAGGGCATCGAGATAGGCCTGCTCGTCGAGTCCGAACTGATTGGCCTGCCGGATAAAGTACTGCAGGTCCGGCTTGGCAAAGAAGAATTGCCCCGTGAATAGATTCGCAACGTGTTCGCCGGCAACGGTAATCGGGACCGCCACATCCACCAGACCGTTCTTGCAGTTGTAGACGTTATAAGCCTCGCCCTCCTTCAGCTTGCCCGCCAGGATGGTGTCGCTCTCGAGGCAGCGCTGCGCGGTCCCTGAATTGCAGCGATGGAACTGGGTGCATACATCCTGCCAACCGGTGGCCACCAGCACTTCGCCGTCGAGCTCGAGAATCGCGGTGACTGCGCCGGTCACCTCCGTGAAGCTTTCGCACAGCGACCTCAACTGCTGGACATCCACGAGCTCGGCAAATTTCATGGCTACTGACCTATACAGAACATGTCTCGCGGGCGCCAGGATGAACTAAGCGCTGGTTTTGGAGCAAGGAAGCCTGCTCCGGATGGACGCTTGCCCATTCCGGGCTCAAGATACAGCCCCGACGACCATTCAGCCAGGATGGCAACGCATCCTGGCTGACGAGAGGGGCATAGGTTCGGTAACAAACAAAAAATCGCCGCTAAACGCCAGGAGGCAGCTTGGCGGCCATCATCGCTCTCCGGTCGATCCTGTGCCCATCGACAATGAAGCTGCCGTCGCCCACCGCATGCACCGTGCGCCGCTCCTCTCGTCCGGTATCGAGGTAGGCGGCCAGCCCCTCCAGCACCACGATACCGTGCCTCTCGACGATATCGACGACCTTGCATTCGATGTTGGCGAGGCACTCCCCGATCAAGGGCGGCCGGACCCGCCTGGCCGGCACAGCGGTGAGCCCGAAGCGGCAGAACTTGTCGGTATCGGCCCCCGAGCAGGTTCCGATGCCGACCACCTTATCCAGCAGATCGACAGTGGGAATTGCAATCACGCACTCCCGATTGCTGCACAACGCGGCAAACGAGTAATTCCATACCCCCGTGGTGATCGCAAATAGCGGCGTGAAATCCATCACCATGGTCCACGAAATGGTCATGATGTTGTCGGCCTTGCCATCATGGGTGGTCACCAGCACCACCGGCCCGGGTTCCAGCAGCGTAAAAGCTTTGCACAGGTCCAGTTCGCGCATGGGCGCACCTCCTTCATTCACGCCAACGGACTGGCTTCGATATTACTCGCCAAAGCCCCATGCGCGGATGCGCTCGGCAGCCTGCTGGACGCACTCAATCAAGCAAGGTGGACGTGCTCTTGTAGTCAGGCGCAGCAGCGCTGCCATGGCCCCATGCCTTGTCGGTATTCGTGCATGCCGACAGCCAGCGCGCGGCCTCCTTCGGATGCCGGAACTCGACCCAGCAGAGATGGGGAAAGGCCCCGCTGTCGCGCAGCGCAGCAAATTCCCTCTGGCGGCGATGATAGGTGGTGATCACCCAAACGAGAATGGACTCCTTCGTAAAAAAGGAGCGCCAGACGGATTCCCGGTTGCCATGCCACAACTCGCGCCGCGTGAGGCAGCGCCCGATGGTGCGCCCAAGCGCCTGCCACAGAACGCGGGCAAATGAGTAATTGAGCCACACGATCGTTTCCGCGCGCGGCCACAACAGGTCACGTACCGCACCATAATTCCCCTCGGCAATCCAGGACTCCGCAGCGGCCGCCTCCGCCACCAATTGGCGAAACGTCTCCTGCGGCTTTGGCTGCCAGTCCGGCCCCCAGTACAACACATCGAGCTCAATGCACGTGCGACCGGACAGAGTCGCCAGCTTGCGGGCGAACGTGCTCTTGCCGGCACAACTGGTGCCGACGACAAGGGTTCGGGAGAAGATCGGCGCGTCACCCAACGGCGGGGCCCCAAACACCTTATTTGCTTCGGTGCCGTTCGATGGCCGCAAGGCAGATCTGCTCACAGAGCGCAGAGAAAGCAATACCACTGGCCGCCGCCGACTGGGGAAGCAAGCTCGTTGCCGTCATGCCCGGCAAGGAATTGACCTCCAGGCACCACAAACGGCCATCACTATCCAAGCGAAAGTCCGCCCGACTATACCCGTCGAGCTTCAGCGCCCGATGTGCGCGCAACGCAGCATCTTGCGCCGCCGCCACCACAGAAGCGGGCAGATCAGCCGGGAATTCTTCGCGAACCGCGCCAGGCTGATACTTCGCCCTGTAATCGAAAACGGCTTCCGGCTCGATCACGATCTCACCGACCGTCAGCGCCCGATCGCCGAGCACGCCCACCGTCAGCTCCCGTCCTGCAATGAACTGCTCGAGCATGACTTCACTATCGAAGCTGGAGGCATGCAGAACTGCAGCCTCAAGCGCATCGGGGCTTCTGACGACCGACAGGCCAACCGTCGACCCTTGCCGATTCGGTTTGACGACCAACGGGTAACCCAACTCCCGTGCAACGTCCTCGTGACGGGCTGGCGCCATGAGCCAGCGTGGCGTTGCAATCCCGGCCGCCACGAACAGACGCTTCGACATGTCTTTGTCCATGGCGATTGCGCTGCCCAGATGGCCGCTCCCCGTATAGGCCATGCCGGCCATGTCCAGCATGGCCTGCACCGTTCCGTCCTCGCCGGTTCCACCGTGAAGGGCAAGGAATACCACGTCCACATCGGCAAGCGTCGCTGAACGGATCAGGTTCGCCTCGCCTGCGCGCAGCACGGCCAGTGCATCGGACGTTGGCGGAATTGCATCGACCTGCGAACTCAAAAGACGGCGTTCGTCTTCTACCGTCAAAAGCCCTCGCGACGTTTCAATGGCAAGGACTTCATGGCCGACGCTGCGCAGCGCCTTCACGACCTGCACACCGCTGGCGATAGAGACTTCGCGCTCTTCGCTGGTCCCGCCCAGAAGGACGGCTATCTTGAGTTTCATATCCGGCTAGCGTTATTAATTCCAATGACTACCTTGCTTACAAGGTAAGCGGCATCCAGTGTTTGCAACGACTGCGTAATCAGGATGCTCTCCTGTCCATGCCTCTTCCATAGACCCGATCAGGACGAGCGCTTGCGGTAGTGCGCCTCGGCCATTCCGACGGCAGCCTCCCACAACGCAGGGGCTCCGCGCTCGATCGGCGGCTGGCAGCGCGACTTGATCTGTTCGAGCGTCACCGCGCACTCCACCCACGTCCCCCCGTCCGTCGCCGCGTTGTGCAGCATCGGCTGGAACCGGTCGAGAGCTTTCGCAAACTTTGCGTCGTCGCTCTCGGCCGCCTCGAACTCGAACCACAGCTCGCGGAACTCGGCCGCTTGCGCGTCGGGCAACAGGCCGAACAGACGCTCGGCGGCAAGCCGCTCGCGCTCGTCCTGCCCGACATGCGTCGCCGGCACGTGGAAAGGAACGTCACCGGCATCGATCTCGACGATGTCGTGGATCAGCAGCATCTTCACGACCCGCTGCACATCGACCGTCCCGGCGGCATGCTCGGCCAGTACCAGTGCATACATCGCCAGGTGCCACGAATGCTCGGCGCTGTTTTCGCGGCGCGAACGGTCGATGAGCGGCGACAAACGCACGACGTTCTTGAGGCGGTCGATTTCCTTGAGGAAAGCCAGTTGGCGTTCCAGGTCGGGCGAGATCACTTTGCCGTGCTTTCTTTGAGACTGGGGGATGGACGAGTCTAGCAGAACGACTGCGGCGCCCCTGGTCAGCGGAGCATGCGGGAAAGCTCTCCTATGAATCGTCTTCTATTTCCCACACCACGCCCTCAGTCGTACACGGCCCTTCACGTAACAGCGACTGGCCAGGTAATCGACTGGAATCTCAATACTGGAGCGATTCCTGTATTCGCAGCGCAAGACGAGTTGCCGATCTGTTGCCTGATACCCACGAATATCCCAGGTCGCGCCATGCTCATTGTCCGGCACCAACTCCACGTTCTCGGCAACGGCCCCATCGAACAAGCGAACATTCGTCAGTACGTTGTTCCTGTCGCCATCGAACCTGGGGCACTCGGAGTGCTGACCGTAAGCCCCGAACGGCAGAACGGCAAGCCACGCAAATGCGAATCCAATTACGTCCCTCACGCTAATCAACAGCACCATCGGACGAGGAGGACAACTGGCAAAGATTGGCAGACCGCCATTCCCCCTCTTGCGCTGCCAATTCAAGCACGCCCAGCGTTATCTTCATCTTCGGCTTGTGCTTCCGGAGGCTGGGGAGAAGCCATAACCCCTCCGCTTCGAAGTAATTCGATAGATCAAAGTCTCCCCGCTCCACACCAAAGAGGGCCGCATAGCGCTCCATGAACTCGAAGGCGTCGTCTCCGGCCAGTCCGAGATCGAGCACCAGATCGGTCTCTCTTGTGACTACTTGCGAGCCCAGGACACGCGAGATGCCTTGGGTCGGAAGCGTTTCCACGAGGGCAATGAGACGCGGCCAGATAGTGTCGTCCCTGCTCACCACAGCGTGTCTTCCTTCATGGCCCGTGAGTTGTATTGAAGCTGTTCAGGTTGAGCGGAAGGGCCCATTCGTCATAGCCCTTCCCATTGCGTTCAAAGAAGCGCGCCCCGGCAGCGCAGCCTCATGCCGTACTGGCCGCCTCCTTACCCGTCCGCGTCGGAGACTTCTTGCGATCCGACTTCTTCTTCAACCCCAGCGCCGCGACCTGATCCGAATCGGGGCCGAACTGGGCCTTGACCTGGCTTTTGACGCCGAGGATGGCGTCGTGGAAGTCGCGTTCGATGGCGCCCGTCGCGTCGCGGGCGGCGGCGAGGGCGTTCTGGGCGTGGATCTCGGTCTCCTGCGCAGCGCGCAGGGCGTCATGCAGGCGGCTGACGGCCTCGAGGGAATAGGACTGATTGACCGGTGTGTAGCCGGGGATGCCCTTGAGGCCCAGGAAGGCGTCGATGTCGGCCTGGAGGGTTTGCTGCGGGATACGGGTGTTCAGCGTGATCGCCATGGAATCTCCTATCGGTGGATGCGAAGAAGCGGAATGCTGCCGCGACATATTACATTCGCATTGCAGCAGCGCAAGCCATGACATGCAGATTTTCTGGAAATTTTCTCCGGGCGCGGCGGCGGGTGATGAAGCCATACGTACGCCATCCATCCGAGCACGTCCCGCTCGGTCAACTTCCAGAACGTCCACCAGACCATTCCGGCCCCCCCATCCAACAAACTTATCTAGACCACCTCAAGAAGAACACACCATCGTCACCGGCCTCTTCCAGCACCCCTCTAACCTCTTTTCCAGAACTGCAGAACAGCCAGTATCGAGACACATCCGCGCCAAAACGAGTCCTTCCGCCTCGAGGTTTATTGATTCCAAATTTCCTTTTTAACTCATCGTATTCTGGGACAAATCGGCATGGATCATTAAATGCCGCTCTAAGCACTTCCATATATTCGTGGCTATTGAGGAAAAACGGGGAAACTCTCACTCTCATGCATCGAGCACTAGTCTGGCAGACCTTGTCGCTTAGAGGAGAGTCCGCAGCAACCGCTCGGCAGCCAAGTCGCAGCCATTCATGCAAGCCATCACTCTGGGAACACAGCTTGTCCGCCCCACTCTCATTGATCGGCTTGGTTGCCTGCTCAAAATACGATTGACCGGCCGCCCACCTCTTCTTGATCTGATAAGAATGAAAATCCTCACCATTTATTTTCAAAGAGAGCGCCTGATCCGCCGCATCAAGAAATGCACCTTGCGTCGTCTGATCCCCACTCAGCCAACCCAACTCTCGATACATCGAAGCGGATAAAGACTCACCCGACGAAACACAGCCACACAGGATAAGAAACAAAGGAGTAAAAAAAAGGGACCTACCTACAAACCGTTTAATCACCTTCAGCACAAGCATAGATCAACCCTCATTAAACATGCGCTCAACTTTTTCATCGTAAAAATAAAAAGCCACGCTTCAGCAATGTACTTGCTGATACGTGGCTGGCTGGAGGCTCAGGCTCTCTGGCTGGCTTACATACTTGAAATTGTCTTTACTACGAAATCTCTAGATCACCCCCCTGAATGCCATAAGCGTGCCCACATCAAGATGTTGCTGCCTACGGAAAACATGCCGAAGAGCATGCTCCCAATACGAGAAAATGACATCAGCCAAAAGATATAGACTTGGTGTTTTTACTCACGCCGACAATGTGATTAGCACCGCCGATGCGCAACACCCACCTTGACGCTCCCGGCATGCCAGCCCGATACTCCGCGCGTCGCTGCAACAACAGCGACCGGGTTTGGAAGCCCGACACCTACAGGCCGATGGCCGCGCAAGCGGTATCTTCAAGTCGGCAGCATGGTCACGCCTGTTCAATGGCGGAACCGTGTGGGGAGCCTTCGGGCTGCCGGTTTCCTGTAGGCCGGTCTTCCAACTCTGCACGGTTCCGCCCCCCGTTTGGAAGCGGGAGCGCGGAGTACAAAACCGCACTACAGGAGTAACAACCATGAACACACCCCTGGCATTCCCCGCGCCAGCCAGTCCCGTCTATCAATTCGCCGACAACGTGGACAACCTGGCCCTCACCGATCAGCTCACCGCCCGCCAGGCACAGCTACAAGCCCTGCTCGCCATGACCCACGGCAACGCCGGCGACACCTTCCGACGCATGAACGTCGACCAGCAGGAACACTACCTGTGGGCCTGCGCGATGATTGCCGACGAAGCGCGGGAACTGACCAATGCCATATGGATGTACCGGCAGGCAGACATGCCGGTGCGCCACGCTCAGGTCGATTGACCGACAGCCTGCGGGAAGCGGCGGCGCATGCCCCCTGCACGCCGCCACCATCGACCCGCTTCCGGGACGTCCCCCGACCATCCCGGAAGCGCCTCCTCCTACGAATCGTAGTGCTTGAGAAACCGGCGCTCGTCGGGAAAGCACTCCTGGGACGCATAAGGCGCACACACGTGCGCCACTCCGCTGCGATACGCACACGCCTCCGATCCCACGGAAACACATCCAGGCGTGCCTTATGAGCCCCCCTCCATCCCGTACCGCCCTAGCGACTATCTTGCATCGTATCTGGACTGCGCCTCTCTGACCTGCTCCCAATTTGTCTTTGCC
Source organism: Zoogloea sp. LCSB751 (assembly GCF_002028455.1). GTDB lineage: Bacteria > Pseudomonadota > Gammaproteobacteria > Burkholderiales > Rhodocyclaceae > Zoogloea. Next base: position 191,413 of record NZ_MWUM01000002.1, on the reverse strand, counting down.
CAATCGACCAATCCTTGCGTGGGGAGCAACAGGCTCAGTCCCAGATCCGTCAACTCGTATTCAACGCGGGGCGGCACCTCGGGAAAGACCTCTCGCACAACCATACCGTCGCGTTCGAGATTCTTCAGGGTTGAGGACAGCAGCCGCTGCGAAATACCTGGAACCGCACGTTCGAGTTCGGAGAATCGGGCACGACCTCCGAGTAGGTCGAGTGAAAGAACGACAAAGATGGTCCATTTGTCACCAATCTTCGTCAGCAACTCCCGGACGGCCATCGGATCCGAACTTCTGCAGATTGTGGCCGGATCCAGCGGACCGCCCTTGCCAGGTTTATGCATGACTTACCTTGAGGTTAGTTACTGATTTAAAAGTGCCTTCTTCATATCAAGAAGCTTCCTGGATATATTGGTCTCTCACTTTCAAGCAATCGTTCCAAACGCCTGGAGAGTCAAAGATGCCGAATCCGAACTATGCTGCCTACAAGGCAGCCGATCCTTACTTCAAACTGGTACGGGAAGCACTGGGCGATCTCGTTGAAGGAGAACATTTCTTCGACATTGTCGCCGACGACGTTGTCTATGAAGTTCTCTACGACATTCCCGGTTGGCCGCGCGTTATTCCAGGGCGGGCCGATCTGATGGCCCGCTTCAAGGGCTATTGCGAGAGTATCGAGTTGCAGTCCGCCGATCGGCTGATAACTCACACAACAGACAATGGCAGCGTCGTCGTCATCGAATACGAGATCCATGGGACCATCCTTGCAACAAGCGTGAAATACGACAATCGGTTCTGCTCGATCATCAGAATCGAAAACCGGCAAATCGCACACTGGCGAGACTATATGGATTCGCTCGCAGCCTGGAACGTATTGACAGCACACACCCGCTGAATCCCCCTGTCACGGGAAGATGAAGATCAAACAAAGAGGCTGCCATGAAGCAAATCCTTATGATTGAAGTAAGTCCAAGGGGAACAGACTCGGCGAGTCGATCTGTTACCCACACGCTTGCCGCGCGGCTACGCGACCTTCATCCATCGGTAAAGCTTATTTGCCGCGACCTGGCGATCGAGCACCTCCCCCACTTGGACGAGGCCACGCTCAGGGCTATCTCGACCAAAAACGTTGATGAAGCAGAAAATCTGAAACAGAAGGCCCAGCAGTCGGATCAACTGACCGACGAGCTTCTCGGCTCGGATCTTCTAGTAATCGCAACGCCGATGTGGAACTTCGGCATACCCTCCGCACTGAAAGCCTGGATCGATCTGGTTGTGCGGCCGGGCAGAACCTTCCAGTACACCGATGGCGGCGTTCTTGGTCTGGCCCAGGACAAGAAGGCCATCCTGGTGCTTGCTTCAGGCGGCATCTTCACAGAAGGAGCATGGCGCCCCTGGGATTTCGTCGAACCCTACCTGCGCCAAATACTGGGGTTCATCGGCATCGTGGATGTGCAAACCATCCGGATCGAAGGAATGAACATCCCCACCCTGGCTCCCAACGCAGTGCCAAACGCGAATAAAGCGGTTGGGGAGCTTGCGCTGTAAGAGTGGGTTGCATCTCCTCCTCCCACCCCATCCACCGCACAGACGTCGTCCATCTTGACGCCCGCGGCATGCCAGCCCGATACTTCCCCGGTCGCTGCAACAACAGCGACCGGGTTTGACAGCCCGAACACACAGGCGGACACCCCAAGCCCAATAACGGCTTTTTGTTCGTACACCCTTGGTGCGTCGTCGATCAATGGCGGGCCAAGTTGGGAGGCTACGGCCTGCCGGTTCCTGTGTTCCGGTCTGTCAACCCGACTTTGGCCCGCCCCCCCGATTGACAGCGGGGAGCGGATAGGTCCGACAACACAGGAGTATCACATCATGAACACGCCCATGGCATTCCCAGCCCCGACGGGCCCTCTCTATCATCTCGACGGCAACGCGAACCCCCTCGCCCTCACCGATCAGCTCACTGCCAGACAATCTCAACTGCAAGCCCTGCTCGCCATGACTCATGGCAACGCCGGCGATGTCTTTCGTCGTATGGATGCCAGTTACCAGGAAAACTACCTGTGGGCCTGCGCGATGATTGCCGACGAAGCGCGGGAACTGACGCAGGCCATTCAGATGCACCGGCAGGCGAACGTGCCGTCATGCCACGCGCAAGACGACTGACATACAACCTGCAGTCGGCAGCGGCGTATTCACCATGCACGCCGCTGCCATCGGCCAACTTCGGGAACATCCACCACGAATGCTCCCTAAGTGATGAAACAGGTCGAGGGCATGCAGGCTGATAACGTCGAGCACGATGCCGCCACCGCATCTCCACGACAAGTACCATGCAACACGAATCAAGCCTCAATGACGGTTCGTCGGCCGAAGCTGCCGGCCAGTTCATAAAGAATGTAGGACTGCAATGCTGCCCACACCTGCCGCCCAACCCTCACGGGGACTAACCGGTAGGAAAGATTACCTCCTCACAGGCGGCGTCATCTCGACCAAGTGACATCACAAAGCCATAAGGATGCCTATGTCGATTGATTTGCGAGAAGAGCCAGGACAGGGGCCAATGGCCACTAGCGTCGGATGACCGCTCATGGCCGGCTCAACCTGCCGATCTGGATAACAATAGTGTAGGGCGGGTCTGGTCCCAACTCCTAAACCGTCACGGATCATCCGAGGCGTCTGCCTCCACCCCATCCGTTTGCTTTGCTTCAGCAACGATCCAGTCGATCAATGCTTGCGCATCCTTCGACGGCCTAGCATCTCGCTGGAGCAGACAAAAGACTTTGTTCGACTTCGGCCCCGGATGGGGGGTGGGCAGCGCAAACAGACGCCCATCATCAAGCATTGGGCGGATGAACTGACTGCGGCCGAGGGCAATGCCCTGGCCTGCAATGGTGGCGTGGATCATCTGATCGAACAGATTGAAGCGGATCACCCCTTTCGGCTTGATGCCCGACCAGCCCTGTGCGGCAAGCCAGGCATCCCAGTTCCAGCAAGGGGATGCATCGCCTTCGAACTCGAGGAGCACCGAACGCGCAATGATTTCCGGGGCGTCCAGTCTGCAGAGACCCAGGCTGGGGTGCGCCACAGGAAAGATCGTTTCCCCGAATAGCCGCAGCCCTCCGGCGGGCATCTGCTCCTGAGCGCCGTAGCGAATTGCGATATCTAGCCCCTCCTGGCGCAGATCCATGATGCTGTTACTGGCCGCCAGGCGAACTTCGACGTTCGGATGGTGTTGCTGGAACTGTGGCAGGCGCGGCAGCAGCCAGAGCCCCACGAACGAGATGCTGGCAGTCAGCGTGACCGGTTGATGCGCAAGCTGGCTGGCCTGGAGCGCGCCGACCGTATCCTGCAACTGCTGCATCGCGCTGTCGGCACTGACGAACAATTGCTCACCTTCGGCCGTGAAATGGATCGCGCGGTGCATGCGCTTGAACAACTTCATTCCCAAGGCGGTTTCCAGCGCATGAATATGCCTACTGACTGCCGATTGGGTCAAGAACAGATCCTGCGCTGCCAAGGTGATGCTCATGCGGCGGCCTACCGCCACGAAGCTGCGGAGAAGATCTGGTGAAGGGAGCTTGGTGAGCGAGACTGACATTCCTGCATCGCATGCGAGGTATCGAAAAAATCGGTTGTACCGGCTTTGTGCATGAATTGAAATAGGGGCTCGGTAAAAGGAGACCCCAAAGCATGGCAAATGTCATCGACCCCAACTTTGCAGATCGCGTCCACGAGAGCTTCGAACGACAGAACGTGATGCATCTCATCCGGGCCACCCTGCCGGTCGTGGAGCCAGGGCGTACCGAGATCCATCTGCCTCACTGGGTAGGGGTCGAGCAGCAGCACGGTTTCGTCCACGGCGGTGTTGTCGGCACGATTGCCGATTCCGCCGCCGGCTATGCGGCGATGACCGTTGTACCGGCCAATGCATCGGTGCTGACCGTCGAGTACAAGATGAACTTGATGGCGCCGGCCGATGGCGAGAAGCTCATTGCCCGGGGCGAGGTGGTGCGTCCGGGGAGAACGCTGATCGTGACCAAGGCTGAGGTGTTTGCGCTCAAGGATGGACGGGAAACGCTCTGTGCCCTGATGCAGCAAACGATCATGGTCATGCACGGCAAGACGGAAAAGTAAGCGAGGGCGCCGATGATCTACCTCTACAGCTGGCCCGCGCCCAACGGGCACAAAGCCCAGATCCTGATTGAGGAATTGGGCATGCCCTACAAGCTCATTCCCATCGACATCACGAAAGGCGAGCAGCGGGAACCCGGCTATCGGGCCATCAACCCAAACGCCAAGATCCCCGCGCTCATCGATGACGAGCCCGTGGATGGTGGAGAACCGATTACCGTTTTCGAGAGCGGGGCGGTCATGCTTTATCTTGCCGAGAAGGCGCAGCGCTTCATTCCGGTCGAGCCGCGGCTGCGCACCGAGATGCTGCAATGGCTGTTCTGGCAGGTTGGCGGGCTCGGGCCGATGATGGGGCAGGCGCAGCATTTCTTCCGGTATGCGCCAAGTCCCGTCCCCTACGCCATCGAACGCTATCAGCACGAGACCCGACGCCTGCTGAAGGTGCTCGATCAGAGACTTGCCGATAGAGACTACATCTGTAACGACTACTCAATTGCGGACATGGCCTGTTTCCCGTGGGTCCGCATTCACAAATACACCGGTGTCAGCCTCGACGACTTTGCGAATGTACAGGCCTGGTATGGCCGTGTGCGCGCCCGACCTGCCGTAGGCCGGGGGCTCGACCTGCTGCGGGAGCGCTGGATAGATGTATCGACCTCTGACGAGGCCAAGCGAAACCTCTTCAAAGCCGAGGATCGCGCATGAATGTGCATGACAACCGGGTGGTGGACGCCTTCATTGACCTGCGCAGCCCCTATTCCTATCTTTCGCTGGGGCCTGCGCGTCAATTGGCCGAGCGCACCGGCGTACGCTTCGACTGGTGGCCGTACATCACGGATTTTCGTTCTGCTTATGGCGGGGAGGTTGAAGAGCGTTCGCAGCGGCATGCTGCCAAGGTGAAGTATCTCTACATGGACTGCCGCCGTCTGGCCAGGAAGCAGGGCCTTACGATCCGCCCTACGACCAAGCTTTGGGATTCGACGCTAGGCTGTCAGACCATGCTCTTTGCCAAGTCGTGCAATCGGTTGTGGGCGTTTATCGACCCGATGCTTGCCGCATTCTGGCGGCGGGAGTTCGATCTTGAGTCGCACGCGGAGATCGAGGCTGCGCTGCAGGCTGCAGGGCTGGACGTGCTGGCATGGCGGGCTTACCTCGCGACGGACGCCCAGGCGGAACTGGCCGCCGCACACACGAAAGCAGAAGGGCTCGGTGTCTTTGGCGCGCCGACCTTCGTCTATCGCGGTGAACTCTTCTGGGGGAGTGACCGGATAGACCAGCTTGCCGAAACACTGAGGAGTCCATCGTGAACACCACCCAACCCACATCGCAGGCTGTGTTCTACTTCGACGTGATCTCTCCTTGGGCCTGCCTCATGGATCAGGCCTTGCGCCGAGCGCCCCTGTCCATACCGCTCGAACGGCGTCCGGTGCTGTTCGCCGGACTGCTGAGCGCGTTCGGCCACAAAGGGCCGGCCGAGATTGAGCGAAAGCGACGCTTCACTTACGACCTATGCACTTGGACGGCCCAGGAGTTGGGGATTCCATTCGTGATGCCGGCGGTGCATCCGTTCAACCCACTACGTTATCTGCGTCTGATCGTTGCGCTGGGGGCTACGCCCACCGTTGTGTCCGCGGTATTCGACGCGCTCTACACGACTGGCTGCGATCCGGAGAGTCCCGGGGCCTGGCAGAACGTGCTTGAGCGCTTGGGGATTGAAGCGTCGGCGTTGGACCTGGATGCACCCGAAGTAAAGAGCCGCCTCAAGGACAACACGACCCAGGCTGCCAGCGAGGGCGTTTTTGGCGTACCGACCATCGTTGCAGGCGAGCGTCTGTTCTGGGGGCTGGATGCGCTACCCATGTTGCGGGCCTATCTGAATGGCGACGCCCGGTTGGCTTCTCCAGCGATGTTGGCAGCAGGCACGGTTCGTTTCGGGGCTCGTCGCATGTAGTCGTGGCCGTAGCCTAGAAACAATGCTCCGGACCAGGGAAGCTGCCCGCTCGTACCGCCTGAATGTAGGCCTGGATTGCAGCTTCGATGGTGGGCTGTCCTTGCATGAAATTCCGCACGAAGCGCGCTTTGCGGCCTGGAAAAACATCCAGCAGATCGTGCATCACAAGTACCTGACCCGAGCAATCCGGCCCCGCTCCGATGCCGATGGTCGGAATGGAGAGCAGTTCCGTGACTTCCTGGCCCAGCGCTGCAGGGATGGCCTCCAGCAACATCATGGAGGCTCCCGCCTCCTGCAGGGCCACGGCGTCCGTCTTGATCCGCTCCGCACTGTCGTGGGTCTTGCCCTGTACACGAAAACCCCCAAGTTGATGCACGTATTGAGGCGTCAGGCCGATATGTGCGAACACCGGCACACCTCGCTCGCACAGAAAGCGCACGGTATCGGCAAGCCATATGCCGCCTTCGAGCTTGACCATCTGTGCTCCAGCCTGCATCAGGCTCGCAGCGTTTTCGAAGGCCGCCTGCGGGGTTGCATAGGAGCCAAACGGCATGTCCGCCACGAGGAACGCATGCTGCTTTCCACGCACCACGCAGGCCGTGTGATAAGCGATGTGATCGAGCGTGACGGGTAAGGTCGAGGAGTGTCCCTGAATCACGTTGCCGAGCGAATCGCCGACAAGCAATACATCCACTCCGCATCGGTCCATGAGTGCGGCAAAGCTTGCGTCGTACGCAGTGAGAACGGCGATCCTTTCGGCGGCAGCCCGCTTATCGAATAGCGATTGGAGTGTTATGGCCTTGGTGCGTCGGGTGTGATCGTGCGTCTGCAAATATTCCGTCATGGTGGTTCTTCCCTCTTGCGGTCACAACTGATTCGTAAGTAGCCCCACGGCGATGAGGATCATTGTTGCCCCCGAGACCCGCGTGACGACATTGGCTACGGAGGAGCGTGTCCGCAGTACGGCTTGCGCACCAAAACCGACCAGCAGATAAATAACCCCGCAGCTGAAGGCATGGACGAGACCCAGTACGATGATTTGAGCCGGTATGGACCAAGCCGCCTTCGGGTCGGTGAACTGGGGTAGGAGCGCAAGGCAGAGCAGCAATACTTTGGGGTTCAGGCCGCTTACACAGGTGCCCTTGACCGACCAATGCAACCACGATGTCGATGCTTGAGCCGCCGCAGCAGCAGGGTGGAGCCACGCAGCATGTTGACGCCCAGCCAAAGGAGATAGCTGGCACCACCTACCATGAGTGCGGTCAGTGTGGAGGGACTGCTGGCAACGAGTCCGCCCACGCCAGCCGCTACCATGAAGGTTGCCAACAGATGGCCGATCAGCAGCCCTGTTACGGCCGGTACGACAACGCGGCCGTGCAAACCGGCTGAAATCGCGTAAGCCCAATCCACGCCCGGGGTAACTACGAACAGAAACGAGACAGCCCAGAACGTTGCGAGCGCACTGACAGGCATGGTGGTAGAACTCCAGTTTCAGAAGATTACGTGAACGACGCTGGCGACGGCGTCTTCCTGCCGGCTCAGCACGGATGCCTCACCGAATTTTCTGAAGAAGCATATCTGCTGGATGCTAGAATTTTTTCCTATATATTCTTCGTATAGGTAAAGGATTGGAAGGTTTTTCCTGATGGATAGAATAGACAAGAAGATTCTTGCTGAGCTCCAAGTCGATGGCCGCCTGTCGGTCACCGATCTTGCCGAGCGGGTCGGTCTCAGCCTGTCACCATGTCATCGCCGGGTTCGCGCGCTTGAAGAGATGGGCGTGATTCAGGGCTATCGAGCACAACTCAACCCGAGTGCCTTGGGGCTGAATTTTTCGGCCATGGTCTTCGTAACGCTTCGAGAGGGGGATCGCCAGGCGGTTGCCACCTTCGAGGCTGCAGTGGTGGATATTCCGCAGATCATCGAAGCCCAACGCCTGTTCGGTGAGCCTGACTACCTGCTGCATGTCGTTGCACACGATTTGCCGGCATTCCAGCGGCTGTACGACGAGCACTTGGCTACCCTGCCCAATGTTCAACGACTCACGTCTACCCTGGTGATGAAACGGGTCATCCAGGATCGGAACCTGCCTCTATAGCTTCTGCACGTGAGAGCGTACCGCTGGTTGATCAAAAAGCTGCCCTTCAACCTGATCTCCGGCTGAAGGGCAGGTCACCGGCGCATTGCTGACCGATGCTAGTCATTAGGCCAATGGCCGCTCCGGCCGAGAAGCGGCCTCCAACCAAGGCTCCCAGCACAACCTTGAACACAAGACTGCTGACACGCCCAGCCTGAGGCCCATAGAAGAACATTGGGGAGCCGAAGAAGACCTTCGGCGCCCCAATGTTGATGTCACAGCGCAGTGAGTTCTATGTACACGGCGTGTACTTCAATGTGCACCGCCTGTAGCTCAACATTCACGCACCAATGTTGAGCGTGTACGGCCTGTAGTTGATCTCACACCGGTGCACGTTGAGCGTGCACGTGTGCACGCTCAACTCACACGCTTGTTAGAAGGACTTCGCAATGCTGATGAAGAACTTTTTCTTGGCGATGTCGGAGTACGAGGTGGTGTCGCTCAGGCTGAGGAAGTGTTTGTAGGCGTTGGGTTCGCTGGAGGCGGAGTAGAAGGCGCCGGCGCTCCAGCCGTCGGGCAGGCTGCGGGTGATGCCGAGCTTGTAGTAGTTGATGTCGAGGCCGGTGGCGTTGGCGATGACCTGGCGGCCGATCTGGCCGCTGAGGTTCCAGCCTTCGGCCACGTCGCGGGCGGCGTTGAGTTCGTAGAAGTAGGAGCCGCGCGTGCTGCCGGTGACGCCGGCGTTGGCGTCGCCGTAGAAGCCGCCGTTTACCGGGGAGTTGTTGGTGCTCCAGCCGAAGTATTCGGTAAGGGTGCGGCCGGTCTTGAAGCTGAGCCAGTCGTAGCTTACCGACACGTAGGCTTCGGCGGTGTTGAGGCTGTTGGAGCGGTTGTAGCCGTCGAAGGCGGAGTCGTGCCAGTTGGCGCCGGGGTAGGTGTAGTAGATCAGGCCGACGTCGTAGCCGACGGCCTCGGTGAGCTTGCCGCGGAAGCCGCCGTAGAAGTCCATCTCCACCGCAGCGCCGGGCAGCCAGTGGTCGGACACGTTGGAGGCGGCGAAGCCGGCGTAGGCGCCGGAGGCGTGGTCGGCCTCAACGCTGAACTGCAGGGCCGGCTTGCCCCAGCTCTGGGACTGGCCGCGGAAGATGTAGTCGCTGACGAAGCTGACGCTGACCGGCACGGTCCAGGCGGATTCGCCGTCGGCCGCCGCGGCGGGCAGCGCGGTGGCCAGGCAGGCGCCCGCCAGGGCGAAGGGAAGCGCAGTGCGCAGGGCACGGTGGGTTGCTGCGGGCATGACGATCTCCTTGAAGTGAACCAATAAGGGGTAAGACGAAACAGGGTTTGGCGCGGCGCCGGCAGCGGGCCGCGCGGGCGTTCAAGCGGGCGGCGTGGCCTCCAGCGCGGGCAGATCGGCGTCGCCTTCCAGCAGCGCGTGGCTGTCGCTGTCGTCCTTCAGGTCCACGCCGCTGCGGCCGAGGCGGCGCGCGCCGGCGATCAGGAAGGCCAGCTTGCGGGCCGCATCCGCGTAGGGCAGCCCTTCGGGCCGCACGTTGGAGATGCAGTTGCGGTTGGCGTCGGTGAGGCCGGGGCGCGGATGGGCGGTGAGGTAGAGGCCGAGGCTGTCCGGCGACGACAGGCCCGGCCGCTCGCCGATCATCACCACCACCTGCTCGGCGCCAAGGATGTGGCCGACCTCGTCGCCCAGCGCCACGCGGGCCTGGGTCGCCACCACCACCGGCAGGCGGTACAGCTCGGGGAAGTACGGCAGCAGCGCCTCCAGCAAGGGCTGCGCATGGCTGCGGGTGGCCAGCGACGACAGCCCGTCGGCCACCACGATGGCCAGCTTGGGCGCTGCCGGCCACAGGGACGGGGCCTGCTGCGCGAGGGCGTCCGCGCTGTCCGGCGCGAGGCGGCGGCCCCAGTCGGGGCGGCGCAGATACACGCTGCGGTCGGCCGCCTGGCTGTGCACGGCGCAAGTGTTGAAGCCGGCCTCGTGCAGTTCGCTCTGCAAGGCCTGCACGTCCAGCGCCTGGTGCACCGCGTCTCGGGCCTGGGCGTGGGCGGTGCCGAAGCGCAGCACCTCGCGGGTCGGCAGGCTGACGCCGCTGCGCCCGAGGGCGACCCGCGCACGGGTGAGGCTTTGCAGGCGCAGCCAGGGGTCGGGGGTGACGATGGCGGGTTTGCTCATGATGCGCCCTCCTCCTTACAAACGGCCGGCCAGGGCCAGCAGCGGTTGGGTGGCGCCCTGGGGCAGCAGCTCGCCGCGGTAGTCGGCGATGCCCATGCGTTCCAGCCAGTCCTCGAATTCCGGCGCGCGGCGGCGGTCGAGCACGCGGCGCAGGTAGAGGGCGTCGTGGAAGGACGTGCTCTGGTAGTTGAGCATGATGTCGTCGGCCCCCGGCACGCCGATGATGAAGTTGATGCCGGCCACGCCGAGCAGGGTCAGCAGGGTGTCCATGTCGTCCTGGTCGGCCTCGGCATGGTTGGTGTAGCAGATGTCGCAGCCCATCGGCAGGCCGAGCAGCTTGCCGCAGAAGTGGTCCTCCAGCCCGGCGCGGATGATCTGCTTGCCGTCGTAGAGGTATTCCGGGCCGATGAAGCCGACCACCGTGTTCACCAGCAGCGGCTGGTAGCGCCGCGCCAGCCCGTAGGCGCGGGCTTCGAGGGTCTGCTGGTCGGCGCCGTGGTGGGCGTTGGCGGAGAGGGCGCTGCCCTGCCCCGTCTCGAAGTACATCACGTTGTTGCCGACGCTGCCGCGCCCCAGCTGGCGAGCCGCGGTGTTGGCTTCGTCGAGCAGCGCGGCGGTGACGCCGAAGCTGCGGTTCACCGCCTCGGTGCCGCCGATGGACTGAAACACTAGGTCCACCGGGGCGCCCTTGTCGATGGCGCGAATGGTGTTGGTGACGTGGGTCAGCACGCAGCTCTGGGTCGGTACGTCGTACTGCTCGCGGAACTCATCGATCAGGCGCAGCAGCGTGGTGATCGCCGGCAGGCTGTCGGTGGCCGGATTGATGCCGATCACCGCGTCGCCGACGCCGTAGAGCAGGCCGTCGAGCATGGAGGCGGCAATGCCCTTCGGATCGTCGGTCGGGTGGTTGGGCTGCAGGCGCACCGCCAGCCGGCCGGGCAGCCCGAGGGTGTTACGGAAGCGCGTCACCACGCGGCACTTGGCGGCGACCAGGATCAGGTCCTGGTTGCGCATCAGCTTGCTCACCGCGGCGACCATCTCGGGCGTCAGGCCGGGCGCGAGGGCCTGCAGGCTGTCCGCATCGGCGGCATCGGAGAGCAGCCAGTCGCGGAATTCGCCGACGGTGAGGCCGGCTACCGGCGCAAAGGCCAGCGTGTCGTGGCTGTCGAGGATGAGGCGGGTGACCTCATCCTCCTCGTAGGGCACCACGGCTTCCTGCAGGAAGCGCGCGAGGGGCACGTCGGCCAGCGCGATACGGGCCGCCATGCGCTCCTCTTCCGAGGCCGCCGCCACGCCGGCCAGCATGTCGCCGGAGCGCGCCGGGCTGGCCTTGGCGAGCAGGTTCTTCAGGTTGCCGAAGGCGTAGCGGCGCAGGCCGAGGGTGCAGGTGTAGCTCATGGTCTAGAACTCCGGGCGTGCGCCTTACTCGGCCTCGGCGGCCAGCGCCGCGATGGGGGCCGCTTCGCGCTGCTTGTGGGTGAGCTGGAAGTAGCCGTAGCCGAGGGCCAGGATCAGCACGAAGACGCCGGCCAAGAGCGGGTTGAACCAGGCCACCGTGGCCAGGCAGATCAGCGCGCCGGCCAGCGCGATGGCCGGGAACAGCGGGTAGAACGGGGCTTTGTAGGGCCGGGCCAGGCGCGGCTCGGTGGCGCGCAGCTTGAACAGTGCGGCCATGCTGAGGGCGTACATCAGCAGGGCGCCGAAGACCGACATGGTGACGATGTTGGCGGTGAGGCTCTGGCCGCCGAAGGACAGCCATTCGTCGCTGAAGATTGCCGCGATGCCGACCACGCCGCCGGCGAGGATGGCCCGGTGCGGGGTCTTGAAGCGCGGATGGACCTTGCCGAACCAGCCCGGCAGGTAGCCGGAGCGGGCTTGGGCGTAGATCTGGCGGGAGTAGCCGAGGATGATGCCGTGGAAGGAGGCGACCAGCCCGAACAGACCCAGCCACACCAGCATGTGCAGCCAGCCGCTGGATTCGCCGACCATGGTTTTCATGGCCTGGGGCAGCGGGTCGTTGATGTTGGCCAGCTTGGTCCAGTCGCCCACGCCGCCGGCAAACACCATCACGCTGACCGCCAGCACCACCAGGGTCAGGATGCCGCCGGTGTAGGCGATGGGGATGGAGCGCTTGGGGTCCTTGGCTTCTTCGGCAGCCATGGCCACGCCTTCGATGGCGAGGAAGAACCAGATCGCGAAGGGGATCGCCGCGAAGATGCCGGGGATCGCCGCCAGCGAGAAGCTGTCCGCGCCGCTCCAGCCGCCCTTGGCGAAGTTGTCCATCGAAAAGCCCGGCGCCACCACGCCCATGAAGACCAGCAGCTCGAAGATGGCGAGCAGCGTGACGAAGAGCTCGAAGGTGGCGGCGATGGTCACGCCGACGATGTTGAGGCCCATGAAGACAATATAGGCGCCGGTCGCCGCGATCTTCGGGTCGAGGGACGGGAACTGCACGTTGAGGTAGGCGCCGATGGCCAGCGCGATGGCCGGCGGTGCAAACACGAACTCGATCAGCGTGGCCATGCCGGCCAGGTAGCCGCCGGTGGGGCCGAAGGCGTGGTAGCTGTAGGCGAAGGGGCCGCCGGCGTGGGGGATGCTTGCGGTCAGCTCGGTGAAGCTGAAGATGAAGGTGCCGTACATGATGGCCACCATGATGGTGGTGACCAGGAAGCCGAGGGTGCCGGCCGAGGCCCAGCCGAAGCTCCAGCCGAAGTACTCGCCGGAGATGACCAGCCCGACGGCGATGCCCCACAGCTGCCAGGTGCCAAGGGTTGCCGACAGCGCGGGCGAGGACTGCTTTGTTGCGCTCATGATTCACTCCTAAGGGGTCGATGGCTGAATCGTGGATCAGCGGGCGGGGTGGCACGTAGCAAGTTTCAGCACCGCAATAGCAAGATTCGGCACGACTGCAATCCGCCTGCAACACGCCACCCAAAACGCGCACCAGCCCTGTGCCGACCCCTGCTGCAATGCACCAACAGGGGGGCCGGCAGGGACTTTCACACCCCCGCCGACGCCTTGCGCGCGCGGTGGAAAGCGTCGCCCGGCCCGCGCCGGCAAGCCCCTCCGGCAAGGACAGTGCCAGCGGTACGCGGCTTGCTACGCGTTCCCCATGACTCATCCGCAGGACACCCCCATGCCCCCCTTCCCCGCCGCCCCATCCGACCGCGTTCGTCCCCTGCGCCGCGTCACGCGGTCGCGGGATGCGGACGAGCAGGCCCACAACCTGTCCCAGTGGGACCAGCGCTACGACCAGCTGTCGCCGGGCCACTTCGAAGGGAGCGTGACGGAGCTGTGGCTGCCCAAGACCCAGGTCTTCGTGGAGAGCGCCAACCGCCAGCTGCGCCAGACCTGTGCCGCCTGGCCGCGCTCGGTGTGGTTCGGCATTCCGGCGGCGCGGGACGGCATGATGGCGATGGGCGGCAAGGCGCTGGCGTCGCAGGCAGTGTGCGTGCGCGACGGCGGCGCCGAGTTCGACCTGATCACCGCGCCGGACTTCAACCTGTTCGGGATCGTGGTGGACCGCCTGGCCTTTGCGGATTACCTGGAGAACACCGCCCACCAGGATCTGGACCGTCTGCTGCAACAAGGCGACGTGCGCAACCTGGCCCCCGGCCACAAGGAGGCCTTGTGCGCGACGCTGGCCGGCATCCTCGCCGACGCGGAGGGGCCGGCGGCCAGCCAGGGCTATACCGCGGAGGAATTGCAGCTGCGCATCTTCGACGCGCTGGCGGCGATGCTCACCGGCCAGCACAGCCAGCCGGCCGCGGCGAGCCGCACGCGCCTGCAGCACCAGCAGCTGGTGGACAAGCTGCGCCGCTTCGTCCTCGACCACCCGGAGCAGCCACCGGCGATCCCCGAGCTGTGCGCCCACCTGCACGTCAGCCGGCGGGCACTGCAGAACTGCGTCGAGGACATCACCGGCCTGCCGCCGCTGGCCTACATGCGCAGCCTGCGCCTCAACGAGGTGCGCCGCGAACTGCGCTACGGCGAGGGCCGCCGGCCGATATCGAGCGTCGCCTACGACTGGGGCTTCACCCACATGAGCCAGTTCGCGCGGGACTACAAGCGGATGTTCGGCGAGCTGCCGTCGGAGTCGGTCCGCCAGGGCTGACGGCCGTGCATGAAGAAACGGCGCCTTGAGGCGCCGTTCGGACTGCGGGAGGGCCGTAGCGCGTCCTATGGCCGGGACGGGAAGATGCCCTGGGTGGCCATGAAACACTTCACTACAACATAAGGCTGCATGTTGGAGATGGGGTTGCCACCGCCGGTCGAGCTGCTGGTGGTGGTGGCCATCGGCAGCGCCGGGCCGTTGGCGGTGTAGAGCGTGGTGCGTGCCTTGGAGGCGGGCATCGCGCCGGCCGGCGACACGGCCGTGGCGTCGGCACCACTGCCCAGCGGTGCCACCTGGTGGGTGTGCGCAGGCATGTTGGCGATGCCGATGGTCTGGGTTTCGGTGCCGGCGCTCTCCCCCTGGTTCCGGTTGGTGAGGCCAGGCCCCTGGCCAGCGTGCATCAGGACGCGGCCGCGCATGTCGGGCAGACCGAAGGTGGTGCGGCCGTCGCCGCCGTAGGTGGTACCGAGCAGGGAGAACAGCGCGGTATTGGTGGCGATCGGCAACAGCTGGCCGTTGAGTTCGGCCCAGCCGTTCGGTGCGAAGTTGAAGCCGGCGCACATGATCTGACCGATAAAGGGCTCCGCCTGGGCCGAGGCGCAGGTGGCGAAACCGCCCAAACTGGCTACGACTGCGGTGGCGAGGAGGCCGTGGGTCAATTTCTTCATGATCATCTCCTTGGGGTGGATCGTGAATCAACGGCGGGCGCGACGCGCACGCAGTGAGGCGGCACCAATCGCGGTGGCCACAAGCAACAGGGAGCCCGGCTCCGGCACGGTGTTTCCGCCGCCGCGGGTACGGGCCAGCGTGACGTCATCCACCGTTACCGGAATGACGCCCGACCGGTCGCCCACGGTCAGCGTGGCGCTGCTGAAGGTGCTGCCGTCATCGGTGGCGAAACCGAGGAAGAAGGCGTAGTCGCCATTGCCGCTGGTCAGATAGTCGGTGGACGAGATGGCCACGGTGGCGCCATCGACGGTGAGGGTGACCGCGCCAGCCTGGATGTCCAGCAGGTCGTGCCCGCCCACCACGTAGAGGCCAAAGCCCCGCACCGGCGACAGGAAGCTGAAGACCAGCTCGTCACCAGACTCAAAAGCCGTGTCCGGGTTGTCGAGGCCGAGGTAATTGGCGCCGGAGGTGGTCCAGAAGGTATTGCCCACGGTCGGCAGGTTGAAACCGGAGCTGACGCTGCCGGCCGTCAGGCCGACGGTGAAGCCGGAACCGGCCGGTCCGCTGCCCGGCGCGTAGCTGGTGCCGGGCGCGAGGCTGTCGAAGTTCGTCGTGGTGGCGGTGAGGCCGGTGATGGCAGTACTGAAGTTGGCCTGGTTCTGATAGGTGCTCAGCGCGGCAAGGGCCGGCACGCTGATGCCGATCGCCACGGCAAGTGCCGCGCCGCGCAGGAAGCGGGGCAGGCATCGAGATGGAGCATGGGTACGCATATTCCCTCCTCTGCAGGATTCGGCTTGGCAACCGGCAGCGGCAAGCGACCGTCAGCGGCCAAAGTTGCACACGGTGGTCTGGGCTTTGTTGTTCCTTACGCTCTGGTAAATCATTTTCGGCAGGCGCGGCGTGCCCCCCTCCAGCCGCAAGGCCAGGGTTTCGGTGAGCGCCTCGTCGGCGCTGCCCGCTACGTAGCGCACGGCCTGAAAGCCGGGCTGACCGGGCAGGCTGGCGTCCTCCACGTTCATGAGCGGGCGACCATCGGCGCTATAGGCGGTGGTGCCGAGGGGAATGGAGATTTCCCGGTCCTGGATGGTGAGCCGCAGTTCGGCCGGCTCCACATCCACCTTGAGGGAACAGTCGTAGCCGCCGGTGCTGCGGCCGACATAGGTGCCCACCGCACAGGAGATGCCCAGTTGCTCCTGGCCACCGGTGGTATTGAGGTGCTTGCTGATGCGCTGGAGGCAATCGGAAAGGGCTGGCATGTCGGCGACGGCCACTTTGCGCAGGGCTTGCTCGCTATCGCGCTGATCGGGTGACGCGCCGCCACCGCATCCGGGCAGGACGGATATCAGGTACAGCGCGATGAACATCCACCGGAAGCGCACTGCAGTCCCTCTCGCCGGAAAGGCCGGAGTACCGGCCGTCTTCGATATAGAACACGGTTTGCGGGTGAATGAGCAATTAACCTACCAAGTTGGGCATGCCCGCCCAAAATGTTGATTCATAGGCAGTTTCTGTCCGGTCGACGACGCCGGTACGAGGAATGCGGCGAGCGCTGTAAAGATTCCCGACAGTCAGTGCGACTTACGGACATGCCAGGCAAAAAAAACGGCGCCTTGCGGCGCCGTCGAGCGTACGGGAAACGGACTGCTTATTCCGGCACGGCGCGCTGCACGCGGCGCTGGCGCACGGCTTCGGCGAGCACGTCGAGGACGGTGAGGCTGTCTTCCCAGCCGATGCAGGCATCGGTGATGCTCTTGCCGTATTCCAGTTCGACGCCGGGCTTGAGGTCCTGGCGGCCTTCCTTGAGGTGGGATTCGACCATCACGCCGATGATGCGGTCTTCGCCGGCGGCCATCTGGCCAGCCACATCACGGGCCACGTCCACCTGGCGCTGGTGCTGCTTGCTGCTGTTGGCGTGGGAGAAGTCGATCATCAGCTTGCCGGTGACGCCGGAGGCGGCCAGTTCCTTGCAGGCGGCGTCGACGCTGGCGGCGTCGTAGTTGGGGCCCTTGCCGCCGCGCAGGATCAGGTGGCAGTCCTCGTTGCCGGTGGTGCTGACGATGGCGGAATGGCCGGCCTTGGTGACGGACAGGAAATGGTGGGGCGACTGGGCTGCCTTGATGGCGTCAACGGCGATGCGGATGTTGCCGTCGGTGCCGTTCTTGAAGCCCACCGGGCACGACAGGCCGGAGGCCAGCTCGCGGTGCACCTGGCTCTCGGTGGTGCGCGCGCCGATGGCGCCCCAGGCGATGAGGTCGGCCACGTACTGCGGCGTGATCATGTCGAGGAACTCGGTGGCGGCCGGCAGGCCGAGGTCGTTCACATCGGACAGCAGCTTGCGCGCGATGCGCAAGCCTTCGTTGATGCGGAAGCTGCCGTCGAGCTGCGGATCGTTGATGAGGCCCTTCCAGCCGACGGTGGTGCGGGGCTTCTCGAAGTAGACGCGCATCACCACCAGCAGGTCGTTCTTGAGGCGCTCGGCCTCGGCCTGCAGGCGGTGGGCGTATTCCATCGCCGCCGCGGTGTCGTGGATCGAACAGGGGCCGATGACCACCAGCAGGCGGTCGTCGGCACCGAACAGGATGCGGTGGATCGCGCTGCGTGCCTCGAAGGCCGTTTCCGCAGCCTTCGGCGAAGCGGGAAATTCCCGCAGCACATGGGCGGGCGGGGCGAGTTCCTTGATCTCCTTGATCCGGACGTCGTCGATATGGGCTTTCGAGGCGGAATGCATGGTGAATCCTGTCGGCTGCTAGATATGAGCCGACGATTCTAGCCGATGCACCCGCCCGGAAGCCATGGCGGCCTTGCAGAGAGCCCACACGATCGCTTTAACGCGGTCCGCAAGCAGCACGCCCGTGGCTCCCGATGCGAGGGCTCCAATCCCGTTCAGCGATAACAGAAAGCGCAGCCGGCGCACAGATGACTTACTCGCCCAACCCAGCGGAACGACAATTCACACAGGCGCAAGAACCCATTTAAGATATTCCAAACATGTACAACGAAGTACCTGCCGACATCGATCAAAACTCGGTGCAATTCGCCTGCAGCCTTCGGCCGACCTTGCGGGTCACCCGAAAATGCGATCCTGATCCGAGAACCGTCGTAACAGCACTGACAGAACAGCCTGGACACCTGCATGCCGGATGGAATTTTGAAGCTGCCGCGACCCACCGTGTATCTGGGGCTTAGCCAGGCATGCAGTCTGATTGGTGGAAACATGGGCAGCCTGACCATCGCATGGTGGGCAGCCAAGCATGGGGGCATTGCGGATTTGAGCCTGGCGACCGGGTCCTATGTCTTGTTCAGTCTTGTTCTCGGCCCCCTGCTGTCCCCACTCGGAGATCGCCATAGCCGAATCAAGGTCTTTGGCTATGGTCTGGCAAGTAGCGGGATCTATTATTTCTTATGGGGTACAGGCCTGCTTGGCCTGGGCTATAGCAGGTCCGTGCTTCTGCTGCTGTCGCTTACCAATGCGTTCACGATGACCATCGTCGGACCGATTCGCATGGCCATTTTTCTGGACGCCAAGGGGGCTTGCGACGCACGCCGAGTGGTCTCACTTCAACGCACCCTGGACAACGTGGGACGCAGCCTGGGGCCGATACTGGCCGGGAGCGTCGGGGCCTGTTTCGGATTCGTGGTGGCATACCTCTTACAGCTGTCCTTTTTTGCCGCCGCAGTCGTCTTCTATTTAATGGCAGGCAGAGGGTTTTCCAGCACATTTCAACCGACAGGTCATTCGAGGCGAATTCGCGGGTGGATGGAAGATGTTCTTCTGGGGTTCCAACTCCGCTGCAGCGGCACGGGGCCACGGCTGCTTACGCTGACGCAGGTTCTCTATTCTGCTGTGGTGGCTTCATGCCTGGCCGTCGTGCTGCCACAGATCGTCCTCGACAACGGACGGGACAGTACGCAGCTTGGACTGATGTCCTCTGCTTCTTTCGTCGGCGGACTGCTCACCGGCATGGCCATGCTAGCGCCGCGCTTTCCAGCCGGGGCAAAGTGGGTCACCTCTTCCATGGCTCTCACGGCCATCTCGATCTTCGCGCTGCAAGTGCCACTGTCGTCATTCGCAACCCTTGTCGTCGCCTTCCTCATTGGCGCATGCACGGAGATCTACACACAGCGGGTCGGCTTCCGGATTGCGCTGAGCTATCCCGCCGACGTACGCGCGCGCCTGGCTGCTTCCGGGCAATTCATTGCAACCGCGAGCATTGCCTTATGGTGCGGGCTGATCGTTCCAGTGCATGCACAACTGGGCTTGGCAAGCACCCTGGCCGTTCTGACAACACTCATTCTGATTGCTGCGCTACTAAGCCTGCATCCGCTCATCGATTCGTTCCTGAGATGCCCGGACCATGAACTGGGACACTTCTGGGGCCGGCATGGTGGGCTGAGGGCGGCGGATGAGCCTGCATAGGCCGTGAAATGGCTCGGGCACGAGTGAGATCAATCGGCCTCTGAGCATCCAATGCACGCCTTCCACCCTTACAGCATGACCTGGGTGCCCAGTTCCACCACCTGGTTGGCGGGCAGCTTGAAGTAGCTGGCGGCCCCTTCCGACTGGCGCATCATCCAGGCGAACAGGCCGCAGCGCCAGCGTGGCATGCCCCCCGGGCCGTCGACGATGCGGGCGCGGGCGACGAAGTAGGTGGTGGTCATTTCCTCCAGTTCGAGGCCGTACCTGGCAGCCAGGGCCAGCGCAGCCGGCAGGTCGGGCTCCTCGCGGAAGCCGAAGCGCGCGTCCACGTTGTAGAGGCCGGGCGCCAGCTGGGTGACGGCGACGCGCTCGTCGTCGTCCACCCGCGGAATGCCTTCGTTCACCACGTGCAGGAAGATGATGCGCTCGTGCATCACCTTGTAGTGCTTGAGGTTGTGGAACAGCGCGCTGGGCACCAGGCTCGGCTCGGAGGTGAGATACACGGCGGTGCCGAACACCCGCGGCACGTCGGGCAGCGGGCCGCGCACGAAGCCGGCCATCGGCACGTCGATCTTGCAGCGCTGGTTGGCGAGCAGACGGCTGCCCTCCTTCCAGGTGGTGAGCATGAGGAAGATCGCCGCGCCGAGGGCCATCGGCATCCAGCCGCCTTCGCCGAGCTTGGTGAGGTTGGAGCTGAAGAACAGCAACTCCAGCGCACCGAACAGGGCCAGCGCGGCGAGCAGGCCGACACGGACCCGGCCTTCGGCCATCAGCAGGATGAAGGCGGTGAGCAGCGTGGTGATGATCATGGTGCCCGACACGGCGATGCCGTAGGCCGCCGCCAGCGCGCCGGAAGAGCGGAACTGCAGCACCAGCACGATGACCGCCACCAGCATCAGCCAATTGACGCTGGGGATGTAGATCTGGCCTTTCTCGGTGTCCGAGGTGTGCAGGATGCGCAGGCGCGGCAGGTAGCCGAGGCGGCCGGCCTGCAGGGTCATGGAATAGGCGCCGGTGATGGTGGCCTGGGAGGCGATCACCGTGGCGACGGTGGCGAGGCCCACCAGCGGCAGCAGGAACCAGTCCGGCGCGAGCAGGTAGAAGGGGTTCTCGATGGCCACCGGGGAGCGCAGCACCAGCGCACCCTGGCCGAAGTAGTTGAGCACCAGCGACGGCCACACCAGGCCGTACCAGGCGAGGCGTACCGGCCGTGCGCCGAAGTGGCCCATGTCGGCGTACAAGGCCTCGCCGCCGGTCAGCGACAGGAACACCGCCGACAGCAGGATGAAGGCGGTGTGCGGCCGCTCGATGGCGAACTGGAGGGCGTAGCGCGGATCGATGGCGCGCAGCACCTCCGGCGTCTGCAGGATGCTGCCGACGCCGAGGGCGCCGAGGGCCAGGAACCACACCACGGTGATCGGCCCGAAGAACTGTCCGACCCGGCCGGTGCCATGCTTCTGGATCATGAACAGGCCGACCAGGATGCCGACGGTGATCGGCACCACGTAGTGCTCGAACTGCGGCGTGGCGACGCTGAGGCCTTCCACCGCCGACAGCACCGAGATCGCCGGGGTGATGATCGCGTCGCCATAGAACAGCGCGGCGGCGAAGATGCCGCCGCCCACCGCAGCCAGCGCCCAGCGCGGCCGGTGGGAAACCCGCTGGGCCAGCGCGGTGAGGGCCAGCACGCCGCCCTCCCCTTCGTTGTCGAAGCGCAGCACGACCCACACGTACTTGATCGAGACGATCAGCAGGCCGGCCCAGAAGAAGGCCGACAGCGCGGCCAGTACATTGACCTCGGAGGGGTCGATGCCGTGGGGGCCGGTGAAGGCTTCCTTGAAGGCGTACAGCGGGCTGGTGCCGATGTCGCCATAGACCACGCCCAGCGCGGCGAGGGCGAGGCCGACCAGGCCGGAACGGGAATGACTGTCGGATTGGCTCATGCAGGACTCCGGAAGGACTGATGCGATGGCTGCGGGTTTCAGAGCTGGAAGCGGTAACCCACTCCCGTTTCGGTCAGAAAGTGACGGGGCTGCGCCGGATCGCTCTCCAGCTTGTGGCGCAGGTGCCCGACATAGATTCGCAGGTAATGGTTACTGTCGCTGGAGGCCGTGCCCCACACCTCGCGCAGCAGCTGGCGATGGGTCATGACCTGGCCGGCGTGGGCAAGCAGCACGGCAAGCAGGCGGTATTCGATGGGCGTCAGTTTGACTGCCTCGCCCTGGCGGCTGACCAGGCGCCGGGAGAAATCCACCTCCACGTCGCCGAAGCTGACCTGCGCCGCTTCGGCGTCGGCATTGGCGCGCCCGCGCCGCAGCAGCGCCCGCACACGAGCCTGCAGCTCACCGATGGAGAAGGGTTTGGTCAGGTAGTCGTCGGCACCGGCGTCGAGTACATCGATCTTGTCGTGCTCGGTGGAACGGGCCGACAGCACCAGCACCGGCGCCGACGACCAGCTGCGGAAGTCCTGCACGAAGTGGGCGCCATCGGTATCCGGCAAGCCGAGGTCGAGGATCACCAGGTCGGGCCGGCAATGGCCCGCCTCGATCAGGGCCTGGCGGCAGCTGTCCGCCTCCTGCACGCGGCAGCCCTCGGACTCCAGCGCCGAGCGCACGACGCGGCGGATCTGGCGTTCGTCCTCGACGACGAGGATCTGCGGGCCGCTCATGGCAACACTCCGGATTCCAGCGCCTCGACATCGATGGCCGGCGGCGTGCCGAGGGGCAGCGTGAAGGCCACGCAGCCACCGCCCTCCGGTGGGTTGAAGGCGCGAATGGTGCCGCCATGGACCTCGACGATGCTGCGACAGATCGCCAGGCCAACGCCGATGCCGGCCACCGGCCCCTCGCTGCCGCCACGCTCGAACAGCTCGAAGACCTGCTCCAGGCGGTCCGGCGGAAAGCCGTCGCCGCCGCTCCTCACCTGCACTTCGAGCAGCTCGGCGCCGGCGCGGGCGCTGACCTGGACCGGCGTATCCGGCGGCGCGTACTTGGCGGCGTTCTCGAACAGGTTGCAGAAGACCCGCTCCAGCAGCACCGCGTCGAACTGCACCAGCGGCAGCTCGCCAAGGCCGCTGGTGCGCACCGGATGGCGGGCCATCGCCGGGCCGAGCAACTGCAGGCTGGAGCCGACCACTTCCTCGATGGACTGCCATTCCCTGCGCAGGCTGACGCGGCCGCTCTGCAGGCGGGCCATGTCGAGCAGCTTGTCCACCATGCCATTGACGCGCAGGGCCTGGTCGCGGATCGCCGCCGCCAGTTCGTGCGCCTCGTCGGGCAAGACCTCGTGCTGCATCGCCAGGGAGTCCGCCATGCCGTAGAGGGCCGTCAGCGGCGTGCGCACGTCGTGGGACAGCGCCGACAGGATGGAACTGCGCAGCCGTTCGGACTCCGCCTCCAGCTGCGCCGACTGTGCCGCAGCCACGAAATGCAGGCGCTCCACCGCCGTCGCCGCCAGCGAGGTGAGGGCTTCCAGCAGCGGCAGCTCGTCGATCGCATCCTCGGCCAGCGAGACGATCAGCACGCCGCACACCTCGCCGGCCCCGGCCAGCGGCAGGAAATGGCGGCGCCGGCCGGACCGCTCTGACGCCCCCGACTCGATGACGCGGCCGCTGTCGAGCACCATGCGGCCGATCTGCATGTCCAGCGTGCCGAGCGTGCCGGCCGCCAGGCTTTCCGCCTGCGGGGCGCCGTCGGCATCGGGCAACAGCAGCCACGCGCCGGCCCCCAGCTGTTTGCCGATGAAGTCCCGCAGCGCCCGGTCTACCTCACCCGGCTGGCGCGCGCCGGCCAGACGCTTGGCGAGGTCGTACAGCGCACGGGTGATGCTTTCCCGATGGCCCGCATCGTAGGCCTGCCGACGCTGGCCGGCGGTGAGCTGGCCGATCAGCAGCGACACCGCCGACATCACCAGAAAGGTCACCAGGTACTGGCCATGGCTGATCGCCAGCGAGAAGCGCGGCGGCACGAAGAAGAAATCGAACAGCGCCACACAGGCGAGGGACGCCACCACCGCCGGCCCGCGCCCGAGGCGGCTGGCCACCAGCACGACGGCCAGCAGGAAGATCATCACCGCGTTGGCCAGATCGAGCACGTCGCGCAGCGGCAGCGCCACGCCGAGCGCCAGCACGCAGGCGAGCACGGCCAGCAGGTAGCGGAAGCGCACCGATTGCGACTCGAACAGCAGGCGGGACAAGGGGACGGGCATGGGGCACGGCGCCGGTCGGGACGCCCGAAGGGAAGACAATGCAAATTGTTGCACCGCCCACATAAAAAAGGCGTAAACACGCTGATCGGCAAAACCGGACTGTTTGGATATACTGTATTTTTATACACAAACACACCGATGAAGCCTGCTCCACTCCGCGGGCGCGGCAGCCGCCTGAACCCGGACAACCGCTTCGCCGCCTGGCGCCGCGACGGTTTCGACGACGGCTGGGAAGGCTCCGCTGACGCTGCAGACGACGCCACGGACCCACCCAGGGGCCCGGCGACGACGCTGATCCTCGACCAGGCCAAGTCGGTGATCACGCGCAACAGCTCGCCGGACGTGCCCTTCAACCAGTCGGTCAATCCGTACAAGGGCTGCGAGCACGGGTGCGCGTACTGCTTTGCGCGGCCAAGCCACGCCTACCTGGGCCTGTCGCCGGGGCTGGACTTTGAAACCAGGATCGCCTGGAAGCCCGATGCACCGGCGGTGCTGCGCCGCGAGCTGGCCGCCCCCGGCTACCGCTGCGAGCCGATTGCACTGGGCATCAACACCGACGGCTGGCAGCCGGTGGAGCGCCGCCTCGGCCTGACCCGCCAGCTGCTGGAGATCCTCGCCGAGACGCGCCACCCGGTATCCATCGTCACCAAGTCGGCGCTGATCGAGCGCGACGTGGATCTGCTCGCCGACATGGCGCAGGACGACCTGGTGCACGTGATGTTCTCGATCACCACCCTCGACCCGGCCCTGGCCCGCAAGCTGGAGCCCCGCGCACCGACGCCGGCCCGGCGCCTGGCGGCGATGGAACGCCTGCACGCGGCCGGGGTGCCGGTCGGCACGCTGTTCGCACCGCTGATCCCGGCCATCAACGACCACGAGCTGGAAGCGGTGCTCGAAGCGGCCCACGCAGCCGGCAGCGATACCGCCGGCTACGCGCTACTGCGCCTCCCCTACGAATTGAAGGATCTGTTCGCCGACTGGCTGGACAGCCATTTCCCGGACCGGGCCCGGCACGTGATGAGCCTGCTGCGCCAGTTGCGCGGCGGCGAGCTGTACGACAAGCGCTTCGGCCACCGCATGCGCGGCCAGGGCGTCTTCGCCGAGCTCTACAGCCGACGCATGCAGCGGCTGGCCGAAAGGCTTGGGCTCAACCGTTCGCGGCGGCACCTCAACACCACGGCGTTCCGCCCACCACCACGGCCCGGCGACGACCGGCAGTTAGCGCTTTTCTGAAAGGGGAATGCAGCGGGACTCAGCGCCGGATGCGCCCGCCCCAGCCGATGCCACCGTAGCCGCGCCAACCCGGGTAGCCCGGCGGATAGGCGTAGGGATAAGGCCAGAACGGATCCCAGTAGGGTTGGGGTTGCGACTGGCGGCGGTAGCGTTCCGCCTCGGCCTTCGCCTTGTCGAGGGCGGCGGCCTGTTCGGTGTCGCGGCGGACCTTGTCGGCGGTGGCCTGGTCGCGGGCCCAGCGCTCCTGGGCCGCCGCCAGTGCGTCGAGCACTTCCGGCGCCACGCCCTGCTCGCGCAGACGGACCGCCTCGGACGGACTAAAGGCATGGCGGGTACCGGTGGCACTCAGGGTTTCCAGCAGCTTCGCGGTCGGCACACCGGCGCGGGACTGGCGCACGACCTCCTCGAGGCTCAAGGGCGCTCCCGGACGGGCGGCCTCCAGACGGGCCAGTTCGGCCGGATCGAGCCGCTGGACGGCCTGCGGCGAGGACGACGGTGTCGCGCAGGCCGCCAGCCCGCAGGCGGCGGCGAGAACGATACCCCGCAGGACCGTACGCCCTGTGGCACGAAGCCGCCGCGCCAGCACGATCAACCGCCGGTACCGCCGACGGTCAGGCCGTCGATGCGCAGGGTCGGCTGGCCGACGCCCACCGGCACGCTCTGGCCGTCCTTGCCGCAGGTTCCAACACCGGGATCGAGCTCCAGATCGTTGCCGATCATCGACACACGGGTCAGGCAGTCCGGGCCGTTGCCGATCAGCGTGGCGCCCTTCACCGGGCGGGTGACCTTGCCGTCCTCGATCAGGTAGCACTCGGAGGTGGAGAAGACGAACTTGCCGGAGGTGATGTCCACCTGGCCGCCGCCGAAGTTGGCAGCGTAGAGGCCGTTCTTCACCGACGCGATGATCTCCGCCGGTTCGTGCTGACCGGCCAGCATGATGGTGTTGGTCATGCGCGGCAGCGGCAGGTGGGCGAAGGATTCGCGGCGGCCGTTGCCGGTGGGCGCAACACCCATCAGGCGTGCGTTGAGCATGTCCTGCATGTAGCCGACCAGGATGCCGTCCTCGATCAGCACGGTGCGCTGGGTCGGGTTGCCCTCGTCGTCGATGGTCAGCGAGCCGCGGCGGTCCTGCAGGGTACCGTCATCGACCACGGTGACGCCCTTGGCCGCCACCTGCTGGCCGATGCGGCCGCTGAAGGCCGAGCTTTCCTTGCGGTTGAAATCGCCTTCCAGGCCGTGGCCGATGGCTTCGTGCAGCAGGATGCCGGGCCAGCCGTTGCCGAGCACGACGGTCATGGAGCCGGCCGGCGCAGGGCTGGCGCCGAGGTTGACCCGCGCCTGGTGCACCGCCGCCTTGGCGAAGCCGGTCAGCACCGCGTCGCTGAAGTAGCCGTAGTCGTAGCGCCCGCCACCGCCGCCGGAGCCCTGCTCGCGGCGGCCGTTCTCTTCCATGATCACGGTGACGGAGACACGCACCAGCGGCCGCACGTCGGCGGCCAGGTGGCCGTCGCTGCGTGCCACCAGCACCACTTCCCAGGAGCCGACCAGGCTGGCCATGACTTCCTTGACGCGCGGGTCCTCGGCGCGGGCCATCGCCTCGAGGCGCTCCAGCAGCTTGACCTTGGCCACGTCGTCGAGGGAATCATGCGGGTTGTCGGCGCGGTACAGGGCCAGCGGCGCCTTCTTGACGGCCTCGATCTTGTGGGTCTTGCGGCGGCCACTGTCGGCGATCGCCCGGGTCGCGTCGGCGGCATCCTTGAGGGCCTTCAGGCTGATGTCGTCGGAGTAGGCGAAGGCGGTCTTCTCGCCGGTGATGGCGCGCACGCCGACACCCTGCTCGATGTTGAAGCTGCCCGATTTGACGATGCCCTCCTCCAGGCTCCACGCCTCCGAGCGGTGGTACTGGAAATACAGATCGGCGTAGTCGAGCTTGTGGCGGAACAGCTTGCCGAAGACCTTATCGAGATCCTCGAAGTCCAGGTCGTAAGGTTTCAGCAGCAGCTTGCTGGCAAGCTTGAGGGGGTTGGGCGGGGGATTCTGGCTCATGGTCTCTCGGGGAAAATGTGTTCTTCGGGTCAGCCGATCTTGCGGTGTTGCAGGGCCGGCAGGCTGGCGCGGACTTCGGCGATGCGCGCCGGGTCGAGGTCGGCCACCACCACGCCGGGGCCTTCCGGCAGGCGGGCGAGCACCTCGCCCCACGGGTCGATGATCATGCTGTCGCCCCAGGTACGCCGCCCGCTGGGGTGCTTTCCGCCCTGGGCGCTGGCCAGCACATAGCACTGGTTTTCCACCGCGCGGGCGCGCAGCAGCATTTCCCAGTGGGCCTTGCCTGTAGTGTAGGTGAAGGCCGCCGGCAGGACGATCAGATCGACGGTACCCATGGCGCGGAAAAACTCGGGGAAACGCAGGTCGTAGCAGATCGACAGGCCGACACGGCCACAGGGAGCCTCGAAGCTGACCACCTCGTTGCCGGCCTCGATGGTGGCGGATTCGTCGTAATACTCTTCGCCCTTGCGGAAGCCGAACAGGTGGATCTTGTCGTAGCGGGCCACGCGCCGGCCCTCGTCGTCGTAAACGAGGGTGGAGTTCTTGACCTTGTCGGGCTCCGAGGCTTCCATCGGGCAGGAGCCGCCGATCAGCCACACCTTGTGCTGGCGGGCGGTCTCGCGCAGGAAAGCCTGGATCGGGCCGCTGCCGTCATCCTGCTCGCGGATGCGCACCTTGGCGGTTTCGTCGGCGGTGATCAGCGGGAAATACTCGGGCAGCGCGACGAGCTGGGCGCCGGCCGCGGCGGCCTCGGCGATCAGGCGCCCGGCTTCGGCCAGGTTGGCGTCCACGTCGGGGCCGGAGACCATCTGTACGCTGGCAATACGGCAAAGCGGTTTCGTCATGGTCGTCTCCTCGACGGACTAGGGAGGTGTGGCAAGCGGCCGGACCGCCAGCTTGTCGACCTTGGGATCGGACCAGCTGCCGGTCACCCCGTACTCGAAGCTGAACAGCTTCTCGACCGGATCGCGCAGGACCTTCTGGACCAGGTAGGCGGCCAGCCCGATCGCCGGGTGAATCGCGCCGGTGGTGGCAATGGCGGAGCCGACCGCGATCGACTCGGACAGGGTGGGCTGCACCTTGACCCGCAGGTTCTGCGTTTCCCGCACCGCGTCGGCTTCGCCACTCATATAGACGCGGGCGGCGGGGCCGAACAGGTCGAGGTCATCGGTACGCAGCACGCCGTTATTCATCTGGATGCTACCGGAAATGCGGTCGAAGGCGAATCCTTCGGAAAACACGTCACGGAAATCCAGCGTGATGCGGCGCGGCAGCGACTGCAGGCTGAGCACCCCGAGCAGGCGCCCGACGCCGGGTTCGAGCTGCGTAAACTGCCCACTTTCCACATTGACCTGCAGCTTGCCCCCCAGGCTCGGGAAGTGGATGGACGTCGGCGCCCCGCGCCAGGACACGTCGCCCTCCATCTGGGCCTTGCCGCGCTTGACCGCCTCCGGGTAGCCGAGGCGGCTCAGCATTTTTTCGACGCTGCCCACGTCGAGCTTGAAATTGAGGCGGGTCTCCTCGCGGCTGCCGGGGCGCCAGCTGCCGTCGCCGGACAGGCTGCCGTCCGGGTTGACGATGCTGAGCTGCTCCAGGCGCCAGATGTCGCCCCGATTGGCGGCCTTCAGTTCGAGCTTGCCGAGGGGGTGGCCGCGCAGCACGAAGCTGTCGGCGCTGATGTCCAGGCCGGGCAGCTCGGACAGGCGCTCCTCGTCGGCGCGGGACGCGGTGTCGGCCGCCCCGTCCTTGCCACCGGCCGTACCGATGGCCAGCTGCTTGAAGCGCCCCTGCAGACGGCCACGGCCCTGGTCTCGCCAGACCACGTCGCCGCTGGCCTCGCGGCTGGCCAGCCGAGCCTGCCAGCCGCCCTCTTCCATCACTGCGCGCAGGCTCACGTCGTTGAGGCGCTGGCCGAGGAGGCGCAGCTCGCCGGCCCGCAGGGCCAGGCCGGACAGGGGAAAATCGCTGCTGTCCTGGCTGCCGTTGGCGGGCTTGCCGGCCGACTTGCCGGCCAGGGCCTTGCGCCACGCATCGGCATCCAGCCGGTCGGCATTGGCGGACACCAGCACCCCCTTGTCGCCGAGGCGCACCGGCTCGTTGAGCGCCATGCCGCCACGCACGACCACCGTGCGGTTGCCGTCGCGACGACGCTGGAACTGGGCCTGGAAGGCCTGGCCGGCGGCCAGCTTGAGGGTATCGCCGCCCGGCGCGCCATTGACGCCGGGATTGACGAGCATTTCGAAGTGGAACGGCAGCGCCGCGGCCGCCGACTTGTTGAGCGGATCCGGCAGGCTGGAGCTCACCCCTTGCAGGCCCGTGTCCAGCACGAAAGCCACGCCGCCCTGCTTCGGCACGGTGATCGCCCCCTTCCAGGCCGCGGAGCCCGACAAATGATCGAGCAGCGGCAGGTCCAGCTCGCGCCGCAGGGCCTGGGCGCTGAGGGTGCCCTGGGCATTGATCAGCACGCTGCCGTCGGCCCGGCTGCCACCCGCGACACTGACCGGATCGCCGAGTACGCGGGCGGTGCCGCTCTTGATCTGCAACTGGCTCTCGGTGAAAGACAGCTTCCCGCTCGTCTCGGTAAACACCGGCATCGCGGGATCGACCTGCAACTGGTTGTGGGTGAACTGGTACTCGCCCTTGACGCGCGAGTTCTCCATCTTCTGCAGCGGCAGGCTCAGGTGCAGGTCCAGGCTACCGCTGCCGTCGGCACGGAAGGGGTCGGTGAAATGGTTGATCTTGCCGGCAATCGGACTTTCGGAGAGAAAGCGCAGGAAATCCTGGGTCGGCCCGCTGGCGCTGCCGCGGATGCTCAGCACCTCATTGGTCTCGAAGTCCGGCAGCACCACCGCCACATCCTTCAGTTCGGCACCGAAGATGCGTCCGCGCTGGGCCTTCACGGTCATGCCGGCGCCCTCGAAGATCAGCTCGCCGGTGATGCCCTCGATCTTCGGCCAGCCCGCGGCGTACTCCAGGCTGCCGTCGGCAACCCGCGCGGTGACGCGGAAGATGCCGTCCTTCGGGTTGCGGAACGGGAACCTGGCCAGATTGCCCTTCAGGACCAGCCGCGTGTCCAGCGCCTTACCGCCGGTCAGGCCGTGTTGCAGCCAGTCGCGGGCATCCTTGCTCACCACGCTCGGCATGTAACGCCACACCGCCGTGCTCTCGGCCTCCGACAGGCGCGCCTGCAGATCGATCTCCCCCAGGGTGTCCGGCGTGGCCCGATAGCGTCCGGAGGCGCTGCCGCGGGCATCCTTGTTGGCGAAGCTGACCTTGCCCAGACTCACCTCCAGCGCCCCGCCGGGATGACTCCAGGCCCCCTCGGCCGCCAGCTCGGACAGGACCAGCCGGGGCTCGGCAAAGACCTGCGGCAGATCGACGGCCGCATCCTTGCCGTTTAGCGTGAAGCGACCGCCCCGGTCATTGCCCTCGATGCGCCCGGACAGCCCGGCAAAGCCCGGCCACGGCCCCACCGGCGCAATACCCAGGCGGCCGAACGAAGCATCCACCGCGTAGGTGGCAACGGACTGACCGTCGCTGGCGCCACTCCACTTCACGTTGAGCGGCGCCACCGTGCCGCTCGGCGCCAGCTCGGCCAGCCGTTTGCGAAAGTCCTCATCGAGGGGCAACCGACCAGCCAGGCCCGACAGCGCGGCCAGATCGAGCTGATTGGCGACGAACTCACCCTTGCTGGGCGTGCCGCCGCGGCGCTCCTGCAGGCGCAGGAAGAAGTCGGTCGGCGCCACGCTCAGGCCGTCGCGGGTCTGCAGGGACAGGCGCCGGGCGCTGGCCTCCATGACGCCGTTGTCGTTGCGGAAGCGCAGCCGCCCTTCGGCCCGCGTCAGCGGAATGTCGTCGAGGTCCTTGCCGAGACGGGCGTGGGCGTCGCGCAGCGCGAAATCGGCGGTCAGCGCGGTGAACTGGCCCTTCGAAAAATCCAGCCAGACCCGCAGCCCGCCCGCGCCGTCGGCATCGAGGGGGTAATCGACCCACTGCCGCCACGCGCCGAGATCGGCGTAGTCGAGACCGGCGTAAAGCTCGCCGCTCCAGCTGTCGAGGCGGGCCGGATCGCGGCCACGCAGTTCGCCACGCACGTCGAGGGTCGCCGCAAGCCCGGCCGGAGGTTGGGCCACCAGGCCGAAACGATGGCTGGAACCCCGGTTCTCCAGCCGGAACGACAGCTTGTC
This sequence comes from Zoogloea sp. LCSB751, assembly GCF_002028455.1. Lineage (GTDB taxonomy): Bacteria > Pseudomonadota > Gammaproteobacteria > Burkholderiales > Rhodocyclaceae > Zoogloea. The sequence goes on along the minus strand of NZ_MWUM01000002.1, from coordinate 160,197 downwards.
GAGGCTCAGCGGCGCGGCCCCGCGCAGCGCATCGGACCATTCCACCCGCGCGTTGCGGATCACGATCTCGCGCTGATCGAGCAGCCAGGCCGGAAAGTCGCTGGGTTCGCCGGCCGCATTGACCTGCAGCCCGGCCACGAAGATGCGCCCGTCGGCGAGGCGCCGGATGGCCAGCTCGGGCGCCTCGATCTCCAGCCGGTACAGGCGCAGGCGCATGAACAGCAACGACGACCAGCCCACCTCGGTGTCCACCCGGTCGAGGCTGAGGGCCGGCTGGCCGGCCTTGTCCTTGATGACCAGCCCGCCCAGCTGCAGGTGCGGGTGCAGCCCGTGCCAGTCGGCGGACAGGCTGGCGATGTCCACCGGCAGGCCGAGGGAACGGGACAGCAACTGGGCAACCTCGCCGCGGTAGGCCGGCACCATCGGCAACACCACGTGGCGCATGCCGAGAAAACCCAGCCCGCCGACGAAATAGACGATCAGCCCGATGCCCACCAGCCGGCGCACGCACAGGCGGGGCAGATGCAGCAGCGACCAGCGCAGGAACTCAGGCACGCGCGGCACAATCACCGGCGGCAGGCTTGACGAAAATCAGTCCGGCAGACATAACTCGGGGCGAACATAAACAGTCCCGCATTCTATCAATCGGCCCCGCCCATGTCCGAACCAAACATCATTCTGCCCGCCCCCGTCGACAGCGCCCTCGCCTGCTCCCGCTTCCTGCGCCGCCAGCTGGACAGCCGCCCGTGGCTGGCCGGGCAGCTCGCCGCCAGCATCGGCGCGCCCCTCGACGCCACCGCGCTGCGGGATTACCTGCGCACCGAGAAGGTGGACGACAACAACCTCAAGACGGTGCTGCGCAAGCTGCGGGCGTGGGTGATCTGCCACGTGCTGGTGCGCGACATCGCCCGCCTGGCCGACCTGGCCGAAGTCACCGAGACGATGACTCTGCTCGCCGACATCGCCGTCGAAACCGCCCACGACGTGCTGCGCGACCAGCTGGTGGCGCGCCACGGCATGCCGGTGTCGGCCGACGGGCGCGAGCAGGAGTTCATCATCATCGGCATGGGCAAGCTGGGCGGCCGCGAGCTGAACGTGTCGTCCGACATCGACCTGATCTTCGTCTATCCCGAAGACGGCGCCACCGCCGGGCCGAAGATCATCGACAACTTCGAGTTCTTCACCAAGCTCGGCCGCGGCGTGATCCAGGCCCTCAACGACCTCACCGGCGACGGCCAGGTCTTCCGCGTGGACATGCGCCTGCGCCCCAACGGCGACTCCGGCCCGCTGGTGGCCAGCTTCGACATGCTGGAAAACTACTTCATCACCCAGGGCCGCGAGTGGGAACGCTACGCGTGGATCAAGGCGCGCGTGATGACCGGCATCCGCGGCGCCGAGCTGTCGGCCATCGCCCGCCCCTTCATCTTCCGCAAATACCTGGACTTCGGCGCCATCAACGCGATGCGCGACCTGCACGCGCAGATCCGCCGCGAGGTCGCCCGCAAGGACATGGCCAACAACGTCAAGCTGGGCCCCGGCGGCATCCGCGAGATCGAGTTCCTGGCCCAGGTCTTCCAGCTGATCCGCGGCGGCCGCGACAGTGCGCTGCAGATCAAGCCGACCCTCAAGGTGCTCGACCGCCTCGCCGAGCGTGGCATCATCGCCCGCCAGGCAGAGCGCGAGCTGGCCGCCGCCTACGACTTCCTGCGCCGCCTGGAGCACCGCCTGCAATACCTGGACGACGCCCAGACCCACAATCTGCCGGCCAGCCCGGCGGATCAGGCGATCATTGCCCGGGCAATGGGCTTCGCCTCCTACGAAGCGCTGCTGGTGGAGCTGGACGATCACCGGGAGGTGGTCGGCCGCCACTTCAACGGCGTCTTCGGCGACCCCACCGAGGCCGGCCACGACCTCGACACACTGTGGTCCACCGCCTGTGACGAGACGCGCAGCAGCGAGGAGTTCCAGCGCCTTGGCTACCCCGACCCAGCCGCGGCCGCACGACGCCTGGCCGCGGTGCGCACCGGCAACCGCTACCAGCAGATGCCGCCGTCCATCAAGATGCGCTTCGACCCGCTGATCCCACGGGTCATCGAGGCCGCTGCCGAAACCGCCGATCCCAACGCCACCTTCGAGCGCCTGCTCGACATGCTCGACGCGATCAGCCGGCGCGGCTCCTACCTGGCGCTGCTGCAGCAGTATCCGCAAACCCTGCACAAGGTCGCCGAGCTGGTCAGTGCCTCGGCCTGGGCCGCCCAGTTCCTCAACCGCCACCCGCTGCTGCTCGATGAGGCCCTCGACCCGCGCATCCTCGAGGAAGAACTCGACCTGCCGGCCTTCCGCGCCGACCTGGCCCGCCAGCTCGACGAGATCGAGCCGGACATGGAGCGCCAGATGGACCTGATGCGCGAACAGCACCACGCCCAGGTGTTCCGTCTGCTCACCAAGGACATCGCCGGCAAGCTGACCGTCGAACGCCACGCCGATTTCCTGTCGGCGCTGGCCGACATCATCGTGGACCTCACCATCGCCGTGTGCTGGCGCAAGATCAAGAACCGCCACCGGGACGACCCGAAGTTCGCGGTGCTGGCCTACGGCAAGCTGGGCGGCAAGGAGCTCGGCTATGCCTCCGACCTGGACATGGTTTTCGTCCATGACGACGACGCCTCCGAGGCGGCCGAGGTCTACACCCGCCTCGGCCAGCGTACCAACACCTGGCTGTCCGCCCAGACCCCGGCCGGCCAGCTCTTCGAAACCGACCTGCGCCTGCGCCCCAACGGCGATTCGGGCCTGATGGTGGTGTCCCTCGAAGCCTTCCGCCAGTACCAGCTGGAAAACGCCTGGGTGTGGGAACACCAGGCCCTGACGCGGGCCCGCTTCTGCGCCGGCGACCGGGAGATCGGCCGCAAATTCGAGGAGATCCGCATCGAGGTGCTGCGCCAGCCCCGCGACCTGACCAAGCTGCGCGAGGAAGTGCTGGCGATGCGCCAGCGCATGGCGGATGCGCACACCAACAAGTCGGACCTGTTCGACCTCAAGCACGGCCGCGGCGGCCTGATCGACGTGGAGTTCATCGTGCAGTACCTGGTCCTCGGCTACGCTCATGAGCACGCCAGCCTGACCGGCAACCTGGGCAACATCGCGCTGCTCAAGATGGCCGGCGAGCTGGGCCTGATCCCCGCCGACGAAGCCACCGCGGTGGCCGACAGCTACCGGGAATACCGCCGCCTGCAGCACGGCCTGCGCCTCAACAACCAGGTCTCGCGGGTGGACCGGGCGCTGGTGGCAGAACAGGCCGCAGGCGTGCGGGCCCTGTGGAACCGGGTCTTCGGCGATACGCTGGACTGAGGAGGTGTCGCCGATGGAGAGGGCGCCAACCCTCCTCTTCGGCGCCTTCGATCGCCACAACGTCGGCAACCTGGCGCGGGCGCTGGATGCACCGGACACCGTGAGCAAACGCCTGGCACGGAAACTGGCCGCGGGCGATCAAGAAGGATGGACCGCACTCCTGAAGCCGGCCGCCGTCCCGTGGGGGCGAATTCATTCGCCCTCAGACTTCGCTCAACCGACTGAGGGCGAATGAATTCGCCCCCACAAAGCAGCCGCCCCCACAAAGCAGCCGCCCCCACAAAGCAGCTGCCCCCGCAAAGCAGCGGCATCCCGACCCGGCCCCCGCCCAGCCTCCGGGCCAGCCACCTGATGGCCAGCCAGTCGTCAGGCAGGCCGACCGTTCAAGCGCTCAGGCCCTGTCGCGCGTCTCCAGCCATACGTCGAGACCTTGGGCATTGAGCTCCACGTCCAGCGCCAGGATGCGCCGCCACTCGGCTTCCGGCACCGTCCAGCCCTGGCGCTGCGCCTCCTCGCCGACCAGCGTCCAGATGTCCGCCTCGATCGCCGCCTTGCGGTTGGCTCCGGCGGCCACATGGCGCTCGGCGATGGCCACGTGGGCGTCGATCAGGCGGTGCAGGTCGGCGGCCAGGCGCGGCACGTCCTGCACCTGGGCATAGTGGGTCAGGTACATGGCGGTCGGCTGCTCGGCTTCCATCCGGGCCACGGAGGCGTGCATGGCATCCGGTTCGAACTGCACCGGCGTGGTGGTCGGGAAAATGCTCGGCCGGCCGGCCACGTCGAGGGTCCGGTAGGACAGGCCGAAGGTGTCGCCGGTGAAGAAGGCGCGGCTACAGGTGTCGAAGTAGCACACGTGGTGGCGGGCATGGCCCGGCGTGTCGAAGACGCGGATCGTGCGTCCAGCCAGGTCGAGTTCCAGCCCGTCGGTGGCCTCGACGATCCGCCCGGCCGGCACCGGCACCAGCTCGCCGTAAAGCGCCCTGGCGCGCTCCGGCCCATACACTGCCGACACACCGGCAAACAGCTTGGACGGCTCGATCATGTGCCGCGCACCGCGCGGATGGACCACCAGCTTCGCGTTGGGAAAGGCCTGCATGAAAGCCCCGGCGCCGCCGGCGTGATCCAGGTGGATGTGGGTCAACAGCACGTAATCGACGGACGCCGGCGTCAGCCCGGTCTCGGCCAGCGCAGCCAGCACGTAACGCAGGGATTCGTTGTTGCCGGTGTCCACCAGCGCCGCCCGGCCCCCCTCCTCGATGAGGTGGATCGCCGCCACATCCGGCCCCGTGTAACCCGAATCCACCGCGTAGATGCCACTGCCGAAGCCAATCAAGCCATGCATGAAAATTCCTTCAAATAAAACGTGATTTTATCCACGAAGCGGACTTAAATTAGATTTGCCTTCCACCGAAGACCGTATCTGACGACGACCGTCCGGCCTCCCGCACCATCGGCGGAAAGCAAGCAGGAGAACGCCATCATGTTGACACTGCAAGACTGCATCGAGCTCTCTGACCTGAGCGAAGACGAAATTCTCGCCATTGCCGAGCACGAACACGTACCCGAAATGCTCGCGGTAGAAATGGGCTGCTATCTCTGCCACTCTCCCGAAGGCGACCGGCGCATCCGCCACATGATCGCCGACGACATCAAGCACTCCCGCGAAAAGGGCGACGAGGAACACACCGCAGAACTGCGCTCGGTGCTCAAGCACTACATCAACGAACACCACGGGGCCGTCTAGACATCATTCTGAGGTCGCTTCCAACAGAACGGGTTGGCATAATCGGCCAACCCGTTTTCATTTTCAGCCCCAATGGCGATTCTCCGATGCAACAAGTGCGGCCATGTGGCCGAAGCGCCGACCGAGGTGATCGGCACATCGATCGACTGCCCTGCCTGCGCAAATCCGGTCCCGGTCTACGACACCGTGCTCTTCGTGCGGAAAGTGCTGCAGCAATATTTCGCGCAGCAGGATGAGATCAAGCGCCTGCGCGCCACCGGGGAACCCACCACTGCAACGCCCCGCGGGGCGGACGTGGCCCCCCTTGCCACGCTCGACATTCACAATACGGACCACCTGGCCAGCGAAGAATGGCACCGGCAGATCGTGAGCTGGTTTCAGCGCCGCCAGATTCAGGTCCGCCCAAGCCTGGAAGCGGTCAATACCACTGGCTTCTTCGACGAGATCGCGGTCGAGATCGGCGACAACCATGATCTCCTCGGCGACGTGGTCGACAAAATCCGCTGGGGCCAGCAGAAGGATGTACCCCATTTCAGCCTCAAGCTCGGCGAACGCAGTCAGAAGGAAGGGCAAGCCATCAACGCCTTCTGCAAGCGCCTCTACGAGCACACCTTTCTTGCCAAGTACTTCTACCAGAAGCAGGACAAGATCGGCCGCGCGACCATCCAGTCGGTTCCGGCTATCCGTGCTTTCTTTGCGGGCGAATGGCTGGAGTGGTATGCACTGATGAAACTCCTCGCCTTCTTCCAGCAGAAGGGAAGGCCTTTCTCGTGCACCCGCAACCTGTCGGTCGTCTTTCCGAACGAAGACCTCCACGAACTCGACGTGTTCTTCCTGGTGGATGGCAACACGCCCATCTGCGTCGAATGCAAGACCGGCGAGTTCCGCCAGGATATCGACAAGTACCTCAAACTGAGGAAGCGCCTGGGCATCGACCGCAGCCAGTTCATCCTGTGCTGCACCGGTCTCGCCGACGAGCAGGCCGCCGGCCTGTCGGGCATGTACGAACTCACTTTCGTCAATCCCGCAGGACTATCCGCACATATCGCAAAGCTGTTCTGACCTGCAGCGCCGGGCGGGGTAAAATCCCGCCCCTATGAGCCGCGCCCGCGAAACCCTATTCCACGTCTTCGGTTACACCCAGTTCCGCGGTCCCCAGGAGGACATCGTCGAGCACGTGGCCGCCGGCGGCGACGCCCTGGTGCTGATGCCCACCGGCGGCGGCAAATCCCTGTGCTACCAGATCCCGGCGCTGCTGCGGCCGGGCGTGGCCATCGTCGTGTCGCCGCTGATCGCGCTGATGCAGGACCAGGTCAGCGCACTGAAGGAAGTCGGCGCGGCAGCGGACTTCCTCAACTCCAGCCTGAGCTTCGAGCGGGCCATGGAGATCGAGCGGGCGATGCTGGCCGGCGCCCTCGATCTGCTCTACGTGGCGCCGGAGCGCCTGGTCACGCCGCGCTTCCTCGACCTGCTCGATCACCTGCACGAGTCCGGCCAGCTGGCCCTGTTCGCCATCGACGAAGCCCACTGCGTGTCCCAGTGGGGGCACGACTTCCGGCCCGAATACCTGCAACTGTCGATCCTGCCGGAACGCTATCCGCAGGTGCCGCGCATCGCGCTGACCGCCACCGCCGACGCCCAGACCCGCCGCGAGATCGCCGAGCGCCTGCGCCTCCTCGATGCCCGCGAGTTCGTGTCCAGCTTCGACCGGCCGAACATCCGCTACACCATCGTCCCCAAGGACAATCCCCGCGCCCAGCTGCTGGCCTTCCTGAAGGACGGACATATGGACGAGGCCGGCATCGTCTATTGCAGCTCCCGCAAGAAGGTGGACGAGACCGCCGCCTGGCTGCAGGAGAAGGGCATCGCCGCCCTGCCCTACCATGCCGGCATGGGCGCCGACGAGCGGGCGCTCAACCAGGACCGCTTCCTGCGCGAGGACGGCATCGTGATGGTCGCCACCGTCGCCTTCGGCATGGGCATCGACAAGCCCGACGTGCGCTTCGTCGCCCACCTCGACCTGCCGCGCTCCATCGAGGGCTACTACCAGGAAACCGGCCGTGCCGGCCGCGACGGCCAGGCCGCCGAGGCGTGGATGGCCTACAGCGTGGCCGACCTGGTGCAGCAGCGCCGCTTCATCGACCAGGGCGAGGCCGGCGACGAGGTGAAGCGCGTCGCCACTGCCAAGCTCGACGCGCTGCTGGGCCTCTGCGAGACCACCGGCTGCCGCCGCCAGCGCCTGCTCGGCTACTTCGATGAAGACTCGGAACCCTGCGGCAACTGCGACACCTGCCTGCATCCGCCGCAGGTGCGCGACGCCAGTGAATCGGCCAAGAAGGCCCTGTCCTGCGTGTTCCGCACCGGCAGCCGTTTCGGCGCCGGCCACGTGGTGGACGTGCTGCTCGGCAAGACCACCGACAAGGTCAAGGAGTGGCAGCACGACCAGGTCAGCACCTTCGGCATCGGCTCCGAACTGGACGACAAAGGCTGGCGCACACTGATCCGCCAGCTGGTGGCCCACGGCGCGCTGGCGGTGGATCACGAACGCTACGGCGCGCTGACCCTCACCGAGGCCGCCCGCCCCATCCTGCGCGGCGAAGCCAGCTTCACGCTGCGCATCGACACCGCCCCCGCCAAGAAGGGCCGCAAGGGCGACACCACCCGCAAACTGCGGGAATGGCCGGAAGCCACCGGCGAAGAAGCCGCCCTGCTCGACCGCCTGCGCGCCTGGCGCGCCGCCACCGCCAAGGAACGCAACGTGCCTGCCTACGTGATCTTCCACGACGCGACGCTGCGCGACATCGCCCGCCAGCGCCCGGACAGCATCGAGGCACTGGCGACCATCTCCGGCGTAGGCGACCGCAAGCTGGATGCCTACGGGGAGGACATCCTGGCAGTGCTGGCCGAAACGTAAGAGCCCCTCTCACCCTGTAGGGGCGAATTCATTCGCCCGCAGACGTCGAGTGAGCCTCCGTGGGCGAATGAATTCGCCCCTACAGCTGATGTTGCGCGTGGCACCGCACAACAAATCAAAAAGGGCGCCATGGCGCCCTTGCTCATTCTCGCAATCCGCTACCGGATCACTTCAGTGCCAGCAGCTCCACTTCGAACACCAGCGTGGCGTTCGGCGGGATCACGCCGCCGGCGCCGCGGGCACCGTAGCCCAGGTTCGGCGGAATGGTCAGCTTGCGCTTGCCGCCGACCTTCATGCCCTGCACGCCTTCGTCCCAGCCGGCGATCACGTGGCGGGCGCCGAGGGGGAAGACGAAGGGGTCGTTGCGGTCCTTGCTGGAATCGAACTTCTTGCCGTCGGTGAGCCAGCCGGTGTAATGCACCTGCACGTGCTGGCCGGCGGTGGCTTCGGCACCGGTGCCGACTTCCAGATCTTCGATGACGAGGCCGCTCGCCGTGGTGACTTGGGTCATGAAACACTCCTTGTAATTGACCGGCGGATTCTATTTCAACTGGCCTTCACCCGCTTGGCGAACTTGCTGCGGAACTTCGCCACCTTGGGCGCCACCACGTACTGGCAATAAGGCTGGAAGGGATTCCGCGCGAAATAGTCGTCGTGGTAGGCCTCGGCCGGCCAGAAGGTCGGCGCCGGCAGCACTTCGGTGACGACAGGGTCGCGGAACACGCCTTCGCGGGTCAGTTCGGTGATCTTCGCGCGGGCAACGGCGTCCTGCCCGGCACTGGTGGTGAAGATCGCCGAGCGGTACTGGGTGCCCACGTCGTTGCCCTGGCGGTTCAGGCTGGTCGGATCGTGGATCGCGAAGAACACGTCGAGCAGGTCGGCGAAGCCGATTCGCGCCGGGTCGAATTCGACGCGCACCACTTCGGCATGGCCGGTGTCGCCGTCGCACACCTGCTGGTAGGTCGGCGAGTCGGCATGTCCGCCGATGTAGCCGGATTTGACCGACAGTACACCTTCCGCGTCTACGAACACCGCTTCCAGGCACCAGAAGCAGCCGCCACCGAGAATCGCGACTTCAGTCGCCACAGCTTGGGTTGTCATGTTCTCTCTCTTGAAATTGGGGTGTTCCACGCAGACCTCAGTCCGGCGGAAAAATTTCAAGATAAAGCAGATCGCTGGCAAAGGCGAGGCACGGCAGGGACAGCACCAGCAGCGGCGGACACAGGGCGGTAGCGATCAAGGCACCGGCGAGGCTCAGGCCCCACGCCAGCATCGCCGGGAAATTGCCGAACACCGCCCGCACACTGGCCGTCACCGCGGGTACCAGTGTGGCGCGGCGGTCGAACAGCAGCGGGATCGAAAAGGCCGACACGCAGAACACGATGAACGCCAGCACCGCCCCCATCAGGCTGGTGAAGGCATGGAAACGCAACACCCGGGCGGGGGTCGGCGGCTCGCTGCCGATCATGAAGCTGTACACCGTCGCCGCGTCGGTCAGCCAGATCATCAACAGCAGCGTGCACACCGCCGCCATCACCCACAGGCCGCGCGGCGCCTGGCGGAAGCCGGCCAGTGCGTCGGCCAGGCGGGCGCGCTGCCCCGCCCCGTGGGCCCGCCGCAGGCCGAAGAAGCCGGCCAGCAGGGCCGGACCGACGAGCAGGAAGCCGCCGGCAAAGGGCAGCATCATCGGCGTCAGGCCGAAGTGCCACAGCAGACCATGGATCAGCAGCCCCAGCGCGGCGAACACCCCGGCCAGCGCGACGGCCGGCTGCAGGCAATGGCGCAGGCAGCGCCAACCCTCACCGATGGCGGCGAACACGGCGGCAACGGGAATCCGGCGGGGGTCGAGGTTGGCGGGCACGGCACGGCTCCAATGGACGGGCCATCATCTCGCCGCAGCAGCCGGCCGCCGTCCATGACCGGGATCAAGCCGCTCCGCCGAGCTCAGCGGAAGGACACCGAAAACAGCATGTCCACCGCGTTCTCGCTACCCGCCCGGCCGATCACCGAGATGCCGCGGGTCAGCTGGTAGGTGAGCTTGACGATGCTGGTGGTGCCGGCAATCCCTTGTTCGAAGGACAGCAGCGCCCGCGTGGACAGCCGCTTGCCGATGGAGACCACCTGACCGGGCACCGTCGTCCCCGCCGAGCGGGACGACGCGCTGGAGGCCGTACCGGTGACGCTGCCGTTGGCCACGCTGCTGGTCTGCACACGGCTGCGCGGGTCGTTGCTGGCCCCGAAGGAGAACTCGTCGAAGCCCAGGTTGCGCGCCAGCGTGGCCGGCAGGCCACCGCCCGTCTCACCGAGCAGGGCCTGGGCGGCCGGCAGCAGCAACGCCATTTCGCCACCGGAGCCCTGATCGGGCGGCCGCCCGAGGACGATCCAGCCGAGCTTCTCCGGGTCCGGCACATTGGGTTCGGAGACCAGCCGCACCACCGGCCGGCGCGCCGTGCCGCCGATGCCGACACCGGCCTCCACGCTCAAGCCCTTGCGCAGCGCTACCACGTTGAGGCTGGGATTGGCGATCGGCCCGGCGAAGGTGACGATGCCGCGCTCGATGGACAGTTTCTGCCCGTAGCCCTCGAAGACGCCGCCCTGGGCGGTGATCACGCCGCTGGCGTGGAGGGGCTTGCCCTCGCCGGCCTGCAGGCGCAGCTCGCCAGCCAGCCGGGTGTCCACGCCGAGTGCCTTCACGTACAAGGCGTTGCCGAGATTGACGACCAGGTCGCTACCCATGTGGAAGGGGCTGGCCGACTTGCCGTTGTGATGAGGATCGATGACCTCCACGTCGTCGCCGAGGCTCGGCGCCGGCGTGCGCGACAGTTCGACGAAACCTGCATCGGCGACCAGCCGGCCCTTCAGCGTGGCGTAGTTCCAGCCGGTCAGCACCTCGCCCTCGCCGCTCAGCACCAGCCACTGGTCCACCCGCTGCAGCAGCGGCAGGCGCTCGGCACGGAAGCTGAAGCGCCCTTCGCCACTGGCCAGCTGCACCTCGCCGCGGGCATTCAGGGTGCCCGGCTGGCGGGTCAGGCGGGCCACGTCGATGCGGCTCTCCCGCGGCCGGACGCGGTTCGGCGAGACGAAGCTGAAATCCTCCAGGCGCAGGCGATCCTTGTCGAAATCCGCCGCCAGCGTGCCGCCGGACAGGTGCAGCCCCTGGTCGGCCATCACGAAGCCGAGCCGCTCGCCGCGGATGCGCCCGGAGGTTTCCGGCCGCGCCGGCGTGCCGGCCAGCGAGAATTCGCCCTTCAGGCTGCCCTCGGTCTTCATGTTCTGGTCGGCCAGCGGACCGGCCCAGGCGATGTTGGGGATGTCGACCTTGGCCGAGCCGAGCAGCGGCGCATCCGGCACCAAACGCAGCTCGCCCGACGGCGTGCGCTCGGCCAGCGCGGTGCCGGCCCCGGCGGCGCTGCCGAGCTGGCTGCCGTGGGCGCTGAAGCCGAAGGCCAGGCGGTTGGCCGCCGCCGACACGGACAGCTGCAAGTCGTCGAGCCCGAGGCGGACCGGCGAATCCCCTTGCAACACCAGGTCGCCCTTCTCCCGGTAGAAACGCACCAGGCCGTTGGCCTGCTCGCCGATGTCCACATCCCACTGGCCGCCGATCTGCAGGGAGTCGCCGGTGGATTTGACGGCCCGCGTCGCCGGATCGAGCATGAAGCCGACCTGCACGCCGCTGACGCTGCCGCGGGCGATCAGATGCCTGGCCTGCCAGCGGGTCTCGTCGAGGCGGATGCGCCCGCCGGCCCCGCCGCGCAGTTCGGCCGGGCCCAGCCGGATCAGATCCGCCGACAACACCAGCGGCGCCGCCGCCTGCAGACTCAGCGGATAGTCGCCGCGCGCCAGCAGGCTTTCCAGCCGGCCTTCCCAGCGTGGCCCGTCGGACAGGGCGCCAGCCAGGGCCAGGCTGACGGAATGACCCTTCAGCCCGCTGGCGTCCACGCGAATCCGGTTGGCGCTACGGGTCCCTTCGAAGCTGAGACTGCCACGGCTGAGCAGGGCCTCCGCCGCCGTCGCGCCCTGCAGCCCGGCCAGCCCGACGGAAACCGAAATGGCCCCATCGCGCCCTTCGGCCAGCCGGCCGCGGCCGTCCAGTCGCTCGATGCGCAGGCCAGCCAGCACCAGCTTCTCGCCCAGCAGCTCGAACTCGCCGGCGGGCTGGGCGGGCGTGCCGCGCAGCACGCCGTCCGCCTTCAGCCGTCCGGCCACACCACGGCCGAGGACGGCCAGCACCGGCGCATCCACATGCAGGGCCAGCGCGTCGCCCGGCTTGCCGTAGCGCCCCTGGGCGGACAGGCGGTTGCCGGCCAGATCGAGGTTCACATCCGCGTTGGCGATGCGCTGGCCGTCGATGGCCAGCTCGCCCTTGCCGAGCAGCGGCTTGCCTTCGAGACGGCTCGGCAGCAGTTCGAAGCCGACGCGCCCGACAAGCGTCGGCTGGCGGCGGCCACTGGCGTCGAAGCGGGTGTTCAGATCGGCAGCCGGCGCGCGGGTCACGAAGGCATGGGGGTCGAAATGGCTCAGCCGGCCGCGCAGCTCGAAGCGCCCGGCGCCGTCGAGGGCCAGCTTGCCGGACGCGTCCAGCCGGGCCTGGCGCGCGGTGGCGACGAGTTCCTCGACACTCAGCGCCCCCGCCGCATGGCGCGCCTTGATACGCAGTGCCAGTTGCGGGTCGCGCAGATCGGCGCTGAAGTTCTGCCCGGCGGCCTCCGCGTCGGCACGGAGATGGCCGTCGATGCGGGTCGCCACGGCGCGCCCATCCAGGTGGCGGGCATCGACGCCGCTCACCTGCAAATCGGCGTTCAGGTGGCCGAAACCCGCCTCAGCCTTGCCCTTCTCCTCGGCTTTCACGGGCGCCTGCCAGGCCAGGCGACCGCCGATCCGACCTTGGCCAGGCAGCAGTACCACCAGGTTGGACGCTGCCAGTTCGCCGCCGGCCCAGCGTAGCCGCGCACTCAAGGATTCGAGCGGCAGCTTGCCCTTGTCGTAGGGGCCGGGCTGGTGATTGCGGACGGTCAGCGGCCCGCCGACCACCCAGTCCTCCACCGCCAGCGGGCGACCGTCGGCCGGCTTCGCCGCGCTGGGTTCGAGATCCGCCTCCACGTCGAGCTGGGCCGCCGGCACTGCGGCATGGAAACGGCTCGGATCGACGCCCTGTACGCTGAGCTTGGCCGAGCGCAGCGGCAAGGCCGCGAAAGGCGTAGCCAGCACCTTGGCCGCCCCCTCCATGCCGGCCCCTTTGGCCTTGGCATGGAGCGCCAGCGTTTCCAGCGTGCCATCCGCCTGCGCCTCGATCGCGTAGGCTTCGCCAGCCTGACGGGTGTTCAGGCTGGCCATGGCTGTCAAGGCGAAAGGCCGCCGACCGTCGAGACGGCCGCTGGCGGCCAGCTGGCCGAAAGGCGCCGTGGCCTTCAGCTTCGAGAAATCGTGATGGCGCCCGTCCGATTCGAGGCTGCCGTCGAGCCCTGTGAGTTCGAAGTCCGGCGGCGCGGCCTGACCATCGATCAGCTTGCCGGTGAGCAGGCGATCGACGCGGACGCTGCCGAGGTGGACGGCGATGGGGAGTTCCAGGCTGAGCGGCAGGCTCAGCGGCGTGTCGTCGGGAAGGCTCGCGACGCGCAGCTCGGACGCCGCCAGCGAGGCCACGTCGAGACGACGGCTCGCCAGCGCGCCAGGACGCCAGTCCACCGCCAGATTGCGGATCTCCAGCTGCAGCGTCGGCGTGCGCAGTTGCAGGCTGCCGAGCTTGAATTCACCGAGGAGATAACCTTGCGGCTTGTCGAGGCTCAGCAGGCCGCCGCTGACACCATTGGCCAACCCGGCCAGCGCCCGCAGGCCGGACTCGCTGGCGCCGAGCCAGCCGAGCAGCAGCACGACGACGGTGAGCAGGCCGAGCACGGCCGCCAGCGCCCCGCGCAGCAGGCGGGCGGAAGGCGCGTCCCGACGCGGGGCCGGGGCAGGCGACGGAGCGCCGTCCGGCGCCGGATCGGCAGCGGGCTGCTCCGGCGCGTCACTCATGGATCAGCCGAACAGGCTGGCCAGGCCAGTACCCGGATCGTCGACACGCATGAAGGCTTCGCCGACCAGGAAGGCATTGACCTTGTTGGCCCGCATCAGCGCCACGTCGGCCGGCTGCAGGATGCCCGACTCGGTGACGACGATGCGCTCCGCCGGGATGCGCGGCAGCAGGTCGAGAGTGGTCTGCAGGCTGACCTCGAAGGTGCGCAGGTTGCGGTTGTTGACGCCCATCAGCGGCGTGCGCAGCTGCAGCGCCAGATCCAGCTCGGCGCCGTTGTGCACCTCGACCAGCACGCCGAGGCCGAGGCTTTCGGCGATGGCTTCCATCTCCTGCATCTCGGCCAGACTGAGGGCGGCGGCGATCAGCAGGATCGCGTCGGCGCCCATCGCACGGGCTTCATAGACCTGGTAGGGATCGACCAGGAAGTCCTTGCGCAGCGCCGGCAGGCTGCAGGCGGCGCGGGCAGCCTGCAGGTATTCGGGAGCACCCTGGAAGAACTGGCGGTCGGTCAGCACCGACAGGCAGGCGGCGCCGGCCTTCTCGTAGCTGGCGGCGATCTCGGCCGGGCGGAAGTCGGCGCGGATCACGCCCTTCGACGGGCTGGCCTTCTTGATCTCGGAAATCACCGCGGCCCGGCCGGCGGCGATCTTGGCGCGGATCGCACCGACGAAATCGCGGGCGGCGGGCTGGGCTGCCGCCTGCTCGCGCACCGCGGCGTCGGAGACGGCGGCGCGGGCGGCGGCCACTTCCTCGCGCTTCACGGCGAGGATCTTGTTGAGGATGTCGGACATTCAGTTCTCCTGTGGGGGGCGAATCGACTCTCCTGTGGGGGCGAATTCATTCGCCCGCGGAGGTCGATCAACGCACTGCGGGCGAATGAATTCGCCCCTACGGGGTCAGGCGAGTTTCCTGGTACAGGCGACAAAGGCTTCCAGCCTGGCGCGAGCCTCGCCGGAGACCAGCACCTCGCGGGCGCGGGCGATGCCCTCGTCGATGGAGCCGACCACGTTGGCCGTGTACAGCGCGGTGCCGGCGTTCAGCACGACGATCTCGCGGGCCGGCCCGGCGTGGTTATCGAGCACGCCGAGCAGCATCTCCTTCGATTCGTCGGCGGTGCTGACCTTGAGGCTGCGGCTGGACTTCATCAGCAGACCGTAGTCTTCCGGATGGATCTCGTACTCGCGGATCTCACCATCCTTCAGCTCGCCGACCAGCGTCGCCGCGCCGAGGGAAACCTCGTCCATGCCGTCGCGGCCATACACCACCAGCACGTGCTCGGCGCCGAGGCGCTGCATCACGCGCACGCAGATGCCGACCAGGTCGGGGTGGAACACGCCGAGCAGGGTATTCGGCGCGCCGGCCGGGTTGGTCAGCGGGCCAAGGATGTTGAACAGCGTGCGCACGCCCATCTCGCGGCGCACCGGCGCCACGTTCTTCATCGCGCTGTGGTGGTTGGGAGCGAACATGAAACCGATGCCGGTCTCCTGCACGCACTCGGCCACCTGCTGGGCGTTGAGGTTGAGATTCACGCCCAGGGCTTCCAGCACGTCGGCACTGCCCGACTTGCTGGAGACGCTGCGCCCGCCGTGCTTGGCGATCTTGGCGCCGCCGGCGGCCGCCACGAAGATGGTGGCGGTGGAGATGTTGAAGGTGTGGGAGCCATCGCCGCCGGTGCCGACCACGTCGAGGAAGTGGCGGTCGTAGGGCACCGTGACCTTGGTCGCCAGCTCCCGCATCACCGTCGCTGCGGCGGAGATTTCGCCGATGGTCTCCTTCTTGACCCGCAGGCCGGTGAGGATCGCGGCGGTCATCACCGGCGAGATCTCGCCGGCCATGATCTGGCGCATCAGCGACAGCATCTCGTCGTAGAAGATCTCGCGATGGTCGATGGTGCGTTGCAGGGCTTCCTGGGCGGAAAACGTCATGGCCAGCTCCGGTCAGGCTTGGGATTGTTCGAGGAAGTTGCGCAGCAGGTCGTGGCCGCGCTCGGTGAGGATGGATTCCGGGTGGAACTGCACGCCCTCGACGAACAGCGTCTTGTGGCGCACGCCCATGATCTCGCCGTCGTCGGTCCACGCGGTGACTTCCAGGCAGTCGGGCAGGCTTTCGCGCTCGATGGCCAGGGAGTGGTAGCGGGTGCAGGTCAGCGGATTGGGCAGGCCCTTGAAGACGCCCTTGTCCAGGTGATGGACCGGCGAGACCTTGCCGTGCATCAGCTTCTTGGCGTGGATGATCTTGCCGCCGAAGGCCGCGCCGATGCTCTGGTGGCCGAGGCACACGCCGAGCAGCGGGATCTTGCCGGCAAATTCCTTGATCGCCGCCACCGAGATGCCCGCCTCCGCCGGCGAACACGGGCCGGGGGAGACGACGAGCTGGGCGGGCTTGAGCTGGGCGATCTGCTCGAGGGTGATCTCGTCGTTGCGATACACCTGCACGTCGGCACCCAGTTCGCCAAAGTACTGCACGAGGTTGTAGGTGAAGCTGTCGTAGTTGTCGATCATCAGCAGCATGGCTGCGCATCCTTTCCGGAGCGGCGCCCCGCCGGCTGGGCGGGGGCCTTTGAGGGGTGTCGGGCCGGGGCGGCCGGGCATCGCGGGGCGACGCGCAGGGCCAGCCGGGCCACGGCGTTCTCTGTGCTTACAGGGCCGTATCGAGTCCGGCTTCGGCGATCTCGGCGGCGCGCAGCATGGCGCGCGCCTTTGTCTGGGTTTCCACCCATTCGGCCTGGGGGTCGGAGTCGGCAACGATGCCGGCGCCCGCCTGCACATGGATCTGCCCGTCCTTCAGCACCGCGGTGCGGATCGCGATGGCCAGGTCCATGTCGCCATGGAAGCCGATGTAGCCGACCGAGCCGGCGTAGATGCCGCGCTTGGTCGGCTCCAACTCGTCGATGATCTCCATCGCGCGCAGCTTGGGCGCACCCGACACGGTGCCGGCCGGGAAGGTGGCGCGCAGCACGGCCAGCGGATCAAGGCCGTCCTTCAGCTTGCCTTCCACATTGGAGACGATGTGCATCACGTGGGAGTAGCGTTCCACCGTGAACTGCTCGGTGACGCGCACCGAGCCGGTCCTGGCGACGCGGCCGCAGTCGTTGCGGCCGAGGTCGAGGAGCTGCAGGTGCTCGGCGCGCTCCTTCTCGTCGGCCAGCAGTTCCTTCTCAAGCGCCTGGTCCTCGTCGTGGGTCGCGCCGCGCTTGCGGGTGCCGGCGATGGGACGCACGGTGACGTCCTTGTCCTCGAGGCGCACCAGGATCTCCGGCGACGCGCCGACCACCTGGAAGTCCTCGAAATTGAAATAGAACATGTAGGGCGACGGGTTGAGGCTGCGGATCGCCCGGTACAGGGCCAGCGGGCTGGCGCCGAAGGGCTTGCTCATGCGCTGGCTGAGCACCACCTGCATGATGTCGCCCTCGACGATGTAGTCCTTGCCCTTCTGCACGGCGGCCTTGAAGGCCTCCTCGCCGAAACTCGACACCGGCTCGGACGGCTCGGCGCGGACTTCGACCGGCACAGACACCGGCTCGCGCAGCTTGCCGACCAGCTCCTTCAGGCGCTTCTGCGCGCGGCCGTAGGCGTTCGGCACGCCCGGCTCGGCATACACCACCAGGGTCAGCTTGCCGGACAGGTTGTCGACGATGGCAATTTCCTCGGACAGCAGCAGCAGGATGTCCGGCGTTCCGAGCACGTCCTTCTTTTCGGTCTTGGCCAGGCGCGGCTCGATGTAGCGCACC
Organism: Zoogloea sp. LCSB751; assembly: GCF_002028455.1. Classification (GTDB taxonomy): domain Bacteria; phylum Pseudomonadota; class Gammaproteobacteria; order Burkholderiales; family Rhodocyclaceae; genus Zoogloea. Next base: position 142,445 of record NZ_MWUM01000002.1, on the reverse strand, counting down.
GTGTCATAGCCGAAGCAGCCCACCAGGCCACCGGCGAAGCGCGGCAGGCGTGCGCGCGGCGGCACCTTGATGCGCTCCATGAACTCGGCGATGTATTCGAGCGGATCGCCGCCGTCGCGGCGCTCGACGACGCGGTCGTTGGTCAGCAGCAGCACGGAGCGGCCATGCACCTCGATGCGCGTCGGGGCGGACAGGCCGATGATGGAATAGCGGCCGAAACGCTCGCCGCCCTGCACGGATTCGAGCAGGTAGGTGTTGGGCGCGTTGGCCAGCTTGAGATAGACGGAAAGGGGGGTGTCGAGATCCGCGAAGGTTTCGACGGTAACCGGGATGCGGTTGAAACCCTGGGCGGCCAGGGCGTGGAATTCGGCTTCGGTCATGGAGACTCCGGAAGGGCGTGGTGCTTTTTTCGCGAGGGTATCACGGGGCAGGCCCGCGACAGTTCTGGGCAGCTCAGGCGAGCAGCCATGACCGGCCGCCGCATCCGCCAGAGCGGGGGATACGAACGGCAGGGAACTCCTCTACGAAGAACACGCGCTTGCGGGTCACGATGATGGATGGGATCCGGTGATGTCAGCCCAGGATGCGCGGCAGCGCATCGGTGAGGCTCGATAGTAGCCCGTCGCATTCGATGCTGTCCACCGCCACGCCCTCGCTGTAGCCATAGGTGACGAGCAGCACCGGCATGCCGGCGGCGCGGGCGGCTTCGGCGTCGTTGGCCGAGTCGCCGATCATCAGCGCTTCGTCCGTCGCCGCGCCGAGCAGCGCGCAGGCGTGCAGCAGCGGCGCCGGGTGGGGCTTCTTGTCGGCCAGCGTGTCGCCGCTGACGGTGGCGCCGAAGAAGCCGGCGATGCCCATCCGTTCGAGCAGCGGCCCGGTGAAGGCGGCCGGCTTGTTGGTCACGCAGGCCATCGCCACGCCGCGCTCGCGCAGGGCCTCCAGCGCCGGAACCACGCCGTCGTAGATCAGCGTGCATTCGCCGTTCACGTCGGCGTAGTGGCGGCGGAAGGCGGCCACCGCCGCATCGATCTCCGCCTCCTCGGCCGAACCGCTCTCTTCCAGGCAGCGCCGCACCAGGTTGAGCATGCCCTTGCCGACGAAGCTGCGGATCACCTCGATGTCGTGGGGCGGACGACCGAGCTCCAGCATCATGCGCCGGCAGGCTTCCGACAGGTCGGGGATGGAATCGAGCAGCGTGCCGTCCAGGTCGAACAGCACGGCACGGACGGCGCGGGAAGCGGGGGCAAGGGCAGCGGACATGGCGGAACTCATCAGGCGGAACGGGAACGGGGGCACTTCTGCCGCCCCCGGACGCGCAGGATAAGGGAGATCAGGCCGACGGCGCCAGCAGCGGGCGGCGCCAGGCGCGCAGCAGCGCCACCGCGACCATCAGCACGGGCAGCGCCGCCAGGATATTGACCCGCTCCCAGCCCAGCCCATCCACCAGCGGCCCGGCGGCGAAGGTGGCCACACACACGGCGAGGAACACCAGGCTGTCGTTGAGGGCCTGCAGGCGCGCCCGGTCGGCCTCCTGCCAGCATTCGGCGAGGCGCGTCGTGGCGCCCACGTAGAGGAAGTTCCAGCCCAGCCCGACGCCGACCAGGGCCAGCTGGAAATGCCCCAGCGCATCGCCGCCCAAGGCCACGCCGACCGCCAGCAGCAGCGCGGCGCAGCCAGCCAGCATCACCGGCAGGCTGCCCCAGCGGCGGATCAGGTGGCCGGTGACGAAGGACGGCGCGAACATCGCCAGCAGGTGCCACTGGATCACCTCCGCGGTGGCGTCGAAGTCCAGCCGGGCGCACAGCATGGCCAATGGCGTGGCGGTCATCAGCAGGTTCATCACGCCATAGCCCACCGCACCGGCCGCCAGCGCCAGACGCACCCGCCCGTCGCGCAAGATCACCGCGATGGGGCGGGACGGGCCGGCGACGCACGCGGCCGGCTCCGGCAGGCGCAGCTGGCTGGCCAGCACCGCCGCCAGCAGCGACAGCCCGGCCAGGATCAGGAAGCTGGCCAGGAACGGGGTGTGGAAAAGATGGCGCGTCTCGCGGGCCAGGAACGGGCCGAGGAAGGCCGCCAGCACCCCGCCGCTGAGGGTCAGCGATACCGCCAGCCCGCGCTCGGCGGCGGGCACGGCCTCCAGCGCGGCGAAGCGGTAATACTGGCCGGTCGCCCCGTGCACGCCGATACCGATGCCGGCCAGCACGAACAGCGGGAAATGGCCCAGCGCGACGGCCAGCGCAGCCAGGACCAGGCCGGCCGCGCCGCACAGGGCGCCGGCCACGAAGATCGTCTGCCGGCCGAAGCGCGCCAGCAGGCGGGCGGCGACCTGCAGCGCAAGCAGCGTCGCCAGGTATTGGGCGGCCAGGGGCACGGTCGCCAGACCGGCCGCCACCGACAGGTTGTGGCTGATCGACACCGACGCGGCCAGCACGAAGCCGATGACGGTCATCGTCAGGGCCTGGCACAGGGCCAGCAGGAGGACATTGCGGTTCATGGAACGACTCCGGGAACTTGGACAGCGCCATCGTCGCAGGCTAGAGTCATGGCAGAAATGACCAACAAGCCACTTTTTCTGCCATGACGCGCTGCATCGCCCTCCTCGTCTATCCCGGCTTCCAGCTGCTCGACGCCGCCGGCCCGCTGAGCGCCTTCGAAGCCGCCAACGGCGTTATCCCCGGCAGCTACCAACTGGAAGCGCTGTCCCTCACCGGCGGCCCGGTGGCGAGCTCCAGCGGCATCCAGCTGCTGACCCGCGCGGCGGCGGCCAGCGACGCCATCGATACCCTGCTGGTGGCCGGTGGAGATGGCGTGGATGCGGCTTCGGCTGATCCCGCCGCCCTCGCCTTCATTGGCGCCGCCTGCACCGCAGCCCGGCGCGCCGCCAGCGTGTGCTCGGGGGCCTGGCTGTTGGCGGCGGCCGGTCTGCTCGACGGTCGCCGCGCTACCACCCACTGGCGGCGCTCCCCCGCCTTCGCGCGGCGCTTTCCGCAGGTCAGCCTGGACGCGGACCGGATCTACATCCGCGACGGCAAATTCTGGACCTCGGCGGGCATCACCGCCGGCATCGACTTGAGCCTCGCGCTGATCGCCGACGACCTCGGCGACAGCGTCGCGCGCCAGGTGGCGCGGCAGCTGGTGGTGTATTACCGGCGCCCCGGCGGGCAATCCCAGTTCTCCGAAATCGCCGGCATGCAGGTGGCCGGCGGCACTTTCACGGACTTGCTCGATTACGTCCGGCACAACCTGCAGGCGCGCCTCGACGTGGACGAACTCGCCGCACGGGCGTGCATGAGCCCGCGCCACTTCGCGCGGCGCTTCAAGGCGGAAATGGGGGTGACGCCGGCCCGGGCGGTCGAGCGACTAAGGGTGGAGGCCGCCGCCGCGGCGCTGGAGAGCGGCAGCGCGTCGGTACAGGCGGTGGCGCGCAGCTGCGGCTTCGGCGACGCGGAACGGATGCGCCGCGCCTTCCTGCGGATTCACGGCGTGCCGCCGTCAGCCCGGCGGCGCGGCCGTGTGGAAGAAGATCAGACGCCGGCCAGCGCGCCGCGCAGTTCGCCGATCACCGAATTGTAGCGCTGCGGGTCGCTGTCCTTGCCGGCCCCGAAGACGGCCGAGCCGGCCACGAAGGTGTCGGCACCGGCGCGGGCGATCTCGGCGATGTTGCCGACCTTCACGCCACCGTCGATCTCCAGCAGGATCTTGCGGCCGCTGCGCTCGGCGTAGGCGTCGATCTTGGCGCGGGCCTCGCGCAACTTGTCGAGGGCGCCGGGAATGAAGGACTGGCCGCCGAAGCCCGGGTTCACACTCATCACCAACACCACGTCGAGCTTGTCCATCACGTGGTCCATCCAGTTGAGGGGCGTCGCCGGGTTGAACACCAGGCCAGCCTGGCAGCCGCTGTCGCGGATCAGGCCGAGCGTGCGATCGACGTGCTCGGAGGCTTCCGGGTGGAAGGTGATCACGTTGGCGCCAGCCTTGGCGAAGTCCGGCACGATGCGGTCCACCGGCTTGACCATCAGGTGCACGTCGATGGGCGCCGTGGTGTAAGGACGGATCGCCTCGCAGACCAGCGGGCCGATGGTCAGGTTGGGCACGTAATGGTTGTCCATCACGTCGAAGTGGATCCAGTCGGCGCCGGCGGCGATCACGTTGGCAACCTCCTCGCCGAGCTTGGCGAAATCGGCGGACAGGATGCTGGGAGCGATGCGGTAAGTCATGGTAAGTCCTGGCGGGGGAGACGCGGGAGGGGCGCCAGTTTACCCGCCCTGCTCCAGCTCCGCCAACGCGGGCAGGCACGCTTCCGGAGCACCGCCGTCGCGGTTGCAGCTGCGGGGCAATTCAGTTTCAATAAGGGCTCCCCAACCCGAGCACCCACAAAAATGACAAACGCCATCGACCAGGAAGCCATCGAGGTCACCGCGGTTTCCCGCTTCATCGAAGAGCAGTCGGACCTGGAAACGAACCGCTACGTGTTCGCCTATCACATCACCATCCGCAACGTCGGCCGGGTCACCGCCCAGCTGGTCAGCCGCCACTGGGTCATCGCCGACGCCGAAGGCACGGTGCAGGAAGTCCAGGGCGCCGGCGTGATCGGCCAGCAGCCGGTGCTGCAACCCGGCCAGTCCTTCGAATACACCAGCGGCTGCACCATCGCCACGCCGGTGGGCACGATGAAGGGCAGCTACCAGATGGTCGCCGAGGACGGCACGCCCTTCGACGCGGACATCCCCGAATTCACGCTGGCCATGCCGCGCACGCTGCACTGAGGGCCGCGCGGCCGCCTGTCGTTCACACGACGAACTGGCCGATCGCCTTGCTCATGCGGTCCACCGACTGATCCAGGCTCGCCACCGCGCTCTGGGTCTGACTGACCACCGCCACGTTCTGGTCGGTCATCGACGCCACCCGCTCGATGTTCTGGGCCATCAGGGTCATCGCGCTGCGCTGCTCCGCGGACGAATGGGTGATGTCGTTCACCATGCCGAGGGTGCGCTCCATCTGCGCGTTGATCTCCTGCAGCGCACTCTGCGCCCCCTGCACCAGCAGCACCCCGTCGCGCACCTGGCCGGCACCGTCGCGCATGCCATCCACCGCCTTCTGGGTCTCGCCCTGAATGCCGGCCACCATCGTGCTGATCTCCTGGGTCGCCTTGCCGGTGCGCTCGGCCAGCTTGCGCACTTCATCGGCCACCACCGCGAAGCCGCGCCCCTGCTCGCCGGCCCGCGCCGCTTCGATGGCCGCATTGAGGGCCAGCAGGTTGGTCTGGTCGGCGATCTCGCGGATCACCCCGGTGATGCGCGAGATCTCCACCGACTGCTGCCCCAGCAGTTCCACCTGCCCGGCCGCCTCCCGCACGGTGTCGGCGAGGATCATGATCATGTCGCAGGCCTTGGCCGACACCTGGCCGCCGCGCTCCGACACTTCGCTGGCGGTCTGGGCCGCACCGCGGGTGGCACCGGCATGCTCGGCCACCTCGCCGATCGCCACGGTGATCTGCTGGATGCCGGCCGCCGCCGACGAGGTCGCGTCGCTCTGCACCCGCGCAGCCTCGTTCACATTGCTGACCCCCGACGCCACCTCGCCCGACACCACCGCGACCTGCCGGGCCGTATCGCCCATGCCCTGCACGGTGGCCTGCACCGACGACACGAAGCGGTCCGCATCGCGGGCGATCTCGCCCAGCACGTCGCTGCGTGACAGCTCGAAGCGCTGCCGCAGGTCGCCGGTGGCCAGCAGGCTGCCCAGATAGACGTGCAGCGCTGCCGCGTCCCGCGCCAGCCCCGGCACGAAACCGAGCAGGAAGAACAGGCCCCACAGCACGCCCAGGCCACCGGCGGCGAGCATGAACTCGCGCAGGAACGGCAAGCTGACGAAGCCCTGCAGCAGCGCACCGGCGGCCAGCGTCAGCAGCAGACAACCCGCCCCCGCCAGCTGGACCGGCGCGGACCGGAACACGGCCCACGGCGAGCGGCGCGCCGGCACGACCCGGCCATGCTCGATGCGGATCGAACGCTCGCCGTCGCGGATACGCCGGTAGGCGTCTTCCGCCGCCCGCACGTCCTCCCGGGACGGACGCGAACGCACCGACTGAAAGCCGACCACCCGGCCGTTCTCGCGCACCGGCGAGGCATTCGCCACCACCCAGTAGTAGCCGCCGTCGCTGCGCCGGTTCTTCACCAGGCCACGCCACGGCAGGCCGGCCTTGAGGTCGCGCCACATGTCGGCGAAAGCCTCCTTCGGCATGTCCGGGTGGCGCACCATGTTGTGGGGCTGGCCGAGCATGGCCTCGCGGCGGTAACCGCTGATGTTGGCGAAGGCCTCGTTGGCCTCGACGATGTTGCCTTGAAGGTCGGTGCGGGAATAGATGAACTCGCCTTCGGGAAGCAGTGTTTCAACGTTCGTGACGGGAAGGTTCGTGCGCATTCTGAATCACCGTGTTCGTGGGTTTGCCCGGTCTGCACCAGATCTGGCTCAAACAACGGTGCAGGGAAGAGTCCTGGGGGATCAAATGCAGATCCTGTGCCATGCCCCGGAGCCCCCTGTGGCACAAACCGGTGCCGGCATGGTCAGGCCCCCCCGGCAGCATCGGCGGGTGCAAGCCCCCGAAATTCGCAAAACGAGCCCCGTCAGGCCTGTTCTGCGGCGCATCCGGATTTCATCCGGGATATGAACAAACTCACTCATCAAAAATGAAAAAAAGAAAAAATGCTTAGTGATTTTGTCGACAATCTTACTTTTACACCCCAATTCGAGCCTTATTGCAGTGCACCACACTCGTTTGACGCACCACTCCAGTGCGTTTTGCCGGGAATTCCGGCAACGAACGCGGCCTGCGAGCGGGCATGGTGTTTGCTGAAGTGTAGCTACCCTCCATTGCAGCTCTTCGCAGGCCATCACCGTGCAAGCACAACTCGGACGCTCCCGTCGAACCAGCCTCCTCACCCCTCGGGCCGTGGACAGGACTCGCATCCTCGACACGCTGGTGAACAACCTGGAAGGCATGGTCTATCGCTGCAGGGACGACGCCTCCTGGACGATGGTCTTCGTCAGCCAGGGAAGTTCCGAGCTGTGCGGCTACGCCCCGGCGGAAATCGTCGACAACGCCTGTATCTCATGGGAAGAGATCACCCATCCCGACGACCGGGCCCGGGTCCGGGCGCAGATCCGCAGCGCGGCCCGCAACGGCCAGCGCTTTGCGGTGCAGTACCGCATCACCACCGCCAGCGGTCACACCAAGTGGGTGCTGGAACGGGGCATCACGGTGCCCGACGAGCAGGGCAAGAGTGTCATCGAGGGCTACGTGGAGGACGTGACCCCGCGGCGGGCCACGCTGGAAGCGCTGGAGCGCACCGAGCTGCGCTACCGCCACATCTTCGAATACGCCTCGGAAGGCATCTTCCAGACCACCCGCGAAGGCCGCTACCTGGCCGCCAACCCGGCCCTGGCCCGGCTTTACGGTTATGAAACCCCGCAGCAACTGATGGCCGACCTGTCCGACATCGAGAGCCGGCTGTACGTGGATCCGAGCCGCCGCGACGCCTTCCGCCACCTGATGGAAAACAACGGCGAAGTGATCAATTTCGAATCCCAGGTGCGCCGCTGCGACGGCTCGATCATCTGGATCTCCGAGAACGCCCACACGGTGCGTGGCCCCCAGGGCGAATTCATCTGCTACGAAGGCACCGTCCAGGACATCACCGAGCGCAAAAGCGCCGAGGAACATCTGCGCCTGCTGGCCACGGTGTTCTCCAACAGCAACGAGGCAATCATCGTCACCGATGCGCAGAACCGCATCGTCGCCACCAACCAGGCCTTCACCAAGCTCACCGGCTACCAGCAGGACGAAGTCGTCGGGCGGAACCCGCGCGTGCTGTCGGCCGGCAACACGCCGCCGGAAATCTATAAGGAGATGTGGGACAGCCTGACCCACAGCGGCGCCTGGCAGGGCGAGCTGTGGGACCGCCGCAAAAGCGGCGAGCCCTATCCCAAGTGGCTGTCGATCTCGCTGGTGCGCGACGCCAACGGGGAAGTGCAGAACTACATCGGCAACTTCATCGACATCTCGGAGCTGAAGGCCTCCGAGGAGCGCATCCGCCATCTCGCCCACCACGACACGCTGACCAACCTGCCCAACCGCTTCAGCCTCAACGAGAAGCTGGAGCAGGCGATCGGCTTCTGCCGCCGCAACGACATGCAGATGGCGCTGATGCTGATCGACCTGGACCGCTTCAAGGCCATCAACGACACCCTCGGCCACCACGTCGGCGACGAGTTGCTGATCCAGGTCGCCAACCGCCTGAGCAGCACGGTACGCAAGAGCGACATCGTGGCCCGTCTCGGCGGCGACGAGTTCGTCGTCGTGCTGCCCGATGTGGACACCCCGGCCGACGCGGCCTACGTGGCCGACAAGATCGTCAGCGCGATCTCCGCGCCTTACCTGATCAACGGCCAGGAACAGCGGACCTCGCCGAGCATCGGCATCTGCATGTACCCGGACGACGCGCTGGAGATCGGCGACCTGCTGAAGAACGCCGACGTGGCCATGTATCACGCCAAGGCCAAGGGGCGCGGCAACTACCAGTTCTTCACCGAAGGCATGAACGCCGCCACCACCCAGCGCCTGGCCCTCGAGTCGGAACTGCGCATCGGGCTCGAGCGGGAGCAGTTCGTGCTGTACTACCAGCCGCAGGTGGACCTGCGCAGCGGCCGTCTGGTTGGCGTGGAAGCGCTGGTACGCTGGCAGCATCCGACCCGCGGGCTGATCCCGCCGTCCGAGTTCATTCCGGTGGCCGAGGAAACCGGCATCATCGACGCGCTGGGCGACTGGGTGCTGCAGGAGGCCTGCCGGCAGCTGCGCGACTGGCGCAACAAGGGCCTCGGCGCGATCCGCATGTCGATCAACCTGAGCACCGGGCAATTCCTCGACAAGACCCTGCCGCGGCGCATCCACGCGCTGCTGGAATACCACGGTCTGCCGGCCGAGCTGCTCGACCTGGAAGTCACCGAATCCGTCTCGATGGCCTCCCCCGACGAGACCATCGAGGTGATGAAGGCGCTGACCGAGAGCGGCCTGACCCTGTCCATCGACGACTTCGGCACCGGCTACTCGTCGCTGGCCTACCTCAAGCTGTTCCCGATCCGCACCCTGAAGATCGACCGCTCCTTCGTGAAGGACATCGAGACCGACCCCAGCGACGCGGACATCTGCGACGTGACGGTGCTGCTGGCCCACAAGATGGGGCTGGAGGTGATCGCCGAGGGCGTCGAGACGGAAGCCCAGCTCAAGTTCCTGCTCAGCATCGGCTGCGAGAAGATCCAGGGCTACCTGATCAGCGAACCGCTGCCGGCCGACAAGGCCGAGGCCTTCCTGCTGCAGCGCGCACCGATGACCGGGCTGGGCACCGTGGATCTATGGACGACGCCGTAAACGCCACGGGCGCCGCCTGAGGCTGCGCCCGTCGAGCCGCCGCGCGGGGTCGGCAATCAGGCCAGCGCCGTCACCGGCACTTCGAAGTGCTCCAGCAGCATCTGTACCACCGCCGCCAGCGGCAGGTCTTCGGCACTGGTCGGCACCGGCCGCAGCGGCGCACCATCGGGCTCGGGGAAATCCAGGTTGATGCCGTAGCGCCCGGAGCGCTGGCCATAGGCATACACATAGGCGGCCAGCCCGACGTCGGCATGGCTGAAGAAACCCACCGCCTGTTCGTTGTCGCGCCACGCCTCGCTGACCACCACGCTGGCGCGGGACAAGGGTCCTTCCACCTGTTCCATCAGGTGGGCAATCGAGCGGAACTTGTTCATCGCGGTTCTCCTGTCGGGCTTCGTTCAGTTGGCGGTGTGGCGCAGCAGCTTCAGGCAACCGACGGTGGACGCCAGGTCCACCGCGCGGGCGTCGTCGAAGTTGCGGATGTAGGGGTCGGCTCCGGCGGCCAGCAGCACCTCGACCACCTCCGCACGGCCACTGGACGCGGCGTACATGAGGCAGGTCGCCCCGGTGTCATTAACGTTGTCCACGTCGATGCCAGCCGCGATGAGGCGCGCCAGCGTCGCCTTGTCGCGCGACACGCAGGCCAGCCACAGGGCGTTGTTGCCATCGCCGTTGCGGCGCGCCGGATTGACGCCGGCCGCCAGCAGTTCCTCCACCAGTCCGGCGGAGCCAGCATAGGCCGCCCGCATCAGCGGCGTGAGGCCCTGGGCACGTGCGGCATCCAGGTCGGTCGGGTCGAAGTCGAACTCGGCGACGAAAGCCTTCAGCGCCTCGCTGGCCTGCGGCGGCAGGGCCACCGAGGCGAGGCCGCCAGTACGCTGTGCCAGCGCCGCGTTGAGGGGCTCGAAACCGCCATCGACGCTGTACACCTCGGCGAAGCGGAAGTCGGCGAACATCTCCGCATACACCTGGCTGGCATTGCCGTGGTAGCAATAGATCAGCACCGGCGTGCTCTTCGGCAGGCGGCGGATCGTGCCGCCGAGCAGGGCCTCGGTGAGATGTTCGGCCCCGGCGATGTGGCGCCGCTCGAAGGTCGTACGGTCGCGCACGTCGAAGACGGCCAGGGCCGGCAGCGTGGTGTTGCCGCGACGGTGGATCAGGTCGGCGGCGGTATCCGCATCGATGCGGACGAAGCCGCCGGCATGGGTCTGGGCAGAAGAGGGAGTGGTCGTGGAATTCATCGCAGGGCATCCTTGCGCCCCGGGTAGGGGGGCGTGGTTTCAACGCGGCCGTCGATCACCGGCAGGCCGATGGTGAAGTGGTAGAGGGTCTGGAACACGCCGTCGTCGAGGCCGGCCACGCTGTGCACCGGATCGTCGAAGAAGCAGCCGATGCCGGTGCCGCGCAGGCCCAGCGCCTCGGCTTCCAGGTAGAGCACCTGGCCGAGGGCGCCGGCCTCCCGGTACAGGTCGCGGTAAGCCGGCGGATCGGCCTCGACCCGCTCGGCGAAGGGCGCCAGCATGCCGAAGGCGATGCTGGCGTTCGACGCGATGTCCTGGTGGCAGTGCAGGCTACGGGCCACCCGACGCAGCTCCAGCGGGTCCGCCGGGGCCAGGCTGAAAAGCGCGTCGGCAGCCGGCAGTCCGTCCACCGGCAGCAGCTTGTAGCGGGCCTGCAGGCGCTGCGCCAGGCCACCGTCGAGAGCGCCGCGTGGCAGGAAATAAACCCCGGGCGCCAGGCCGTCGACCCGATGGATGAACATCAACAGCCCGATGCGCGCGTCCGCCGCCGGCCGCAAGGCCTCCAGCAAGCGCTCGAATTCGGCCCGCCCCATCACGTGGGCGGGATCGAAGCGCTGGGCGCTGCGCCGTCGCAGAATCAGCGCCGCCGGCTGCACGCGCGGGATGCGCTGGGGGTTGGACGCAGCACCGCTGTCGTCGGCCCGCCGCGTCGCCGCGGCCACATCGGCAATGACCGGCCAGCGGAACATCGGAAAACGGTCGATCAGGCTGGCCACACCCTGCCAGCGGGCCGCCGCGCTGGCTTCGTGCAGGGCTGCGGGCTCCAGCCGGGTGGCACAGCCGGCGAAATCCAGCACCAGCAGCAGTTCCGCCTCCTCCTGGCTGACCTCGGCCCGCTTGCCGGGAAACTCCGCCGCCCGGTCCAGCCCCAGCAGGCTGGCCAGTGTGTGGCTGCCGACCTGCGGCTGCTCGACCGTATGCCAGCCCAGCAGAGCCGCGGCATAGCCGAGGCAGGCCTGGGCATGCCCGGCGTCCAGCTGGCAGTAGCGGAAGGCCCGCTCACCGTACTTCCAGGCCTCCCGCCACATCACGCAGGACAGGCCGACCGCCAGCACAGGGCCAGCCGCCACCGGCTGCAGATGGACCGCCCGCAGCTCCAGCGCATGGATTTCCGGGCGGTAGTGGTAAAGCCCGTCGGCCAGTTCCGGAATACCGGCCACGATCACGTAGGCCTCGACCGGGTGCAGGTTGCCGCTCGACGGATTGGCACGCACCGCCCAGCGGTCCGGCCCGAGGGTCTTCCAGGCGGTCAGGCCGAAGGACAGATGCAACAGCGCGCCGATGCTGGCCAGATCGGGAATGGCCGGGGTGACCGGCGCCGCAGTCAGGTCCTCGGCGCGGGCCAGCGGCAGCTCGATCGGCGGCACGCCCTCGTAATGGCGGAAAGCCGCCGGCTGGGCATCCCAGTCCAGCGTACCGGGGCTGGCGGCATAGGCTTCGAAGCGGTGCTTGGTCCGCTGATGGTAGGCCTGCACCACCGCCGCGGCGGACAGAGGGGCAGGCATGACATCGGGCGGGGCGGCGAGGGTCTCGGGCATGATGCGGAGGCAAAATGGGTTTGCCCCGATTCAGCAAGATCGGTGCCCGCCCCTAAAGCTTGCGTGTAGCGAGCAAGGACGCGGCTCCGCGTGTATGCCGTGGTCCGAAGCCCGGTCAGAGCGCCCGACAAACAGTCGCGTTTTGTCGGTTTCATGACAGCTGGCCATCGCAGACATGAGGTCCGCCCCCAAAGCCATTTGCGCAAAACACCGACCGTACGGGGCACGCTCGACCCGACGCACAAAAACATCAAAAACATCAATATCATCAAACATATTGACCTTTCACAAAGCGTAACGGAATTCCCGGCAGGACAATGCAGACATTCCCGACGCCTGCCGCTATAAGGCAGGGCGCCATGTCGAGGCGAAATGAATCGCCCCCGCACCGGGGTCACGCTTACCCATCAGCACAGTCAGGCAACACCATGTGGATCAGCAGGACAGCATACGAGAACCTCCAGGCTCAACTCCGCAGCGCCGGAGATCGAGAGGCAAGACTAAAAGGCGAGAACGAGGCGCTCCAGCAGGAAATCGACGGCTTGCGCAAAGCGGAAGACGCAAAGCGCATCCAGTGCGAGAACCTGCTCGGTGTCGTCCAGCGCATGGCCGAGTTCGGCTCGTCGCTGAGCGGCGCCCAGGGCAGCCTGGCCGAGATGGCCGGCCTGCTGCACGAGGAAAAGGACAAGGCCGTCGAGGCCGCCCATGTGTCCAAGGCCAGCGGCCAGGCCACCACCGAGATCGCCGAGAGCCTGCAGCGCCTGGCCGCCGAATCGGACAAGTCCGCCGCCGAAGTGGACACCCTTGCCCAGCGCGCCGACGAGATCGGGGCCATCGTCAATCTGATCCGTGGCGTGGCCGACCAGACCAACCTGCTGGCCCTCAACGCGGCCATCGAGGCCGCCCGCGCCGGGGAGGCCGGCCGCGGCTTCGCGGTGGTCGCCGACGAGGTGCGCAAGCTGGCCGAGCGTACCTCCAGCGCCACCGCCGACATCTCGACCCTGGTGGAACGCATCCACGACGACTCGACCAAGGCCCGCGACAGCATGCAGCGCCTGGCCGAGGCCTCCGGCCGCTTCAGCGACCGCGGCCAGAAGGCCACCGAGGACATGCGTCTGCTGATGGGCCTGTCGGCCAACATGGAGAATGTCATCGCCGGCAGCGCCGCGAAGAGCTTCGTCGAGGTCGCCAAGATCGACCACATCGTCTTCAAGTTCCGCATCTATCTGGCGGTCTTCGGCCTGCTCGATCTAAAGGCCCAGGATCTCGCCACCCATACCGCCTGCCGTCTCGGCAAGTGGTACTACGAAGGCGAAGGCCGCGCCTGCTTCAGCCAGCTGCCGGGCTACCGGGAAGTCGAGCCACCCCACATCGAGGTGCACCGGGCCGGCGTGGAGGTACTGAAGGCCCATGCCGACAACGACATGGACGCCGTCCTTCGGCACCTGGACAGCATGGAGCAGTCCTCCATGCGGGTCCTCGACAACCTGCAAAGGATGGGCGAGGCGGCACTGAACGACCCGTCCATCCTGTGCCTGGAAGAAGGCGGGCACCGCCACTGATGCCGACGGAACAGGGGCGCGCCACGCATTGACGCGCCCTCCCGCACCGCCGAGAATCGGGCGCCATGCCCAGCCTCGACACCCTCCTCGCCTTCCTCGGCATTTCGGTCCTGATCACCCTCGCGCCAGGCCCTGACAACCTGATGGTCATTGGCCACAGCCTGGCCCGCGGCCGCCGCGCCGGTCTGGCCTTCGGCATGGGCTGCGCCGCCGGCTGCGCGACCCACACCGCCTGGGCGGCCCTCGGCATCGCGGCGGTAGTGCGGGCATCGCCCGGCCTCCTGCTGGCGGTCAAGCTGGCCGGCGCGGCGTGGCTGCTGTGGCTGGGCATCCAGGCCTTGCGCAGCGGTGGCCGTCTCGCCCCGACCGGCGGCCTGCCGGCCCAGCCGTGGCGGCGCGACCTGCGCCGCGGCTTCGTCGCCAACGCGCTGAACCCCAAGGTCGGCCTGTTCTTCCTGGCCTTCCTGCCCCAGTTCACCGATCCGGCCACCGGCACCCCAAGCCTGCAGATGCTGGCCCTTGGCGCCGTCTTCGCCGCCCAGACCGTCATTGTGTTCGGCGGACTGGCGCTGGCCGCCGGCACCATCGGCCGCCTGCTGGCCCGCCGCCCGCGCCTGGGCCCGTGGCTCGACCGCCTGTGCGGCGTACTGTTCATCGGCCTCGCCATACGCCTGGCGGCCAGCGACAACTAAACGCCCGTTGGGGCGGATTCATTCGCCCTCGAACGCCATCGAAGCAGCGGAGGGCGAATGAATTCGCCCCAACGATGAAGTCGCCCCTACAATCGGCTTCGTCAATTCACGCAGCGGGGCACATGCAGCCGCCCCCACATTCAAAGAACAATGCGACGCTCCCCTTCCGGCCCCGCGCCCCTGCCCGCCAGCGGCGAACGCCATGACTGGCAGACCATCCAGAAGCTGCTGCCCTACCTGTGGGCCTACAAGTGGCGGGTGCTGTTTGCCCTCACCTGCCTGATCTCGGCCAAGTTCGCCAATGTCACCGTGCCGCTGATCTTCAAGCAGCTGGTGGACGGCCTCGACATTTCCCGCTCCCAGGCCTTCATCGTGGTGCCGGCGGCACTGCTGGTGGCCTACGGCGCACTGCGCTTTTCCACCTCGCTGTTCACCGAACTGCGCGAGATCGTCTTCGCACGGGTCACCCAGGAATCGGTGCGCGAGATCTCGCTGCAGGTCTTCGGCCACCTGCACGCGCTGTCCCTGCGCTTCCACCTGGAACGCCAGACCGGCGGCCTGACCCGCGACATCGAGCGCGGCACTCGCTCCATCGGTTCGCTGATCAGCTACACGCTGTATTCGATCCTGCCGACCTTCGTCGAAATCGGCCTGGTGCTGGCCATCCTGCTGGTCAAGTACGAGCCCAGTTTCGCGATCATCACCGTCGTCACGCTGGCGCTGTACATCACCTTCACCTTCAAGGTCACCAACTGGCGCACCGCGCTGCGCCGCCAGGCCAACGAGCTGGACTCGGCCGCCAACGCGCGGGCCATCGACAGCCTGATCAACTTCGAGACGGTGAAGTACTTCAACAACGAGGCCTTCGAAACCCGCCGCTACGACGTCGAGCTGAAAAAATGGACGGCGGCCCAGATCAAGAACCAGAAGTCCCTGTCCTTCCTCAACATGGGCCAGGCGGCCATCATCGCCGTCGGCGTCACCGCCATGATGTGGCGCGCCGCCGACGGCGTAGCCGCCGGGCGCATGACCCTCGGCGACCTGGTGCTGGTCAATGCCTTCCTGATCCAGCTCTACATCCCGCTCAACTTCCTCGGCGTGCTGTACCGGGAGATCCGCCAGGCCCTCACCGACATCGAGCGCATGTTCGGCCTGCTCGCCACCCACCGGGAAGTGGCCGACACACCCGGTGCCCATGCACTGACCCGCGGTCCGGCCAGCGTCAGCTTCGACGACGTTAACTTCGCCTACGACCCGAGCCGCCCGATCCTCCACGACGTCGACTTCACCATCCCCGCTGGCAAGACGGTGGCGGTGGTCGGCCACTCCGGCTCCGGCAAGTCCACACTGGCGCGCCTGCTGTTCCGCTTCTACGACGTGCAGGGCGGCGCAGTGCGCATCAACGGCCAGGACATCCGCAGCCTGACCCAGGACAGCCTGCGCGCCGCGATCGGCATCGTCCCGCAGGACACCGTGCTGTTCAACGACACCCTGCTCTACAACATCCAGTACGGCCGCCCCGATGCCAGCCGCGAGGAGGTGGAGGCCGCCGCCCGCGCCGCCCAGCTGGAGGATTTCATCGCCCGCCTGCCGGACGGCTGGCAGAGCCGCGTCGGCGAGCGCGGCCTCAAGCTCTCCGGCGGCGAGAAGCAGCGCGTGGCCATCGCCCGCACGCTGCTGAAGAACCCGGACATCCTGATCTTCGACGAAGCCACCTCGGCCCTCGACTCGAAGACCGAGAAGGCCATTCAGACCCAGCTCGACGCCGCCGCCCGTGGCCGCACCACGCTGGTCATCGCCCACCGTCTGTCCACGGTAATGAACGCCGACGAGATCCTGGTCCTCGACCAGGGCCGCATCGTCGAGCGCGGCAGCCATGCCGAACTGCTCGCCCACGGCGGCGCTTACGCGCAGATGTGGGCCCTGCAGCTCGAAGAACGGGCGGCCGAAGAGGAAGCCGCCTGAGCGACATTGCAAACCTTTGCAAACGGACGGAGGTGTAACCTCGGCGAAATGCAGGCCGCGTAGCTTCAGTCGATTCAGCTACCCGACCTGCAAGGAGTTTTTCCGATGTTCGCCCCCCGTCTGCTCGCCCTGCTCATGCCGGCCCTCGTGGCCACCTCCGCCCACGCCGGCGTCGCCCTGATCGGCACGGGCAGCCTGTCCGGCTCCGACCTGTCCGGCCTCACCGGCACGCTGGAAAACGGCGCCGCCGCCAACCTCCTCGGCGGCCTCGGCTCCGCCGTCGCCTGGGCCGGCGGCGACACCTTCCTGCTGACGCCCGACCGCGGCCCCAACGCCGTCAACTGGAACGCCGCGGTGGACAACACCACCAGCTGGATCCCGCGCTTCCAGACCGTCAGCCTGGGCCTGTCTTCCGCCACCTTCAGCGCCGCCAGCGTGGCCACCCTCGCCCCGACGCTGAACGCCACCACCCTGCTGTCCAGCACCACCGCCCTCAACTACGGCAGCGCCCCGGTGCTGACCGGCAGCGCGGGCCAGAACTACTTCACCGGCCGCTCCGACGCCTTCGCCGCCGGCCTGTCCACCAACAGCGCCAACGCCCGCTTCGATCCGGAAGGCATTCGCGTCGCCGGCGATGGCAAGAGCGTCTACATCTCCGACGAATACGGCCCCTACATCTACCGCTTCGACCGCGCCACCGGCGAGCGCACCGGCGTGATCGCACTGCCCGACAAGTTCGCGGTGTCCAACCTGTCCGCCTCCGGCGACGCCGAGATCGCCGGCAACACCAGCGGCCGCGTCGCCAACAAGGGCATGGAAGGCCTGGCCATCACCCCGGACGGCAAGACCCTGGTCGGCATCATGCAGAGCCCGCTGGCCCAGGACGGCGGCACCAACGCCGGCGTGGTGCGCATCGTCACCGTGGACCTGGCCACCGGCAAGGTCACCCACGAATACGCCTACCAGCTGGAGAACATCGGCACCGCCGCCAAGCCCAAGTACACCAGCATCAGCGAGATCGTGGCCATCAACGACCACGAATTCCTCATCGACGAACGCGACGGCAAGGGCCTCGGCGACGACTCCAAGGCCGGCTTCAAGAAGATCTTCCAAGTGGACCTGAGCACCGGCCAGGACGTCAGCAGCATCACCGGCGAAAGCGCGCTGGCCGCCAAGACCGTCGGCAAGAGCCTGTTCGTGGACCTGGTGGCCCTGCTGAAGGCCAACGGCTACACCGACCGCACCATCCCGGCCAAGATCGAGGGCCTCGCCTTCGGCCCCGACGTGCTGGTAGATGGCGTGCTGCAGCACACCCTGATCGTCACCAACGACAACGACTTCCTGGATACCGTCGGCGTCAACGGCACGCCCACCGCCAACCCCAACCAGTTCTTCGTGCTCGGCATCACCAGCGACCGGCTCGCTGGCTACCAGTCCCAGCACATCCCCGAACCGGCCAGCCTGGCGCTGGCGGCCCTGGGCCTCGGCGGCCTGATGCTGCGGCGCAAGAAGTAAGCACCGCGCCGCCACGGACCGGGACTCGCTAGCCCGGTCCGTGGCGGCCTGTGGGACTGGCCCGGGTCGGCGCACATCCGAAAGCCGCCCCTTGATGCACAATGAAGTCCCTTGCGGCTTCAACCGGACCCATGCCCCCGCTTCCTCGCAGCATCGCCCACCTGGACATGGACGCGTTCTACGCGTCGGTGGAGCTGTTGCGTTACCCGCAGCTGCGCGGCCTGCCGGCTGTGGTGGGCGGTCGCCGCGCCGCAGCGGTCGAGGACCCGACCCGCTTCCCGCGCCTGCGCGACTACGTCGGCCGCGGCGTGATCACCACCGCCACCTACGAGGCGCGGGCCCTCGGCGTGCATTCCGGCATGGGCCTCATGAAGGCCGCCCAGCTGGCGCCGGACGCACTGCTGCTGCCCGCCGACTTCGACACCTACCGCCACTACTCGCGCCTCTTCAAGGCCGCGGTGCGGGACATCGCGCCGGAGCTCGAAGACCGCGGCATCGACGAGATCTACCTGGACCTCACCGCCCTCAACCCGGACGGCAGCCGCGAAGGCGCCCGCACCATCGCGCTGCGCCTGCAGCAGGCCGTGCGCGACGCCACCGGCCTGTCCTGCTCCCTCGGCGTGGCGCCCAACAAGCTGCTCGCCAAGCTGTGCTCCGACCTGGAAAAGCCGGCCGGCATCACCGTGGTGGCCGCCGACGACCTGCCGGCCCGCATCTGGCCGCTGCCCGCCAAGCGCATCAACGGCATCGGGCCGAAGGCGGCGGCGCGGCTGGAGGCGCTGGGCATCCAGCGTATCGGCGAACTGGCCGCCGCCGATCCCCAGTGGCTGCAGGAACA
Source organism: Zoogloea sp. LCSB751 (assembly GCF_002028455.1). Lineage (GTDB taxonomy): Bacteria > Pseudomonadota > Gammaproteobacteria > Burkholderiales > Rhodocyclaceae > Zoogloea. Next base: position 123,604 of record NZ_MWUM01000002.1, on the reverse strand, counting down.
GTTCGGCGAACGCTATGGCCAGTGGCTGCACCGCGCTGCCCGCGGCCAGGACGACCGCCCGGTGGTCACCCACAGCGAGCCGAAGAGCCTCTCCCGCGAAACCACCTTCGAGCGCGACCTGCACCCCCGCCAGGACCGCAGCGAACTGTCGCAGCGCTTCACCCGCCTGTGCGAGCAGCTCGCTGCCGACCTGGCGCGCAAGGGCTACTTCGGCAAGACCATCGGCCTCAAGCTGCGCTTCGACAACTTCCACACCGTCACCCGCGACCTGACCCTGCCCGGCCCCATCGGCGACGCGGCGGCGATCCGCCGGGCCGCCGGCGAATGCCTCAAGCGCGTGCCACTGGAACGGCGCATCCGCCTGCTCGGCGTGCGCGTCGGCAACCTGGTGAGACGCGACGCCATTCCCGAACACGAACCGCCAGCACCGGTCCAGGCCGAACTCTTCGCCTGAACGCACCTACACAACAGGACCTCCAGGAGACCCGCATGCAGCACCCGAACCTCGAACCGGCCATCCCAAGCGCCATCGAACCCTGGCGCCAGAACCTCCGCGGCGAACACGATGCCCTGCTGCGCGGCCCGCGCCCGGCCTGGTGGTGGACCGGGCTGGCCCCGGAGAATTGCCCCGGCATGCAGCCCGACGGCCGTCTCACCGCCCTGCCCCAGCCCGACCTCGCCACCTGTACCCGCGAATCGGTGCTGGCCACCTTCGACAACGGGTGGACGCTGACCGAGGTGCTGTTCGCCAGCCTGCAGGGCGAGGAAGCCTTCTACCGCCCGCCCTACCATCACCTGCGCCACCCGATGGTCTTCTACTACGGCCACCCGGCGGTGCTGTACGTGAACAAGCTGCGCGTTGCCGGCCTCATCGACACCCCGATCAATCCCTACTTCGAACGCATCTTCGAGACCGGCGTGGATGAAATGCGCTGGGACGACATGTCGAAGAACGAGATGCGCTGGCCCGGCTTCTCGGAAGTGCACACCTACCGCCAGCAGGTCTACCTGACGGTGCGCCGCCTCATCGAAACCCACCCCGGTCTGGTCCGCGGCCATGCCCCCATCACCATGGACGACCCGCTGTGGGCGTTGTTCATGGGCTTCGAGCACGAGCGCATCCATATCGAAACCTCATCGGTACTGATCCGCGAACTGCCCATCGACGACGTGCGCCGCCCGGAAGAATGGCCGGCCCTGCACGCCAGCGCCGGCACGCCGGCGCATTTTCCGCCGCTCGCCGGGCAGGACTTCCCGGCGCCGCGCCTGGTGGACATCCCGGCCGCCGTCGTAAAGTTAGGCAAGCCCCGCGACTGGCCGAGCTTCGGCTGGGACAACGAATATGGCGAACGCCGCGTCGCGCTGCAGGCCTTCAAGGTCGAGAACCAGCTGGTCAGCAACGGGGCCTTCCTGGAGTTCATCCAGAACGGCGGCTACCTGGAGCGCCAGTACTGGACCGACGCCGGCTGGGAATGGCGCGGCTTCCGCAACAGCAAGTGGCCCTGTTTCTGGGTGCCGGACGGCCCCGCCGGCCTGCACCGCTACAAGCTGCGCACCCTGTTCGAGACCATCGACATGCCGTGGAACTGGCCGGCCGAGGTCAATGCCCACGAAGCCGCCGCCTACTGCGCCTGGCGCAGCGCCCGCGACAGCATCCCCTGTAGGCTGCCCACCGAGGCCGAGCACCATGCACTGCGCGACGCCTCGTGGGCCGAAACCGATCCCCCCGCCCACCACGACGGCGCCGCCCTCGCCGCCGCCTGCGGCTGCAACAGCCAGCTCGCCCACGGCTCCCCGTGGCCGGTGGATGCCGGCACACCCAGCCTGGCCGGCGTGCATGACGTGTTCGGCAACGTCTGGCAATGGCACGGGGACGACTTCAGCCCACTGCCCGGCGCCCGCGTCCATCCCTATTACGACGACTTCTCGACCCCCTGCTACGACGGCCAGCACCAGATGATCCTCGGCGGCTCATGGATCTCCTGCGGCGACGAGGCCAGCGTGTGGGCGCGCTTCCACTTCCGCCCGCACTTCTTCCAGCACGCCGGCTTCCGCGTCGTGCAGGCCGCCCACGACGGCAACGTGGTCAAGCTCGACGGCGCGGACAGCACCAGCCAGGTCTATGAAGATGCCCGCATGGTGGACGACTACATGCTGCTCCACCACGGCGAACCGCAGACCCAGATGCCGTGGGCCGGCGGCCCCCAGCGCAGCACCTCCTTCCCCCAGCGCTGCGCCGACTGGCTGCTCGACGGCGCCAAGCAGTACCAGACGGGCACGGCCCGCGCGCTGGACGTCGGCTGCGCGGTCGGCGGCGGCAGCTTCGAACTGGCTCGCGGCTTCGGCGAGGTACTCGGCGTGGACCTGTCCCGCGCCTTCATCGACGCCGCCAGCACGCTGCAGCAGGACGGCAGCCGGCCCTACTTCCGGCACGACGAAGGCGAGCTGGGCGAAACGGTGACGGCCCGCATCGACCCGGCCATCGACCGCAGCCGGGTCAGCTTCCGCCAGGCCGACGCCTGTTCGCTGCCCGCCGAGCTGGCCGATTTCGACGCGGTGCTGCTGGCCAACCTGCTGTGCCGCCTGCCCAGCCCCATGTCCCTGCTCGGCCGCCTCGGCGGGCAGCGCGGGCTGGTCAAGGTCGGCGGCCTGGTGGCCCTGTTCTCGCCCTACTCGTGGCTGGAGCAATTCACGCCGCGGGAAGCCTGGCTCGGCGGCTACGAGAAGGACGGCCAGGCGGTGCGCAGCGCCGACACCCTCAAAGCCTTCCTGGCCGCCGAAGGCTTCGTGCTGCGCCGGGAGGAAGAGGTGCCGCTGGTGATCCGCGAACATGCCCGCAAGTACCAGTTCATCGTGACCCACGGCATGCTGTGGCAGCGGGAGCGCTGACGCAGCGCCTCACATCGCCAGCGCCTCGCGCATCCATTCGACGAACACCCGCACCCGCGCCGGCAGCAGGCGCGCGTGCGGGTAGACCACGCTGACCGGGCGCGGCGTCGGCTCGAAGTCTTCCAGCACAGGCTGCAGCCGCCCCGCGGCGAGGTGGCCGGCGATCTGGTAGGACAGGAAGCAGCCGAAGCCCAGCCCGGCCACGCAGGCGTCCACCGCCGGCGCCACGTGGTTGAACTCCAACCGCCCCTTCACCGGCACGCCGAATGAGCGGCCCTTGTCCTCGAAGCGCCACCAGCCCCCCGAACCTGACAGGAAGCCGATGCAATCGGCCTGCAGCAGATCCTTCGGATGAGCGGGTAGCGGACGCCCGCGCAGGGTGTCCGGACTGGCCACCACCATGCGCCGCACCGCGCCGACCGGATGGGCGATCAGCGTCGAATCCTCCAGCGCGCCGATGCGGATGCCCACGTCGATGCCTTCTTCCAGCAGGTTCACGACCCGGTCGAAGAGCAGCAGACGGCAGCGCAGCTGGTCGTGGCGCAGCATGAAGCGATTCACCGCCGGCGCCACGTACATCTGCCCGAACAGCACCGGCGCCGTCACCGTGAGCTGGCCGGACAGCTCGCCGGCCTCCTCCTTCAAGGCGGCTTCCGCCTCGTCGAGGGAAGCCAGCAGATTGCGGCAGCTCGCCAGGTAATGCCGCCCTTCCTCGGTCAGCGCGATGCGGCGCGTCGTGCGGTTGAACAGGCGTACGCCCAGTTCGGCCTCCAGCGCCGCCAGCGTGCGCACCACCGCCGGCAGCGAACTGCCCAGGCTGCGTGCCGCGGCACTGAGGCTACCGTCGTCGGCGATGCGTACGAAGGTCGCCATGGCCTTCAGCTTGTCCATGGTCATTACTCCATCTATCGGATGAGTGAAATCAGGATTGCGCCATTTATCCATAAATCGGATCAACGCACACTAGCTGCCATCACCCACACCAAAGGAAGAAACCATGAACACCCCCGCCCAGCCGATCAAGCTGTACCGCTTCCCGCTCTCCGGCCACAGCCACCGGGCCGAGCTCTTCCTGTCCCTGCTCGGCCTGCCCGTCGAGCCGATCGACGTCGACCTGGCCGGCGGCGAGCAGAAGACGCCCGCCTACCTGGCGATGAACGCCTTCGGCCAGGTGCCGGTGATCCAGGACGGCGACCTGACCATCGCCGACTCCACCGCCATCCTGGTCTACCTGGCCCGCCGCTACGGGGATGCGCACTGGCTGCCGACCGACGCGGCCGGCGCCGCCCAGGTCCAGCGCTGGCTGTCGGTGGCCTCCGGACAGGTCGCCTACGGCCCCTGCGCGGCCCGCCTGATCACGGTGTTCGGCATGGACTTCAACCCGAAGGAAGTCATCGCCCGCGCCCACACGCTGTTCGCGGTGATCGAGAAGGAACTGGCCGAACGCCCCTTCCTCGTCGGCGACCACGCCACCATCGCCGACGTGGCCAACCACACCTACATCGCCCACGCGCCGGAAGGCAATGTGTCGCTGGCCGACTACCCGAACATCCGTGCCTGGCTGGCCCGTGTGGAAGCGCTGCCCGGCTTCATCCCGATGCCGGCCACCGCCATCGGCCTGGCGGCCTGACGACCATGGCTGGCCCCAGCTTCCACACCGGCGAACAAGCCCTGCAGGCCCGCGCCGGCAGCCGGGAACGGCTGGCCGAGGTCGGCCCGCGGGTGATCCGGCCGGCCATGCCGGAAACCCACCAGGCCTTCTTCGGCCAGTTGCCCTTCGTCGTGGTGGGCGCGGTGGATGGCGACGGCCAGCCGTGGGCGTCGCTGCTTGCCGGCGCACCGGGTTTCATCACCGCACCGGCGGACGATCGCCTGCACATCGCAGCGCGGCCGCCGGCCGGCGATCCTCTCGAAGGTCTATTGGAAAACGGCGCCCGCGTCGGCCTGCTCGGCATCGAGGCCCACACGCGGCGCCGCAACCGGGCCAACGGGCGGGTCGTTGCGGTGGATGGGGCCGGTATCGACGTCCACGTCGAACAGAGTTTCGGCAACTGCCCCAAGTACATCCAGCCGCGCCAGGCCGAGTACACGCCCGGTCGTCCAGCCTTCCCGGAACACACGGATTTCACCGGTCTGGGCGAACCCGTACGAGCGCTCGTCGCGGCGGCCGACACCTTCTTCATCGCCAGCGCCCACCCGGACGACGACGGCCTGCCGGCCCACGGTGTGGATGTGTCCCATCGGGGCGGCCCGGCCGGCTTCGTGCGCATGGACGGCGACACGCTGACGGTGCCCGACCTGGCCGGCAACAACTATTTCAACACCCTCGGCAACCTGCTGCTGGCCCCGCGCGCCGGCCTGCTGTTCATCGATTTTGTGCGTGGCGACCTGGCCTGGCTGGCCGCCGATGCGGAGATCGTCGACGACGAGGCTGCCCTCGCCACCTTTCCCGAAGCCCGGCGCCTGCTGCGCCTTCACGTACGCACGAGTCGCCTCGCCCGGCAGGCCGCAGCCCTGCGCTGGCAGCCACCGCCCGCCTGAGCAAGCATCCGGCTCAGCGCTGCAACGCCTGCAGGGTGATCTTCTTGATCGCGCCGTCGCAGCGCTCGGCGACCCGGCGGTATTCCTCCGGCGTGTCGATCTGCGCCTGCACGAGCTCCACCTTGTTGATCTCGCGCCGCACGTAAGGCCCCCAGCGCTCCTCCAGCTCATTGGCGATGCGCGTCCGCGCCTGGCCGATCGGGCCGCGCCACGGGCCGCCGGTGGTGAAGCGGCGGGACAAGGTATCGGCAAGCTCCTTCTCGATGCCGGCCAGGTGCTGGCGATAGGCATCCACGTGGCGTTGCTCGTGCTGGTAGATCTCCCGGTAGGCACAGCTGTCCTTCGGAAATTCCTTCGCCACATACACCGTCAAGGGGCTGAAGCCGTAGGTCACGCTGATCTGCGGACTGGCGCACTCCCACTGGCGGGACGCATCGACGCGGGACACCACCCTGGTCTCGAAACGCACGATGGCCGCCCCGCGCGTCAGGCCGAGCACCCGCTGCCCTTCCTGCAGGGAACGCGGCCCCATCAGGCTGAGGGTGCGCAGGCCGGTTACGGTACCCAGCCCGACCGGCTCCTCGTGCAGCTTCACCGTCACCGACGGCTTCGGCAGCTCGTCGCAGACGTCGGCGAAACTGTTGCAGCAAAACAGGGCGAGCAGCAGGGGCAGGAAACGCATCGGTTCGACATGCGCACAAGCGTTGGAGCCGTGCTCAGGAGTGCCCATGATCTTCAAGCTGCAGCGCAGCAGACACCTGCCGCTGCAGCTGCGGCAGATCGCGGTGGATCGTCCGCCAGACGATTTCAAAATCCACTTTGAAGTAACCGTGCGCAAGGGCATTACGCATCTGATAGGCGAATGCCAAGGGCAGCTCCGGATGAGCGGCGGCGAACTCCGGATAGTGCCTTTCGATGTTGTTGCTGGCCTCGCCGATGATCTCGAAATTGCGGATCACCGCGTCCTGTACCAAGGGGTTATCCAGGAAGGCCACTTCCTCCATATCCCCGGTATACCGGTCGATACGCTCGATGGCTTCGAGGATGTGTGCCAGATAATCGGCCACTCGCTGCCGATCACGACTCATACCGGCCGGGCTTCCGCGAGCACAGCGGCTCGAAACGTGTCCGGCAATGCATTGGGAGTCAGCACGTCCACCGGCACACCGAGCAGCTTGCCCAACTCGTGGCGGATCGCCCCGATGTCGAACAGCGTTGTCTCCGGCGTCGGGTCGATGAGGATGTCCAGATCGCTGCCCTCCTTATCCAGCCCATGCAGCACCGAACCGAATACACGCGCATTGCGGGCACGATGGGACTCCACGACACGGCGGATCGCGGCGCGATTCGAGTCCAGCACTGCCGACGGTTTCATGCGTTCTCCCACACCAGATCCGGCTTGACGATAGAGCAGCCGTCGGCGCTTTGCAACCGCCAGGCGGATGCTGCGACATGATGGTTCTGGCCCCCGTCCATCAACCACCCGGCGCATCGAAACGCACACCCTGGGCCAGCGGCAGCGCGCTGGAGTAATTGATGGTGTTGGTGGCCCGCCGCATGTAAGCCCGCCAGGCGTCCGCGCCGGCCTCGCGGCCGCCGCCGGTCTCCTTCTCGCCGCCGAAGGCGCCACCGATCTCGGCACCGGACGGGCCGATATTCACGTTGGCGATGCCGCAGTCACTGCCGGCCGCCGACAGGAAACGTTCCGCCTCGCGCAGATCGGTGGTGAAGATCGCCGAGGCCAGCCCCTGGGGCACCCCGTTATGCAGCGCGAGCGCCTCGTCCAGCGTGCGGTAGCGCAGCACGTAGAGGATCGGGCTGAAGGTCTCGCGGCGCACCAGCGCGCTCTGGCCGGGCATCTCCACCAGCGCCGGGCGCACGTAGCAGCCGTCGGGGCAGTCGGCCACCGCCACCACCTCGCCGCCATGCACGCAGCCGCCCTCCGCGTGGGCCTGGACCAGCGCCGCGCGGTGGGCGTCAACGGCCACACTGTCGATCAGCGGGCCGACCAGGGTGGCGGGCTCCAGCGGATTGCCGACCGGCAGGCTGGCAAAGGCCGCCGTGAGGCGCGGCAGCAGGTGCGCCGCGACGGATTCGTGGACGATCAGGCGGCGCAGCGTCGTGCAGCGCTGGCCGGCAGTGCCGGCGGCGGCGAAGACGATGGCCCGCAGCGCCAGCTCCAGGTCGGCGCTGGGTGCGACGATCATCCCGTTGTTGCCGCCCAGCTCCAGCAGACTGCGCCCGAAGCGCGCCGCCACCCGCGGCGCCACGCTGCGCCCCATCGCCGTCGAACCGGTGGCCGACAGCAGCGCCACGTCCGGATGATCGGCCAGCGCCGTGCCGAGGGCGCCGGGGCCGATCACCACCTGGCTGAGGTCCGGCGGCACGTCGCCCGCCTCGGCCATCGCCTGGGCCAGCAGTTCCTGGCAGGCCAGCGCACACAGCGGCGTGCGCGACGACGGCTTCCACACCACCGCATCGCCGCACACCAAGGCCAGCGCGGCGTTCCACGCCCACACCGCAACCGGAAAATTGAAGGCGCTGATGACGCCGCACACGCCGAGGGGATGCCAGCTTTCCATCAACCGGTGGCCGGGCCGCTCGCTGGCCATCGTCAGGCCGTAGAGCTGGCGCGACAGGCCGACCGCGAAGTCGCACATGTCGATCATCTCCTGCACCTCGCCCTGCCCTTCGGACAGGATCTTGCCGCTCTCGATGCTGACCAGCCGGCCGAGTGCTGACTTATGCCGGCGCAGCGCATCGCCGAAGCGCCGCAACAGCTCGCCGCGGCGCGGCGCCGGCACAAGGCGCCAGGCCAGGAACGCCGCCCGCGCCCGCGCCACCACGGCATCCAGATCGTCGCACTCCACGCAGCTGCCGATGCGGCTGCCATCGATCGGCGAACGGGCCACCAGCCTACCGGCCCCCGGCACCGGCAGTCCGAAACCGGCAAACAGTACAGCGACTTCGGAAGACAACAGCGGATGCAGCATGGCGCCCTCCCAGCAAGGTGATCACGCCTGTTGGACACGCGGGAGCCAGGAACAATCCCGGCAGGGTCAGGCGCATTCCCCCCAACGACAGTCCCGCAATTCAAAAGCAAGCCGCGGAGTGCAAGCCGGCCCGGCAAGGGCTAGATTTCGGGTATCGCAGCAGCCCATCAAGACCCGACCATGGATGCCCCTCTCCACAGCCACGCCGCCCAAACCCTGGCCGACCCGCGCTGGGCCGCCGTGCTGGCCCGCGACCCGACGGCCGACGGCCACTTCTTCTACTCGGTGAAGAGCACCGGCGTGTATTGCCGTCCGTCCTGCGGCTCGCGCCGGCCACGGCCGGAGAACGTGGATTTCCACGCCAGCGCGCCGGACGCCGAAGCGGCCGGCTTCCGCCCCTGCCGACGCTGCCGGCCAGACCTGCCGCCCCTCGCCGAGCGCCAGGGGGCGCTGGTCGCCGAGCTGTGCCGCTTCATCGAGGACGCCGATCACGTGCCGAACCTGGACGAGCTCGCCCGCCAAGCCCAGCTCAGCCCCTTCCACCTGCAGCGTCTGTTCAAGGCAACGACCGGACTCACGCCACGCGCCTACGCCGCTGCGCTGCGGGCCCGCCGCCTGCGCGACGGCCTTGCCGCCAACCCATCGGTCAGCGCCGCCCAGTACGACGCCGGCTATGCCTCCAGCGGACGCTTCTACGCCGACACCGACGCCGCGCTGGGCATGACGCCAAGCCAGTACCGGGCCGGCGGCGCCGACACCGAGATCCGCTTCGCCATCGGCCAGAGCGCCCTCGGCGCCATCCTAGTCGCTGCCAGCCCGCGCGGCGTCTGCGCGATCAGCCTCGGCGACGATGCCGACGCCCTCGCCCGCGAACTGCAGGACCGCTTCCCCCACGCCGAGTTGGTCGGCGACGATCCCGACTTCGCCGCGCTGGTGGCCCAGGTGGCCGGCTTCGTCGAAAGTCCGGCCACGGGCCTCGACCTGCCGCTGGACCTGCGCGGCACCGCCTTCCAGCTGCGCGTGTGGCACGCGCTGCGGGAGATCCCGGTGGGCAGCCGGCTGAGCTACACCGAACTGGCCCGCCGCCTTGGCCTGCCACGGGCGGTGCGGGCGGTGGCCGGCGCCTGTGCGGCCAACACGCTGGCGGTGGCCGTGCCCTGCCATCGGGTGGTACGCAACGATGGCGGCCTGGCCGGCTACCGCTGGGGCGTCGCGCGCAAGCAGGCCCTGCTCGAACGCGAGGCCCGGCCATGACCCTCGACCTCTTCGCGGCGACCGACCCGTACCAGCCCATCGCCCCCGGCGCGATGCTGCTGCACGGTTTCGCGCTGGCCGACGCGGACGCCATCCTGGCGGACGTGCAGGCCATCGCCGCCCGCGCGCCCTTCCGGCGCATGTTCACGCCGGGCGGCCAGGCCATGTCGGTGGCGATGAGCAACTGCGGCAGCCTCGGCTGGATCAGCGACCGCCATGGCTATCGTTACGTCGCCGCCGACCCGGACAGCGGCCAGCCGTGGCCACCGCTGCCGCCGCGCCTGCTGCGCCTCGCCGGCGCCGCGGCGGAACGGGCCGGCTTCCCCGCGTTCGTGCCGGACGCCTGCCTGATCAACCGCTACGCGCCGGGCACCCGCATGTCCCTGCACCAGGACCGGGACGAGCAGGACTTCACACAGCCCATCGTCTCCGTGTCCCTCGGCCTGTCGGTCACCTTTCTGTTCGGCGGCCTGGCTCGCAGCGACAAGGCCGCCCGCCTCACCTTGAGCCACGGCGACGTGCTGGTGTGGGGCGGGCCGGCGCGGTTGCGCTTCCACGGCGTGCTGCCGCTGCTGGACGGCCGGCACCCGGCGACCGGTGCGTGCCGCATCAACCTGACCTTCAGGAAGGCGGGCTGACGGTGGCCGGGACGGTTCTTCCCGCCCCCACAGTCCAACCCACAGTCCAAACCGCAACCCAAACCCTCAGGTCTGCCCCTGAACCGGGGACCTGAGCACCGGGCCCGCAGAACCCCCACGGCTCCGCCAAGGATCACCGCCATGCGCCTCGCCCTTCCCGCCTCCTTCCGGCCCGCCGACATCCTGGCCTTCCAGGCCCGCGACCCGCAGCAGCTGGCCGAGCGGGTCGAGGCCGGCGGCTTTGCGAAGGGGCTGATCTGGCATGGCGCGCCGGCCTGCCTGCAGCTTGCGTTTCAAGCGGGGCACGTGGACGTGGAACTGGAGGTGGACGGCCCGCCGGCCAGCGCCGGAGCGGTCGCCGGCCTGGCCCGGCACGTCCTGGGCCTCGACCAGCCGGTGGACGCCTTCGAGGCGGCCCACCGCCACCATCCCCAGCTCGGCCCGCTGCTGAGCCGCCACGCCGGACTGCGCGTGCCGCAAGCCGCAACGCCCTTCGAGGCGCTCAGCTGGGCGGTCACCGGCCAGCAGATCAGCACCGCTGCAGCGATCTCCATACGCCGCCGGCTGATCGCCAGCATCGGGGTCCGCCACAGCGGCGGCCTGGCCTGCTACCCGGACGCGGCGCAATTCGCCGCGCAGGACGAGGCTCAGCTGCGCAGCGCCGGCCTGTCGCAATCCAAGGCTGGCACGCTGCTGAGGCTCGCCCGCCTGATTGCCGACGGCAAGCTGCCGCTGGAAGCCTGGCTCACCACCACGCCTGCCGAGGAGATCCGCGAGCGCCTGCTGGCCATCCGCGGCATCGGCCCGTGGACGGTGGATTACGCGCTGCTGCGCGGCTTCGCGCATCTGGATGGTTCGCTGCACGGCGACGCGGCGGTACGCCGCGGCCTGCAGAAACTGCTGGGAAGGGCAGAAAAAGTCGGCGAAGCCGAAGCCCGCGCCTGGCTCGCCGACTTCGCGCCCTGGCGGGCGCTGGCCGCGGCCCACCTGTGGGCGGTGGCGAAGGAGGCCTGAGGAAACCCACTCATGCGGGTTACTGCGGGGCTGGGCTGTGGGAGCGAATGAATTCGCCCCCACAGAAAAGTCTACTTGAGCCCGGCCGCCACCATCTTGCGGCGCAGGAAGGCGATCTGTGTCTGCAGCGGCAGCCCCTTGGGGCACACATCGTGGCAGCCGAGCAGGGACATGCAGCCGAACACGCCGGCGTCGTCGCCGATCAGTTCGTAGTAGTCCGCGTCGCTGCGCTCGTCACGGGGGTCGAGGCGGAAACGGGCGATCTTGTTGAGGCCCACCGCGCCGACGAAGTCCTCGCGCATGCGCTGCGTGCCGCAACCTGCCACGCAGCAGCCGCACTCAATGCAGCGGTCGAGCTCGTAGATGGCTTCGGCCAGCTCGGGCGCCATCGGCGTCTCGACGGCGGTCAGGTCGGGCTCGGCCTGGCTGTGGATCCAGGTTTCCAGGCGCTCGGCGGTACCGCGCATCCAGCTGCCGGTATCCACCGACAGGTCGCCGATCAGCGCGAACACCGGCAGCGGCGCCAGCGTGATCAGCGGCCCGAGGTCGCGGGTCAGGCTGCGGCAGGCCAGCCCCGGCCGGCCGTCGATGAGCATGCCGCAGCTGCCGCAGATGCCGGCCCGGCACACGAAGTCGAACTGCAGGGACGGGTCGAGGGTGTCGCGGACTTCGTTGAGGGCGATGAACAGGGTCATGCCCTCCGCTTCCTCGACGCGGAAGTCCTGCCAGTGGGGTGCCATCCCCTCGCTCGGACTGCTGCGCAGGATGCGCAGCGTCAGTTGGCGGGGCGTGTCGGTGGTCATCGGCGTATTCCTTGGCAAGGCGCTCAGCCCCGGTGCAGGCGCCGGCTGTCGTCGCGCAGCGCCCCCCAGCCGTCGGCGTGCTCGCCGGGCAGCACGCTGATCTGGGTACCGAGATCGCGGGTGAAGGTCGAACACGGCACGCCGGGCTGGCCATCGACGAACACCCGGCAGGTACTGCAGGCGCCGGCATGGCACATGAAGTTGTCGAGGCGGGTGGCCGGCAGGCTGCCACGCAACTGGCGGATCGCCCGCAGCAGGGTCATGCCACGGGTTTCGACCAGCGTGAAGGCGTGCAGGCTGCCGTTCAGCAGGGGCAGGCGCAGCGTGAGGACGCGCATGTCGGGTTTGGGGGCATTCATGATGCGTCTCCCAGTCTTTCATTGCGGCCCCGGAAACGCACCGGGACCAGGTGCTCGTAGGGCATCAGGGCCTGCTGCACGGTGAAGCGCTCGGCATGCCCGAAGGCCTCGCGGATGGCGGCGATCTCGGCCGCCCGGAGCGCCGTCGCCGGATGCTCGATGGCATCCCGCGCGCCATAGCCGCGCCAGCCCGGTGGCAGCTCCATGTGGCGCACGTCGAGGGCCTCGTAGGCCAACGTGGGCAGGGTCTGGAAGGGGTCGCTCCAGCTGGCGAGGGTGCGCTTGAGCCAGTTGGCGTCGTCGCGGCGTGGGTGGTCTTCCCGGTAGTGGGCGCCGCGGCTCTCGGTACGCTGGAGGGCGCCGTAGGCGACGCACAGGGCCAGCTTGAGCATCTTCTGCACGCGGTAGGCCGCCACCAGCTCCGGGTTGCTGCCCGGGCGCCGCGTTGCCACGCCGATCCGGCGGCTGCGCTGGAGCAGCGCCTGGAGCTCGTCGACGGCCTCGGCCAGCAGGTCGCCGCGACGGAAGATACCGACCTTGTCGGTCATGATGTCCTGCATGCGCCGCCGGATCTCGGTGGCGCTCTCGTTGCCATTGCCCTGCAGCAGAGTGTCGAGCTTCGCCTGTTCCGCAGCGAGGAATTCCCGCACGAGAGCCGTCGACACCTGCAGCTCGCCCGCGGACGATTCCACGAAGTCGGCGATGTTCTCGCCGACGATCATGCCGGCCACCACGGTCTCGGCCACCGAGTTGCCACCGAGCCGGTTGAAACCGTGCAGATCCCAGCACGCCGCCTCGCCACAGGCGAACAGGCCGGCCAGGCCGTAGGCCTCGCCGCGGGCGTCGGTGCGGATACCGCCCATCGAATAATGCTGGGCCGGCCGCACCGGGATGAAGTCGCGAGCCGGGTCGATACCGAGGAAGTGGCGGCAGATCTCCTTCACCTCGCGCAGGCGGCTGTCGATGTGGGCCGCGCCGAGCAGCGTGATGTCCAGCCACAGGTGTTCGCCGAAGCGGCTGTTCACACCGTGGCCGGCGCGGATGTGCTCCTCCATGCGGCGGGACACTACGTCGCGGGAGGCCAGCTCCTTCTTCTCCGGCTCGTAGTCGGGCATGAAGCGGTGGCCGGCGGCGTCCTTCAGCAGGCCGCCGTCGCCGCGGCAGCCCTCGGTGACGAGGATGCCGGCCGGGAAGATCGTCGTCGGATGGAACTGCACCGCCTCCATGTTGCCCAGGCAGGCCGCGCCGGTCTCCAGCGCGATCGCCGCGCCGATGCCCTCGTTGATCACCGCGTTGGAGGTAACCCGGTAGATGCGCCCGAAGCCGCCGGTGGCGATGCAGGTAGCCTTCGCCACGTAGGCGACGAGTTCGCCCGTCACCAGGTTGCGCACGATGGCGCCATGGCAGCGCCCGCCCTCATGGATCAGCGCGATGGCCTCCATCCGCTCATGCACCGGGATGCCTTCGGCCACCGCCTTGTCGCTGACCGCATAGAGCATCGCGTGGCCGGTGCCGTCGCTGACGTAGCAGGTACGCCATTTCTTGGTACCGCCGAAGTCGCGGGCGGCAATCAGGCCGTGGGCCTCGGGCCGTTCGCTGAGCGTGACCCGACGGCCATCCATCACCACCTCGCGCTCGCCGGCGCGCACCCGGTTCCACGGCACGCCCCAGGCCGCCAGCTCGCGCACCGCCTGCGGCGCGGCATGCACGAAGAGGCGCGCCACCGCCTGGTCGCAGCCCCAGTCGGAGCCGCGCACGGTGTCCTCGAAATGCACGTCCTCGTTGTCGCCTTGGCCCTTGGCGGTGTTGCCGAGGCTGGCCTGCATGCCGCCCTGGGCCGCCGCCGAATGGGACCGCTTGGCCGGCACCAGGCTGAGGATGACCACGTCGTGGCCGCGGCGCCGGGCGCCGACCGCCGCCCGCAGGCCGGCCAGACCGCCACCGATGACCAGCACGTCGGTATAGAGGATACGCATGTCAGCCTCCCCGGCGGACGGGCGCCATCGCCGGCGCCACGTTCATACCCGAGGCGACGTTGGCCGGCGTCCCGTCGCCGGACGGTACATAGCGCTCGCCGGCGCGATCGGCGTGGGCGATGCCCAGCCGCACATAAGCCAGCAGGCTGACCAGGCCCAGCGCGATGAAGAACAGGCTGAAAGCGGTTTTCAGCGCACGCAGGCGGCGCCGACCAGCCACCGGATCGCGGCCGGGCAGCCAGTCCCATTTCAGCGCCAGCCGGTACAGACCGATGCTGCCGTGGATTTCCGCCGCGAACAGCAACAGCAGGTACAGCGGCCACATGCTGCCGGTCCACACCCGGTCGGCGGATTCGTAGGGGCCGATCAATTCCGGATGCACCAGCATGCCGTAGAGGTGGATGCTGGCCAGGAAGAACAGCGCGAAGCCGGTCCATAGCTGGATCCACCACAGGCCGGTGTCGTCGTGGCGCAGGCCCGCCCGGTGCTCGGCAAAGGCCTTGTACTGGCGAAAGTTGGCCGGGAACTTGCGCAGCGCCAGCCAGGCATGCAGCACGAACACCGCCAGCACCCCGCCGACCACGCAGGAGACGATCCACGGCTGCGGCGTGGCGAGGAAATAGGCCCCCTCGAAGAAGCGCGCCACGGTGTAGAAGGCGTCCTGGCTGATAAGGATGGACGACACGAAGAACATGTGGGCTACCAGGAACAGCGCCAGGAACAAGCCCGACGCGCTCTGCAGCAGATCCAGCCGGGCCGGCCAGCGGCTGCGGCGATGCAAGGGTGCGGAGGGCGCTGCCGCCACGGGAAGCGGAGTCTCCGGCGCCAGGCTGCCGGCGGGGGTTGGCAGCGCACCGCTTCGTTCGAGCATGCGGCTCATGGCGATGGACCTCAAAATGCCACTCCCTTTGCGGGGGAGAGAAACCGGCCGGGCCGCAAGCGAATGCGCACACCGGCAACCCGGACTCCGGGCGGATGCCCAGCCTGCCGGAGCAAGGGCTCCGATATCGACCCGGCATCTCAATCTAACACAACACTATTGCACTGCAGCATATGCCCACCCCGCAACACCTACCGTGACAAAGCCCCTGAGCGCCGACAAATGGCGCAGCGATGTCGCATACGCGCCACACGCCCCGGCGCCAAGTCCTTGATTCCTTTTGCTGCGGCGCACTGGCGCAGAACCTGCTTGAAGGGGCACACCCTATTTGCGGAGCGCATCATGCCGAAACCGAAAAAGCACATCCTCGTCTGCGTCCAGGGCCGCCCGCCCGGCCACCCCCGCGGCTCCTGCCAGGAAAAGGGCTGCAACACGGTGTGGCAGGCCTTTCAGCAGGAATTCCAGCAGCGCAATCTGTGGAACGACTTCCTGCTCACCAACACCGGCTGTCTCGGCCCCTGTCAGGCCGGCCCCAGCGTGCTGGTCTATCCGGACAACGTGATGTACAGCGGCGTGACCACCGCCGACGTGACCGCCATCGTCGAAGAGCACATCCTGCTCGACCAGCCGGTGGAACGCCTGAAGGCCCCCGAAGGCGTCTGGTGACCCCCGTCGTCGGGCGCGGCGCGCGGTAAACTGGCGGGCCTCAGCACACCGGGCCTCCCGCCATGCAGATCTGGATCGACGCCGACGCCTGTCCGGCGGTCGTCAAGGACATCGTCTTCCGCGCCGCCGAGCGCCTGGAAATACCGACCATCCTGGTCGCCAACCGGATGTTGCGCACGCCTCCGTCGCGCTTCATCCGGGCCGTCCAGGTGCCGTCGGGCTTCGACGTGGCGGACGCCCACATCGTCAGCCAGGTGGCCGCTGGCGACCTGGTCATCACCGCCGACATTCCGCTGGCCTCGGCGGTCCTCGAACGCCAGGCTCACGCGCTGAATCCGCGCGGCGAGATGTACACCGTCGCCAACATCGCCGAGCGCCTGTCGATGCGCAACTTCCTCGAAGAACTGCGCGGAGCAGGCGTGCAGACCGGCGGCCCGCCCAGCTTCAGCCAGGCCGACCGGCAAGCCTTCGGCGCCGCGCTGGACCGCTTCCTGGCCCGCGCGATACGCAGCTGAACAACGGTACGGGCTCTCCCCGACAGCTCAGAAAGAGCGACCCGCCGAAAGGGGCAAGCGCTGGGGCTACAGGCTGTGGGGCTGAACCGTGGGGCGGCCCCTGCGGAAGGGAACACCTGCGGAAGAGAACAACTGTGGGGGCACTGTGGGGGCGAATTCATTCGCCCTTCATGCGTTGATCAAGCTCCGCGGGCGAATGAATTCGCCCCCACAGGCTCGAGCCCAACTGAGCCCACTCCAACCCAACCCAACCCAACCCAACCCAACCCAACCCAACCCAACCCAACCCAGCTTGGCTCAAGCCAGCTCAGTTCGGGCCACTCCCGCTCAACCCAGCTTCAGCGGTGCGGCACAACCGTCGTCGATGCCTTCGATCTCGATCTGGATGGTCGGGTGCTGGATGTGGAAGCGCGTCTCCAGTTCACGGGCGAGGTCCGTGAAGAAGGCGTCGCCGGGGTGGCCGGCGGGCATCACGAGGTGGGCGGTCAGGGCCACGTCGGCGGTGCCAAGGGCCCAGATGTGCAGGTCGTGGACGCCGTTCACGCCAGGCAGCGCGCGCAGCCAGGCATGCACTTCGAGCAGGTCGATGCTGTCCGGCACGCCGTCGAAGACGAGGTGCAGGGACTGACGGAACAGGCCCCAGGTGCCCAGCACGATGACCACCGCGATGGCCAGGCTGACCAGCGGATCGAGCCAAACCCAGCCGAAGTGGAGGTACAGCGCACCGGCGGCGACCACCCCGAGGGACACCAGCGCGTCGGCCGCCATGTGCAGGAAGGCGCCGCGGATGTTGAGATCGTCCTTGCTGCCGGACATGAACAGCGCGGCGGTGATGCCATTGACCACCACGCCGATGGCCGCCACCACGATGATCGTCCAGCCGCCGACCGCCTCCGGCGCCTGCAGGCGCTGCACGGCCTCCAGGGCCAGCGCCCCCATTGCGAACAGCAGCAGCATCGCATTGGCCAGCGCGGCGAGGATGGACGCGCGCTGCCAGCCGTAGGTGCGCTGGTGGGTCGGACGCAGGCGACCGGCCAGCGCGGCGCCCCAGGCGAGGATCAGGCCGGCGACGTCGGACAGGTTGTGGCCGGCGTCGGCGAGCAACGCCAGGGAGTCCGCGCTCCAGCCGTAAAAGGCTTCGATGAGGACGAAGCCGATATTCAGGCAGATACCGATCGCAAAGGCCCGGTCGTAGGACACCGGGCCATGGTGATGGTGACCATGCCCGTGTCCGTGGGCATGGCCATGATCCGCTGCGTGTTCGTGGTGGTGGTGATCGTGGCCGCAGGCGTGGTCGTCGTGGTGATCGTGATCGTGGGTGGCGTGGTTGTGATTCATCAGGCTTGCAGCATCAGTTCATCCACGCTCTTGCGCACCGAGCGGGACCGGGGGACAGGGGACATGCCGACCCGGCAGAAGAAGGTCAGCGCCTGCTCGCGGCCGAAACCGCCGATGCGCTCGAACTCCTCCGCCAGCGCCGCGGCGCCGCTGCCGATCTCGGGCAGCGCCGAAAAACTGCGGCCGGCACGGGCATACCAGCGGAAGATCAGCGGCGTCATCTCGGGCTGCAAATGCAGGCCGACGGCGGTGGCGGTCAGCCACAGGCGCTGCATCGCGACGCCGCCGCGCACGTAGTCCTCGACGCTCACCGGCGGCCGCTCGGGGCGGATCAGCACGTGGGACGCGCAGGCCAGCGCCGGGATGTAATCCAGCTGGACCCGCGGCGCAATGGTGCCGCCCAGGTACTTGTTGAAGAACTCCACCCGCCCCCAGCTGGTCATCACCCATTCCATCAGGCGCGCGGTGAGGCTATCCACGCCGACCGCCTGCTCCGGAATGCGGTCCTTGCTGTAGCGGCTGCGCCACTCGATGATTTCCTTGTGCACCGGGAAGGCTTCCGGGCAGGTCAGGCGCAGGTAGGCATTGCGCCACAGCAGGCCAGCCACCCGGCGGCGCGCAGCGAAGGATTCGAAGAACTGCACGCTGTAGCCAGCCCCCGGCGCGGCGGCCAGGGCCTGGCGCTGGACCTCGGTCAGCGGCGTGGTGCGCATCGGGCGGCGCTGCACCACGCGCGTCTCGATGAAAGGCAGCAGCGGGTCGGGCGCCAGCCCGGGCTGCTCCGTCAGGCGTACGTCGAACACCGGTGCCGCATCGCGGGAAGCCGGCCGCAAACTCCAGCTCGCGGCCAGCCCTTCGCCACTGGCGGCGACGCGCAGGGTTTCCAGCAGTGCGCCATGGGCCATGTGGCTGGCGTGGCCGTCGAAGTCGTAGAGGCACCAGTCGCGGGTGTCGTTGCCATGCACGGCAAGGTGGTCGTCCGCGACGATTTCGAAGCGCCACGGCTGGGTGTTGTCGCCGCTGGGCGCCCAGCGGGCCAGGTCGAGGATCTTGAGCAGGGTTTCGCGGCGGCTCATGGCCGGTCTCCTCAAACGCGCGCCGCCTCGCGCATCGCCCGCAACTGACGGCGGGCGATGGCGAGACCGATGCGCTGGATCGGGTTGTTGTTGCCGCCGGGCCGCCAGGTCTTCACGTAGCGGTTGCGGTAGGCATCGAACTGGAAGCCCCACGGCACGCACAGCACCTCGCCACGGCGCAGCAGGATCTTCAGGGATTCGGTGGCGGTCACCCCGGCACACAGCTGACAGGCGGCGATGGTGCTGGGGCCGCGCCGGGCGACGAAATCGACCCGCGACGGGTCGGCCAGGTAGGCGCGCTGCAGCATGGCCGGCGACAGCCCTAGCAGGAAGCGCACCGCCATCTCGTCCTCGTCGCAGCCATCGAGGCGGAAGTACTCTTCGAAGCTCATCCGCCCCGGCAGGAAGCTCAGCACCGCCGTGCCCATGCCCAGCGGCGCCGCGGTCACCGCCGGAATACCGAGCCGGTGACAGGCATTGAAGGTATCGCGCCGGGCGGTAAAGGCGAAGAAGTCGAGGCCATCGACGTAGAGATCGACGCCGGCCAGGAACTCATCCAGGTTGCCGGCATTGACGCCGCTGCCAAACACGCGGATGTCCACATCCGGGTTGATGTCGCGGGCCATCTCGGCCATCACCTCGGCCTTCGGTCGGTCCAGCGTGGACATCATCGCGCCGGCCTGGCGGTTGAAATTCACCAGGTCGAAGGTATCCATGTCGGCCACATGGAAGGCCCCCACGCCCAGACGGGTCAGGGTCAGCAGATGCACGCCACCGACCCCGCCGACGCCGGCAATGGCGATCCGCTTGCCGCGCAGGGCGGCCTGCTCGGCCTGGGTCACCCAACCGATATTGCGAGAGAAGGCTTCGTCGTAGTCAAAAGCGCGGCGCGACATGCTGTCTGTATCCTTCAGGCAGTGGAATCCTATGATACGACAGTTCCCTGCCGCCCCAGCCGGCACATCCACACCCCATACCGGGCGACGGAGAACGCCATCATCATGCTCACGTACTACAATTGGAACAGAGGCCCATTTCCCTTCAAGGAATCAGTATTACCAGCCGTAAATGGGTATCGCCAGTAATTCAGACTTCAAGGGCTACCGCCATGTCGCTACTCGATCGCTTCAGCCTCGGTGAAGGATTCAGGAAGTACTTCGAGATCGCCACCGCCTTCGACGATACCGGCCGCAACGACGTGTTCGGCATCCGGCACGAGGTGTATTGCGAGGAACTGGGTTTCGAGCCGGTCCGCCCGGACCGCCGCGAGACGGACGAATACGACCGTCACAGCCTGCACTGCCTGATGCGCACCTCCACCGAACCGCATTCGCTGGTCGGCTGCAACCGCCTGGTGATGGCCCGCCCCGAAGAGCCGGATTACCCGCTGCCCTTCGAGCGCACCTGCGCCGCCACGCTGGACCGCTCCATCATCGATCCGGCCAAGGAGCCCCGCGGCGCCATCGCCGAAGTCTCGCGCCTCGCCGTGCGCGCCTACTACCGCCGACGCAAGGGCGAAACCAAGGCCGCAGTGGCGATCAGCGACGAGGATTTCGGCACCCGGGAACAGCCGCGTTTCCCGTACATCCCGATCGGCCTCTACCTGGGCGTGATCGCCCTCGCCAAGCACGAGGGCATCGAGACCCTGTTCGTCCTCACCGAGCCGCGGCTGGCAGATCATTTCGCCAAGCTGGGCGTCAAGATCACCCAGATCGGCGGCCCGGTCGAGCATCGGGGCATCCGCGTGCCCTCGATGATGAACGTGGACAGCATCATCAAGGGCCTGCGTTTCTTCGTGAAGCCCATCTGGCGCGTCGTCGCCGAGGAAATCGAAGCCGGCTACACCACCAGCCGGCCGGCCTTCCGGCCGACCTGATCTTCCCCGACCCGGGGATTCCCCAGTGGCACCGGGTTCCGGAGCTGGCCCGTCTCTTGCAAAGGACGAGTCAGCACCAACCAAACCCAAACTGTCCTAGGAGAATCCCTCATGAGCAAGATCGGTCTTTTTTACGGTAGCGAGACGGGCAACACCCGCAAGGTGGCCAAGTCCATCGTGAAAAAGCTCGGCGAAGATGTGGTCGAGCTGTTCAACGTGTCCAAAGCCACCGCTGACGACGTTGCCAAGTTCAGCTCCCTGATCCTGGCGACCCCGACCCTCGGCGACGGCGAGCTGGTGGACTCCTGGAAAGAGTTCTTCCCGACCTTCAAGGGCGTTGATCTGTCGGGCAAAACCGTCGCCATCTTCGGTTTCGGCGACCAGGACGCTTACGGCCACGAGTTCTGTGACGCGATGATCCTGCTGTACGACGCCGCCAAGGCCCAGGGCGCCACCATCATCGGCGGCTGGTCAACCGACGACTACGAATTCTCCAAGTCCAAGTCCATCGTGGACGGCGAATTCGTCGGCCTGGCCCTCGACAACGACAACCAGAAGGATCAGACCGAAGAACGCGTCGACACCTGGCTGGACCAGATCAAGCCGGAACTGCTTGGCTGATGGCCACGCCCGCGCCTGTCGTAAACACGACAAACAGCGGGCGCGGTGTCAGGCATGTCACAGGTCGGGGGCGCCCATGAGTGGCGCCCCCGATGCCTTTGGCGGCGCCCGCCTGATCTTCGCCCACAAGCACCCCACCAGCGCACGCCTGCGTTTCGTCCGCTTCGAGCACGGCATGTGCGGCTTTGCCCCCTTCCCACCCGCAGCCAGCCTGTGCCCGGACGAGGAAGTGCCCGAATCCCCGGTCGTCACGCTGCCGTCGGTGCATCTGGCAGAAGCCGAACGGCGCCTGGGCCTTCCCTCCGGCGGGCTCAAGATCGAGCCGGAGTTCCGCCAGTGCGTGGATGTCGGCGAGGCCTGCGTGGAGGTCCACCTGGCCATGTTCACCGCCATGGATCCCCCCTTCGAGGCCATCGCCGGCGCTGGCGGCCGCTTCGTGGCGATCACCGAAGCCCGTGGCTGCCCGCAGATCGAGCTGGAACTGCTGCGCAAGGCCTACGAGGCCGTCCTCGGCGGCTGAGTCCTGCCCACCGGCCGGCCTGTCGCGGGCCGGCTCCCCATCACGCCGAACGGGCCTTCAGGTGCGCCGCCAGCGCCGCGTCCATCGTCGCCGCGTGCAGGTCGAACCAGCCCGGCACCTGCTCGCGGATATAGGCCTTGGCCATCATCGTCGAGCCCTTCTCGACCCGCTCGCGGAAACGCCGCAGATCGCCGAGCACGCGGCGGTGCTCGCCGGCATGCTCGCCCTCGGCCGGAAAGGCGCTGTCGCGCATCCATACTTCCTCATTGGCGAAATGGCTTTCGGTGTGTTCGCACAGGGCCGCAAAGGCCGCCACGAAGGCCGTACCACTGGCTGCTCCGGCCGCATTCACCAGGGCCACGAACTCCCGGTGGGTGTCATCCATTGCCGCCAGGCCAAGCAGGTGGCGCTCGTCGGACCATTCCATCGCATTCTCCACATCAAGATGCGCCGCCAGCCGGCGCCTCCCCGGTGTCAGCGAAAACCATGCCGGGCGTGGCACCGAAATTGCTGCGCTAGGGCATCACCACCCTAAACCGGAGAAGATCCATGGAAGACATCGGCCAATACCAGCTCGGAGACGTGGTGTTCTGCCGCGAAGACCTGTTCAGCGACGGCGGCCTGCCCGGCTATGAAGAAGGCGCCCTGGTCGCCGCCGCCGGCACCCGCGGCGTGGTGGTCCAGTTCGGCCACGTGGAGGCCATGCCCAGCGAGGAGATCTACCTGGTCCGCTTCGAGGGCGAGGACCAGAACCTCGGCCTGCCGATCGGCTGTCTGCCCGAGGAGCTGACCCAGGACGAGACCGAGGCGGCCAGCCTGCGTGCGGCCCACTGAGCGGAGCCCCTGCCGATGAAGATCGCCATCCCCGTCACCGGCGAGCGCCACGTCGCCGGCCATGCCGGCCAGGCCCGCAACTGGCTGCTCTACGACTGCGTTCCCGGCACGCCGCTGCCCGCCCCGAACGCCATCACGCTGGCCCGCGAGCAGGTCCTGCACCATTTCGAGGACGATGGTCCGCACCCGCTGGACGGCGTCGAGGTGGTCATCGCCGCCAGTGCCGGCGACGGCTTCGTGCGCCACATGGCCAAGCGCGGTGCCGAGGTGCTGCTGACCGGCGAACAGCAGCCCGACGATGCCCTGGCCCGCATCCTGGCCGGCGAAGCGCTGCCCGACCCGCGCTTCGACATTACCACCACCCTCTGCAAGATCCGCGACCTCTTCTCCCGGCACTGAACTCCCGCAGGGATGGCGGGTCTGTCACGTGCCTGCAACTACCGGGCCGTAGCCTGAGGCGGCCCCATCCCCGGAGAATGCCATGTACCTGTCCCCGTCCGACATCCAGCAGACCCGTCTCGCCACCCTCGACAACCTGCATGCTGCCTCCCGCGCCTGGGTCGAGGCCACCGAAAAGCTCGCCGAACTGACCCTACGCAACGGCCGCCAGCTCTTCGAGGAAGGCCGCAGCCACCTGGAGGAGCTGGCCTCCCGCAGCGAGATCAAGCTCGACACGCTGCCCGTCGAGCGCCTGTCCGACTGGCGCGCCGACTCCGCCAGCCTGGTCCGCGAGTACTTCGCGATCATCGGCGACGCGCACCAGTCCATCCTGCAGCTGGCCCGCGACCAGGTCGCCGTCCTCGATCAGGCCGTCAATCGCCAGCTCGAACACGCCGCCCGCAGCGCCGACGCCAACGGTGAAGCCGCCATCGGCCACGTGAAGAAGGCCTTGCGCCAGGCCGAAGCCGGCTTCAACGAACTGGCCGACGCCGCCGCCCGCGGCGCAGACCTGGTGGAAGAACAGGTCCGCCAGGTGTCGGAAGCCCTGAGCAGCGATGACGCGGACGACAATGTGGCCAGCGGCGAAACCGCCGTCGCGCCGCGCAGCCGTCGCCGCAGCAGCGCGGAATAAGCCGCCACCGCCGGCGGACCGGGCCGGTCCGTTGGCGGTAAAATCGGGATTCCCGGCGACGGGGCCTGGCGCCCCGCCGCCCGCCTTCACCATAGCCAGGAATCCCATGAGCACCGCATCCCTCTACCAGGCCCGTTACGGCAGCGCCGACGTCGCCGTACCGTCCGCCGGTTCCCCCATCATCGACCATCTGCTGGCCCACCGCTCGGTGCGCGCCTACCTGCCCGACCCGGTCAGCGACGACACCTTGGCGGCGATCATCGCCGCCGCCCAATCCGCCGCCAGTTCGTCCAACCTGCACGCCTGGAGCGTCGTGGCCGTCCGCGATCCGGCCCGCAAGGCCCGTCTGGCCGAACTGGCCGGCGACCAGGAACACATCCGCCAGGCCCCGCTGCTGCTGGTGTGGCTGGCCGACCTGGCCCGCCTGGAGGCGGTCGCGCAGAAGCTCGGCGAAACGCCGGCCGCGCTGGACTACCTGGAAATGTTCGAAGTGGGCGTCATCGACGCTGCGCTGGCGGCCCAGAACGCCGTCACCGCCGCCGAATCCCTCGGCCTCGGCACCGTGTATATCGGCGCGATGCGCAACCGCCCGGAAGACGTGGCCGCCGAACTGCAGCTGCCGTCGAAGGTCGTCGCGATGTTCGGCCTGTGCGTCGGCACACCCGACCCGCAGCAGCCTGCCTCGGTCAAGCCGCGCCCGCTGCAGTCCGTGGTGCTGCACCAGGAAACCTATTCCCTGCCCGCCCAGCAGGCCGGCCTGGAGTACTACGACAGCGCGATGAGCGCCTTCTACACCAGCCAGGGCATGAAGGTGCGCGGCACCTGGTCCAACCATTCGACCAAGCGCGTCCGCGACGCCGGCTCCCTGTCCGGCCGCGACCGCCTGGTGGAAGCCCTCAACACGCTGGGCTTCGCGCTGAAGTAAGCACAGCCTTCCGCGGCCTCAACGACAAACAGGCCCTACCCGGGCCTGTTTGTCGTTGGAGTCAGATCGCCGTTCAGGCCGCCTTCTTCATCTGCTTCTGGTACAGGAACTCGAGGATCGCCGCGCGGCATTCCGC
Organism: Zoogloea sp. LCSB751; assembly: GCF_002028455.1. GTDB lineage: Bacteria > Pseudomonadota > Gammaproteobacteria > Burkholderiales > Rhodocyclaceae > Zoogloea. The sequence continues at coordinate 98,678 of NZ_MWUM01000002.1, read as the reverse complement.
GAAGTGCGGGTCGTGGGCCAGTTGCAGGCGGTCCCGCGGCTTGGCGAGCTTCACTTCGAGGATCTCGCCGATGGTCGCCGCCGGGCCGTTGGTCATCATCACTACGCGGTCGGACAGCAGCACTGCCTCATCCACGTCGTGGGTCACCATCACCACGGTGGCGCCGGTCTTCTCCATCACGCCGATCAGCTCATCCTGCAGGGACGCGCGGGTCAGCGCGTCGAGGGCGCCGAAGGGCTCGTCCATCAGCAGGATCTTCGGTTCCATCGCAAAGGCGCGGGCGATGCCGATGCGCTGCTTCATGCCGCCGGAGATCTCATGCGGCATCTTCTGCGCTGCATGGCTCATATGCACCATCTCCAGCGCCGCGTTGGTGCGGGCCTTGAGCTTGTCCTTGCCCTCCTTCGCACCAAAGACACGCTCGACGGCCAGATGGACGTTCTCGAAACAGGTCAGCCAGGGCAGCAGGGAATGGTTCTGGAACACCACCGCCCGCTCCGGGCCGGGGCCGGCGATCTCGCGGCCGTTGCAGATCATCGCGCCGGAGCTCGGCAGCGTCAGGCCGGCGATCAGGTTGAGCAGCGTGGATTTGCCGCAGCCCGAGTGGCCGATCAGGGACACCACCTCGCCCTGGCGGATCTGCAGATTGACGTTCTGCAGCGCGACGAAGCGGCCTTTCTTTGTGTCGAAAGTCATGCCGACGTTTTCGACCTTGACGATTGCGTTCATGGTGAGCTCCTCATTCCGGATTCAGTCAGTTGTTGCCATAGCTGAAGCGGCGGGCGATCAGCAGCAGGAATTGTTCGAGCACGAGACCGACGATGCCGATCACGAAGATGGCGATGATGATGTGCTCGACCTTGAGGTTGTTCCACTCGTCCCACACCCAGAAGCCGATGCCGACGCCGCCGGTGAGCATCTCGGCGGCCACGATGACCAGCCAGGCGGTGCCGATGGACAGGCGGATGCCGGTCAGCATGTAGGGCAGCACGGACGGGAAGAGGATCTTGGTGATGATCTTGAACTCGGACAGGTTGAGCACCCGCGCCACGTTCAAGTAGTCCTGCGGCACGCGCTGCACACCCTGGGCGGTGTTGAGGATCATCGGCCAGATGGAGCAGATGAAGATGGTCCAGGTGGAGGCCGGGTCGGCGGCCTTGAAGACCATCAGGCCGATCGGCAGCCAGGCCAGCGGCGAGACCGGGCGCAGGATGCTGATGATCGGTTCGAGCATGCTGTTCATGAAGGCGAAGCGGCCGATGATGAACCCCATCGGGATGCCCACCAGGGCCGCCACGCCGAAGCCGATGGCAACCCGCTTGAGGGACGACAGGATGTTCCAGCCGATGCCCTGGTCATTCGGGCCATTCTGGTAGAAGGGATCGGAAAACAGCGTGATGGCGGCATCGAGGGTCTTGGCCGGGCCGGGAAAATCGCTCGACTTCATCGCCACCAGCGCCCACAGGCCGATGATGAAGGCAAAACCAAGCAGCGGCGGCAACACCGCGCGCAGGAAAGCGCCGCAGCGCTCGCCGAAGGAGGTCGATGGCTCGGCAGGCTCGGCAGGCTCGGCTGCCGGAGCGTGGGTAAGGGGCGCGGCAGCCATGGGGGCCTCCTGCTTGGCAGCAATGACTTCGTCCCGCGTGTCGGGAGCGGCTTGGGTGTCCGGCCCGACAGTCACGAGGCCGGAGGTGAGGGTCGCAGTGCTCATCTGGGTCTCCAGAAATCTGCGGGGGTGAATCCCCGTGGGGGCGAGTTCATTCGCCCGCGGATTTTGTTCAACCGGACAAGGGCGAATGAATTCGCCCCCACGGTCAGGCGTGGATCTTGAAGCTGGCGGCGTACTTCTTCGGGTCCTTTCCGTCCCACACCACGCCGTCGATCAGCTTGGAGGTGCGGAAGTCGGACTTGGGCACCGGCACGCCGACGATGCCGGCGGCCTGCTTGTACAGCTCGGTCTTGTTGATCGCCTTGGCAATCGCCAGGTAATCCACATCCTGCTTGAGCAGGCCCCAGCGGCGGTGCTGGGTGAGGAACCACATGCCGTCGGACAGGTAGGGGAAGTTCACCAGACCGTCGTTGTAGAACTTCATGTAGTTCTTTTCGGACCAGCTCTTGCCGAGGCCGTTTTCGTACTGGCCGATCATGCGGCTGCGGATCACATCCACGTCGGTATTCACGTAGCTCTTGGCGGCCACGGTCTCAGCGGTCTTGGCGCGGTTGGCAGCACTGGCATCGATCCACCTGGAGGCTTCGAGGATCGCGCAGATCATCGCGCGGGCGGTGTTGGGGTACTTGGCGGCGAACTCGGCCGTGGCGCCCAGCACCTTTTCCGGGTGGTCGGTCCAGATGTCCTGGGTCGTCACCGCGGTGAAGCCGATCTTGTCCACGATCGCGCGCTGGTTCCACGGTTCGCCGACGCAGTAACCGTCCATGTTGCCGACACGCATGTTGGCGACCATCTGCGGGGGCGGCACGACGATGTTCTTGACGTCCTTGAAGGGGTCGATGCCGTGGGCCGCCAGCCAGTAGTACAACCACATGGCGTGGGTGCCGGTCGGGAAGGTCTGGGCGAAGGTGTATTCCTTCTCCTTCTTGGCGATGACCTTGGCCAGCGAGGCGCCATCCACTGCACCCTTGTCCTTCAGGCCGTTGGACAGGGTGATCGCCTGACCGTTGTTGTTGAGGGTCATCAGCACCGCCATGTCCTTCTTCGGGCCGCCGATGCCCAGGTGAAGGCCGTAAATCAGGCCGTACAACACGTGGGCGGCGTGCAGCTCGCCGTTGGCCAGCTTGTCGCGCACGCCAGCCCAGGAGGCCTCCTTGCTGGGGGTGATCTTGATGCCGTACTTCTTGTCGAAACCCATCACCGACGCCATCACCACCGAAGAACAGTCGGTCAGCGGGATGAAGCCGATCTTCACCTCTTCCAGTTCGGGCTTGTCGGAACCCGCAGCCCATGCACCGCCCATCGGGAGCATCGTCCCCATCGCTGTCATACCTCCAAGGGTCGCCCCGGCCTTGAGAAAGCCGCGGCGGGAAAGAATCGTGTCGTCGAATTGCGCGCTCATCACATGCCCCTGATCCGCTTACCCAAAAAAAGAGGCGTCACATCACTCCACGCACTTCGCGCAAGAGGGATGGACGCCTTTGTCCAAGTTTGATCGCCTGATCAAGCCGGACCGCCGTTGGTCCGACTTCTGTCTGGATTTAGCGAGGACCGTGCCAACAACAACAAACCATTGAATAAAAAAGAAAAGCCTAAAACAGGCATAAATCTACCCCCTAGGAGGTAGCAATACCGCGCCCCATGGATGCACTCCCGCAGTGCAGCAATCGAGCTGCCGGCACCATTCCGGCCCATTTCGAGGAAAGACCGGGAAATCTTCAAGAAAAAAGGGCGGCAACGCCTTCGCGCCACCGCCCTTCAACATCCACGCCCTACTGGACCCTACCCCATTCAGAGTAGGAGGTTGGCCATGTCGATCACGTCCTGGGCCACGTCGGCCACCTTGCGGCCGCGCTCCATCGCCAGCTTGCGCAGCGCGTGATAGGCCGCATCCTCATCGAGCCCGCGGGCCTTCATCAGCACGCCCTTGGCCTTGTCCACGACGATACGCTCGCTGAGCTTGCGGGTCGCATCGTCCCGCTCGGCGCGCAAGTGCTGGAAGGCCTCGAACTGGGCAATGGCCACTTCGACCAGCGCATCGAGCCTTTCGGACGACACCGAATCGACGACGTACGACGACACGCCGGCCTTCACGGCCCGGCGGATCGCCGCCGAGTCGGAGTCCTGCGAGAACAGCAGCACCGGGCGCGGACAGTCCCGGTTCATGATGGCCAGATGCTCGAGGGTATCGCGGCTCGGTGAATCCGCCTGGATGAAGATCACGTCCGGCTTGGTGGCCAGGACCTGCTCGGACAGATCAAGGGCATTCGACAGCACCGCCGCCACCTGATGGCCGGCCAGCGCCACCGCTGCGCAGACGTCCGCGGCACGCTCGCGGGAGGAGTCGACTACAAGCACTCGAAGCATGAGAAAAAACCCTGGAAAGACATGGCACTTTAAAGCATGAAGTGCGCCAGCGCAGGGCGATTTCACTCGCCCGCCAAAACATATCGACGCCTGGAGAGCGAATGAATTCGCCCCTACCGCATAGGCTGTCCTGTGCTACACCGCCCTGGCAAGGGCTTCCCCCGCCACCTGGCAGTCGAGGATCAGCACCGACACGTCGTCCCCGGCCGACTGGCGCCCCAGGTGACGAGTCAGCGCCTCGCGCAGTCCGGCCACCCGCGACGCCCGCGGCGTTGCGCACAGGGTCTGTTCCAGACCCGCGGCGCCGAAGGGCTGCCCCTGGCGACTCTCGGCCTCGGTCAGGCCATCGGAGCAGAGCACGATCTGGGACGGCACGCTCCAGCCGAAAGCCTCACAGGCGATGCCCGCCTCGGCGGACGGCAGGATGCCGAGGGGCAACTGGCGGGAGACAAAGCGCTGCACTACCGACCCGCTGTCGTCGATCAGCAGCACGTCGGGGACACCACCGACCCAGATCTGGCCTTCCGGTGCGGCCGCTTCCAGGCGCACCAGCGCCGAAGCCACGAAGCGCCCCGCCGGCAGCAGGCCGCACAGCAGATCGTTGAGTTCGGTCACCAGGTTGCTCAGGGGCGCATTGCGCGCGGCCCCCCGGTAGAAGGCGCCCAGTGCGGGCAGCACGCTCACTGCGGCGGCCAGGCCGTGTCCGGTGGCATCGGCCAGCATCGCGTAGAGCGAACCGTCCGGCGCACGCGCCACGGCCACCACGTCGCCGGAAAAGTTGCGTGCCGGCATCACCGCGTACTGCACCGCGCTGTCGTGCAACCAGTCGCTGCGGATCTGGCGTTCCATGATGCTCATCGCCAGTTCCTGCTCGCGCTCCGACTCGTCGTGGTAACGCTGCAGGCGCGCCGCATCCTCGGCCAGCTGGCGCTGGATGCGGCGCGCCTCGGAGACGTCGCGGACGACGCCGATGAACATCCGCCGGTTGGGCAGCTGGAGATCGGACATGCCGACCTCCATCGGGAAGATCGTGCCGTCCTTGCGCCGCCCGAGCATCTCGCGGATCTGGCCACCGGCCTTCATCTGCCCGGACGACAGCAGGCCGGGAATGGACAGTTCGGCGGATCCAAACTCGCCGTCGGACATCAGCATGCCGAGGGGCTGGCCGATCATCTCCGACGAGGGATAGCCGAAGATCTGGCTGGCCGCCCGGTTGACCGACAGGATGCGCCCGCTCTCGTCGGCCGAGATGATGCCGTCGATGACCCCATTGGCCACCGCCCGGACCTGCTCGAGGGAGCTCGCCAGCCGCCGCTGCATGTCGAGCAGGCGGCGCAAGGCCTTGAAGCGCGCCGCGAACACCGGAAAGGACAGCGGCTTGGCCAGGTAGTCGTCGGCACCGATGTCGAGGCCATGCACGATGTCGCCCTCGCCGCTCAGGGCGGACAGGATGATCACCGGCACCCAGCGGTCGCCGGCAATGCTGCGGATCTGACGGATCGCCTCGAAGCCGTCCATGCGCGGCATCATCAGGTCCATCAGCACCACGTCGGGCGATTCGCGCCGGAACAGCTCCACCGCCTCCACGCCATCCTCGGCGTAAATGGGAACGCAGTTCAGGTGGACCAAGAAGGTGCCCACGATGCTTCTGTTCGATGCGATGTCATCCGCGACCAGCACGCGCAACGGTTTTTCTGCCATTACAGAGTCTCTGCAGTTGGCGCGCACGCCCCTCACGGGCACGTACACGCAATATCCATCCAGTACGGATCAGGCCAGGCCCTGGACCTTGGGAACCGTAACCACCACCTGGTTGCCCGGCGGCAGGTAGGTCAGACTGGCGAAGGCCAGCTGGCGGGACAGGGCGATGCCGCGTCCATTGGGCGCGAAGGCGCGCTCCGGGTCGAAATCGAGGAACTTGCGCCAGTCGAAGCCCTCGCCGTCGTCGCGGATCTCGAACACCCAGCGGCTGTCGTCGCAGCGCACCCGCAGGCGCACGACCTTGTCCCGGTTTTCCGGCAGGGCGAGCCGGCGGGCGATCTCCTCCTCCCAGCTGTCGCTCTCGCGCAGGCGGCTCTTCTCGGAGAACTCGATGCCCAGGTTGCCATGCTCGACGCCGTTCACCAGCAGCTCGGACAGGCCCATCGCCAGGGTGTCCGGCTGGGGTCCCAGCAAGGCGATGAAGGAGGCCAGCACCCGTGCCTCTTCGAGGGTGCGGATGCGGAACTCGCCCTCCTTCATGCAGCGGAAGGCCTGCGCCTGCTCGGCAAGGCTGGCGGTCAGCTCGCGGCGCACGCGCATGTCGTCGAGGGCCGAGCGGATGATGGTCTGCAGTGCCTCGCCCTCGAAAGGCTTGGTGAGATAGTAGAAGGCGCCGGCGGCCAGGCCTTCACGGACCTGCTCGGGCGAGGTGGCGGCGGTCTGCATGATCACCGGGATGGAACGCAGGCGTTCGTCGCCCTTGATCAGGCGCAGCACGCTGATGCCGTCCATGCCCGGCATCATGCGGTCGAGCAGGACCAGGTCGAAGCGGGAATCGGGCTGGCGCAAGGCCTCCCAGGCCGCTTCGCCGGAATCCACCATCACCAGGTCGAAACCCATTTCGTCCAGGTATTCGCCGACGATGTCCAGATTGAAGGGCTCATCGTCCACCACCAGTATCCTTGCCTTGCTCATGTCTCTCCCTCTTCTGCCTTCGCCAGCAACGGCTTGTCCTGTTCAGTCAGCGGCAACGCAACGATGAATTCTGCACCGCCCGCCGCATTGTTGCGCGCCCGGATGTATCCACCATGGGCCGTGACGATCTCCTGGCAGATCGCCAGACCCAGCCCTGTTCCACCGGCGCCGGTGCGGGTTCGGCTGCTCTGCACGAACTTGTCGAAGACCGCCCCGAGCTCGCCTGCCGGAATGCCCACCCCCTCGTCGGACACGCAGAATACCAAGGCCGGGCCATCCTCGTACCCCGTCACCTCCAGCGCGCCGTCGGACAAGCGGCCGACCTGCAAGGACAGGAGAATGCCCTTGCCCTCCGGCGTGAACTTGGCTGCATTGGACAGCAGGTTCATCACCACCTGCCCCAGGCGCGCCGCATCCCCCCGTAACGATGGCAGATCGGCCGCCCGCTCCACACGGATCTGCAGGTCACGCGCCTGGAAGAGCGCCTCGAACTCCCGCAGGCCATCCTGCACCACCCTGGACATGTCGATCGTTTGCAGGTTCAGCACCATCCGGCCGGCCTCCAGTTTGGACAGGTCGAGCAGGTCGTTGAGCAGCAGGAGCAGCCGCTCGCCACTGACCCGGATGCGGTGGAAATAGCCGCGCAGCTTTTCGTGCCCAGCCTGGGCGACCCGGCCTTCCCCCAGGCGGGCGTAGCTGAGCACCCCGTGCATCGGCGTGCGCAGCTCGTGGGACATGTTGGCGAGAAACACCGACTTGGCCTCGTTGGCCGCCTCGGCCGCCTCCTTGGCGGCCTGCAGGTCGCGGGTGCGCGCCGCCACCAGCGTGGCCAGATCGAAATTGTGGTCGAGGATCTGGGCCTCGCGGGCCTTCACCTCGTCGATATCGGTCTGCGTGCCGATCATCCGCAGGGCCCGCCCGCTGTCGTTGCGTTCGACCACCAGCCCGCGCGCCAACACCCACTTGTACTGACCGTCCTTGCAGCGCAGCCGTGCCTGGTGCGTGAAATAAGGGGTGTCGCCGCGCAGATGGGCATCGCGGGCGGCCAGTAGCGCCGACAGGTCATCGGGATGGACACGCCATGCCCATTCGCTGCCGCTCTCTCCGGCCTCCTCCATGCCATAGCCGAGCATGCTCAGCCAGCGGGGGGAGCGGAAGATCCGGCCGGTCACGATGTTCCAGTCCCACACTCCATCGCCGGCGCCGTCCAGCGCGAACTGCCAGCGGGCCTCGCTTTCGCGCAGGGCCAGCTCGGTTTCCTTCAGATCGGTGACGTCGCGGATCACCGCCAGCGCACCGCCGGTGCGCACGGCCCGGAAACGGGCCTCGAAATGCCGCAGTTTGCCCCCACGGGTGGAGGTGTATTCGACACGCTGCAGACGCCCGCTGCGCGACGCGGCCTGCGCCGCCTCGGCGAAGCGGCGTGCCATGTCCGGCGACAGGGATTCGTCCAGGCGCTTGCCGAGGAAGGCCTCCGGCGGCATCGACAGGGCCTCCCGGCTGTCCGCGTGGTAGCGCACGATGCGCATCTCGCTGTTGAGCTGGAACAACATATCGGGCATCGCGGCAATCAGGGACTCGTTGGTCGCATGTGCCTCCTGGATGGCCTGCTGCTCCGCCTTGCGGGCCGTCACATCCTCGACGATGACCCAGCGCAGCCCGTCGCTGCCGCCGACCACGGAGGTGGTCACCAGCACCGGTACGCACCGCCCGTCCTTGCGCGCGAATTCCGTCTCGCGGGCAAGGGCCGCACCGGCCGGGTCCGCCCCGGCGGTGGCAACCAGCGGCGCGCCCTGCTCCAGTTCGACCCCGGCCCGCAGCGCCTCCTCGGCATAAGCGGTGATGCGGCAGAAGGCCGGATTGGCCTGCAGGTACCGCCCGCCCGCATCGATCAGGGCCATACCGAGAGAGGCATGCTGGTACAGCGCATCCAGACGGGCGTGGGAATCGATCACCGCCTGGCGGGCGCGCCGCAGGGCGGTGACGTCCGACGCGGCACCGGCGGTGCGCAACGGCCGGCCCTCACCATCCAGCTCGGCCTTGCCGGCCAGGTGGAACCAGCCGGTGCTGCCGTCGATGCGAGCCAGGGGCACCACGCAGTCGAGCGCCCGGGAATTGCGCAACAGGCCGCGGAAGGCCTCGATGAAATCGTGCCGCCCCTGCACCGACATGGAGCGCAGGATGCCGCGCCCGCTGCGCGGCAGGCCGCCTTCCGGGTAGCCCAGCAGACGGTCGCAGCGCGGCGACAGGAAGATCTCGCGCCGGCCGACCTGCCATTCCCAGATCCCTTCATCGGTCGCCGAAACGGCCAGCTCGAAGCGCTTCTCGCTGGTGCGCAGCTCCCGGGTCATGTCGGCGGCCAGGCTCTCGGCCCGCTTCTGCTGTCCGGCCAGGCTCGCCACCACCAGGGCCAGCAGAACGCTCGCGGTACAGCCGCCGACACCGGCCAGCGTTGACGAGGCCCACTGCCCCGTCGTCGGCGGCGCCAGGATCGACAGACGCCAGTCGCGTTCGCCGAAGTGCACTTCCCGCACGGCCACCGGTGGCGTGTGCATGGCGCTCTCGTCCATGTACACGCGCACGGGGGTGGTGTCGGTAACGTCATCCACCACCAGATCGTAGCCGGCGATGGCCGAAGCCCGCAGGCTGTCGAACAGCGGGGTCACGGCGATGGCCAGCACCACCAGGCCCTCGGCGCCCACTTCGGTCGCACTGAACTCGTCGATCGGCCGCGCCGCCTGATACAGCACGACGCCCGACACCCGCTCGCGCGATTCCCGCCCGGTCACCCTGGCCGGTGCGCTCATGGCCATTTCGCCGGATTTCAGCGCAGCATCCATGGCCTGCCGACGTACCGGGTCGGCGTAGGCGTCAAGGCCGATCACACTGTCCGCCCGCTCGTTGAGCGGCCACAGGTACACCAGCGGAAAGCTCAGCGGCCGGTGGCGCGGATCGGGCGCGGGCTGCACCCGGGTCGGCTTGCCGTAACTCGCCGACAGCAAGGCTTCGACGGCGGGGATGCGCGCCGGCTCGACACGCCGCGCAAAGCCGACCCCCAGCACCTCGGGCAGCGACTCGGTCGGCTTGAGGCCGGCCACATAGGTTTCGAATTCCCGACGCTCGACGATGTACTGGGCGGAGAACATCCCGGTGACACCACGCAGGATGAAATCCACCTTACCGAAGCGCTCCTTCAACTGGTGCTCGAGGCGGTCGACGGCCGCCTCGTGGCGGGCCTGCTCGAGTTCCGCATCCTGGTCGCGCAGGTAGGACCAGCCCCAGCCGGTGGCCAGCAGGCCCAGCCCGAGAACCAGCCCGAACCAGCGCCGCTCCCGCCCCGGCAGGCTGCCCAGGTGGCGGAGAACAGCGCGGATCCGGGCCAAATGGATTGCGGCGGTCGAACTCATCACCCGGAGGTGTACGGCCCGCCGCCGCAAAGCTTGAGCAACCCCGCCGGAGCGAGGCTCAGCGGTTGCCGACCTCGTCCTTGACGCCGAACTTGCGCAGGATGTTCTCCAGCGGACAGAAGCGTGTGAAACCGCTCTGCAGCAGGTTGGCGCCGACGAAGGCGGTGAACCACAGGAAGTTGTGACTGACGAAGAAGGGGCTGCCCTCCACGCCGAGGCCGAGGGAGACGAGTACAAAAGTGCCAGCGAAGACCCGCACCCACTGGTTGATGTTCAGTTTCATGATGACTCTCCGCCGTGCGCGCCGCGTCCGTGGGTAGCGGCAAAATACAGGACCGGAATGACGACCAGGGTCAGCAGCGTGGACACCAGCACGCCGAAGATCAGGCTGATCGCCAGCCCGTTGAAGATCGGGTCGTCGAGGATGAACAGCGCGCCGATCATCGCCGCCAGGCCGGTCAGGCCGATCGGCTTGGCGCGCACCGCCGCCGCGTGGATGGTGGCCTCCGCCATCGGCACGCCGGCCACCACCTGCTGGTCGATGAAATCCACCAGCAGGATCGAGTTGCGCACGATGATGCCGGCCAGCGCGATCATCCCGATCATGCTGGTGGCGGTGAACTGGCTATGCAGCAGCGCGTGCCCCGGCATCACGCCGATGAGAGTCAGCGGGATCGGCGCCATGATGATCAGCGGCACCAGGTAGCTGCGGAACTGGGCCACCACCAGCACGTAGATCAGCACCAGGCCCACCGCGTAGGCGGCGCCCATGTCGCGGAAAGTCTCGTAGGTGATCTGCCATTCGCCATCCCACTTGATGGCGTAGGCCGCGTAGGGGTCGTCCGGCTGGTGGATGAACCACTCGTCGAGGGTGCCGGCCAGGCGTTCGCCGACCAGCGGCAGGTCCTTCACGCGGCTGCGAATGTCGAACATGCCGTACAGCGGCGAGTCCAGCTTGCCGCCCATGTCGCCGGTCACATAGACCACCGGCAGCAGGTCCTTGTGGTAGATCACTTGCTCCCGCCGCGTCGGCTCCACCTGAACCAGCTCCGACACCGGCACCAGCGCGCCGCCAGCCTCCGCTGCGCGGGCTCGGACACGCATCTGCAGGATCTGCTCGATGCCCGACAGGTCTTCCGACGGCAGCGTCAGGCGCACCGGAATCTCGTACTTGTTGTCGCCGCCATGCACCGGCGTGACGTTCTCGCCGCCGAGGCCCAGGCGCACCACTTCGACAATGTCGGCCTGGGCCACGCCGAGCTGGGCCGCCTTGGCTTGATTGACGCGCAGCACCAGCTTGGGCGCCGCCTCGTCCACCGTGTCGTCCACGCCGACGATGTCCGCGCTGGTCTCGAAGGCCGCACGCACCTTGCCGGCCACCGCCACCTGCCCGGCGTAATCGGGGCCGTACACCTCGGCGACGATCGGCGACAGCACCGGCGGCCCCGGCGGCACCTCCACTACCTTGGCATTGCCGCCGTGCTTTTTGGCGATGGCAGCCACCGCGTCGCGCACGCTCACCGCGATCTCGTGGCTCTGCCGGCTGCGGTGATGCTTGTCCACCAGGTTCACCTGAATGTCGCCCATCTCGGGCTGGGCACGCAGGTAATACTGACGGACCAGGCCATTGAAGTTGATCGGCGACGCGGTGCCGGCGTAAGCCTGGAAGTCGGTGACCTCATCGACCTTGGCCAGCTCGGCACCGATTTCTCGCAACACCTCGGCCGTGGCCTCGACCGGCGTGCCGACCGGCATGTCGAGGACCACCTGGAACTCGCTCTTGTTGTCGAAGGGCAGCATCTTCAGCACCACCAACTGCACCACCGCGAGCGACACCGACAGGGCGATCGCCAGCACCACGCCGAACCACAGCCTGGCGCGCACACGGCCGCCGCGGACCGGATCGAGCAGCGGCGTCATCAGGCGGCGGAACAGGGCTTCGAGGCGGTGGGTGAGGCGGTCGGGGCCGTGGTCGGACGGGGTTTGGGCGATTGAAATCGCCCCCACGGGGGAGGCGGCGTCAGGAACGTGCCCGCCCTTCATCAGCTTGCCGGCCAGCCACGGGGTCACCACGAAGGCCACCGCCAGCGAAATGAACATGCCCATCGATGCGTTGATCGGGATCGGGCTCATGTAGGGGCCCATCAGGCCACTGACGAAGGCCATCGGCAACAACGCCGCGATGACCGTGAAAGTGGCCAGGATGGTCGGCCCGCCGACCTCGTCCACCGCCTTCGGGATCAGCTGCCACAGGGGCTTGCCCGGCTCCAGGGCGTGCCAGCGGTGGATGTTCTCGACGACCACGATGGCGTCGTCCACCAGGATGCCGATGGAGAAGATCAGCGCGAACAGGCTGACCCGGTTGAGCGTGAAGCCCCAGGCCCAGGACGCGAACAGGGTCGCCGCCAGAGTCAGGGTCACCGCCGCGCCGACGATCACCGCCTCGCGTTTGCCGAGCGCGAAAAACACCAGCAGCACCACCGCCGAGGTGGCGAAGACCAGCTTGCCGATCAGCTTGTCGGCCTTCTCGGTGGCCGTTGCGCCGTAGTTGCGGGTGATCGTCACCTCGACGCCGTCCGGCACGATGCTGCCCTTCAAGGCCGCGATGCGGCGGATCACGCCGTCGGCCACGTCGGCAGCGTTTTCGCCCGGCTTCTTGGAGATGGACAGGGTCACCGCCGGGAAGCGCTCGCCGGCCGCCGCGCCAGCATCGGGCGCCCCCTTGCCGAGGCCGTGCCACACATAGCGGGACGGCTGGTCCGGCCCGTCGAGCACCGTCGCCACGTCGGCCACGTGCACCGGCTTGCCGCCGGACACGCCAACCACCAGGCGCCGCACGTCGGCGGCGCTCTCCACGTAAGTGCCGGTCTGCACCAGCACCTCCTGATTGGCGCGGGTCAGCACGCCGCTCGGCTGGGACGCGTTGGCGAGCAGCAGCGCGCCCTTCAGGTCCTGCGGCGTGATGCCGAAGGCGTTCATCCTCCCCACGTCGAGCAGCACGCGCAGCACGTGACCGGGGCCGCCGATGGTACTGACGTCGCGGGTACCCTTGACGCGCTTGAGTTCGACCTCCACCGCCTGCGCCACCTGCTGCAGGTCGAAGGCCGAACGGGCCTCGTCGCGCGTCCACAGCGTAAGGGCCACAATCGGCACGTCGTCGATGCCCTTCGGCTTGACGATCGGCTCGGCCACGCCGAGCTCGGGGGAGATCCAGTCCCGGTGGCTGTGAATGGTGTCGTACAGGCGCACGATGGCGTCCTGGTTCTTGACGCCGACCTTGAACTGCACGGTGATCACCGCCATCCCTGGACGCGACACCGAGAAGACGTGGTCCATGCCGGCGATGCGCGACAGCACCTGCTCCGCCGGCCGCGCGACGAGGGCCTCCACGTCCTTCGCCGAGGCGCCCGGGAAGGCCACCATCACGTCGGCCATCGTCACGTCGATCTGTGGCTCCTCCTCCTTCGGCGTGATCAACGCGGCGAATACACCGAGCAACATCAGCACCAGAGCGAGCAGGGGTGTGAGGGCGTTGCGCTGGAACAGCGCCGCAAGACGTCCGGCGATGCCCATGGTTAGCGCGCCTTCCGGGCCAGGCCGGCACGCACCGGATCGAGCGCCACGCTCTCGCCGCCGGCGAGACCCGCCAGCACCTCGACGCTGCCATCGTCGAGCGCATTGCCGAGGCGCAGCTGGCGCAGGCTGAAGCCGCCCTTGCCGTCCGCCACGTAGATGCCGGTCAATTCGCCGCGGCGCAGCACCGCCGCCGCCGGCACCGCGATGCGCGGCGCCTCACCGACCGCGAAATGCACGCGCGCCGCCATGCCCGGCACCACGCCGGCCACCTCGGCCGACAGATTCACCCGCACGCGGGCAGTGTGGGTACGCGGGTCGGCCGCCGGCAGCACTACGACGGACGCCGCATCCAGCCAGCGCCCGGACTCAGGAAACTCGACCCGCGCCTTCATGCCGGCCTTGGCCAAGTCAGCCAGACGGGCCTGGGGCACGTCGGCCACCGCACGCAGGCTGCCCGGCTCATAGACGATCAGCAGCGGGCGCCCCGGCTGGGCCATTTCACCCGCCTCCGTGAGGCGCTGAGCAACGACACCATTGAGCGGCGAAGTGACGGTGGCGAAACCGCGCGAGGCGGCCGCCTGAGCGCGCCCGGCCTCGGCCGCCTTCTGCTGGGCCAGCGCCGCGTCGTAGGCGGCCTGGGCCTGGTCGAGGGCGGCAGCACTGACGAAATTGCGTGCTTTGAGACTGCGTGCGCGCTCCAGGCTCAAGCGGGCGTCGCCGAGCCGCGCCTGGGCCGCGGCCACGTTGGCGGCAGCGCCAGCTACCGCCTGGTCGGCCTCGCGGGTATCGATGCGCATCAACACCTCGCCCTGGCGCACGCGCGCGCCGGCATCCACCTTGGCCTCCAGCACGCGCCCCTGTACTTGGGACGCAACAGTGGCCTGGCGGACCGCCTCGATGACGGCTTCGCTGGCATAGGTGCTGGCGCGGGCTAATACACGGACCTGGACAGTGGGAACAGCATCCGCGCCATCGGCCGCCAGCAGCGGCCCATGGGTGAGCATCAGGCCGGCCAACAGGCCGGCGCCGAGAAGAGAGAAGTATCGCGACATAAATATTAGAATAATCTAATATTTAAAACCGTCAAGCCCTGGCAGAATCCCACAAGCGCGGCTGACTGCAGTAGGGGCCAATTCATCCGCCCCCACGACTTGAAGCCCCACCTCCATTCCACCGGTCAGGCGGATGAAGCCGCCTCCACAGCCTTGAGCCCCCCCACCGCCAGTAGTCAGGCTCCTGCTGAATAAGCGGCCATCGCCCGCACGACGCCGTCGTCCTCCCCCACTGCCGCCACCAGTTCGATACGACAGTCCGGATGACGGGCCCTGGCGGCCTCGACCAGGGCCGGCACATCGCGCTTGAGGTGGCCGCCCTGGGCCAGGAACAGCGGCACGATGCGCAGATTGCGCGCGCCCGCCGCAACCGCGGCTTCCACCGCGTCGGCCAGGGTCGGCTCCATCAGCTCGAGGAAGGCCACCGTCACCTGTGCGTCCGGCCGCAGGCCTTGCACCTCGGCCGCTACACGCCGGGCCGGCTTCGCCCATTCCGGATCCCGCGCCCCATGGGCAAACAATACGATTGCGTCCTGCGTCATCCTCTGCTCCTGCCTGTCTGCGTCAAAACTGATGTGACCATACTCGATGTTAATCCACGCAGCCGGTGGAACATGGTCAAATCCCCACCCCACTGCGTTCCCGCTCCGCCATGTTCATTCCGCCCCGCCTCCGGCACACCGCTGCCGCCCTCCTCCTGCTGGCCGGCAGCATCGGCCCCGCCCATGCCGAACTGCGCCCGGAATCGGTTCCCGGCGGCGTCGCATCCATCCTCGTCGCCGAAGCCAGCACGCCCCGCCCGGAAGTCCGCTACGCCGGCCATCCGGTGCTCCTGCAACAGCGCCGGGAAGGCTGGTACGCGCTGGTCGGCCTGCCCCTCGACACACCGGTCGGCGATCAATACCTGGAAATCGGCCCGGACGGCGCCCGCCGCACCCAGCCCTTCCACGTGGCCGCCAAGGCCTACCCGGTGCAGCGCCTGACCATCAAGAACCCCAAGATGGTCAATCCGGACGAGGAGGACCTGGACCGCATCAACGCCGAGCGGGATCGCCAGATCAGCGTACGCAGCCAGTTCCGCGACGTGCCGGTACCCCGCACGGATCTCACGCTACCGGCCACTGGCCGCCTGTCCAGCCGCTTCGGCCTGCGCCGCATCTTCAACGACGAGCCGCGCGCACCGCACACCGGGCTGGACGTGGCAGTACCGACCGGGACCGCCGTACGCGCCCCGGCCGACGGCGTGGTGACGCTGGTGGACGACTTCTACTTCAACGGGAAAACCGTCTTCGTGGACCACGGCCAGGGTTTCGTCAGCATGGTCTGCCACCTGGACAAAGCCGGCGTCCAGCTCGGCCAGGCGGTGCGCCGCGGCGACGTGCTCGGCCAGTCGGGCAGCAGCGGCCGGGCCACCGGCCCGCACCTGCACTGGAGCGTCTATCTCAACGGCGCGGCGGTCGACCCCGCCTTGTTCATCGGGCCGCAGCCAGCCCGTTGAGGACCCGCGCGGCGGCAAACAAACCGACGCTGGCAGTCACCGTCACTACCGAGCCGAAGCCGGCGCAGTTGAGGCCGGCCGGCCCCCCCACCGACACCTCGCAGGCCACGTCGGACGACGGGTAGCGCAGCGGCTCTGTGGAGAACACCGCCTCCACGCCGAACTTCTTCTTCGGATCGCGGGTAAAGCCGTGCGCCTTGCGCAACTGCCCACGCACCTTGGCCAGCAGCGGGTCCTGGATGGTCCGCGCCAGGTCGTCCACACGGATCTGCGTCGGGTCGATCTGCCCGCCAGCGGCACCACAGGTGATCACCGGCACACCGGCACGTCGGCAGAAGGCGATCATCGCCACCTTCACGCGTACCGCGTCGATGGCATCCACCACGTAGTCGAAGCCGGCGCCGAGCAGCTCGGCGGTGTTGTCGGCGGTCACGAAGTCATCCACCACATCCACCCGGCAGGCCGGGTTGTAGCCGGCGATACGCTCGCGCATGGCCTCCACCTTGGCCTGGCCGAGGGTCGCGTCCGCGGCGTGGATCTGGCGGTTGATGTTGGATTCGGCGACGTGGTCCAGGTCGATCAGCGTCAGCGCGCCGATGCCACTGCGGGCCAGCCCTTCGGCCGCCCACGAACCGACGCCGCCGATACCCACCACGCAGACCCGCGCCTCCGCCAGCCGGGCGCGTCCAGCCTCACCATACAGGCGGGCCAGGCCGCCGAAGCGGCGGGAATCGTCGGGGGCATCAAGATCGGTCGTTTCCATGGCGCACAAAATCCGGGTCGGGCGCGCAAATATACCCGACGGGGCCATAATCCCGGGTCCTTGCCGCTCATCACGCAACCACGCCCATGCCCCGCTACACCCACATCCTGTTCGACCTCGACGGCACCCTCATCGACTCCGCTCCGGCCATTCTGGCCAGCTTCCGCGACGCCTTCGCCCACGCCGGCCTGAACCCGGTGATCGCCATCGACGAGAGCATCATCGGCCCGCCGCTGCTGGAAACCCTGCAGCAGCTCAGCGGCAGCACCGACACGGCGCTGATCGCCCGCCTCGCCGACGGCTTCAAGACCAGCTACGACAGCGAAGGCTACAAGCAGACCGCCGCCTATGCCGGCGTCGGCGACATGGTCAAAGCCCTGAGGGAGGCCGGCCTGTCCCTGTCCATCGCCACCAACAAGCGCATCCACCCCACCCGCCTGATCCTCGCCCACCTGGGCTGGCTCGACTACTTCGACCACATCTACGCGCTGGACCTGTTCGAGCCGCGGCTGCCCAACAAGGCTGCGATGATCGCCCGCCTGCTGGCCGACCACGAATTGCCGAAGGACAGCGCCATCTACATCGGCGACCGCAGCGAGGACGGGGAATCGGCGGATGCCAACGGACTGCCGTTCATCGCGGCGACGTGGGGTTACGGAAGCATCGCGGCCGAAGCGCTGCCAGCCCACTGGCAGGCCGCCGCACAGCCCGGCCAGCTATCCGACGCCCTGCGCAAGGCCTGACCCTCCACGCACCCAGCCCCCAGGCCGGAGCCTGCGGCAGGACCACCGAAAGGAAATACCCGCACCATGAAAATCGCGCTGATCACGGGCATCACGGGCCAGGACGGATCCTATCTCGCTGAATTCCTGCTGCAGAAGGGCTACATCGTCCATGGCATCAAACGCCGGACCTCGCTCTTCAACACCCACCGGATCGACCACCTGTTCCAGGATCCACACCAGTCCGACGGTCGCTTCGTACTGCACCACGGCGACATGACCGACTCGTCGAGCCTGATCCGGATCATCCAGAAAGTCAGGCCGGACGAGATCTACAACCTGGCCGCCCAGAGCCATGTCGCCGTCAGCTTCGAGGAGCCGGAGTACACCGCCAACTCCGACGCCCTCGGCCCCCTGCGCATCCTGGAAGCCATCAAGATGCTCGGGCTCGAGGACCGGACCCGCTTCTACCAGGCCAGCACGTCCGAGCTCTACGGCCTCGTGCGGGAGACGCCGCAGCGGGAGACCACCCCCTTCTACCCCCGCAGCCCGTACGCAATCGCCAAGCTCTACGCCTACTGGATCACCATCAACTACCGGGAGGCCTACGGCATGTATGCCTGCAACGGCATCCTGTTCAATCACGAAAGTCCTGTCCGCGGCGAGACTTTCGTGACCCGGAAGATCACCCGGGCCATTGCGCGCATCAAGCTGGGCCTGCAGGACTGCCTGTATCTGGGCAACCTCGATTCGAAACGGGATTGGGGCCATGCCCGCGACTACGTCGAGATGCAATGGCTGATGCTGCAGCAGGACACGCCGGAGGATTTCGTGATCGCGACCGGCGTCCAGCACAGCGTGCGGGATTTCGTCGATGCCGCCGCCCGGGAGCTGGACATGTACATCAGGTGGGAGGGCAGCGGCACCGACGAAAAAGGGTACTGGGTGTCCGCCGATGGCACCCGGCACTCCCCACAACCGATCGTGGCCGTGGATCCACGCTATTTCAGGCCGACCGAAGTGGACAGCCTCCTCGGCGATGCCACCAGGGCGCGGGAAATACTCGGGTGGACCCCGAAAACAAGCTTTGCCGAACTGGTCGCGGAAATGGTGCGTGAAGATCTTTTGGAGGCCCAGCGGGACGAACTGGTCAAACAGCACGGTTTCAGTGCCTTCGATCATCACGAGTGATGACCGAAGGCGGGCAGCAGTAGGAGAACAATCGTGCGGATCTTCCTGACGGGCGGACGCGGCATGGTCGGCCGCAATTTCCTCGAACACCCCACCGCCCGGAGCCATGACATCCTGGCCCCGGACAGCACCGAGCTCGACCTGCGGGATGCCGCCGCGGTACACCGCTGGCTCGCGGCAAAGGCACCGGACATCATCGTTCATGCGGCAGGCAAGGTGGGCGGCATCCAGGCCAACCTGCGCGAGCCGGTCGCGTTCCTGGTGGACAACCTGGACATCGGACGCAACCTCGTACTGGCCGCACGTGCATGCGGCGTGAAGGCCCTCCTCAATCTCGGCAGTTCATGCATGTACCCGCGCGATGCAGCCAATCCGCTGTGCGAGGAGCGGATCCTGCACGGGGAGCTCGAGCCCACCAATGAAGGCTACGCCCTGGCCAAGATCGCCGTCGCCAAGCTATGCGAATACATCACCCGGGAAAACGCCGAGTACCAGTACAAGACCTTGATCCCCTGCAACATCTACGGCCGCCACGACAAGTTCGCGCCCGCTAGCGCGCACATGCTGCCCTCCATCATCCGCAAGCTCCACGAAGCGAAAACCGGTGGCCTCGAGCAGGTGGAAATATGGGGCTCCGGCGAGGCACGCCGGGAATTCATGTATGCCGGCGATCTGGCCGACTGCATGTGGCGCGCAGTGGAGCAATTCGAATCCCTGCCGCCGCTGATGAATGCCGGCCTGGGCCGTGACTGGACCGTCAATGAATACTATGCAATTGCCGCCCGCGTGATCGGCTATTCCGGCGGCTTTACCCACGACTTGACAAAGCCCGTGGGAATGCTGCAAAAGCTCGTCAGCATTGAGCGCAGTTCCCGCTGGGGTTGGCATGCCGCGACCCCCCTGGAGAAAGGCATTGAAATCACCTACGACTATTACCTGAAGGGTCCGGACCGATGAACAGCTTCAAGTACCCGCTTGCCACATCGAGCTGGGATGGTGCGGAAGAAGAAGCGATGCAGCGGGTCATCCGCTCCGGCATGTTCAGCATGGGGGCCGAGGTCCGGGCTTTCGAGGAAGCCTTTGCGCAATACATCGGCAGCCGGCATGCGGTAATGGTCAATTCGGGGTCATCCGCCAATCTGCTGATGGTCGCGGCCCTGTTTTATACGAAGGACAACCCACTCAAGAGAGGCGACGAGGTCATCGTCCCCGCGGTGTCCTGGAGTACGACCTATTACCCGCTTCACCAATACGGATTGAAACTGCGCTTCGTCGACGTCGACCTGAATACGCTCAATTACGATCTCGAACAACTGGCCTCCGCAATCAGCGGGAAGACGCGGCTTGTCATGGCCGTCAATCTTCTCGGCAATCCCAATGATTTCGACGTGATCCGCAAGCTGATTGCCGGCCGCGACATCCGCCTCATCGAAGACAATTGCGAATCGATGGGCGCCGAATTCGGTGGAAAGAAAGCCGGAACCTTCGGGGTCATGGGCAGCTTCAGCTCATTCTTCTCACACCACATTTCCACCATGGAAGGCGGCGTGGTTGTCACCGACGACGAAGAGCTGCACCACATCCTGCTTGCGCTGCGCGCCCACGGGTGGACCCGCAACCTGCCCAAGTTCAATCACGTCTGCGGCGAAAAGAGCGACGATCCGTTCAAGGAATCCTTCCGCTTCGTGCTGCCCGGTTACAACGTCCGCCCGCTGGAGCTGTCCGGTGCCATCGGCGTCGAGCAGGTGCGGAAGCTGCCCGGCCTGATTGCCGAACGCCGGCGGAATGGCGCCCGGCTGCAAGGTGCGCTGGCCGATCATCCACAACTGCTGATCCAGCGGGAAACCGGACGCAGCAGCTGGTTCGGATTCAGCCTCGTCATCCGGCCCGGATCGAAGCTGACCCGCGAGCAGTTGATCGCCAGGCTGGCGGGCGCCGGATTCGAATGCCGCCCGATCGTGGCAGGCAATTTCACCAAGAACGAAGTCATGCGATTTTTCGACGCCGAGGTGCACGGCGCACTCGACAATGCCGAACACATCGACCGGAACGGGCTGTTCGTCGGCAACCACCACTACCCCATTGCCGACGCCATCGACGAGCTCGGTCGGCTTTTCCAGTAGCGGTCTGCCCCGTCCGGCTCAACACGACGGCAGGCTTGCAGCACGACAGGGAAGCGCAGCACACCATGCAAAAAAGGACACTCGATGATTTACGTTAACATCCAGGGCGGGCTCGGGAATCAGCTATTTCAGTCTTGCTTCGGCCTCCTGGTGGAACAGCTGTCCGGGGTTCCGGCCCGGTTCCTGAATCACAGCTTCACGAACTACAGCTACGGATTCAAATACGAACTCGATTTGTTCCCCCACCTGCAGAACCGCGCGATTTCGCCGGACGTGATTCCGCCCGAGGCGATCATCCTGCGGGAGAACCAGAACGAGCTGGCCCCCGCAAACGCCCTCGGCCAGATTGCCCAGTTCGCCCGCGAACACAAGGACATCGTGCTTGACGGCTACTGGTCGAATGAAGCCTACTGGGCTGGCAATGAGGAATTCGTGCGTACCCTGGCGACGCCGGTCCCGCCCAACAGCGAGCTCGGCCAGCTCGGCACACAGATCAGGAACATGAACGCCATCGGCATTCATGTCCGCCGGCATGAATACGGACATCACGGCGTGGCGCGCATGGATTACTACCGGAATGCGCTGAAGGAAATACGGCGTATCCATGGCGATCTGCCCGCGCTGGTATTCACGGACGAATTCAATGTCTGCCAATTCGAATTCCAGGGCATTCCCAATATCGAGGTAGTCCGTGGCGATCCGAAAGATCCCTTCCTCGATTTCTATGCACTCTGCAGCTGCAGGCATTTCATCCTGTCGAATTCGTCCTATTCGTATTGGGGGGCGTTCATTGGAGAAACCCCCGATTCCATCGTCTACATGCCCTACCCGTTCTGCACCCACTCCAGTGCCACGGTCCTGCACCAACGGGCTCAGCGCTGGCATATCGTCGAAGGTGCGGTCCGGAAAGCCTGACAAGCACGGCGCAAGGCACGGGCTACGCGCAACACAACATGCAAAATGCTGATTGAGGTCATCGAGTGGGGAACGGAAGAGTCATATGGATAACCGGCTTGTCGGGAGCGGGGAAATCGACCCTCGCCCATGAAGTCGGCAAACACCTGCGGGCCCGCAACCCGGCGGTGGTCATGCTGGACGGGGACGAACTGCGCGAGGTTTTCGGCGCCACCGCCCAGAACAGCCGGAACCACGGGCGCGAAGGCCGCCTGGCCCTGGCCATGCAATACGCCCATTTGTGCCGGGTCCTGGCCCAGCAGGGGCTGACCGTCGTCATCGCCACCATCTCCCTGTTCCGGGAGGTGCATGCCTGGAACCGGCACCACCTGCCGGGGTATTTCGAAGCCTATTTGAAGGTGCCGCTGGAAGAATTGAGGAGACGCGACCCG
Source organism: Zoogloea sp. LCSB751 (assembly GCF_002028455.1). Lineage (GTDB taxonomy): Bacteria > Pseudomonadota > Gammaproteobacteria > Burkholderiales > Rhodocyclaceae > Zoogloea. Next base: position 76,288 of record NZ_MWUM01000002.1, on the reverse strand, counting down.
AAGGGCATCTACCGCCGCTTCGATGCGGGCGAGCTCTCCGACGTGGCCGGGCTCGACCTGCCGATCGATGAACCCGAAGCTGCAGACTGGATCGCCGGATTCACACCGGGCGTCGACGTGGAGACACTGGCGTCCCGCTTACTGGAAACACTGGAAAGGGAAGGACAACAATGAAAACGGAATGGGACTACACGACGCTGGCCGACGCTTATCTGAAACGGCCGGACTACGCCGATGCGGCCATTGACGCGATGCTCTCCATCGCCGGCCTCCAGAAGGGCGACGCCGTTTGCGACGTGGGCGCCGGCGTTGCGCACCTGACCCTGATGCTGGCGGCGCGGGGCCTGAACGTCGTCGCCGTCGAACCCAACGACGCGATGCGCGCCAACGGCGTGACCCGCACCCGGGCACTGGGCAACGTGCGCTGGCATGAGGGCACCGGCGAACACACCGGCCAGGCCGGGCAGGCCTTCGACATGGTCACCTTCGGCAGTTCGTTCAACGTCTGCAACCGCCCCCTCGCACTGCAGGAGAGCGCCCGCATCCTCAAGCCCCGCGGCTGGTTTGCCTGCATGTGGAACCACCGCCACCTCGATGACCCGATCCAGGCCGAGATCGAGGCCATCATCAAGCGCCATGTGGCCGGCTACGGCTACGGCACGCGGCGTGAAGACCAGACCGCGGTCATCGACAGCAGCGGCCTGTTCGGCCCCGTCGTCCACCTCGACGCGCGGGTGATCCACGAGCAGACCGTAGCCGAATGCACGGAAGCCTGGCGCTCGCACGCCACGCTGGAACGCCAGGCCGGCGAGCGCTTCCACGAAGTTGTCGAGGCGATCGACCAGTATCTCAAGGGCCTCGGCGTGGCCACCATCCAGATCCCCTACTCCACCAACATCTGGGTCGCCCAACTGAACGGCTGACGCTCACCATGCCCATCACACTCGGCACCAAGGCCGGAACGCTCAAGCAGTTGCAGGGCCGGCTCCGGAGCGCACGGATTCCGCCGCTGGTGAGCTTCACGCAACAGGACTGGCAGTCCCGGCGCGGGGCCTGCCTCGCCGGCATCGGCGAGAGCATCGGCACCGGGCCGTGGATCGTCCGCTCCAGTTGCGGGCGCGAAGACAGCGCCGAAGCCTCATACGCCGGCGCCTTCCTGTCGGTGCCCGATGTGCGGGCAGAGGATCTGGAGGCCGCCATAGAAAGGGTGTTCCAGTCTTACGGCACAGCGCTGCCGACCGACGAAGTCCTGATCCAGCCCATGCTGAAGCAGGTGCTGCGCTCGGGCGTGGCGTTTTCCCATGATCCGAACACCTGCGCCCCATACCGCATCGTGAACTGGTCGGAAGGCAACGACACCGCGGCGGTCACCGGCGGCCTGGGCGGACGCATCTGGCAGCAGGCCGCCCAGGCGCCGCGGACGGCCACGCCCCCTACCCCCGCCCTGTCGGGCGTCATCGCGCTGCTCGACGAACTGTCCGCGCTGCTCGGCGAGGCGCCGCTCGACGTCGAGTTCGCGATGACGGCGGAGGACGACGGGGACGTGTTGTGGCTGCTGCAGGCGCGCCGCCTGGTGCTCCCCCAGCCGCCCGAGGCGGACCATGCCCAAACCACCCGCCTCCAGCTCATCCACGACAAAGTGGCGCGGGGCATGCGCCCCCACCCCTTTCTGATGGGACGGCGCACGGTCTATGGCGTCATGCCCGACTGGAACCCGGCCGAAATCGTCGGCATCCGCCCCAAGCCGCTGGCCTTGTCCCTGTACCGGGAACTGGTGACGGACTCGATCTGGGCCTACCAGCGCCACAACTACGGCTACCGCAACCTGCGCAGCTTTCCGCTGATGCCGCATTTCTTCGGCCTGCCCTATATCGACGTCCGGCTGTCCTTCAACTCCTTCATCCCCGCCGATCTCGACGAGGGCCTCGCCGGGCGACTGGTGGATCATTACATCGACCGCCTGCTGGCCGAACCCACCCTGCACGACAAGGTGGAGTTCGAGATCGTCTTCTCCTGCTACACGCTGGACCTCCCGGCGCGCCTCGAACGCCTGGCCGCCGCGGGCTTCTCCGCCCACGAGCGGGAGACCATCGCGCAGAGCCTGCGCAAGCTCACCAACCGCATCGTGCACCCCAAGGCCGGACTGTGGCGGGACGATGCCGCCAAGCTCGATACGCTGAAGACGCGGCGGGACGTCCTGTTCGCCTCCAACGCCGATCCACTGGAGCGCATCTACTGGCTGCTCGAGGATGCCAAGCGCTACGGCACCCTGCCCTTCGCCGGGCTGGCCCGGGCCGGCTTCGTGGCGGTCCAGCTGCTCAAGTCCCTGGTGGCCGTCGGCGTGTTCTCCCAGAGCGACTACGACGCCTTCATCGGCAGCGTGTCCACGGTGAGCGGCCAGCTGGCCCGCGACCGGGCCACGCTGGACCGCTACACCTTCCTGTCCCGCTACGGGCACCTGCGCCCCGGCACCTACGACATCCTGTCGCCGCGCTACGACGAGGCGCCCGAGCTGTATTTCGACTGGAGCCAGAAGCCCGGCGCACCGGAACCGTCCCACCCCTTCTCGCTGACCCTGCCGCAGATGCGGGACATCGTGAAGCTGCTCAACGAACATGGCCTGCAGCCCGATCCGGTCGGCCTGTTCGACTTCATGCAGGCCGGCATCGAACTACGCGAACTGGCGAAATTCCACTTCAGCCGCAACCTGTCCGATGCCCTCGCCCTGATCGCCGAGCTCGGCGCCCAATGGGGCTTCGAACGGGACGACCTGGCCTATTCCGACATCACGGTCTTCAAGGAGCTCCATGTCGCCGCCGCATCGCCTCGTGAGGCCCTGTTGCGCAGCATCGAGCGGGGCAAGGCCCAGTACGCCGAAACGCAGCGGATCTCGCTGCCGCCGCTGATCGCCCAGCCGGACGACGTGTGGGGCTTCGAGTGGCCGGAGACGGAACCCAACTTCATCACCCAGAAGCGCATCACCGCCCCGGTGATCGACTGCGATGCACGGGAGAAGCTGGCCGGTGCCATCGTCTGCATTCCCAACGCCGACCCCGGCTTCGACTGGCTGTTCGCCTATCCGATCGCCGGCCTGATCACCGCCTGGGGCGGTGCCAATTCGCACATGGCGATCCGCGCCGGCGAACTGGGACTGCCGGCCGTCATCGGCGCTGGCGAAGTGCTGTACCGCCGCTGGTCCGGCGCCCGCCACCTGCATCTCGACTGCGCCGGCCGGCGGGTGGAGATCCTGGATTGAAACGGGTTGCCGTCAGCCAGCGGGTCGATGCCTGGCCGGACCGGGGCGAAGTCCGCGATGCCCTCGATCAACGCCTCGTCGCATTCATTGCCGCGGCCGGTGGCCTGGCCATTCCGGTCCCGAACGCACTGGCCGCGGCGGATGCGCTCCCCGCCTGGCTGGCGGCCGTCGCCCCCGATGCCGTGGTGCTGTCCGGCGGCAATGACATCGGCGAGATTCCGACGCGGGATCGCACCGAAGGCCTCCTGCTCGACCACGCGCAGCAGCAGGGCCTGCCGACCCTGGGCATCTGCCGCGGCATGCAGATGCTGGCCTGGCATGCAGGCACCCCCCTTAAACGGGTCGCAGGGCATGTGCGCCGGCGGCATCAGCTCTCCGGCCGCATCGTGGGCGAGGTCAACAGCTTCCATCAATTCGCCCTGGCCGACTGCCCGGCCGGTTTCGAGGTCCTGGCCCGCTCGGAAGATAGTGAAATCGAAGCCATCGGCCATCGGACTCTGCCGTGGGAGGGGTGGATGTGGCACCCCGAGCGCGAAGCCGTTTTCTGCCCTGCCGACATCGCGCGTTTCCGCGCCCTGCTGAGCCCGGACCAATCATTGCCGGCGTCGCGCGGCCTATGTTAAAAGCTTTGCGCGACCATTCGACGAAGACTCCGCCGCCGTGGGCCGGCTGTACATACACACCGACTTGAGACCCCTATGACCCGAGCCGTAATCCTTGCTGCCGGTCGCGGCAGCCGCATGGGCGACATGACTGCCGAACATCCCAAATGCTTCACCCTGCTGCAGGGTCGCCGCCTGCTGGACTGGCAACTCGGCGCCTTGAGGGCCGCCGGCATTTCCGAGATCGCCATCGTCCGCGGCTACAAGGGCGAAAAATTTGCCGAACCGGTCCGCTATTTCGAGAACCCGCGCTGGCACGAAACCAACATGGTCCGCACCCTCGCCGCCGCACACGAATGGCTGGCCAGCGGGGACTGCATCGTCAGCTACAGCGACATCTTCTACTCGGCGGAAACCGTACGCCGCCTCGCGGCCTGCCCGGAAGCGCTGTGCATCTCCTACGACACAGACTGGCTTGCCCTCTGGCAAAAACGTTTTGCCGATCCCCTGCAGGACGCGGAGACTTTCCGGCTCAAGCCGGACGGCACACTGGCCGATATCGGGCAGAGGAGCGACCGGCTGGACACCATCGAGGGGCAGTACATGGGGCTTCTCAAGCTGACCCCGGCAAGCTGGCGGGACATCGCAGCCCACCTTGACGGGCTCGGGGCTGCCGCTGACCGACTCGACATGACATCCCTGCTCCGCCGGGGGCTGGAACAGGGCTGGCGCATCGGCACCGTCCCGGCCAGCGGCCCGTGGGGCGAAGTCGATTCGGCCAGCGATCTCGACGCCTATTCCGACATCGACCTCCATGACATTGCCAATTAACGACCTGAAGCGTCACAACGCCCCCCTCGACCCCGAGCTGCGGTCGGCCATCGGGCGCGTCCTCGAACGCGGCTACTACGTGCTTGGCCCGGAGAACAAGGCGTTCGAACAGGAGTTCGCAGCCTACCTCGGCACACCGGATGCAGTCGGCGTCGGCAATGGCACCGATGCACTGGAGCTGGCCCTGCGCGCAGCCGGAGTCGGCCCCGGACGCGAAGTCGTCACGGTCGCCAATGCCGGCATGTATGCCAGTACGGCCATCCGCGCGACAGGCGCAACGCCGGTCTATGTGGACGTCCGGGCCGACACACTGCTGGTCGATCCCGACCTGCTGGCGGCCGCCATCACGCCGGCGACGGGCGCCATCGTCGTGACCCACCTTTATGGCCGGATGGCCGACGTGGAACGCCTCGTCCCCGTCGCCCATCAGCGTGGCATCCCCGTCATCGAGGACTGCGCCCAGGCCCACGGCGCCCGCCGGCAGGGACGCGCCGCCGGCAGTTGGGGAGATCTGGCCGCGTTCAGCTTCTATCCGACCAAGAATCTCGGCGCGCTGGGTGACGGTGGCCTGGTAACCGGGCAGGACCCCGCCCTGCTGGCCCGGGTCAGGCACCTGCGCCAGTACGGGTGGACGACCCAGAAGTACGAATGCCGGGAAGCCGGCGGCAGGAACAGTCGCCTGGATGAAATCCAGGCCGCCGTCCTGCGCGTCAAGCTCCCCCACCTGGATGCCTGGAACCAGCGCCGCCGGGCCATCGTGTCCCTCTACCGGGAAGGGCTCAAGGATATCGGCTGGCAATTGCCACCCGCTCCCGCCGAAGACGATGTAGCCCACCTGTGCGTGGTGCGCCCGCGGCAACGGGACACGGTGCGGGCCGTCCTGCAGGAACACGGCATCGGCAGCGACGTTCATTATCCGATTCCGGATCACCTGCAGCCCGCCTACGCTGACGAGGGCCGGCCAGCGCTGCCGGTCACGGAGGACGCCGCGCGGGGCATCCTGAGTCTGCCGTGCTTCCCCGAAATGACCAACGACGAAGTCGCCACCGTGATCCAGGCCTGCCGGATCGCCTCCCAGAAGGAATGCCCGAAGTGAGCCATTTCATTCATCCGCAAGGCATCTGCGAAAGCCCCCGGATCGGGGCCGGTACGCGGATATGGGCGTTCGCGCACGTACTGCCCGGCGCGACCATCGGTGCCGACTGCAATATCTGCGACAACGTGTTCATCGAAAACGATGTCGTTCTCGGCGACCGGGTCACCGTCAAGTGCGGCGTGCAACTGTGGGACGGGCTGCGCGTCGGCAACGATGTCTTCATCGGCCCCAACGCCACCTTCACCAACGACCCCTTCCCGCGCAGCAAACGCCAGCCCGAACGCTTCTCGCCGACCACCATCGAGCACAACGCCTCGATCGGCGCCAATGCCACGATCCTGCCGGGACTGACCATCGGCCAGTATGCAATGGTCGGCGCCGGATCCGTCGTGACCCATTCGGTCCCGCCCTACGCCATCGTGGTCGGCAACCCGGCGCGGATCGTGGGCTACACCACCACGACGGCGGAAGGCATCACGGCGCGGGCGGACAGCCCGCCCGCGCACACGCCATCACGGGTCCGCGGGGTTGTACTGAAGGAGTTCCCGCGTCACCAGGACATGCGCGGCAGCCTGACCGTCGGCAACTTCGCCACCGACATTCCGTTCTCACCGCGCCGCTACTTCATGGTCTTCGACGTCCCCAGCCGCGACGTCCGCGGCGAGCATGCGCACAAGGCCTGCGAGCAGTTCCTGATCTGCACCAAGGGCAGTGTCCGGGTCGTGGCAGACGACGGCAAGGATCGCCAGGAGTTCCTGCTCAACAGCAGCAGCAAGGGCCTGTACCTGCCTCCGATGACCTGGGCCAGCCAGTACGCCTATTCGGCCGACGCCGTCCTGCTGGTGTTCGCGTCCCATGAATATGACGCCGCCGACTACATCCGCAACTACGACGAATTCCTCGAGCAGGCGAACGGCGGGGAGAGCGCAACGTGAGCCGGTCCGTCATCTGTTACTGCCACCATGTTTCGCATGTCTTCAACCTCGGTGAGATTCCCGCCATGCTGGCCGCCCGGGGTTGGCGCGTGCGCTGGCTCAACGCCTTTCCGGCTTCGTCCATGCCGGGCCCCCGGGCTTCAGGCATCGACTATCAGTTCGACGTTCCGCTGGAGACCCTGGGGCAGGAGAGCGCGTCGCTCTACCTGACGCCCCTGGTTGCCCAGTCGGCTCACTTCCCGCGCAATGCGCTGCGCGTGCATTTCCTGGTTTCGCTGACCAGCCTGGAAGGCGTCTACGACGAGGGCATGTTCGACCATTACGACGCCATCGTCTGCGCCGGCCATCACCACATCGAGGAGTTCGAAGCCCTCGCCCGGCGACGGGGTCTGGCCGACAAACTGCTGCTGCGCGTCGGCTATCCCAAGCTCGACGGCCAGCGCCGCCAGTTGCAGGCGTCCGGCCTCACGCCTCCGGAAAGCCCCCTCACCGTCGTCTTCGCTCCGACCCACGCCTATTACATCAACAGCCGTTTTTCGATAGTCGGCCAATACGGCCGGAAGATCGTCGGGACCCTGATCGACGCCGGCGTCAAGGTTGTCTTCCGCCCCCACGTGGAATCCTGGCGCGACCAGGATCGTACCGAGGTGGAAGGCATCGTCAGCCAGTTCGACGGCCACCCCCTGTTTGCCCTGGACCGCTCGGGCAACTACTTCGAAACCTACGCGCAGAGCCACCTGATGCTCACCGACATCTCGGGCACGGGTTTCACCTACGCCTTCACATTCGGCCGGCCGGCCCTGTTCTTCGCCCCCGATCCGGCATCCGAGGCTGGCAAGAAGGGCATCCAGTTCGAGCGCCGGGAGAACATCGGCCTCGTCGTCAGAAAACTGGACGACCTCCTCCCCGGAATCCTGGCCGCCCATCGCCACTCCGGCTTCCTGCAGACCCAGATTGCGGGGTTCCGGGATTACCTGCTGTTCAATGTCGGCAGCAGCGAGACCAACTTCGTCGAACACGCCCTGCCCCTTCTTGAAGCGCGGTCGGCCGCCAAACATCAGCGTTAATTTTTGCGCAGGAACACACCATGTCCCAGAGCCCGCGACCCGACATCACGGTCGCCATCATGTCGTACAACAATGCGCGCTTCATTTCGCACACCATCGACTCGGTCCTGGCGGAAACCGGCGTGCAGCTGGAGTTGATCGTTTTCGACGACCGCTCTTCCGACGACTCGCTCGCCGTGCTCGAACGCTACACGACCGACCCCCGCTTCAGCTTCGTGGTGAACGAGCAGAACCTGGGCATGATGGGCAACTACAACCGCTGCGTCGATGCGGGCAGCGGGCGCTATGTGGTGGTACTGGGGTCCGACGACCTCGTGTATCCCGGACATCTGTCCGCACTCTTTGCGGCCCTTGAGCTGCATCCCGAGTCGTCCCTCGCCTACACCCAGTGCAACTGGATCGACGAAAACGGCAGCCTGGTCCGCCACGCCGACCATCCCGGCCACCTGCCCCACTCCTATTTCGGCCACCGGGACGAGGTCGTCGACCTGCTGATCCACGACAACTACATCACGCCGTCGGCCGTCATGTTACGGCGCAGCATCCTGGACCAAGTCCGCCTGTCCGACGGCAATGTGCACGCCTCCGACATGATGGCCGGTGACTGGGAGCTATGGACACGGATCGCGCGGACCGCCCCTGATTTCATCTTCCTCCGCCAGACCACCCTCGGTTACCGGATCCACGGCGGCCAGGTGTCCCAGAGCTTCTATCGGTCAGACAAACCCCTGGCCGAACACACCCGCATCCTGGAGCTCAATCTCGCCGATCCGGCGGCCCGCCAGCGCCTGCAGAAATCCGCGGCGCCGGTGTGGGAACACTACCAGCGCCGCCTCGCCAGCTATCCGCAGGACATCCAGGAAAAGTACGCAGCGCGCGGCGATGCCATCCGGCACCTGCTGTTTCCCCGCGCCGGTCATGCAGCCGGTGCGACACCACTGTTCAGCGTCATCGTCACGACCTTCAACCGGCCGCAGCTGCTCATCGACACCCTGCGCAGCATCGACGAACAATCGTTCCTGGATTTCGAAATCATCCTGGTCAACGACTGCGGCGAGCCCGTCGAGCATCTGCTGAACCAGTTCTCGACACCCGTCTCCCTGATCCGCCACGGCGTGAACAAAGGTCTCAGCGCAGCCCGCAACACCGGCCTGAAACTGGCCCGCGGCCAGTACGTGGTTTACCTGGACGACGATGACCTGATGTTGCCGGATCATCTGGAGACGCTGGCCGGCGCCATCCAGTCGCACCCCGACAGCGTCGTGTATGTCGATGCGGATTACGTCAATGAGACCCTCGATGGCCGACGACGCATCGAGCACAGCCGCGGAAATCCCCTTCTGCACGACGCCTTCTCGGCCGACCGTCTGGCGGTTCAGAACTTCATCCCGGTCAACACCTTCAGCCACCCGCGTGCGATCGTCGACCGGATCGGCGGCTTCGACGAATCCCTGCCGGCCCTCGAAGACTGGGAGTTTCTGCTGCGCCTGTCTGACTCGCTGCCGTTCTGCCATATCCGCCGGACGACGGTGGAAGTGCGCACGCGCGTCAATGCCGCCGGCAGCCACATGCTGGACCGGGAGCAGAACCGGCTGCCCGAACTCTATCAGGCGGTCTACGCCCTGCACCCGACGACCGACAGGGACATACGCCAGGCGCGCGCCCAGCTCCTGGCACGCTTCGAGGAAACGCGCAGGGCGGCAAAAAATGCCGCCCGAATCGCCGGCAAGGACGAGGGCACACCCGAAACCGAACAGGGCGCCGCAGAAGCGGACCGGCACAACTACGCGGTCTGGCGCTCGCGCCAGACGCTGCAGGAGATCGACGCCCAGGTGCTGGCCGAACGGATGGTGCTCACCTGGACCCAACACCCGGGCATCCACCTGCTGCTGGCCCTGCATGCCGGCGAGGAGAACCTCCTGGCGGACACGCTGGACAGCCTCCCGCCGCAGCTTTACACCAACTGGCTGCTGACCATCGTCACGGACCTCGCAGCTCCCGCGGGACTGGCCGATGCGCCGAACGTGCAATGGCTGTCACTGCGCGATGCTGCCCATATCGATTATGTCATCGACGAGATGGCAGCAGCATCGCCGGGGGCCTGGCTGGCCCGTATCGAACCCGGACTGGTGCTCGAACCTCATGCGCTGCAGGTCATCGCCGACTACGTCAATGCCCGCCCGGCATGGAAGCTGATCTACTGCGACGAAGACACGTTGCAGGAGGACGGCAGCTACACCGACCCGCTGTTCAAACCCGATCTGAATCTCGACCTGCTGCGATCCCAGGCCTACTTCGGCAGTCTGGTGCTGGTCGCCAAGGAGAGTTTTCTCGCCAGTGGCCGCTATGGCGCACACAAGGGGGCGGAGAATTATGACATTGCCCTGCGCGTCCTCGACCAGGAAGGAGAAGGAGCGATCGGGCATGTCAGCCAGGTACTCGCCCACTTGTCCCGCCACACCCTGCGCTCCCTTGCTCCCGAAGCCGAAAAGACGGCCTTGCAGGACCACCTGGCGAGACGGCAACTGAGCGCGGACGTGCTCGACGGAGCGCTGTTCGGCACGCGCCGGGTCCAGTATCGCTGGCCCACCACGCCCCTCGTCAGCATCGTCATCCCGACGCGGGACAGGGAGGAATACCTGCGTCCGCTCATCGAGGGCATCGAGGAACGGACCCGCTATCCAAACTACGAGATCATTGTTGTAGACAATGACAGCAACGACCCGGACACCATCAGGTACTTGAACACCCTGCGGGAAAATCCCCTGGACCACCCGGTCAGGGTGCTTTCCTGCCCGGGCGAATTCAGCTGGGGGGCCAGCGCGAATACCGGCGCCGCCGCCGCCGCCGGCGACTACCTGTTCTTCCTCGACAACGACACCCATATCGTCCAGGACGATTGGCTCGAACGGCTGATGGCCTTTGCCCAGCGCCCCGAAGTGGGCATCGTCGCCCCTCGCCTGACCTATCCGGAAACTGCGAAAGTTCAGGATGCCGGCACGATCCTTGGACTCTACGGAATTGCAGGAAGTCCCTGGAACAACAATGCGGAAATCACCGATCCGGGCTACATGGGACGCGCCCTGTGCGACCAGAACCTCAGTGCGGCCAGCGGCTCGGCGCTGCTGGTCCGACGCAGCGTGTTCGTGCAGCTCCAGGGAATCGACAGCCACACCTTCCCCCTCTTCCACGGCGCCCTCGATTTGTGCCTGCGCGCCGGCGAACAGGGCCACAAGATCGTGTGGACGCCCTACGCGACGCTGGTCCACTACAACAGCATTTCCATCACCGCCCGGCAACGCAAGCTGGAAGTCAAGCTGGCTGACCTGAAGGCCGCGCAGGACGCCAGCGACGCCTTGCTCCAGCGCTGGATGTCGCGCCTCGCCAACGATACGGCCTACAACCGCAACCTGAGCCTGGCCATCCCCTACAAGCCGGACCACATCAGCCCCATCGACTGGGACCCGCAGTTCCACGACCGTCCCCGCATCCTGGCCACGCCGGTCCCCGGTGGAGCCGGCGAATACCGCCTGCGGGCGCCGCTGCGCAACATCAGCCAGGCCGGGCTCGCACACACCATGATCAGCGAGCCGCCAAAGGCCTTCACCATGCGGATCCTCACCCCCATCGAGATCGCGCGCGCCGCGCCCGACGTGCTGATCATGCACCAGCCCCTCGACGACATGCAGAGCGACGCCCTCGACGGCTACGCGCGCCATTTCCCGAAGCTGCGCCGCATCCTGACGATCGATGACCTGGTGACCGATCTGCCGCGGAAGCACCCGCTGTACAGGAACGGCTACAAGGACGGGCGCCAGCGCCTGCGCAGAAACCTGTCGCGGGTAGACCGGGCCGTCGTCAGCACCCCGCCGCTGGCCGACCTGTGCGCCGACATGATCGAAGACATCCGGGTCATGCCGAACACCCTGGAGTGGTCCCTGTGGGGCGACGCGGCGCCACCGCGGAATCCGCGGCGGAAACCCCGCGTGGGCTGGGCAGGCGCCCAGCAGCATCACGGCGACTTGGAACTCATCTACCCGGTCGTGGAAGCGCTCGCCGATGAAGTGGACTGGATCTTCATGGGCATGTGCCCTGACGCGCTGAAGCCCTTTGTCCGTGAAGACCGCGGCTTCGAGCTCGATTACCGCAAGTATCCGCAGGCCCTCGCCGCAATGGACCTGGATCTGGCCATCGCCCCGCTGGAGATCCATCCCTTCAACGAAGCCAAGAGCAACCTGCGCCTGCTTGAATACGGGGTGATGGGCTGGCCCGTGATCTGCACCGACATCTTCCCCTACCAGAGTGCGCCGGTAACGCGTCTGCGCAACGATCCAGACCTGTGGATCCGGACCATCCGTGAGCAGCTTGCCGAACCGGAAGCCCTGAAGCAGGCCGGCCTGGCCCTGCAGCACTGGGTCAAGACAGGCTTCATCCTGGAGAATCACACCGCGAGCTGGTTTGCGGCCTACGGGCCATGAAGGCCAACGCCCCCAAACCATCAAGCATATCGGCACCGGTAGAAAATGCGTTGAAGTTACATTTTTGCGCTAAAGCTTTGCGTGTTCTGGCCGCTATTGCTAGCCAAGCGGCAATCCGCCACAACACCAAAAATCCCGCAAAAAGAAAAAAGTCAACATTTTTCTAAAGTCTTTTCAGATCATCCCGTTAATGGTCTCAACAGCGGTTGCCTTACACTCACCGGGCAAGGCGAACCAAAGTTAGGCCGAGACGCTTAAGACTTGAACGGAATGAAGGAGAACCAAAATGGCTGCCACAATCAACACCAACTCAATGTCGCTGAATGCTCAGCGCAACTTGTCTTCGTCCCAGGCGGGCCTTTCCAAGGCCGTTCAACGCCTGTCTTCGGGCTTGCGCATCAACAGCTCCGCGGACGACGCCGCCGGTCTGGCCATTGCCGACCGCATGAACTCCCAGGCCAAGGGCTTTGACGTAGCCATCCGCAACGCCAACGACGGCATCTCCATGGCGCAGACCGCTGAAAGCGCGATGCAGGCCATTACCGACAACCTCCAGCGGATGCGCGAACTGGCCGTGCAGGCTGCCAACGGCACCTACACCAGCGGCGACCGCTCCAGCCTGGATCTCGAATTCCAGCAGCTGAACCAGGAAATCGCTCGTGTCGTGGGCGGCACCACCTTCAATGGCCAGAGCGTTCTGGGCTCCGGCGTGTCCTTCACGTTCCAGGTTGGCGCAGGCACTGCCAGCACCGACTCGATCTCCGTGACCAGCGCACAGGTTGGCCTGTCCAGCGCGAGCTTTGGTTCGACGACTGCCGGTGCTCTGTCCGGCTCCGGGATTTCCGCCAGCGTGGGCGCGGCCCAGTCTGCCATCGCATCGATCGATGCGGCCATCGACACCCTCAACACCGCCCGCGCCAACTGGGGTGCCGTGCAGAACCGCTTCTCCTCCGTCGTGCAGACCCTGCAGGTCGCCTCCGAAAACGCCAAGTCGTCCCGCGGCCGTATCATGGATGCCGACTTCGCCCAGGAAACCGCCAACATGACCCGCGGCCAGATCCTGCAACAGGCCGGTACGGCCATGGTCGCCCAGGCCAACAGCATGCCGAACAACGTGCTGTCCCTGCTGCGCTAATCCAGCCTCTAGAGTCCGCCGCAGCAGGCGCCGCACCTTCAAAAGGTGCGGCGCTCTCTGCATAAATGGGAGATCACCATGAGCATTCAACCCGTCGGCCCCGGTGCTGCGCAGCAGTTTTCGCCACCGGCACGCCCATCCACCAGCGTGGACGGCACCCGTCAGGCAGATGCTGCAACTCCAAGCGGCGACACTCAGGCGGTAAAAGCGGCCAATCAGGCCGAGAATACGCAGCTCACACCGGACCAGCTCGCCCAGGCGGTCACGCAGATTCAGGACGTCATCAAGCAGACGGCACAGAGCTTGCAGTTTTCGATCGACAAGGACACCGGGAGCACGGTAGTCAAAGTTGTCGATACCGAATCGAAGAAAGTGCTCCGCCAGATTCCGTCGGAAGAAGTGCTGGCAATCGCCAAGGCGCTCGACAAGTTGCAAGGCCTGCTCGTCAGGCAAAAGGTCTGAGTACCGACGAGTGCTTGCAGGACATCAACCCACCCGCAAGGTGGGTTTTTTTCTGGAAGGAACCTGCAACAACTGGCACGGTCCATGCTGATTAGATGCAGTCACGCTGACGCACTCAAGTTTCCTTTGCGCCAGCCGTAATCGCAATCAGCAGGAACACCGCATCACGGGGGTGCGTCATGGCAAGTATTTCATCTGCAGGTCTCGGCTCGGGCCTTAACGTCGAGTCGCTGGTTACCGGCCTGATGTCGGTTGAAAAACAACCGCTTAGCCGGCTGCAGACGCAGCAATCCAGCTATCAATCCAAAATTTCGGCAATCGGTACGCTGAAAAGCGCCCTTTCGTCCCTGCAAGCGGCAGCGAAAGCCCTCACGCCGACCACGGGCCAGACGGCAACGGCATCTTTTTCCGCCTACAAGGCAACTTTTGCCGACTCGACGATTGCCTCCGCCACGGCCAGCAATTCCGCGGTCGCAGGTACTTACGCCATCGACGTCACGTCCCTGGCTACCAATCAGCGCCTCGCCCTGAACACGACCTACACTGCCGGAGCGACAGCGCTCGACTTTGGATCGGACAGCTCCCGCACCCTGACATTGACGCTGGCGTCCGGCACCACGTCGACCATCACGCTGGACAGCAGCCAGAACACGCTCACCGCCGTGCGCGATGCGATCAACAATGCCAATGCGGGCGCCAGTGCGAGCATCGTCACCGACACCAATGGCAAGCAGAATCTGCTGTTGACCGCCACCACGGGCGGCACGGCCAGTACCGTCACCCTTGGCGGAACAGCCACATTCGTCGACCCCGCCAATCCGGGTACGCCGGTCGCAGCGGGAAGCGCCTTTACGCAGACCCTGGCGGCAACCGATGCGGTCGTCAAGATCCAGGGGGTGTCGATCGCCACCAAGGGCAATACCATCACCAGCGCCCTCGATGGTATCGACCTGACCGTCAACAAGACGGGCTCGACAACCCTGACCGTCACGCGTGACACGTCGGACCTGAAGGACAAACTGAACGCCTTCGTAACGGCGTACAACAACCTGAATTCGTCGATCAAGAGCCTCGGCGCCTACGATCCGACCACCAAGACCTCGGCCATCCTCAACGGCGATGCCTCCCTGCGCACCATTCAGTCGCAGGTGCGCTCCGCACTGACCAGCACGCCTGCGAGCCTGTCCGGCAGTGCATATCAGACCTTGAGCTCCCTAGGCGTATCGTTCCAGAGCGATGGCAGCCTGAAGGTGGACAGCACCAAATTCGACAAGGCTGCCAGCACCGACTTCTCGGCCGTCGCGACCGCCATTGGCGCCTACGGCAGCGCGCTGAAGACGACGACGACCGACCTGCTTGGAACGAGTGGTGTGATTGCCAGCCGGACCGACGGCCTCAATGCCAGCGTGAAGGGCATCAGCAAACGGATCGATGCAATCAACAACCGTCTGGCGATCATCGAACAAACCTACCGGACCCAATTTACGGCGCTCGACACCACGATGACCAGCATGGGTACAACGAGCACTTACCTCACGCAGCAACTCGCGCTCCTCAGCAAATAAGCCGTAAAGCCCAACCCAAACGGAGAACAAGATGTCGTTCGGCCTCGCCGCCCGTCGTGCCGCCGCAGCCTACAGCGAAGTCGGTTTCGAAACCGGGGTTTCCACTGCCGATCCGCACAAGCTGATCCTGATGCTGTTTGAAGGCGCCCTTCTGCAGATCGGCACCGCTACGGCGGCCCTCGAAGCACAGAATATCCCCGCCAAAGGCAAGGCCATCTCCCACGCGATCGAAATCATCGGCAACGGCCTCAAGGTCAGTCTCGATTACGAAGCGGGCGGGGATCTCGCCGAACGCCTTGGCGCCCTGTACGACTACATGATGCAGCGACTCCTCTACGCCAACCTGCACAACAGCAAGCCGGCCCTCGACGAAGTCGCCAAGTTGCTCACCGAACTGAAAGGCGCCTGGGAAGAAATCGGCACCCCCGACCAGGCCAACCGTTAAGACCGCCGGAGATACCTGCATGAGTTCCCTTGCCCTCCTGGAACAAATGAGCACCTACTCGACCGAGATGGTCGATGCTGCCCGCGCCAACGACTGGGATCGCCTCACCCGCCTCGAGCGGCAGGTGGCATCCCTGCGCGATCGTCTTGGCGTCGAAGAAGCCCTCGCATTTCCGGGCCGCCAGAGACGCATGTCCGAGGAAGAACGCCAGAAAAAAGTGGCTCTGATCCGCCGCATCCTCGATGACGACAAGGAAGTGCGCGTACACACCGAACCCTGGATGGACAACGTGCGCCAATTGCTGTCCGGCGGCACGAAGGAACGGAACGTACGCAAGGCCTACGGCGACCCCGACAAGAGTTAAGCGCAGGGGCAGGCAGGTGGTTTCACCATGATCCCCGGCGACCTCGCCTCCCGCCTGCGGATGCTCACGGAGGCGAGCTTCTTCTCCGGTGAGCCCACCGTCGCCCCGACTGCCCGCGTCCGGGCCGTCACGTCCATCCTGCCCGACTTCACGCCGGGGCAGCGCATCACGGCCAGCCTGCAATCGGTCGCCCAGGATAATACCTATCACGCCCGTATCGATGGACGCGAAGTCATCCTGTCCCTGCCCCAATCGGTGAAAGCGGGGGACACCCTCGAACTCATCGTCAGCAAGGTCACGCCCCAGGCGGTCATGGCGACCCTGGCCCAACCGACCATTGAAACAGCCACACCCAGCCAAGCCGCCCTCAGCCAGACCGGTAAACTGATCAGTTTCCTGCTGACGGGGCAGCCGGCCGTGCCCAGCGCCAGCCTCAATGGCGGCCAACCCTTGCTGCCAAGCGCCCCCCAAACCCCTGCCGCCACGGCCCAGCTGGCTGGCCAGCTCGGGACGGCGGTCACGGAGAGTGGCCTGTTCTACGAGGCCCACCAGGCCCGCTGGCTTTCCGGGCAACTGGACACATCAGCCCTGCGCAAGGAACCCCAGGGCAGCATGCCGGCGACGCCCCAGGCACCGACGACTGGAGCCCAGCTCCCAAGCCCATCCCCGACCGGAGGACCGCTGCCGGACCTGGTAACGCCCCAGCCCACCCGGGAGACACTCCTGAGCGGTGCTCAGGAAGCGGCCAGCAGCCAGGCAAATGCAGCCTCCGTTGGTGGAAAAACCGACAATGCCGCGCCGATCGCCGAAAAACTGTTGTCCATCGTGCATCAGCAACTGGACACCCTGGCCACCCACCAGGCGGTCTGGCAAGGGCAGATCTGGCCGGGGCAGACCATGGAATGGGAAATTGAAGATCCGTCCCGCGACGAGAGGAGCGCCGACAGCGACGACGAGGAACCCGAAGCCTACTGGAACTCGACCCTGCGGCTGACCCTGCCGAGTCTCGGCGGCATCGAAGCCCGGCTGCACCTGACCCCTGCCGGCGTGGCGGTGCGTCTGCTCGCCGACGACAGCACCACGCGCGATACGCTGCAGTCCGGCGAGTCACGCCTCGCCGATGCGCTATCCGCCGCCAATGTGCCACTCACCGGGCTGGTTGCCGAGCTCCGGAGCACGCAGTGAACCGCCCCGAGGCCCCGTCTGAAGTACGCGCCGAAGCGGTCGCGCTGGCCTACAACGCCAGCACGTCGGCGCCTACGGTGGTCGCCAAGGGGCGTGGCCTGATCGCCACGGAGATCATCGCCCGCGCCAAGGAAGCCGGAGTCTATGTACACGAATCCCCCGAACTCGTGGCGCTCCTGATGCAGGTGGATCTGGACACCCGAATTCCACCCGAACTCTACGTGGTGGTGGCGGAACTGCTGGCCTGGCTGTACAGCCTGGAGCAAGGCACCCAAAAGACCGCGGCCCCGGGAAACGGGGCCGCGCAAACGGTACAGAACTAAACAGCCTCAGGGCTTGGGCGGAACGTAGCCGCCGATTTGATCGGCACCGCCACCGAAGAAATAACGCTCCATCTGTTCGGCCAGATACTTGCGCGCGCGTGCATCCATCAGGTTCAGGCGGTTCTCGTTGATCAGCATGGTCTGATGCTTGACCCACTGCTGCCAGCCTTCCTTGGAAACGTTCTCGAAGACCTTCTTGCCGAGTTCGCCGGGAATCGGCGGCAGATCCAGACCTTCGGCCTCACGACCGAGCTTCACACAGTTGACCATGCGTGCCATGTTTCTTCACCTCTCGAATTGGGATTCCGGAGCAGCACCGCTGCCGCCCATGGGATAGCAAGATTCTAGCCCGCCGCGCCGGGGCGATCCAGTCGCCCCTCATCACTTTCAGCAAAAGCCCACGCATTCCCCCCGCGGGACTTGGCCACATACATCGCCCTGTCGGCAGCACCGATCAAGGATTCCCCATCGTTTCCGCAACCCGAACTGATGGCAATCCCGATACTGGCCGTCACTCCGACGCTTTCCGTTCCGCAATCGAAGTGCAGGGCCGCGATACAGGCGCACACCCGACGCGCCAGTTCGGCCAGTTCAACCCTCGTCCCCGAAGGCACCAGGATCGCGAACTCATCGCCGCCCATCCGGAAGAACATTTCGTTGCGGCGCACCACCGCGACTACCGCGGCAGCCAGGCCGATCAGCACCCTGTCACCGGCCTGGTGGCCGAAATTGTCATTGACCGGCTTGAAGCCGTCCAGGTCGATGGACAGCAGGCCGATGTCCTCCCCGTGGCGACAGCCGTCCGCCAACATGCGCTCCAGTTCTTCGTGAAAACGCCGCCGGTTGTAGATATTGGTCAGCGGATCGCGTTCGGCCAGGCGCATCAACTGGCCCGCCACCTTGCGCTGCTCAGTCACGTCTTCGAAGACCCAGATACGACCGATGGGCCGGGCCCCCTCCGGGCCGAGCACTACACGTGAAAAATCCGTCACGATCCGACCATCGAGAAAACCGATCTCGTAGGGCTCGCTCGGCTCCCGATTGCTCAACACGTCCGCGATATGCCGCTGATAGCCCGCCGGATCTGCAATCCGTTCCATCACGTGCTGCTGCAGCACCACGTCGCGAACCCCCACGAAGCTCTCCCCCGGCGCCAGGGTCCAGATGTCGTAGAGCGCACGGTTGCAGTACACGACCCGACGGTCCGCATCCATGAACAGGATGCCTACACGGACAACGTCCAGCAGTGCCGACAGACGGGAACGTTCCTCGTTGCTGCGCCGGAGATAATGCTCGGAAAGGGCCTGAGCACGACGTAGTGCGGCCACCGACTCGAGCAGCTTGTACTCGGCCTCCTTGCGGGCCTGGATGTCGTTCAGCGTGGCCCGCAGGCCCAACAGCCGACCGGCATCGTTCCGGATCGGCTGCCAGCGGCCAAGCATCCAGACGGTCGTGCCCCCCTTGGTGACGAGCCGCAATTCAAATTCGGTGGAGGTGCCGCCCGTCAGCGCCTGGACGAGCTGATCGCGGCAATACCTCCGATCCCGGTCATAGACGAGCAAGTCAATGAAATCCCCGGCGAGAACCTCATGGACGCTGTAACCCGTGGCCTTCTCGATCGCCTCATTGATCCAGAACAGGACTCCGTCGGCATCGATCCAGCCCTCAATGCCACGATCGGCCGCCGCTGCCTCCAGGAAATAGCGTGTCCCGCCGTCTAAAGGCGGCACCCGTACGTCCCCATCGCCTCCGGAAGCAGGCCATGCGCCGATCTCCACAACCGGCTTGGCAGACTGCGCAGTTTCCTCGGGTCGCGTCAGGCGCTGACGGCGCAGGAACAGGTAGGCCCCCGCCAGACCGGCCATCGTCGCCAGGCCCGCCGTCAAGGTCACCTCCGGCGACTCCATGCCCGGCGGCAGCGCCGCATGCGCAGGCAAGCCCGTCAGGCCCGGCAGGAGCAACAGCCATTTCCGCGCGGGCCAGCGACCCAGCGCGGAAAAGACGCGAAGCTCGAACCAGGCCATCGGCAGCATCGTCACAAGGCCTTCATGAAAACCTTGGAGCGGCGGCTGACGTCGTACATTTCGAGCTTCTGTCGCGGCAACTCCGCCGGCGGCACCTCACGGAAACCCCGCTCCCGGAACCAATCCGCAGTCCGGGTCGTCAGCACGAACAGACGCTCCACACCGAGTAAGCGCGAACGTACCTCAATGCGACGCAGCAACATTTCGCCCAACCCGGCCCCCCGGTGCTCCGGCACGACAGCCACGCAAGCCATCTCCGCGGCACGTTCGTCCATGAAGGGATACAGGGCCGCGCAGCCCACCAGCACGCCGTCGTACTCGACGACGGTGAAGCGCTCGATTTCCTGCTCCAGCCGTTCGCGGCTGCGCCGCACCAGCGTGCCATCGGCTTCCATCGGCGCAATCACACTACCCAACGCCCCCACGTCCTCGACAGTTGCCTCACGCAAGCGGAACAAGGGATCGCGGGTCAGTACCGTGCCGACCCCCTGGGGCGTGAAGAACTCCAGCAACAGGCCACCGTCCTTGTCCCGGTCGATCAGGTGCGCCCGCCCGACCCCCTGGCGTACCGCCCGGATCGCGCAGGGCAGGTACAGGTCGAGATCCTCGGTCAGCCCCTCGCCGGCGTTGAGCATCGCCTCCGCGTCGTCGGCGGTGATGGCCTCGATGAGCCCCCCCCTTGCATCGAGCAGGCCCGGCGCATCGCACAGGTAGATCAGCTTCTCGGCCTTGAGCGCAACGGCCACCGCTTCAGCGACCGCCTCCATGCTCATGTTGAAGATCTCACCGGCCGGCGACACGCCCAGGGACGACATCAGCACCACGTTCTGCTGATCCAGGTCAGCAGCGATTTCTTCGGCGATCACCTTGCGCACCGCACCGGTGAAGCCGTAATCGACGCCATCGACGACGCCGACCGGCTTGGCTGTGACGAAATTCCCACCGGTCACGCGCATGTAGCTACCGGCCATCGGCGTGTTCGGCAAGCCCTGCGAAAGCTGCGCCTCGACTTCAAGCCGCGTCACGGCCACGGCCGCCTTCACACACTCCAGCGCCGCGGCGTCGGTGACACGCAGCCCCTTGTGATAACGTGAGATCAGACCACGGCGGGTCAACTCGGCCTCGATCTGCGGACGTGCTCCATGCACGAGCACCAGCCGGACCCCCAGGGCCGCCAGCAGATTGCAGTCGTACGCCAGCTTCTCGACCAGGTGGGCACCCGCCACCTCGCCGCCGAAGCCGAGCACGAAAGTCTTGCCGCGGAAGGCATGGATATAGGGCGCCGCCGCACGCACCCAGGCGACAAAACGCTGGGACAACTGCTCGGCACGCTCCGGAACGGTAGCAGGCGAATTCACAGACACTTCCAGACCATCGGGGTTGAGCAACACAACATTTTATTTTGCACTTCTTTCATTTCTGCAATGCGACGTCCAGCTTGTCCACCAGAGTCTGCAGCACTTTTACCCTAGCGTAATATTTATTATCCGCTTCGACCAGAGTCCAACCCGCATTTTCCGTGCTTGTGCGATCGATCATGTCGCACACCGCGGGCTCATAGAGCGGCCACTTCTCACGGTTACGCCAGTCTTCGTCGGTGATCTTGTAGCGCTTGAAAGCCTGTTCCTCGCGGGCCTTGAAACGCCGCAGCTGCTCTTCATCACTGATGGACAGCCAGAACTTGACGACGATCACACCGGCTGACACCAATTGATCCTCGAAATCATTGATCTCCGCATAGGCACGCATCCAGTCCGGCTCGGAGCAAAAGCCCTCGACACGCTCCACCAACACCCGGCCATACCAGGAGCGGTCGAAGATCGCCACCCGCCCGCGCCGCGGCAGATGACGCCAGAAACGCCACAGATAGGGCTGAGCGCGCTCCTCGTCGCTTGGCGCGGCAATCGGCGTGACGTGATACTGGCGCGTGTCCAGCGCCTGGGTGACGCGACGGATCGCTCCGCCCTTGCCCGCCGCATCCATGCCCTCAAAGACCAGCACCAGGCTGCGGCTCGCAAACGCCTCGCTGCGCACGGCCAGGGCCAGCCGCCCCTGCAGTTTCTCAAGCTGCTTGTCGTAGTCCTTCTTATCAAGCGGCTGGTTGAGAACCATCGCATTGAGCAGATTGCGCTCGTCTACCGCCGGAGCCAGCGGCGCCGCGGTCTGGCGGGTGCGAAAACCCCGTGCGACATGCTCACAACGGCGGCGCAGCCCCTCCAGCAAGGTCCGCCCGACCTGCACCGCACGGTATTGCGGATCAGAACCGTCCACGATCACCCATGGCGCGATGCCGGTACTGGTCTGGCGCAGCACGTGCTCGGCCACATCCTTGTAGCGCTCGTATTCCTCATATACCTGCCAATCCGAGTCACGCACCCGCCAGCGGGTGTCCGGATTGGCTTCCAGCGCCTTCAGCCGCTTTTTCTGGGCCTGCTTGGACAGATGGAACCAGAATTTGAGGAGCAACACCCCCTCCGCCGCCAGCATCGCCTCAAAACGGTTGAACTCGGCCAGTTGCTGGTCGAGACGCGCCTTCTTGATGCGCCCGAAGGCCCGATCACCGATGGCCTCGGAATACCAGTTGCCGAACAGCACGCCGATCTTTCCCTTGGGCGGCAAGGCCCGCCAGAAACGCCACAGGAAGGGGCGCTCACGCTCCTCGTCGGTGGGCTTGTCGAAGGTGTGCACCTCGATGTGGCGGGGATCCATCCATTCGTTGAGGAGATTCACCGTCTCACCGCGCCCGGCCCCGTCGATCCCGTTGATCAGGATCACCGCGGCGAAGCCCTTTTGCTCCAGCAATTC
Source organism: Zoogloea sp. LCSB751 (assembly GCF_002028455.1). GTDB lineage: Bacteria > Pseudomonadota > Gammaproteobacteria > Burkholderiales > Rhodocyclaceae > Zoogloea. The sequence continues at coordinate 53,715 of NZ_MWUM01000002.1, read as the reverse complement.
AAACTGAACTTCGAGCAGATCGGTGCGCAGCTGAGGCTCAACCGCATCGTAATCGGCCTTCGACAGCCGATGACCCAGTTCAGCGGATTCAAACATCGCTCTCTCCCGGAAAATCGCCCCACAGGGTCTGCAGGGCAGCCAGCGCCGCCAGCCCGGCGGTTTCGGTACGAAATACGCGCGGCCCCAGCGCCAGCGGCGCACAGCCGGCCCGCTCGGCCAGGGCCAGCTCGGTCGGCGACCAACCGCCTTCGGGGCCGATCAGCACATGCAACGGCCCCAAAGGCCGGGGCTTGCGGGCCAGCGCCCCCGCGGCGCCGGGCGCCAGGATCAGCCGGTTACCCTCCACCGCCTGGGCCAGGTATTTGTTGAGAGGAAGGATTTCGGCGATCTGCGGCACCCGGTTGCGGCCGGACTGCTCACAGGCCGACACAGCCACCTGCTGCCAGTGAGCCACCCGTTTGGCGGCCCGCTCGCCGGACAATTTCAGCACCGAGCGCTCGGCCGCCACCGGCTGTACGGCCACCGCGCCGAGCTCGACGGCCTTTTGCACGATCCAGTCCATCTTGTCGCCGCTCGCCAGGGCCTGCACCAGGGTGATCGCCAGCGGCGACTCCCGCTCCACCTCCAGACGCGGGCCGAGGCGAGCCACCGGCTGTTTGCCTAGGGCCTGCAGGGTCGCGGCACATTCGCCACCTCGACCGTCGAAGAGCACGATTTCATCGCCGACCGCCAGCCGCAACACACGCTCGGCGTGATGGGCGACGTCGGCAGGCAGGGGCATGTCGCTCTCGGGAGCGAGCCCGTCAGGGCAGAAGAAGCGCGGATTCATCGTGCTATTATCCGCAAAACCGCGTGTTTAAACGGGATTGAAACAAAATGCCGATCAGTCTCTCCGCGCTCCCGATCATGGCTCAGCCCATCTTCCAGGGCAACCATCCCTCCACCGTCCAGCGGGCCACCCGATGACCAGCGCCCAACGCCTCGAACTTGCCCGCTCCCTGGCCGAACTGGTTCGCCAGATGGCCCGCGAGACCATCCTGCCCCGTTACCTGCGTGCCGTGCGCGAGCACAAGGCCGACGGCAGCGTGCTGACCGAAGCCGATCTGGCCTCCCAGGCCGCGCTCGTCGAACGCTTGCCCCAGCTCATCATGGCTCCCGTTCTCGGCGAGGAGATGACCGCCGAGGAACAAGGTCGCGTGTGGCAAGCCGGCGTGGACGGCCTGTGGGTCATCGACCCCATCGACGGCACCACCAACTTCGCCAACGGCATTCCCTTCTTCGGAGTGGCGGTGGCCTACCTGGTCAATCACAAGACCCAGCTCGGCGTGGTGTACAACCCGGTCACCGACGAAGCCTTCTATGCCGGCCGCGGTGCCGGCGCGTGGCTCAACGATGTGACCCTGCCACTGCGCAGCCCGACCACCCGCCTCAAGGACGCGGTAGCCGGTGTGGACTTCAAGCGCATCAGCCACCACCTCGGCGACGAACTGGCAGTACGTCCCCCGTATTACTCCCAGCGCAACTTCGGCTCCAGCGCCCTCGAATGGTGCTACGTGGCCGCCGGTCGCCTGGACGTCTACCTGCATGGCGGACAGATGTTGTGGGACTACGCGGCCGGCCGCCTGATCCTCGAAGAGGCCGGCGGCTGCTACAGCACCCTCGGCGGCACCCCTCTGACCGCCGGGCCGGCCATCAAGCGCTCGGTGATCGCCGCCGCCAGCCCGGCCCTGTTCGACCAGTGGCGGGTCTGGCTCAACACTCACTCCTGAACCGCCTGCGGGCCTCCCCAAAGGCGGCCCGCTTTTTGCTGCAATACCGCTGGACCAGGCTTCACGCCGGAAGTTGAGCGCTTTTGGCACAGGCCATGCCACCGTGCCCTGTGCCAAAACCATTCACTTTCGAGAGCAACCCATGTCCATGAAGCACCCGATCATCGTGGTGACCGGCTCGTCAGGCGCCGGCACCACCACGGTGAAGCACACCTTCGAAGGCATCTTCTGGCGGGAAAAGGTCAATGCCGCGGTCATCGAGGGCGACAGTTTCCATCGCTATACGCGCGAAGAAATCCGCGATCTGATCATCGACGCGGAAAGCCAGGGGCGACGCGGCATCAGCCACTTCGGCCCGGAAGCCAACCTGCTCGAAGACCTGGAACAACTGTTCCGCACCTATGGCGAATCCGGTGGCGGCAAGCGCCGCTTCTACCTGCACAATGCCGAGGAAGCTGCCCGCCGCGGCCTCAAGCTGGGCAACTTCACTCCGTGGGAGGAACTGCCGCCGGACACCGACTGCCTGTTCTACGAGGGGCTCCACGGCGCGGTGATCACCGACAAGGTCAATACCTGTCGGCACGCCGATCTGCTGATAGGTGTCGTTCCGATCACCAACCTGGAGTGGATACAAAAGATCCACCGGGACACCAAGACCCGCGGCTACTCGCTGGAGGCCGTGCAGGAGACCATCCTGCGCCGCATGCACGACTACGTGCATTACATCGTCCCGCAGTTCTCCCACACCCACATCAACTTCCAGCGCGTACCGATGGTGGATACGTCCAACCCCTTCATTGCCCGCGACATCCCGACCGCCGACGAGTCGATGGTGATCATCCGCTTCCGCGACCCGCGCGGGGTGGACTTCCCCTACCTGCTGCGCATGATCCACGACAGCTTCATGTCCCGCGCCAACACCATCGTGGTGCCGGGCGGCAAGCTCGACCTGGCGATGCAGCTGATCCTCACGCCGCTGATCTGGAAGCTGATGGAACGCCGCCGCCAGTGGGTGTGAGCTGACCGACGGCGGCAGCCGCTCTCAATGCGCAGCCACGGCGATGTTGCGCCCCGACTCCGTCCTCAGATCGTCGCGGAATTCGCCCTCCCAGGCATCGCCGGAAGCCCAGCTCAGGCGCCCATGGCCATGCTTCTTGCCAAGATTCCACGCGCCGTCGTAGCGGTTGCCGTTGGTCCAGGCATAGCGGCCCTGGCCGTGGAAGAGGCCGCGCACGAAATCGCCGGTATAGCGATCACCGGAAGCAAAGACCAGCGTGCCACGCCCCGACGGCTCGCCATCCACCACCGCCCCCTCGTAGCGATTGCCTCCCGGATACTGGATCACGCCCTGCCCTACGGCCCGGTCGTCCGCCCAGTCGCCTTCGTACCACTGACCACCAACCCAGCTGAAACGCCCCCGGCCATGGCGGCGACCATCGACCAGGGTGCCGCTGAAGCGCTCGCCATTGGCCCACTCGACGCTCCCTGTACCGCTCACGACACCGCTCTTCGGATCCATCGTGAAATTGCCCCTGTAGGTGGTATCGCCGGCCACAAAGGTGGCTTGCGCCGGGCCTTCCTTGCGGCTGGTTGCCGCGGCGGGCTCCGTGAGCTTCGCCACCGGCGCCACAGCAGTCGCAGCGACAACACTCGCCGTCACAGCCGGCACAACGGAGGTCTTGACGGCAACCGGCTCGGAAACCGGCACCGGCTTGCGGCTTCCGTACAGGGCCTGCGCATTCGCCGGCAGCGGCGTGCCCCGCTCGCGGGCCAACGCATCCGCATTGCTGCGTGCCAGATTCTGCGGGCTGCCAAGACACTGACCGGCGGCGTCGCGCCAGGCCACCTCGGCCTTCATCGACAACAGGTCCTTCTCGGTCGCGGACAGGCCGCCACTCCCGCCCTTCAGACGCTGGCTCAGATCCGTCGCACCATCCCACAGCGGGCCGCAGAACTCGGCGTTATGGGCATCGGTCTGGGTCTGCTCGACCTTGCGCTGAGCCTGCTGCTGCCGCGTGCCCGGACACTTGTCGACGGCCCCCTCCCAGGCCATCACGGCCTTGCCGTAGAGCATCGCTGCGTCGTCCCAGCGCTTGTCCCGCCACGCCACCTTGGCATAGTCGATGAGCGCGGTAGCGTTCTTCCAGGCCGCGTCACAGGCCGGCCCGGCACTGAGTAGCTCAGCATTGGCGGTGCGCACCTTCACGGTGGCGGCCAGGCTCTTTTCCGCCTTTTCCCGATGGGGCGACTGACACACCGCCACCGCCTCCCGCCACGTCATCTCGGCTTCGGCAAGCAGGCGCTCGACCTCCACCGGATCCCCCTTCTCCGACTTGGCCGCAGCAGCCCGGATATCGAGGTCCAGCGCCTTGTCGAAGCGCGGCAGGCACTCGCCCTGGTGGCTGATGGCCGCCTCGACCAGCTTCAGCTCGGTAGTGGCACGGTCGCCCTGCCGGTTTGCCTGCACGGCAACCGACGGACAGGCTGCCGCGACTTTCAGGAACCCCCCGCTGGCATTACTCAGCAGCGGCTGAGCCTCCTTCCAGCGCCTGGCGGACGACGCCTGACGGCCCTGCTCGAAATGCGCCTCGGCCTCCTGAAGCAGCACCGGACACTCTGCCGCCACGCCGCCCGAGGTGTCGGGCATGCCGGAAGCCTCCGGCAAGGCCTGCTGGGCCCAGGCACACCCGGCCAGTGCCCACAGGCCCACAGCCAGCCCACGACGCTGCAACTTGTTCATCAATTCAATCTCCACCCGATTCCAAAGGCATTCTCAGCATTACATCGATCAAACCGCCGCTCGCCGCCCCACCCGCAGGCAGCACATCGTCGCTGGCCATCTGCAGGGCCAGCTGCCCGCTCTCGTCGGAAGCACTCTGCAAATCGCCGATCTTCAGCGCAAACACATCCAGGGACTCGCCCTTCAACACCGCGGCCAGCATCTCCTCCCGTTGCATCTGGCGGGCCAGGGCCGCATAGCGCTGCAGGCGGTCTTCATCGAACACGAAGGGATTGCTGATCACATTGGCGTCGAGCAGCTTTTGATGCAGCGTCGCGCCAGCCAGCGGGTCACCGCCGAGCTTGCCGATACGGTCGAACACCCAGCGGTCCGCATCGTCGAAAGCCGTCGTCGCCACCCACGACAGGCTGGACACCGACATGCCGACCCGCGCCATGAAGCTGTCCCGCAACACACTGCCGAGCTGGCGCCCCGCTGACTTGGCGATCTCCTCGCCCACTTTCTGCGCGTATTCCTTGCCGGCCTGCTCGGCGATGCTGCGGGCCGCCTCCTGCAGGGCCTGCTTCGCGATGGCTTCGCCCGCCGACTTGGCCGCCGCGGCAGCTGCTGCCTGCGCCGCCTGATCGACCGCCACCTTGGCGGCCTGCGCCGCCGCATTGAGACCGGTGGCCAGCGTGGCGATTTCGAAGAGCGTCGTCACGACCTCCTTGGTGTAGTGATAGGTCTTCATCCGCGCCCCACCCTCCTCGGACAGACCCTGGGTCCACAACACCACCCACAAGGCTTCGTCCGGGCTGATCTGCGGACCGAACACATGGAGCGGATAGATGCTCATCAACCAGTGGTAGTCTTGGTAGGTCGGCGTCACCGGCGGCGCCAGACGCGCATAGCCGCGGCACACCTGCAGAGGCTTGATAGTGACGGTCTTGCCCTGTGCCGTCTTGACCGGAAAGGGCTTGCCGCTGTCGCGCAGCTCGGCCAGCTCGGCCAGCATCTTGTTGGCATCCCGGCGGCTGTAGCCCTTCAGTTCGATCAGCTTGTCACCAACCTGCAAGCCCGAGTCCGGTGCCGCACCGACGATGGTCAGGCGCTCATCCACCTGCAGCGCCCGCACCCAGGCCACGCGGTCGTCCTCCTCCCATTCATAGCTCGTTGCGACGCTGAACGGCAGCTCCCACTGGTGGCTGCAATCTGGATCCTTCAGCGCCGCCGAACGCACGATGGCCGGCCGCAACGCGCGCTCGCCATGACCAAGCAAGCGCAGATTGGCGAGCAGCGTCTCGTTCACCTTGCGGCCATCGTCGACGGTGTACTTGACCGAACTGCATCCGCTCAGGGTCAGCGCCACCCACGACAGGGCAGCCACGGCAAGGAGGCGCAAGGACATCGACGGGACGAATGTAAGTAAATGTTGAGCCCGGATTATGCCGCAGATTTTGCGCGGCCAAGCCTTCCGGCCCATGCGCTCCCCCAATCCGGGCAAGGCTACCCAAGTGCCAGAAAATCAAGGATAATTACGGTCTTTGCGCGCCGCACCCCCGGCCGAAGGTTCTTTCGATGTCTTCTACGCGTAATGTCAAGCTGCCCGTCTTCAACCCCCTGACTGGCGCCATCCGCGCGCTGGCCATGGACGCCGTCCAGAAGGCCAATTCCGGCCACCCGGGCGCCCCGATGGGCATGGCCGAAATCGCCGAGGTGCTGTGGCGTCGCCACCTGCGCCACAACCCGGCGAACCCGAAGTGGGCCGATCGCGACCGCTTCGTGCAGTCCAACGGCCACGGCTCGATGCTGATCTACGCCCTGCTGCACCTGACCGGCTACGACCTGTCCATCGACGACCTCAAGAACTTTCGCCAGCTGCACAGCCGCACCCCGGGCCACCCGGAAGTCGGCTACACCCCCGGCGTCGAAACCACCACCGGCCCCCTTGGCCAGGGCATCACCAACGCAGTCGGCATGGCGCTGGCCGAAAAGATCCTCGCCGCCGACTTCAACCGTCCCGGCCACGAGATCGTCGATCACCACACCTACGTATTCCTCGGCGACGGCTGCCTGATGGAAGGCATCTCCCACGAGGCCTGTTCGCTGGCCGGCACCTGGGGCCTCGGCAAACTGATCGCCTTCTACGACGACAACAACATCTCCATCGACGGCCACGTCGAAGGCTGGTTCACCGACGACACGCCGAAGCGCTTCGAAGCCTACGGCTGGCACGTGGTGCGCGACGTGCAGGGCCACGACCCGGTCGAAATCGAGGCCGCCCTCAAGGCCGCCCAGGCCGAAACCGGCCGCCCCAGCCTGATCTGCTGCAAGACCATCATCGGCGCCGGCGCTCCCAACAAGCAGGACAGCCACGACGTGCACGGCGCCCCGCTGGGCGCCGCCGAGATCGAGGCCGCCCGCGCCTACATCGGCTGGAACCACCCGCCCTTCGAAGTGCCCGCCGACGTCTACGCCGCCTGGGACGCCAAGGAAAAGGGCGCCGCGCTGGAAGGCGAGTGGAACACCCGCTTCGCCGCCTATGCCGACGCCTTCCCCGAACTCGCTTCCGAGTTCACCCGCCGCATGGCCGGCGAGCTGCCTGCCGACTGGGCGGCCCACGTGGACGCGGTGCTGGCCAAGATCGCCGACAAGGGCGAAACCATCGCCACCCGCAAGGCCAGCCAGAACAGCATCGAAGCCTTCGCGCCCAAGCTGCCCGAACTCCTCGGCGGCTCCGCCGACCTGGCCGGCTCCAACCTGACCCTGTGGTCCGGCGCCAAGGGCGTCAGCAAGACCAGCGGCGGCAACTACGTGTACTACGGCGTGCGCGAATTCGGCATGGCCGCCATCGCCAACGGCATCGCCCTGCACGGCGGCCTGGTGCCCTACACCGCCACCTTCCTGATGTTCAGTGAATACGCCCGCAACGCCCTGCGCATGGCGGCGCTGATGAAGGTGCGCCAGATCTTCGTGTTCACCCACGACTCCATCGGCCTTGGCGAAGACGGCCCGACCCACCAGCCGGTCGAGCAGACCGCCACCCTGCGCCTGATTCCCAACATGGACGTGTGGCGCCCCTGTGACACCACCGAGTCGGCGGTGGCCTGGGCATCGGCGATCGAACGCGCCGACGGCCCGAGCGCCCTCGCCTTCTCACGCCAGAACCTGCCCTTCCAGCCGCGCAATGCCGAACAGGTAGCCAACATCCGCCGTGGCGGCTACGTCTTGTCCGATTCGGGCACTGGTTCACAGGCAAACAGTGCGCAAGCCGTTATCATAGCGACCGGTTCGGAAGTGGCGCTGGCCCTGGCCGCCCAGAAGCAGCTCGCCGAAGAAGGCGTCGCCGTTCGGGTGGTTTCCATGCCCAGCACCAATGTCTTCGACCGCCAGGACGCCGCCTACCGTGCTGCCGTGCTGCCCAAGGGCCTGCCGCGGGTCGCCGTCGAAGCGGGTGTCACCGACGGCTGGCGCAAATACGTCGGTCTGGAGGGCGAAGTCATCGGCGTGGACCGCTTCGGCGAATCCGCCCCGGCCGGCGAGCTGTTCAAGTACTTCGGCATCACTGCCGACGCCGTGGTTGCTGCGGTCAGGAAGGTCATCGCCTGACCGGCCGCGCGCCCCAGACAAAACCTGTGGTGCCACAGGGCACCGCAGGTCAGTGAATTTCGGTTTCGTGCATTTACACTAGGGAGAAGAGTCGATGAGCATCAAAGTTGCCATCAATGGTTTCGGTCGTATCGGTCGCTGCACGCTGCGCGCCATTTACGAGCAGGGTCTGCAAAACGAGTTTGACGTGGTCGCCATCAACGCCTCCGGCGATCTGGCCACCAATGCCCACCTGCTCAAGTACGACACCACCCATGGCCGCTTCGCCACCTCCGTGGAAACCGAAGGCGACAACGTCATCATCATCGACGGCAAGAAGATCCCGTTCTACTCCACCAAGGATCCGAAGGGCGTGAACTGGGGCGCCCACGGCGTGGACGTGCTGCTGGAGTGTACCGGCGCCTACACCACCAAGGCCAAGGCCGGCGCGCTCCTCGAGCAGGGCGCCAAGCGCGTGCTGATCTCCGCCCCCGGCGGTGACGATGTGGACACCACCATCGTCATGGGTGTGAACGAAGAGGCCCTGAAGGGCGACATGACCGTCGTCTCCAACGCCTCCTGCACCACCAACTGCCTGGCCCCGGTCGCCAAGATCCTGGCCGACAGCGTCGGCATCAAGCAGGGCCTGATGACCACCATCCACGCCTACACCAACGACCAGGTGACCGTGGACGTCCGCCACAAGGACCTGCGCCGCGCCCGTGCCGCTGCCGCCAACATCATCCCCACCAAAACCGGTGCTGCCAAGGCCGTCGGCCTGGTGCTGCCCCAACTGGTGGGCAAGGTCGACGGCTTCGCGCTGCGCGTCCCGACCATCAACGTGTCCCTGGTTGACCTCACCTTCACCGCCGAGCGCGCCACCACCAAGGAAGAAATCAACGAGCTGCTGACCGCTGCGGCCAACGGCCCGCTGAAGGGCATCCTGGCCGTCAACACCGAGCCGCTGGTGTCCTCCGACTTCAACCACACCACCGTGTCTTCCACCTTCGACGCCACCCAGACCCGCGTCATCAAGGGTGAAGACGGTTCGACCCTGGTCAAGGTGCTGGCTTGGTATGACAACGAGTGGGGCTACTCCTGCCGCATGCTCGACGCGGCCCGTGCCTTCGTCAACGCCAAGTAATTCCGCCGTATCGACGCCCCGCCCTGTGCGGGGCGTTTTCACATCCGACGACACGTAGAACATCATCATGCAAGTCAAGAAACTCACCGATCTCGACGTCAAGGGCAAGAAGGTCTTCATCCGCGCCGACCTCAACGTACCCCAGGACGACGCCGGCAACATCACCGAGGACACCCGCATCCGCGCCTCGATCCCGTCCATCAAGTACGCCCTCGACGGCGGTGCGGCAGTGATGGTCACCTCCCACCTGGGTCGTCCGACCGAGGGCGAACTGAAGGCCGACGACACCCTCGCCCCCGTCGCCGTGCGCCTCGGCCAGCTGCTCGGCAAGCCGGTGCGCCTGATCCAGAACTGGGTGGACGGTGGTTTCGACATCGCCGCCGGCGAGGTCGTGCTGCTCGAGAACTGCCGCTGCAACAAGGGCGAGAAGAAGGACAACGAAGAGCTCGCGCAAAAGATGGCTGCCCTGTGCGACGTCTATGTGAACGACGCCTTCGGCACCGCCCACCGCGCCGAAGCCACCACCCACGGCATCGCCAAGTTCGCCCCCGTGGCCTGCGCCGGCATCCTGATGGGCGCCGAGATCGACGCCCTCGGCAAGGCCCTGCACGCCCCGGCCCGCCCGCTGGTGGCCATCGTCGGTGGCTCCAAGGTGTCCTCCAAGCTGACCATCCTCAAATCCCTGGCCGACAAGGTGGACCAGTTGATCGTCGGTGGTGGCATCGCCAACACCTTCCTGCTGGCTTCCGGCAAGCGCATCGGTGAATCCCTGGCCGAGCCCGAGCTGGTCAAGGAAGCCCAGGCCATCATGGACATCATGAAGGCCCGCGGCGCCGAAGTGCCGCTACCGGAAGACGTCGTCGTCGCCGACGAAGTGTCCGCCATGGCCCGTGCCAACAAGGTCTCCGTCGATGACGTCGGTCCCCACGACCGTATTCTCGACGTTGGCCCGAAGGCCGCCGCCAAGCTGTCCCAGATCATCGCCAATGCGGGCACCGTCGTCTGGAACGGACCGGTCGGCGTCTTCGAACTACCCCAGTTCGCCGGCGGCACCAAGATGCTGGCCTCGGCCATCGCCCACTCCGAAGCCTTCTCCATCGCCGGCGGCGGCGACACCCTGGCAGCCATCGCCAAGTTCCACATCGCCGACGACGTGGGCTACATCTCCACCGGCGGTGGCGCCTTCCTCGAGTTCCTCGAAGGCAGGACCCTGCCGGCCATCGCAGCGCTGGAAGCCCGCTTCAACGACTGAGCGAGCATTCCCCGGCGGACCTGGATGCGGCCCACCCGGGCCGCATTTTCATTTTCTGCTGCAAATGTTTACCGGCCCTCAACGGCACGCTTCAAATTGGGCATTCATTGACGATAATTCATCCAACACCCATTTGCATTGGCACCGGCCTCCCCGAATAGACGAAAGACGCGATTCATGCCCATTCCGGTAAGTGCCCTGCTGGGATCGCCTCGCCGCCTGATGGTGGCCATCGTCATGTTCGTCGCCCTCGATCTGACAGTGCTGCTGATCAACCTGTGGATTGCCGACCAGGTTGCCCGCGATGCAGTGGCCATCAACCTGGCCGGCCGCCAGCGGATGCTTTCGCAGCAGACCACCAAGGCCTTGTTGCTGGCCACCACCGGCAAGGGCAACCCGGATGCCGCACGCCAGGAGTTCAGCGAAGCCTTCGGACTGTTCCGCCGCACACTGGGTGCCTTTGCGGATGGCGGAGAGACCCAGGGTGGCGATGGCACACCCCTGCAGCTGGAGCGGGTTGATGGCGAGGGCGCCCGCGTAGTGGGCGCCGCCCGCCGGCTCATTGCCCCACTGGAGCGCATCGCCTCCCCTGCCCGGCCGCAGATACCCGACGCGGGTGAAATCGCCTTCGCCGCCGACTACATGGTGCGCCACAACCGTGAGATCCTGGACCTGATGAACACCCTCACCTCCGTGCTCGAACAGGAGTCGGTACATCGAACCCAGCAATTGCGCGCCATTCAGACCGGAGCCTTCGTACTCGCCCTCGCCAATTTCCTGCTGATCGTCTTCGGCATGCTCGGTAAATACCGCAGCGTGGAAGCCGACAGCCGCCGCTGGCGGGAGATGGCACGCCACGATCCGTTGACCGGCATCGCCAACCGCAAGGCCTTTGTCGAAGCCGCGGAAGGGATCCTGTCCCGCGCCAACATCGATGCCCAGCCCGGAACGCTGCTGATGCTCGACCTGGACGGCTTCAAGCCGATCAATGACAGCTTCGGCCATCTCGCTGGCGACCAGATCCTGATCAGCCTGGCCGACAGTTTCGAAACCACGGCCCGTGCCACCGACATCGTGGCGCGCGTCGGCGGCGATGAATTCGTCATGTTGTGCCCCACGCTGCATGGGGACAGGGATATCGCACTGTTCTGCGAGCGCATCATCGCCACCGTGGTGGCACTGCCCGGCGGCGACTTCCCCGGCTGCCGGCTCGGCATCAGCATCGGCGTGGCCTGCTACCCCGACAATGGTTACGATCTCAACCATCTGCTGGCTCTTGCCGACCAGGCCATGTACACGGCCAAGGGCGCAGGGGGCAACCGCTGGCACAGCGCCTGAGGGCCACCCGCCCGGATCTTCTCATCCCGCTGTCGCAAACACGACACACTTCTTGGTCGCAAGCTGTTGTTTTTAATAAAGAGCCATCTTGGCACCCAGTTTGCTTGCTCTCTCCGGTACGGAGAGAGCAATGAAACATCAACTGGATTGGTCATCCTATGAGACCGCCGGACAAGGCGATGCCTATGCCGGGATTCCGACCCACGGAGGCGATTTTGCCAAGGCGGTCGCCGTCTGCATCAGCGACCGCCTGTGCCAGCGCAAACCCAAGGGCGTCATGTGCCCCAGCTTCCGCGCCACCGACGATCCGGGCCATTCCCCCGGCGGACGCGTACTGCTGCTGAAGGCCGCCCTCAACGGCGAACTGGGCGAGGCCCCCTTTGCCGACCCGCGCCTGGCCGCTGCGATGGAGCTGTGCGTCGGCTGCAAGGGCTGCAAGCGCGAATGTGCCAACCAGGTAGACATGGCCGCCATCAAGATCGAATACCAGGCCCAGCGCAACCTGGCCCTCGGCACCCCGCGCCGGGACCGGCTATTCGCCGCCCTGCCCCGGCTGCTGGCCCATCGCGGAGTGGTGCGCCAACTGGTACGGCTGCGCAACCGTCTGCCATTTCTGGCGCGTCTCGGCGAGCGCTGGCTGGGCATCTCGGCCCAGCGCGTGCTGCCGGAACCCAGCCCGGAGGCCTACCGTCCGCCAGCCACCGCCGGCTCAGGCGAACGGGAAGTGATCCTCTTCGTGGACACCTTTGCCCGTCACTTCGACCCGGCCATCGCCCACGCCGCCCATGCGGTGCTCAGTGCCGCCGGCTATCGTGTCACCAGCCTGGAACCTCTCTCAGACGCTACCGAGCCCACCCGGCCCCTGTGCTGCGGCCGCACCTACCTGTCCCTCGGTCAGGTGGACGCCGCCCGTGCCGAAGCACGGCGCATGCACGCCGCCCTGCGTCCGGCATTGGAGGCGGGCGTTCCCATCGTCGGGCTGGAGCCATCCTGCATCCTGTCCCTGCGCGACGATCACCTCAAACTGGGCCTGGGGGCCGACGCAGAAAAGCTCGCCAAGCAGGTCTACCTGTTCGAGGAGTTCATCGCCCGCGAGCACGACCGCAAGAACCTGCAACTCACGCTGAAGCCGCTACCGGACGGCAAGACCCTGGTACATGGCCACTGCCACCAGAAGGCGGTCGGCGCGATGAAGTCCCTGCGCAAAGTGCTCCGCCTGATTCCCGACTTCGAGTTCGAATTCATCGAAGCCAGCTGCTGCGGCATGGCCGGTAGTTTCGGCCTCGATGCCGAGCACCGGGACATCTCACTGCAGATGGCGGAACTCGACCTCCTGCCTGCGCTGCGTAACGCCCCCGAGGCCACGGTGCTCGCCAACGGCTTCTCCTGCCGGCACCAGATCCGCGAAGGCGCCGAACGACAGGCGCAGCACGTGGCTGTCCTGCTCGAACGCGCTCTGGCCTGAGAAGATGTTGCTCACCGCGATGCGGGCACTCCCGCTGCTGCGGATCGGCCGCCTCTTCGACGAGGCCGAGGCCGGCCAGCTGTTCCACCGCCTGCTCGCCGAGACGCCCTGGAACGACGGCTACTACCTGGCCGCCGGCCGCCGCTTCGCGCTGCCCCGCCTGCAGGCCTGGCACGCCGATCCCGGCATCGACTATCGCTATGCAGACAACCTGCACAACTCCCACACCTGGACGCCCACACTGCAAGCCTTGCGCGAACGGGTCCAGCACCTTTCCGGCCTGCGCTTCAACGCCGTCCTGCTCAATCTCTATCGCGACGGCCGGGACACCGTGGGCTGGCATGCCGACGACGAACCCGACCTGGGCCCCGCGCCAGCCATCGCCTCCCTGAGCCTGGGCGCCACCCGCAGCTTCTCCGTCCGCCCTCGCCCCCGTGGCGAGGCTGTGCACGTTCCGCTCCCAGCCGGCACGCTGCTGGTCATGGACCCGCCCTTTCAGCAGACCTGGGAGCACGCGGTCCTGGCCGACCCGCTCGTCATCAGCCCGCGCCTCAACCTGACCTTTCGTCAGGTTGGCGCCGCAACATGACATTCGCGCACCAATCGCAAAAGCACGTCAACCTACAACGGTGCAGAAATGTCTCCAGCAGGCGCAAACCCGACAAACAAACAGGGTTATTGCGCACCGTGCTCTGGAAACAATATTTTTAGATTCATGTACTTAACAATGAATCACAGTTCCCCCCATGACATGGAACGAAGATTGCTGATCCTCTGCCATAACGATCATCCGGAGCAACAGCATGTTGGACACGGTCATAGTTGGCGGCGGGTTATGCGGATTGGCGATCGCCAATGGCCTCGCCGCACGCGGCGAAGACGTCGCCCTGTTCGAAGCTCGCACGCGTCTCGGCGGCCGCATCCTGTCCAGTGACGCTGCCACTCCCGGTCTCCCCACCGATCTGGGGCCGACCTGGTTCTGGCCGGATACCCAGCCCCGCATCGCCCGGCTGATCGCCGACCTTGGGCTGAGCCCGTTTCCCCAGGCTGACGGTGAAACCCTGCTGCACCTCAAGGATCCCGGCGCCGGACCGACCACCCTGTCCGCCGGTCCGGTTCATGGCGGCGCCCGGCGGGTGTCGGGCGGCTTCGGCACGCTGATCACCGCCCTTGCCAAGCGCCTGCCCCGACACAGCCTGCATTTCGGCCACGTGCTGATGGCCGTGCGCAACTGCGACGATCATGTGGAACTGCATTTCCTGCGCGGCTATGAACCCGTCACGGTCAGCGCACGCCACGTGGTGCTGGCCGTTCCGCCGCGCCTGCTCGAGGAGCGGGTGGATTTTTCCCCGCCCCTCGCCGCGCCGCTGCGTCAGGTCCTGCGCGACACCCCCACCTGGATGGCGGGCAGCGCGAAGGCGGTGTGCGGTTTCGAGCGCCCCTTCTGGCGCGACGCCGGCCATACCGGCAACGCCTTCGTCACCCACCCTCAGGCCGCACTGGCCGAGGTGTTCGACGCCAGCGACGAGCTGGCCGGACGTGCCGCCCTCGGTGGCTTCGTCGCGCTGCCGCCAGCCCTGCGGGAATCCTTCCGCAGCGGTCTGCCGATGCTCGTGCGCAGCCAGCTCGTCCAGCTGTTCGGCGCCGCCGCCGAGCGCAGCACGCCGTTCATCCAGGACTGGTCATCGGAGGCCTACACCTGCAGCCTCCTCGACCAGACCCCGCCAGACGGTCATCCGGAGTACGGGAACCGGGCCCTGCGCCTGTCCCACTGGAACGACAAGCTCTACTTCGGCGGCTCGGAAACGGCCAGCTACGGTGGCGGCTACATGGAAGGCGCCCTCGAGGCAGCCGGCCGCATCCTCAAGGAACTGGCCCTCGACCGGGCCCTGATGAACTGAAACGCCATGAGCATCGGAACCAACGATCTGTGCGTTGCCCGCTTTGCGGCCTGGGTTGCCAAGCAGCGCAAACAGAGCTTCGAGCGCTACCGGATCACGCTGCATCGCAACCTGTCGGCCCAGCGGCGCCAGCACCTGACCCAGCAGGCCATTCTCGACACGGCGGCAGTGCTCTTCCGCGAGGCGCTGGAAATGCTCTACGAGCTGCCCTTCGACAGCCGTGGAGTCCGCGTGGAGCGAGGCTGGTCGGAACTCACGCTACGCATCCTGGAACCCTTCCAGGGCTTCTGCGAGGCCCTGCTGGACGACGCGCTGCGCTTCAACCGCAGCTCCTGCGCAATCTCCAACTTTGCCGAAGAACACCTGCCCAGCGTGGACTACCAGCTGGAAATGCGCCGGGAACTGGCTGCTGCATGGAAGGATTTCGCGCTGACCGCCAACGACCTGCTGGTCGACACCGGCAGTCACGCAATGGCAAGCGTGGCCGCCTGAACGGCGAGCACCACGCCCGCCACACAGCGTAGCGCTCGGAATCCCGGCCGTCAGAGCCCCAGCTCGCTCCACATCGCATCGACGCGCGCCTTGACCGCCGCGTCCATGACGATCGGCGTCCCCCATTCCCGCTGGGTCTCGCCCGGCCATTTGTTGGTCGCATCCAGGCCCATCTTCGAGCCCAGCCCGGCGACCGGACTGGCGAAATCCAGGTAGTCGATCGGGGTGTTGTCCACCAGCGTGGTGTCCCGCGTCGCATCCATGCGGGTGGTCAGCGCCCAGATCACTTCCTTCCAGTCGCGGATGTTCACATCGTCGTCCACCACGATGATGAACTTGGTGTACATGAACTGACGCAGGAAGCTCCAGATGCCGAACATCACCCGCTTGGCGTGCCCCGGGTACTGCTTCTTGATGCTGACCACCGCCAGCCGGTACGAACAGCCCTCCGGTGGCAGGTAGAAATCGACGATCTCGGTGAACTGCTTCTGCAGCAGCGGCACGAAGACTTCGTTGAGGGCCAGGCCCAGCATCGCCGGCTCGTCGGGCGGCTTGCCGGTATAGGTGCTGTGGTAGATCGGGTCGCGCCGGCTGGTGATGCGCTCGATGGTGAACACCGGGAACTCGGCCTGCTCGTTGTAGTAGCCGGTGTGGTCGCCGTAAGGCCCTTCGAGAGCCGTCTCGCCCGGATGGATCACGCCCTCCAGCACGATCTCGGCGGAGGCCGGCACCTGCAGGTCGGAACCCAGGCATTTCACCAGCTCGGTCTTGGCGCCACGCAGCAGGCCGGCGAACTGGTACTCCGACAGGCTGTCCGGCACCGGCGTCACTGCACCGAGGATGGTCGCCGGATCGCAGCCCAGCACCACTGCCACCGGGAAGGGCTGGCCCGGATTGGCCAGCTGGTGGTCGCGGAAATCCAGCGCGCCGCCGCGGTGGGCCAGCCAGCGCATGATCACCTTGTTGGATCCGAGCACCTGCTGACGATAGATGCCCAGGTTCTGACGGGTCTTGTTGGGGCCGCGGGTGACCACCAGGCCCCAGGTGATCAGCGGCGCCACGTCGCCCGGCCAGCAATGCTGGATCGGCAGCTCGGCGAGGTCCACGTCCTTGCCTTCCTTCACCACCTCCTGGCAGGGTGCCGACGACACCGTCTTCGGCGACATGTTGAGCACCTGGCGGAACACCGGCAGCTTATCCCAGGCGTCCTTCAGGCCTTTAGGCGGCTCCGGCTCCTTCAGGAAGGCCAGCAGCTTGCCGACCTCGCGCAGCGCCCCCTGCCAGTCCTCCCCGCTCACGCCCATGCCCAGCGCCACCCGCTGCGGCGTGCCGAACAGGTTGGCCAGCACCGGCACGCGTTGCCCCTTGGGATTCTCGAAGAGGATCGCCGGCCCGCCGGCGCGCAGCACCCGGTCGCAGATTTCGGTCATTTCCAGGTGCGGATCGACTTCCGCCTTGATCCGCTTGAGCTCGCCGAGGCGTTCCAGTTGGCTGATGAAATCCCGCAGGTCTGTATATCGCATGGAAGGAATGACTGGAAGGGTTGAAATGCGAACGGCCGCTGCTGCGGCCGTTCCTCGCCCGGATGCCGGGTAGTTCAGTCCAGCAAGGCGTTCACCGCCTTGATGTCCTCGTCGCCGAGGGTGCCCGCCGCGGCCTTCAGGCGCAGCTGAGCGAGCAACGTATCGTAGCGGGCCTTGGCCAGCCGCTGCTGGGTGTCGTAAAGCTGGCTCTGGGCATTCAGCACGTCGATGTTGATGCGCACGCCGACGTCGTAGCCGAGCTTGTTGGCGTCGAGGGCCGAGGTAGACGACACCAGTGCCGCCTCATAGGCCTTCACCTGGGCCAAGCCGCTGGTTACGCCGAGGTAGGCCTGACGGGCGCCCTGCGCGGAACTGCGGCGTGCGTTGTCGAGATCGGCGCCGGCCTTGTCGCGCAAAGCCATCGTCTCGCGGACGCGGGAACTGGTCGCCCCGCCCTGGAACAGCGGCACCGCCACCTGCACGCCGATCACCGTCGAATCGATGTCGTAGCGGACCGGCGCAGTCGGCATGAAGGCGGCCGTCGACGACACGGTATTGCCGCGGCTGGCCACCAGGTCCACCGTCGGCAGATGCCCGGCGCGGTTGCGCTCCACCTCACGCCCGGCCAGTTCCACCCCCAGTTGAGCGGCCTGCACGGACAGGTTGCCCCCTTCCGATGCCACCACCCAGGACTGGATGTCACCGGGCTCAGGGCGGCTCAGCGTGACGCCCTTGCGCAGGCTCTTGAGGCCATCGGTGTCCTTGCCGGTCAACACCGACAGCGCGTGGCGCTTGACGGCGAGGTCGCTGTCGGCGGCGATCATCTGCGCCGACGACAGGTCGGCCCGGGACTGGGCCTCATGCACGTCGGTGATGGTGACAGTGCCCACCTCGAAACTCTTCCTGGCCAGTTCGAGCTGCTGGCTGTTGGCCTGATGCAGGGCAGTGGCCGCCGCCAGCACGTCCTGGGCGGTCAGCACATCGAAATAGGCCTGGGCGACGCGCAAGGCGAGATCCTGGCGCACCTGCCGGAACTGCACCTCGGCCAGCGCCACCTGCACCTCACCTTGCTTGAACTGCACCCAGTTCTGCCAGCGGAACAGCGGCTGAGTCAGCTGCACCTGCCAGCCGTGGCTGTTGAAGCCGATGGAAGACCCGGCCGGACGGCGTGGGTCCATGTCGTTCCAGGTCGTGTTGCCGGACAGGCCGATGGATGGCAACAGACCGGCACGGCCCTGCGGCAGCTTTTCCTGCCCGGCGGCCAGCGAGGCCCGGGCCGCGGCCAGCGACGCATCGTAGGCCAGCGCATCGCGATAGACCTGTTCCAGATCCGCTGCCGACGCACCCACCGCCAGCAGCCCCGCCACCATTGCCACCACCAGACGCTTCATGCCGTGCTCCGTCCCTGTTCGACCGCTCAGTACTGGGGCATGCTCGGGTCGACCTGGGCCGCCCACTGGGCAACCCCGCCGGCCAGATTGATCAGGTTGGTGAAGCCCTGGCGTTCCAGGAACATCGCCACCTGCATGCTGCGGCCGCCGTGATGGCAGATCACCACGATCTCCGCATCCGGCTCCAGCTCCTGCATGCGCGCCGGCACACTGGCCATCGGCATCAGCACCGAGCCCGGAATGGCACAGTACTGGAATTCGGAAGGCTCCCGAACGTCGAGCAGGAAAGGCGCCGGCCGGCTTTCGTCCTGCAGCCATTCGGCCAGCTGCGGAGGGGTGATGTGATTCATCAG
This sequence comes from Zoogloea sp. LCSB751, assembly GCF_002028455.1. Lineage (GTDB taxonomy): Bacteria > Pseudomonadota > Gammaproteobacteria > Burkholderiales > Rhodocyclaceae > Zoogloea. The sequence continues at coordinate 34,780 of NZ_MWUM01000002.1, read as the reverse complement.
GGTTGTACTCAGAAGGTGAAGTGGCTCTTCTGCGGCGCATTGCGCAGCGCCGGAACAAGGTTTTCGAACAGCGACTCGGTGCGGAACTGGCTTTCGGACACACGGGTCACCAGGGTAGCGGTCATCAGCGGCGCTTCGCCGACGAAGGCGAACAGGCGGCCGCCAACCTTGACCTGCTCCAGCAGGGAGTCGGCGATCTGCGGTACGCCGCCGGACAGCACGATCAGGTCGTAGGGCGCGCTGCTGGCCCAGCCGCGCACGGCATCGCCTTCCTCGACGATGACGTTCTCGACGCCGTAGCGCTTAAGGTTGTCGTGAGCCATGTTGACCAGCGCCGGCTCGATGTCGACGGTGCGCACCCAGTCGGCCTTGGCGGCGAGCAGCGCAGCGAAGTAGCCGGAACCGGCACCAACTTCGAGCACCTTGTCGGAACGCTTGACCTGGATGGCCTGCAGGATCTTGCCTTCGATCACCGGGACCAGCATGCTGCCGCCATGACCGAGGGGGATCTCGGCTTCCGACAGGGCCAGAGACTTGTACGCTTCCGGCACGAACTCTTCACGGCGAACGCTCATCAGCAGGTCGAGGACGCCGAAGTCCAGAACCTCCCAGGGGCGGACCTGCTGCTCAACCATGTTGAATCGTGCTTGTTCGAAATTCATTGTGTGACTCCCGGATAAATATTAGCACAAGCTAATATTGATGATCTGCATGCCTGAATTGGTTGCGAAAAAACTTTCGGATTTTAGCTCACTTGTGCACTGCGCAGATCATCCGTAGCACGTCCGCCCGCCGGCGGCACGGGCTTCACCCGGTACCACGCGGCGTACAGGGCCGGCACAAACAGCAGAGTCAACAGCGTGGCGACGATCAGCCCCCCCATGATCGCCACCGCCATCGGCCCGAAAAAGGCGCTGCGGGTCAGCGGGATCATGGCCAGCACCGCCGCCGCCGCGGTCAACGCAATGGGCCGCAGGCGGCGCACCGCCGATTCGACGATGGCGTTCCATGCTGGCAACCCCTTGTGCATGTCCTGCTCGATCTGGTCCACCAAGATCACCGAATTGCGCATGATCATGCCGAACAGGGCGATCGTGCCGAGCATCGCGACGAAGCCGAAGGGCTGGTTGAACAGCAGCAGGAACAACACCACGCCGATCAGCCCCAGCGGCGCGGTCAGCACCACCATCGCCGTCCGCGAGAAGCTGTTGAGCTGCACCATCAGGACCGTGAACACCACCGCGAAGAACAGCGGGAAACCGGCATTGACCGAACTCTGCCCCTTGGCGCTCTCCTCCACCGCGCCCCCGGTCTCGATCCGGTAGCCGGCCGGCAGCCGCGCCTTGATCGGTTCGAGCAGCGGCTCCACCTGGGCGGTGACGGTCGGCGCCTGAATGCGGCTGTCGTAGATCTGGCCGCGCACGGTGATGCTCGGCTCCCGGTTGCGACGCCACACCAGGCCCTGTTCAAAGGCATAGCTGACCGTCGCCACCTGGCCCAGCGGCACGGACTTGCCACTGCGGGTCGGGATCGCCAGTTCGGCGACGAGGGACAGCTTGTTGCGCTCGAAGGCATCGCCGCGCAGCACCACGTCGATCGATTCGATGCCTTCGCGGTAACTGGTCGCCGCCAGACCGCGCAGGGACGTATTCAGGAAATTGGCCACATCCTGCGTAGACAGCCCCAGCAGGCGCGCCTTGTGCTGATCCACCTCGACCTTCAACACCTTGGACTGCTCGTCCCAGTCGAGCTGCACGTCGGACAGGCTGGCGTTGCCGCGCATCACCCCGGCGACCTCGGCGGCGTAGTGCCGCACCGTCGCAATGTCCGGACCATCGACGCGGAACTGCACCGGGAAGCCCACCGGCGGGCCGTTTTCGAGCCGCGTGATGTTGGCGCGCAGGTTGGCGAAATCGTGCTTGAAGAGCTCGATCATGCGCTCCCGCAGCGCCTCCCGGGCCGGGATGCTGTCGGTCAGGATCACGAACTGGGCAAAATTGGCGGCCGGCAGCTGCTGGTCCAGCGGCAGGTAGAAGCGCGGGCTGCCAGTACCCACATAGGCCACGTAGTTCTGGATGCCGTCCTCCTTGTCGAGGATGCGCTCCAGCCGCTCCGCCTCGGCCTGGGTCGCACGCAGGCTGGCGCCTTCCGGCAGGCGCAGGTCGATGAGCAGTTCCAGCCGCGTGGAGTTGGGGAAGAACTGCTGCTGCACGAGGCCGAAACCGACGATCGCCACAATGAAGATCCCCAGCGTGGTGCCAATCACCACCCAGCGTTTGGCCACGCACCAATCCACCACGGCACGGAAACGGTTGTAAAAAGGCGTACGGAACACCGCATCCTCGTCCCCTTCCACGTGCGGGTCGCCAAGGCCGATGCGGTCCTTGAAACGCTCGAGGCGCGGGAAGCGGCGCGCGAACCAGCTGGTGTTCTTCGGCGCCCGCGGATCGGGCAGCAGCACGTAGCCCAGGTAGGGCACCACCACCACTGCCGCCAGCCATGAAGCGAGCAGCGCGATCGCATTCACCTGGAAGATCGAGCGGGTGTATTCGCCGGTGGAGGACTGAGCGGTGGCGATCGGCAGGAAACCGGCTACGGTCACCAGCGTGCCGGACAGCATCGGGCCGGCCGTGCTGGTATAGGCGAAGGCCGCAGCCTTGGAGCGCTCCCAGCCCTGCTCCATCTTCACCAGCATCATCTCGACGGCGATGATCGCGTCGTCCACCAACAGGCCCAGCGCGAGGATCAGCGCGCCCAGGGAGATCTTGTGCAGACCCACGTCGAACAGGCGCATGCCGAAGAAGGTCACGCCGAGCACCAGCGGGATCGACAGCGCCACCACCAGGCCCGTACGCAGACCCAACGAGAAGAAGCACACCACCAGCACGATGATCACCGCCTCGGCCAGGGAATGTACGAACTCGCTGACCGAGCGCTGCACCGCCTCCGGCTGGCTGGCCACCTCTTTCAGCTCAAGGCCGACCGGCAACTGGGACTGAATGCGCGCCACGGTGGTTTTCAGGTCGTCGCCCAGCGCAATGATGTCTCCGCCCTTGGCCATCGACACGCCCAGGCCCAGCGCGTCCTGGCCGCGGAAGCGGAAGCGCGGCGCCGGCGGCTCGACGAAGCCCCGCGCGACGGTGGCGATGTCGCCGATACGGAATTCCCGCCCGCCGGCCTGGATGCGCGTCTCGCGGATCGCCTCGACGGTGTCGTAGGCGCCGCTCGGGCGCAGGTAAATGCGCTCGACCCTGGTCTCGAAGTAACCGCCGGGGGCGACCGCGTTCTGGCGCGCCAGCGCGTCGGTCACCGTCTGCACATCCAGCCCGAGGGTGGCGAGCTTGGTATTGGACAGCTCCACGTAGATGCGCTGCTCCTGCTCGCCGATCAGGTCCACCTTGGCCACGTTGGGCACCCGCAGCAGCTCGGCGCGGATCTTGTCGCTCTCGGCCTTCAGGCGGGCGTAGTCGAAGCCGTCGCCGGTCAGTGCGTAGATGTTGCCGAACACGTCACCGAACTCATCGTTGAAATAAGGCCCGCGGATGCCCGCCGGCAGCGTGCCCTTGATGTCGCCGATCTTCTTGCGCACCTGGTAGAAGATGTCCGGCACGTCCTTGGACGGCGTCGAATCCTTGGCGACGAACAGCACCACCGACTCGCCCGGCCGCGAATAGCTGCGCATGTAGTCCACGTTGGGGACTTCCTGCAGCTTCTTCTCGATGCGGTCGGTCAGTTGCTCCTCGGTTTCGCGAGCCGATGCGCCGGGCCACTCGGTGCGCACCACCATCACCTTGAAGGTGAAGGGCGGATCTTCCGACTGGCCGAGCTTTTGATAGGACAGCACGCCGATCAATGCCAGCGCGACGATCAGGTAACGGACCAGCGGCTGGTGGCGCAGGGCCCATTCGGACAGGTTGAAATGCTTCACGCGCCGGCCCCTCCGGCCTTGACGCTCACCGGAGCCGGTGCCGGTGCCGGTGCCGGTGCCGGCTGATTGGGCGCCACCGGTTGCAGCAACTGGCCGGCGACGATCTTGTGCACACCGGCGGCGGCGATGATCTCGCCGGGCTTCACCCCGTCGGCAATCAGCACCCCGTCCTCCCGGTACTGGCGCACCGTCACCGGGCGCAGCACGGGCTTGACCAGCGGCCCTTCGGCCTGCATCACCCACACGGCGCTGCGTCCGTCATGCTCGAAGACCGCCGTCGCCGGCACCAGCAGCGCGCCGGCCGCCGCACTGGCATCCGGCAGCACCACGTTGGCGGTCATACCCAGCTGCACCGCTGGGGTCGGATCGACGATGCTCACCCGCACCGCGTAAGTGCGGGTAGCCGGGTCGGCGCTCGGCGCGATTTCGCGGACCTTGCCGCGCAGTGCCGCATCGGGCTGGGCCCACAGGCGGATCTCCACATCCTTTGCGGCGCGCAGCGCCGACAAACGGCTTTCCGGCACCGCGATCAGCACCTCGCGCTCGCCGTCGCGGGCCAGCTTCATGACGACGGCGGAATCCTTCACGACCTGCCCGACTTCGGCGCTGACCGCGGTGATCACGCCAGCCTGATCGGCCACCAGCGTCGTGTAAGCACTCTGATTGCCCGCCACGGTGGCCTGCGCGCGGGCCTGAGCAACCCGCGCCTCGGCCGACTTGAAGGTGGACTCCTTGGCGTCCAGCACGCTGCGGCTGACGAAGTTCTTGCCGACCAGATCCCGGTAGCGCTCGACCTCGGCCTTGGCGAAAGCGTATTCGTTCTGCGCCGCCGCCAGCTGGGCACGGGCCGCCTCGGCATTGAGGCCGGCATCGCTCGGGTCCAGCCGGGCCAGCACCTGGCCGGGCTTCACCGCCGTCCCCACGTCCACGCGGCGCTCGACGATCTTGCCGGTGATGCGGAAGGCCAGGTCCGACTCGTAGCGCGCCCGCACTTCGCCGGCATACAGCGCACCGACAGCGACCGGCGCCAGGGCCAGCTTGTGGACGACCACCGGACGCGGCGCCTCGGCCACCGGCGCAGGCTTCGAACAGGCGGCCAGCAGCGCCGCGGCAAGGACACTCAGGGCCAGACTACGCATCATCGGGGGGACTCCTCGCGAGGCGCGACCAGCAGGCCGCGGAAGATCATGTCGAAATAAGTGTCGAAATACGTTTCGGAAACCAGGCCCGGAGCCGGACAACCGGCCACGCAGCCGGCCATCGAGTTCTTCCAGACGGACAGCATCAGCAACGGGAAGAACACCAGCTGGCGCAGGGTCGGCACATCCAGCGGGCGGAACACGCCACGCTCGATGCCGATGTCGATGGCCCGCCCGAGCAGCGCCATCCAGCGCACGATGACGGCCTCGTGGTGGTAGCTGGCCACTTCCGGAAAGTTGCGGGCCTCGGCGATGATCAGTTTGGAAATACCGCCCAGATCGGTCATGCCGACCTTCTCCCACCAGCCGAGGAGGATTTCCCTGAGCAGGCGCTCAGGGTCGTCCTTGAGGGTCTCCAGCTTGGCCTCCATCTCGTCGAACAAGGGCACGACCCCTTCCTCGATGACCGCCTTGAACAGCGCTTCCTTGCTGTCGAAATACAGATACAGCGTGCCCTTGGACACCCCCGCGCGGGCCGCCACTTCATCCAGACGCGTCGCCGCGAAGCCCTTTTCGATGAACAGGGACAGTGCGGCAGCGGCGAGTTCGGAGGGGCGGGCTTCCTTGCGGCGTTGACGGCGGATGGGGTCGTTGGGACTCATGGCATCGAATTACTGACTAACCGGTCAGTAATTTAGCCAAAGAGCCCTGCGGAGTAAAGGACAAATGAAAGAAGCTGGACGCGCGCATCAAGCCAGCGGCTTGCGGCCCCTGTCCGAACTATTCCTCGTCGTCGCTCCGGAGCTTCTTGAGCTTGTACCAGAGGGTTCGCTCGCTGATCCCCAGCTGCGCCGCCGCGCGGGTCTTGTTGCCATCGCAACGGCTCAGGGCCGCTTCGATCATGCGCCGTTCGAGAGCCTCGACGACCTCATGCATAGGGCCTTCGGGCAAGGACACGTCAGAGGCACCGACGGCCGGCACGGGCGGCTGCGTATCGAAGACGAAATGCACCTGCCGCAGAGTGCCGCCGCCGGCCAGCACCAGCGCCCGCTCGACCATGTTCTCCAGCTCCCGCACGTTGCCGGGCCAGGCGTAGGTGGCCAGATGCTCGTAAAGCCCCGGCTCCGCCAGCGGCGTGGCACCACTACGCCCGTGCTTGGCGGCAAAGTGGGTGACCAGGCCGGGAATGTCCTCTTTGCGCTCGCGCAGCGGCGGCAGCGCGATGGCGAACACATTGAGGCGATAGAACAGGTCCTCCCGCAACTGCCCGTCGGCAATCGCCTGCCGCGGGTCCCGGTTGGTGGCGGCAATCATGCGCAGGTCGAGGGTGATCGTCCGGTTGGAGCCTAGGCGCTCCAGCGTGCCCTCCTGCAGCACCCGCAACAGCTTGGCCTGCAGGGCCATCGGCATCTCGGTGAGTTCGTCGAGGAACAGGGTGCCGCCGTCGGCCAGTTCGAACTTGCCGACCCGCTCCTTCACCGCGCCGGTGAAGGCCCCCTTCTCGTGGCCGAACAGCTCGCTCTCCAGCATCTCAGCGGGAATCGCCGCGCAATTGATCGGTACGAAGAGCCGCTCGGCCCGCGGCGATGCAGCATGGATCGCCCGCGCGGCGAGTTCCTTGCCGGTGCCGGTCTCGCCGGTGATCATCACCGTCGCCTTGCTCGGCGCCACCTGGCGGATGTGCTGGTAGACGGCTTGCATCGGCGCGCTGGTGCCAACGAAGCCCTCCCAGCCGCGGTTCAGCTCCTCCCGCAAGAAGGCGTTCTGGCGGCTCATGCGGGCCGAGCCGAGGACCCGCTCGATGGCCAGCTCCAGCGCCTCCAGGTCGAAGGGCCGCAGCAGGTAGTCGCTGGCGCCGCGCTTCATCGCATCCACCGCAGACTCCACCGTGCCGTGGGCAGTGATGACGATCACCGGCACCGCCAGCCCCTCCTCGCGCAGGCGCGACAGCAGCGTGATGCCGTCCATGTGCGGCATGCGCATGTCGGTGATGATCAAGTCGAGGGGGTTCTGGCGGGCCAGCTCCAGCGCTTCCAGGCCGTCACCGGCGGAGAAGACCGTGTGCCCCATCTGGCGCAGCATGATCTCCAGCACGCGGCGCATGTGGGGTTCGTCGTCGGCGACGAGGATGTAACTCGGGTTCATGAGCTGTGCGGCCCCGCATGACGGGGCAGGCGAAGGGTGAACAAGGCACCGCCAAGGGGGCTCCGCCCCGCCACGATGGTGCCGCCATGGGCCTGGACGATCTGCTGCACGATGGCGAGGCCGAGGCCCACGCCGCCTTCCCGGCGAAAGAAGAACGCCTCGAAGATCCTCTCACGCTCTTCAGGCACAATACCTGGCCCGTCGTCGCCGATGCCGATCTCCAGCGCATCGCCGAGATCCACGCTGAAAGCCTTGACGGTGCCACCTTCCGGCAGGATCTGCAGCGCGTTGAGGATCAGGTTGAGAAAAACCTGACTCATCTGCTCCGCGTCCAGCTCGGCAACCGGATCCGTCGCATCGAGGACTTCGGCGAAGACCACCTGTTTCTTGGACGCCTGGCCCGCAAGCAGCGCGAAACAGCGGCGGATCAGGCCGTGAACATCGGTCGGCACGAACACCGGCACCCGCGGCCGGGCGCTGTCGAGCATCGTCGAGACCAGCCGGTTGAGCCTCTCGGTCTCGCTGTCGATGAAGCCGGTCATCTCCCGCCCTTCCGGCGACAGGCCCGGCTCCCGCCGCAGCATCTGCGCCGACGAACGGATGATGCCGAGCGGCGTGCGCACCTCGTGGGCGATCACCGAAGCCATCTCGCCGACCATCGCCAGCTTGGAGGCCCGCACCAGGTTGCGCTGGGATTCGTCGATGTGGCCGACCATTTCCACGAAGGCCGTCGACAGTTCGCCGACTTCTCCGGCTCCACCGGGCGGAGCACCGGCCATACGGCCATCGCGCCGGTAACGGCGGGTGAATTCGGTCAGCGCAACGATGGGCCGGGCGATCGCGCCGCTAACCCACGCCGCCAGCAACAGCGTCGCGCCCACCAGCGCACCGAGCAGCAGCAACGCGATCGCCACCATGCGGTGGATCGGCGCCAACGCCTCGTCGAGGGGCTGGATCACCAATGTGCGCCAGCCCAGGCCTTCGAAACCGCCAAAGGCCGCAGCCCGGCCAACGCCGACCGCCACCGTCGCACCATAGGCCGGCGTCGCATCGAGCACGTAAGCACCGGCCGCCGTCGGGATGCGGGCCCATCCGCTCGCCAGCCCGGAGTCTGCCGACAGGCCGTCGCGCAGGCGGCGGGATGCCGCAATCAGGCGACCGCTGCCGTCGATGATGGCCAGCGTACGACCGTCGCCGGCGGCCCGGTCGAGCATCGCATCCACCTGTTGCCAGTCGAACTCCAGGCGCAGTTCGCCAAGGGGCGCATCGTCGAAACGGGACAGGATAGGCGCGCCGATCGACAGGCTGGCCGCCGGTCCCACAGCCCCCAGCGCCGGCAGGCTGAGCGCCAGCGGCGTGCCGGACAGGCTCACTTTCCGGTCAGATCGATCATGCTTGATCACCTGGCCTAAAGCGGCTGGCCGACTACTGGCGACGATCCGCCCGGCTGTGTCCAACGCCGACAGATCCCAATACACCCCGCCGTAGCCTTCCTGCAGGCGGGCGAGGAACACGGACAGGCGGCGATCCACGTCCTGCACCTGCAGATCCTGCATGACCTCCAGGCGACTCCAGATCGCGGCGTTCTGCAGACGCTCGAACAGCACCTTGTCCAGGTCGGCGGCAATCGCCCCCGCCTGGCTGGCCAGGCTTTGCTCGATCTCGGCCTGCAAGGCCTGGCGCGCCTTGACAAACGCCAGGCCGGCCAGAAGTATGGCGGGCGCCAGGGCCACCACGACGAAGGCCTTGAGCAGGGTGCTGCGGATCGTTACCGGTCTGGGCACGTTATCGACGGAGAACCGCATCGGGACATGGACTGCCGAGTATACGAAAAAGCGCGGGCCTGCCTGTACGCCCTGCTGCCGACCCTGCTTCTGCTGAACACCCAGGCCCGGGCCGACGACGGCGATGAAGCCCCGACGCCGATCCGCCTCGGCAACTACGAACTGGGGCGCGGCCTGCCCCTCGGCGACAGCGGCTTCACCGTTGGCGGCTACGCCACCGCGCGCTACGACGACGTTCGCGGCCGCGATCCACGCGTGACGGCCGACCACCTGAGCCTGATGCTGTGGTGGGAAGGCGGCGGGCGGCTCAAGTTCTTCTCGGAGACCGACTTCGAGGAAAGCCTGGCGACCAAGCGCACCGGCCCGGACGAAGAGCGCTTCCTGGCCCTGGAGCGTTTCTACTTCGACTACACCGTCAACGACACCGCCACCGTACGCGTCGGCAAGTTCCTGACCCCGATCGGGCGCTGGAACCCGATCCACGCCGACCCGCTGGTGTGGACCACGTCCCGCCCGATGGTGACCCACGCGGTCTTCCCCGGCTACGCCACCGGCGTGATGCTGCAGGGCACGACCGAAATCGGCGAGCGGGAGATGGACTACTCCGTTTACGTTTCGTCCGGCACCGAACTGCGCCGCAAGCCCGCCGAAGACCCCTTCACCGAAGCCCGCGGCGTGCACTTCAACCTGCCGGTCAGCAGCAAACTGCAGGTCGGCCTGTCCCTCGTCGATTTCGAGCAGGACCAGACCCGGGGCGAGCGCAAGCGCCTGGCCGGCATGGATTTCCTGTGGACCCACAATCGCTGGGAGATCTCCGGCGAAGGCATCTACCGCGGCTCCAGCGCCGGCGCACCGCATACCGAGAAAGGCGGCTTCGTACAGGTGGTGGCGCCACTGCGAGGCCGCCTCTACGCCGTCGGCCGCTTCGAGCAAATGCGCCTGGACGGCACCGACCACCCGGCCCGCAACTGGGTCGCCGGCCTCAACTACCGCTACGACCGGGCCCTGTCCCTGAAGGCCGAGGTCGTCGGTGGCAGCCACTTGCCCGACGGCACGCCGGAAGGCCTGCTGGCCTCCATCAGCGTGCTGTTCTGAGCCCACTGATGTCCTTCGTCCCCATCCTGCGCCGCGGCATCGCAGCATGCCTCGCACCGCTACTTCTCGGTGCCGCCGGCCTGGCCGACGCCGCCGAGTTGTCCGGTATCGCAGTGATCGTCACGCCCGGCTACCCGATCCGCGACGTGGACAAGCACGAGCTGGCACTGATCTTCAAGCGCAAGAAACGCCTGTGGCCGGACGGCCGCCGGATTGCACCAGTCAATCTGCCGGCCGGCCAGAACATCCGGCGAGCCTTCTCCGTCGCCGTGCTCGGCCATACGCCGGAGGAAATGGACGACTACTGGCGGGACCAGTACTTCCATGGCGAACTGCCGCCCTTCGTCGCCAGTTCCGAGGAGGCCGTGATCCGCCTCATCGCCACCACGCCGGGCGCCATCGGCTACGTGCCGGTCTGCCTCGCCGACAAGCGGGTGAATGTGGTGCTGACGATAGACGACGGCCTGCCCTGCCCGCGCTGACGCCTGCAATCCCTGTCTACCTTTTTTGCAGTACTGCAAGTTCTTGCAGTCCTTCCGCAAGGCCCTGACGCCCCCGCAGAAAGCCTATTTTCCTCATCACATCAATTACTTGCCCCCCTTGACGGCACATGGCACCCCTCTTGCACTAGCGACTGCAAAGCCGGCGAAGCCCGTCGGCCCCATCGCCATCGAAGGGAGTCGCCGTGTCGGCACTGCAAATTCCGTTCAGAACCCCGCTTGTCGGCCCGCAACCGGCCGGCACCCAACTATTCCCGCCCTTCGCGCAGGCCGCCAGCGGCCAGCCGGCCCTCACTCAGGACGACGCACAGCGCCTGATCGAACACCGTGGCGACGGCCGGCAGGCCGCCGAAGCGATGATCAGCAGCCGTTTCGCCGCCGCCTACGAAGCGCGTATCGGCCATTTCATGCCGCGCCTGCTCAGCCTGCAGACGCCGTCGGGCCTGCCGGTCGGCGTCTGCGGCCTGCGGGAAGCCGCCGCGCAACCGCTGTTCCTCGAACGCTACCTGGCCCAGCCGATCGAGCAAGCCATTGCCGCAGCCACCGGACAGACCGTGGAGCGCCACAGCATCGTCGAGGTCGGCCAACTGGCCGGACGCGGTGCCGGCACTTTCCGCACCCTGATCCTGCGCGTCACGGAACGCCTGCATGAAGAAGGCCACCGCTGGGTGGTGTTCACCGGCACCACGGCCTTGCGCAACGCCTTCGCCCGCCTCGGCCTGACACCGCGGGAACTCGCCCCGGCCGACCCGGCCTGCCTGTCCGCCGCCGAAAAGGTCGACTGGGGCAGCTATTACCAACACGGCCCGCGGGTGATGTTCGGCGACATCCACGAGGGCTTTGCGGCCATCACCTCACACCGGCACCAGGGCGGCAAAGCATGAGCGGCCCCGGCTCCATCATCGGCGCCCTCACCCACCACGCGGCAACGAGGCCCGAGGCCCCCGCGCTGGAAGGCGCCCAACACAGGCTCGATTACGCCGCGCTCGCCGAAGCCGTGGCGACGCTGGCCGAGATCCTGCAAGCACTGCGCCCACGCGTCGTCGGACTGCTCGCCGACAACGGCCCCGACTGGGCGGTGGCGGACCTGGCCTGCCTTGCCGCCGGCATTCCGCTCGTCCCGCTACCAACCTTCTTCACGCCAGCCCAGCATGCCCACGCAGCCAGCCAGGCGGGCATCGACCTGCTGCTGAGCGACCGTCCGGAAGCCCTGAGCACGCTCGCCCGCCGGGGCGCCCCCCGTCTGTTGTACGGCAGCCTGTACATGCGCCGGCTCGACTCGGCGCCGGTGAGCCTGCCACCCGGTACGCTCAAGATCACCTTCACATCCGGCACCACCGGCACGCCGAAGGGCGTCTGCCTGGGGCGCGAGGCCATCGAAAACGTGGCCGCCAGCCTGCAGCAAGCCAGCGCGGCCCGACCGGACGACCGCCACGTGGCCCTGCTGCCCCTGGCGACGCTGCTGGAGAACATCGGCGGCCTGTATGTCCCGCTGCTGGCTGGCGCAACGACCCGTTTGCTCCCCGGCGAACAGGTCGGCCTGAACGGCAGCGCCGGCGTCGATCCAGCCCGCCTGCTGGCGGCCCTCGGCGCCGCCCGTGCCACCTCGACCATTCTCGTGCCGCAACTGCTGCTGGCCCTCGTCGCGACAATCCGCGCCGGCGCAGCGCACCCGTCCGCGCTGCGCTATGCCGCCGTTGGCGGTGCCCCGGTCTCGCCGCGCCTGCTGGAAGCCGCCACCGCGCTGGGCCTGCCGGTCTTCGAGGGCTACGGTCTGTCGGAATGCGCGTCGGTGGTCGCAGTCAATCGCCCAGGCGACAACCAGCCGGGCTGCGTCGGGCGCCCCCTCGCCCATGTGGCGCTGGCGATCGGCCCCGGCGGAACCATCCACGTCGGCGGCGCCGGCTTCCTTGGCTATCTGGGCGAAGCACCGCGCCACGACGAGTGGATCGATACCGGCGACGTCGGCCACCTGGACGCCGACGGCCGGCTGCACATCACTGGCCGCCGCAAGAGCATGTTCATCACCGCCTTCGGCCGCAACGTGGCGCCGGAATGGGTCGAGCGGGAACTGCTGCTGCAGGCGCCGATCGCCCAGGCCGCGGTGTTCGGCGAGGGCCGCAGCAGCAACGTCGCGGTGATCGTGCCGCGCGGTGCAGCCAGCCAAGCCGACATCGACGCGGCCATCGCCGCCACCAACCGGGATCTGCCCGACTACGCCCGCGTCGGCACGTGGATCCTCGCCACGACGCCCTTCAGCCCCGACAACGGCCAGCTAACCGCCAACGGCCGCCCGCGCCGCGACGCGATCGCTGCCGCATATGCCGACGCCCTGACCGAACCCCGCCCCCTCGACACCCCGAAAGAGCCCCATGGACTGCTTTGCTGAACTGGAACAGGCGACCCGCGACGAACGTGCCCGCCTGCTTTCCGCGCCGATCCTCGCCGATGCCTTTGGCGGACGCGTCGGCCGCGCCCAATACCTGGCATTCCTGACCCAGGCCTACCACCACGTGCGCCACACCGTGCCGCTGCTGATGAGCTGCGGTGGCCGCCTGCCGGCCCGCCTGGAATGGCTGCGCGACGCCACAGCCCACTACATCGAGGAGGAGCTGGGCCACCAGGAGTGGATCCTCAACGACATCGCGGCCGCCGGTGGCGACGCGGAGGCGGTTCGCCACGGGCAGCCTGCCTTCGAGACCGAGCTGATGGTCGCCTACGCCTACGACACCGTACAGCGCGGCAATCCGGTCGGCTTCTTCGGCATGGTCTATGTGCTGGAAAGCACCAGCGTCGCGCTGGCCAACCAGTTGGCCGGCGCCCTCGGACCCGCCCTCGATCTGCCGCCCCGCGCCTTCAGCTACCTGAGCAGCCACGGCAGCCTCGACATCAGCCACATGGAGCATTTCCGCGCGCTGGTGAACCGCCTCGACGATGCGGCCGACAAGGCCGCCCTGATCCACGCCGCCGGCCGTTTCTTCCGCCTGTACGGCGACCTCATCCGCAGCCTTCCCACCGGAGACGCCGCATGAAAGACAAGACCATCCTGATCACCGGCGCCAGCGGCGGCATCGGCCGCGCCCTGGCCCGCAGTTTCGCCAGTGCCGGCGCCCGCGTCGTGCTGCTCGGCCGCCAGTCCAGGCCGCTGATCGAGCTCGTCGCCACCCTGCGCGCCGAAGGCCACGAGGCACGGCTGGTCATCGCCGACCTGCTCACCACGCCGCCGGCGGACGTCGCCTGCAAGGCCATCAACGCCTTCGGCAGCCTCGACGGCGTCATCAACTGCGCCGGCGTGCAGCACTTCGGCCTGAGCGCCGACCAGTCGGCCGCCGCCACCGCCGAGACCTTCGCCGTGAATACCGTCGCACCGATCCAGCTTATCCAGGCCCTGCTGCCGCACCTGCAAGGCCGGTCCGAAGCCCATATCGTCAATGTCGGCTCCATCTTCGGCTCCATCGCCTTCCCGTGCTTCGCCACCTACTCCGCCAGCAAGTTCGCGCTGCGCGGCTACTCGGAGGCACTGCGGCGGGAACTGGCCGGCGGGCCGGTTCAGGTGCATTACGTGGCCCCCCGCTACACCCGCACCGCGATCAACAGCGAAGCCGTCGCCCACATGGCCGACGCGCTCGGCATGCATCAGGACAGTCCCGAGGCCGTCGCCGAGCAAGTCCTCGCCGCCGTGCTGCACAAGGCAGCCGACACCTACCTGGGCTGGCCGGAGAAGCTCTTCGTCCGCCTCAACGCCATTCTCCCGCGCCTGGTGGACCGGGCGCTGATCCGCCAGGGGCGCCAGATGCGCCCCTTCGCCCGCCGCCATCTGGCCGAATCCAACTAGGAGCCCCCCCATGAAGAAACCCCTCGCCGCCCTGTTGCTCAGCCTGTTGTCCGCCACCGCCATGGCCGATGACGGCAAGCTCGAACCTGCCGTCGCCGACATCGCCCACCGCTGGGCCCGTATCAACTACCAGGCGCCGGCCAAGGAGCACGCAAAGGCCTTCAAGGAACTCGCCGAACAGGCCGACAAGCTGGTCGTCGCCGAACCGGGCAAGCCCCAGCCGCTGGTCTGGGAAGCCATCGTGCTGGCCAGCTACGCCAAGGCCAACGGCGGCCTCGGGGCGCTGTCCGCCGCCAAGCAGGCCCGCGACCTGCTGCTGGCCGCCGAGAAGATCGACCCGCAGACCCTCCACGGCTCGGTCTACACCAGCCTCGGCAGCCTGTACGGCAAAGTGCCGGGTTGGCCGATCGGCTTCGGCGACAAGGATCAGGCCCGCAAGTACCTGGAAACGGCGCTGAAGATGAACCCGAAGGGCATCGACGCCCACTACTTCTACGCCGACTACCTGGCCGACAAGGGCGACTACGCCGGCGCCGTCGAGCACCTGCAGCAAGCCCTCGCCGCCCCACCGCGCCCCGGCCGCGAAGATGCGGACGCCGGCCGCCACAAGGACGTGCAAGCCCTGCTCGACGAGATCCGCAGCAAGCACGCCGACAAGCTGGCCGCGAAATGAACACCCCGTCCGAAGCGGCTTCCGCCCCGCCGTGGCGCAGCCGCCTGGTGGATTACGCCCTCTGCGCGCTGACCGCGGCCTGCGGCGTGGCCGGCTACGACTGGCTGTACCGGGAAATCCTGGGCATGTGCTTCTGATGCCGATACGCCGTCAGACGACCTGCGGCCGGCGGCGCAGCAGCGGCAAGGCTCCCAGCAAGGCCAGCGCCGCACACAGGGCACCGGCCAGGAAGGTCGCGCGGGAGCCGAAGACATCCCACAGGCCGCCGGCAATCACGCTGGCGGCCAGCAGCGCAACGCCGCCGACCAGATTGAAGACGCCGAAGGCCGTGCCCCGCAATTCGGCTGGTGCCGCATCGGCTACCAGCGTCGCCAGCAGACCCTGGGTCATGCCCATGTGCAGGCCCCACAGCACCAGCCCCAACACAAAACCGGGCAAGCCATCGACCACGCCCAGCGCCAGATCGGCCAGAACCAGCACGGCCAGGCCCAGCGTCAGCAGCGTGCCCCGGTGGCAGCGGTCAGCCAGCACGCCGATCGGGTAACAGGACAGGAAATACACCACGTTCATCACGACCAGCACGGCCGGCACATAGACCAGCGCCACACCGACCTCCTGCGCGCGCAGCACGAGAAAGGCCTCGCTGAAACGGGCCAGTGTGAACACCGCGGAGAGTGCCACGATGCCCCAGTAGAAGGCCGGTAGTCGCGCCAGTTCGGCCCGCGACAGGGGCATCCGCGGATTGACCGCCTCAGCCGGACGCGGCGCGTCGTGCACGGCCAGCAGGATCACCACAAAAGAGGCGAAGGCCGGGATCACCGCAAACCAGAACACCAGTGGAATGTTGTCGGCGGTCAATCCCATCAGGCCGATCGCCAACAGTGGACCGAGAAAGCCGCCAGCGGTGTCCAGAGACTGGCGCAGGCCAAAAGCCGCCCCGCGCAGCTCCGGCGGCGCCAGATCGGCGATCAGCGCATCCCGCGGTGCACCGCGGATGCCCTTGCCGATGCGATCCACGAAACGGGCCGCCACCACCCAGCCCAGCGTCCCGGCCAGCGGGAAGACCGGCTTGGTGAAGGCCGCCAGGCCATAGCCAAGCGCTGCCAGCAGCTTGCGCCGCCCGAGCCAGTCGGACAACGCCCCCGAAAACACCTTGGTGATTGCCGCGGTCGCCTCTGCAATGCCTTCGATGAAGCCGACGGCGAGCATCGACGCCCCCATCACCGACACCAGGTAGACCGGCAACAGCGCGTGGATCATCTCGGACGAGATGTCCATCAGCATCGACACCAGCCCCAGCGCCCAGATACCGCGCGGAATCCGTCCCGCCACGGCGCCGAATGTCATCGCAGCCTTGTCGCCGCCTCCCATGCGAACCCCCTTTATCCAGTCTGACCGCTAGCACCTTGCCTCATGCCAAGTGCCGACGTCCAGCCTCATAAATCCCGCAGACGGGAAGCTCGGAAAACAACAACAGCATCGCCACCCACCCAGGCATCCAAGCCACCACAACACCCATTTTGAGCATTCAAATTTTCCCACCTTGTGCAGTGATTTCCTTCCTCCGCAAGCCTTCACCCTTTCTGTATATTCCGAACAGTTTTCAATTTGGGCCATGGCGCCACCCGTGCCCGGCCGAGCCCCACCCCGGAAGCATCCACAGTGAACAAGAACGTCTCGATGATCCTGCTGATCGTCACCTGCTTCATCCTGTTCCTGATGGGGAGTCTGGTCGCGTCCCGGGATACCATCTGGCATCAGACCGAAGACCGGGCGACAACCCTCGCCCGCATGATCGAGCAGCACGCCTCCGGCAACATCGACCGGGTCGATGACATGCTGCAGAGCATCGCCGAGCGCATCAGCACGGCCGACCTGGTCAACAACCGCCAACTCCAGGCCGCGCGTCGGGACGAACTGGTCGGCCTGCTCGTCGCCCACCAGCAGCGCACCAATGGGGTGGTGTCCATCTCCCTGACCAATGCGGCCGGCCATGTTTTCGTAAACTCGGTCGGCAGCCCGCCCGGCAGCACCCTGGAAGACCGGGACTACTTTCTGGAATTGAAGAACGGTGCGCGACACCAACCCGTGGTGTCCGGTGCAATCAAGGGGCGGGTCTCGAAAAAATGGGGGATCCAGATCGCACGTCGCCTCGACCTGCCCGACGGCAGCTTCGGCGGCATGGTGGTTGCAAACTTCGGTCTGACGGAAGGCTTCCTCGACTATTACTCAACCCTCGGCCTGTCACCCCGCACGCGCATCAGCCTGGTGGATGGGATCGGCCGCATCATCGTCCGCCAGCCGGCCGTCGAAAACGCCGTCGGGCAAGCACGCACCACCCAGATGGTCGTCAACGCCATCCGCGGCGGCAGCACCGATGGCCTGGAAATCGGCGTATCCCCGATCGACGGCATCGAACGCATGAATGCTTACCGCAAGGCGGTCCGCTATCCGCTCTACGTGGTGGTCGGCATTCCCATCGACGAGGCCTTTGCCGAATGGAACCGGGGCCTGCTGCTGAGCCTGCTGGGCGGCATGGTACTGGTCGTCCTCGGCCTGCTGGTGGCCAGGGCCATGTACCGCCAGAGCCAGGCCGACGCCCTGCTCGCGGAACGCACACGGCAGCTCGAAGACAGCAATCACCGCCTCGCCGAACGCTCCACCGAGCTGGTCGCGGCGCGGGATGCCGCCGAACAGGCCAGCCAGGCCAAGAGCGCCTTCCTGGCCAACATGAGCCACGAAATCCGCACCCCGATGAACGCCATCATCGGCGCCAGCCACCTCCTCAAGACGGGCCATCCGCGGCCCGACCAGCAGGACTGGATCACCCACATCTCCACCGCTGCCACCCATCTGCTGGCCCTCATCAACGACATCCTCGACCTGTCCAAGATCGAGGCCGGCAAGCTCCAGCTGGAAGCCACCAGCTTCCGCACCGCAACGGTGGTCCAGCAGGCGGTCGATATGGTTGCCGCCCGCGCCCGCGCCAAGGGCCTGCGCATCGGCGTGGACGTTGCCGGACTGCCGCCGGTCATGCACGGCGACGCCACGCGTATCGGCCAGATCTTGGTCAACTATCTGGGCAATGCGGTGAAATTCACCGAGCGCGGCCACGTTGCGCTGCGCGGCTTCATCGCCGGGGAAGAACCCGACGGCTGGACGATCCGCTTCGAGGTCAGCGATACCGGCATCGGCCTGGACATCACCCAGCAGGCTCGCCTGTTCGAGGCCTTCGAACAGGCCGACAAGGCCACCACGCGCAAATTCGGCGGCACCGGGCTGGGACTGGCAATCACCCGCCACCTGGCCCGCCTGATGGGCGGCGACGTCGGCGTGGACGCCAGCCCCGGCAATGGCGCCACCTTCTGGGTCACCCTGCACCTCGGGCGCGCCGACGACACGCTGCCCAGCGACATCCCGGGCACACCGGCGACCGACACGGGCATCGCCCCCCGCCTGGCAACCGAATGCGGCGGTTGCCGCATCCTGCTGGCCGAGGACATGGAAGCCAACCAGCAGGTCGCCCTGGCCCTGCTCGCCCAGGCGGGCCTCAGCGCCGATCTGGCCCGCACCGGCAACGAGGCGGTCGCCCTGGCCACCGCCCGGCCCTACGACCTGATCCTGATGGACATGCAGATGCCCGAACTGGACGGCATCGAGGCCACCCGGGCGATCCGCGGTCTGCCCGGCTACGCCCAGGTGCCCATCCTCGCCATGACGGCCAATGCCTTTGCCGAAGACCGCCAGACCTGCCTCAATACCGGCATGAACGACCACATCGCCAAACCGGTCAATCCCGAAGCCCTGTACGCCACCTTGCTGGCCTGGCTGCCTGCCAAGCCACGCCTTGAGGCAGACCAGGCCCGGCCTTCGGCCAGCAGCCCCCAGCCGGCCGCGGCAGCCGACCCGCTGGCCGCCCTGGCGGACATCCCGGCACTCGACATCACCTCAGGCCTACGCAATACCGGCGGCAAGCCGGCCGCCTACCGAACACTGTTGCAAGGCTTCCGGCGCAGCCTGCCCCAGGAACGCATGCAACTGCGGCAGGCGCTCGACGACCGGGACAATACGGCGCTTGCCCGCCGCGCCCACGCCCTCCGGGGCACGGCGGCCACCCTCGGCCTGACCCGCATAGCCGACACCTGCCTGGCGCTCGAGAGTGCCCTTGCCGCCGCCCTGCCCGACACCGTCATGACCGGCCACTGGCAGACGGTCGACGATGCCCTGCTACACTTCGAAACCCACTCGCTGCACCTGGCGGCATGAATGCGGAACCCCCCCGCTATGCCGCCGGCAATGACGGGCACGAGGCAGTTTTTCGCAAATATGCAGCCCTGACTCGGCTAAACTTGACGCCCTGACTGAATGCATATCCGCCGGTAATCCCTTGTCCACTCACAAAGCCATCGCCTTCTCGTTCCTTGATCGTTACGCCAGCCTGGCCATCAACATGGGGGCGTCGATGATCATCGCGCGGCTGCTGACCCCGGGCGAGGTCGGGGTCTTTTCGGTCACGATGGTGCTGCTGGCCTTTCTCGGCACGGTCCGCGACCTGGGGGCAGGGGAATACCTGGTCCAGGAAAAGGAGCTGACCACGGCCCGCGTCCGGGCTGTGTGGGCGGTTCAGCTGGGCCTGGGCCTGACCCTGGCCGCCCTCATCCTGCTTGCCGCGGTTCCGGTCTCCGCCTTTTACGGCGAACCCAAGATGCGCGACATCATGTTCGTCATCGCACTCAACTACGCCATCAATCCCTTCGGCTCGCTGACCTACGCCTATCTCATCCGCGAGATGCGCTTCGACTCGATCGCGCTGATCCGCTTTTCCGGCACGCTGGCCGGCACCATCGTCTCGCTCACGCTGGCCTGGCAGGGCTACGGCGCCATCAGCCTGGCCCTGGGCATGTTCGCGACAACGCTGGTGAGCGCGCTCACCTCCATTTACTTCCGCCCCAAGTCATTTCCCTGGATGCCGGGCACGAGCGAGATCCGCCGCGTACTGTCCTTCGGCGGCAAGCTCACCTCCACGTCCCTGCTGAATACCCTGGACAGCAACATGCCCGAGCTGCTGCTGGGCAAGATGCAGGGCATGGCGGCCGTCGGTTTCTTCTCCCGCGCCAGCGGTCTGGTCGCCATGTTCAGCCGGCTGATCACCGACCCCATCATCAGTGTGGCCATGTCCAGCTTTGCCAAGCAGCGCCGGGAAGAAGGCCAGTTCACCGAGGCATTCCTGAAGGCCAGCTCCTATATCTGCGCACTGGGATGGTCCTTCTGCCTGGTCCTGATCGTGCTCGCCCACCCGGTCGTCCGCGTCCTGTACGGTTCCCAGTGGGATGCCTCGGTGGAACTGACGCGCATTCTGGCCGTCGGCTACTTCTTTGCCGCGCCGGTGGCCCTCGGCTCGGCCGCGCTGACCGCATCCGGCCAGGCTGGGCGCATGCTGACCGCCACCGCCGTCAGCTCCGTCACCACCGTCGTGCTGGCCGCAGGCAGCGCCGCCTTCGGCGTCACCCTGCTGGCCTGGGCAATGACGGCCACCGCCGCCATCAGCGCCACGGTGTGGATTCACGTCATCAAGGGCATCGTCGGCTTTTCCTGGTCCCAGCTTTTCCAGGCCGTCTGGCGCAGCGCGCTGATCGCACTGGCGTCGGCCATCGGCCCTGTGACGGTCATCGCGCTGTTCGGCGCGGCGCCCGAAAGCAGCCTGTCGGCCGTCATCCTGGGTGGCATCGGCGCCGCCGTCGGCTTTATCGTCGCGGCCATCCTGAGCGGCCACCCCCTCCGGAACGAACTCAGCGCGGTAGGGGCCAAGCTCCTCTCACGTCTCAAGCCGGGCCAGACCGGATGAGCACCCGCACCAGCCTGCCCCCAAGCCCATGACGCGACTGACAATTGGCGTCCCTGCCTACAAGAACGCCCTCACCCTGCGCACCTCCGTCGAATCCCTGCTGTCCCAGACCTTCGGGGACTTCAAGCTGGTGATCTCCGACGACAACTCCCCGGACGACACCCGTGACGTCGCCATGCAACTGGCGCGCGAAGACAGCCGCATCGAGTACATCCGCCAGCCGAAGAACCTGAAGTACCAGAATTTCGGTTTCCTGCTACGCCGCGCCGAAACCGAGTTCTTCATGTGGGCCGCCGGCGACGATCGCTGGCATCCGGAATTCGCGCAGCGCTGCATCGCCGAGCTCGAAGCCCGCCCGGACATCGTCCTGGCCACGCCCCGGGTGGAGTTCGAACAGGGCGGCGTTCCGGCAGGCTTGTCCAACGCGACTTTTCCCTTGCTCGATCGCATCGACACCAACATCCGACGCTACCTGCTCGCCCCCGGCGACAACAGCCGCATGTATGGAATCTTTCGCACCGGAGCGGGCCAGCGCTCCTTTCCGGAAAGCTCCTTTCACGCCTACGACTGGGCCTTCTGCGCGGCGATCCTGCGCTTCGGCGGCCATGCGGAAATTCCGGAAGTGCTGATGACGCGCGACCTGACCCCAGCAGCCAACTACCAGAGCCTCGCCCGGGCAGATGGCAGTACGGCTCTGGCACGCTGCTTTCCACTTTACGAAATGAGTCGCTGGCTGCTGGCCGAGGCGGGCATTCCGCGCAGCAACGGTGTCCTGGGCGCACTGGTGGCCCTCAACATCAACAAGCACATCGAGTACACCGATCATTACCACCCCCGCTACACACGCGTCACGCAGCCGCTCCAGGCGTTCTGGCGCCGCTACATCGAATGGCGCCTGCTGAAATGAATCTGCATTCCGACTCGCCCGAGAAGCCCTCCCAACGCGCCCTGTTCGTTGCAACGAGCGTTCCCGAGAACGAACAGCGCAGCGCATCGGGCTTCCACCGCCGGCAGCGCCTGCTCATCGACGCGATCAAGTCGGTGTGCACGGACATCGAGGTCCTGTTGTATGTCCTGCCGGGGCCGGAAGCAACCAGCGAGACGACCCGGCAGAGCATTCAGGAACGCCTCTGCCGACTGTGGGAAGGGCGGTTTACGGTGACCCTGTGCGAGCGGGAAAAATATTCGGAGGGCAGCACCTACTGGCGCCAGTTCTTCGAGCCGGCGCTCAGCTTCTTCAAGCAACCCGACTACGCGACCCAGGCTGGAGAACGCCAGGTCGCCGCCCTGAACGCGTGCCTCGAACGCAAACCGGACTTCATCTTCGTGCATCGGCTGCTCAGCGTCCCGCCGGTTCTGCTGACCCGCGAAGACCTGCCCCCTGTGTTCATGGACATGGACGACGTCGAGCACGTGGCTTTCATCCGCAGCGTCGCCCAACCCCCCATGTGGCCCAGCAAGCGCCTGGAGTACCTGAGGATACCGGCGCTGATGTATGGCGAGCGACAGGCGATCCGGCGCTGCGCGGCAACATTCGTTTGTTCGGAAACGGACCGGTTGAAACTGCAACAGCTGTACTCGACCCGCCGGGTCGTCGCCATTCCCAACGCGATCGCAGCCAAGCAGCAGAGCGATACCCTGACGGACGCCCGGACCCTGCTGCTGCTCGGCGACTACAGCTATGCGCCCAATCATGCCGGTGCCGAGTTCTTCATCGATAAGGTCTGGCCGCGGGTCATCGCCGCCGTTCCCGATGCCCGCATCACCATTGCCGGTCTCCGCTCGGAACTGCTGCGTCACGCATCCGCGCCCCCGCCCGGGATCAACTTCCCCGGCTTCGTGACCGATCTGGATGCCGCCTATGCGGCGGCCCGGATCGTGGTCTGCCCGATCCTTTCCGGTGGTGGAACCCGGGTCAAGATCATGGAGGCCGCCGCCTACGGCAAGCCCATCGTTTCGACCACCATCGGCGCCGAGGGCATCCAGCTCGAGAATGAGCACGAGATCCTGCTGCGCGACAGCCCCGAGCGCTTCGCGGAGGGCTGCATCCAGCTGCTGAGGGATCACGCCGCGGCCGCCACCATGGGCAAACGTGCCGCCCAGGCCATCCAGGCCCGCTACGAAAGGTCCCATGTCGTCGCCAAACTGGCCGATGTGCTGCAAAACCCATCACGTGCATCCCGCTCCGGAAAGCGCCCATGATTTCCATCGTCATTGCTGCCTACAACTGCGAGCCCTACCTCGAACAGGCGATCCGATCGATCCAGGCCCAGCACTACCAGGATCTGGAAGTGCTCATCGTCAATGACGGCTCCACCGACAACACCCGGCAACTGGCCGAGCGGTTGGCGCAGGACGACCCGCGCATCACCGTCATCAATCAGCCCAACTCGGGTGGTCCCGCCCAACCGCGGAATCTCGGCATGGAGCGCTCCCGCGGCGAATACATCTGCTTTCTCGACCCGGATGACTACTGGTACCCGGACAAGCTCGAAAAACAGATCGCACTGATCGAATCACGGCCCGATGTGGACCTCGTCTTCTCGGACATGCACCGGGTCGATGAACACGGTGCCAGCCTGGGCCCAAGCTATCTGGCGCGGGTCAACTACATGGACAGTGCGGTCGATTATCTGGAGCCTATCGCCCCGAACGTCTATATCACCCGCCCGGGCTTTTATCCTTACAGCTCGGTCGGGGTGGTCGGGCCCGTGACCTCGTCCATCGTGCTGAGGCGCCGCGCCCTGGAAGGGCTCGATGAATGGTTTCCCCTCGACCTCGTCGTCGGCGAAGACATCGATCTATGGTTCCGGATCCTGATCAAGGGCAAGGCCGCATTCATCAATGAAGCGCTGCATGCCTACCGGCAACACTCCGCCAGCCTGATGCACGACGATGCGCGGGTGAATATCGGCCTCTCCGCAACGCATACACGCAACTATGCCCGGGTGGAAGGGCAACTGAATCCGGAGCAGAAAAGAAGATACCGCCGGCGGATTGCCGCCTACCTGTTCGACCTGGGTTATCAGCAGTTGCTGGACGGCCATCGTCCCGAAGCACGCCGGCAGTTCCTGCAGTCCTTCGGCTGGAGCCCCCGGGCCAAGGTCGCGCTGGCCTGGTGCAAGACCTTTCTGCCGCGCTTGGCGCGTAACGACGGCGCGACACCGTGACCAAGGCCGGGCCTTAGCCGCCCGGTCCGCGCGCCAATCTTCCCCGGCGCAACCATCCTCGCAACGCATTCGAGAAGCATGAGCCCCCGCACACCCGCCGCCCCGACATCCCATCCAACTCGCAACCGTGTCCTGCGCCTCGCCATGGCCCTCGGCGTGCTGGTGGCGATCTGGCTCCCCCACTATGCCCAGTACCATATCGACCGCAGCCCGGTAAGTACGAACGTCACCGACGCATCGCTGGCGCAACCCGACGCAACCGTACTGAACGAAATCGCCGGCATGCGCTTCGCCATTCGGGTAGACCTGCCTCCCGACAAACTCATCGCCGCCGCCAATGCAGCCGTGGAAGGCACCCTCAAGCTGCCGATCCTGGACAGCGCCGTGCCGCTGAACGGTTTTCCGGAAGACTTGCGAGTCGGCACCTCTACGGCACAGCTCATTCTCGCCAGCCTTGGCCTGGAACGCCTGCTCCTGGACGCCTACGACGCCAGCCAGGATCCGCGCTACAAGCAGCTGGCGCTAAAGCGCGTGGTCGACTTCGCCACCTATGAAGCCCAGCAGCGGACTTCGTCCGACTTCCTGTGGAACGACCATGCCGTTGCCGCCCGCATTTCGGTCCTGGCCCACCTGTGGCGGGTGATTCGCAACGACCCGGCGGTTGCCCCCACGGACAAGCGCGAGATTCTGTCGCTGGTCCAGCGGAGCGGAAGACTCCTCGCTCATCCGCCCCAATTCACCGTTCGAACAAATCATGGAGTCATGCAGAACCTGGCCCTGATGCAGATCGGGGTCGCATTCCCGGCCTTGCCGGAAGCCACAGCGTGGAAGCAGTTGGGCCTGGAACGCCTGCATCTGCAGGCCGGCTTCTACGTATCGCCGGAGGGTTTCGTACTGGAGCACTCCGGCGAATACCACGCTTTCGGAGCCGAATTGCTGGCGCAGGCGGTCAGGCTGTGCGTGCTCAACGGCATGACGCCCCCCGATTGGCTGGTGCGTGATGCGGAACTCAGCGCAAGCCGCCTCGTGCAGCTGATCCGCCCCGACGGCAGCCTGCCCCTCATCGGCAACACCAGCGCCGGCAGTCGCTTTTCGATCCCCGATGCCGCCGATGCAGGCAGGTCGCCGCTGCACGAACATCCGCCATCCACCGCCCCCATTGCCGAAGCGGCACATCTGCTGCCCGTCTCGGGCTACGCCCTGTGGTGGAACCGGGACCGCGACACAGACCTGCTGTCCCAGACCGTCATCAACTGGTCCAAACACGATGGTCATGGCCACAAACACGCAGACGAGGCCGCCGTCCAGCTGTGGGCTGACGGAATCGACTGGCTTACCAGTACCGGTTACTGGCCCTACGACATGTCGAACATGGAGGACACCTACGGCTGGCCGAGCAGCAACGCCCCCCATCGTATCGGCGAAAAGCGCCTGGAAAAGCGCGAGATCGAACTGCTCGGTCACATCTCCGGCGCGCCTCTCAAAGCCGTGGATCTGGAGCGGCGCAATGCCAACGGTGAACGCTATCGGCGCGAGATCGTCCAGCTGGACGCCGCCACCCTGCTCGTACTCGACTTCACAACAGGCAGCGGCACCGGCAGCGAGACAATCTGGACGGTGTCCCATCGGCTGAATGTCGAACCGACGAAAACACCGGGCCAGTTCGTGGCCAGCCTTCCCGGCCAGACAGCGCGCCTCGGCATCAGCCTGGCTACCCCACCTGCGGCAAGCACCACCCTGTTGCGCGGCTCCCACGCCCCCTTTGCCGGCTGGGTCGTGAACGGCAATCGCCCGACCGCCAGCTACGCCCTGCGGGTCCTCGTCCCGTCAGCAGACTCCGTGAGTGGCGCCCTCTTTTCCCTCTACCGATCCAGTGACGCGGAGCGCGTTCAGCTCCGGCTGGTGCCGGGCGCCACGCCGGACAAGTGGCAAGCCAGCGTCAGCATCGGCGAGACGACGCGACAGCTACGGCGCGATGGCGGTCAGCTGTCCATCGACATGCCGCCCGGTGGCGCGCAAACGTACACCTGGTCCGCCGCGCCGGACGTCAGCGCCGAACGCGCCACCCTCAAGGCCGCCTACGCCAAAGCCATTCAGCAATATCCGCCGACGCGCGACCTGTCCACGTTCCGCCTAAAACTGAGCTATCTGGTCGTGGGGCTCGCCCTGTTCATCGAACTGGCCTGGTGGCTCGTCGCCCGCAAGCGCCCGGCGCTCCAGCGTGGCGTACCGCTGGCAGCGACGGGGCTCGCCGTATTCTGGGCTGCTTTTGCCACCTGGGCCGTGGGCTTCTATCTGCACTAAGCACCGAAGCCGATGCCTCAGTGCGCCCGGGCGGGCACCAGGACGGCGGTGCCCGCGACGGCGTCAAAGCCCCGCGGGCCGCACCACACCCGCGGCGGCCCACCCGCCGACACTACCTCCAGGCGTCCCGCGCACGCCCCTTGCGGGAAAGACCAGTGGCCGAGCAGACGACCGCTGGATGCCGCATGCACGTCCAGCCCGTCGTCGGCCAGCACCCAGACCCGGCGCGGCTCTCGCTGAACGGCCAGCGCGATCGCGGCCCCTCGTCCGCGGCGGTAGAGGCTCGCCAGCGGACGCACCGCACTCCCCACCTCGATCAACTGCACCGGGCCCGCGCCAGACGGCGCCAGCAGCACCCAGCGCAAATCGGGAACGACGAGTTCAACCGCCCCTGCCGGCGCTGCCCCGCCAAGAACACAACACAGGGCGAGCACACGGAAGATTGCCTGGAACATGGGAGGACGCCTTTTTCGAAACCGGGGACGCCTGACAATAGAAGACAATTCCGGACACCCCCAGATACACTTCAGGAGCCAATCGGCATCCTGCACCGGTGCATCCCTGTCACCTGGCCCGGTGCGCCAACCGATACACCGGAGCCCCCCGTGCTACAACTTCCCCTGTCCTCCGACAGCCCGACGCCCCTCGTAGACCAGATCGTCAATGGGATCCGTACCCATATCGACGACCGCCTCCTGCGTCCCGGCACCCGCCTGCCGGCAATCCGGCAGTTCGCCGCCCAGCACAGCGTTTCCCGTTTCACCGTCGTCGAGGCCTACGACCGGCTGGTCGCCCTGGGCCACCTGCAATCCCGCCGCGGCTCCGGCTTCTACGTCGCGAACCGGCCCCTGCCGGCTGCCGCGGAGCGCTCCGGCGATGCCATCGAGCGAGCCATCGACGCGGCCTGGCTGATGCGCGAAATAGCGGTGGACATCCCCGGCCGCATCCAGGCCGGTGCGGGCAGCCTGCCCGCCGCCTGGCTCGACGAGGCCGGCGTGCTGCGCGCCCTGCGCGGCCTCGGCCGACGCACGGACGTCCGCCCGGTCAGCTACGGCAGCGCCCAGGGCTACGCGCCGCTACGCGCCCAACTGCAGGTCCGGCTGGCGGAAATCGGCATCGCGGCCCGCCCGGAGCAGATCGTGCTCACCTACGGCGTGCATCAGGCCCTCGACATCGTCTGCCGCTACTTCCTGCGCCCGGGCGACTGCGTGCTGGTGGACGACCCCGGCTACTGGAACCTGTTCGGCAACCTGCGCCTGTACGGGGTGGCGCTGGTCGGCGTCCCGAGGACGCCCGAAGGCCCCGACCCCAGGGCCCTCGAAGCCCTGCTGGCCGAACACCGGCCCAAGCTGTTCTTCACCCACTCGGTGCTGCACAACCCTACGTCCTGCAACCTGTCGGCAGCCAATGCCTTCCGCATTCTGCAACTGGCCGAGAAGCACGACTTCATGGTGGTGGAGGACGACATCTACGGCGACATCGCCCCCGATGCGGCCACCCGCCTGGCCAGCCTCGACCAGCTGTCGCGGGTGATCTA
The DNA here is from genome assembly GCF_002028455.1 of Zoogloea sp. LCSB751. GTDB lineage: Bacteria > Pseudomonadota > Gammaproteobacteria > Burkholderiales > Rhodocyclaceae > Zoogloea. The sequence continues at coordinate 6,825 of NZ_MWUM01000002.1, read as the reverse complement.
CACAGCCAGCTTCTCGAAAACCATTTCCGGCAACCTGCGCGTGGGCTTCATGGCCTGCCATCCCGACCTCGCCCACCTGTTCACCGACGTGAAGATCGTGTCGATGATGTCTTCCGCCGAGATGGCCGAACAGATGGTCCACCAACTGCTGACCGACGGTCATTACCGCAAGCTGCTGGAACGCCTGAAAGGGCGCCTGGCCGACGCCACCGCCAGCACCCTGCGCATGCTCGCACGGGTCGGCCTGAGCCCCGACCCCGAACCCAACGGCGGCCCCTTCGTGTGGGCCCGGGTGCCCGGTCTGGCCGACACCGCGGAGCTGGCCCGCCTGGCGGCACGGAACAACATCCTGCTCGCCCCCGGCAACGTGTTCCGCCCCCAGAACCAGGCATCCGGCTTCCTCCGCTTCAATGTGGGCTTCAGCGCCGACCCGCGGCTGGAGCGCTTTCTCGCCGAAGCCCCACGTCCCGCCACCCCGTCGTGAGGAGTCCGTAACTCAAAATGACTCGTCCCCGGCTGGCACAACGGGTAATCTGAGGTCTCCACCCGGGCGTGACGGAGGAGTCCCATGCGTGCAGACCGGTCATTTCCCTGGCATTCCAGACTGCTCGGCCTGCTGCTGGCGCTGGGCATTCACGCCGCCTGGGCCGACGACCTGAAGGACATCCTCCAGCGCGGCGAGCTGCGCCACCTGGGGGTGCCTTACGCCAATTTCGTCACTGGCAGCGGCGACGGCCTCGACGTGGAACTGATGCAACAGTTTGCCCACCACCTGGGCGTGCGCTACGTCCCGGTGGAGACCACCTGGGAAGACGCCATCGGCGACCTGACCGGCAAGGAGATCCGCTACGCGCCGACACTCCGCCAGGTGGGAACCCGTCCGGTACGCGGCGACGTGATCGCCAACGGCATGACCATCCTCGAGCCGCGCCGGAAATTCGTGGACTTCTCCGACCCCACTTTCCCGTCCGCCGTGTGGCTGCTCGCCCGTCCGGACTCGAAGGCCACGCCGATCAGGCCGAGCGGCAGCCTGGAACAGGACATTCAGGCCACCAAGGCCATGCTGAAGCTGGGCACCACCTTCGTCATGGACAATTCCTGCCTCGACCCGACGCTCTACGATCTCGAAGGCAAGGGCTTCCGCCTCAAGCGTTTCACCAACAGCACCAATCTCAACGACCTCGTGCCGGCCATGCTCAAACGGGAAAGCGACATGACCCTGCTCGACGTTCCCGACGTACTCACCGCCCTCGAACGCTGGCCGGGCCAAATCAAGGTGATCGGCCCCGTGTCAGGCGAACAGCGCATGGCCGCCGCCTTCCGCAAGGATTCGCCGGCGCTGCGGGAAGCCTTCAACCACTTCCTTGCCCACATCAAGCAGAACGGCACCTACATGCAGCTCGTCGACAAGTACTTCCGTTCCGCGCCCCGCTACCTGCCCATCTTCTTCCGGGACATTCCCCGGCGGGATTGAGCCCACGCCATGCCCCCGGCCGGAATCCTGCTCCGCAGATACAGGAAGAGCGCCATCGCCTTCCTGCTCTTCCTCGCCTATGCCATCGCCCTGTTCGCCCACAACATCAGCGTGCAGCACCGGCTCCGGGACAATCTGCTGGACGCCGCCCAGCTCGAACTCGACAAGCAGGCCGGAGCCCTCTCCTATTATTTCGCCGAGCGGCACAACGATCTGACCGACCTGGCGGCATCGGAGGCGGTCGCCAGCTACTTTGGCGGCACCGACCTGGGCATGACCGAGGCGTACGGGCTGGGCGTCCATGTGCAGGCCATCGAGGACAAATTCGCCCACCTCATCGCTCAGAAACGCGTCGGCGACACACCGATCTACACGCACATCGCCCTCGTCGACGACAACGGCAACCCCGTCACCCAGGCCGGTTCGCGCAACCGGGACGTTGGCGCGGACTTCGCCGCGCTCGCCCAGCCCCTCGGTCAAACTGCCGGCGTCATCCTTCTGGATGCCGATCAGTTACGCTTCTCCAGCCCGGTGCTGCACAAGGGACGTCTGCGCGGCCACGTGGTGGCCCACGGCCCGGTGCTCGCGCTGGCCGGCCGCAAAAGCTGGCCCGATAGCAGCCGCCCGGAAGCGATCGTGGTCTCGGCGACCGGCACCCCCCTATCCACCAGCGGCGACATGCTCTTTGCGCAGCCGGAGATCGCCAACCTGCTGGCCGGCATGCACTCCGGCACGATCGCCCTCCCCACCGACCTGCCCGGCGGAGATCAACGACCGATCGCGGCGCTCAAGCGGGACATCGAAGGTTCACCTCTGGCCCTCGCCACCCTCATCACCAAGCACGAACTGGACGCCCGTTCGATCCCATCCCTCTTCATGGTGGCGGTCGGCGCAGTTCCCTTCATCGTGCTCTACATCGTGATGCTGGAAATGCGCGAGCGCCGGCAGGTGGAACGGAGCCACGAGAAAGCCCGTCGCGAAGCCGAACGCCTGGCCCAGTTGCGCAGCGAATTCCTGGCCAACATGAGCCATGAGATCCGCACCCCGCTGAATGCCGTTCTCGGCCTGGCCCAGCTCGGCCGGCACGCCTCCCGCGGACGCCAGGCCGAACAGCAGTTCGCGCGCATCGGCGAGGCCGGCCGCCACCTGCTCGGCATCATCAACGACATCCTCGACTACGCCAAGATCGAAGCCGGCAAGCTCGAGGTCGAACGCATCGCCATCGAGCCGGGCCAGGTCATCGACAACGCGCTCACCCTGACCGCCACGCATGCCTACGCCAAAGGCCTGGATGTCCTGGTCGGGGAGTTCGGGCTGCCGGCCCGCTGCGAGGGAGATCCCTTGCGCCTGTCCCAGATCCTCGTCAACCTGCTCGGCAACGCCATCAAGTTCACGGAAAAAGGCCGTGTCATGGTCGACACCCGCGTCATCGGCGACGAATGGTGCCTGCGCATCGCCGACACGGGCATTGGCATGACCCGGGAACAGCGTGAGCGCCTGTTCTCCCCCTTTGAGCAGGCCGACGGCTCCACCACGCGACGCTTCGGCGGCACCGGGCTCGGCCTGTCGATCAGCGCCCGGCTCGCTGCCGCGATGGGCGGGCACATCGACGTCAGCAGCATCCCCGGTGCAGGCAGCGTGTTCGAAGTCCGCCTTCCCCTGCGGAATGCCGTCTTCTCCCCGCCGTGCCACACAGAGGCAACCGTCTTGCTGGCAGGCCTGGACGACGACGAGGCGGAGCTGATGATCACCAACCTGGACGATCTGGGCATGCGCGCCCGTGTCATCGCAACGCCACCCGACACGCCTCCGGCAAACACCCTGGTGCTGGTCGACCTGGGCCTGGCCGAGAAGTCCGACATCTGGCAGCGCTGGCTTGAAGCCCCTCATCCCGACACGCTCCGTACGGCCCTGACGGGTCGCCCCGATGACATCCAGCGGCTTTCCCAGGAGGACGCACCCTACGCGCAGCTGGCCATTGTCGAACGCCCCCTGAGGGCACGCCATCTCGCCGTCCGCCTGCGCGAAGCCCCGCAGTCTGCACTACAGGAGCCCCCCACGTCCGAGGCCCGTCTGAGCGGACTACGCATCCTGGCCGTGGACGACAACGACATCAACCGGATGGTACTGGGCGGCCAGCTCGGGCAGGAAGGCGCCCAGGTGACCTGCGTGGGCAGCGCCTCCGAAGCCCTGAAGACACTGTACGAAGCACCGGCCGGTCATTTCAGTCTGGTTCTCACCGACATCCAGATGCCACAGATGGATGGATACGAACTGTCCCGTCGCATCCTTCAGCACAATCCCGGCCTGCCGATCCTGGGGCTCACCGCCCATGCGGGCACGGAAGCCCAGGAGCACTGCCTGGCCGCCGGCATGCGCGCCCACGTGGCCAAGCCGGTCGAGACCGACGCCCTCGTCGCCCTGATCCTGCGCTACTGCAGCAGGCCCGCGCTCCGTGAAGAAGCCGCATCGCAGGGGGGCCCCGAGAACGGCAACAGCACCACGTCGACACCGCCGATGCTCATCGACTGGCGCGCACTCGAAACGCAATTCAGGGGAAAACGGGAATTCGTGACCGGCCTCGCCGCCAAGGCCCTGCCCAAGTACCGGGCGGCTACGGCGCGCTTGCGGGAACTGGCCGGGGGTGCAGGAGAGCTGACCGAACTGTCTTTCATCGCCCACAGCATCAAGGGTTCGGCCGGCACCCTCAAGGCCGGGGAATTGGAGGCCCTCGCCGCGGCGACCGATCAAGCCGCCCGGGCCGGCCAGCGCCGGCCCAGCCGCGAGCTGGCCGGGCAGCTCGCGAACCTGCTGGATGCGCTGATCGATGAACTCGAAAGGCGCACCCAGGCCTGATCAGCGCGATTCCTTGATGAGCCGGCCACGCACCGACTGGATCGGCCGTGCGTTCATCGGATAGAGACGCGAGAAGATCGCGATCTGCTCGGCCGCCACCGGCTGGGGCTGCTTCATGACCATCCACAGCACGCCCTCGCTGCACGGCGGCGTGGTCAGGGAACCCATGTAGGTGTAATAGCTGCGGTTATCCGGCAGGAACTGGTTCAGATCGATGCTGACGCCCTCCGGCGAATAATCGACGTTCTTTTCCAGCGGCAGGTTGTTCCACAGGGTCTGGATCAACGAATGCGCCTGACCGCGCTCGAGCAGCACGGCCACCACCGCCAGCCGGCCATCCAGGTCCTTGTGCACCAGATGCACCACCATGTCGAAGCCGCGCCCATTGACGCGCTCCTCCGACGGCCGGTGGAAATGGAACTGGACCAGGTCGTAGACCCGCCCCATCACCGACATCGTGTTGCCCTGCCCCAGGTTCACCTGGATCGTGTGGCCGTTATCGACGATGCGGAAATTGGACAGGCGATAGTCGAAGCGGATCGGTTCCAGATCCACCTTGATGCCCTCGCGGATATCGATCGGCGACTGCCGCTCGCCACTGCCGCACAGCTGCCACTCGGGCTTCAGGGAACCCCAGTTCGGTGGGCCGTTGTCACCCTCGTAGCTCCAGTGGATCTCGTGGTGGGCCAGCGCGACAGGACGCGGCGACTGGGCATACTGCACCGGAGCCCGCACGACCCGCGGCCGCGGGCGCGGCGCCGGAATATAGACCGGCACCCGCTGCACTTCGGGCGGAGCAGCCTCGGCCCGTGCCGGCCGCTCTGCCATCTCGGCCTTGGGCGGGGGCGCCGGCTTGTCGATGAAATTCTTCTTGATCGGCAGCGCCGCCTCTTCCGCGCGCTCCCCCTTGCCTTCCGCCACCTGAGTCGTGACGGGCTTGTCGGCGCCCTTGGCCGGCCGGTAGTCCGCCGAACGCAATTCCGGCTTCCCGGCCTGAGCCGCCTGGGCCGCCTTGGACGCGCTCTTGGCGAGCTGGGAAATGTCGGCCACCCCGCCGGCCGGCTTGCAGACGTCGCGCCACAGCCGCTCGTCCACGCTGCCCGGCGCCACTGGCATGTCCTTCTCGACCTTGACCTTCTCGTCCTTGATGACCATCGCGTCGGCATCGAGATAGACGCGCTTCACGGTGGCGAAGGTCTGATTACGACAGTCGTAGCGGTTCAGCGCCTTCACCGACACATACCCCGCGGCGGCAGCCTCTGCCTCAGACAGCACGATCCGTCCCCATGCAACCTTGGTGCCCGGGTCGGACTGCAGGATGCTGGCGCGGTCGAGTTCGATGGTCCGCTTCTTGTCGGACGCAACGGTCTGCCAGTCGGCAGCCATCGCAGCGTTGATGCCGGCAAAAGCCAGCAGGACTAACAGGGGTCGCATGCGTGGGCGCATGGTTGCGTCTCCGGGAAATATGCGTGGCCATCAGGTGGCCGATTGCTAGCTATTTCGGCCGCAGCACCCCAAACCTTTAGGCATGGCGCCATTCCCGTCGAATTTCGCCCCCTGCAGCCCACTGCCCCCAACGCTGCGGTATCGACAAAAAATCCCGCCAAATCTTGCGTTTACCTGGGGCTTCCAGTACTTTGCCGGCACAAACGTTAGGGGTGCCGCAGCGCTTGATCGCCCGGCTGAGAATTACCCTCCGAACCTGATCCGGGTCGTGCCGGCGTAGGGAAACGTGGCTCCTGCCGCCTTTCCCTTTTCCGGCGGCCCTCCCCCAAAGGAGCCTCCATGAACGCCACCGACAAATTCCTCGCCTCGTCCGCCCACGTGGACGAAGCGGCCGTAGCGCCGCTGCCCAATTCCCGCAAGATCCACGTCGAAGGCTCCCGCCCGGACATCCAGGTGCCGATGCGCGAGATCACCCAGGCCGATACGCCCACGGGTTTTGGTGGGGAAAAGAACCCGCCGATCTTCGTCTACGACTGTTCCGGCCCCTACACCGACCCTAGCGCGAAGATCGACATCCGCTCCGGCCTGCCGGCCCTGCGCCAGGGCTGGATCGAAGAGCGCGGTGACACCGAGGTCCTCCCCGACCTGAGCAGTGAGTTCGGCCGTGCCCGCGCCGCCGACCCCAAGCTTGACGAGCTGCGCTTCCCCGGCCTGCACCGCAAGCCCCGCCGCGCGCTGCCGGGCAAGAACGTCTCCCAGATGCACTACGCCCGCCAAGGCATCATCACCCCCGAGATGGAGTTCGTCGCGATCCGCGAGAACGTCAACCGCGCCGCCTACCTCGAGAGCCTGCGCGCCACCGGGCCGATGGGCGAGAAGATGGCCGCCCTGCTCGGCCGCCAGCACAAGGGCCAGGACTTCGGTGCTGCCATCCCCGGCGAGATCACCCCCGAGTTCGTGCGTTCCGAAGTCGCCCGCGGCCGCGCCATCATCCCCAACAACATCAACCATCCCGAGTCCGAGCCGATGATCATCGGCCGCAACTTCCT
>NZ_MWUM01000029.1 GCF_002028455.1 Zoogloea sp. LCSB751 | reverse complement strand
ACCAGCACCTTCACCGAGGCGGTCGCCAACGACGGCGCCATCAGCAACACCGTCACCATCACCCTGACCAACGACACCTTCACCGGCACCAACGGTGCAGCGCTGTCGGGCGTGGCGGTGACCAACGTGCCCGCCGGCCTCACCGCCACGGTCACCCGCGTGGATGCCACCCACGCCACCCTGGCCCTCACCGGCAGCGCCACCGCCCACGCCAACGCCAACGACATCGGCAACCTCACCGTCACCTTCGGCGACGCCGCCTTCACCGGCGGCAATGCCGCTGCGGTGACCAATGCCGTCAAGAACAACCTGGCGGTGGATTTTGCCGATCCGGCGCCGGCACCGCTCCCCGAACCGACGCCGACTCCCACGCCGCCCCCCACCCCGACGCCTACGCCACCCTTCAGCGCCGACCTGGATCCCGCCAGCGACACCGGTGTGCGGGACAACATCACGATGGTCGTAGCCCCAGACTTCAGCCTCAACGGCGGCAGCTACCTGAGCCCCGGCGGTTCGGCACGCCTGCTCGACCCCAGCGGTCAGGTGGTGGGCACCGCCAGCGTCACCCCCGCCGACATCCAGTCGGGCACGATCAATGTCGCGACCGGCCAGCTCGATGACGGGCAGTACACCTTCCAGGCCCAGATCCTGGATGCCACGGGCCAGATCGTCGTGACGGCACCGGTCACGGTCACCATCGTCACCGACCGGGACGGCATCAAGCCCTCGGTGGAGCTCGCCGCCAACAACGGCGACTACAACCAGGACGGTACGCCCGATTGGCAACAGAACAACGTCGCCCAGTTGCCGCTGCTGTCGCTGGCCGACTTCCAGGCCGGAGTGAATGCACCTGCCACGTCTTTCGGGGCGATCATTGCAGGCACGGTGAACGCCTCGGACGCCGGCAGCCCGGTCCGGCTCGACGCGGGAGCCCAGTTGCTCGACCTGTCCATCAGCGCCATCCCGGCCGCCTTGCCCACCAACACCGTGGCCGCCTCGGCCATGTTCAACTTCTCGGTCACGGCCCAGAGCGGCAGCGCCCTGACAGACGTCGCACCGAACCGTCCGGGACTGCAAACTCAGGTCGTCATCGACCTGCCCACCGGGGTCACGGCCAATGCGTACATGAAGTACAACGCCGTGACCGGCACCTGGATCAACTTCGCCAATCCCGCCGCGCTGGACGGCTCCCAGGATGGCGCCGCCTTCGTGGATACGGTCGGCGACGGCAAGGTGCACCGGCTCGTGATCACCCTCACCGATGGTGGCACCGGCGATGAAGACGGCACCATCAACGGCGTGATCGTCGATCCGGGCCTGCTCGCCTACGTCGCCAGTCCGCCGACCAGCACGCCGGTCTATAGCATCCGGCTGGCCAGCGGCGACCGCTTCTACACGACCAGCGCCGCCGAAGCCGCCAGCATGTCCAAAGGCACCGCCAACGTCTTCGAGGGCGTGCGCTTCGACAGCCTGGACAGCGCGCAGGGCGGCATCCATCAACTCGCCAACTACAACCCCTTCACCACCGACTGGTACTTTGCCGTCGATGGCGGGCCGATGCCCTACGCCTGCTACGAGCAGATCAAGGCCCTCGCGGGCTTCTCTGCCGCGTCCGCCGGCAAGGGCCCGGGGGAGGACTTCCACCTTTACCTGAACGGCCAGGGCCTGACCCAGCTGGTCACCCAGGCCGAAGCGACATCCCTCGGCCTGGCCGCCAAGGGCTACCTCGATCGCGGCGCCGTGTTCAACACCACCGCCACCAGTGCCTTCACCTTCGACGCGGAAGCCTATCTCGTTGCCAACCGGAATGACTCGACCATCCAGAACCTGGTGAAATCCCTGGCCGGCAGCTATACATCGACGAGCGACGCCCAATTCATAGAAACCGTCGAACAACAGTACCTGACGCAGGTCAGCCTGGTGGGCACAGTTGTCGCCCATGGCACGAGCGCCACCGCCGCCGACCTGAATGCTGCTTTCGGCACCCACTTTCTTGCCTGATCGGACATCGGAATTGAGTAGAACCAAGATGAAAAAACGCCTCAAACCAACTGCACGCACTTGTGCCCTGGCACTGGGCATGGCACTCGCCTGGAGTGCCGCGTCGGCGGACGAAAGCAGCCCCCACTACTATCTGGGCCTACAGGGCGGACGCAACAACCTCAACAACTGGAATGCAGACGTATCGCTGGGGGCCGGCGTCACCCTGCCCGGAAAAGTGAACCTGGATCAGGGCACCCAGGGCGGCCTCATCCTCGGCCGCCAGACCGAGCACGCCCGCTATGAGATCGAGTACCAGCACGGCAGCTTCGATCTGCAGGCCATCAACCTGGGCTCCCAGACCCAGGCCGTGGGGGGCTCCGGCCACTACGATGCGCTCACCCTGAATGCCTACCGCACGGAAAGCCTGAGCGAAAGTATCTCGGGCTATCTCGGCGCGGGGATCGGCTTCGGCAAGACGAAACTGCCCGGCGCAGGCTTCAGCTCCGGCTGCCACTGCTTTCCGGCGGCATCGGGCAACGGCCTGACCTACCAGCTGCGCGCCGGTCTCGAGTACGACTTGGCCGCCCCGCACAAGGCCTTCATCCAGTACACCCTCCTCAGCCTGCCGGGCCCCGACTCCGGCAGCAACCCGGGCGTGGAGTACGACCGCAAGCAGATCGGCATCATCGGCCTGGGTTACCGGTACATCTTCCACTAAAGGGCATCGCCACAACGCGGCCCCTCCAGGTCGGCACGCCCCGACTGGCATGGACCTCGCTTGATTGGCCGGTAGCCGCCCCCCCCCCCGCGGGGCACTTACCGACATCCAGCGAGGCATCCATGACCGACACTTCCGCCTATCCCGCCACTCTCAAGGTCGCTGTCGCCACCAAGGGCCACGGCCAGGTGGACCTGCACTTCGGCCACGCCGACGACTTCCATGTGTACGAAGTCGACAAAAACGGCATCCGCTTCGTCGAAAAGCGCGTTGTCGAACACTATTGCCAAGGCGGCTTCGGCGACGAGGACAAGCGCGAGGTCATCATCCGCGCCCTCGCCGACTGCACCGGCCTGCTCGTCGCCAAAGTCGGCGACGGCCCGAAGAAGCGCCTGCAGGACGCCGGCATCGAAGCCTCCGACGCGTTTGCCTACGGCGCCACCGAGGAATCCATCCAGGCCTGGTACACCGGCCATCAGGGCTGAACAGCGCGCATCCGCGCCGGGCATGCCCCGGCGTTTTTGCTGCCTGGAGGGTGGTCGCGCACGTGCATGGGGTGCAAGGGAGGTAGATGTTGCCAGACGGGGGTTCGATTCCCCCGGTGCCTGGCTTACGGGTTCGATTCCCGTTCCGGGCACCCGTGACACCTGGAATCACAATCCAGTGCCCACGGCACCGCTGGCTAGAACCAGGATCAAGCGGCCTCATGGCCCTCCCCCAAACATCACGCACGTTTGCCGATGCCGGTTGTCAAACGCGTTAATCGGCCGTTACTATCCGTGCGTAGAAAGGAGGTGCTATGAAAATCAAGTTCGTCAGTCGCGTGAATGGCGTAATCATGCGCCTTCCTGACGTCTATGGCGTGCAGCCCTCGGCAGACTATCAGGCGCTCATTTCGCACCGCCCGTCCGAGATCGCAACCAAGGCTTGGGAACGAACAGGCCGGCAGATGGTTCAAGCCCTAGAATCCGTTGAAAAGCGACTTCCGGATGTCAAACGAAAACTCGCAAGCCCCGCTTGAGCCTGCCACTGACTCCGCCCCGAATGGGGCGGAAGTCGTTTCTAAGGAGCAATCCACTCCCAGCATCGAGCCAGAACTGCTCGAACGTGTAGAGGCTGAAGCTCGCCGCGTCGCGATCTCGATCTCGATCATCAACCATGAATAGCACTCGGGGCCGATGCCATCCCCGAAGCAGTTCAAAGAGTATGACTCGGCGTTGCCAGGGACAGCTCAGATCATCCGTGACGAGTTTCAGGCCAATGGCCTGCATGTGCGGGAGTCGGAGAAACGCGCCCTGGAGGCAAGCATTGAAGACGTGCGAGAGAACCGCAAGACAGCCGAACGGCTGGTATGGAGGTCTCTTGCTTTCGTTCTTATCCTGGCCCTCTCCGGCCATGAACACGTGGCAATTGCGGTAGCCGTATCAACGGTGGCTGCTGTGATTACGGGATTTCTCAAGAGGCCATCGGCCAAACCTGCGGCCCCCTCACCTCAGGACGACGAATAGTCCGTCCCTACTCTCCAGCACCAACGAACGCCGGGCATGTCCCGGCGTTGTGCTTTCCGGGCCCGGTGTGAACTTTCGCCCCAGCTCAAAAGGCATACCTTTTGAGCCATCCCGAAACAGCCCCGAGACAGACAGCTCAAATACGTTGCTTTTCTATTTTGAGCCAGCCTATTATGTGAGCTATAGATTTTGAGCCACATAGAGGCCCGCCATGTCCGCCATCGTTGCCTATACCCGCGTCTCCACCGACGACCAGACCTGCGAGAACCAGCGCCGCACGATTTCAGAACGTTATAAGGTCGATAAGTGGTTTTCCGACGATGGAGTGTCGGGCTCCGTGGCGGCGACTCAGCGGGCCGGTCTGTCCGCCCTCCTCGGCTATGTGCGGGACGGTGACATTGTGGTGGTCGCTGCAATCGATCGCCTCGGCCGTAACACCCTGGATGTGCTGAACACCGTCGAAGCCTTGAAAGAGACCGGCGCCTCGGTCATCTCAATGCGTGAGGGCTTCGACCTGGCGACCCCTGCTGGGAAACTTATGCTGACGATGCTGGCAGCAGTGGCGGAACTCGAGCGTGAGAACCTGAAGGCTCGCCAGCTCGCCGGGTTGGAACGGGCACGGGCGGAAGGCAAGCACCTGGGGCGCAAGAAAACGGTAAATGATGCCGAGGTGGTCGCGTGGCGTGCCGGCAACTCGGCCAGCATCAAGGCAACCGCAGAACACTTTCAAATCTCCGTCGCAAGCGTGAAGCGCGCTTGTGCAGCTCAACGATAGCCGAAGCCCAGGCTCCCTCCCCCGTCGCGTCGATCAGCAAGCGGCAACGCTACCGTCACTGGCACAATCACGGTAAGCCCACTAGCGGTGTGTAGCCAGCAGCACACACAAAAAGACAAACCCGCGCCAATACTGGATTTCAAGCCCCCATGAAGATCGCTACCTGGAACGTCAACTCCCTCAAGGTCCGCCTGCCCCACGTCGTCGACTGGCTGGCCGCCAACCAGCCCGATGCCCTGTGCCTGCAGGAGCTCAAGTGTGAGAACAAGGCCTTTCCGCTGGCCGACATCGAGGCCGCCGGCTACCAGGCCGTCTTCAACGGCCAGAAGACCTACAACGGCGTGGCCATCCTCACGCGCAAGCCGCTGGAGAACGTCACGCTGGATATCCCCGGTTTCGCCGACGAGCAGAAGCGCATCATCGCCGGCACCTTGGACGGGGTCCGTATCGTCTGCGGCTACTTCCCGAACGGGCAGGCCGTCGGCTCCGACAAGTTCGTCTACAAGCTGGCCTGGCTGGAGGCGCTGACCGCCTGGCTGAAAACCGAGCTGGAGAGCACGCCGCAGCTGGTGCTCGGCGGCGACTACAACATCGCGCCGGAAGACCGGGACGCCCACCCGGACTGGAAGGACGAGATCCATGTGTCGGTGCCGGAGCGGAACGCCTTCAAGGCCCTGCTGGACATCGGCCTCACCGACGCCTTCCGGCTCTTCGAGCAGCCCGAGAAGAGCTTCTCCTGGTGGGACTATCGGATGATGGCCTTCCGCCGCAACGTCGGTCTGCGCATCGACCACCTGCTGGTGTCTCAGCCGCTGGTGGACAAATGCACCGCCTGCTTCACCGACAAGGCGCCGCGCAAGCTGGAACGCCCGTCCGACCACGCGCCGGTGGTCGTCGAACTGGCATGACGGACGCTCCCGACGGCACCCTGGCGACGCTCTATCCGGTGCTCGCGGCGCTGCCCGCCGCCGCCCGCCAGCGCCTGCAGGCGCGTGCCCAGGTCATCAGCATGCCGGCCGGGGCCACCGTTTTTGACGAACTGCAGGCCTGCCACGGCTTCCCCTTCGTGCTTTCCGGCGGCCTGCGGGTCGTCAAGGCCGCCCCCAACGGGCGGGAACTCCCCCTGTACCGGGTCACGCCGGGCGAAACCTGCATCATCTCGTCGGCCTGCCTGCTCGGCCGGGCGCCCTACAACGCCCGCGGCATCGCGGAGGTGGAAACCCGCCTGCTGCTCCTGCCGAATGCCGATTTCCAGGCCCTGCTCGACGAGCCGGCCTTCCGGGATTTCGTCTTCCAGCTGTTCTCCGAGCGCATCGCCGACCTGATGCAGCTGATCGAGGAGGTCGCCTTCCGCAAGCTCGACCAGCGCCTCGCCGCGCTGCTGCTCGGCAAGGGTCCGCGCCTGCATGTCACCCACCAGCAACTGGCCGACGAACTCGGCAGCGTGCGGGAAATCGTCAGCCGCTTGCTGAAGGGTTTTGCCGAACAAGGGCTGGTGGCGCTGGCGCGGGAGCAGGTGGCCATCCTCGACCCAGCCGGCCTGCGCCGGGTGGCCGGGGTGTAGGCCGCAAAGGCTGTGTAACCAAGGTTACAGACGCCCCTGGCCCCCGGCTGCTCCAATACGCCCACCTGACTCAAAGCCAAGGAGGCGATCATGAAAACCAATGTAGGTGGAATCGACCGGGTGTTGCGTATCGGCGGCGGCGTTGCGCTGCTCGCCTGGGCCGCGCTGGGCGGCCCGGCCTGGGCGTGGATCGGCGCCGTGCCGCTGGCCACCGGCCTGTTCGGCTTCTGCCCGGCCTACCCGCTGCTGGGCATCAGCACCTGTCCCCTGAAAAAGGACTGAAGCACTGCCCTCGGGCGGCCTCCCGTGGGGGCGAACTCATTCGCCCCCACACAGATCGGCCCACTGTTTTCAGGCCAGCGGCCCCCGGGCCGTCACATGATTGGCGATGCGCACGAACTCATCCACACCGAGCTTCTCACCACGCAGGCCGGGATCGATGCCGAGCGCCGTGTAGTCGTCCTCGCCGAGGTAATCCCGCAGCGTGTTGCGTAAGGTCTTGCGGCGCTGGCCGAAGGCCGCGGTGACGATCTTGCCGAGCAGCGCATAGTCGGCCGCCGTGCACTCCGCCGCCGGCCGCGGCACCATGCGCACGATGCTCGACATCACCTTCGGCGCCGGACGGAAGGCCCCCGGCGGCACGTCGAACATACGCCTCATGTTGAAGCGGTACTGCAGCATCACCGACAGACGCCCGTACTCCTCAGTGCCCGGCTCGCCGACCATGCGCATCACCACCTCCTTCTGCAGCATGAAGGTCATGTCCTTCACCCTGTCGGCGAACTCGGCCAGGTGGAACAGGATCGGCGTGGAGATGTTGTAGGGCAGGTTGCCGACCACCCGCAGTGGCGCGCCATCGGCCACCAGGCTACCGAAATCGAACTTGAGGGCGTCGCCCTCGTGAATCGTCAGGCGCTCAGGCGGGTGAGCCGTCTTCAGGCGGGCGATCAGGTCGCGGTCGATTTCCACCACGTGCAGGTGACCGAGACAGTCCATCAGCGGCTCTGTCATCGCCCCCAGGCCGGGGCCGATCTCGACCATGCGGTCGCCCTCCACCGGGCGGATCGCCTCGATGATCTTGCGGATGATGTTGGGGTCGGACAGGAAATTCTGTCCAAAGCGCTTGCGCGCGAGGTGTGGCTCGCTCATCCGTTCTTCCTTTCCCACGCGGCCAGCGCGTCCTTGATGCGGGCTACCGCCGAGAAGCCGGCCTGCTCACCGGCCAGGATCGCCTCGTGGCGCTGCTGGAAGTTGGTGGCCGGCACGCCACGCAGTTCAGGACGGATGATCACGTCGGCGCCAGCCAGTTCGACCTTGCCGAGGGCGCCACCCATGATGGAGATGGTGTCGAGCAGGACGTCCGCGGTGCCCTGATTCTTCTTGCCGCTCTGGCGGCCGGAGATGTCCACCGCGATGACGATGTCGGCTCCCAGGCTGCGTGCCTCGCGCACCGGGATCGGCGCCACCAGGCCACCGTCCACGTACTCGCGACCGCTCACCGCCACCGGCGGGAAGACGCCCGGGATGGATGCCGACGCACGCACCGCGGTACCGGTGTTGCCGCGCTGGAAGACGATCGGCTCGCCACTCTGCAGATCAGTGGCCACCGCCGCGAAGCGCCGCTTGAGTCCTTCGATGGGCTTGTTGCCGACATGGGTGTTGATGAAGCGCTCGAGGGCTTCGCCCTTGATCACGCCCCGGTCGAACAAGCTCCAGTCGGTGATCGCCGATTCGTCGAGCTGGATCGCCAGGCGCTGCAGCTCGAACGGGCCATGCCCCGCCGCATAGAGTGCACCGACCACCGATCCGGCGCTGGTGCCGACCACGAAGTCCGGCACGATGCCACTGGTTTCCAGGGCCTTGATCACCCCGATGTGCGCGAAGCCGCGCGCCGCGCCGCCGCCGAGGGCCAGCGCAACCTTCGGTTTGCGTGCCGCCAAGGGGCGCGCAGGCGTCTCGGCGGATTTCTGCGGCAGGCCGCCACAGGCGGCCAGGCCCAGCGCGGAGGCGGCGCCGAGCAACAGACGTCGACGGGTGTTCATGCCTGGCTCCGCCCCTTGGCCATCTGGATGGCCAGCTCGACAGCGGCGAACAAGCTGCCCGGCTCGGCACGGCCAGTACCCGCCAGGTCCAGCGCGGTGCCGTGATCGACGGAAGTACGGATGATCGGCAGGCCGAGGGTCACGTTGACGCCACCGCCGAAGCTGGCGTGCTTGAGCACCGGCAGGCCCTGGTCGTGGTACATGGCGAGCACCGCGTCGCCCTGCTCCAGCGTATGCGGCACGAACAGGGTGTCGGCCGGCAGCGGGCCGACGAGCTGCATGCCTTCGGCGCGCAGGGCGTCCAGTACCGGCGTGATGACCTCGATCTCTTCCATCCCCATGTGGCCGCCCTCGCCCGCATGGGGATTGAGGCCGGCCACCAGGATGCGCGGCGACGCCAGGCCGAAACGCTCACGCAAGTCCTTGTGCAGGATGCGCAGGGTATCGGTGAGCAGCGCACGGGTGATCGCCGCCGGCACGTCCTTCAGTGGCAGATGGGTCGTCGCCAGCGCCACGCGCAGGCCGCCGCCGACCAGCATCATCACCACCAGCGGCGTGGCGGTGGCTTCGGCCAGGTACTCGGTGTGGCCAGAAAAGGGCACGCCGGCTTCGCAGATGATGCCCTTGTGCACCGGCGCAGTGACCATACCGGCGAACTCGCCGGACTTGCAGCCGGCGATCGCCCGATCGAGCACTGCCAGCACGTAGCGGGCATTGACTGCATCGAGGCGGCCGGGGCTGGCCGGCATGGCCAGCGGCACATGGAGCACTTCCAGCGCACCGGCGCGGGACGCGCCACCGGGGTGATAGTCGATGATGTCGAGGGACGGCTCGACGGCATGGATGCGGGCCGCGATCATTTCACGGTCGCCCAGTACGACGAGGCGGGCAGGCCATTCACGGCGCGGCAGGGCCGCGCACAGGTCGGGACCGATCCCGGCGGGCTCGCCGCTGGTGATGGCAAGGACGGGAAGCTGAGAGGACATCTGAGAAGAGAAAAATGGGAAAAGCCCCACGAGGGGGCTGGAGAGAAAACTATACGCGCGTCGGACTGCCATCCGACGCGCACGTTCCCGGTTTATTTGTCTTCCGTGCGGTATTCCACGTAGGCCCGGTCACGCAGTTGGCGCAGCCAATCCTGGTAAGCCTCGTCCATCTTGCGCTCGCGCAGCGCATTGCGGGCGGCGGCACGCTTGCGGTCCTCGGAGACATCCTGGGTGCGGCGCTCTTCCACCTGGATCAGGTGCCAGCCGAAGGGGGACTGGACCGGCTGGCTGATCTCGCCCGGCTTGAGGGCATCCATCGCCTGCTCGAACTCCGGCACCGTGTCACCGGGGTAGATCCAGCCCAGGTCGCCGCCCTTGGAGGCAGACAGGTCGGCGGAATGGACCTTGGCCAGATCGGCGAAACTGGCCCCACCCTGCACCACCCGCTCGCGCAGATCGGCGAGGCGACGGCGGGCTTCCGCGTCGGACACCACCTCGCTGGTCTTGACGAGGATGTGGCGTGCATGGGTCTGCTGCACCTGGGTCGGCGCCGCGGCTTCACTGCCGCCCCGGCGGTCCACCACCCGTACGATGTGGAAACCCGCGGCACTGCGCAGGATACGCGTCGTCTCGCCCGGCTTGAGGTTGGTCACCGCTTCGGCAAACAGGCTCGGCAGCCGTTCGGCGCTCCGCCAGCCCAGGTTACCGCCGGTCAGGGCATCCGGCGCATCTGAGAAGCTCGCCGCCAGCTTGTCGAAAGCTTCGCCACGGGCGATGCGGGCCGCCACGTCCTCGGCACGGGCCCGTACGCGCGCCAGTTGCTCCGGCGTGGCGCCTTCCGGCGTACGGATCAGGATATGGGCCAGATTGAATTCCTGCTGGCCGACCACGTTCTCCGGGTGAATCAGGAAATTGCTCACCTCCGCATCGGAGATCACGATGCGGCTTTCCACCTCGCGCTCGCGCACGCGGCTGATCAGGATCTCGTTACGGATCTCCTCGCGGAAGCGGTCCCAGGACACACCGTCCTTCTCGAGGGCCTTGCGGAAATCGGTCATCGACAGCTTGTTGTTGTCGGCGATGCGGCCGATGGCCCGGTCGAGGGTCACATCGTCCACCCGCAGGGAGGTCTCGTTGGCGAGCTGGATCTGCAGCCGCTCCATGATCTGGCGTTCGAGCACCTGCTTCTGGAGCACGTCGGCGGGCGGCAATGCCGTGCCCTGGCGGGAGAGCTGGCGGGTAACCTGGTCGACCCGCTGGCGCAGGTCGGAGAGGGTGATGACTTCACTATTCACGACGGCCACGATGCGGTCCACCTCCACCGGCCCATTGGCGGCGAAAGCGGACTGGGTGACCAGGTAGGCGGCAAGCAGGGAGACGATCAGTTTCATGGGGGCGGGACGATCTTTCAGAAGTCGTCTTCACTGTAGAAGGGGTTGGAACCGTCGTTGATCTTCCCATATCCGGGGATGCTACGGCGGAGCACGTTGATCGGGCTGGAGCCGAGGCTGCCGGCGCCATTGAAATCGAGCTGGAAGAAGAAGGCGCGGGTCACGTCGTTCACACTGGTGGTGATCTGCTGCACGACGCCGCGGAACACCCAGCAGCCGGCGTTGTATTCGAGGCCGGCGATACCCTGGTTGAGACGGTGGTCGCGCAGGTTGCGATTGTAGCGGGCCACGCCATACCAATTGCCCCACAGGGGCCACTGGCCGGTGATGTCCAGGTCACGGAAGCCGTCCGGGTTGACCGGATCGGTGGAATAGTTGCGACGATAGCGCCAGTTGACACTGACGGCGTGGGCGTAGCTGGGCTGGAAACGCAGGCCGAAATTGAATCTCTCGGTCCAGTTGTCCCGCGGGTTGTACTGCCAGGTGGTATCGAGCTGGGTCTTGGGGGCCAGGTTGATGCCGACGGCGCCCAGCAGATCGGCGCGCTTGCCGGTACGCGGCGTGCCACCGGGCAGCACCACACGCTGATCGTCCATGTAAAAACGCTGCCCCAGCAAGGCCCGCACGGTTTCTGAACCGCTTTCCGGATCGATCAGACGGGACTGGACGGCGGTCGTCACCTGATTGGCGTTGGCGATACGGTCGCCGCCGGTGAAAATGTTCTCGGCGAAGAGCTGCGCGAAATTGAAGTCGTAGGAACCCGAATCGAAGTTCGGGATCATCGACTGGTCGCGATACGGCACGTAGAGGTAATACACCCGCGGCTCGAGGGTCTGCACGTAATCACGGCCGGAAAAACTGGTTTCCCGCTCGAAGGTCACGCCGCTGTCCACGGAAACGATGGGAACCGAGCGGGTCAGGGAGTTCTCACCGACGGTCGTGCGGCGATCCACGTCATAGCGCGTCATGTGCACGCCGACCTTCGGCGTCACGTAAAAAGCTGACGTCTGGATCGGCAGGGACAGCTGCGGATAGAGCGTCATCCGCCGTCCCTCGTCGAGGGTCGGGTGGCTGAAAGCCACGTATTCGCTGTTGAGCAGGAAAGTCGTGCCGCCCGGCAGCTCCGGCCGGTTGGCGGTGAGCGTCAGCTGCGGCAGGCGTTTGTACGGCACGGCCACCGGCGCACCATTCGGATCCTGCAGCGTCTGGTAGGCCTGCAACAGACCCGTGGCATTCCACCAGCCGCCGCCCGAATAGCTGACCATCCCCTGGCGCAACAGGTTGACCTGGGAGGTCAGCGCCAGCCGCGAACTCAGGTCGATGAAGTAGCGTGGATCGGAAACACCGGAAAAATCGATGGCGCTCGCCCAACCGTTGCCGAAAACCTGATTGTGGCGGATCTGGCCGGCCATCCGGCTACGCCCTTCCACCTCGTCGTTGGGCATCCACTCGAAGTAGTTCATGCCCCGGTAGGTCGGCGTGATGTAGCGTGCCTCGTTGCGCAGCTGCAGACCCCGCCGCCCCATGTAGCGCGTGGTCAGCGTGTCGTCGTAGTTGGGCGCCAGGTTGAAGTAATACGGAATGGTGAGATCGAAGCCAACCTTGTTGGACGTCCCGAAGGTCGGCGACAACAGGCCGGACTTGCGGCTGTCGCCGAGCGGGAAATCGGCCCACGGCATGTAGGCCAGCGGCACGCCCTTGAAAATCAGCGTTCCGTTATGCGCCTCGCCCACACTGCGATCGTAGTCGAGCTCGAGCTCCTTGGCCTTCACGTACCAGTCAGGGCGGTCGGGCTTGCAGCTGGTCCAGGTGGCGTTGAAGAAGCGGAACTGGTTCTCCCCCTCCAGCTGCAGGGAGTCGGCAGAGCCATGGCCGGTGAGCGGCTGCTGGCTCATCGGCACGGCCTGGCCGGGCAGCAGCGGGGCGTCGCCGGGACGCGGCCCGCGCGGCGGGCGGCTGATCGAGTAATTCGGCGAATCGAAAGTGCCGACCTGCTCCTGCACTTTCATGCGCGCGTGGGGGCCGGTCATCTCGTCCTGGCCGCGGATCACACGAACGTTGCCGGTGGCTTCGACCTCGTCGGTCAGTTCGAAGTACTGCAGCCTGTCGGCTTCGACCCGGGTGTTGTCACGGGTCAGCACGGCCGAACCTTCGGCCACTGCGTCCAGGTCCTGGCGACCGCGCACCCGATCACCGTCGATCACCGTCGTATGCAGCGGCAGGGCCGGGCCCGCAGACGCGGGGACAGGCTGGATGGTGGTGCCCTTGCGCCCGCTGGCAGGCGGCATGGCCGCTTTCCTGGCGGGTGCTGCCGCGGCAGCCGGGGAGGCGGTCGCCGGCCTGGACGGTGCTGCCGCAGCAGGCACCGCGGCTTGCGGCGCAGTCACGGGGCGAACCGCAGCCGGCTTGCCGAGCAACGACGGTGCCACCACGAAGGGCGGAAGATCCTCGGCGCCGGCCCGCCCCCACAGGGCGAAAAGGGCGATGGACAGGAAGCGCAACTGCGTACGTGGTTTCATCCGGGGACAGGAACCAGCCGGCGAGCCGACCGCATGGTTTGATAAACTGCCGGATTTTACACGAACACTTCTTCGACTCCCGTGGAACGACGCCAACAACTCCAGACCTGGATCGCCGCCGAATTTCCCGGCCGCGCCTTCGAACTCGCCCCGGCCAGCGCCGACGCCAGCTTCCGGCGCTATTTCCGGCTGACCTTCGCCGACGATCCGGTATCGCTGATCGTCATGGATGCGCCTCCCAGCCACGAGGACTGCCGCCCCTACATCAAGGTTGCCGAGCTGCTCGGCGCCGCCGGCGTGCATGTGCCGCAGATCATCAAGCAGAACCTCGAACAGGGCTTCCTGCTGCTGTCCGACCTGGGCAGCACCACCTACCTGCAGGCGCTGACCAAGGACAACGCCCACAACCTGTACGCGGAAGCCCTCGGCGCGCTGATGAGCATTCAGCTCTCCAGCAAGCCCGGCGTGCTGCCCGAGTACAACCGCGAGCTGCTGCTGCGGGAAATGGAACTGTTCCCGGTGTGGTACGTGTCGCGCCACAAGGGCCTCACTCTCACCGACAAGCAGGCCCAGCAGCTCTACGAGGTCTTCGACCGCGTCCTCGACGTGAACCTGTCCGAGCCCAAGGTCTACGTCCATCGCGACTACCACAGCCGCAACCTGATGCAGTCCACGCCCAACCCCGGCGTGCTCGACTTCCAGGACGCCGTCTATGGCCCGCTGACCTACGACCTGGTCTCCCTGCTAAAGGATGCCTACGTCCACTGGGACGAGGACTTCACCCTCGACCTGCTGGCGCGCTACTGGGAAACCGCCCGCAGCCTCGGCCTGCCGGTGCGCGAGGACTTCGCCGATTTCCACCGCGATTACGAATACATGGGCGTGCAGCGCCACATCAAGGTGCTCGGCATCTTCGCCCGCCTGTATCACCGGGACGGCAAGGACGGCTACCTGAAGGACATGCCGCTGGTTCTGCACTACCTGCGCAAAACCTGCGAACGCTACGGCGAACTCAAGCCGCTGCTGCGCATCCTGGAACAGACCGACCCGACCGTCACCGAAGTCGGCTATTCGTTCTGAGCCCACGACGATGAAAGCGATGATCCTCGCTGCCGGCCGCGGCGAACGCATGCGCCCGCTTACCGACAGTTGCCCCAAGCCCCTGCTGGAAGTGGGCGGCAAGCCGCTGATCGTGTGGCACATCGAGCGCCTGGCCGCGGCGGGCATCTTTGATTTGGTGATCAACCACGCCCACCTGGGCCGGATGATCGAGGACGCCCTCGGCGACGGATCGCGCTTCGGCGTGCACATCCGTTACTCGGCGGAAGAAAGCGCGCTGGAAACCGCCGGCGGCATCACCCGCGCGCTGCCGCTACTCGGCAACGAGCCCTTCCTGGCGGTAAATGGCGACGTCTTCTGCGACGCCGACCTAGCCGGCCTGCGCCGCGCCGCCGACACCCTGAGCCCCGGTGGCACCCAGGCCCACCTGCTGCTGGTCGCCAATCCGCTCCACCACCCACAAGGTGACTTTGCCCTGTGCCCGGACGGCCTGGTCCACGACGACGGCGACGAACGCCTGACCTTCTCCGGCCTCGGCGCCTATCACCCGGCCCTGTTCATCGGCGTGGATGGCAGCCGCCCCGCCAAGCTGGCTCCGCTGCTGCGCGCTGCAATGGCCGGCAGGCACGTAGCCGGCAGCCGCCTGATCGGCGACTGGGTGGACGTGGGCACGCCTGAACGCCTGCGCGAGCTAGACACTTACCTGCGCGACACCCACCTGCGCGAGGCCCGTCCCTGCACGCCCTGACGGGATTCCCGTAAGCTCGCAACAAAGCGGCCACCTCACGGTCCATCCAGAATCCAGCCACCGGACATCGCCATGCCCCTCGACATTTCCCCCTTCCAGGCCCGCCGCGCCCGCCTGCTGCAGACCATGCAGGCCGCCGGCGGCGGCGTCGCCGTCATTCCCACTGCGCCGGAACGCGTGCGCAACCGCGACACCCACTACGGCTACCGTTTCGACAGCTACTTCTACTACCTCACCGGCTTCCGCGAGCCGGAGGCAGTGCTGGTGCTGGTGGCCGGGGACACCCCGCGCAGCATCCTGTTCTGCCGCACCAAGGACATGGAAAGGGAGATCTGGGACGGCTACCGCTTCGGCCCCGAGGCGGCGCAAGAGACTTTCGGTTTCGACGAAGCCCACCCCGTCGCCGAACTGGACGAGCAGCTCGCCACGCTGTTCGCCAACCAGCCGGCGATCTTCCATTCGGTCGGCTACGAGCCGGCCTGGGACAGCCGCATCGCCGACGCCCTCAACCGCGTGCGCGCCCAGGCTCGCACCGGCTGCCATGCCCCCGCCCAGATCCGCGACGTGCGCGGCCTGATCGACGAGATGCGCCTGATTAAGGACGCCAGCGAAATTGCCACCATGCGCCGCGCTGCCGAGATTTCCGCTGGCGCGCATCGCCGCGCGATGCGCGCCACCCGCCCCGGCGCCTGGGAGTACGAGGTCGAAGCCGAACTGCTGCACGAGTTCCGCCGCCACGGCAGCCAGGCCCCGGCCTACGGCTCCATCGTCGCCGGCGGCGCCAACGCCTGCGTGCTTCACTATGTCGAAAACGACGGCCAGCTGAAGGACGGCGACCTGCTGCTGATCGACGCCGGCTGCGAACTCGACGGCTACGCCTCGGACATCACCCGCAGCTTCCCGGTCAGCGGCCGCTTCAGCGGGCCGCAGAAGGCCGCCTACGAACTGGTGCTGGCCTCCCAGGCCGCCGCCATCGAGGCGATCCGCCCCGGCGCCGGCTGGAACGACCCGCACGACGCGGCCACCCGCGTGCTCGCCCAGGGCTTCATCGACCTCGGCCTGCTCACCGGCACGCTGGACGGCGTGCTCGAATCGGGCAGCTACCGCCAGTTCTACATGCACCGCACCGGCCACTGGCTCGGCCTCGACGTGCACGACGCCGGAGAATACAAGCTGGCTGGCGAATGGCGCCCGCTGGTCGCCGGCAACATGCTCACGGTCGAGCCCGGCTGCTACATCCGCCCGGCGGACGGCGTGCCGGAAGCCTTCTGGAACATCGGCATCCGCATCGAGGACGACGCGCTGGTCACCGACTCCGGCTGCGAGATCATCACCGCCGCCACGCCGAAGAGCGTCGCCGACATCGAAGCCGTAATGGCCGAGGGCTGAGATGAAGCGGCACGACCTCATCATCGTCGGCGCCGGCCCGGTGGGCATGGCGCTGGCCCTCGCGCTGAAGGATGCCGGCCTCGACCTGCTGCTGGTGGACGCCCGCGCCCGCGCCCGCGGCGCAGCGCGCGACGACCCGCGCATCCTGGCCCTGTCCCATGGCACCCGCCTGACCCTCGAACGGCTGGGCGTGTGGAACCGCCTGCCGGCCACCGCCATCGAGAGCATCCACGTCTCCCACCAGGGCGGCCTCGGCCGCAGCCTGCTGCAGGCCGAGGAATACGGCCAGCCGGCCCTCGGCTATGTGGTCGCCGCCGGCGATCTAGCCGCCGCGCTGGACGACGCGCTGATGGCGGCCGGCATCCCGCTGCGCGAGTACACGACGGTCAGCCGCCTGGTGCCCGGCGCCGATGACGTGCTGGTCAGCCTCGCCGACGGCCACAACCTGTCCGCCCGCCTGGCCGCCTGCGCCGAAGGCAGCATCGTCAGCGACGAAGATGCCCCCCTCGTCGAACGGGACTACGGCCAGCACGCGGTAATCAGCGTCGCCACGCCAGCCACGCCCCACCACGGCCGCGCCTGGGAACGCTTCACCCCGCAAGGCCCGCTGGCGGTGCTGCCCTGCGGCCACGACTGCGCCATCGTGCACACCGCCACACCGGCCGACGCGGATGCGCTGCTCGCCCTCGACGACGACACCTACCTTGCTCGCCTGCAGGAACACTTCGGCCAGCGCCTGCGCTTTGCCTCCATCGGCCCGCGGGCCCGCTATCCGCTGCTCCTGCGCTACCGGCAGGAACCTG
The DNA here is from genome assembly GCF_002028455.1 of Zoogloea sp. LCSB751. GTDB lineage: Bacteria > Pseudomonadota > Gammaproteobacteria > Burkholderiales > Rhodocyclaceae > Zoogloea. The sequence continues at coordinate 49,209 of NZ_MWUM01000029.1, read as the reverse complement.
TCGGACGCCGTACCGTATGGCTGGGCAATGCTGCCCAGACCCTCCACCCAGTCGCCGGCCAGGGCTACAACCTGGCCCTGCGCGACGTGTGGGCCTGCGCCCAGACCCTGATCCGCGCCGGCGGTGACCCGGGCGCAGCGGAAACCCTGGCCGCCTACGCCGACGCCCGCCGACTCGACCGCAACGGCACGATCCGCTTCACCGACACCCTGGTACGCCTGTTCAGCACGTCGTTCGGGCCGCTCAAGCACGCCCGTGGCGCCGGCCTGTTCGCCCTCGACCTGCTACCGCCGGCCCGCCATTTCGTCGCCAAACGGATGATGTTCGGAGCCCGCGCCTGGCCCTGACCCAAAACCCTTCCGCGAGCGTGAAAATGGCCGTCGCCGCAGCGCCGCAAACCCCGTAGAATCCGCCCCCTGCGTGCCGCCCGGCACGCAGGGCAGCACGGAATTGCGACCATGGCCGAAACCGACGACCTGCAGCAACACGACGACCTCGAAAGCCACCTGCGCGAGGTCCAGCACCTGCTTGCCCGCCACAAGCTGGTGGAAGAGCTCGTCCATCGCCAGGACATGCCCAAGCATGACCTGGTCGAAAGCCTGGTCCACAAGCAGCACGTCCATGAGCTGACCCACAAGCTCGACAGCCTGCACTCGGCCGACGTCGCCCACATCCTCGAAGCCCTGCCGCTCGACGAACGCCTGTTCGTCTGGGACCTGGTCAAGGCCGAGCGGGACGGCGAGATCCTGCTTGAAGTCTCCGACGCGGTGCGGGAATCCCTCATCGAGTCGATGGACTCGGCGTCCCTGCGCGCCGCCGCCGAACAGCTCGACGCCGACGAACTGGCCGACCTGGCACCCGACCTGCCCCACGAGGTCATGGAGGCGGTTTACCAGGGCCTCGACCCGGAGGAGCGCGAGCAGCTGCGCGCCGCGATGTCTTACCCGGAGGACTCCGTCGGCGCGCTGATGGACTTCGAGATGGTCACCGTGCGCGAGGACGTCACACTGGAAGTGGTGCTGCGCTACCTGCGCCGCTTCGACGAACTGCCTGACCACACCGACCAGCTCTTCGTGGTGGACCGGGACGAACACCTGCGCGGCGTGCTGCCCATCAACCGGCTGCTGATCAACGATCCGGAAACCGAGGTGAGCGAGATCATGCTCACCGACACCCTGACGCTCGAGCCAGCCGATGAGGCCGAGACCGCCGCCCAGGCCTTCGAGCGCTACGACCTGGTGTCGGCGCCGGTAGTGGATTACCACCGCAAACTGGTCGGCCGGGTGACGGTAGCCACGGTGGTGGACTTCATCCGCGAGGAAACCGAGAGCGAACTGCTCAGCCAGGGCGGCCTGAAGGAAGGCGAAGACATCTTCGCGCCGGTATGGGATTCGGTGAAGAACCGCTGGTCCTGGCTGGCCGCCAACCTGGTCACCGCCTTCGTGGCCAGCCGAGTGATCGGTGCCTTCGAAGGCTCCATCGAAAAGCTGGTGGCCCTGGCCGCCCTGATGCCCATCGTGGCCGGCATCGGCGGCAACTCCGGCAATCAGACCATCACGATGATCGTCCGCGGCATTGCCATGGGCCAGGTGCAGGACGACGCACTGAGCCGCCTGCTCAAGAAGGAGCTGGGTGTTGCGCTGATCAACGGCATCGTGTGGGGCGGCCTGCTCGGCATCCTGGCCTGGGTGCTCTACGGCAGCGGCAAGCTGGGCCTGGTGATGACCGCCGCGATGACGCTGAACCTGCTGGTCGCCGCCTTCATCGGCGTGATGGCACCGATGATCCGCCACCGCTTCGGGCAGGACCCGGCGGTCGGCTCCAGCGTGATCATTACCGCCGTCACCGACTCCGGCGGCTTCTTCATCTTCCTCGGGCTGGCGACGATCTTCCTGATGTAGCGCGAGCAAGCGGACAGACACAAAAAAGGGGGCGATTCACTCGCCCCCTTTTCACATCCGTCTCACCGGGGCCTCACCCCGGCGTTCAAGTTCAGCCCGCGTTGGCGGCAAACCAGGCTTCGGCGGCGGCGACGGTGCTGTCGATGTCGGCTTCCGAATGCGCAGCCGACACGAAGCCGGCTTCGAAGGCCGACGGCGCGAAGTAATGGCCGGCCTCCAGCATCGCGTGGAAGAAGCGGTTGAAGCGCTCCCGGTCGGAAGCCATCACGTCGGCGTAGCTCTGCGGCACGGCCTTGGCGAAATACAGGCCGAACATGCCGCCGACGGAATCGGCGATGAACGTCACGCCATGTTTGGCTGCCGCCGCATTGAGGCCCTTCACGAGGCGCTCGGTACGGGCGGTGAGCACTTCATAGAAACCGGGCTTGGCGATCTGCTCCAGGCTGGCGAGACCCGCTGCCACCGCCACCGGGCTGCCGGACAGGGTGCCGGCCTGGTACACGCCGCCCAGCGGGGCGATCTTTTCCATGATGTCGCGGCGGCCGCCGAAGGCCCCCACCGGCATGCCGCCGCCGATCACCTTGCCGAGGGTGGTCAGATCGGGCGTGATGCCGAACAGGCCTTGCACGCCACGCGGACCGACGCGAAAACCGGTCATCACCTCATCGAAGATCAGCACGGTGCCATGCTCGGTACACAGGCGGCGCAGCAAGTGCATGAATTCAGCCGACGGCTTGACGAGGTTCATGTTGCCGGCGATCGGCTCGATGATCACACAGGCGATCTCGCCGCCGCGGGCCTTGAAGGTATCCTCCAATTCGGCCGGGTTGTTGTAGTCGAGCACGATGGTGTGCTTGGCGAAATCTTCCGGCACACCTGCCGACGACGGATTGCCGAAGGTCAGCAGACCGGAGCCGGCCTTTACCAGCAGGCTGTCGGCGTGGCCGTGGTAACAGCCCTCGAACTTGAGGATCGCGTCGCGGCCGGTGAAACCCCGGGCCAGGCGGATCGCACTCATCGTCGCCTCGGTACCGCTGGACACCAGGCGCACCATCTCGAGGCTGGGCAGCAGTTCGCACAGGCGCTCGGCCATGTCGATCTCGCGCTCGGTCGGCGCACCGAAGGACAGGCCTTCGAGGGCCGCGGCACGTACCGCCTCGACCACCACCGGATCGGCATGGCCAAGAATGGCGGGGCCCCAGGAGCCGACGTAGTCGAGATATTCCTTGCCGTCCGCGTCCCACACGCGGGAGCCGAGCGCCTTCTTCAGGAAGCGCGGGGTGCCGCCCACCGATCGGAAGGCCCGGACCGGCGAATTGACGCCGCCGGGGATGGTGCGCTGGGCGCGGGCAAAGAGTTCTTCGTTACGACTGCTCATGCTGGTGTTTCCTTGTTGGTCAATCGAACAGCCCGGCGTAGGCGACCGCACGGGCGGCCGGAGCGGGGGCTGCAAATACGTCGCTGATGACGGCCAGCAGGTCGGCGCCGGCCTCGATCAGCGGCGGTGCATTGTCGAGGGTGATGCCGCCGATGGCCGCCACCGGCAGGCCTAGCTCACGCCGGGCACGGGTCAGGATGTCGAGGGGCGCAGGTATCGCGGCGGGCTTGGTGGACGACGGATACATCGCCCCGAAGGCCACATAGTCGACGCCGGCCGCCGCGCCGGCCACGGCACGAGGCCATTCGCCGTAACAGCTGACGCCGAGGATACGATCTGCGCCGAGGGCCCGCCGGGCGGCGGCCGGATCGCCGTCGTCGCGCCCCAGATGAACACCGTCGGCGCCGATTTCCAGCGCCAGCGCCAGATCGTCGTTGAGCACCAGCGGCACTCCCGCCTGGCGGCACAAGGCCAGCAAGCGGGTAGCCTGCACCCGCCTCAGGGCCGGATCGGCATTCTTGTTGCGGTACTGGACCAGCGCCGGCCGGGCTGGCAGCACCGCGCCAAGGGCGGCGGTCAGCGCCTCGGTGTCGCTCCAGTCCGGAGTGACCAGATAAAGTCCGCGTCGGAGCATGGTCTCAGCCCTCGTCCACCAGGCTGGGCCTGGACCAGAAAAAACGATCGGGAATGTGTTGCCCCATGCCGGGCCGGAAGGCCGCCGCCAGCGTCTTCCAGGTAAAACTCTGGGCCTCATGGACGGCCGCCGACATGTCCATGCCGTGGGCCAGTGCCGCCGCCACCGCGGACGCCAGCGTACAGCCGGAACCGTGGTAGCTGCCCGGCAGGCGCTCCCAGGTGTCGGCGCGGATCACGCCGCCGCGACCGTAGAGGGTATTGATGACCTGGGGCGTGTGCGCGTGGGAACCGGTGATCAACACATGCTCGCAACCCGAGCTCAGCAACTGGACGGCACAGTCATACAGAGACCGCTCGTCGTGCTCGTCCCGATGCAGGTCGGCCAGGCGACGCGCCTCCATGGTGTTCGGCGTAATGACGGTTGCCTGCGGCAGGATCAGTTCGCGCAGGGCTGCCAGCATGGCCTCGGAAGCCAGCTCGTCCCCCCGCCCGGAGGCCACCACCGGATCGACGATGACCGGCACGTGGGGATAGTCGGAAATGATCTCGGCGATCGCCGCAATGTTGTCGACGCTGCCCAGCACGCCGAGCTTGAAGGCCTGCACCGGCATGTCCTCGAGCACCGCGCGGGCCTGCTCGGCAACGAAATCGGCGTCGATCGCCAGCACCTCCTCCACCCCGGCAGTATCCTGCACGGTCAGCGCGGTAATGACAGTCAACGGGTGGCAGCCCATGCCTGACAATGTCATAATGTCGGCTTGCACGCCGGCCCCGCCGGTCGGATCGGATGCCGCAAAAACAAGGACTAGGGGAGGACCAGGATCGTTACGGGATATAGTCATTCGGAAAGACAAGGACGCACAAATTTAACTGCGACTGCGCTACCATTCACGATCCAAGCGATTCTAGCCGAAATCACTGCGCCGCACCCAAATGGCAAATCCTCCCTACAAGACCTGGATGTGTCTGATCTGTGGCCACATCTACGACGAAGCAACCGGCTCCCCGGACGAGGGCATTCCGCCCGGCACCCGCTGGGAAGACATCCCGCCGAACTGGACCTGTCCCGAATGCGGCGCCCGCAAGGAAGACTTCGAGATGGTTGCCATCTGACCCATCTGACCGCTCCCCAGACCAGTACCATGTATAACGATCACGCCATCCGAACCGTTTCCGGAGGTCCCCGGTGAATCTCAGCGGCATCAAGGTCATGGTCATCGACGACAGCAACACCATTCGCCGCAGCGCGGAGATCTTTCTCGCCCAGGCCGGCTGTCAGGTCGTGCTGGCCGAAGACGGTTTCGACGCACTGTCCAAGATCGCCGACCACGCCCCCGACCTGATCTTCGTGGACATCATGATGCCGCGCCTCGACGGCTATCAGACGTGTGCCCTGATCAAGAAGAACCCGCGCCTCAAGACCACCCCGGTGATCATGCTGTCGTCCAAGGATGGCTTGTTCGACCGCGCCCGTGGTCGTCTGGCCGGCTCCGACGAATATCTGACCAAGCCCTTCACCAAGGAAAGCCTGCTGCGCTCCGTGGCCAATCACACGCAAGCCGGCCGGGCCTCCGCCAACGACTGACCGCAAGAGAAGCATCCATGCCGATCAAGAAAATCCTTGTTGTAGACGACTCCCCGACGGAGCGCCTGGCCCTGTCGGAAGTGCTGGTGAAGAATGGCTACCAGGTAGTGACCGCCGAAAACGGCGACGAGGCGGTTCTGAAGAGCAAGAGCGAGCACCCCGACCTGATCCTGATGGACGTCGTGATGCCCGGCACCAACGGCTACCAGGCGACCCGCACGATCTCCCGGGACGAAAGCACCCGCAGCATCCCGGTGATCATGTGTACCAGCAAGGGGCAGGAAACCGACAAGATCTGGGGCCTCCGCCAGGGCGCCCTCGACTACATGGTCAAGCCCATCGATCACGCCGCGCTGCTCGACAAGATCCGCGCCCTCGACTGAGCATCCCATGGCAAAACGGATCAGTCTCCATGAATTCCAGGCCGGGCTCGCCCGGCGTCTGGCCGAAGCCCGCGACAACCGGGCCTCGGCCCTGCTGGCCGTCCAGGCCGGTGGTCGCAACTGGCTCGTGGACCTCACCGAAGCCGGCGAGATCCTGGCCGTGCCACCACTGGCCCCCGTGCCGCTGACCTACCCCTGGTTTCGCGGCCTGGCCAGTGTGCGTGGCAACCTGTTCAGCGTCGTCGACTTCGCCGCCTTTCATGGCGAGCCGCCCATCGCGCCGGTGGGCCACGCCCGCCTGCTGCTCGTCGGTGTGCGCCACGGTCTCAACAGCGCCCTGCTGGTAACGCGTGCGCTGGGCCTGCGCTCCATCGAAGACTTCATCCCGGTTCCGACCCCCGCCGACGAAGACCAGCCGTGGATCGGCGAACGCATGCAGGACAGCCGGGGAAGCTCCTGGACGCGTCTCAAGGTATCAGCACTGCTCAATCACTCGCGCTTTCTGGACGCCGCGCTTTCGTGAAATTCATTTCGGGAGATACAGCGGGCTCGATCCGCTGAAGAGGACAATATGGCATTCAAGCTACCAGGACTGTCGAAGGGCAACAGCAAGCCCGCCGCCGGCAATGTGGATACGATTCTTGATTCAGGAGAGGGTGCAATCAAGGCACCGCTTCCCTTCCTGGCCGGCAAATCATCCACCGAGCAGTTGCGCATCCTGCGCGTTCCCTTCCTGGTCTTCGCCGCGCTGACCGGAGCCTTCGTCCTCTACCAGATCCGCGTCAGCCACTTCGGCACGGCCTACGTCACCGCGGCCGGCGAGATGCGCACCCTGTCCCAGCAGATCGCCAAGGCCAGCCAGCTGACCCTGCAGGGCGACCCCAAGGCCTTCATCGAACTGAAGAACGGCCGCGAGCAGTTCAACACCCTCCTCGAAGCCGTGACCAACGGCGGTGACGTCAACGGCGCCAGCGTGCCGGGCGGCGCCAGCGCGGCCAGCGACGAACTCGCCGCAGTGACCGAGCTGTGGCAGAAGACCGACAAGGACGCCACCGCTCTGCTCGGCCAGGAAAAGAACCTCACCAGCCTCGGCAAGTCCGTCGGCACCATCAACGCCAAGAACCCTCAGCTGCTCGAGCTGTCCGAGCAGGTCGCCTCCCTCAAGCTGCAGGGCGGCGCATCGGCCCGCGAAATCGCCACCGCCAACCAGGTGGTGATGCTGACCCAGCGCATCGCCAAGAACGCCAACGCGCTGCTGGTCGCCAACGCCATCGACCCGGAAGTCGCCTTCCTGCTCGGCAAGGACACCAACACCTTCCGCGACCTCATCGAACAGCTGCAGAAGATGACCGCCGACGGCAGCGATGCCAAGGCCAAACTCAGCGAACTGGAAAAGGTCAGCAAGGACAACCTGGCCTCGGTGATGGAGATCCTCGGCAACATCCAGCTGCTGGTGCAGGCCAAGCAGGCCGGCAGCCACATCTTCCAGAACTCCGGCCCGCTGCTCGAAAAGACCTCGGCGCTGACCGATGCGTACACCCACGGCTACACGGGCTTCTTCACCTGGGTCAGCCTGGCGATCATCCTCTGTGCGCTGATCACCCTGGCCAGCCTGGCCCTGATGGCCAAGACCTATAACGACGACATCGCCCGCCGCCGCCTGGCCGCCGAACGCCTGCGGGAATCCGCCGAAGCCGAGCGCAACAACACCCAGCAGGCCATTCTGCGGCTGATGAACGAGATGGGCGACCTGGCCGACGGCGATCTCACCGTCCGTGCCACTGTCACGGAAGACATCACCGGCGCCATCGCCGACTCGGTGAACTACACCATTGAAGAGCTCTCGGTGCTGGTACGCCGCATCAACGACGCCGCCATCCGCGTGACCTCCGCCACCGAGTCCGCCCAGCAGACCTCGGACGAACTGCTGGCCGCCACCGAACGCCAGGCCCAGGAACTGCGCCTGGCCGGTGAAACCGCCCAGAACATGGCGAGCTCCATGAGTGCCGCATCGGAAGATGCCCTTCAGTCCGCCCGGGTCGCCCGGCGCTCCCTGCAGGCGGCCCAGAAGGGTGCCACCGCGGTGGAAGACACCATCAAGGGCATGAACGACATCCGCGAGAAGATCCAGGAGACCTCCAAGCGCATCAAGCGCCTCGGCGAATCCTCCCAGGAGATCGGTGAAATCGTGGAACTGATTTCCGACATTACCGAGCAGACCAACGTCCTCGCCCTCAACGCCGCCATCCAGGCCGCCTCTGCCGGCGAAGCCGGACGCGGTTTCTCGGTGGTTGCCGAAGAAGTGCAGCGCCTCGCCGAACGCTCCGCCGAAGCCACCAAGCAGATCGGCGCGATCGTGAAGACCATCCAGACCGACACCGGCGATGCCGTGGCGGCCATGGAAAACGCCACCCGCGACGTGGTGGATGGCGCCCACCTGTCAGAAACCGCCGGCCAGGAACTGGCGGAGATCGAACGCGTGTCCGCCGAAACCGCCGAACTGATCGAACGCATCTCGGTCAGTACCGAAGTCCAGGCCAAGGCAGCAACCCAGGTGGCCGAGAAGATGAAGAACATTCTCGCCATCACCGACCGCACGACCACCGGAACCCAGCAAACCGCCGTATCCATCGGCGAACTGGCCGACCTGGCAGTCGAACTCAAGGGCTCGGTCTCCGGCTTCAAGGTCTGAGCCCCCGATAGCGCACGGATTTCGCCGAAGAACCATTGATGAGCCCTGCACACGAACTCGACCTGGGTCCGCTGACCTGGGTCAAAGGCGAGATCGATCTGGCCCTCGGACGGGCGGCGGATGCGCTGGCCGAAGCCAGCTCGAGCCCCGACCGCCTTGGCCGGATCAAGTTTGCCCAGACCCACCTGCACCAGGCCCACGGCGCGCTGTCCATCGTCGGGCTGGACGGGCTGACCCAGTTCTCCGACCAGCTCGACCGCCTGCTCGGCGAGCTGGCATCCCAGCAGATCGCCAGCACGCCCGAGATCTCCCAGCTGGCCGCCCGCTGCATTGCGGCCATTGGCAACTATCTGGACGAACTGACCCGTGGCCAGCCCGACCAGGCCCTGCGACTCTTCGACCTGTATAGCGAGCTGGCCGCCGCCCGTGGCCAGGAAACGCCGACGCCCAGCGAACTGTTCTTTCCCGACCTGGGCCAGCGCCCCGACTTTGCGACCCCGGCCATCGACAGCGACGACCCGAAGCAATTGCGCAGCCTGCGCAGTCGCTTCGAACGGGGACTGCTGAAGTGGTTCCGCACCCCCCACGACCCAGCCGGCCCGCAGGAAATGCGCGAGGCAGCCAGCGGCATCGAAAGCCTGCAGACGGTCCCCGCAGCACGCGCCTTCTGGCTCGCCTGTTCAGCATTCTTCGATGCCCTCGGCCTGCAGGGCATCGCGGCAGACGCCGCCAGCAAGCGCCTGTGTGGTCGCATCGATGCCCAGATGCGGCGCGTGCTCGAAGGCTCCGGCGTCGTTGCCGAGCGCCTCATGCGCGACGTGCTGTATCAGGTCGCCGTGTCCACCGCCCATTCGCCGACCATCGACACGATCCGTGCCGCCTATCGGCTCGAGCATCTGATCCCGGCGGGCAGGCGTTCCATCAGCGGCACGCCCCAGGCGCCGCTGCTCGGCAGGCTGCGCAGCGGCCTGAACGAGGCCAAGGAAGCCTGGAACCAGTTCTCCAAGGGAAGTGCCATCGGCCTGCCCCATTTCCAGGACGCCATCGCGCCCCTCTCCGAAGTGGCCCAGGCCATCGACCAGCCGGAAGTGTCCACACTGTTCGACGAACTGGGTGCCACTGCACGCTGGCTGCGCCGGGACCCGCTGCAGCTCACCGACGCCCTGTCCATGGACATGGCGACGACGATGCTGCTGCTGGAAGCCCGCCTGGACAATCACCAGCATAGCGACGACGTCAGCGACGCCCAGCTGGCCCAGGTGGTGGCCCGCCTGCAGGCCCATCAGCGGGGCGAGAAGCTGTCCCCGCTGGTGATCGCCGACAGCGGCGACACCCAGACCCGCCACCTCAACCGCCAGCTGGCCCACGAGATCCTCGCCTCGCTCGGCGATGTCGAGCAGAACCTGGACAGTTTCTTCCGTGCACCGACCCGCACGGACATCCTCGCCGCAGTGCGCGAGCCCCTCAAGCAGATCGAAGGCGCCTTGTCGGTCCTCAACGAGGACGCGGCAGTCCGCCTGCTGCAGGATGCCGCCGCCCGCATCCGCGCCCTGTCCGCCAGCGAGGACGTATCCGCGAACCAGGAGGATTTCGAAGAGATCGCCCATCGCCTGTCGGCGCTCGGAATCTACGTCGAAGCCCTGCAGCACGGTCCGGCCGATCTCGAGCGCATCCTGCATCCCGACGCCGAGGTCCAGCGCCCGTCGACGACCAGCATCGAGATCGAGCTTGCCCAGCAACGCAAGGAAACCGCCGCCCTCGCCGCGGCCCTGAAGGACAACCCGGACGATTTCGGCCTGCGCACCGAACTCCAGATCAACCTGGAGAGCCTGCGCCAGGACGCGTCGCTGACCGCCGACACCGAACTCGAGAAACAGGCCCGCCAAGCTCTCAGCCTGCTCGACGCCGGCGCACTGTTCAACGAGACGCCCCCCATCGCCACCACTGAGACGCCGGCCCTGTCCCCCGAGGCCAGCCGACTCATGGATGCCAGCGAAGAAGAGATCGACGCCGAACTCCTGGCGATCTTCATCGAGGAAGCCATCGACGTCCGTGCGGCCATCGCCACCAACCTGGCCCGGCTGGAGCAGGAGCCGTCCAACACGGAAGTACTCACTGCGCTCCGACGCAGTTTTCACACCCTCAAGGGCAGCGGCCGGATGGTCGGGCTCAAGGATTTCGGCGAAGCTGCGTGGGGGATGGAACAGACCCTCAACCACTGGCTACGCCTCGAGCTGCCGGTGGACGGCCCGCTGCTGCACCTGATTGCCGATGGTTCGCAGGCCTTCTCCGCGTGGATCGACCAGCTCGAAGCCGGAGCCGGCCACCAGAAGGACGTCAGCGCCCTGCTCGCCGAAGCTGCCCGCCTGCGCAACGAAACAGCGCCGCCGCCCGCCGCCGCCCCGGAGCCACCGGAAGCCGCCCGGACACAGCCAGACGCAACACCCGCGGAGCCGCAGCTGACCGAGATCAGCCTCGACAGTGCGCCGCAGGAAGTCGACCTGGAAGCATCGATCACGCTGCCCGAGCTGGATTTCGCCGCCACCGATCTGGGCGAAAGCCTCACGCTGGCCGCCGCAGCCCATGCCAGCGCAATCGAGACCGTCGACCTCAACTTCCCCGACCTCAGTTTCGAGGAAGCGCGCGCCGCAACGAAACGGGCCGAGGCGCCGCCAGCGGAGCCGCTGCCCGCGTCCGAGGCCAGCCTGGCCGAAGCGATCGCAGAAGAGCCGGCTCCGACCCCCGTCGATTTCGATCTGAGCTTCGACCTTCCCGTCGAAGAAGAAGTACAGGCTCTGGAGGCGGAAGCGATCGAGTCTCCCGACGCCGCCACGCAGGAGCCCCTCGAGGAGCTGGAGATCCTCGACATCGGGGAAGAGCCGGCCGCCGTGCCGGAACCCCTGGCTATCGAGGTGCTGCTGTCCCCCGAGGAGGAGCACGCCGAAACAGCAGAGCCGGTCGCCGCCGACACCTTCGAGATCCCCGAAGCGGTCGAGACTGTTGAAGCCCTCGACCTCGACCAGATACCGCCCGCCGAACAGGCCCCCACGCCGGAAACGGAAACGGAAACGGAGGAAATTGTTAGCGGACATCCCGTGGAAACCGTGCTCGAAGAGGCGCTTCCCGGGAAAGAAGACATCGAGTTCGCCACGGAAGCCCTCGAGGAGCTCGAAGAGGTGGAGGCGCCCTCTGCCGCGCCTCTGCCGGCGGAGGAGCAGGCCATCGTTCAGCCCGAGACGGCAACCGGCCCGGACGAAATCCGCCTGGGCGAAATCACCCTGTCCCGCCCGCTGTTCGATCTCTATCTGGCCGAAGCCCGGCAGCACGTCGCAACCCTGCGCCAGGAGCTGTCCCGCCTGCCGGCCAATCCCACGCAGACACCGCCGACGGTGTCGATCCGCGCGGCCCACACCCTGTCGGGCATTTCCGGCACCGCCCATTTCAGCGCCCCGCAACAGCTGGCCAAGGCCCTTGAGCTGGCCCAGCAACGTCTCGCCGATCTGGACCAAGCACCATCCGCCGAGCAGACCGAAATATTGATCGACACCGCTGCGGCGCTCGAAAGCATGGTGGTCCAGCTGGGCGCCCGGGTACTGCCCGAACCGGAACCCGAGTTGATTGAACGGCTCGATGCCATCCTGGCATCCCAGCTCGCCGATTTCATCGGAGTTCCCACGGAAACGGCTCCACCCGAACTCGTCACCGCCACACTGCGGCCTCGCGAAGAAGCCCCGGTGCGCCAGCTGGAAAGCAGCCAGCCCGCCACGCCGCTACGCGACGATCTCGACCCCGAACTGCTGCCGATCTTCCTCGACGAAGGCAACGAACTGCTCGACCACCTCGACACGGCCCTGCGTGCCTGGCGCGCAGCACCGGGTGAGACGAGCCATGCCTCCGGCGTGGCGCGCCTGCTGCACACCCTGAAGGGCAGTGCGCGGATGGTCGGCGCGATGAACCTCGGACAGAACCTCCACGACCTGGAAACCCGTCTCGAACGTGCCCGGGCCCAGGATCCGGGCGGCATCGCCATCGTGGACGAGATCGAAGCCGCCCTCGACCAGGCCCGCCAGACCCTCGACACCCTGCAAAGCGGCCAGGCCACCGCCCCTGCGCAGCCCGCGGGCGAAGCGCCGGCCGAGGACATCATTCCGCTGCCAGCCGGTGAAGCGGCCAGTCCGGCCGCGCGTGCCCAACTGCGGGTGGATGCCGGCCGCATCGACCAGTTCGTCAACGAAGCGGGCGAAATCAGCATCGCGCGGACCCGCATCGAAGGCGAACTGCGCACCCTGCGCCGCTCCCTGCTGGACCTCACCGAGAACGTCATCCGACTGCGCAACCAGCTGCGCGAAGTCGAGATTCAGGCCGACACCCAGATGCAGTCGCGCCTGTCCCAGGTCGAAACCCAGCACACCGAGTTCGACCCCCTGGAGATGGACCGCTATACCCGTCTGCAGGAACTGACCCGGATGATGGCGGAGAGCGTCGGCGACGTGACCACCGTGCAGCAGAATCTGCTGCGCAACCTGGACGGCGCCGAATCGGCCCTGCACGCCCAGTCCCGCATGGCCCGCGAACTGCAGCAATCCCTGATGCACGTGCGCATGGTCCCCTTCGACAGCCTGGCCGAGCGGCTCTACCGCCTGGTCCGCCAGACCGCCAAGGAGCTCGGCCGCCGCGCCAACCTGGACATCATCGGCGGGCAGATCGAAATCGACCGCAGCGTGCTCGACGCGATGAGCGGCCCGCTGGCCCACCTGGTGCGCAACGCGGTCGCCCACGGCATCGAAACGCCCGAGGCGCGACGCGAAGCCGGCAAGACGGAAATCGGTCAGATCACCCTCAAGATCGCCCATGAAGGCAACGAGGTGTTGATCGAGTTCCGCGACGACGGCGCCGGCCTCGACTTCGCCCGCATCCGCCAGCACGCCATCGACAGCGGCCTGATAGCCGCCGACGAGGACGCCGACGACAAGCGCCTCACCAACCTGATCTTCGTGCCGGGTTTCTCCACCGCCAGCCTGTCCAGCCTGGCCGGCCGTGGCGTCGGCATGGACGTGGTGAAGAGCGAAACCGCGGCAGTCGGCGGGCGTATCAGCGTGGACACCACGCCCGGCGAAGGCACCACCTTCCGCATCCACCTGCCGCTGACCCTCGCGGTCACCCAGGCGCTGCTGGTGCGTGCCGGCAACCGGACCTTCGCGATCCCATCGTCGATGGTGGCCCAGGTCCTCGAACTGAAGGCCGCAGCCCTCGAGAAGATCCGCAGCGACCAAGGCACCGACTGGCTCGGCGAACACTACGGCTACCGCTACCTGCCCCGCCTCCTCGGCGATCAGGTTTCGCAGCCCCAGGTGGAACGCTTCAACTGGGTGCTGCTGCTGCGGGCCGGCAGCGAAACGCTCGCCTTGCACGTGGACGCCCTGCGCGGCAACCAGGAAATCGTCGTCAAGAACGCCGGCCCGCAATATGCGCGCATGGTGGGCTATTCCGGCGCCACCGTGCTCGGTGACGGCGAGATCGTGCTGATCCTCAACCCGGTCGCGCTGGCCGGTCGCAGCCCGGATGGCGACGACGACGAGGCTCCGCTCGCAGTCAGCAGCCACACACCGAGCCAGCCGACGGTGATGGTGGTGGACGACTCCCTGACAGTGCGCAAGATCACCGGCCGCCTGCTCGAACGGGAAGGCTACCGGGTCGTTACCGCCAAGGACGGGGTCGATGCGCTGGAGCAGTTGTTGACCGTCACCCCCGACGTGGTCATCGCCGACATCGAAATGCCGCGCATGGACGGCTTCGATCTGACCCGCAACATCCGCGCCGACGCCCGCCTGAAGGCCGTGCCGATCATCATGATCACCTCCCGCACGGCCGACAAGCACAAGCGCTACGCGGAGGAAATCGGCGTCAATCACTACCTCGGCAAGCCCTACGACGAGGACGTGCTGCTCGGCCTGATCCACGACTTCGTCGCCACGCCGGCCTGATCCGGACGAAACACCGCTTTCGTCCGGGCCAGGGCCCGGCTTGGCTATAATCGGCTGTTTTCCCGCTTGGCCATTCCATGAATCTGCTCTTCGAAGAGGATGGTGCCTTCAAGACCGGCACCATCCTGACCGACAACGACGCCTCCCTGCAGGTGGAAACGCCCCACGGCAAGCGCCTCAAGCTGAAGAGCAAGGACGTGTTGCTGCGCTTCGCCCAGCCTTCGGCCGGCGAATTGCTCGACCGTGCCGAGACCGAGGCGGAAGGCCTCGACACCGAATTCCTGTGGGAGGTCTGCGGTGACGAGGAATTCGGTTTCGCCGAGTTCGCACAGGAATACTTCGGCCATGTGCCCACCCCGGTGGAGTCCGTGGCGGTGCTGCTGCGCCTGCACGCCGCACCGATCTACTTCCACCGCAAGGGCAAGGGCCGCTTCCGCAAGGCGCCGGCCGAGATCCTGCAGGCCGCCCTCGCCGGCCTAGAAAAGAAACGCCAGCAGGCCGCCGCCATCGAGCGCATGCGCGACGAACTGCTGGCCGGCACGGTGCCGGACGAACTCCGCCCGCTGATCCGCCAGCTGCTCTACAAACCGGATCGCAACCGCCTCGAAACCAAAGCCCTTGAGGCCGCCTGTGCCGAGAACGGCAAATCGGCGGCCCGCCTGCTGCTCGACTGCGGTGCGCTGGCGTCGTCCCACGAGCTGCATTTCGACCGCTTCCTGTTCGAATACTTCCCGAACGGCACCAGTTTCCCGGCAGTGGAAGCGCCCATCGAGCCCGCCGACCTGCCGCTCGCCGACGTGCGTGCCTTCTCCATCGACGACGCAGCCACCACCGAGATCGACGATGCCTTCTCGGTAACCCCCACCGCCGACGGCTGGCGTATCGGCATCCACATCGCCGCACCGGGCCTGGGTTTCGGCCGCGACTCGGCGCTGGACGGCATCGCTCGCGACCGCCTGTCCACGGTGTACATGCCCGGCAACAAGATCACCATGCTGCCGGACGATGTGGTCGCCCGCTTCACGCTGGGCGAAGGGCGCGACTGCCCGGCCCTGTCCCTGTACCTGGAGGTCAGCCGCGACCTGATCGTCACCGGCCACAGCTCGCACCTCGAACGCGTACCGGTGGCCGCCAACCTGCGCCACCACGACATCGAGCCGGTTTTCAACGAGACCACGCTGGAGGAAGGCGGCCCCGACTTCCCGTGGAAAGCCGAGCTGACCCTGTTGTGGGAACTCGCCACCGTCCTCGAAGCCGGCCGCGGCAAGCCGGCCGCCAACCAGACCCTGGTGGATTACAACTTCAGCGTCGACTGGAATGCCAGCACCGACGACGGCCCCGGCCGCATCGAGATCGGCCGCCGCCCACGCGGCTCGCCCCTCGACAAGCTGGTCGCCGAGTTGATGATTGCCGCCAACAGCACCTGGGGCAAGGCCCTCGCCGACGCCGGTATTCCGGCCCTGTACCGGGCCCAGACCGGCGGCAAGGTCCGCATGACCACCGCCGCAGCGCCCCATGAAGGTCTCGGCGTCGACTGTTACGCCTGGTCCAGCTCACCGCTGCGGCGCTACGTGGACCTGGTCAACCAGTGGCAGCTGATCAGCTGGCTGCGCGGCACGCCGCCGACCTTCCCGCCCAAGTCGCCGGAACTGATCGCCGCAATGCGCGACTTCGAGCTCACCTACGCCGCCTACGCCGAATTCCAGCGCGGCATGGAGCGCTACTGGTGCGTACGCTGGCTGCGCCAGGCCGGCCACCCACCGATGACGGCCCGTGTGCTGCGCGAGAGCCTGGTCCGCCTCGACGAGATTCCCTTCGTCTTCAAGGTCCCGTCGATGCCGACCCTGCCACCGGGCACCCGGGTACGCCTGGCCATCGAGCGCAGCGACCTGGTGGACGTGGAAGTCCACGCCACCTATCTGGAAACCGTGGCCGCAACGAGTGGCGATCCGCCCCCCATCGACGAGGTGCAGCTTCCCGACGACGCCGAGCCCACGGCCGACGCCCCGCCGCCCACCAACGCGGAAGCGCCGCCCGCCACCGCCTGACGCCGATTTCCATGCAAGCCCTGCGCCGCCCCCCGCCTCCGCAGCCGAGTACCCCGTCACGCGCACCGCCCGCCACCGGCGGGGGCGGCGCCTGGCCGGTCTTTACCGGTAGCACGGCGCGTTACGCGCTGGAATGGGGGGTCGGCCTGTCCCTGGCACTGCACGCCGTCCTGCTGTCGCTCCATTTCGTGATGCCGGACGCCGACAAGCTACGCCACCGGGACAAGGGCCTGGAAGTCGTGCTCGTCAATTCGCGCCACGCCGAACGCCCGGAGCAGGCCGACGTGCTGGCCCAGACCAATCTCGACGCGGGCGGCACCGACGGGGCAGAAGGGCGGCCGAGCACACCGCTGCCACCGCTGGAGCAGACCCGCTCCGGCGACAGCTTGGTCGAGGCGCAAAGACGCAGTGAAACACCGGAAACACCCCAGTCCCAGGCCATGACCGCCAGCCGCAGCCGAACCGCGCTGCCGGTGAACAACCAGCAGGTCTCGCCCACCGAGACACCGCGCCCGGTGTCGGGCTACGACCTGCTCGACAGCTCCGCGGCGGTTGCCCGCATCGAGGCACAGATCGACAAGGACCTGGTGGATTACTCGGCGCGGCCGCGCAAGAAGTTCATCGGTGCCCGCGCCCAGGAATACCGCTTTGCCCAATACGCCGAGGACTGGCGCCAGAAGATCGAACGGGTCGGCACCCTTAACTACCCGGACGCGGCCCGTGGCAAGTTCTACGGCAGCCTGCTGCTGTCGGTCACGATCCGTGCCGACGGCAGCGTGCAGAGCATCGACATCCACCGCTCGTCCGGCCACAAGGTGCTGGATGACGCAGCCCGGCGCATCGTCCAGCTGGCCGCCCCCTACGCCGCCTTCCCGCCCGACATCCGGCGCGACACCGACGTGATCGAGATCACCCGCACCTGGACCTTCACCAACTCGGACATGCTGCAGACGTCCGCCAAGAAAGAATAAGCCCACGATGGACCGCTACGCCGTCATCGGTAATCCGATCGCCCACAGCAAGTCGCCGCGCATCCACACCCTTTTCGCCGCGCAGACCGGCCAGGCGCTGAGCTACGAGGCCTTGCTCGCGCCCCTGGATGCCTTCGTCGCCACCGTCGAGGCCTTTCGCGCTGCCGGCGGCCGCGGGCTCAACGTGACCGTGCCCTTCAAACTCGAAGCCTTCGATTTCGCCGATCGCCACACCCCGCGGGCGCTGGCTGCCGGCGCCGTGAACACCCTGGCTTTCGGCCCCGACGGCGTGCTCGGCGACAACACCGACGGCGCCGGCATCCTGCGCGATATCACCGTCAACCTGGGCTGCCCGGTGGCGGGCCGCCGCGTGCTGCTGCTCGGTGCCGGCGGCGCCGCCCGCGGCACCATCCTGCCACTGCTCGACGCGCAGCCGGCCAGCCTCACCATCGCCAACCGCACGGCCGTCAAGGCTGCCGAACTGGCGGACGAATTCTCCACCGGACCGCTGCGCCCGCTGGGCTGCGGTTTTGCCGATCTGGCCGGCCAGGATTTCGACGTGGTCATCAACGCCACCAGCGCCAGCCTGTCCGATGCGGCCCCCGATCTACCGGCCGGCCTCTATGCGCCGGGCAGCCTGGCCTACGACATGATGTACGGCAAGGGTGATACCCCGTTCATGCGTGCCGCCCGCGAACAAGGCGCCGCCCGCCTGGCCGACGGCCTCGGCATGCTGGTCGAACAGGCGGCCGAGAGCTTTCTCCTGTGGCGCGACGTCCGCCCCGCAACCGCCCCGGTTCTCGCCGAACTGCGCGCGGCCCTGTAGGTGCCCCGGCGGTGAAGACCCTCTGGCGCTGGACCCGTCGCAGCCTGCTGGCGCTGGTCCTGCTCCTCATCGCCTATCAGTTGTGGCTGCTCGGCCATGTGCTGTGGTGGAAATGGGAGCCGCCCGCCGAAACCAGCTTCATGAGCCTGCGCCGCGATGAACTCGTCGTCCGCAAGCCCGATGCCGAGCTGCATTACCGCTGGGTGCCCTACGAGAGGATCTCGGTACACCTCAAGCGGGCAGTGATCGCCGCCGAGGACGACAAGTTCGTGGACCACGAGGGCTTCGACTGGGAGGGCATCCAGAAGGCCATCGAGAAGAACCAGAGAAAGGGCAAGGCCGTCGCCGGCGGCTCGACGATCAGCCAGCAACTGGCCAAGAACCTGTTCCTGTCGCCAGCCCGCAGCTACCTGCGCAAGGTCGAGGAAGCCATCATCACGGTGATGATCGAGAACCTGTGGGACAAGCGGCGCATCCTCGAGGTCTACCTCAACGTCGTCGAATGGGGTGATGGCATCTTCGGCTGCGAAGCTGCCGCCCAGCGCTACTACCGGGTCTCCGCGGCCCAGCTGACCCCCGCCCAGGCAGCCCGCCTGGCAGTCATGCTGCCCAACCCGCGCAAGTACGAAAAGACCTACGGTCCGCGCCTGGCCGCTCACGCGGTACGCATTCAAGGCCGCATGCAGTACTCCGAAGTGCCCTGAAATCCCTTGCCCGGCAGGGACTAAGTCACTTCATTGCGGGAAGTCGGCACCTGCCAGACGCAGGGCCCTTGAGGTAGAATGCGCTGCTTTTCCCCAGTTGTGCCTCCCCCGATGCAATTCGCCGGATTCACCTTGCGAAACAACCTGTTCGTCGCGCCCATGGCCGGCGTGACGGATCGTCCCTTCCGCCAGCTTTGCAAAAAGATGGGGGCAGGCCTCGCCGTGTCCGAGATGGTCACCTCCAACTCCCTGCTCTACGGCAGCGCCAAGACCCAGCGGCGCGCCAACCACGACGGCGAGGTGGAACCGATCTCCGTGCAGATTGCCGGCGCCGACCCGGCCATGATGGCCGAAGCGGCCCGCCACAACATCGACCGCGGCGCGCAGATCATCGACATCAACATGGGCTGCCCGGCCAAGAAGGTCTGCAACGTGATGGCCGGCTCGGCGCTGATGCAGGACGAACCGCTGGTCGCCCGCATCCTCGAGGCGGTCATCCAGGCTGCCGGCAACACCCCGGTCACGCTCAAGTTCCGCACCGGCTGGAACAAGGCCAACAAGAACGCCCCGATGATCGCCCGCATCGCCGAAGAGTCCGGCGTACAGCTGATCGCCATCCACGGCCGCACCCGCGCCTGCCAGTACACCGGCAACGCCGAGTACGACACCATCGCCGACGTGAAGACCCGCGTACGCATCCCGGTGATCGCCAACGGCGACATCACCACGCCGCAAAAAGCGAAGTTCGTGCTCGACTACACCGGCGCCGACGGCGTCATGGTCGGCCGTGCCGCCCAGGGCCGCCCGTGGATCTTCCGCGAGATCGAACACTTCCTGAAAACCGGCGAGGAGCTGCCGCCCCCGCTGGTTTCCGAAATCCTGCAGGTGTGCAAGGAGCACCTCGCCGACCTCTACGCCTTCTACGGCGAAGACACCGGCGTGAAGATCGCCCGCAAGCACATCAGCTGGTACACCAAGGGTCTGGTCGGCTCCGCGCAGTTCCGCAAGACCATGAACACCCTGCCGACCGTCCAGGCACAGCTGGCTGCCATCGACGAATTCTTCGGCAGCCTCGCCGACCGGGACAGCCGCCTGGTCTATGCCGAACCCGAAGAATTCCCCCAGGAGCTTGCAGCATGAGCAGTACCAGCAATGAGATTGCCGAGTCCGTCTGCCGGGCGCTGGACACCTATTTCCGCGACCTCGACGGCGAGAAGCCGAACGCCCTGTACGACATGGTGATCAAGAACGTCGAACGTCCGATGCTCGAGTTCGTCCTCAAGCAGGCCGGCGGCAACCAGACCCTGTGTGCCGAGATGCTCGGCATCAACCGCAACACCCTGCGCCGCAAGCTCTCCGAGCACGAACTGCTCTGAGCGGCGGCGCCCCCGTTTTCCTCCATTGACCGCCGCGGCGCCCCCGCGGCCTTCCAGAGAAACACCATGAAAGTCACCCAAGCCCTGCTCAGCGTCTCCGACAAGACCGGCGTGATCGAATTCGCCCGCGAACTGTCCGCCCTCGGCATCGCCCTGCTGTCCACCGGCGGCACCGCCAAGTCCCTCCGCGACGCCGGCCTGCCGGTCACCGACGTGTCCGACTACACCGGTTTCCCCGAGATGCTCGACGGCCGCGTGAAGACGCTGCACCCCAAGGTCCACGGTGGCATCCTGGCCCGCCGCGACCTGCCCGAGCACCTGGCCAAGCTGGAAGAGCACAGCATCCCGCGCATCGACCTGGTGGTGGTCAACCTCTACCCGTTCCAGGCCACCATTGCCAAGCCCGACTGCGCGCTGGAAGACGCCATCGAGAACATCGACATCGGCGGCCCTACCATGGTCCGTGCGGCGGCCAAGAACCACGGCAATGAAGCCGGCGGCGTCGGCATCGTGACCGATCCGGAAGACTACGCGGCCATCGTCGCCGAGCTGAAGGGCAACGCCGGCGCGCTGTCCTACAAGACCCGCTTCGATCTGGCCCGCAAAGCCTTCACGCACACTGCCCGCTACGACAGCGCGATCTCCAACCACCTGACCGCACTGGCCGACGACGGCTCCAAGAAGGCCTACCCGGAGCGCTTCCAGCTGGCCTTCGACAAGGTGCAGGACCTCCGCTACGGCGAGAACCCCCACCAGACCGCCGCCTTCTACAAGGAATCCGAAGCCCCCGCTGGCGCCATCGCCGCCTACACCCAGGTGCAGGGCAAGGAACTGTCCTACAACAACATCGCCGACTCCGACGCCGCGTGGGAATGCGTGAAGGCTTTCGACAGCACGGCCTGCGTCATCGTCAAGCACGCCAACCCCTGTGGCGTGGCCGTCGCCGCCAGCCCGCTGGATGCCTACAAGAAGGCCTTCTCCACCGATCCGACGTCCGCCTTCGGCGGCATCATTGCCTTCAACACCACGGTTGACCGCGCTGCCGCCGAAGCCGTCAGCGCCCAGTTCCTGGAAGTGCTGATCGCCCCCGCCTACACCGACGAAGCCCTCGAACTGTTGAAGGCCAAGCAGAACGTGCGCGTGCTGATCGTGCCGCTGGGCACCGTCAAGCAGCCCGACTACAAGCGCGTCGGCGGCGGACTGCTGGTGCAGAGCGCCGACTTCGCGCCGATCACCGCGGCCGACCTGAAGGTCGTCACCAAGCGTGCCCCGACCGAACAGGAACTCGGCGACCTGCTGTTCGCCTGGCGCGTCGCCAAGTACGTCAAGTCCAACGCCATCGTCTACTGCAAGGACGGCATGACCATCGGCGTCGGCGCCGGCCAGATGAGCCGCGTCGACTCCGCCCGCATCGCCAAGATCAAGGCCGAGAACGCCGGCCTGGTGATCCCCGGCTGCGTGGTCGCCTCCGACGCCTTCTTCCCGTTCCGTGACGGTCTCGACGTGCTGGCCCAGGCCGGCGCCACCGCCGTCATCCAGCCGGGTGGCTCGGTGCGCGATGCCGAAGTGATCGCCGCGGCCGACGAGCAGGGCATCGCCATGGTCCTCACCGGCTTCCGCCACTTCCGTCACTGATCCGGGACCCGTCCATGAAGATCCTCGTCATCGGCTCCGGCGGCCGCGAACACGCGCTGGCCTGGAAGCTGTCGCGCTCGCCGCGCATCCAGAAAGTCTTCGTCGCCCCCGGCAACCCCGGCACCGCCCGTGAGCCGGGCGTGGACAACGTGGCAGTCACGGCAATCCCCGAACTGGTCGAATTCGTCCGCAAGGAGCAGATCGCCCTGACGGTGGTCGGCCCCGAGGCGCCGCTGGCCGCCGGCGTCGTCGACGCCTTCCGCGCCGCCGGCCTGCCGATCTTCGGGCCCACCAGGCTGGCCGCCCAGCTGGAGAGCTCGAAGGACTTCGCCAAGCAGTTCCTGATCCGCCACAACATCCCGACCGCCAAATACCGCACCTTCTCCGACTCCACCGAGGCCCATGCCTACGTGGACGAGGAAGGCGCACCGATCGTCATCAAGGCCGACGGCCTGGCGGCCGGCAAGGGCGTGGTGGTGGCAATGAGCCTCGACGAAGCCCACCAGGCCATCGACGCGATGCTCACCCACAACACGCTCGGCGTGCAGTACGACGAGCGCGGTCCGCGGGTGGTCATCGAGGAGTTCATGGACGGCGAGGAAGCCAGCTTCATCGTGATGGCCGACGGCCGCCACGCACTTCCGCTGGCCACCTCCCAGGATCACAAGCGCCTCAAGGACGCCGACCTCGGCCCCAACACCGGTGGCATGGGCGCCTACTCGCCGGCGCCGGTGGTCACCCCCGAGGTACACGCCCGCGTGATGCGCGAGATCATCAACCCGACGCTGGCCGGCATGGCTGCCGACGGCCTGCCCTACACCGGCTTTCTGTACGCCGGCCTGATGATCGACGACAAGGGCGCGCCCCGCGTGGTCGAGTTCAACTGCCGCATGGGCGACCCGGAAACCCAGCCGATCATGATGCGCCTCAAGTCCGATATGGTTGATCTGGTCGAGGCCGCCATCGCCGGCAAGCTCGACAAGATCGAAGCCGAATGGGACCGCCGCTTCGCGCTGGGCGTGGTGATGGCCGCCGCCGGCTACCCAGACAGCCCCCGCAAGGGCGACACGATCCGCGGCCTGAACAGCGCCGTCTCCGACGATGTGCACGTCTTCCACGCCGGCACCACCGAAGTGGACGGCGAAGTGCGCACCAGCGGCGGCCGCGTGCTGTGCGTCACCGCCCTCGGCGACAACGTGAAGAGCGCCCAGAAGCTCGCCTACGAACAGGTGGATCAGATCCAGTTCGACGGCATGCAGTGTCGCCGCGACATCGGCCACCGCGCGGTGGCACGCAAGCTCTGACGCCGGCCGTAACCGGCCCCTGTTGAATCCTGGCCGGCTCTTCGCAGCCGGCCTTTTTCTTGTCCATCGGAAAGACACCCATGCCCGACCGCAATGCCGTCAAGGCCTACCTCCTCGACCTGCAGGCACGCATCGTCAGCGCCCTCGAAAGCTTCGACGGCAAGCCCTTCGTCACCGACAGCTGGGAGCGCCCGGCCGGTGGCGGTGGCCTCACTCGACTGATCGAAGAAGGCAACTTCTTCGAGCGCGGCGGCTGCAACTTCTCCCATGTGATGGGCGAAGGCCTGCCTCCGTCCGCCACCGCCGCACGCCCCGAACTGGCCGGCCGCAGCTACGAGGCGATGGGTGTGTCCCTGGTCCTGCATCCGCGCAACCCGTACTGCCCGACCGTGCACATGAACGTGCGCTTCTTCATCGCCTCAGCGCCGGGCAAGGATGACGTGTGGTGGTTCGGCGGCGGCATGGACCTGACCCCCTACTACCCCTTCGAGGAAGACGTCCGCCACTTCCACGCCACCTGCAAGGCCTCCGTGCTACCGTGGGGCAAGGACGAGTACCAACGCCTGAAGGACTGGTGCGACCGCTACTTCTTCCTGAAGCACCGCAACGAGCCGCGCGGCGTCGGCGGCCTGTTCTTCGACGACCACGGCGCCGACGGCAAGGTGGATTTCGATGCGGCCTTCGCGATGACCCGCAGCGTCGGCGACGCCTTCCTGCCGGCCTACCTGCCGGTCGTCGAACGCCGCCGCGACACGCCCTACGGCGAGCGCGAACGGGACTTCCAGGCCTACCGCCGCGGCCGCTACGTGGAGTTCAACCTGGTCTTCGACCGGGGCACCCTGTTCGGCCTGCAGTCCGGCGGCCGCACCGAGTCCATCCTGATGTCCATGCCGCCGATCGTGAAGTGGCGCTATGACTGGCATCCGGAAGCCGGCAGCGCGGAGGAGAAGCTCTACACGGACTTCCTCGTGCCCCGCGACTGGGCCTGATCGATTGAAAGACAGAAAAACCGCCGGGCCAAATCCGGCGGTTTTTTATTGGCACTCCAGATACAACAACGCCCGAACGTCACAAGGACGTTCGGGCGTTGCGGAGCAGCTTGCCGAAACCGGCTAGCGGCGAATTAGATCTTGCCGACCAGGTCCAGGGACGGGGACAGGGTCGCTTCGCCCGGGGTCCACTTGGCGGGGCACACTTCGCCCGGGTGGGAAGCCACGTACTGGGCAGCCTGCACCTTGCGCAGCAGTTCCTTGGCGTCACGGCCGATGCCCAGATCGTGGATCTCGGCGACCTTGATCACGCCTTCCGGATTGATCACGAAGGTGCCGCGCAGGGCCAGGCCTTCTTCTTCGATCAGCACTTCGAAGTTGCGGCTGATGGTCTGGGTGGGGTCGCCAACCATCGGGTAGTTGATCTTCTTGATGGTGTCGGACGCGTCAGCCCAGGCCTTGTGGGTGAAGTGGGTGTCGGTGGACACGGAGTACACCTCAACGCCCAGCTTCTGGAATTCGGGGTACACATCAGCCAGGTCGCCCAGCTCGGTCGGGCAGACGAAGGTGAAGTCAGCCGGGTAGAAGAAAACGACGGACCACTTGCCCTTCAGGTCGGCGTCGGAAACCGGAACGAACTTGCCATTGCTGAAAGCGGTAGCCTTGAACGGCTTGATTTCGGTATTGATCAGGGACATAGCTGTTTCCTTCACGGGTTGATGAATTCTGGAGATCACATGATAGGCCCGAGAGCGCTATCGCTCAAATTGATTAGAGAAATAATCTGAATTGAGAAAAACTATCGAGTACATCTCTCCCACGGTAGTCGGGAGAGATGCAAAAATTCTAACGGTATCCGGCAGATTTGAAAGGCCATGCCGGTGACAAGTTCGCCGCACGCCGGATAAATTCCCAGTCGAGGCGAATGAATTCACCCGACTGGGCACGGGGGTTCCACAACTGAACGCCGGAGCCAGCACAGGCCCACTCGGCGTATCAGCGGCGCGACAGTTCCGCCGCGGCCCGGTAATGCCGGTTGGCGTCGTCGGTACGTTCGATGCGTTCGGCCAGGTGAGCCAGCTCGACATGCGCCTCCCAACCGGGCGCGATGGCCAGCGCGGCCTCCAGGTAGCTCTCGGCCTTGCCCCACAGTTGGGACTGCACGCACAGGCGGCCAAGGGTCAGCAGCAGCTGCGGATCCCGCGGATGCTGCCTGAGCCACTCCTCGGCCCTGGCTAGGCGGCCGCGGATGTCCCCATCTTCGCAACGGCCGTACACTCCGGCCAGGGTCGAATCCCACTCGCCCGTCAGACGGGTCTCGATGACTTTCTGCGCGCTGTCGCTGTCACCCGCCGCGATCAGCGCCCGGGCCAATTCGGCGACCACCGCCGCATCCCGCTGCTCATCCCGCGGCACGCCCTGCCAATAGGCCAGCAAGGCCTGGGCATCGCCAACGCGCTGGCGCAGGCCTTCCTGATGGGCCCGGCGCTTGACCGGTTCGGCCTGGTCCGGACGCAGGGCCTTGACCTTCACCAGCTGGCGCACCAGCCGCACCGCCTCCACCCAGTTGCCCTCGGCTTGAGCCGTACGCAGAGCCAGACGCAAGGCCGCGATATGGCGCTGACCGCCAGCCTGCAGGTCGGCGATGCGCTCTGCGGCCTCGTCGAAACGACGCCCTTCCACCGCCAGCTCGGCTTCGGTCATCAGGCGGGCGACACGGACTTCGCCGTCGTGTTCGGCCGCTTTGGCCAGCCAGTGGCGATAGCGTTCGTCATCACGCAGGGAATGGGCCGCCCGCGCCGCCATCAGGGCTGCCAGACCCGGCGACTCGTTGGCTGCGTAGGCCGCCGTCGCCTGCTTCAGGGACTGGCCGAAGCGCCCCTCGATACGCAGCCGGGTGGCGTCATAAAGCGCCTGGGATGCGCGCTCCTTGCTCTTGCGCGCACGGAAGCGCTGCACCGCGGCAGGAAGCGCCATCGTCCGCGAAACGAGGCGGGACGCGCTGTAAAGCATGCCGAAGCCGCCGAGCAGCAGCAGGATCAGCAGGTTGAGGGAAATCTGCACCCGGTACGGCGGCCACACCAGCAGTGCATAACCTTCGTTGTACCGGCCGGCTACCGCGAGACCGGCGGCAAGGGCGAACAGGCCGAGCAACCACAGCAATCCACGCATCACCGACCTCAGTTCTTCTTGGCCGGCTTGGCGGCATGCGCGGCCGGGGCGGCCGGGGCGGCCTCGACGCGCTTATCCGGCACCGCCATCAGGCTGCGCAGCGCGGACTGGCTGGCCTGCAGGGTCGGCAGATCGACACCGACCGGAGCTTTGCGCAGTTCGGCCAGATCCTGCGCGGCGGCTTCGACTGCCGAATTGCGGGTGTCGAAGTAGCGCTCCAGCCACTGGGCGGCCAGGCGCACGTCTTCACGGAAGGAATTGCCGTCCCGCGACAACAGGGCCAGCCGCGCATTGAGCAGACGCAGCTTGAGGTTTTCCCGCAGGAACACCGCATTGCTCGGCGCCAGCAGCGCCGGATCGGGCCGGTCCATACGTTCGATGCGGACGAGCTGGCTGAACTCGGTCCAGAAATCGAGCCACAAGCCCTTCAGCCAGCCAAGCTCGGCATGGTTGGCCTTGGACGCTTCCGCCTTCGGCTTGGCCTCGAAGGCCAGCGGCAGGTTGTCGAGGCGGCCGATCAGGGTTTCCAGCTTCAGGACCATCCCACCGGCATCCACCTGGGGCAAGGCCTTGAGGGTCTCGATGTCACCGGTCAGGGCCTTGCGCAAGGGCAGCCACTGCGGGCGGTCGATGTTGCCCAGGCGGGCATCGGCAGTCTGCAGCGCGAACAGCGCCGCCTGCACGTTGCCGGCCAGCTGAAGCTGCTGAACGGCAATCGCCACCGCCTGGTCCACCTCGCCCAGCACGCGGTCGTCACGGGTGCGTGAGAAATCCTGGTACATGGCTTCCAGCGCCGCCTGCTGGCCCTGGGAGTCGTTCAGGCGCGCCTCCAGCGCACCGACCTTGCCCTGCAGATCCTGCAGACGGTCCTGGGCTTCCTTGGCAAGGACACGTCCTTCCTTGGCCAGGTTGTCGCCGTCGGCGGTGCGACGGACCAGTTCGTCCTGCAGATCGGCGATGCGATTGCGGGTGTCGGCCCATTGCCAGCCCAGCAGGACCAGCCCCACGACGGCAACAATGATGGTGGAAGCGCGCCGCGAAGCGGGCGCCGGCGACACCGGCTGGGCGGTGTCGATAGGGGGAAGGCTCGGAATTTCGCTGCTCATGAAAACGAGTTTAACCCGGATAGGTGGTGTGTTTACGGTCTGAAAAATGGCCAACAAGGCCATCGATGAGGCCCCGGTCGCCGGCTCCGGTGGCGATCACCGTGTTGAAACCGGCCTCCCGCGCCGCCGTGGCGATCCGCGGATGGGGCACGAAAACCGGGACATCCAGCAAGGCGGCGGCGTCCGGCAATGCGCGCAGGTGGCCGACGCTCTCGCTGCTGGTCAGCGTCAAGGCGTGAAGGTGCCCGGCACGGGCACGCGCCACGACGGGCGCGGAATCCTCCACCGGGCCGCTGCGGTGATAGCAGGTCAGGTATTCGACCTCGGCGCCGCGGGCCTTCAGCATGTCGCCGAGCAGGTCGCGTCCACCGTCGCCGCGCAGGATCAACACCCGGCGGCCCGCCACCGCGGCGGGCTGGAAGGCCGGCAGGGCCAGCACGGCCTCGCTGTCGAAACCGTCCGTCGGAGCGATCACCTCGGCAAAACCGCACGCCGCCAGTGCCGCCTCGCTGCCTTTGCCGACCGTCGCAATGGCCACCCCGGCCGGCCACATGCCAACCACCGGCAACATCGCGTCGAGCGCAAAATGCACCGCGTTGGGGCTGACGAAGAACACCAGCGCGAACTCGCCGAGGCGCCGGGCCGCCGCCTGCAAGGGTGACGGATCGACCACCGGCGAGATCGTCAGTAGCGGAAAGCGCAGGGGCTCGGCCCCCAGCGCGGCAAGCGCCGCGCACAGGCTGTCGGCCTGCCCTGCCGGACGGGTGATGAGAATGGAGCGCCCGGCGAGGGGCAGCTGGCCGACGGCCATGATCGAATGACTACAGGCCGGCGAGGATCTCGTCGGCACCGTCGGCCCGCAGGTCTTCGGCCAGCGCCAGGCCGAGGGCCTCCGGCTGGTCGATGGGACCGCGCCGCTCGGCACGGGCGATGCGGGAACCATCGGGCAGCGCGACAAAACCACGCAACCACAGCTGGCCGTCCTGCACCTCGGCATAGGCGCCCAGCGGCACTTCGCAACTGCCGGCCAGCGCCCGCGAGGTCGCCCGTTCGGCGCGCACGCAGGCTGCGGAATGGGGATTGGCCAGCGGAGCGATCCACGCCGCCACTTCGGGGCGATCGGCCAGCGCCTCGATGCCCAGCGCGCCCTGGCCGGCGGCCGGCAGCGACACATGGGACGGCAGCGTGGCGCGGATGCGACTGGCGAGGCCCAGGCGGGTCAGACCGGCCGCGGCAAGGATGATCGCGTCGTACTGGCCTTCGTCGAGCTTGCGCAGGCGGGTATCCAGGTTGCCGCGCAGGCTGGTGACCGCCAGCATCGGGTACTGGGCGTGGATCTGGGATTCGCGGCGCAGGCTGGAGGTGCCGACAACCGCGCCCGGCGGCATGTCGTCGAGGCTCGCATATTTGTTGGACACGAAGGCGTCCAGCGGCACTTCGCGGTCGGCGATGGCCACCAGCGCGAACTCGGGCGCGAGGGTCATCGGCACGTCCTTCATCGAATGCACCGCGATATCGGCGGCACGGTCGAGGAGCGCGGTTTCCAGTTCCTTGACGAACAGGCCCTTGCCGCCCACCTTGGCCAGCGGCCGATCGAGGATCTGGTCGCCGCGGGTGGTCATGCCCAGCAATTCGACGCGGCAGGACGGGTACAAGGCTTCGAGACGGGCTTTGACGTGCTCGGCCTGCCACAGGGCGAGGCGGCTTTCACGGGTGGCGATGACGATGCGGTCGGGCGTAGAGGCGCTCACGGTATTCGGGCTCGGCTGGCGTAAATGGGCGGTTCGGAGGAATGGACAAGCCGGGAACCCACGGGCAAGCTGCGCACTGACTGCAGTGCAGCAATCAGGGTAGGCACCTATGGCGACCATTCGGGTCTGGATTCTAGCATGGGGCCCTGATGCGCCTCCCGCGCCGACCGCAACCGACAGGACAGGATTCCGCCCCCGATGAGCGAACAGACAAGCAGCGAAGACAAGGACCTCCCCCTCCGTGACGACATCCGCCTGCTCGGCCGAGTTCTCGGCGACACCGTGCGCGCCCAGGAGGGCGAGGCGGTGTTCGACCTGGTCGAGACCATCCGCCAGAGCTCGATCCGCTTCCGCCGCCACGAAGACCACGCCGCCCGCCGCGAGCTCGAAGCCACGCTGGACTCCCTGTCCCGCGACCAGACCATCGACGTGGTGCGCGCCTTCAGCTACTTCTCGCACCTGTCCAACATCGCCGAGGACCAGCACCACATCCGCCGCTCCCGCGCCCACCAGATCGCCGGCTCCGCGCCAAAGGAAGGCAGCCTGGCCCACGCCCTCGAGCGGGCCTTCGAGTCCGGCCTGGGCAGCGCCGAGCTAGTTTCGTTTTTCGACACCGCCAACGTGGTGCCGGTGCTCACCGCCCACCCGACCGAGGTTCAGCGCAAGAGCATCCTCAACTGTCAGATGGCGATCGCCCGCCTGCTCGACGAGCGCGACCGCATGCAGCTTACCCCCGACGAGCAGGAAGCCAACGACGAAGCCCTGCGCCGCGCCGTGCTGACCCTGTGGCAG
Organism: Zoogloea sp. LCSB751; assembly: GCF_002028455.1. GTDB lineage: Bacteria > Pseudomonadota > Gammaproteobacteria > Burkholderiales > Rhodocyclaceae > Zoogloea. The sequence goes on along the minus strand of NZ_MWUM01000029.1, from coordinate 18,976 downwards.
ACGCGCATGCTGCGCACCGAAAAGCTGTCGGTGATGGACGAGGTAAGCAACGGCCTGTCCTACTTCGACTACAGCTTCCTGCGCGAACTCCCCCGCCTCTACGCCAGTGTGGAAGACCGCCTGGCCGCCCGCGACCGCAGCTGGAGCGCGCTGGAGCTGCCCAACTTCATGCGCGTCGGCAGCTGGATCGGCGGCGACCGCGACGGCAACCCCTTCGTCACCGCCGAGATTCTCGAGAAGGCCCTCGCCACCCAGGCCGAGAAGGCCCTGACCTACTTCATGGACGAGGTGCACACCCTCGGCTCCCAGCTGTCCATCGCCCAGGGCCTGGTCAGCGCCTCCGACGCGCTGCTGCGCCTCGCCGCCGCATCACCGGACGGCTCGCCGCACCGTAGCGACGAGCCCTATCGCCGCGCACTGACCGGAGTGTATGCGCGTCTTGCCGCCACCTACGCGGCCCTCCTCGGCCACCAGCCACCGCGCCACGCAGTAGGCTCCGCAACCCCCTACGCCGGCCCGGACGAACTGGCCGACGAGCTGGAAGTCGTCCATCGCTCGCTGACCGCCAACGGCCTCGGCGCCCTCGCCCGCGGTCGCCTGCGCCACCTGCGCCGGGCGGTGTCGGTGTTCGGCTTCCACCTGGCGCCGATCGACCTGCGCCAGAACTCCGACGTGCATGAGCGCGTCGTCGCAGAATTGCTGAAGGCCGCCGACCCGGCGAAGGACTACCTGGCCCTCGACGAAGCCGGCCGCATCGAGATGCTGCTGGAAGAGCTGGCCACCGCTCGCCCGCTGGCCTCGCCGTGGATCGAGTATTCCGAAGAGAGCCGCGGCGAACTGGCGATCTTCCGCGCCGCCCGCGCCGCCCACCTGCGCTACGGCAAGGCCGCGGTGCCCAACTGCATCATCTCCAAAACCGACGACGTCTCCGACATCCTCGAAGTCGCCGTGCTGGCCAAGGAAGCCGGCCTGCTGCGGCCGGCCGAAGGCGCGCTGGACGTGAACATCATCCCGCTGTTCGAGACCATCGGCGACCTGCAGAACGCCGCCGGCGTGATGGACCGCCTGTTCTCCCTGCCTGCCTACATGGCCCTGCTGGCGTCCCGCCGCAAGGAGCAGGAAGTCATGCTCGGCTACTCCGACAGCAACAAGGACGGCGGCTTCCTGACCTCCGGCTGGGAGCTCTACAAGGCCGAGATCGGACTGGTGGATACGTTCGCCCGCCACGGCGTGCGCCTGCGCCTGTTCCACGGCCGCGGCGGCTCCGTCGGCCGCGGCGGCGGCCCCAGCTACCAGGCCATCCTGGCCCAGCCGGGCGGCGCGGTGCAGGGGCAGATCCGCCTCACCGAGCAGGGCGAAGTCATCGCCTCCAAGTACGCCAACCCGGAAGTCGGCCGCCGCAACCTGGAAGTGCTGGCCGCCGCGACGCTGGAAGCCACGCTGTTCGCACCGCGCGATCCGGCCCCGCGCCCCGAATACCTGGAAGCGATGGATGAGCTGTCGGACGCCGCCTTCAAGGCCTACCGCAACCTCGTCTATGAGACCGACGGCTTCGAGCGCTATTTCTGGGAATCCACGGTAATCGCGGAAATCGCTGCGCTGAACATCGGCAGCCGCCCGGCGTCCCGCAAGAAGTCCACCGCCATCGAAGACCTCCGCGCCATCCCGTGGGTGTTCAGCTGGGCCCAGTGCCGCCTGATGCTGCCGGGCTGGTACGGCTTCGGCTCGGCGGTGCACGCCTACATCGCCAAGCACGGCGACGCCGGCCTGGCCCGCCTGCAGGCGATGCACAAGGAGTGGTCCTTCTTCTCGACGCTGCTGTCCAACATGGACATGGTGCTGGCCAAGAGCGATATCGCGATCGCCAGCCGCTATGCCGAATTGGTCAAGGACGGCGCGCTGCGCGAGGCGATCTTCCCGCGCATCGCCAAGGAACACGCCAGCACCATCGAGATGCTGCTGACGATCAGCGGCCAGGGCGAGCTGCTCGACGCCAACCCGCTGCTCAAGCGCTCGATCCGCAACCGCTTCCCCTACCTCGACCCGCTCAACCACGTGCAGGTCGAACTGCTGCACCGCTACCGGGAAGGCCACCAGGACGAACGCGTGCGGCGCGGCATCCACCTGTCCATCAACGGCATCGCCGCCGGCCTGCGCAACAGCGGCTGATACACGGCGCCGGGGGCCGGCATTCCGGCCCCCGGGCTGGCCCCCACCTACACCGCGTACTGGGTTACCGCAATCTCCATCCGCTCGACGGCCTGATTGAGGATCTGCACTGCCTCACGGGTCACCCCAATGACGGCCTGGTTCTGGTCGGTCATCGCCGACACGCGCTCGACGCTGCCGGTCAGATGGGCCACCGCCCCCTGCTGCTCCTCGGACAGGCGCGAGATCCCGTTCACCATGTCCTGGGTTTCCGCCATCTGAGTCTGGATGGCCTGCAGGGCTTCGCGGGCGTCCTGCACCAGGCGCACCCCCGCCTCCACCTGCACCGCACCGGCACGCATGCCATCCACCGCCTTGCCGGTTTCGGCCTGGATGCTGCCGATCATCGTACCGATCTCCTGGGTCGCCTGGCCGGTACGTTCGGCCAGCTTGCGCACCTCATCGGCGACCACCGCGAAACCACGCCCCTGCTCGCCGGCCCGCGCCGCCTCGATGGCCGCATTGAGGGCGAGCAGGTTGGTCTGGTCGGCAATCTCGCGGATCACCCCGGAAATGCGGGAAATCTCGGCCGACTGGGTGCCGAGGAACTCCACCTGCTGGGCCGACGTAGTGACCGTTTCGGCCAGCGCCAGGATGGTCTCGCTGGCCTGCACCGACAGGCTGGCGCCCTGCATCGACACCTGGCTGGCCGCCTCCGCCGCCGCGCGGGTTGCCGCCGCCGACGCGGCGACGGTGCCGATGGACTGGGAAATCTGCTCGATGCCCTGGGCCGCCGAGGCGGTCGCCTCGCCCTGTACCTCGGCCGAGCTGGCGCTTTCCGCGACGCCGCGGGCCACCCGGGTAGCCACCTGCTGGACCTGCGACGCGGTATCCGCCATGCCCTGGATCGTGGCCTGCATCGACGCAACGAAGTCGTCGAGCCCGCGACCGATCTGGCCGACCGTGTCGCGGCGGGACAGGTTGAAACGCTGGTCCAGGTTGCCGCTGGTCAGCAAACGTTCGATATGTTCGGCGGTGGCGCCCAGATCCCGCCGCAGACGCGGCACGAACAAAGCCAGGAACCAGATGCTCCACAACAGGCCGACGAGCCCCAGCCCCTGCAGCACGTAGGGTGGCAACAGCGGCGCGAAGCCCGACACCATCAGCAGGCTACCGAGCAGGCAGCCCAACCCCACGCCGATCAGCTGCACCGGAAAGGAGCCCAGCATGCCCCACGGCGACACCCGCGCCGGCACCACGCGGCCGTGCTCGATGCGGACCGACGTATCGCCGTCCGAGATGCGCTTGTAGGCTGCTTCAGCCGCAGCCACATCGTCCAGCGCCGGACGCGAGCGGATCGACTGGTAGCCGGTAACCCGGCCATGCTCGCGCACTGGAGAGGCATTGGCGACGACCCAGTAATAGCCGCCGTCGCTGCGCCGGTTCTTCACCAGCCCACGCCACGGGCGCCCGGCCTGCAGGTCGCGCCACATGTCGTCAAAGGCCTGCGGTGGCATGTCCGGATGGCGCACCATGTTGTGCGGCTGCCCGAGCATGTCCTCGCGGCGAAAGCCGCTGACCTTGGCGAAGGCCTCATTGGCCTCGGTGATCGTGCCCTTCAGGTCGGTGCGGGAATAAATGAACTCGCCGTCCGGCAACAGGGTTTCCGAACGGGTAACAGGCTGATTGATGCGCATGGTGGCAGGGGCTTCGGCTCGGGTATCCGGACGCAACGACCACCGCCGGCTCGCAGAAACGGCGAGCCGGTTGTCGGCGTGTCACAAGGGGAGCAGAAGCAGACGGCACGACGCGCCATCTGCTTCCGACGCGGCGGCTTAGACCGCGCCGCGGGCTTCCCGCTTGGCGTCGGTGGCCAGCCCCAGCACCTCGACGAGGGTGAGCTTGTCGATCTTGGGCTTGCGGGACGCGAGGCCGTCCACCAGGGTCACCACCTTCTGGGCGGCCGTCTGGCCCTTGAAGTCTTCCTTCTCGTAGCCGATCAGATCGGCCAGTTCGTTCCAGGTCATGCCGTCCTGCAGCGGGATCAGCTCGACGCTGGCGCCGTTGAAATCGAACAGCACCGGCTTGGCGACGTTGACCACGAACAGGATCGCCTTGGTGCCTTCGGTGAAGTCCGGGCCGTACTTGGCGAGTAGCGGCTCGAGCAGGTCGAGCTGATCGAGGGAGCCGGACAGGAACACCAGCTTGTCGCCGGCAGCCAGGGACACGCCCTGCTTCAGCACCGCCTTCGGCGCATTGCGTCGGCCCTGGGCATCACCGATTTCCCCTTCGACCACCACCAGCTCGCCGCGATAGGCAGCCTTGTCGCCGACGGCTTCCTTGAAGTTCATGTTGAAGAGGAGTTGGTCTTTTTCGTAGCGGTCGTACAGCATGGCGGCTTCCTTGGCAGGTAGATGGCAAATGGCCATTACTGTGCAAAAGGAATGCCAGCCCGTACGAGCGCATGTCAGAGCCTTGCAGCACAAGGCTTTCCGCCTTCTCGACGGCCACGGTCGCTTGTCGCAAAGACGACAATGGTGCATCCGCGACGCGCACAGAAAAGACAAGCCCGGCCCTTAGGCCGGGCCGGGTTTCGCCCATTCAGCGCGAGTCGAAATGGCTGCGGCCGCAGGACTTCAGAACCGGGCCCGCGAGGCTCCGGCCCGATGAGCGCTCAGCGCTTTCCGCGCGATCGCCCCACCACCGACACCGACTGCTTGCGGACGTCTGGCGCTGCACGCCGCGCACCGACAGGGCTGGCGGCCTTGCCGCCGCTCTTGCGGGAAGCACCAGCCGTCGCCCCTGTCCGTCCTTCGCCGCGGTCGAGGATCACCGGCTGGTCGCGCGGCACCAGGTGACGCGGAGATGCGCCGATCAGGTCGCCGCGGCCCATCGCCCGCAGGGCTTCGCGGATCAGCGGCCAGCCTTCCGGATCGTGGTAGCGCAGCAGCGCCTTGTGCAGGCGGCGCTGGCGGCCGGACTTGGGCGTATCGACCGCTTCGGACGCCGCCGACACCTTGCGTAGCGGGTTCTTGCCTGAGTGGTACATGGTGGTCGCCATCGCCATCGGCGTCGGCATGAAGGTCTGCACCTGGTCGAGCTTGAAATTGTTGGTCTTCAGCCAGAGGGCCAGATTGACCATATCCTCGTCCGTGGTGCCCGGGTGGGCCGCGATGAAGTAGGGAATCAGGTGCTGCTTCTTACCGGCTTCCTTCGAGAAGCGCTCGAACATCTCCTTGAAGCGGTCGTAGGTGCCGATACCCGGCTTCATCATCTTGGAGAGCGGGCCGTCCTCTGTGTGCTCGGGAGCGATCTTGAGCAGGCCGCCGACGTGGTGGGTGACCAGCTCCTTCACGTATTCCGGCGAGCGCACGGCGAGGTCGTAGCGCAGACCGGAGCCGATCAGCACCTTTTTCACGCCGGGGATCGCCCGCGCCTTGCGGTACAGCCGGATCAGCGGACCATGGTCGGTGCCAAGGTTTTCACAGATGCCCGGGAACACGCAGGACAGGCGCCGGCAGGAGGACTCGATCTTCGGGTCCTTGCAGGCCATCCGGTACATGTTGGCCGTGGGGCCGCCGAGGTCGGAGATCGTGCCAGTGAAACCCGGCGTCTTGTCGCGGATCTCCTCGATCTCGCGCAGGATCGACGCCTCGGAGCGGCTCTGGATGATGCGCCCCTCATGCTCGGTGATCGAGCAGAAAGTACAGCCGCCGAAGCAGCCGCGCATGATGTTGATCGAGAAACGGATCATGTCCCAGGCCGGGATGCGCGCCTCGCCGTAGCTGGGGTGCGGGCGGCGGGCGTAGGGCTGGCCGAAGACCCAGTCCATCTCTTCGGTGGTGAGCGGGATGGGCGGCGGGTTGAGCCACACGTCGCGGCAGCCCGGGCCGGTGCCGTGGGCCTGGACCATCGCGCGGGCGTTGCCGGGGTTGGACTCCAGGTGGAAGGTGCGCGACGCGTGGGCGTACATCACCTTGTCGTCCTTCACCACCTCGTAGGCCGGCAGGCGGATGACCTGCTGGGCACGTGCGGCCTTGCGGGCGGCGACACGCTCGGCGGCGGGCACGATGCGCACCGGCTGCGCGCCATCCGGCGTCGCCGGGGCGGTTTGCTGGGGCTCCATCGCATAGGGATCGGGATGGGGCTCGACGGGACCGGGCCGGTCGATGGCGACGGAATCGATCTCCACGAAACCCTCCGGATGCCAGCCGGGCTTGACCATGAAGGCCGTGCCGCGCAGGTCGCGGATCTCTTCGATCGGCTCGCCGGCGGCCAGGCGATGGGCCAGTGCGATCACCGCCCGCTCGCCGGAGCCGAAGATCAGCAAGTCAGCCTTGGAGTCGGGCAGCACGGAGCGGCGCACCTTCTCGGACCAGTGGTCGTAATGGGCGATGCGGCGCAGGCTGGCCTCGATGCTGCCGATCACGATGTTGGCGTCCGGATAGGCCTCGCGGGCGCGCTGGGCATACACCACCACCGCCCGGTCGGGGCGCTTGTCGGGCAGCGCGTCCGCCGTATAGGCGTCGTCCGAGCGCGGCTTGCGGTCGGCGGTGTAGCGGTTGATCATCGAATCCATGTTCCCGGCGGTGATGCCGTAGAACAGGCGCGGCTTGCCGAGGGCACGGAAAGCGTCGGCGGAATGCCAGTCCGGCTGGCTGATGATGCCGACGCGGAAGCCCTGGGCTTCCAGCGTGCGTCCGATCAGCGCCATGCCGAAACTGGGATGATCGATGTAGGCATCGCCGGTAACGACGATGATGTCGCATTCGTCCCAGCCGAGCGCGTCCATTTCCGCCCGGCTCATGGGCAGGAAAGGCGCCCGCTTCAGTTCGGGACGGTAACGGGAATAAGAAAACAAAGAGGGGGTGGTGCCAGGTTTTTCCATGGGCGCGATTGTACGGGAGCCCTCGTTGGAACACCCGCGCAAGCGAATGTTCCGGCGAGGAAACACGCACCTGTGCGAGCGAATTCATTCGCCCGCGGAGGCGTATCAATCGACGATGGGCGGGTGAATTCGCCCCCACCATAGACGGGCCCCAACACCCGCAACCTGCGGCCAACAAATGGCCAGCTACACCCCCAGGGCCTCCTTCACCACGGGCCACTGGCGGCGGCTGACCGGCAATTGCTCGACGATTCCGTCGAGCAGCACGACCCAGTGGGCTTCGCCGTCCTCCCCGGTGGTGGCACGCGCCACGCCCTTCACTGCCTGGGCGGCGATCAGACAGTTGCGGTGGATGCGCAGGAAGCGGCCGGCGAATTCCTCTTCGAGCTGCACCAGGGATTCGTCGAGCAGATATTCCCGTTCGCGGGTACGGGCCATCACGTATTTCTGCTCGGCCTTCAGGAACAGCACCTCGGCCACCGGCACCAGCAGGATCCGCCCGCGCTCGCTGACACTGAAATGCCCACGGCCGGCCGGCATCAGCTGGCGCAGCGTTTCCTCCGAAGGTCTGTGCTGGCGTCGCACTTTGACCAGCGCATCGGCAAGACGTGTGGCCCGGACCGGCTTCAGCAGATAGTCCACCGCCGCCAGTTCGAAGGCCTGTACCGCGTACTCGTCGTAGGCGGTGGTGAACACCACGGCCGGAGGCGGCGCGAGTTTACCGAGATGGGCGGCCAGCTCGATGCCGTTCATGACCGGCATGCGGATGTCCGTCAGCACCAGATCCGCCCTGCCCCGCTCCAGCACCGCCAGCGCCTCGACCCCATTGGCGGCAGTCCCGACGATACGCGTCGGGTGCTCGTCGGCGAGGTCTCCGAGCAGATCCAGCAGGCGCGTCCTCGCCGGCGCCTCATCATCCACGATCAGCACGGCAAGCGGTGTCACGGCATTCATCTGGCAGTCCGATAAGGCAAGCGGATGCGCACCCGATAGACGTCGGCCCCCTGCTCGACGTCCAGGCTCGCTTCCAGGTCGTAGAACAGCATCAGCCGCTCCCGGATGTTGTCCACCGCCATGCGGTTACCCGCATGGTGGGCAGCGGACTCGCACACCGGATTGCTGATTTCGATATGCACCTCCGCGCCCCGGCGGGCGGTGGCGATGGATACAGTCCCAGCCGTGACGCCCGGTTCGATGCCGTGATAGACGGCATTCTCGATCAGCGGCTGGAGCATCAGCGGCGGTACCAGCGCAGCGTCGGCGGCCGGATCGCGCAGCCAGTCCACGGCCAACCGTTCGCCGAGGCGCAACCGCTCGAGATTCAGATAGCGTTCGCACAGGTCCGCCTCATGGGCCAGCGGCACCAGCTCCCGGTTGTCCTGCATCAGCGCGCGAAACAGGTCGGACAGCTCCTCCAGGGCTTCCTCTGCCCGCCGCGGATTGGAACGCAGCACGCCGAGCACCCCGTTCAGGCTGTTGAACAGGAAATGCGGGCGGATCCGCGCCGTCAGCGCCAGCAGACGGGCTTCGGCCAGCGCGGGCGCATAGGTGGCGCCGCGGTGGTGAAAGTAGGCCAACACGCAGCCCAGGGCCATCCAGGACCACATCAGGGAGCGTCCCAGGCCATCGCCGTCGATCGGCGCCAGCAGGATGTGAGCGAGCACGTCCGCCACGAGCACCACCCCGCCGACGGCAATCAGCCCGCCCGGCGCAGGCAGGCGGGCCAGCAGGGGCTGGGCGAGGAACAGCACGGCGACCGACAGGATCAACGGAAATTCGACGCGCATTGCCATGTCGAGCACTTCGAGCCACAGCCGGGCCCCGTCAGCATTGCGTACCAGCACCGCAAGCAAAGCCAAGGCATTGACGAGCAGCAGGATGCGCAGCATGACACCCAGATTACGGAAGTCCGGCAGCCCCCCCCGGTAGCGCACGCGACCGGCAAGCTGCGGGTTTTGTTTTATACTCATGGGTCAAAAATCGGGCCAAAACCTTGAATCCACGGGATTCTCCACGGGCATAGGCCTTCTTAATCGCAGAGAGCATTCGCAATTATGGCAGATCAATCCGCGCCGCAGGACGGCCCCAAGGCCTGGTCCGGCCGCTTCTCCGAACCCGTTTCCGACCTGGTCAAGCGTTACACCGCCAGCGTGTTCTTCGACAACCGCATGGCCGCCCAGGACATCCGAGGCTCCCTGGCCCACGCCAGGATGCTGGCCAGGCAGGGCATCATCGGCACCACCGACCTGGCCGACATCGAGCGCGGCATGGCGCAGATCGTCGGCGAGATCGAGCGCGGCGAGTTCAACTGGAACCTGGACGACGAAGACGTCCACCTCAACATCGAGAAGCGCCTCACCGCCCTCGTCGGCGATGCCGGCAAGCGCCTGCACACCGGCCGCAGCCGCAATGACCAGGTTGCCACCGACATCCGCCTGTGGCTGCGCGACGCCATCGACACCATCCTTGGCCTGATCAGCGAATTCCAGCTGGCCGTGCTTGATCTGGCCGAGCACCACGCGGCCACTCCGCTGCCCGGTTTCACCCACCTGCAGGTCGCCCAGCCGGTCACCTTCGGCCATCACCTGATGGCGTACTACGAGATGACGCGCCGCGACGCCGAACGCTTCGCCGACTGTCGCAAGCGGGTCAACCGCCTGCCGCTGGGTTCCGCCGCGCTGGCCGGCACCACTTACCCGATCGACCGCGAATACGTGGCCGAGCTGCTGGGCTTCGAGGAAGTCTGCTTCAACTCCCTCGACGCGGTGTCCGACCGCGACTTCGCGATCGAATTCAGCGCCGCCGTGTCGCTGCTGATGACCCACCTGTCGCGCTTGTCCGAAGAACTCATCCTGTGGATGAGCCCGCGCGTCGGCTTCATCGATCTGGCTGACCGCTTCTGCACCGGCAGCTCGATTATGCCGCAGAAGAAGAACCCGGACGTGCCCGAGCTGGTGCGCGGCAAGACCGGCCGCGCCAACGGCAACCTGATCGCGCTGCTGACCCTGATGAAGGGGCAGCCGCTGGCCTACAACAAGGACAACCAGGAAGACAAGGAACCGCTGTTCGACTCCGCCGACACCGCCATCGACACCCTGCGCATCTACGCCGACATGATGGGCAGCCGCGTCGAAAACGGCGAAAAGATCTTCAACGTGCGCGTCAAGCCGGCCGCCATGCAGTCCGCGCTGACCCAGGGCTACGCCACCGCCACCGACCTGGCCGACTATCTGGTCAAGAAGGGCCTGCCCTTCCGTGACGCCCACGAAGCCGTGGCGCTGGCGGTGCGCGCTGCCGATGCCAAGGGCTGCGACCTGCCGCAGATCCCGCTCGAGGAGTTGCGCGCGGCGATGGCCCATGTGGCCGGCGCCGTCGAACGTCTGGGCGAGGATGTGTTCCAAGTATTGACGGTCGAAGGTTCGCTGGCTGCCCGCGACCACGTGGGCGGCACGGCACCGAATCAGGTGCGCGCTGCCATCGCTCGCGCCCGCGCTCGTCTGGCCTGAGGAGAGGCATGATGGAAAGGATCGGCAAGTACGAGGTCCGGCGTTTGCTCGGCGAGAGTGCGACGAGCGCTGTCTATCTCGGCTTCGATCCTTTCAGCCAGCGTGAGGTCGCCATCAAGCGCCTCCATCCGGAGATCCTGCGCAGCACCGACCGCACCACGCTGTATCACCACCTGCTGCTCAACGAAGCTGCCCTGGCAGGCAAGCTTCAGCATCCGCACATCGCCCAGATCCACGACGCTGTCATCGAGGACCGGGACGCCTACGTTGTGATGGAGTACGTCCCGGGCGGAACACTGGAGCCCTTCACCCAGGCGGACAATCTGCTGTCCTTCGAGCGCTTGGTGGAGATCATCTTCAAGTGCACGCGGGCCCTCGATTACGCCTACCTGCAGGGCGTCACGCACCGGGACATCAAACCGGCCAACATCCTGCTCACATCGCCAACCGGCCAGGACATCAAGGTGTCCGACTTCGGCGCGGCCATCTTTACGGCCAGCGAGACGACACAGGTATCCGGCCTCGGCTCGCCGGCCTACATGTCGCCGCAGCAGGTCCGCGAAATGCCGTTGGATCACCGCACCGACATCTATTCCCTCGGCGTGGTGATGTATCAGTTGCTGACCGGACAGCTGCCCTTCCAGGCTAGCACCAACGTCAATCTGATCTACCAGATCGCCAACCAGGTCGCCCCCCCACCGTCGAGCATCCGTCCAGAGATTCCGCCCGAACTGGACGCCATCGTCGTGCGCGCGATGCAAAAGGACCTGTCGGCCCGCTACGCGACCTGGATGGAGTTTTCCCACGACCTTGCGCAAGCCTACCGCAACCGCAATCTCGCCACGGACGACCGCAGCGAACCACCGGACAGCGCCAAGTTCGAGCGCCTGCGTGCTTTCCGCTTCTTCCGGGAATTCAGCGATATCGAAATCTGGGAGATCGTCCGCTTCGCGGAATGGAAGCTGGTTCCAGCCGGCTCCGTCGTCATGAAGGAAGGCGAGCCGGGCAATCACTTCTGCATTGTCGTGGAGGGCGAACTGCGCATCGTCAAGAAGGGCCACCTGCTCAACGTACTGAGCGCGGGCGACTGTTTCGGCGAGATGGCCTTGTTCACCGCTGGTCGCGGAGCTCGCACCGCTTCGGTGGAAGCCACCGCCGAGACACGCATCCTGATCATCCGGGCGCCGGCCCTGCTGCGCGCCTCAGCTCTGTGCCAGATGCACTTCTACAAGGGCTTCCTCGAAGTCCTCGCGACTCGACTGTCGCTGGCCAACAGCCGCATTTCCAGCATCTGAGTGCAGACCGGCACCCATAAGCACAAAGGGGGCGGCCAGTGGCCGCCCCCTTTGTTTCCAGCCTGGCCGGGTTCAGGCCAGTGCTTCGTCCAGCAGCTTCTTCAGCTCACCAGAGTCGAACATTTCCTTCATGATGTCCGAACCGCCGACGAACTCGCCCTTGATGTAGAGCTGCGGAATCGTCGGCCAGTTGGCGTATTCCTTGATGCCCTGACGAATGCCTTCATCGGACAACACGTCGACGGTGAACAGGTTCTGCACACCGGAAACCTTGAGGATCTGCGTGGCGGCAGCGGAGAAGCCACAGCGCGGCATGGCCGGCGTACCCTTCATGTACAGCACGACCGGGTGCGTGGTGACTTGTTCGTGAATGATCTTTTGAACGTCCATCGTGGTCTCGCAAATAGAATAGTTGAGCAATTCAGTCGGGTAAGTCTAGGCCTGACGGAGGAAAGCGTCAAGGGCGGCGGCCATAGCTCGTTCTTTCGATACCCGCCAGATCCATCGCCGACGCCACCTCCTGGAAGCCGGAGGAAACAAGCAAGTCACGGACCACTGCTGCCTGATCGTACCCGTGCTCCATCAACAGCCAGCCGCCGGGGACAAGGAAGGACAGTGCGTCCAAGGCAATCCGGCGCAGATCGTCGAGCCCCGCGGGCCCCGAAGCCAGCGCCGTGCGGGGCTCGAAACGCACGTCGCCTTCCTTCAGATGCGGATCCGCGTCGGCAATATACGGTGGATTGCTGACAATGAAATCGAAAGCTGTCGCGTCCACTGCGGAAAACCAATCACTCACGATGAAGCGCGCCGTGGCACCGAGGCGGGCCGCATTGCCGCGCGCCACATCGAGTGCGGCTGGTGACAAGTCCACCGCTGTCACCAGCGCATCCGGAATCTCCAGCGCCAGCGTCACAGCCAGCGCACCGCTGCCGGTTCCGAGGTCGAGAATGCGCGGCGCACTTCCTGCCCGGATCCGGGCGCGAACCAGATCGACGATCAGTTCGGTTTCGGGGCGTGGAATCAGCACCGCCGGGCCCACCTGGAAAGACCGCCCGTAGAATTCCCGCTCTCCGAGAATATAGGCCATCGGCTCGCCTGCCGCGCGGCGCTCGAGCCACGCCGCATAGTGTGCAGCCTGTTCGGCCGCCAGATTGCGCTCCGGGTAGGCCGCCACCTGGGCAGCTCCGATGCCGAGCAAACGGCACAGGAACATGCGCGCTTCGCTGGCCGGGATGCGCCCGCGCGCAAACGCCAGGGCTGAGCCAATGGTCACCGCCACCTCAGGCATTCTCGTCGGCCAGTGCCGCCAGGAGTTCCGCCTGGTGCTCGGCGGTCAGCGCCGCGATGACTTCGTCCAGTTCGCCCTGCATCACCGCATCGAGCTTGTAGAGGGTCAGGTTGATGCGGTGGTCGGTCAGGCGCCCCTGCGGGAAGTTGTAGGTGCGGATGCGCTCGGAACGATCGCCGCTACCGACCAGGCTCTTGCGCGTCGCGGCCTCACGGGCCTGCTGCTCGCGCACCTGGATGTCCTTGATCCGTGCTGCCAGCACGCGCAGCGCGGAAGCCTTGTTCTGATGCTGGGAACGCCCGTCCTGGCATTCCGCCACGATGCCGGTAGGAATATGGGTGATGCGCACCGCCGAATCGGTCTTGTTGATGTGCTGACCGCCGGCACCGGAGGCCCGGAAGGTATCGATGCGCAGATCGGCCGGGTTGAGCTCCACGTCGCCGACTTCATCGGCTTCGGGCATCACGGCCACGGTACATGCGGAGGTGTGGATGCGTCCCTGGGTCTCGGTGGCCGGCACCCGCTGCACACGGTGACCGCCGGATTCGAACTTCAGACGGGAATAGGCTCCGGCGCCGGCAACACGGACGATGACTTCCTTGTAGCCACCCAACTCGGAGTCGCTGGCCGAAATGATCTCGACGCGCCAGCCCTGGCGCTCCGCGTAACGGGTGTACATGCGCAGCAGGTCACCAGCAAACAGGGCGGCCTCATCGCCACCGGTGCCGGCGCGGATTTCCAGGAACAGGTTACGGTCGTCGTTGGGGTCGCGGGGCAGCAGCGCCGTCTGCAGCTCGTCGTCGATGCGTGCCTGGGTGGCCTGGGCGGTCTCCAACTCGGCAACGGCCAACTCCTTCATCTCCGGGTCGGCCAGCATGTCCCTGGCGGTGGCTTCGTCTTCGAGCGCCTGACAAAACTCCTGGTAGAGGGCGACCACCGGCGAGATTTCGGCATGCTCGCGCGTGAGCTTGCGGTAGTTGTCCATGTCGCTGGCCGCCTCGCTGCTGGCGAGCAGGCGATCGAGCTCCTGCAGGCGGTCGGCGAGATTGTCCAGCTTGTCGCGGATACGCTGTTTCATTGGCATGGGGCCTGCAGCTGCAGGCGAAGACGACCGCCCCGAAAGGGCTAGTGGTCTGTGTGAAGATTGAAGATACGCTGGACCAGCTCGGCGCTGTCGCCCCGCTGATCGCCCTCGGCGTCATTCAGGAAACGCGTCGGGGCATGCATGAACTTGTTGGTCAGGCCGTGGCTGAGGACCTCGAGCACCTTTTGCGGATCGTCGCCGCGGGACAGCAGGCGCATGGCCCGCTCAAGCTCGGCGCGACGCAACTCGTCGGCATGGGAGCGCAGGGCCCGGATGGTCGGCACCGTATCACGGCTATCGAGCCAATGCAGGAAGCCGTCGACTCGCTCGTCGATGATGGTCTCGGCTTCGACCACCGCAGCCTGACGGGACTCAAGACCGGAATCCACCACCTGGGCCAGGTCGTCTACGGTGTAGAGGAAAACATCGTCGAGCCCAACCACCTCAGCCTCGATATCCCGAGGAACAGCGAGGTCCACCATCACCATGGGACGATGACGACGCACCTTGAGGGCCCGCTCGACCATGCCAAGACCAATGATGGGCAACGGACTGCCCGTGCAGGACACCACGATGTCGTAGCCAGCCAGGGCCTCGCCGACCTGATCGAGGCGAATCACGTCGCCACCGAAACGGGCCGCCAGGTCTTCAGCCCGCGACTGGGTGCGGTTGGCGATGGTCAGGCGGCGCGGCTTGGCCCCGCCAAAGTGGGCCGCACACAGCTCGATCATTTCGCCAGCACCGACGAACAATACCTTCTGGTCGCCGACCCGCTCGAAGATCCGCTCAGACAGATGAACCGCCGCTGCCGCCATCGACACGATGTTGGCACCGATCGCCGTCGTCGAACGGACTTCCTTTGCGACCGAGAAGGTGCGCTGGAAGAGCTTGTGCATCGTCGCACCAAGCGTTCCCGCCTCCTCCGCCTGGCGCACCGCGTCCTTCATCTGACCGAGGATCTGCGGTTCGCCGATGACCATCGAATCGAGCCCGCTCGCCACCCGAAAGACGTGCCGAATCGCGTCCCGCTGGGGAAAGGTATAAAGGTAAGGAGAAATGTCCTTCAGTGCGACCCGGTGGTATTCGGCAAACCAGTCCGCCGCATACTGGGGCTGCTGGGTCGCAAAATACAGCTCGGTGCGATTGCAGGTGGACAGGATCGCCGCTTCCTTCACCGGCTTGGCCTGCACCAGATCAGCCAGCGCCTGAACCAGACGCTCAGGACGAAACGCCACCTGCTCACGAATCGACAGGGGCGCGGTATGGTGATTCAGGCCGAGGGCAAAAAGCTGCACGGGAAAAGCCAGGCAGTGGCGGAATTCTGCAAAGAAAGATTATATCACCCGAAAATTTGGCGATAAGGGCACGTCGTCACATGCCTCTAGGCCTGAGCGCCTCCGTCAGCATCCAGCTGCGGAAGGCCTGCACCTCCGGACGTTCGCTGACAGCTTCGGAGATCACCAAATGATAAGCATGGCAGGAAGGCAGCGATACATCAAAAGGCAGGACCAGACGGCGGGCAGCCACCTCAGCCTCGACGAGTGGACGCAGGATCAAGGCCACCCCCTGCCCACCCAGAACTGCCTCAAGAACCAGCGCCGTACTTGAAAAACGGGGCCCCCGGCTGACATCGACTCCAGGCAACCCCGCCAGCCGGAACCACTCCGCCCAGCTCGGCCGTCCTCCCTCGTCAGGCAAGGACTCGTCATGGATCAGCACCTGGCGACACACATCCGCCGGTGTGCGCAGCGGCCCCGTGCGGGCAATCAGATCCGGGCTGCAGACCAGCATGTAATCCGGCACGAGAATCTGGTCGCACTGATAGCCCGCGTAATGTCCTACCCCGAAGCGCACCATTACATCAGTCACATCCCCGTGCAGATCGGCCTGCGCGTCAGCAGGCTCCCCCATCCCGTCGATGCTGGCCACGCTGCTCGCCAGACGCAATTCGATCTCCGGGTGCACGTCTGCAAAGCGTGGCAGGCGTGGCACAAGCCAGCGTAGCGCAAAAAAAGGGGGCACATGCACGATCAGGGCTTTCGGCCCCCCACGGCGCGTCGTCTCCACGGCAGCCACAAGACTGGCGAGCCCCTCGCTGACCTTGGGCAGCATCGCCATACCCGCGTCCGTCAGCTCCAGCGCACGGGGCAGGCGCCGGAACAAGGAAGTATCGAGATAGGTTTCCAGGGCCTTGATCTGCTGGCTGATTGCAGCAGGCGTCACAAAGAGTTCGGCCGCCGCGCGTTTGAAGCTCAGGTGGCGGGCCGCCGATTCGAATGCACGCAGCGCCGGGAGAGGTGGCAAACGATAGCTCATCACACAGACGAATAAGCAAATCTTAATCGTAGCATTACAAATACTCGTTTGCTGCACCGCAGCATAAGAAATATATTGAATGTACGGCGCGCTCAAATAGCCTGCTGCCCGCCTTCCTCCCCTCCCTCGCCAGGCGGCAGGCCGCGCCAACCCTCATATGAAAAGGACTACTCCATGAGTTTCATCGAACTGCGTGATCTCCTTGCCAAGCAACTGGACCAGCGGGTTGCAGCCGAACGTCAACAGGCTTCTGGCGGAAGCCAAGGTACGACCGACGACGACGCCTATTTCAAGGAAGTGTTCGCCGGCCTCGTACTCTGAGTCCACGCAATCCGCTGCGCGGCAGATGCACCGCTTACAAATCCATACGACTCGTTACACCCGCCCGCCGGTCCGTCTTCTACAGTTGAAAAACAAGCCGTCGGCCCTAACCGACAACAGAGAGTAACTGGAGAACAGCATGAAGACGATGACGAGAACCCTGGTGCTCGTGTTGGCAATGAGTACTTTCACGGGCTGCTCAAACATGAGCGCCCGGGACAAGAACACGGCGATCGGCGCAGCGATCGGTGGCGTCGCCGGGTCGGTTCTGACCGGTGGTAGCACGAGTGGCACAGTTGGTGGTGCAGCCGTGGGCGGCGTCATCGGTCACCAGATCAAGCGCTAAGCCCAGAAGCAGTGCCGCTGCACAGTCGGAAAAACGGCGGTAGGCGTACCTCTTGCCTACCGCCGATTACGTCAGTCATTACTCGTCAATGCGGCCATCTCGCGATCCAGAATTCCCGCATCCCCTAGATTAAGCTCTACCAACCGGCGCAAATGGGTAATGCTGTCCAGATCAATTTCCCGACAACGCATCCCAATGTGAAGTCGACCGTTGCTGGCCTCCACATGGGCAATCTCCCCACTCATCGACACGGCCACATCTCCTTCGCCCGACAGCACCAAGCGTAGCTCGCAGGCCTCTCCCCGTCTGGCCGAGCTGGATGCATCATCAACCGCGGGGCAGGTCAACAAAGCACCTTTCAGTGACAGGTCGCGCACTTCACACGCCAGCCCATGGCCGGCCAGTTGCAGCATTGCCCCTTCCTGAAACTGAACCCGGCTGAATTTCCTGCGTTGTTCGCTCTGCATTTGTCGATCCTCGAGCACTGACACCTCGCGGCACACACCGCGCAATCGGGCAAGCTGCTGACTCACCCGTGAAAACCGGCTTCCGCCTTTCATGGAATGCTGCCACGCCCTCGGCATAATCACAGCGATTTAAACCGCCCCCACAGGCCCGGCATGCGCTCGAAGTCATCCGGCACCATGGCATGCGATGCCCGACAAGATCCGCAATTGCTCCTGCATCACAGATGATCAACAAGGGTTCGCTCTCCGCGCTGAGGACGATCAACACGCCCCGACATTGTAAGGCACACTTAGTTAGGCCGGCGTCGCAGCAACGATCACCTCATCCGCGGCGGCGCTACCAGAAGGCGCGCAGCAGTGGCTATAGATCAGGTGGTGCCGGAGCCGATGACAGCCAGCGCGGTTGAAGAGGTGATGCCGAGGGTGAGATAAAGCCTGAAGCGAGCGTCAATCAGCGCAACGGCGGGAGCGGCATGAAAGTGTCCCCAGCTAGAGTCTATTGACAAGTATGTCAGCCATATGACGGCAGCGGTGATGACAACGAAAGAGGCGAAGCGTCGGCGAGTTTGTCGCAGCGCGTGACGACGCGGCGGAATTGCTTGATGCGGCGGAAAAAGCACTCGATCAAGTTACGATTCTTGTATTGATGACGATCGAACTGGCGCTGGACACGGCGATGGCTGGGCGGCGGGATGACGGCTAGATGCCTTGCTCGGCGAGATGCCTGAGGATCGCATCAGTGTCATAGGCGTTGTCTGTCCTGAGCGAGGCGGGTTGCATGGCCCGCCCGGCGCAAGTTCTTCGAGTTGAAGGAACACGGGCAGAGCCTGATAGCCGGAGATGCGCTAGAGCGGATCACCGGTCTCTACGCCATCAAGCAAACGATGCGCGAACTGGACGCAGCCCCCCACAAGGCGCTGCGTCAAACCAAGGCCAGGCTGCTGTTGGAAGACTTCAAGGTAAGCCCCCGGTAATCCCCTCTTGACCGAGCCTCAGGGTGACTCCAGCCGCCCCGATGCGGCAACAGGTCCCCGATCCGACTCTGCGGCGGAGTCGGCAGGCGGGTGAGGATGTTCTTCAGATAAGCGCACGGTTCGTGCCCGTTGAGGCGCGCAGCGAGCCGGCAAAGAGCCAGTTCTTGCGGCCGATGGCAATCGGCCGGATCTGGTTCTCGATCCAGTTGTTGTCGATGGGGACGTTTCCATCGCCGTACTCATGTGTCGTTCCTTTCAAGGCTAACACCTGAGCAGGGATTTACTGGATCAATACACCGAGGTGTTCGCGGGGCGCTTGGAGGCGGCGGGAGGTGTGGGTATT
>NZ_MWUM01000297.1 GCF_002028455.1 Zoogloea sp. LCSB751 | reverse complement strand
GGTGGCCTACAACCGCTTCGCCTCCGTCTACCGCAGCTTCGAAGACATTCGCGAATTCGGCGAAGAGATCGCCAAGCTGGAGAAGTAACGTTTCCTTCCCCCAGGGCAGGATGTTTTGTCAGAGGAGCCCAGATGTTTAGTCAAGACGATTACCAATGGATGAGCCGGGCCCTCGAACTGGCCCGCCGAGGTCGTTACACCACGGCCCCGAACCCCTGTGTCGGTGCCGTGCTGGTGAAGGCCGGCGTGGTGGTGGGGGAGG
>NZ_MWUM01000296.1 GCF_002028455.1 Zoogloea sp. LCSB751 | reverse complement strand
CGCGGCAACCTGGCCGCGGCTCTGAACGCGTTGGTGACAAACCCGGTCGAATCGGGCTACCTGCGCGCGTATGCCCGTCTCCAGGGAATCCGCCAGACACGGTCCTTGATCGAGGCCGACATCGAACTCGTGGAGGCCGTGCAATGAGCGTCCAGTACCGCCGCATTTTCAAGACCCAGACCACCGGTGTGGCTACGATCCAGGAACTGATGCAGACGATGTTCGTGGCGGAGGTCCTGCAACCCGGCGAGGAGGTCTGGAT
>NZ_MWUM01000294.1 GCF_002028455.1 Zoogloea sp. LCSB751 | reverse complement strand
GAACAGCAGGGAGGCGGGCACCATCTGGCCTATGTCCACAGTGTTGAAGCCTGCCGTGCGCGCCGTGGCCGACTGGAAGAAGGCCGCCAGCAGCTGGCCGCCGGGCCCGGCGTTGCCGAAGGTGGCGGGATTGTTGTGCTCCAGCAGCCAGAACATCAGGGTGCCCAGCAGCAGCAGCCCCGGGGTCATCAGCAACATCAGCTTGCTGTGCAGCTTGAGCTTGCGCCAGCGACGGTTGCGCACCAGATCGACGATGACGGTA
>NZ_MWUM01000293.1 GCF_002028455.1 Zoogloea sp. LCSB751 | reverse complement strand
CGATTTTATCGACGTACTTTCTTCCTAACTCAATTAAATCGTAGTTAGAAAAGCTGGTAGCGCTAAGCAGATTTATAAGAATTGAAACCGTTCTGACATCCTCACTGATTATCAGGGTGGATAGTTTTGCCACAAGACAATCAATTTTCTCTTTAACTGTCTTATCAAATAACCAATAGTGTTTATCGGATTGAGACAGAACTAAACAACTCTCACTAAAAAGTAATAAAATTTCTGAGTTATGTGATGGAAAGTATTTATT
>NZ_MWUM01000292.1 GCF_002028455.1 Zoogloea sp. LCSB751 | reverse complement strand
CAAACTCCGACTAAAATCCCATTTTACAGCCAAATAAGCGTGATAGATGTCACACCAATTAGTTTTTTCGTGGACAAGTTGCCGCAACAACAAGGTGAGTAACTGATGTTATTTTTCCTCGATCCAGCATTGTTGAATAGCTTTTAATTCCTTTTCATTGCAATGTTTAGGATCGTCATCAAAATCCTCTAGCGCTAACACCCACTCATACAACTCGGTAAAATGCAGTTTGCGGGGATCAACATCTGAATGTTTTTCCAGT
>NZ_MWUM01000291.1 GCF_002028455.1 Zoogloea sp. LCSB751 | reverse complement strand
AAACTGGAGAAAGCCCGCGCACAGTGGCCACTGCAACATGCCGAGTATCTCGTCAGCGATCTTAACCTCGACAGCCAAGGCTCCCTTACTCAACAAGCCGCAATACTCAAAGGAAATGTCACCACACCTTTTCATAAAATGTTAGCCATTAGCGGTGAACTCCATCATCAAGATGCGAAACTCGATATTAAGCAGTTTAATGCTAAGGGCGAGCTAGGTTCGATCGATGTGACTGGTGAGCTAGATTACGCTAAGGCGATCA
>NZ_MWUM01000290.1 GCF_002028455.1 Zoogloea sp. LCSB751 | reverse complement strand
GGCAATTGTCGAGTTGGTGCCGGATCTGAAATACACCAACCTCAAAGATCGCGGTTTTATGACCTTAACCTTCACTAAGGAGGCTGTGCGTAGCGACTGGCATTATGTCAGCACGATTCTGGCGAAGGAGTTTGAAGAGTCGACCAGCCGTAGCTACAGCGCCATGACTAAGGTCGGTGAACATATTATCAACCCAGTGAGCTAACTTAAGCGCCAAACTTAAGCTCCATCCTTTGCGCTGAGCTTGTGCTCGTTCCTTGTT
>NZ_MWUM01000289.1 GCF_002028455.1 Zoogloea sp. LCSB751 | reverse complement strand
CCGTGGCTTTCAGTTTCGGCTCCAGATTCACATAGGCGACCTGGCCATTCTCCCCGGCGTCGCTCGCCTTGGGCAGTACCAGGCTGCAGTTTCTTGCCCCTCCTTGTACCAACTGCGGGCTCTGGGACGTTCTCGGCAGGTAGAAGGTGGTGTCATAACGCTCGCTGGCGTTGGTCTTGATGGTCACGTCTGCATTGAAGGTGAACACCTGGCCGTTGGTGCACTCCTGGTTCGGATTAACCGGCACTACTTTGGAGACCTC
>NZ_MWUM01000288.1 GCF_002028455.1 Zoogloea sp. LCSB751 | reverse complement strand
ACTTTTCTCTGTCGTCAAGATTCGTAAACCAGACTCCTCCCGTGCCCGTTCACGAGAAGTCTACATTGTGGCTACCGGTTTTAAACTGTAGTACCCTAACCCTCATCGTTAACTGTCAGTCTGCGAGGTCATTGATTTGAGTGACATGGCGAAAAACCTAATCCTGTGGCTGGTCATCGCCGTCGTGCTGATGTCGGTGTTCAATAGCTTCAGCCCCAGCGATACCACCAGTCGCCAGCTGGACTATTCCAGCTTCGTGAAA
>NZ_MWUM01000028.1 GCF_002028455.1 Zoogloea sp. LCSB751 | reverse complement strand
CGGCAGTAGCTCAGTTGGTAGAGCGCAACCTTGCCAAGGTTGAGGTCGAGAGTTCGAGACTCTTCTGCCGCTCCAGAATGCAATGGGGAAAACGAGTGATCGTTTTCCCCGTTTTCGTTCGTCCTTCACTCACGGCATTGAATCCGTTGGGCAAGACACCTCCGCGATTCATCTGCCTATCGCGTTTCTGCAAGAATCCTGTCACCGGGTTTGCCTACTATCGTCATCACGGGCGTTCCCTTGCCCGGGGTTGGCGGAATCTGGTGGGAGATGAAGATGAGGCGTTTCCTGATGGCAGGTGTGCGGCGCTGGGTGCGGTGGATCTGCGGCCCGGATGCGGAGCGCTTTCTTCTTGATGACGAGTGGCGCTCTCCACTTTTCGTTCCAGAGGTGGGCGTGGGGCAGGAGGTCTGATCCGGCTGGCGATCCGCTGGCACGCTCCATCCTCGCCAACCGGGCCGAATCGATCTAGTCTTCAGGCTGGAAAGGTGGCTGCGGGAGGTGTCGATGGGGTGCAAGCGGGTTTGGGCAGCGCTGTTGGGCGCCTGGCTGGCAGGGCCGGCGTTAGCCGTTTTCAAATGTACCGGCAGCGATGGCCGGGTGACCTACACGGATGGGCCATGCACTGCGGATAGCCGGGTGCAGGCCATCGACGTGCCGCCGCCCTTGAGCTCACGGGAGGAGGCGGAGGCACGCCGGCGCGGTGAGCGCCTGCTCGACGAAGCGCGGATCCTCGACGCCCGGCGCACTGCCGACGCCGTCGAGCGCCAGCGTCGTTGGGAGGCGGAACGGCAGGCCGAAACGGCCCAGCAGCGTGAGCCTGGGAGGGATGATGCAGACCGCTGGGGGGCAGTCTATCCCGCCCCGATATATGCCCGGCGCTGGCCGCCGGTCAAGTCGGTGCAGCCCAAGCCAAAACCTGTGCAGCAGGAGCGGCCGGCCCTGATACGGGCTTACCCGTTCCGTTGATCCGCCAGCATGCAGAGGTCGTCCCGGAGGGCAGGGGTGAATTCGTCCCGGGCAACGTCGCCCAGGACGAGCACACGAACTGGATGGCGAAAGTCCTTCCGTCGCACATTTGCGTGCAACGTGTCGATGACGCGCAGCGGAACGCCCTGCCGTGGCGTGTCGAGCACGATCAGCGTTGGGCGCCGTGGTTGCCAGCCAGCGAGGGCGGCGAGGCGGGGGGCGTCGATGTCGGTCAGCCAGGCATCGTCCCAGGGTTCGTCATCCCTCCGCGGCAGAAACCACAGCAGTGGACGCAACTGAACACCGACACGGTAGGCGATGCCGCCGAGACGGCTGCGCCCGTCGAGCTGGTGGTAACCCGCCAGCCGGTAACCGAAATCGTGGGCGGCGGCGCGGTGTGCCGCGGGAACGACGGCGAATGTGAGGGCTCGCGGCGGCACGGGAAGAGACCAGGGCGACAGCGTGGTGCCCGAGCCCGCGCCATCCATGACCCATCGGCGCAGCTCCGCATCCAGCGGCGTGGAGGCGGTATTACCCGCGGGCGTGCCGGTGATCGGCTGCAGCGCCGTGCTGTCGTAGCGATCGCGCAGGCGCGGCAGTCTCGGGGCCAGAGCGGCCAGCGCTGCTGCCAGAGCCAGCCCGGTGGTCAGCACGCGAAGCGGCCCCGCAGTTCGTTGAGGTTGAGTTCGCTGAGGATCGCCTCGATGCGCTCCATCGCGTTCTTGCGCGGCTGGCCGGTGTGGCGGGCGATGATCAGCTCGTTCTTCATCGAGTGTTCCCAGCCGACCAGCTCGGTCACCGTGACCTGGTAGCCATGGGCTTCCAGCTGCAGGCAACGCAGCACGTTGGTGAGCTGGCTGCCGAATTCCCGCGTGTGGATCGGATGGCGCCAGATCTCCGACAGGGGTGTCATGCCGAAGCTGGCGTTCTTGTTCTGGCGCAGCACGCTGGCCACTTCGGCCTGGCAGCAGGGCACCAGCACCACGAAGCGGGCCTTCTTGGCGAAGGCGAACTGGATCGCGTCGTCGGTGGCGGTGTTGCAGGCGTGCAGCGCGGTGACCACGTCGATGCGCTCGGGCAGTTCGGTGGAGCGGGTGGACTCCTCCACGCTCACGTCGAGGAAGCGCATGCGCGGGAAGCTCAGCCGCTCGGCCAGTTCGCGGGAGCGGGCGACCAGCTCGGCGCGGGTCTCGATGCCGAATACCGTGCCAGCCTCCTTCGCCTTGAGGAACAGGTCATAGAGGATGAAGCCCAGGTAGGACTTGCCGGCACCGTGGTCGGCCAGGTTCAGGTCGCCGTGCTGCTCCAGCACCTCGGCGAGCAGTGGCTCGATGAACTGGTACAGGTGATAGACCTGCTTGAGCTTGCGGCGGCTGTCCTGGTTGAGCTGGCCGTCGCGGGTCAGGATGTGGAGTTCCTTCAGCAGCTCGATCGACTGGCCGGGGCGGATCTCCGGATGGACCGCCGGCTTGGCTTCGGCGGCCGGACGGGCGGTGCCCGCGGCGGGCTTATTCCTGGCCATGCTTCTTGGACTCGGCCAGGCCGAGGGCCTTCCAGCCGGCGATGCCGAGTTTCTGCAGCGTTTCCATGTTGCGCTCGTAGATCATCTCCGCTTCCGGGAAGGCTTCCACGGCGCGGTCGATGCTCGCTTCGCGGATCAGGTGCAGCGTCGGATAGGGCGAGCGGTTGGTGTAATTGGTGATGTCGTCCGCCTCGGTGCCTTCGAACTGGAAGTCCGGGTGGAAGCTGGCGATCTGCAGCACGCCGTCCAGTTCGTGCTCGCTGACGGCTTCGTCGGCGATCTGCACTAGATCGTTGAAGTCGAGGAAGTCGGGGAACAGCGTCGGATGCACCAGCAGCGTGGTATCGGTGACTTCGGGATCGACGGACGCCAGATGGTCCAGCTCCTCGTCCAGCTGTTCAAGGAAGGCGTCGAGGTGGCGGGCATCGCTGACCACGATGCGGACCTGGTTCTTGACGTAGACCGACTTGGCGAACGGGCACAGGTTGAGGCCGATGACGGCCTTCTCGATCCATTCGCGGGTCGCGGCGATGACTTCTTCGTGGTTCATGGTGCGGTGTTTCCGGGGATTTCCTTCGAGGGACGCCATTTTGCCCTGATAATGGCGGGCTTTCATTGATTCAACGCACGCCCATGTCCATCCAGTGGTTTCCCGGTCACATGACGTCCGCCCGCAAGAAGGCGGCGGAGAGCATGGAGCGCATCGATGTGGTCATCGAGGTGCTCGACGCCCGCCTGCCCGAAGCGAGCAGCAACCCGATGATCCGCGAACTGCGCCTGCATCGCCAGCGGCCGTGCCTGAAGATCCTCAACAAGGCCGACCTCGCCGACCCGGCGGTGACGGCCCAGTGGATCGCCCACTACAACGCCCAGAAGGGTGTCAATGCGGTGGCCCTGTCGTGCAAGAAGCCCAGCGACGTGGCCAAGGTGGTCGGCCTGTGCCGGCCGCTGGCGCCGCACCGCAACGACCGCCTGAAGCCGCTGCGCATGATGATCATGGGCATCCCCAACGTGGGCAAGTCGACGCTGATGAACGCGCTGCTGAAGAAACGCGTGGCCAAGGTCGGCGACGAGCCGGCGGTGACCAAGAGCCAGCAGATCCTCGACCTGTCGCCCACCGCGACGCTGATCGACACGCCGGGCATGATGTGGCCGAAGATTGCCTACGATTCCGACGGTTTCATGCTCGCCGCCAGTCACGCGATCGGCCGCAACGCAGTGATCGACGAAGAGGTCGCCAACTTCCTCGGCGACCTGCTGCTGGCCCGTTATCCGGCCCTCGTCGCCAAGCGCTACGGGATCGCTGTTGAGGGCCTGGATGGTCCGGCGCTGGTGGAAGCGATCGCCCAGCGCCGCGGCTGCCGCCTGAAGGGCGGCGCGCTGGACATCGAGAAGGCCTCGCTGATCCTGCTGCAGGACTACCGCGATGGCGCCCTCGGTCGCGTCAGCCTGGAAACGCCGGCGACCCGCGCTGCGATGCTCGAAGCCCACGCCGCCATGCAGGCCGCCGCAGCCGCGGCGAAGGACGACGAGCGGGATCCGGACGCCGACGAGTAGGTAATAAGGGCGGCAAGGAAGAGGTTCGAACCCGCGGCCTGCGCGGGCGAATCCGGCCGGGCTCAAACCCGCAGCAGTACCGTCTTGAGCGGTGGATTGCCGTCCGGGCTGGGGAAGTCCTCTTCCGGCGTGATCCATTCGATCTCCCGCACTTCCCGTCCGGCCTTGCGGGTGCTGCGCACCAGCTGGTCGGCCCAGGCTTCGCGGTCCACCTGGGCGACGTTGTTGCAGCACATCAGCGTGCCGCCTTCGGCCGTACACAGCAGGGCCGGCTTGAAGAGCGCCGGATAGTCATTGACCAGGTCCACCACGCCGAAGGCGCTCTTGGCGTAGCGGGGCGGGTCGAGGAAGACCAGGTCGAAGCTGTGTTTCTCCAGTTCAGGGAAGGGCGGCATGCGCTTGCCGCGCACCACCTTCGGCTGGCCGAGGCCGGACAGCTGGCGCATCGCCGCGAAGGCGTCGCTCTTCACGAAGCGCAGGCGGATCGGCAGTTCGTTGAGGCGCGCATTGGCCTTGCCGACGGACAGGCTGGATTCGGCGAAGTCCACGTTCACCACGTGGCGGGCGCCGGCCTTGGCGGCGGCGACCCCGACGCCACAGGTGTAGGCGAACACGTTGAGCACCGATTTGCCGGCGGCTTCCGCCATCACCTTGCGGCGTGCGGCGCGCAGGTCGAGGAACAGCCACGGATCCTGCCCGGCGTGGCGGGCCTGTACGTTGTACTTGACCCCCAGTTCGGAGAACTCCCGCAGGGCTTCGGCCTTGGCCAGCTGGGCGGGCGGCAGCGGATTGCTGATGCGCGAGTTGGAGTGGCTGCGGTCGTTGTAGATCAGGTCGAGGCCCGGACAGGCTTCCGCATAGAAGGCCGTGATGGCTTCTTCTTCGGCCGTGCTCAGCGGGCTGTGGAAGGTCTGCACGAGGAGCAGGTCGCCGTAGCGGTCGACGGTGAGGCCGGGGCGGCCTTCCACGGTACCGTGGAAGAGCCGGTAGGCGTTGGTCTGTTCGGCGCCCAGGCGGGCGATCAGTTCATGACGGGCGGTAAGGGCCTGCGCCAGGGCAGGTATGAGGGCGGCGGAGCGTTCTGGCATGGTGGAGAGTCAGCAAGTGGCGTTGTTGTGTGACTCAGAGGCCGAAGAATTCTCGGATCTTCTTGCCCAGGGCAGCAACTTCGGAGCCCCGGTTGGCACTCTGGCCGGTTTTATCCTCAGCATACCCCCTTTCCAGGGCCTGGAAGTGGCTGAGGCGTTGTTCGAGGATGGACGACATGCCTTCGGCGAGCTCGGGTCGGCCTCGGATGATGTGCTCGAAGCCGGCCTTGTCGAGGCGGTAGGCCTCGACGTCGGTGGCGGCGATGACCGTCGCCCGGCGGGGGGCGCCGGTCATCAGGCCAAGCTCGCCGAAGACGCTGCCCGGGCCGCGTTTTTCGAGCAGGCGCGGGGGGCTGCCGTCGGCGGGCTGCCACCAGGCTTCGGCCTCACCGCTGACGATGATGTACAGCCAGTGGGCGATGGCGCCCTGGCGGGTCATGATGTCGCCGCGGGCGAAGGGTGCGTTGACGAGACGGCTGGCGAGTTCCAGCTGTTCCGCCTCGGACAGGCGCGAGAACAGGTCGATCTGCGCGATGGCCTGTTGGCGGCGGTTGAGCTCGCGGGCGCGGACCTCCTCCCGATGGGCTTCGCCTTCGGCGACCAGGTGGATGGTCTGGTCGCTGACCGCCAGGCGCAGGCCTTCCCGCTGCAGCGCAGCGAGGATGTGATGACGGACTTCCGAATCGGTAGCCTCGTCGGGGCCCGGGTCCATCAGCCAGTAGCGCACCGCGTAATGGGCATAGCCCGGACCGAAGTTGAGCAGCAGGCACTGGGGCACCGGGTCGGCGCTCACATTGGGGATGCGGGCGGTGGAGATGTCCTGCAGCACAGTGTGGGTCACGCGACCCGGCGGTACCGACAGATCCACGTCGAAGCCGATGCTGCGCCGTTGCAGCGGCAGGGTCTGGCGCTTGTTGCAGATCAGCGCGTAGCGGTTCTTCATCAGGTGGCTGTTGGGAATCACGACCCGCTCGCCGCTGCGGCAGATGATCGCGGTGTAGCGCCACTGGATGTCGCTGACGCGGCCGGCGAGGTCGTCCATCTGGATCCAGTCGCCGATCTCCAGGGAGTTGTCCATCTGCAGGGCCAGCCCGCCGAGCAGGTTGCCCAGGGTTTCCTGCATCGAGATGGCAACCACCGCAGTGAGCACCGCCGATGTGGTGAGCAGGTGGGACAGCTGCATGCCGGCCAGGTTGAGGCGCAGGAAGGCCCAGGCCACGTAGCCGACGATGACCAGGATGTCGCCGAGGATGCCGGAGATGCGGATGCCGACTCGCGGCAGCACTACGTCGAACAGGGCCAGGCCCAGGTAGCGGATAACCGCCAGCCCTTCGCCGAACACCGCCATCTGGCGCAACCAGTGCAGCGCGGCGGGTTCCATGTGCCCTTCCAGGCTGCCGGCCAGCAGGTCGCCGAGCAGGCAGGCGCTGAAGAACACGCCGGTATTGACGAGGGAGCGCCGCCAGCTGCGCAACGGGCCGAAGATCAGTGTGCCGCCGACGATCATCAGCAGGATGGCGAAGGGCGCCTCCGGGCTCAGCAGGGGAATGTGCATGGTCTCGGGATACCGCTCTGGTGCGGCATCATGATCGGTGGGGCAATGGGAAACAGCCCCGCGCCTCTCGCGAGGGGCGGGGCCGGCGGTGTTCGGCGGAGGCTAGAGTGCGGCGCGCAGGCGGGCCGCCATCTCGTCGAGTTCGACGCGGCTCGGCGCGGTGGCCGGCCACACGCCGGGCAGCTTGTCGCCGGTCACGCGGGGCAGCACGTGGAGGTGGAAGTGGAAGACGGTCTGCCCGCCGGCCACTTCGTTGGCCTGGAACAGGGACACGCCCTCGCAGCCGGCGGCTTCCCGCACCGCCTTGGCGACCCGCGTGGTGGTGCGGAACACCGCCTCGGCGAGTTCGTCTTCCAGGGTGTAGATGTTCTCCCGGTGCGGCTTGGCGATGACCAGCGTATGGCCCGGGTTGCCGGCCATGATGTTCATGAAGGCGAGGGTGTGCTCATCCTCGTAAACCTTCGATGCGGGCAGCTCGCCGCGCACGATGCGGCAGAAAATGCAGTCGTCCATGGGTCTCTCTCCTTGTGATGTGTTCTTGTCGTGCCGTGTTGCAGGGCCAGGCCCAGGCACCGGGGCTTATTTTCCAGTTGGGGCGAATTCATTCGCCCCAACGAGTCAGTCTTCTGCCCGGTCGGCCAGTGCCCTGCGCAGGTTGTATTCGTTTTGCCAGCTTTTGCGCAAGGGGTCGGCGTGGGCGTAGTGGTGGCTTTCTTCCGGGCTCTGGGCGTGGAAGGTTTCGACGGTGCGCTGCAGCAGGTGGTGGTGCGGCAGCATCGTACCGAAGAACAGCACGTCCTCGGCGCGCTGGATCAGCACGGTGGGAAAGTTCTCGACATCGTAGTCGTCGAGCAGGTCGGCTTCGTCTTCCACGTCGAGCCACAGGAAGCGGGCGTTCGGGAAGTGTTCGGCCATGGCTTCGAAGCCGGCGCGGTAGTCGCGGCAGGTGCCGCACCAGGCAGCACACAGGCAGGCGACAAGGAATTCGGGCGTGTCGGTCGGGGTGGTCATGGGGCGGTCTTGTCCGGAGGGGCAGGGGCGGGCGCTGCCGGGGCGCTTTCCAGGGCGATCCACTTCAGCCACTGGCCGCAGGCGTTGCGCGGGCCGCGACGGCTGGTGCCGTGCCAGGGGCCTTCCTGGCAGGGGCCGCGGTCGTTGTCCTCATCGTATTCGACGGTGTCGGGCTCGGCACCGGGCCGTCGTTCGCCGCCCCAGCGGTTGCAGCTGAGGCAGCGGCGACGTTCTGCAGACTGGGTGGCCAAGGCGAAGTTCCGTGCCGCTCAGTCGTCCAGCGTGGTCGAGGCGAGCAGGGTGCCGTCCTCGGCGTAGTCCATCAGCGTGGTTTCCTCGTCGATCACCTGCACGACCTTGGCCTGCTGCAGGGCGCCGCTCGGGTAGTAGCTGTAATGGTGGGCGGATTCGATCTCGCCGTAGACGACCTTCTCGCAGGTGGTCATGCGGTCGGCCGCGTCGTAGTAGGCGCGGTAGAAGGTGATGCGATTGCGCAGGTCCGCTTCTTCCAGCGGCGAGGTGAGGTTCAGCGGCAGGCTGACGCCGCTGTAGGTGACGAAGTGGCGGACGGTGCTGGCGGTTTCGGTGCTCATGGCGTCATAAGGCGGGTGTGGGTGGTGTCCCGCCATTATGACGCGCTGCCGCATCAATGGGTGGCCGCGGCATCCTTGCGCAGGGCGTAGCGGTTGGCCAGCAGCGAGCACACGAAGAGCTGGATCTGGTGGTAGAACATGATCGGCAGCACGATCAGGCCGATGGCGGGGTTGGCGCCGAACAGCAGCTTGGCCATCGGCACGCCGGAGGCGAGGGTCTTCTTCGAGCCGCAGAACACCGTGGTGATTTCGTCTTCCACCTTGAAGCCGAAGCGCCGCGACAGCCAGGTGGTCAGCACCAACACCAGGGCCAGCACCAGGGCGGCGCCGAGCATCGCCGTGAGCAGCGTGCCGATGCCGTTGTTGCGCCACAGGCCCGAAGCCACCGAGTCGCAGAAGGCCGAGTACACCAGCATCAGGATCACCCAGCGGTCGAGCAGGGTGGTCAGCTTCTTGTGGCGCTGGTGCCAGGCGTGCAGCAGCGGGCGCATCAGCTGGCCGAGCACGAGGGGCAACAAGAGCAGCTTGGCGATGCTCAGCACGGTTGCGAGGAAGGGCAGGCCCTGGCCGTCCACTTGGGTGAACAGGGTCACCAGCAGCGGCGTCAGCACGATGCCCAGCACGCTCGACAGGGTGGCGTTGAAGATCGCCGCCGGCACGTTACCGCGGGCCAGGCCGGTCATCGCCACCGACGACGAGATGGTGGACGGCAGCGCGCACAGGTAGCAGAAGCCCAGCGCCAAGTCGCGGGGCAGCCATTGGCCGACCAGCGCGTCGGCGATGAACCACACCAGCGGGAAGACTGCGAAGGTCATGCTCTGCACCACCGCGTGGATGCGCCAGTTCATGATGCCCTGGCGCAGGCTGGCGAAGGACAGGCCCAGGCCGTGCAGGAAGAACACGATGGCGATGCCGATGTCGGTGAGCACGTCGCCATGCAGAACGCCGCCGCTGCGGCCCAGGTCGGGTAGCAGGGTGGCGAGGACGACCGCGCCGAACATGCCGACGAGGAACCATTCCTTGTGCAGCCAGGTGCGCAGTTGTTGGAGGCCGCTTGCAGTGTTGGGGTTGGAGGGCACGTTGGGCTCCATGTCGTTATGGGTATGGTGGTGCACTCTAAGGTGTGGCAGGCTGTCTTTCTAACGACAGATCGACAACGAATAGCGATTAACTGACAAGCTATCCATGAACGCCCCCAACAAGCGCAACGTGCCGAGCATGGCGAGCCTGCCGCGCCCGCTGTACAACCGCCATGAAAGCCTGGCGCCCGGTTCATGGACCGAGGAGCACAGCCATCCATGGTGCCAGCTGTCCTACGCCAGCAGCGGCGTGCTGGGGGTGCGTACGGCAGCCGGCGACTATGTGGCGCCGCCGCGCTTCGCGGTGTGGATTCCGCCGGACCTGCCGCACCAGGTGGTCAACCGCCGCCGCACCGAGATGCGCAGCCTGTACGTCACGCCGGCCGCGGCGGCGGCCCTGCCGGCGGAATGCTGCGTGCTGGAGATGAGCCCGCTGGTGCGGGAGCTGATCCGGCGCATCGGTGAGTTGCCGGTGGAGTACGACGAGGCCGGCCCGGCGGGGCGGCTGGTGGCAGTGCTGCTGGACGAGCTGGCCGGGCTGCCGCGGGCCGGCTTCGGCCTGCCGCTGCCGCAGGACCGGCGCCTCAGCGTGATCTGCGCGGCGCTGCAGGAGCAGCCGGACGACACGCGCAGCCTGGCCCAGTGGGCCGTTGAGGCCGGGGCGTCGGAGCGCACGCTGGCGCGCCTGTTCGTCAAGGAGACCGGGCTGGGCTTCGGCGAGTGGCGGCAGCGCCTGCGTCTGCTGCTGTCCCTCGATGCGCTGGAGGCCGGCGACAGCGTGACGGACGTGGCCCTGGCCCATGGCTACGAATCCACCTCGGCCTTCATCGCCGCCTTCCGCGGCATGTTCGGCGTGACGCCCGGC
Source organism: Zoogloea sp. LCSB751 (assembly GCF_002028455.1). Taxonomy (GTDB): domain Bacteria; phylum Pseudomonadota; class Gammaproteobacteria; order Burkholderiales; family Rhodocyclaceae; genus Zoogloea. The sequence continues at coordinate 58,216 of NZ_MWUM01000028.1, read as the reverse complement.
GAACTGCGCGGCCGCACCGCGTTATAAGCGCCCCCAGGGCCGGGCTGTGTCCAGCCGGCCCCCCGAGGGGGCAAGAAAACCCGGGGCGGCCCGACGTTTCCTTGAGAGCGGCGCGCTCTATTGCGCGGTAGCGGCTTCCGGTTCGGCCGGGGCGTTCATCTGGCGCAGCGTGGCGACCAGGTCGGTGAAGCGCTCGCCCTGCACTACCACGTGGGCACGCAGCAGGCTGGCGGCCTGCTCGCCGTCGCCGGCGACGATGGCCTCAACGATGCCCGCGTGCTCCGAGAACGAGGACTGCATGCGGTTGCGCACCCGCAGCTGCAGGCGCCGGTAGGGGCGCAGGCGGCGGTGCAGCGCAGTGGCCTGCTCGGCGAGGAAGCCGTTGTGGCTGGCCTCGTAGATGCGGCGGTGGAAGACTTCGTTGAGCTGGTAATACAGATCCGGCTTGCCGGCGTCCCGCGCTTCCTCGCAAGCCTGGTGGGCATCGCGCAGGCGGGCCAGCTCGGCTGGCAGGATGCGCCGCGCGGCCAGGCGGCCACACATCGACTCCAGCTCGGCCATCACCTCGAACATTTCACATAGCCGGTCGGCGCTCATCTCCGGAACCGTCGCGCCGCGGCGCGGGCGGATATCCACCAGGCCGATTGACGCCAGCTGGATCAGTGCCTCGCGGATCGGCGTGCGCGACACGCCGAAGGCGGCGGCCAGTTCCTGCTCGTCCAGGCGCATGCCCGGCGGGTAAACGCCGGTGACGATGCGTTCCTCGATTTCCTCGCCCAGTTGCTCCGAGCGCCGGACCGGCGTGGGGTTGAGTGCGTCCATGTTTTGCTCCTTTCGATTGACTATACAAAGCCCTTGACTTTGTGTCCACGGAGATTAATCTTGTATACACAAACAAAACTTATGAATACATAAACGCTGCTAGTGAATTCATGAGTTGCGTTTGAAAGCTCATCAAGAAGCTCGGTAAATCCCATCACCGTGGCCCGGCCACACTAGGAGGAAACGAAATGATCATTTACGGAACGGCCATCCTGGCCGCCTGCCACCTGCTCGGCGTCTATATAGGCGACCTGCTGGGCGCCTTCATCGGCGTCAAGGCCAACGTCGGCGGCGTCGGCATCGCGATGATGCTGCTGATCTCGGCGCGGGTTTATCTGCACAAGCGCGGCCTGATGCCCGACACCACCGAGGCCGGCGTGGGTTTCTGGGCCGCCATGTACATCCCGGTGGTGGTCGCCATGGCTGCCCAGCAGAACGTGGTGGCGGCCCTCAAGGGCGGCCCGGTGGCACTGATCTCCGCGGTCGGTGCGGTGCTGCTGTGCGCCTGCACGATCGCCCTGATCAACCGTACCGGCCCGAAGAGCCAGGATGCCTCCTGGCAGACCGGCACCGTGGCCGAAGAGTCCTGAGGGAAGAGAGGAAGACACCATGGAAATGATTGAACACGCCATCCGCGAAAACAGCCTCGTCGGCGCCTTCGCCTTCGTCGGCCTGATCATGTGGATCTCGGTCCACCTGTCCCGCAAGCTCACCTTCGGCCGTGTGCATGGCTCGGCCATCGCCATCGTGATCGGCCTGGCGCTGGCCTACTGGGGCGGCATCCAGACCGGCGGCAGCAAGGGCCTCGCCGATCTCAAGCTGTTCGCCGGCATCGGCCTGATGGGCGGCGCCATGATGCGCGACTTCGCGATCGTCGCCACCGCCTTCGAGGTGCATGTGGATGAGGCCAAGAAAGCCGGTCTGGTCGGCGTGATGGCCCTGCTGCTGGGCACCATCATTCCCTTCGTTGTCGGGGCCAGCGTGGCCTGGTCGATGGGCTACACCGACGCGGTGGCGATGACCACCATCGGCGCCGGCGCGGTGACCTACATCGTCGGCCCGGTGACCGGCGCCGCCATCGGCGCCAGCTCCGACCTGATGGCGCTGGCCATCGCCACCGGCCTCATCAAGGCCATCATGGTGATGGTGTTCACGCCGGTCGCCGCCCGCTTCATGGGCCTCGACAACCCGCGCTCGGCGATGGTCTTCGGCGGCCTCGCCGGTACCGTCAGCGGCGTGTCGGCGGGCCTGGCCGCCACCGACCGGCGCCTGGTCCCCTACGGCGCGCTGGTCGCCACCTTCCACACCGGCCTGGGCTGCCTGATGGGCCCGTCGGTCCTGTTCCTGGCCACCAAGGCCATCGTCGGCTGAGCCGGCTTCCCCAACCTGACACAACAGGAGATTCCATGAACGCTCCCCATCCTGCCGGAGCCTGGGACACCCGTCGCCGTGGCCGCCAGCAGCGCCTGGAACGGGCCGCCGCCCTCGGGCTGGCGCGCCGCGTCGAGGCGCCCCGCGTCGGCGAGCTGCTCGAAGCGGTGATCGAACCGGGCGACCGGGTCTGCCTCGAAGGCAACAACCAGAAGCAGGCCGACTTTCTTTCCGAAACCCTGGCCGACTGCAGCCCCGAACGCCTGCACGACCTGCACATGGTGCAGTCGGTGCTGGCCCTGCCCAGCCATGTGGATTTGTTCGAGCGCGGCATCGCCAGCAAGCTCGACTTCTCCTTCTCCGGCCCCCAGGGCGGGCGTCTGGCCCGTCTGGTGCAGGACCGCCAGATCGAGATCGGCGCGATCCACACCTACCTGGAACTGTTCGGCCGCTACTTCGTGGACCTGACCCCGAACGTGTGCCTGATCGCCGCCCACGCCGCGGACGCCGCCGGCAATCTGTACACCGGCCCCAACACCGAGGACACGCCGGCCATCGTCGAGGCGACAGCCTTCAAGGGTGGCATCGTGATCGCCCAGGTGAACGAGCTGGTGGACACGCTGCCGCGGGTGGACATCCCCGCCGACTGGGTGGATTTCTACGTCGTCGCGCCGCGGCCCAACTACATCGAGCCGCTGTTCACCCGCGACCCGGCGCAGATCACCGACGTGCAGGTGCTGATGGCGATGATGGCCTTGAAGGGCATCTACGCCGAGTACGGCGTCAAGCGCCTCAACCACGGCATCGGCTTCGACACCGCGGCCATCGAGCTGCTGCTGCCGACCTACGCCACCGAGCTGGGCCTGAAGGGCAAGATCTGCACCCACTGGGCGCTCAACCCGCACCCGACGCTGATCCCGGCCATCGAGTCCGGCTGCGTCGAGTCCATCCACAGCTTCGGCTCTGAAGTGGGCATGGAGAACTACATCCCGGCCCGCTCCGATGTGTTCTTCACCGGCGCCGACGGCAGCATGCGCTCCAACCGGGCCTTCAGCCAGACAGCCGGCCTGTACGCCTGCGACATGTTCATCGGCTCGACGTTGCAGATGGACCTGGCCGGCAACAGCTCGACCGCCACGCTGGGGCGCATCACCGGCTTCGGCGGCGCGCCCAACATGGGCTCCGATCCCCACGGCCGCCGTCACGCCTCGCCGGCCTGGCTGAAGGCCGGCCGCGAAGCTGGCGGGCCGAACGCGATCCGCGGCCGCAAGCTGGTGGTGCAGATGGTCGAGACCTTCCGCGAGCACATGGCGCCGGTCTTCGTCGAAGAGCTGGACGCCTGGAAGCTGCAGGAGAGCATGGGCATGGAGTTGCCGCCGATCATGATCTACGGCGACGACGTGACCCACATCGTGACCGAGGAGGGCATCGCCAACCTGCTGCTGTGCCGCACGCCGGAAGAGCGCGAACAGGCCATCCGCGGCGTCGCCGGCTTCACGCCGGTGGGCATGGCCCGCGATCGCCAGATGGTCGAACAACTGCGCCAGCGCGGCGTGATCCGCCGCGCCGAAGACCTGGGCATCGACCCTCGCCGGGCCAACCGCGACCTGCTCGCGGCCCGTTCCATCAAAGACCTCGTGCGCTGGTCGGGCGGCCTCTACGCCCCGCCGGCCCGTTTCCGCAACTGGTGAGCACCATGGAAAAACTCGAATTCCGTTTCCCCGCCCAGCCCGCTACGCCGGCCGCCGGCGCGGCCCTGTGCGGCGTGGTCGGCTCCGGCAACCTGGAGATCCTGATCCGTCCGGGCGACGAGGCCGACGCCTGCGTCGTGTCGGTGAAGACCTCGGCCCGCGGCTTCGGCCGCATCTGGGAGGCCGTCATCGCCGAATTCGCTGCCCGCCACGCGGCCGGCGGCACCCGCATCGCCATCAACGACATGGGCGCGACCCCGGCGGTCGTCAGCCTGCGCCTGGGCCAGGCCCTCGGCGAATACACCGGAGGTGTCCAATGAACGCGCCCGTGGCCAACAAGCTGGTGCTGCGCCGCAGTTACTTCGAGGCCAGCGCCCGCGCCCGCGTGGCGGCGGTGCTGGATGCCGGCAGCTTCCGCGAATTTTTGCCGCCGGAGGCCTCCGAGCCGAGCCCGCACCTGGCGGTGCTGGACATCCCCGGCGCCTTCGACGATGGCGTGATCGTCGGGGCGGCGAGCCTCGGCGGACGGCCGGTGCTGGTGATCGCCCAGGAAGGGCAGTTCATGGGCGGCGCGGTGGGTGAGATCCACGGCGCCAAGATCGTCGGCCTGCTGCGCCGCGCGGTGCAGGACAAGCCGGCGGCGGTGATCTTCATGGCTGACTCCGGCGGCGTGCGCCTGCACGAAGCCAACGCCGGGCTGATCGCCATCTCCGAGGTCATGCGGGCGGTGCTCGACACGCGGGCAGCCGGCGTGCCGGTTATCGCGCTGGTCGGCGGCAGCTGCGGCGCCTTCGGCGGCATGGGCATCGTGTCGCGCCTGTGCTCGGCGATCGTGATGTCCGAGGAGGGGCGGCTGGCCCTGTCCGGCCCGGAGGTCATCGAGACCGTCGCCGGCGTCGAGGAGTTCGACTCCAAGGACCGCGCGCTGGTGTGGCGCGTCACCGGCGGCAAGCACCGCTACCTGACCGGCGACTGCGCCGAACTGGTGGAGGACGATGCGGCCAGCTTCCGTGACGGCGCCATCGCGCTGCTGTCCGGCTGGCAGAAGCCGATGCCGGCGAGCAGCACGTTGCGTGCCGAGCAGGCGCGCCTGACGGAGCGCCGCCAGCGCTTCGCCGGCCTGCGCGACGGCCTCGACGTGTGGCAGGCCCTCGGCGTTGCCGAACCCAGACAGATTCCGCTGATGGACCGGGACAGCCTGGTCGCCCTGAAGAAAGGATTGCCGGCATGAACCTCCAGCACATTCTCGACGGCCTCTTCCCGGCCGGGCACGACGTGAGCGTCCACGGCCAGCTCGTCGCCGGCTGCGCCCAGACCGCCCTCGGCACGGTGACGGTGCTCGGCACCACCGACGCCGCCGCCATCGGCCATGACATCGCCCTCGGCCTGGCTGGGCGGGTGCTCGATGTGGTCGATGAGCATCCCGGCCGGCCCATCGTCTTCCTCGTCGATACCAAGGGTCAGGCCCTGTCCCGCGCCGAGGAGCTGCTGTGCCTCAACGGCAGCCTGGCCCACCTGGCCCGCTGCGTGGACCTGGCCCGCCGCCAGGGGCACACGAGCCTCGCGCTGGTGACCGGCGAGGCAGTCAGCGGCGGCTTCCTGTCCTTCGGTCTGATGGCGGACAAGACCTATGCGCTGGCCGACGCCCAGGTGCGCGTGATGGACTTGAAGGCGATGGCGCGGGTCACCAAGATCCCGTACGAGCGCCTGCAGGAGCTGGCTGCCGAATCGCCGACCTTCGCGCCCGGCGCCGAGAACTACCTGCGCATGGGCGCCATCGAGGCGATCTGGGACGCGCCGCGTGCCGCGCTGCTGGAGGCGGCGCTGGCCGGCCAGCAGGCCGCCGGGCCAGCCGCCGACGAGCGGATGGCCCGTGGTGCGGAGCGGGGCGGGCGCCATCTCGCCGCAGCCACGGCGGCCGCCGTGGTGTCGGCCTGAGGCGCGACGCCATGCGTCGCCACGATCTGGCCACAGTGCGCGCCGGGGCGCCAGTGCGCTTCCTGTGCGGGGTGCTCGACGAAGCCTTGTCGGCGCGGGTTGCCGCGTGGATCGCCGCCGACCGTCCGCTGGTGGTGGCACGCCAGCTGGCCGGCGGCAGCGAAGCCTTGCTGGGGCTGACTCTGCCGGCTGCCGAAGGGCGCTGGCGCGTCGGCTGTCTGGTGGAGAAGGCGGATCTGCTGCAGGTCCGCCGTCCTCTGAGCATCGCCGAGTGCCTGCATCGCCTGGCCGACGACGTGGCCGCGCCGCTGGCCGCGCTGTCGGAGCGGCTGGCGGCGGCCGGCGTCAGTGTCGGTGTCTATGGCTCGCTGGCCTGGGAGGCCTTGAGCGGAGAGGCCTACCGTCATCCGGAGTCCGACGTGGACCTGATCTGCGACGTGGCCTCTGTCGTCCAGGCCGAAGCCTGCCTGCGTCTGCTCGCCGATGGCGCGGCGGCGCTGCCCTGCGGGCTCGACGGGGAGATCCGCTTCCCGGACGGCTGCGCGGTGGCCTGGCGGGAGCTGGCTGCCGCCTGGAGCAAGCCAGGCGCGAAGGTGCTCGTGAAGGGCGGCGTCGATGTCGGCCTGCTGCCGCTGTCGGTGGTGCTGGAACAGTTCGAGGAGGAGGCGCTGAATGTCTGACGCCCTTGCCCTGCGCCGGGAGGATCTCCGCCCGGCCGTCTTGCCTACTGCCTCTGTTGAGGGTTTCGCGGCCCGCATCGGTAGCCTGGCCATCCGCGCCCTGTACCGGGAGGTGGCGCTGTCGCCGAAGCCCGGTCTGGTCAGCCCGGCCGATTCCGGCAGCCACACGGACATGGACTTCCGCACTTTCGTGCGCAGCCTGCAGTCCCTGCGCGATTACTTTCCCGAGATCGCCCGTGTCGGCGCCGCCGGCCCGTCCTTCGAGCCGCTGCGGCAATTGGGCGTGGCGGCCGAGGCGAAGATGCTGCAGGCGACCGGCGGCATCAACACGCACCGCGGGGCGATCTTCAACATCGGCTTGCTGTGCGCGGCTGCAGGCGCGCTGCACGCGGAGGGGCGCGATTTTGCCGCGGCCGATGTATGCGTCGAGGTGACGCGGCGCTGGGGCGCGGCGATCCTCGGTTCGGCCAGCCCCGCGTCCCACAGCCACGGTGCCGAGGTGGCGCGGCGCTACGGCAGCGGCGGCGCCCGGCGGGAGGCGGCGGACGGATTTCCGGCGGCGCTGGAGGTGGGTTTGCCGGCGTACCGGGACGCCCTGCGCCTGACCGGCGATCCGCAGCGGGCGGCGTTGCAGTGCCTGTTTGCGCTGATCGCCCGCCTGGAAGATACCAACCTGCTGTGGCGCGGCGGGCCCGAAGGGCTGGCCTTCGCCCAGTGGCGTGCGCTGGATTTCCTGGCTGCCGGCGGCGTGGCGGCGGACGGTTGGGAGGCGAGGGCGCAGCACATCCATCGCGAATTCGTCGCGCGTAACCTGAGCCCCGGCGGCAGCGCCGATCTGCTCGGGGTCACGCTGTTCCTCGACGCACTCTGAGGCCAACCATGCGCCTGGCGATTCTGTTCAGCGGGCAGGGCAACCAGCAGCCCGCTCATTTCGACGCCTTGCGGCAAGGTGCTGCGCCTGAACTGGGGGCGGCGCTGGCCGCGGCGATTCCTGAAACGTGGAGTTCGGCGGCGCCTTCCGTTGCCGAGCTGCAGGCCAACCGGGTCGCCCAGCCGCTGATCTTCGCCTGCCAGATGCACCTGTGGCGCCAGTTGCAGCCTGCGCTGCCGCGGCCGGTGGCCGTGGCGGGCTATTCCCTCGGCGAAATGGCGGCCTGCTGCGCCGCCGGCGCTTTTCCGCTGGAGGCCGGCGTGGCGCTGTGCGCGCAGCGGGCGGCGCTGATGGATGCCTGCGTGGCCGGCTCGGCTGGCTTGCTGGCGGTGCTCGGCCTGCGCGCCGAGGCGGTGGCGGAGCTGGCGGCGCGCTGCGGTCTGATGGTAGCGATCCGCAACGGGCCTGACCATTTCGTGCTCGGCGGGCACGCCGCCGGGCTTGCCGAAGCCGAACAACTGGCCCAGGCGGCGGGAGCCAGCCGGGTGGTACGCCTCGGCGTCGGCACGCCGTCCCATACGCCTTTGCTGGCGGCGGCCAGTGCCGGTTTTGCGCCTTTGCTGGCGCCGGCCAGTGCCGGTTTTGCGCCTTTGCTGGCGCCGCACCGCAGCGGCCGGCTGGCCTTCCCGGTCTTCAGCGCCATCGACGGACGGGCGGCCCGCACGGCGGCCGACGGCATGGACGCGCTGGCGCGCCAGATCAGCACGCCGTTGGACTGGGACGCCTGCCTCGGCGCGGTGTTGGAGATGCAGCCGGACGTGGTACTGGAGATCGGCCCCGGCAACGCGTTGGCGCGCATGTGGGGCGAGCGGGACAGTGGTGTGCCGGTACGCGCGTCGGATGATTTCCGCAGCGCCGCCGGCATCATCGACTGGGTGAATGCGCGGGGCTGATTCCGCGCAGTGAGCCGGGTTCAGCGAGCTGGGTTCAGGGTTTGGCCGGTGCGGCCGCCTGGGCCTTGAGCGGGGCGCGCAGGGCCTCGAAGCGGGCCGGCGCGACGTATTGCAGGAGTTCCTTGCCCTTGCTGTCGAGCACCAGGTCCAGGCCCTTTTCCGGGTAGAGCAGGTGTTCCAGGTGGTCGTTGACGCGGATGCGCTCGGCCGGCGCGCCGAAGCGTTCCTGAATCACCGCATCGTCCAGATTGACGCTGGGGATGAAGGCTAGGCCGCGGATCGGCGCGGCGAGGGCGGCGGCCCGGTCGGCGTCGGCCAGCGTGGCCTTGCGGGTAGTGCTCTGCATGTACTCGGTCTTCGGCGAGCGCTCGCGCATGCCTTCGATGGTGGCCTTGTCGAAGTCGGCGGTAACGATCAGCTTGCCGGCCACGAAGCCGGTGGTGATGCTCTCGTAATAGCCTTCCACGTTGCCGGTTTCGTTGGGTTCGGCGATCACCGCCAGTTGCAGCTCCTCGCCGAAGCGGGTGCGGGCGTCGGCCAGTGTGCTGCGTCCGAGGGTCAGCCCGAAGACCCGCGCTTCGCCCCCCGGCAGCACGTCGATCTGCCACGGCAGGCCGGAGGTGGGCACGGCCTTCGGGTCGAAGTGGGCGTACTGCCACGCGGCGGGGCCGACGATCAGGGCCAGGATCAACAGGACGACGGCAAGGGCGATCTTCATGGGATGGCGTTATTTCGTAGGGGCGAATTCATTCGCCCGCAGAGTTTGATCTGGAGAGATAGGGCGAATGAATTCGCCCCTACGGTTTCCCATGGATGTTCTCGGAGTCCCGGATCTCACGAAGGTAAGGGTGACAGGACTCAGTGGGGCGCGTGGAAGCCTTCCGGCACCTTGGCGTGGAAGACCACCGGCACGGCGGGCATGTCGAGCACGGACTGGCGGATCTTGCCGACCACGTGCATCTCGCAGCGCTTGCAGTCGAATTTGAGGGTCAGCTTTTCCTTGCCGTTGATCAGCGTCATCGGGTCCGGGCGGATGCCCTTCACTTCCTTCGGGCACAGGTTGAAGCTGTAGCGCAGGCAGTGCTTGGTGATCATCAGCGAGGCGTCATCGAGGTGTTCATTGGCCTCGTAGGCGGCCTCGATCAGTTGCACGCCGTGGCGCTGGTAGAAGTCCCGCGCCTTCTGGTTGAGCACGTTGGCCAGGTAGCTGAGCTCGGTCTGCGGATACGGCACCGGCGGCTCGACCGCCGCCCGGCGCGGCAGCGGCGCCAGTGCTGCGAGGCGCGCGGCTTCCAGCTTTTCGACAGCCTCGCGGCGCAGCGCGTTGATGGCGCCGGCGGGCAGGAACCAGGCCTGGTCGAGCTGCAGCTCGATGGCGCGGGCGCTGAAGATCGTCGCGCCGAGCTTGCCGAGGTTGTCACGCAGGCCGGCGAGGGCGCGCTCGGCGTCCTTGGCGGGCTCCTTGGCGTGGGGCAGTTCGGCGCTGGCGGACACACCGGTCTCGTCGGTGAGGGTCAGCGCGAAGCCGTCCGGCGTTTCGGTGAGCTGCAGGTCCACCGCGATGCGGCGCTCGGCGGACTTCTTCTCGAGCATCTTCTCGAACTCGTGGTCGCGGTTGCGGAACACGCCGCTGCCGGGGAAGAGCTCGGCCGGCACGGCGTCGGCGGTGTGCACGCGGAAATCGTCGCCGACGCGCTCGGCGCGGTTCACCCGCAGGCCGACCAGTTCGCCCTTGCGGTCGTAGAAGCTGAGGCCGTCGCCGTTGTGCAGCTCGACGGCGCTGGTGGTGTCGAACCAGCGGCGCTGCTTGCCGTCCAGGCGGATCACGCTGCCGACCGGTTCGCCGACGAACTTGGGCGAGTCGAAGGCGCCGATGTCGGCGGTGCGGCCATTGACGAAGTAGTCGGTGGCGCCGCGGTTGAAGGTCTTGTCGGCCAGCGGCTGGAACAGGAAGGTGCTGCGCCCGGCGGAGCTGCGGGAATATTCCGGCGTGTCCTCCATGATCTCGTCGAGCAACAGACGGTAGTGGGCGGTGATGTTCTTCACGTAGGCCATGTCCTTGTAGCGGCCTTCGATCTTGAAGCTGGAAATCCCCGCGTCGGCCAGCGCGCGCAGGTTGGCGCTCTGGTTGTTGTCCTTCATGGACAGCAGGTGCTGGTTGCTGGCGACGAGGTTGCCGTCCTTGTCGGCGAGATCGTAGGGCAGGCGGCAGGCCTGGGAGCACTCGCCGCGGTTGGCGCTGCGGCCGGTGTGGGCGTGGCTGATGTAGCACTGGCCGGAGAAGGCCACGCACAGCGCGCCGTGCACGAAGAATTCCAGCGCGCAGTCGGTGGCGGCGGCGACCTTGCGGATCTCGGTGAGCGTCATCTCCCGCGCCAGCACGATCTGCGAGAAACCCACGTCTTGCAGGAAGCGCGCCTTGTCGGCGTGGCGGATATCGGTCTGGGTGCTGGCGTGCAGCTGGATCGGCGGCAGGTCGAGTTCCAGCAGACCCATATCCTGCACGATCAGCGCGTCGGCTCCGGCTTCGTAGAGCTGGCGGATCAGGCGTTCGGCGCTGGCCACTTCCTCGTCGTGGAGGATGGTGTTGCAGGCGACGAAGATGCGCGCGCCGAAGCGGTGGGCGTGGCGGGTCAGGCGCTCGATGTCCGCGATGGTGTTCTCGGCGTTGGCACGGGCGCCGAAGGCCGGGCCGCCGATATACACGGCGTCGGCACCGTGGTTGATGGCCTCGATGCCGATGTCCGCGTTCTTGGCGGGGGCGAGGAGTTCGAGCTGCTTGCGGGAATGGGTCATGGTGGTGCTCTCGGGGGTGAGTGCGCTGCTCGTCCGGCAGCTTGCAACCCGCCATTATCCCCGGTCCCGCGGGGTGCGTCGACCATAGCCCGGAAAGCCGCACCGGGCCTGAATGTGCGTTTGCTCAGCGGCGCACGCAGGTTTCGGTGCCGAAGTTACCGCCCTTGAATTCGGGCTCGTAGTAGTACTTGCTGAAGCGCCACTTACCGGCCTTGGTCTTGCTGAAGGTGGCGATGCCGGTGCCGTAGTCCTTGGTGCTGGCGTCGGTCAGCGCGAAGTGGATGGCCATCTGCCGGCCGTTGGCGGCGGCGTGACCCGGGTAGGCGCCGTAGCCGGGCACTTCCAGCTTGAAGCTGTAGGCGCCGAGCTTGGCGGTACTCTGGGCGGGCACCCGCTCCAAGGTCACGGTGCCGGTGTACTTGCCTTCGTGGCTGTCGTCGCCGGTGCAGTCGTAGGTGCCGCTGAAATCTTCGCCGGCGAAGGGGGCGTGGGCGTGGGCGGCGCTACAGGCGAGGCATAGCAGGAGGGGGAAAAGGTGCTTCACGGTTGGGGACTCCGGTTACGGGGAAAGCCTTATTGAGTTATGGCGCACTGCGTCAGAATGATGAGCCAGGCGTTTGCAGGAACTCGATTTCTTCCGGCGTGGATGGGCGCCCAAGTGCCGCGTTGCGGTGCGGGTAGCGCCCGAAGCGGTCGATGATGGCCTTGTGGCGCAGCTCGAAATCCAGGTTGCCCTCCAGGCCCGGCTGGCTGAACAGCCGGACCGCGTGGGTGTGGATCAGCGCCGACTCGCTGTGCATGTAGGGCATGTACAGGAAGGCCCGGCGGGTCACCGGCAGGTCCTGGTCGGCGCCGCATTCGACGGCGGTCTGCGCCAGCACCAGTGCCATGCCGTCGCAGGCGAAGGCGCGTGGGGCGTTGCGGAATAGGTTGCGGGAAAACTGGTCGAGCACGATGATCTCGGCCAGCCGGCCGTCGGCTGTAGCGCGCCAGGCCTGTAGCTCACCGCTGGCGGCGGCTGCGTATATCGCGCTGAAGCGGGTGGCGATGAGGCGGTCGAAATCGTCCGAGCGGGCAAACCATTGCTTCGGCGTGCTCTCTTTGAACCAGAAATCGAGTATGGCTTCGGAATCGGGCAGGGATGCGGCCATGCGGTGGTGTCCTCCTGATTTTGCGGGGCTGGGTTGTAAATGGAACCATGAATCATCGCGCGCGCTTCCTGGCGCTTCAGTCGCTGCTGCAGGACCACCAGGCATTCTGGCAGCCGCCCCCATTCTATGTTCAGCGTCCCGCCTGGTGCGACCATTGGCCGGCCCTGGCCGAGGCGGTGCAGGGGCTCGTCGATGCTGAGCTCGAGGCCCTGGTTGCGTCGCCGGAGGCGTGTCGCACCTGGCTGGCAGGCCATCTGCCGTTTGTGAATGAACTCGGACGGCTGAGCGATGTGGCGCCGCTGCCGACGCGCAGTCTGACACCGAGCGGGGCGCACTTCGACTGGTTCATCCCTGGCCGCAAGCGGGCGCAAATCGAGGCCTTCGCCAGCCATGGGCCGGCGGTGGCGGCGCCGCTGCTGGAATGGTGTGCCGGCAAGGGCCACCTGGGCCGGCGGCTGGCCCTCAGCGACGGCCAGCCGGTGAGTTCGCTGGAGATCGACCCGGACTTGTGCGAGGACGCCGGGCGGCTGGCGTTCCGCGTCGGCGTGGACCAGGCAGTGCTGTGCGCCGATGCGCTGGAGCCGGCGTCCCGCGCCCACGTGCAGGGGCGCGAGGTGCTCGCGCTGCACGCCTGCGGTGAATTGCATCGCAGCCTGGTGCGCGGCGCCGCGGCGGACGGTGCCCGTGGCTACCGCATCGCCCCGTGCTGTTATTACCGCGGTGCCCAGGACGGTTACCGGCCGGTCAGTCGCGAAGCATCCTTGCCACTGGACGGGCGGGCGCTGCGCCTGGCCGTGACCGAAACCGTGACGGCGCCCCAGCGCCTGCGCCAACGTCTGGCCCGCGACCAGGCCTGGAAGCTGGGCTTCATCGCGTTGCGCAACGCGCTCGAAGGCGAGGCCATCCGACCGTTTCCGCCGATGCCGTCGCAGCTGTTGTCCGGCGACTTTCCGAGCTACGGCGAGGCGGTCGCGCAGCGCCAGGGCGTACGCCTGCCGGCGGAGGTGGACTGGGCGCACTGGCTGGCGGTCGGCGAACGGCGCCGGGGCGAAGTCCAGCGCCTGGAACTGGTCCGCCACGCCTTTCGCCGCCCGCTGGAGATGTGGCTGGTGATGGACTTGGTGCGCGGCTTCGAGGAGGCCGGTTTCCGGGTCGAGGTCGGCACTTTCTGCGAGCGCAGCCTGACGCCGCGGAATCTGATGGTGCTGGCTTGGGAGGGGTGAGGGGACGGGGGCGGATGTGTGTCACCGATGAAACGATCATCGACCTGCTGGCGCTCAAGCACCAGGCCAAGGTCCAGACGGCAGGCGACGACAGCATGCCCTTCGATTGCGATCTGTCGGCCTTCGGGAACATGATCGTGCTTTCCAGGCGGAGGCCGAACGAGGAGTCGAAGCTGTGTGAGCAGGCAAAGGATCTGTGGACGGACCCGCACCGCAAGGTATCTCGACGCTTGCCGTGATCTTCGGGGACAATCCGCCTCCGACAACAGCCCGCCAAGGGGACGCCATGGAATCCCGACTCACCGAAATCGAGATCAAGCTCGCCCTCACCGAAGACCTTGTGGACAGCCTCAACCTGACTGTCCACCGCCAGCAGGAGCAGATCGACGCGCTACAGCGTCAGATCCGCCTGCTCTACCAGCAGATGCAGTCCGCCACGCCGGCGGCGGAGGCCCGCGATCTGCGTGACGAGATTCCGCCGCATTATTGAGCTTGCGCGGCGCCGACGCTTCGCAAGCCCATCCCGTACGCCGCATTGGCGGCCCGGGAATTGACGACGCGTGCGGCATTCGTCCGCCGGGGTAAAACCATGCTGCAACAAGGGGGTTTCGATCGGTATATGATTAGCTATCCAGCCTAGACAGAAAAACTGATGAGCAAACACCCGATTCGTGCGCTTTCGCTGGTGGCTTTCGTGGTGGTCGGTGTGTTGCTGGTGCTGTGGTGGTCCGTTCAACGCGGGGAGCGTCCGGATGTGTCCGGTGGTATGGCGGGCAAGGCTGCCAGGAGCACGGCAAGCGATGTGCGTGAGCTGCGCCTCGGCCTGAACATTGCCGCCGGCAGCGCCCTGCATGCGGCGGCCTTGCGCTTTGCCGAGCAGGTTGGCGAGCAGAGCAAGGGCAAGCTGAAGGTCACGGTGTTTCCCGACCAGCAACTGGGCAGCGACGATCAGATGCTCGAGATGGCGCGAAGCGGCAAGCTCGACTTGGTGCTGACGCCCACTGCCAAGCTCAGTTCGGCGATCCCGGCGATGCAATACGCCGACCTGCCGTTCTATTTCGCGAGCCGCGAGGAGCTGTACGCGATGCTCGACGGTGAGCCGGGCCGCATCCTGCTGTCCAAGCTCAACGCCATCGACCTGGTGGGCCTGGCCTTCTGGGAAAACGGCTTCAAGCAATTTACCGCCAATACGCCGATCCGTCGCCCGCAGGATTTCGCCAGGCTGCGCATCCGCACGATGAAGAGCCGGATCATTGCGGAGCAGTTCGAGGTGCTGGGGGCTCAGGCCATTCCGATCGACTTTCACGCGACCTACAAGGCGCTGGCCGATGGGGCGGTGGACGGCGAGGAGAACCCGCTGGTGGCCATCGTCGGGATGCGTTTCCACGAGGTCCAGAAGCACCTGACCCTCAGCAATCACGCCTATCTGGCCTACGTGTTCTCGGTCAGCAAATCGGTGTTCGAGTCCCTGTCGCCGGAACTGCGGGAGATCATCCGGCGCAACGCGCAGGAACTCACGGTGTGGGAACGTCAGGAAACGTCCCGCCGCGAGGCCCAGTTCGTCGAGACCATTCGTGCTGCCGGGGTCGAGATCCATACCCTGACGCCGGAGGAACGCGAGGCCTTCCGCAAGGCGCTGGCTCCGATCGCCGACAAGTTCGGCTTCGAGGTCGGCTACGACCTGCTGGTCAAGACCGACGAGCTGCGTTACCTCAAACAGGAACAGGCCCCGGGAGGCACCGTGCCGCGCCGTGCGGCGTCGCCGTGGGTGGTTGGCATCGATGCGGATTTTTCCATGCGCAGTGCCCAGGGGGGCGGAGCCATTTACCGCGGCGTGCAACTGGCGGTCGAGGAGATCAATGCCAGCGGTGGCGTCCAGGGTGTGCCGCTGCAGGTGATCGGTCGTGACCATGCCACCAATGCCCAGTCCGGGCGCCAAAATCTCGAGCGTTTTGCCGCGCTGCCTTCCCTGTTGGGCGTGGTCGGTGGTGTGCAGACGGCGGTGATCATGGATGAGCTGGAGGATATTCACCGCCTGAAGATCCCCTTCCTCATCCCGTGGGGCACCGGGCGTGGCCTGGTCGAACACGGCTATCGACCCAATTACACCTTCCGGGTGTCGATCAGCGACACCCTGGCGGCACCGTTCCTGCTGGAGCGCGCGCTGCGGACGGGTGGGCGGGTGGTCGTATTGCTCGAACGTTCGGCGTGGGGGCGCAGCAACGACGAGGCGCTCAAGCCGATGATAGACAAGCTGCCGGCAGGGCGCGTCGAGATCGAATGGTTCAACGTGGGCGATGCCGGCACCGAAGCGCGGGTCAGGGCGATCATGGCCAGCGGGGCCGGCGCGGTGGTGCTGGTGGCAAATGCCGTCGAGAGCCAGAAGATCGTGCAGGCGATGGCCCGCCAGGAAAAGACGCTGCCGGTGTTCGCCCATGTGGGCTTGACCAGCGGCGATTTCTGGCAGACCACCCAGGGTGCGTTGAGACGTGTGGACCTGCGTTTCGTGCAGTCCATCCTGCTCGACGATGCGGTAGCGCATCCCCGTTTCCGCAAATTCCTCCAGCACTACCGGGAGCGCTACGCCCTGGGGCGCGACGAGATGGTGCCGTCGCTGATTGCCAGCGTGCATGCTTATGAGCTTACCCACATGCTGGCCCGGGCTGCCCGCCAGGCGAGGGGGGATGACCATGCGGCGGTACGCAGCGCGCTGGAATCGCTGCATGCCTATCCCGGCGTGCTGCGCGACTACAACCCCCCATTCACCGCAGAGCGTCACGACGCACTCGAGCGCGGACAGCTGCGCCTGGCGCGCTTCGACGCCCGGGGCCGTATAGTGTCTGCAGAATGAAACTGGCGCTCATCACCCGCAGCGTGAGGCGGCGGATCACCTGGGTTTTCGGGCTGTTCGTCGCGCTGTCGATGGTCACCGTGGCGACCACGGTGGGTTTCCGGCTGCATTCGGCGATCATCGCCAACCTGACCCACGAGCTGGAGGAGCGGGCCGGCCAGGATGCCCGTCTGTTGCAGCAGCGCATCGAGTATCTGCTCGAAAGCGCCAACGTGCTGGTCAGGAACCCTCTGGTGGTCAATGGCCTCAACGATGCCCAGGGGCGCGAGACTTACCTGCCGGAGCTGATCAAGAACTTTCGCGAGGGGCGCGACGTGTATGCCGTGGCGCTGCTCGGCTATGACGGCAAGCCGGTGTATTCGACGCTGGAAACGCTGCCAACCTACAGTGATTCCGCCGAACTGCGCAGCACGCTGGCCAATGGGGTGGTCAGCTATCTGATCGACCGCAGCCGCGGCCACTGGGTTGTTTTCGTCCCGGCAACCTACTACAGCACCACCCAGGGCGTGCTGGTAGTGGTCTACGACCTGGGGGCGGTGGCTCGTCGTGTGCTGCCCACCGACCCCCTGTTGGGACACCGTCTGGTCCTCGACGGACAAACCCTGTTCGAGCAGCACCCTGCCGATGCCAGCGATGTGTTGATCGCCCGCCAGGCGGTCAGCGACCGCAACCAGAGCTTTCTCAATGGCCTGGGCCTGCAGCTCGAGGTATCGGCGCCGCGCCAGCATTATCTGGCGCCAGCGGTCAGCGCGATCGGCGACGTGGCGCTGCTGGGGCTGGTCCTGACCCTGGTGGCGATTGCCATCGCCTACTGGATCGGTTTCTCGATATCGCGCCCCATTGTGCTGCTGCGGGAGCGGGTGGCGGCCGCCGACGGCAGCCCGGAGCGGCATTGTGCACCGATCGGTACCCACGATGAGCTTGAGGAACTGGCCGAGATGTTCGACAAGCGCACCCATGCGCTGCGCGACATCCAGCTGCATCTGGAAGATCTGGTCGTCCAGCGTACCCAGGAACTGGCCGTGGCCAAGGAGGCCGCCGAGGACGCCAGCCGCTTCAAGAGCAGCTTCCTCGCCAACATGAGCCACGAGATCCGCACGCCGATGAACGCCATTGTCGGCCTGACCCACTTGATCCGCCGCTCGGCAGTGGACGCACGCCAGATCGAGCAGCTCGACAAGATCTCCCAGGCGGCGCGTCACCTGCTGGGGGTTATCAACGACATTCTGGATTTCTCGAAGATCGAAGCCGGCAAGCTGACCATCGAATATGCCGATTTCGAACTCGACCGGGTCTTCCGCAATCTCAACGACCTGATCTGCGACCGGGCCGCGGAGAAGGGCCTGGAAGTGATCAACCGTATCGATCCGGCCATTCCGGCGGTCCTGCACGGCGATCAGATGCACCTGGGCCAGATTCTGGTCAATTTTGCCAGCAACGCGGTCAAGTTCACGGATGCCGGCTGTGTGATCTTCCGGGCACGCCTGCTGGCCGAAGCTCCCGATACGGTGACGGTGCGCTTTGAAGTCAGCGACACCGGCATCGGCCTCAGCGAGGAGCAGCGCAACCGCCTGTTCCAGGCCTTCGTGCAGGCCGACGCCTCGACCACCCGCAAGTTCGGTGGCACCGGCCTCGGACTGGTGATCAGCAAGCGCCTGATCGAACTGATGGGCGGTCGGGTCGGAGTGGACAGCGAACTGGGCAAGGGCAGCACCTTCTGGTTTGAATTGCCCCTGCAGCGCACGGCAAGCACGCCGGCTCCCCGTATTGGCGTGAAGCTCGATGAAACCTTGCGTGTGCTGGTGGTGGACGACAACGCCGATGCGCGTACAGCGATGGAAGACATGCTCAATGCGTTTTCCGTGCGGGTGGCGACGGCGGACTCCGGCGAGCACGCGGTGGCCCTGGCTCGCGAGGCACTGCTGGGCGGCAGCCCGTTCAACCTGATCCTGATGGATTGGGCGATGCCCGGCATGGATGGCATCGAGACCAGCCGGAGGATTCTGGCCCTCGGCTCCGAGGCCAGGATCATTCTGGCGACCGCCTACAGCAGCGAGTGGACCACCGAGCAGCTGCACACGATGGGTATCCAGTCCCAGTTGAGCAAACCGGTCACCCCCTCGATGCTCCACGATGCCATCGCCGAGGTCTTTTCCGGCGTGGCGCCGGCGCGCGCGGCCGGGCCTGTTGCGGTAGACCTGTCGCCGTTGCGCGGCCGCTACATCCTGCTGGCCGAGGACAACCCGGTGAACCAGGAGGTGGCCCTTGCGCTGCTGGAAGAAACCGGCTTGCGCGTGGATGTGGCCAATGACGGCATGGAGGCTTTGCAGAAGGTCGCCCACACCGCTTACGACCTGGTCCTGATGGACGTGCAGATGCCCAACATGGATGGTCTGGAGGCCACCCGGGCGCTGCGCCAGCTGCCCCAGTGCAAGTCCCTGCCGATCCTGGCGATGACCGCCAATGCCTTCGACGAGGACCGGCGTGCCTGTCTGGAGGCCGGCATGAATGACCACGTGGCCAAGCCGGTCGATCCGGACAGCCTGTTCGCCGCGTTGATCCACTGGATGCCGCCCCGTGCTCCGGCGGGCGGGGGGCGCCAGGGCGAGCACGACGACGTGCTGGCGGCCGGGCAGGAACAGGCGCTGCGGGACCGGCTGGCCGGCATCGATGGCGTGGACCTGGCATTCGGGCTCAGTCTGGTCCGTGGCAAGTTCGCCACCTACCGGCGTCTGCTGGCCATGTTTGTCGACACCCACGAGGGCGAGGTCGCACGTATCCGGGCCGCACTGGATGCGGAGGACCTGGACGCCGCGCAGCGGGCCGCCCACTCCCTGAAGGGCAGTGCGGCCAGCCTCGGTCTCGTGCGCATCCAGCAGACTGCGGCGGCCGTCGAGGCTCCCCTGAAGAGTGCTGCCGAGGGCGCTGTGGCTGCGGCACGGGCGGCCCTGGTGGCGCTGGAGAGTGAACTGCCGCAACTGCTGGAGCAACTGCGCAAGCTGCTGTGAGCCTGTGCCCCGAATCGGGCGTTCTCTCACGGACTGGGAGTGACGGAGTGCCAAGGAGGCGCAAGGCGCCCCGCGTATCATCACTGGCATGAGTCTGCGTGCTTCGTCCCTTCGTCTGGCGTCGCTTGTCGTGCTGGTGGCCGGAATCCTGTCCGGCGTTTTCGCGGGAGGTGCCCACGCGGGCGGGGTGTTGCGCGTGTTGGCCTGGCCCGGCTATGCGGATGCGGACGTGGTCCGGAGCTTCGAGCGCAAGAGCGGCGCGCGGGTCGAACTGACCGTCATCGATTCCGACGAAAGTCTGTGGCAGAAGGTGAGTGCCAACGGCGGTGGCGATTTCGACGTCATGGCTGTCAATACCGCTGAGTTGCAGCGCTATATCGCCGCCGGCCTCGTGCAACCGGTGGATCCGGCACGGATCCCCGGCACGCGCCGCCAGTTGCCGCGTTTCCGCAAGCTGGCCGAGATCCCGGGGCTGGTGCACGTCCGCAATGGCCGGCCCGCGGCCTATGCCATTCCCTACACGTATTCGACGATGGGACTGATCTATGACCGTCGCCAGTTTCCCGAAGCGCCGGCCTCCATCTCGGCCTTGTGGGACCCCCGCCATCGCGGCCGGGTGCTGGCCTACAGCGGTGGGGCCCACAGCTTCTCGCTGGCCGCCCAGGCGCTCGGTCTTTCATCGCCGTTTCGGCTGCAGGAGGCGCAGTGGGGGCGGGCCGTGGACAAGCTGATTGCGCTGCGCCGCAACGTGCTCGGCTTCTACACCCGCCCTGAGGAATCGGTGCAATTGTTCCTGCGCCACGGTGTGGCGCTGATGTTTGCCAACTACGGGCTGCAGCAGCTGCACATGCTGCGGGCGGCGGGGGCGGACGTGGGGTACGTGCTTCCCCGCGAAGGCGCGCTGGCCTGGCTCGACTGCTGGGCCATCGTTCGCGGTGCGCGCGACACCGACCTGGTCCATGCATGGATAGATCACTTGCTCGGCGATACGGCCAGTAGTCTGCTGGTCCAGCGCCAGGGCCTCGCCAATACCTTGGTCGAATCGGGTACCGGCGGGCCGGATGACCGCATCGCCTGGCTGGCCGCGGTCGAGGATACGTCCCGCCGGGAACGCCTGTGGGCGCGCATCCACTCGGGCGACCGGGCCACGCGGGTCATGGCGCCATGAGGATGGGCATCGCGGTCCGTCTGGGCCTCGCGCTGGCCCTCGTCGGCGTGCTGGCGGCCGGTCTGACCGGTTACTACGGCTACGCCGAGAGCCGGGCGATGCTCCTGGCGGCGGCGGAGGCGCGTCTGCTCACCTCGACGCGGGTTCTGGTGCGCCAGCTGGCGATCGGTCTCGACAATACCGCCCGCGACGTGCGCCTGGTCGCCGAACATCCCCAGGCCGCGCGCCTGCTGCGGCGTGCCGATCCGATCCTGCAGGTCACCAGCGAGCGCAATGTGGCGCTGCTCTTCCAGCGCATGCTGGAAACCCACCCCGAGTATTTCCAGATGCGCCTCATCGATGTGGCCGATCATGGGCTGGAGCGCGTCCGGGTGGATCGGGACGACAGCGGCGTGGTGCGTATCGAAGGCGATGAACTCCAGGAGAAGGGGCACTACCCCTATGTCTTCGAGACTTTGCGCCTGCCGTCCGGCACGGTGTTCGTCTCGCGGGCGGAGATCAACCACGAGGTCGGCGCCCACGCAGGGCAAGGCAAGCCGTCACTGCAGGTGGCCGCCCCGGTCCGGGAAACACCGGATGGGCCGGTGCTCGGGTTGGTGGTGATCAATGTGGACCTGAACGGGCTGTTCGCCCAACTGGCGGCCGACCTGCCTCCCGGCCTGCAGCTCTACCTGACCAACGGAGCCGGCGATTTCCTGATCCATCCCGATCCCCGCCTGGCCTTTGCCTTCGATCGCGGGCAGCGGGCCCGTGTGCAGGACCCGTTTCCCGCCACTGAGGCACTGCTGGCCGATCGGGCCGGGCAGGCCGCTCAATTGGTGACCACGTCCCGCCCGGTGGGGCAGGCGGCCGTGGTGGCAGCCTTCGTCCGCCAGCATTTCGCCACGCTGCACAGCGAGGACGATTTCATCCTGGGGCTGTCGCAGCCCCTCGCCGAGGTGGTCGAACAGAGCGATCGCCTCGGTGGTGCGACGCTGCGCATCGTGCTGGGTTTCAGTGCCCTGGCCGTTCTCCTGGCGATTCTGCTGGCGCGGGCGCTGACCCGGCCGCTCAACCAGATCGTGCAGGCGGTGCGGGGTTTTGCGCCGGGGGCCGCCGGGCAGCGCCTGCCGAGCCGGCGCCAGGACGAGATCGGCGTGCTGGCGCGCAGCATCGAAGACATGCAGCAGCAGATCCACGCCCAGTTCGACAGCCTGGAAGAGAAGCAGCGGGCCCTTGATCGCCTGGCCAGCCACGACAGCCTGACCGGCCTGCCGAACCGGCGTCTGTTTCTCGACCGGCTGGACCAGGCCCTGGCCCATGCGCGGCGCAACAACGGGCATCTGGCGCTGCTCTTCATCGACCTGGACAACTTCAAGACGATCAACGACAGCCTCGGGCACGCCGCGGGGGATGCCATGCTGTGTGCTGCGGCCGTCCGTCTGCAGCAGCTGGTGCGGGCCAGCGATACGGTAGCGCGCCTGGGGGGGGACGAATTCATCATCCTGCTCGACGGCGCCGACGACTCCGAAGCCATTGCCCATGTGGCCGGGAAGGCCCTGGATGCGTTGGCCCAGCCCGTCATGCACAACGGGGCGACCCTGCGTTCCGGGGGCAGCATCGGTGTGTCCCGCTATCCTTACGATGCGACCGGTGCCACGGAGCTCATTGCCATGGCCGACAAGGCCATGTACCGGGCCAAGAGCGGAGGCCGTCAGCGGGCCTGCTTCGCGGAGCCACTCTGAGCCCAGGCGGGGCGCGGCGGTGCCGCAAGGGCGGATGGACTCGCCCCCGCGGATTGGTCCTCGGCGCTCAGTGCAGGGTTTCGGGCTTCGCCAAGGCTTGCACGTCCACCCACACGTCGCTGCCGTCGTCGGTTTCGCGGATCTGCAGGCCGAAGCTGGCGAAGGCGGCCTGCACGTCGCGGCGCAGGGGGATGTCGGCCAGCTCGCCGGGGCCGATGGCGTGGCCGGCGGCCAGGTGCTGGGCTGTGGCGGCCCAGATCGGCGACAGGAAGGACTTGGATACCAGCTCGTGCATCTCGGCGCTGATGGCGGAGAGCGGCTGGCCGAGGCCGTCCAGATAGCCCTGCACGTGGGCGACGGCCTGCATCAGGTGGGCGATGCGGCCGAGGCTCTTGGCGAACAGGCCGTCGAGGTCCTGGTCGGCGAAGTACAGGGTGATTTCCTCCTGCATGCCGTCCGGCAGGGCCTGCAGCAGCGCAGCCAGGTGGTTCAGCAGCAGGTCGGCGTCGGCCGGCACCGACCAGGCGCTGCGCCGGTTGATGCGGTATTCCTGCCACATGGCGCTGACGATGGGCGCCAGCGCTCTGGCCAGCGGGGTTTCGGCTACCGCTTCCAAGGTGGCCTGGGCATCGTGCAGGCGCCAGCATTCCTTGTGCAGGTGGTGGATCAGCCGGGCGATCTCGGCGCCGTCACCGGACAGGATCTGCCACAGCTTGCTGCCATCGAAGAGCAGGGCCAGCTTGCCCTCGTCGGCGACGATGCGCGACAGGTGCTCGTCGGCCACCGGCGCGGCACCGAAGTGCTGCTCGGCGGCCGGCAGGTCGTCGACGACGCGGATGCGCGACAGGCTGGACAGGTCGAGCTCCTCGTCCCGGTCCTGGATGCGTTCCAGCAGGGCTTCGATGACCTGGCGCAGGGTGTTCGCGTTGGCGGTGGAGACGGGACCGTCGAATTCGATGTTCATGGTCGGAGACACGATTCCTGAAATGAAAAAGGCCCGGCATCCGGCCGGGCCCGCATGGATTGCGGCTTATTCCTCGACGTGGCGCAGGGACAGGTCTATGGCGCGCACGTCCTTGGTCAGGCTGCCAATGGAGATGCGGTCCACGCCGGTTTCGGCGATGGCGCGTACGCGCTCCAGGTTGACGCCGCCGGAGGCTTCCAACTCGGCGCGGCCCTTGTTGATGCCGACCGCGTCGCGCATCTCGTCGAGGCTCATGTTGTCGAGGAGAATCATCTTGGCGCCGGCGGTGAGGGCTTCCTCGAGCTGGACCAGGTTCTCGACTTCGACTTCGATGAACACGTTGGACGGGGCGATGGCGCGGGCCTGCTCGATCACAGCCTTGATGCTGCCGGCGGCGATGATGTGGTTTTCCTTGACCAGGATGCCGTCGTAGAGGCCGATGCGGTGGTTGGTGCCGCCGCCGACCTTGACCGCGTACTTCTGTGCCAGGCGCAGGCCGGGCAGGGTCTTGCGGGTGTCGACGATCTTGGCCTGGGTGCCGGCCACGGCCTGCACGAAGGTGGACGTGAGGGTCGCCGTGCCGGACAGCAGCTGCACGAAGTTCAGGGCGGTGCGCTCGGCGGTGAGCAGCGCGCGGGCGCTGGCGTCCACCTCGCAGAGCAGCTGGCCGGGTTTGATGCGCTCGCCGTCACGGGCGTGCCAGATCACCGAGGCGTCCGGCTCCAGCGTCGTGAAGGCGGCGTCGAACCACGCGGTGCCACACAGCACGGCGTCTTCGCGGGTGATCACGCGGCCGCGGGCGGTGCGATTGGAGGGAATGAGGCGGGCGGTGAGGTCGCCGGTGCCGATGTCTTCGGCCAGCGAGGCCGCCACGGAGCGTTGGACTTCAACGCGAAGCTGTTCTGCAAATTCCATCGGGGTTCACCTAAGATGTATCGGCTCGAATTCTAACACCTGGGGGGAATGAGTCATGGGCACGATGATGGGTGTTCTGGAGGTGAGTCTGGGCGTGGTGATCGCCCTGGCCATCGTCGGGGGAACGACCTACTGGTATGTGCAGGACATCACCCAGAAGAAGCACGCGATCCTGCGCAATTATCCGCTGGTCGGCCATCTGCGCTATTTCTTCGAGCAGTTGGGCGAATATTTCCGGCAGTACTTCTTTCTCGGCGACCGGGAGGAGATGCCCTTCAACCGCGCCACCCGCGGCTGGGTGTATCGGCTGGCCAAGAACGAGGGCGGGGTGATCGGTTTCGGCTCCACTTACGACATGCGCCATCCGGGGGCGCTGATCTTCGTGAATGCGGGCTTTCCGGTGCTGGAGGAAGAACAGGAACCCACCGCGCCGCTGAGCATCGGCGAGGGCTACGCGGCCAGGCCCTTCGTCGCACGGTCGGTCGTCAACATCAGCGGCATGAGCTACGGCGCGCTGTCCGGGCCGGCGGTGCTGGCCCTGTCGCGGGGGGCGGCCGAGGCCGGCTGCTGGATCGACACTGGCGAGGGCGGGCTGGCGCCGGCGCACCTGGAGGGCGGGGCGGACATCATCATGCAGATCGGCACCGCCAAATATGGGGTGCACGATGCGGATGGGCATCTGTCCGACGCGCGCCTGCGCGAGCTGGCCGCACACGACGCGGTGAAGGCCTTCGAGATCAAGTTGTCCCAGGGCGCCAAGCCGGGCAAGGGCGGCGTGCTGCCGGCCGCCAAGGTGACGCCGGAGATCGCGGCGATCCGCGGCATTCCGGTGGGCGTGGATTCCATCAGCCCCAACCGCCATCGGGATGTCGCCAACGTCAATGAGCTGCTGGACATGGTCGTGCGCGTGCGCAGCGTGACCGGCAAGCCGACCGGCATCAAGACGGCCATCGGCGGGCGGCGCTTCATGCACGAACTGTGCGAGGCCATCCTGCGGCGCGGGCTGCAGGATGCGCCGGACTTCATCACCGTGGATGGCGGCGAGGGCGGGTCGGGGGCGGCGCCCCAGGCCTTGGCCGACCACATGGCCTTGTCCATCGACGAGGCGCTGCCGCGGGTGGTGGACACGCTGATCGAGTTCGACCTGCGCGAGCGTATCCGCGTGATCGCCTCCGGCAAGCTGGTCACCTCGGCGCGGGCCGCCTGGGCGCTGGCCTGTGGGGCGGATTTCGTGAACACCGCGCGGGGCTTCATGTTCTCGCTGGGCTGCGTGCAGGCCATGCGCTGCCACCAGAACACCTGTCCGACCGGCATCACCACGCACAACGCCAAGCTGCAGCGCGGGCTGGTGGTGGAGGAGAAATACCTGCGGGTCGCCAACTACGCCCGCAACATGAACCGGGAGATCGACATGATCGCCCATGCCTGCGGCCTCCGGCAGGCGCGGGAATTCCGCCGCGAGCATGTGCGCCTGGTGCAGCCCGACGGCCGCAGCGAGGCCTTCAACATGCTCTATCCCTACCCCGAACGGGGCTGCGAGGGGCGGGGCCACTATTGAGCCGCCCGGCAAATTGCCGGCTCTGCGGTCGACTTTTGCCGCTTTGGCGCGGCTTTCCCCGGAATGGGTGGAAAGGGGGGCGGGACGTGCTGCCCATCGATGCCGGGCCAGTGGATTCGACCGGCATTTTTTTCCGCCGGGCGGTCGCTGCTGCCCAGGGCGCATCGTGTCCGCTCGTCAGGGCCCGGGCCAGCGCATTTTCCGGCCTTGGGGCTTAACCCAACTTTACCCGCCTTAACCCCTTGTGCCGCCCAGGCAGGGGCTTTCCGGCCGTTAAGTTGCTAAAGACCAGGGCCTGGTCCGCAGCTCGCGGGCGCGGGCCCGGCAAGAGTCTCAATCATGGCTCTTCCCGGTCACTTACGGAAAGGAATGCACCATGGTCAGCAGCGTAGGTAGTAACTACAGTGCCGCTTCGGCGTATACGACGCGAGCGCGTCCCGACCCGGCCCAGTTGGCGAGCAAGCTGTTCTCCAAACTCGATACCAAGGGACAGGGCTACATCCAGGAAAGCGACCTGGAATCGGCCTTCAGCCAGGTCTATTCGTCCACCAGCTCGTCTTCGGCGAGTTCGTCCATCACATCGACGGACGCCGCCTCGACGACGTCGAGCCAGGCCTCGTCGGATGCCCGCCGGCTCTTCTCGACACTGGACAGCGACAGCAACGGGCAAGTGACGGAGAGCGAGTTCTCGAGCGGCCTGCAGAAGCTCGCCGAGGCCCTCGACAGCCAGGCCTTCAGCAGCCGCATGCAAGGCGCCGGCGGCATGCCGCCCCCGCCGCCCCAGGGCCACGGCGGGGGTGACGACCAGAACGATACCGGCTTCACCAAGGACCAGCTCACCAGCCAGTTGCAGGAAATCGGCTCAACGGACAGCCAGCGTTCCAGCCTGATCTCCGACGTCGTCAATAACTTCGACAAGGCCGATGCCGATGGCGACGGCAAGGTGACGCGCCAGGAGGCAATGGCCTACGAGCAGTCGCAGAGCTCGACGTCCGGCGCGTCCACGGTTACGTCGGATAGCACCGCTTCGACGACATCGAGCACGTCCGCAGCCAACCGCAGCGATGCGGCCTTGATGCACCGGCTGATGGAGTTGATGCGGACTTACGGTGCCACCAGCGCCACGTCGGACGCCACGGGCAGTACCGGCAGCATCGCGGTGTCGGCCTGAGGTAGGCCCCTGCAGGGGTTCCTTGTGGGGGCGAATTCATTCGCCCGCGGACTCTGTCGAGCCGACTGTGGGCGAATGAATTCGCCCCTACGGGAGGCCCGCCCCGCGGGATGATCAGCGCATGTCGAAGTTCGTCGCAGTCGGGGCGAAGCCGCTTTCCTGGTATTCCACGTCGCCGTCCCGCGCCCATACGTAGTGAGGCTGGTCGGCGGGGGCCAGGTAGACGGCGCCGGCCGGGATGGGCTGGACCCGCGTTTCGTCGAAGATGGTGCCGAAACCCACGTACAGGGTGCCGGACAGTACCGTCGTGATGCGGTCGTCCGGATGCACATGCACGCCGATGCGTCCGCCCTGGGTCAGGCGCAGGCGAAGTGCGTAGGGGCCGGGGGCCGTTTCGGTGCCGATCAGCCAGGCGGCCTGCAGCCCGGGCAGGTTGGGCGGTTCGACCCAGTTGGCCTGCGCCGGGAGGATGGCCTGGGCCGTCGGGCCGGGCGGTTCCGCGGGGGCTGCCGGCATCGCGGCGTCCTCGGTGGTGGCCGCGACGGGCGGGGTGTCATCGGGTGTGTCGGGCCCGCGCTCGGCATGGGCAGTGGTACAGGCGATGGCCGCGGCAAGGGCCATGGCTACGTACGAGGGCAGCAGGGTTCTACGCATCGGCGGGGAATCCACTCGAAAGGACGCCGCAGCTTACCAGCGGACTATCGATCGGGTATCGAAATCGGTGTCGCTGTCCGCACTGGCGGGGCGGTAGGCGACGAAGACCTGCTCCTCGGGGATGCCCGCATGGCGCGCGATGCCCGCGACGGCCGCCTTCAGCAGATCTTCCGAGCGGATGGCGTCAAGGCCGTCCTCGGTCACCCGCAGTTCGGCCAGTACCGGCCTGGCGTCGCGGGACTGCAGGGCCATGGCCAGCCCGGCGACGGCCGGGTGCTGTTCGGCCAGGAAGGTCCAGCTCACCGAGATCTGGTCCGGCGGCAGCGCCGCGGCCTGGGCCAGTTCGAGGCGGATCGCGTCGAGCAGCGGCCCGGTGTCCCGCGCTTCCGGGAAGGCCTGGGAACGGATATGCAGAAAGGGCATGGCGGAGCTCCCACGGCGTCGATGGCCCTAGTATCCGTGCATTCGGGTGGCGCTCACAAGGCCTGGTCGACGAGCGTACACACCTGCTTTTCCAGGTCGGCGGCGAGGCAGTCGAGCTCCACCAGGTCGCCCCAGTTGTCGCGGAAGTTGCGCTGCCAGGTGATCTGCCGTTTGGCGAGCTGGCGGGTGGCGAAGATGCCCTTGTCGCGCATCGTCGGCAGGTCGATGTAGCCGTCGAGATATTCCAGCGCCTGGCGGTAGCCGACGCAGCGCATCGACGGCAGATTCGGGTCGAGCTGGTAGTGCTTGCGCAGCGCGACGACTTCATCGACGAAGCCGGCCAGCAGCATCGCGTCGAAGCGGCGGGCGATGCGGGCGTGCAGCACGGCCCGGTCGCCGGGCGTCAGCGCGAGCGGGATGTAGCGGTGGCTGTCGGCGAGCTGTTCCCGGCGGGCGTAGCTGGCAGCCAGCGGCTGGCCGGTGAGGCGGACGATTTCCAGCGCACGCTGGATGCGCTGGGCGTCGTTGGGCTCGAGGCGGGCGGCGGCGTCCGGGTCCAGCTGGGCCAGCTCGGCGTGCAGCGCCGGCCAGCCGTCGCGGGTGGCGGCGTCCTCGATCTCCCGGCGCAGTCCGGCGTTGGCCTCGGGCAGGTCCGACAGGCCTTCGCGCAGCGCCTTGTAGTACAGCATGGTGCCGCCAACCAGCAGCGGGATGCGGCCGCGAGCGGTGATCTCGGCCATCAGGCGGCGTGCGTCCTCGCAGAAGCGGGCGGCGGAATAGGCTTCTTCCGGGCTGACGATGTCGATCAGGTGGTGCGGGCAGACGGCCTGCTCTTCCCGGCTGGGCTTGGCGGTGCCGATGTCCATGTCGCGGTACACCAGCGCCGAATCGACGCTGATGATTTCCACCGGAAGGCGCTGGGCAAGGGACAGCGCGCAGGCGGTCTTGCCGCTGGCGGTGGGACCCAGCAGCAGGATGGCGGGCGGGAGAGGCTGTGTTTGGGGCATGATGCGCCTTTTCAATGGACGCGCATTGTAGCGGGTGGGATGTGGGCGTGAGGATGGGGATGAGGTGGTGGAGGCAGCTCTGGCTGCTGCTGGGCCTGCTGGTGCTGGCCGGCAGTGCCATGGCCAAGGGGCCGTTGTATCTGTGGGAGCTCAGCGACGAGCAGGGCCGGCCGCGGGCCTGGCTGTACGGCACGATCCACGTCTGCGACGCGGGCTGCTTCCCGCTGCCGGGGCGGGTCCGGGCGGCGCTGGCGGAGGCGGACAGCCTCGGGCTGGAACTGGATCCGGAGGATCCGGCGCTGTCGCCGCGTTTGCTGCAGGCCAGTCTGTTGCCGGCCGGGCGGCGCCTCGACGACATGCTGCCGCCCGATCTGCGCGTCCGGCTCGCCCGGGCGCTGACCCGTGTCGGCTTGTCGCAGGAAGCTGTGCAGCGCATGCAGCCCTGGATGGTTGGCACCTTGCTGACGCTGCAGGCCGCCCAGCGTGCCGGCCTGGGGACCAGCCAGGGCGTGGACCTGTGGCTGGCCCGCAGCGCGAGGGGCCGTGGTCAGTCCGTGTGGGCACTGGAGACCGTCGATCGCCAGGTTTCCGCGATGGGGGCGGGTGGGGACGCCGCCCAGGTGGCCAGCCTGGCCGAAGTCGTCGGCCTGATCGAACGGGACGAAGCCGAGCCGTATTTCCGCCGCCTGCTGACGGCCTGGCGGCGCGGCGACAGCGTGGCGGTGGATCGCATGCTGCGCGAGGAGGCTAGCGTCGAAGCCATGACGCCGATGCTCGCCGACCTGCTCGACAGCCGTAACCGGGAAATGGCCGAGTCCATCGTGGCACGCCTGCGGACCGGGCGGCGGCCTTTCATCGCCGTGGGCGCGGGTCATTTCGGCGGTCCGAAGGGGTTGCTGGCGATGTTGGCCGAGAAGGGGTTTCGCGTCCGTCAGGTGAGCGACGAGTGAGGCGTCGGCTGGCGCTCTTGTTGCTTACCGTGTCGGTGGGGGCCGCACAAGCCGTACCTGTCGCCGTGGATGTCGGCCATTACCTGGAGCGTCCCGGTGCGACCAGTGCCTACGGGGTCGCCGAATTCGAGTACAACCAGTCTCTCGCCGCGGTGCTGGCCGCCAGGCTGGTGGCAGACGGCGTGCCGGTGCGGCTGATCGGCTGGCGCGGCGAGATGGCGGATCTGCGGGAGCGGCCGCGGCAGGCGGAGGCCGCCGGGGCGGGCTTCTTCCTGTCCATCCACCACGACTCGGTGCAGGAGAGCCAGCTGGAGCCATGGGTCTGGAGCGGCCGTGCGCTGCGCCATGCGGACGGTTTCGCCGGTTACTCCTTGTACGTGTCGCGCCTCAATCCGCATTTCGATGAGAGCCTGGCCTGCGCCCGTGCCATCGGCGCGGCCTTGAGCGAAGCCGGCCTGCCCATTGCGACCCATCATGCGGCGTCGGCGCCCGGCCTGGGCCTCGAGTGGGCGGACGTGCAGCGCGGCGTGTATTACTACGACACGTTGGTGGTGTTGAAAGCCGCAACCGTGCCGGCGGTGCTGCTTGAGGCCGGTGTCATCGTCAATCGCGACGAGGAACGCCAGCTGGCAGGCGCTGAACGGCGGACTCTGACCGCGGCTGCCGTCGCGCGGGGCCTGAGGGACTGCGGCGTCACCGGGCGATGACCGGCAGGCGCCGATAGGCCACAATGCTGGAGAGCTGTCGCGGCGGAAGGCAACCTGTGGGCTTGCCGGTCTGTGCTGCTCCAGAGCCCAAGGGAAATGCCGCTTCCAACGCGATGAAGGCATGTCGCTACCGCGCTGCGAAACCTCACGATTGAAGGGATGAACCTGAAAGCATGAAATCTGTTCTGCTGTCCTACTTCTCCGCGCTGCGTAGCCTTGGCCGGCCGGGCGTGCTGTGGCATCTAATGTGGCCGACCCTGGTTGCGGCCATTCTGTGGACCACGACGCTGATCCTCAGCTGGGGCAGCATCGTGGCCGTCGGCTCCGAGCTGATCACCGGCCTGCCGCTGGTCGGCTCCTGGCTGGCCGGCTCGGAGACGGCGTTGCTGGTGGCCTTGTTCATGTTCAAGCTGGGCCTGGTGCTGCTGGCACTGCTGATCATCTACGTGACCGCTGCGCTGCTGGTGGCGGCGGTGGCGCTGCCGCTGATGACCGAGCGAGTGGCAGCCAGCGATTACGCCGATCTGGCCCGGCGTGCCGGCGGCAGCCAGGTCGGCAGCGTGTGGAACGCGCTGACCTCGGTGCTGCAGTTCCTCGTGCTGCTGGTCCTCAGCCTGCCCCTGTGGCTGATTCCTGGCGTCGGGCTGGTGATCTCCCTGCTGCTCACCGCGTGGCTCAACCAGCGGGCCTTCCGCTACGATGCGCTGATGGCTCACGCCGACAAATTCGAGATGAAGGATCTGCCTCGCCGGGAGGCCAGCGGCCTGTTCGGCGTCGGACTGGTGGGAGCGGTGATGGCCCACGTCCCGGTCCTCAACCTGTTTGCGCCGGCCCTGGCGGGGCTGGCCTTCGTCCATTATCTGCTGTCGGCGCTGCGTGTGGCGCGGCAGAACGAGAACATCATCGAGGTGCAGTGAATGACTCAAGTAGCTCAGCCGGCCTTCGGCGCCATCATCATCGGCGATGAACTCCTGTCTGGCCGCCGGGAGGACAAGCACCTGGCCAAGGTGCTGGAACTCCTCAAGGCCCGCGGCCTGCGCCTCGCGTCGGTGCGCTACGTCGGCGACGAGCGCCCGCGCCTGGTCCAGACTCTGAAGGAGAGTTTCGCCAGCGGCGACATCGTGTTCAGCTTCGGCGGCATCGGCGCCACGCCGGACGACCACACCCGCCAGGCGGCCGCCGAAGCCCTCGGGCTGCCGCTGGTCCTGCATCCGGAGGCCGAGGCCGAGATCCGTGCCCGCTTCGGCGACGAGACCACGCCGCAGCGCCTGCAGATGGGCGTCTATCCGCAAGGCAGCGACATCGTGCCGAATCCCTACAACCGGATTCCCGGCTTCTCGATCCGCAATCACTTCTTCGTGCCGGGCTTTCCGATCATGGCCTGGCCGATGGT
This sequence comes from Zoogloea sp. LCSB751, assembly GCF_002028455.1. Taxonomy (GTDB): domain Bacteria; phylum Pseudomonadota; class Gammaproteobacteria; order Burkholderiales; family Rhodocyclaceae; genus Zoogloea. The sequence goes on along the minus strand of NZ_MWUM01000028.1, from coordinate 26,227 downwards.
CGAATGGGTGCTCGATACGCACTTCAAGCACCTGCACCACCAGGCCGACTACGTGGAACGCTCGGTGATCGTGTGGGACGCGATGGAAGGCAAGCTGATCGACCTGATGGAGCGCATCACCCTCGAGTTTCCCGACGCGACCCTGTTCAGCCTGCCCAGCGTGGGGGGCGAGGGCGGGCGACGTCACATCGAGCTGGGCATGAAGGGGCCGGCGTCCCGGGTCGACGCGGCGATGGCACTGATCACCGCCGAGCTGGGGCGGCGCGGCTACACCTGGGAGCCCCCTACGGCGGGCTGAGGTGAGCGTATGAGCGCCTCGTCCCGTTACCGGGATTTCCCGGGCCGGCGCTGGCTGGGCGTGGCGCTGCGCGCCGCGCATCTGGCCGGCGTGGTCGGTGTGGGGGCCGGCCTGGTGGGCGGCACGACCGCGGATTCGCATTTCTCCATGCTGCTGGTGCTGTCCGGCCTGGGCATGGCGGCCCTCGACGCGTGGTCCAACCCCCGCTGGCTGGCAGAGCCGGCCGGGCTGTCCCTGCTCGTCAAGTTCGCGCTGCTCGGCTGGTTCTTTTTCGACGAGGCCAGGCGCCCGGCCCTGTTCTGGACCATCCTGGTCTTCTCGGTCATCTTTGCCCACGCTCCGGCGAGTTTCCGCCACAGGGGCCGGCGACGCCCCGGAGCACTGTGACGTATGTCACGTGGCTGAAGCTTTCATACCGTATGCTCCGTGCCGATGTGGTTGCTGGCAGGAGATGCGAGATGAATGACGAATGGATTCTGGAGAAGACGGCCGAGGGGCTGGCGGAGATCGCCAACCGCAGCCGTCGGGTGCCGAACCGTCTGCGGACCGTGCTGATCCTGGTGGACGGCCGTAACAGCGTCGCCCAACTCTGCGCCTCGGCGTCGGCGCTGGGCAACATCCGCGAGGCGCTGGCGGAACTGCGCGAGCTGGGCCTGGTGGCGCCTGCCGATGGGGGCTTGCCGCCGGCCAGCAGGGCTTCGGTGCCGCCGGCGGCGCGCCTGCAGGGCCCACTTGCACGGCCGGAGCCGCAGTCCGGGCGCCGCCGTTCCCTGGCGCTGGCCCGCCTCTACCTGCTCAATGCGATGGAGCAGAGCCTGCGCCAGGCCGACCTGCCGGTGCGCGAACGTCTGCGCAACTGCACGACCCGGGCCGACCTGCTCGACGCCTTCGAGCTGTGCCGCGAGATTGCCGCCGAAGTGGGCGTCGCCCATATCGACACCATCGAGGCCCAGTTCCTCGGGATGCTGCCCGATGAGGGCTGAGTTCCACTTCCGCCCTTGCGTTCTGCCGGGGTGGCCTCTATATTTCGAGTGTCCCAAAGGGGAGTAGCTCCACGTCGGTGGGCCGTCAATACGGAGAATGCCGCGCGAACCCGCCGTGCCATGCACGGCGTCGCGGCTCGTCTCCCGGCTACCGGGCAGTCGTTCGAGAATCAAGGGCGACTGTGAGCAAGACCTTTGCCGCGATGGCAAAGCGTCTTTCGGCAATTCGGCTCCCCCGCCGGACCAAGCTCATTGGCCTTTCGTCATCGCCGGACGAAAGGCCTTTTTGTTTGGTTCCGTTTTGGGAGATTTCACATGGAAAGCATTGGTACCTGGTGGATGTGGGCGGGCTTCGCGAGCGTCGTGCTGGTGATGCTGGCCATCGACCTGCTGGTGGTCGGCGGTGGCAAGGAACACAAGGTGTCCCTGAAGGAGGCCGGCCTGTGGTCGGTGGTGTGGGTCAGCGTTGCGCTGCTGTTTGCCGGCGCCCTGTGGTGGTATCTGGATGGCACGGCCGGGCGCGAGGTGGCCAACGCAAGGGCGCTGGAGTTCGTCACCGGCTACCTGATCGAGAAGGCGCTGGCCGTCGACAACGTGTTCGTGTGGCTGATGCTGTTCTCCTTCTTCGCGGTGCCGTCGGCGCTGCAGAAGCGGGTGCTGCTGTTCGGCGTGGTCGGCGCGATCGTGCTGCGCACGCTGATGATCTTCGCTGGCGCCTGGCTGATCACCCAGTTCAGCTGGCTGCTCTACGTGTTCGGGGCCTTCCTGCTGCTGACCGGCGTGAAGATGTTCGTCAGTGCCGAGCACGAGACCGACCTCAACCGGAACCCGTTGGTGCGCTGGCTGCGCGGCCACATGAAGATCAGCACCGAGTTCCACGGCCAGCGCTTCTTCGTGCAGCGGGAGGAGGGTGGCCGCCTGGTCCGCTATGCGACGCCGCTGTTCCTGGCTCTGGTGCTGGTGGAGGCCTCCGACGTGATCTTCGCGGTGGATTCGATCCCGGCGATCTTCGCGATCACCACCGACCCCTTCATCGTGTTGACCTCCAACATCTTCGCGATCCTCGGCCTGCGTGCGATGTACTTCCTGCTCGCCGACTTCGCTCAGCGCTTCTCGCTGCTCAAGTTCGGCCTGGCGGCGGTGCTGGTCTTCATCGGCGGCAAAATGATGCTGGTGGACGTGGTGCATGTGCCGGTGGGTATGTCTCTCGGCGTAGTGGCTGCGCTGATCGGCTCCTCTGTGTGGTTGTCCCTGCGCAAGGAGCGCCTGGAGGCGGTCGAGGCTGAACGCTGAGGTGGACGTCACCCGGCAGGACGGGCATCCTGCCGGGCTTTCCCGACTGCCTGGAGAACCTGCCGCGTGCGGATCCGCAACGAAACCCCGGCCGACGTGGCCGCCGTCCGCGAGGTGAACCTCGCCGCCTTTGAAAGCCCGGCCGAAGCGGACCTGGTGGATGCCCTGCGCGGGCATACCTTCCCCTACGTGTCGCTGGTGGCTGACGACAAGGGCATCGTTGCCGGCCACATCCTGCTCACGCCGGTCCATCTGCCCGGCCATCCGCGGGCGCGCCTGATGGCGCTGGCGCCGATGGCCGTGCGCCCGGAATACCAGCGCAGCGGCGTCGGTTCGGCGCTGGTCGTCGAGGGGCTGCGCCAGGCCCGTGAGGCAGGGGCCGGCGCCGTCGTGGTGCTGGGCCATCCGGCCTATTACCCGCGCTTCGGCTTCGTGCCGGCGTCTCGCCACGGCATCCGCTCTGCGTATGAAGTGCCGGACGAGGCCTATCTGGTCGTCGAGCTGCAGCCCGGCCACCTGGACGGGCTGGCGGGCACCGTCCAGTACCACGCGGCCTTCGACGCGGTCTGATCTGCTCAGCTGCGCGCGCTGCGCAGCCGCCCGAGGGCGGGGCGCCAGCTGCCGCTCTCATGGACGACGAGGCCCAGCAGGATCAGGCCTGTGCCGGCCATCACCTGCGGGCCGATCTCCTCGCGGTTGAGCAGATGCCCGAGCAGCAGCGCCATTACCGGTGTGATCAGCGTGATCAGTGCGACCCTCGTGGCTTCCAGGTGCTTGATCACGTAGTAGTACAGCGCGAAACCGATCACCGAGCCGAAGATGCCCAGGTAGCCGATGGCCGCCGCCGTGCGCGAGGGCAACGTGGTGGGCAGCGCAGCGCCGTCGGCCAGCCATAAAAGCCCGAACAATGGCAGGGACACCACGAGGGAGCCAAAGGTGGTGGCCAGTGGTGGACTGTCGTCGCTGATCCGCTTCAGCGCGACCAGGCTTGCCGACGAGATGAAGACTGCGACCAGCAGCGCCGCCATGCCAGCCGTGGCATTGGCGCCGCTGGCTGCGCCGTCGGGCATGAATATCAACGCCAGCCCGCCGGCGCCGAGCAGGGTGCCGCCCAGTCTCGCCGGCGTCAGGGACTGCTCCCCGAGCCAACAGGCGGCCAGCAGGCCGGCCATCAAGGGCGACAGCCCGAACAGCACAGAGATCAGCCCGGAGTTCACATAACGAGCGCCCCAGTAGGTCAGCGCCATGATGCCGAACAGGCCGATCCCGCCGACCATATAGGCTCGGCGTGCCCGGGCGTGCAGCGGTAGTCCGATTCGCCCGACGCGCAGGATCGCTGCGGCCACCAGCGCCCCGATCAGCATGCGGGCCAGCGCGGAGAAGGCGAAACCGGCGCCTTCGGTGCTCCAGCGGATGGCGAGCGGGGTGGTGGACCAGATCAGGATGATGGCGAGGTAAGCGAGGGAAACCGGCATGACGCACCTTTCGTGGCAGTGTGGAACGCGTCCCGAAGGACAAAGAAAAAGGCCGCGGTCTGAAGATCCGCGGCCCTTGGTGATGTCGGTAGTGCTGCTGCGAACTACCCCGATCCCGGCCCCGGACAAGCGGCAACGCGCCATGCGCGCAGGGCGCAGCGGCGGATGGAGGTGGCCGGGGACATCTTCGGGAAGTTCATGGGCCCATGATGGTGGGCACCTGCAGGGCGCGTCAAGCGGAAATCCGCACGGCATGCCTGCTCGGGCGCTCGTGGATGCGTCTGCCGAAGGGGCCGATGGCGGAGCGGGGCAGGGCCGTCGCTGCCGCGCCGGCCTCGTCGAGCCCTCCTTTGCGCCACGTCAAAGGCCTGGAGCCCGCTGCGGTCTTAAGATCTTCCCATTGTTGCGTCGTGTCGTCCGACTGCCCGTCGTGGGCGGCCGGAGGGCACCTCGTCCCTGCAGGGAGTCGTCATGAGTACCTGTCTCAACCTCGACGGCAACGAAGCCGCCGCACGGATGGCCTATCTCGGCAGCGAGGTGATCGCCATCTACCCGATCACCCCGTCCTCCAGCATGGGCGAATGGGCCGACGAATGGGCGGCCCAGGGCAAGCCCAACCTGTGGGGCGTAGTCCCGAAGATCATCGAGATGCAGTCGGAAGGCGGCGCGGCCGGTGCCTTGCATGGTGCCCTCACCTCCGGCGCGCTGGGCACCAGCTTCACGGCCAGCCAGGGCCTGCTGCTGTTCATCCCCAACCTCTACAAGATGGCCGGAGAGCTGACGCCCTTCGTGCTGCACGTGGCGGCGCGGGCGGTGGCGACCCATGCGCTGTCGATCTTCGGCGACCACTCCGACGTGATGGCCTGCCGCGCCACCGGCTGTGCGCTGCTGGCCAGCAACTCGGTGCAGGAAGCCCAGGACATGGCGCTGATCGCCCAGGCGGCGACCCTCGCCGGGCGCATCCCGGTGATTCACTTTTTCGATGGTTTCCGGACTTCCCATGAGGTCGCTAAGATCGTTGCCGTCGAGCTGGACACGGTTCGGGCGATGATCGACGACGGGCTGGTGGCGGCTCACCGGGCCCGTGCGCTGTCGCCGGAGCATCCGGTGATCCGTGGCACGGCGCAGAACCCGGACGTGTTCTTCCAGTCCCGCGAGCGGGCTAATCCGTACTACGACGCCTTCCCCGGCCTTGTGCAGGCCGCGATGGACCGTTTTGCCGGGTTGACCGGCCGGCGCTACAGCCTGTGCGACTACGTCGGCGCGCCCGATGCGGAAAGGGTGGTGGTGGTAATGGGCTCGGCGGCGGACACCGCCGAAGAGACCGTCGAACACCTGCTGGCTCGCGGCGAGAAGGTCGGCTTGCTCAAGCTGCGCCTGTACCGGCCCTTCCCGGCGGCGGCGCTGCTGGAAGCCTTGCCGGCCAGCGTCAAGGCCATCGCGGTGCTGGACCGCTGCAAGGAACCCGGTGCCGACGGGGAACCCCTGTTCAAGGACGTGATGACCGCTTGCGCGGAAGCTGCTGCCGAAGGCCTGCGACCGATGCCGCGGGTGATCGGCGGCCGCTACGGGTTGGCCAGCAAGGAATTCACGCCGGGCATGGTCAAGGCGGTGTTCGACGAACTCGCCGCAGCAGCGCCGAAGCGCCGCTTCACCGTCGGCATCGTGGACGACGTCACGAACCTGTCGCTGCAGTGGGATGAGGATTTCCGTACCGACGCGTCCCGCCGCCTGCAGCACGCGGTGTTCTGGGGGCTGGGGGCGGATGGCACGGTGTCGGCCAACAAGAACTCGATCAAGATCGTCGGCGAGGCCACCGAGCTGCAGGCCCAGGGCTATTTCGTCTACGACTCCAAGAAGTCCGGCGCGGTGACGGTGTCCCACCTGCGCTTCGGGCCGGCGGCGATCCGCTCCAGCTATCTGGTGGAGGCGGGCATGGCGGGTTTCGTGGCCTGCCACCAGACGGTCTTCGTGGAGCGCTACGACCTGCTCGCCCACGCGGCGCCGGGTGGCGTTTTCCTGCTCAACACGCCGCAGCCGGCGGACGCGGTGTGGGCCAGCCTGCCGGCGGCGATGCGCGCCGGCATCCTCGCCCGCGGCCTGCGCCTGTGGGCCATCGATGCCTATCGGGTGGCGCAGGAAGCCGGCATGGGGCGGCGCATCAATACCATCATGCAGACCTGCTTCTTCGCCATCTCCGGCATCCTGCCGCGGGAGCAGGCCATCGCAGCGATCAAGAAGGCGGTGGACAAGACTTACGGCCGCAAGAGCCGGCGCCTGGCCGACCTCAACCACAAGGCCATCGACGTGACCCTCGCCAACCTGCACGAGGTGCCCTTTGCCGGCCTGACGGGCGATGGCGACGCAAGCCAGCCGACGCTTGCCGACGCGCTGCCCGACTTCGTGCGCGACATCACGCTGCCGATCTACCGCGGCGAGGGCAATCGCCTGCCGGTGTCGGCGATGCCGGCGGACGGCACTTTCCCGAGTGGCACCGCGCGCTTCGAGAAGCGCAACATTGCGCTGGAAATTCCGGTGTGGGAGCCGGATCTGTGCACCCAGTGCGGCAAGTGCGTGTTCGTCTGTCCCCACGCCGCGATCCGCGCGCGTGCCTTTCCGGTTGAAGCCGCCGCCGATGCGCCGTCGACGTTCAAGCATGTGCCAGCCAAGAGCAAGGATTTCCCCGCCGGTACCCACATCAGCTACCAGGTGGCGCCGGAGGACTGCACCGGCTGCGGCGACTGCGTCGAGGCTTGCCCGATCCACGACAAGTCGAACGTCAGCCGGCTGGCGGTGAACATGGCGCCCCAGGCGCCGCTGCGCGAACAGGAGCGGGCCAACTTCGACTTCTTCCTGAAGTTGCCGGAATTCGACCGCAGCCAGCTCAAGCAGGCGACCATCCCCGGCGCGATGCTGCTCGATCCGCTGTTCGAGTTCTCCGGGGCGTGTGCGGGTTGCGGCGAGACACCGTACATCCGCCTCGCTACCCAGCTGTTCGGCGACCGGATGTTGGTGGCCAACGCCACCGGCTGCTCGTCGATCTACGGCGCCAACCTGCCGACCACGCCTTACACCGTGAATGGCGCCGGACGCGGACCGGCCTGGTCCAATTCCCTGTTCGAGGACAACGCCGAGTTCGGCCTTGGCATGCGCCTGGCGTCGGACCAACTGATGGGCTACGCGCAGAGCCTGGTGAAGGAGATTGCCACGGTCATCGGCGGCGATCTGGCGGAAGGGCTGGTGTCTGCCGACCAGCGCCAGGAGGTCGGCCTGCGCGCCCAGCGGGAGCGGGTTGCCCAGCTGCGCCGCGTGCTGGCGGGCTGCGCCCATCCCCGCGCGAAGGAGCTGGATTCCCTCGCCGAATGGCTGATTCGCCGATCGGTGTGGATCATCGGCGGCGACGGCTGGGCCTACGACATCGGCTACGGCGGCCTCGACCACGTGCTGGCGCTGAGCTACGACGTGAATGTGCTGGTCCTCGACACCGAGGTCTATTCCAACACCGGCGGGCAGACCTCCAAGGCCACGCCGATCGGCGCGGTGGCCAAGTTCTCGGCGGGCGGCAAGCCGACTGCCAAGAAGGATCTGGCCCGGCTGGCTTCCGACTACGGTCACGTGTATGTAGCAACGGTGGCCTATGGCGCGAAGGACGTGCATACCCTGCGGGCCTTCCACGAGGCCGAGTCCTATGCCGGTCCGTCGCTGATCGTCGCTTACAGCCCGTGCATTGCCCATGGCGTGGACCTGCTCTACAACCAGCGCCAGCAGGACATGGCGGTAAAGTCGGGCCACTGGCCGCTGTTCCGCTACGACCCGCGGCTGGAAGAGGCCGGCGCCAATCCCTTCAAGCTCGACTCGGCGCCGCCGAGCCAGCCGATCAAGGCCTTCATGGACAGCGAAACCCGCTTCGCGATGCTCGCCCGCAGCCATCCGGAAGCGGCCGAGCGCCTGCTCGCCGAGGCCCAGAAGGAAGCCGACCGGCGCTTCAAGGCCTACCAGGAACTGGCCCAGGGCCACGCCGAGGCCCCCAAGACGGGCGCCTGACGACGGAGACTTGCGATGATCGACCTCACAACCGAATACCTCGGCCTCAAGCTGAAGAACCCGCTGGTGCCATCCGCCTCACCGCTGTCGAAGCAGCTCGACTCGTTGCTGCGCCTGGAGGACGCCGGCGCGGCGGCGGTGGTGCTGCATTCCCTCTATGAGGAGGAAATCATCGCCGAAGACGCGATGAGCGACCGCTTTCTGCTGCACGCGGATTTCCACGACGGCGAGTCGTCCGGCTTCCTGCCTGACCACGGCCATTTCCAGGGGGCGCTGGAGCGTTACCTGGAGCACCTGCGGCGGGTCAAGCAGCGGCTGTCCATCCCGGTCGTCGCCAGCCTCAACGGGGTGACGCCGTCCGGCTGGGTGGATCTCGGCCGCGCGCTGCAGGAGGCCGGTGCCGATGCGCTGGAACTCAATGTCTATCACGTGGCCGCCGATCCGGCCGAAAGCGGCGATTCCGTCGAGGCGCGCTACGTGGCCTTGCTGGCGGAACTGCGCAGCGTGGTGACGATCCCGGTGGTGATGAAGCTGCCGCCGTTCTTCTCGTCGTTGCCGCATTTCGTGCGGCGCCTGGAGTTGGTCGGGGCGAGCGGCGTGGCGCTGTTCAACCGCTTCTTCCAGCCGGACATCGACCTGGACAGCCTGCGCATGGTGGATCAACTGCACCTGTCAAGCCGTGAGGAGGCCTTGTTGCGCATCCGCTGGATCGCCATCCTGCGGGCCCAGACGCAGATGACGCTGGCCGCCACCGGCGGCGTGCATAGTGCTGACGAGGCCCTCAAGCTGCTGCTGGCTGGCGCCGACGTGGTGCATCTGGCGTCCTGCCTGCTGAGCCATGGTTCCGAGCGCTTGAGTCTGATCCTGCGGGACATCGAGGCCTGGATGGCCGAGCGGGAGTATCACTCCATCACGCAGTTGAAGGGCAGCATGTGCCAGTCCAACCTGCGCGATCCGGACGCGGTGGCCCGGCGCAGCTACATCAAGGTGCTCGACAGTTTCACGCCGCGGAGTGGCGTGTGGCGCTAAGCTGCCGGCGCGTTAAAGCGGGGCGGTGTCGGCTTACCCCGTATCGCGGTGACGCCAGCCCCCATAAAAATTCGGACAGGTCGCTCTAGCCCGGAACAGGCGAAAAAAATGGCGGCCCAAGGGCCGCCAAAACAACGCTGCAACAGGGATCGGAACGTTGGGCGTTTTACTTTTTGCGGGCAGGCGGCACGTCGGTGCAGCTGCCGTGGGCGACTTCCGCGGCCATGCCGACGGTTTCGCCAAGGGTTGGGTGCGGGTGGATGGTCTTGCCGATGTCTACCGCGTCGGCACCCATCTCGATGGCCAGGCACACTTCGCCGATCATGTCGCCGGCCGACGGGCCGACGATGGTGCCGCCGATGACCCGGTGGGTCTCCGCGTCGAAGATCAGCTTGGTGAAGCCGTAGTCGGCACCGTTGGCGATCGCGCGGCCGCTGGCGGCCCACGGGAACTTGGCGGTTTCGACCTTCTTGCCTTCGGCCTTGGCCTGGGCTTCGGTGTAGCCGACCCATGCCACTTCCGGATGGGTGTAGGCCACGCCCGGGATCACGGTGGCGTCGAAGGCTGCCTTGTGGCCGGCTGCGACTTCCGCCGCCACGTGGGCTTCATGCACCGCCTTGTGGGCGAGCATGGGCTGGCCGACGACGTCGCCGATGGCAAAGATGTTGGGCACGTTGGTACGCATCTGCGCATCCACCGGGATGAAGCCGCGGTCGGTGACGATCACGCCGGCCTTGTCGGCGCCGATCTTCTTGCCGTTGGGCGCGCGACCGGCGGACTGCAGGATCAGGTCGTACTTGACCGGCTCCGTCGGCGCGCCTTCGCCCTCGAAGGTTACGTAGAGGCCGTCTTCCTTGGCATCCACGGCGACCGTCTTGGTCTTCAGCATGATCTTGTCGAAGCGGTTGGCGTTCTGCTTCTCCCACACCTTGACGGCGTCGCGGTCCGGGCCCTGCATCAGGCCGTCCAGCATTTCCACCACATCGACGCGGGCGCCGAGGGTCGAATAGACGGTGGCCATTTCCAGACCGATGATGCCGCCGCCGATGACCAGCATCTTGGCCGGCACGAAGCGTAGTTCCAGCGCGCCGGTGGAGTCGACGATGCGCGGGTCGCGGGGGATGAAGGGCAGGTGCACCGCCGCGGAGCCGGCGGCGATGATGGCCTGCTTGAACTTCACGACCTTCTTGGCGCCGGTCTTGTCCTGGGCGTCGCCGGTGGTTTCCTCGACTTCGATGTGGTTCGGGTCGAGGAAGCTGCCGTAGCCGCGGATCACGTCCACCTTGCGGCCCTTGGCCATGCCGGCCAGGCCGCCGGTGAGCTTGCCGACGACCTTGTCCTTGTGGGCGCGCAGGGCGTCCACATCGACGGAGGGCTTGGCGAAGCTGACGCCGGCGACGGAGGCGTGTTCGGCCTCCTCGATCACCGCCGCCACGTGCAGCAGGGCCTTGGACGGGATGCAGCCCACGTTCAGGCACACGCCGCCGAGGGTGGCGTAGCGCTCGATGATGGCGGTCTTGAGGCCCAGGTCGGCGGCGCGGAAGGCCGCGGAGTAGCCGCCGGGACCGGCGCCGAGGACGACCATGTCGTACTCCACGTCGGCCGCGCCGGCGTGGCTGGCGGCAGCCGGTGCGGCCACCGCGGGGGCGGCAGGCGCTGCGGCTGGAGCCGGGGCTGCGGCGGGAGCCGGGCTGGCGCCGGCGCCGTCGGCTTCGACGACGATCAGCACCTTGCCTTCGCCGACCCGGTCACCCAGGGCGACGCGGACTTCCTTGATCACGCCAGCGGCGGAGGACGGCACGTCCATCGTGGCCTTGTCGGATTCGAGGGTGGCGATGGCGTCGTCCACCTTGATGGTGTCGCCGACCTTCACGAACAGCTCGATGACCGGGACGTCGGAGAAATCGCCGATGTCCGGAACCTTGACTTCTACGAGGCTCATGGCGATCTCCTTAGAGCATGACCCGACGGAAGTCGGCCAGCAGTTGGGCGAGGTACACGTTGAAGCGGGTCGCCAGGGCGCCGTCGATCACGCGGTGGTCGGCGGTCAGGGACATCGGCAGGGTCAGGCGCGGCACGAACTGCTTGCCGTCCCACACCGGCTTCATCACCGACTTGTTGACGCCCAGGATGGCCACTTCCGGCGCATTGACGATCGGCGCGAAGTAGGTGCCGCCGATGCCGCCGAGGCTGGAGATGGTGAAGCAGGCGCCGGACATGTCGGCCGGCTTGAGCTTGCCGTCACGGGCGAGCTTGGCCAGGGAGCCGGTTTCGGCGGCGATGTCGAACACGCTCTTCTTGTCGGCGTCCTTCACCACCGGTACGACCAGGCCGTTGGGGGTGTCGGCCGCGAAGGCGATGTTGAAGTACTTCTTGTAGACCAGGTTGTCGCCGTCGAGACTGGTGTTGAACTCGGGGAACTCCTGCAGCGCGCGCACCGAGGCCTTGATGATGAAGGCGAGCATGGTCAGCTTCTTGCCGGACTTCTCGTACTCCTTGTTCATCTGGACGCGGAAGGCTTCCAGGTCGGTGATGTCGGCGTCTTCGTGATACGTCACCGCCGGGATCATCGCCCAGTTGCGGGCGAGGTTCTGGCCGGAGATCTTCTTGATGCGTGATAGCGGCTTGACCTCGACCTCGCCGAACTTGGCGAAATCGACCTTCGGCCACGGCAGCAGGTCGAGCCCGCCACCCAGGCTGCCGACGGCAGCGGCGGCGACGGTCTTGCCCGGGACGACGCCAGTGCTCATGGCGCCCTTCACGAAGGCGGTGACGTCGGCCTGCAGGATGCGGTTCTTCGGACCGGTGGCCTTGACCTGGGCTAGATCGACACCCAGTTCGCGGGCGAAGGCACGGACGGACGGGCTGGCGTGCACCTTGCCGCCGAGCTTGACGGCGGACGGGGCGGCTGCAGCGGCGGCAGCCGCGGCAGCGACCGGAGCGGCCAGTGCCGGGGCACCGTCCACCAGCAGGGCGGCTGCCGGCGTGGCGGCCGCGGCGACGGCGGCAGGGGACGGAGCCGCAGCCGGAGCGGCTGCGCCGGCACCGGTTTCGACCTTGATCAGCACGGCGCCTTCGGACACCCGGCTGCCGAGCTGGACCAGCACTTCCTTCACCACGCCGGTGGCGGAGGAGGGCACGTCCATCGTGGCCTTGTCGGATTCCAACGTGGCAATGGCGTCTTCTGCCTTGATGCTGTCGCCGACCTTCACGAACAGCTCGATGACGGGCACGTCGGAGAAGTCACCGATGTCCGGCACCTTCACCTCGACCACGCCACCACCAGCGGCCGGCGCGGCAGCCGGGGCTGCGGCGGCGGGCGCCGCGGCAGGAGCGGGCGCCGGAGCCGGGGCCGCTGCAGCAGGGGCCGGAGCGGCCACCGCAGCGGCAGCGCCGGCGGCTTCGATCTTGATCAGCACGGCGCCTTCGGAAACGCGGTCGCCGAGGCTGACCAGCACTTCCTTGACGACTCCGGCGGCGGAGGACGGGACGTCCATCGTGGCCTTGTCGGATTCCAGCGTGGCGATGGCGTCGTCCACCTTGATGGTGTCACCGACCTTGACGAACAGTTCGATCACCGGCACGTCGGAGAAATCGCCGATGTCGGGGACTTTGACTTCGATGAGTTGGCTCATGTTTGTACTCCTCGGCGATCAGACGGACAGGGGGTTCGGCTTGGACGGGTCAAGGTTGTACTTGACCAGTGCGGCGGCAACCTTGTCGCGGTCGATCTTGCCTTCGTCGGCCAGGGCCTTGAGGGCGGCCAGGGTGACCCAGTGGCGGTCCACTTCGAAGAAGTGGCGCAGCTTCTCGCGGGTGTCGGAGCGGCCGAAACCGTCGGTGCCCAGCGTGACGTAGGGGTTCTTGACGAAGGGACGGATCTGCTCGGCGAACAGCTTGACGTAGTCGGTGGCGGCGATGACCGGGCCGACGGCGCCTTCGAGCTTCTGTTCGACGTGAGACTTGCGCGGTGCTTCGAGCGGGTGCAGCAGGTTCCAGCGGCTGGCGTCCTGGCCGTCACGGGCCAGTTCGTTGAAGCTCGGGCAACCCCAGATGTCGGCCTCGACGCCCCAGTCGTTCTTCAGCAGGTCGGCGGCAGCGATGACTTCGTTGAAGATCGTGCCGGAGCCCAGCAGTTGGACGCGCGGGGCGCTCAGTTGCGTCGACTCGCCACCCTTACGGAACAGGTACATCCCCTTGATGATGTCGGCTTCGGCACCCACCGGCATTTCCGGGTGCTCGTAGTTCTCGTTCATCACGGTGATGTAGTAGTAGACATCCTCCTGCTCGGCGAACATGCGGCGCAGGCCGTCCTGCACGACCACGGCGACTTCGTACTGGAAGGTCGGGTCGTAGCTGATGCAGTTGGGGATCATGTTGGCGAGGAGCTGGCTGTGGCCGTCCTCGTGCTGCAGGCCTTCGCCGTTCAGCGTGGTGCGGCCGGCGGTACCGCCGATCAGGAAGCCGCGGGTGCGCTGGTCGGCTGCCGCCCAGCACAGGTCCATGGTGCGCTGCAGGCCGAACATCGAATAGAAGATGTAGAACGGGATGGTTTGCACGCCATGCACGCTGTAGGCGGTGCCGGCGGCGATCCAGTCGGCCATCGCGCCGGCTTCGTTGATGCCTTCCTGCAGAACCTGGCCGGTGACGCTTTCCTTGTAGAACATGAGCTGGTCATGATCTTCCGGAACGTAGTTCTGGCCTTGCTGGTTCCAGATGCCGTACTGGCGGAACATGCCTTCCATGCCGAAGGTGCGGGACTCGTCCGGCACGATCGGGACGATGTTCTTGCCGATCTGCTTGTCCTTCAGCAGGGTGTTCATGATGCGCACGATGGCCATCGTGGTGGACAGCTCGCGGCCTTCGCCGGAGGCCTTCAGCAGCGCGCCGAAGGTGTCGAGGGCCGGCACCGGCAGCGCCTCGGCCTTGCGGCGGCGGCTGGGCAGGAAGCCGCCCAGTTCCATGCGGCGGTCGCGCATGTACTTGTACTCGGCGGAGTCTTCCGGGAACTTCAGGTAGGGCAGCTCGGCGAGCTGGTCGTCGGGCACCGGCAGGCCGAAGCGGTCGCGGAAGCGCTTGATCGACTCGATGTCGAGCTTCTTCTGCTGGTGGGAGATGTTCATCGCCTCACCGGACTGGCCCATGCCGAAGCCCTTGATGGTCTTGGCGAGGATCAGGGTCGGCTGGCCCTTGTGCTCGGAGGCGGCCTTGTAGGCGGAGAAGATCTTGAACAGATCGTGGCCGCCGCGGTTCAGTTGCCAGATGTCGTCGTCGGTCCAGTCGGCGACGAGTTCCTTCAGCTCGGGCGTGTTGAAGAAGTGCTCGCGGACGTAGGCGCCGTTCTTGGCCTTGAAGGTCTGATATTCGCCGTCCACGCATTCCATCATGCGCTTCTTGAGGATGCCCTTGGTGTCGCGCTGCAGCAGGGCGTCCCAGTGGGTGCCCCAGATCAGCTTGATGACGTTCCAGCCGGCGCCGCGGAATTCGGCTTCCAGTTCCTGGATGATCTTGCCATTGCCGCGCACCGGGCCGTCGAGGCGCTGCAGGTTGCAGTTGATGACGAAGATCAGGTTGTCCAGCTTCTCGCGGGCGGCCATGCCGATGGCGCCGAGGGACTCGACTTCGTCGGTCTCGCCGTCACCCAGGAAGGCCCACACCTTGCGCTGCTCGGCCTTGGCGGCGTCGATCAGGCCGCGGCTGGCCAGGTACTTCATGAAGCGCGCGGAGTAGATCGCACACAGGGGGCCGAGGCCCATGGAGACGGTGGGGAACTGCCAGAAGTCCGGCATCAGCCAGGGGTGCGGGTAGGACGAGATGCCCTTGCCGTCGGTTTCCTGGCGGAAGTTGTCCATCTGCTCGTCGGTGAGGCGGCCGAGCATGTAGGCGCGGGAGTAGACGCCCGGCACCGAGTGGCCCTGGAAGAAGATCAGGTCGCCACCGCTTTCGTGGTCGACGCTCTTCCAGAAGTGGGAGAAACCGACGTCGTAGAGGGCTGCGGCCGAAGCGAACGAGGCGATGTGGCCGCCCACGTTGGTGTGTTTGTTGGCGCGCACGACCATGGCCATGGCATTCCAGCGGATGTAGGAATGGAGCTTGATCTCCATGTCCGGATCGCCCGGGTACTTGGGCTGCTGGTCGGCCGGAATGGTGTTGATGTACTGGGTGTTGGCGGAGTAGGGGATGTCGATCCCTTCCTCACGCCCCGCTTCGATCAGCTTCTCGATCAGGAAGTGGGCCCGTTCGGAGCCTTCCTGTGCGACGACTGCTTCGAGCGCGTCCAGCCATTCCTTGGTTTCCTGGGCATCGATGTCCGCCAGGATGTTTTGCGTATTCGCGGCCATGGTCTTGTCTCCTCATGACTTGCGGGTTGTGGATAGCTGCCGCGGGTGGCGGCAGCAGGGCTTCGCTGCAAACCTGCATGGACCGGATCGCGGTCCTGATTTTTCGCAATATAAAACGATCTATCGCATTGTGCAATAAGAACGAAGTTCTACTCTGAGTAAATTTTTGTTTTTTTCCGCGTGCAGAGAGTTGCGGTGGACGGACTCAGGGCGCGACTGCGCCCGTGCGGAACGACGACTGTGTGGATTGGCGAAGAGCGGAATTGCGGACATCAGCGGGTGTCCGCAAGGCTTAGCGCCGGCCGGGCCCGAGGGCTCCGGCCGGCGAAGCTTCGTTCGACGGGGTAAGGAAAAAAAACGGCCGGGGGCGAGGGAGGGAGGGAGAAAACCCCCGGCCGCTTGCGGAAATAGGTGTTCCGCGTGGCGGGATCATTTGTGAAACGCGTCCCGCTTCCGGTCTTCGTCGTAGGCGAAGACCACTTGTCTGTTGCGTACTTCCCCCATGACCGGAATGCGCGTCGAATCGATGGACTCGTGGTCGGTCTTGGAGAAGGGCCGATCATATACCATGACGATGCCCTCTACATGTTCCTTCAGCGATTCAAGCGCCTCCCGCAGGCGGTGGCCTTCGGTGCTGCGCGCCTGGCGGATGGCGGTGGCGAGCAGCAGCATGGAGTCGTAGCCCTGGGCGGCAGCGGGGGCCACCGGGATGCGCTCCACACCGAAGGCCTTGCGGTAACGTTCGATGAAACGCTTGCGCCGTGGCGTCTCACCTTCCTGGATGAAGGTCTGGGGCATGCGGGTGCCTTCCGCGTTGGGGCCGGCGTTGTCGATGAAGTTCGACATGGCCAGCGCCCAGCTGCCGACCAGCGGGACCTTCCAGCCGATCCGTACCATGCCGTTGGCGAGGTGGGCCAGCTCGGGGCCGAGGCCGTAGGTGAGGATGCCTTCGGTGCCGGCGGCCCGCGCGCGGGTCAGCTGCGGCGTCATGTCCACGTCGCGGATGTTGAAGCGCTCGATGGCGACCGGCTTGATGCCGTGGCGTTCGAGGGCGCGCTCCAGGTCCTCGCGGCCGAGCTGGCCATAATTGGTGCTGTCGTGGAAGATCGCCAGCCGGCGCAGGTGGCGTCGCTCGACCGCTTCCTCGACGATCATCGCCGCCTGGATGGAGTCCGGCGCCGACACGCGGAAGATATAGTTGTCCGGATACTGGGGGGGCAGGAACTGCTTGGTAATGATCGAGCCGGTGGCCACCGAGGTGATCATCGGGATGTGGGCCTGCTGGTAGAAGCGCTGGCTGGCCAGCGCAACGCCGGTATTGACGATGCCGAGGCCGGCGATGACGCGTTCCCGGTTGATCATTTCCTGGGCGACCTGGGCACCGCGCTCGGGGCGTGCTTCATCGTCCCGCTCGATCAGCTGTAGCGGCCGGCCGAGAATCCCGCCGGCTTCGTTGATCTCCTGCGCTGCCAGGCGGATGCCGTCGCGCATCGCGATGCCCATCGGACTCGAACCACCGGTGAAGGGGCCGGACACGCCGACCTTGATCGGCTCGACGGCGCTGGCGCACAGCGCAGTCAGGCTGAGGGCGACGATGCCGGCCAGGCGCACGATTTGAAGCAAGGGTGTCTCCGCCTGTCGTTGTAGGTGTTGTTGCGAGTCGCTGCGGATGAACGCCGCAAGCTATTCCCTCGACTGGGGGGCGGATATTGGTAAAAACCCGTAGCTCCGGGCGGTCAGCCCCGGCCGGGCAGAGGCGCCCCGGTTAGGGTTAGCCCGGATGCCCCGCCTCGGCCGACCCAAGCAGGATGAAAGGCAAATGCTGAACAAGTCTCGAACTTCCGCGCTGCCCCGTGCCGACTGGTACTGGACGGCGCCTTACATTGCGGTGCTGGTGTTCGCACTGGCGATGCTGGTCATCGTCTGGACACTTCAGCACCAGGAGCGCGAGACCCAGCGCAACGCGCTGGCGCGCGACGTGCAATGGGCCGAGCAGACCATGCGCCTGCACATGCAGGGCACCGAGGAGTTCCTGTCCCAGCTGGCCCGCGAGCTGGCGGCGGGCAGCCTGGATGCCGACGGTTTCCAGGTGCGGGCCAATCAGCACATTGCCAACAACCCCGAGCTGGTCAATGTGGTGTGGGTGGCCGGCGGGCAGCGCGTCAAGTGGACGGCGCCCTTCGATACCACCGACTGGCTGGCTGGCGATGCACTGTCGGGCACCCAGGCCGCGGCTCTGGCGCGCTCTTGGGAAGTGGGGCGGCCGGTGTATGCCGATGCCTATGTGAACGGCCGCAACATGGCCGTGCTGGAAGTATACGTGCCGGTACAGCAGGGGCGCACGCCGCTGGGCGCAATCGTCGCGGTGTACTCCATCGAGCGCATGGTGACGCACCTGGTGCCGAGCTGGTTCGGCGAGAAGTACCGCCTCTCCTTCACCGGGCCGGAGGGCGAGGTGCTGGGCATGAACTCGGCGGTCCATCCTCTCGACGAAAGCCTGGCCTTCTCGGTGGAACTGGATCCGCCGGGGAACGGCCTGTCCCTGCAGGCGACGGCTTATCACGTGGCCAGCGATCTGCCGAAGGGCTTCCCGATCATCGTCATCGTCGGGCTGTCGGTGTTCGTGCTGTGGAGCCTGTGGCTTCTGCGTGCCCACATGCGCCGCCGGGTACGCGTCGAGAAGGAGCGCGACCGGCTGTTCAACCTGTCCCTCGACATGCTGGCCATCCTAAGTCTGGACGGGGTGTTCCGGCGCTGTAACCCGGCCTTCGAGCGGGTCCTCGGTCAGCTCCCGGACGAGCTGCCGGGGCGTTCCATCATCGATTTCATCCATGCGGAGGATGTGGCCGAGACCATCGAGCACCTGCGCAGCCTCGCCTCGGGTACGCCGGGGGCCTTCGAGAACCGTTGCCGCTGCGCCGACGGCAGCTACAAGTGGCTGGCCTGGAGCGTCAATTCGGTGCCCGAGGAAAAGCTGATGTACGCCGTGGCCCACGACATCACCGGGCGCAAGGCCGCGGAAGAGGCGCTGCGCGCCGAGTACGCCTTCCGCCAGGCGATGGAGGAATCCCTGGTCACCGGTCTGCGCGCCATCGACCTGAACGGCGAGATCATCTATGTGAACCCGGCCTTCTGCCGCATGACTGGCTGGTCGCGGGAGGAACTGGTCGGCTCGCGGGCGCCTTTCCCCTACTGGCCGAAGGACAGCTACGATCCGCTGCAGCGCAATCTGGAACTGACCCTCGCCGGCAATGCGCCGAACACCGGTTTCGAGATGCGCATCCGGCGCAAGAACGGGCAGCGCCTGGATACCCGCTTCTACCTGTCGCCGCTGATCGATGGGGAAGGGCGGCAGACCGGCTGGATGGCTTCCATTACCGACATTACCGAGCCCAAGCGGGTGCGCGCCGAGCTGGAGGCGGCCCACGAACGTTTCGTGGCGGTGCTCGACGGCCTCGATGCGGCGGTGTACGTGGCCGATGCGGCCAATGACGAGATCCTCTTTGCCAACCGGGCCTTCAAGAGCATCTACGGCTTCGACGCGGTAGGCCAACGGGTCGGCAGTTACGGCTTGCCGACGCCGCCCGATACCCAGTGGTACGACGTTGATCCGCGCCGCCTGACGCCCGACCACGTGCCTCGCGAACTTTACGACGGCGAACTGCGTAATGCCCTGTCAGGCCGCTGGTACCACATCCGCGAGCGGGCCATCCGCTGGGTGGATGGCCGGGTGGTGCGCATGGCGATCGCCACCGACATCACCGACCGCAAGCGCGTGGATGAGGAGAACCGGGCCCAGCAGGAGCGCCTGCAGCGCACGTCGCGTCTGATCACCATGGGCGAGATGGCATCGACACTGGCCCACGAGCTCAACCAGCCGCTGGCGGCCATCGCCAACTACTCGATGGGCTGCGTCAATCGCCTGCAATCCGGCGAATACCGGCGCGAGGACATCCTCACCGCCATGCAGAAGGCCAGCGCCCAGGCCGAGCGGGCCGGCAAGATCATCCGCCGGGTGCGCGAGTT
Source organism: Zoogloea sp. LCSB751 (assembly GCF_002028455.1). Classification (GTDB taxonomy): domain Bacteria; phylum Pseudomonadota; class Gammaproteobacteria; order Burkholderiales; family Rhodocyclaceae; genus Zoogloea. Next base: position 6,738 of record NZ_MWUM01000028.1, on the reverse strand, counting down.
CGTGCGCAAGAGCGAGCCTCGGCGGGCGTCGGTGTCCCTGGCGGGCATCGTGGACGACGCGATCGGCTTTCTCGAGGTGGACGCCCGCCGCCACGGTGCGCAGGTGCTGAACCAGCTGCCGGCCGATCTGCCGCCGGTGTTCGTCGATGCGGTGATGGTCGAGCAGGTGGTGCTCAACCTGGTCAAGAACGGCATCGAGGCGATGCGCGACACGCCGGCCGAGGAGCGTGTGCTGACCGTATCGGCCCGCCGCACCGAGCACGACCAGGTGGAGGTGGAGATCGCCGATCACGGCCCCGGGCTCTCCGACGAGGCGCGGGAGCGCCTGTTCACGCCCTTCTACACCACCAAGCCGGAAGGTATGGGCATGGGGCTCAACATCTGCCGGTCCATCGTCGAATTTCATGAAGGTCGTCTGTGGGTAGACGCCAACCCCGCGGGAGGATGTATCTTCCGCTTCACTTTGCCTCTGGAGACAACCCGTGAAACCGCCAGCCTCGACGCCTGAACAGATCATTTACCTGGTGGATGACGACGAAGCCCTGCGCGACTCCCTCGTCTGGCTGCTCGAGTCGCAAGGCTTCAAGGTCGAGGGCTTTGCTTCCGCCGAGGACTTCCTGAAAGCCTGGCGTCCCGAATTCAACGGCTGCCTGCTGCTCGACGTACGCATGCCCGGCATGAGCGGCCTGGAGTTGCACGAGCGCCTGCGCGCCCAGTACTGCACGCTGCCGATCATCTTCATCACCGGCCATGGCGACGTGCCGATGGCGGTGGCCGCCCTCAAGAAAGGCGCGGTGGATTTCATCGAGAAGCCCTTCAATGACGCCGAGCTGCTGCGCCTCGTCACCCAGTGCCTGACCAAGGAACAGGAAAGCCGCGCCCGCCGCCGCCAGGATGCGGAGGTGGCCCGCCGCCTCGACCAGCTCACCCAACGGGAGCGCGAGGTGCTCGAGCTGATCATCGCTGGCAAGCTCAACAAGCAGATCGCCGACGTGCTGGGGATCAGCATCAAGACCGTCGAAGTCCATCGCGCCCGCGTGATGGAAAAGATGGCGGCGCAGTCCCTGGCGGAGCTGGTGCAGAACGTTATGGCCATTGAGGTGAACCGGGCTTGAGCGTCGACGCGGGGTAGGGTGCCGTGCTTTTGTGGGGGCGCACGCTTTCAGCCCTCGTGATGCTTTGCGCGTTCATTCAAAAGCCAAATTCGCCCCCAGCGCAAGCCATGGTAAACTCACGGGTTTTTCCTGAGGGGCAGCGGCATGACGGCTCGCATTATCGATGGCAACGCGCTTTCCGCGAAACTGCGCGGAGAACTCGCCGCGAAGGCGGCTGAACTGACCGCCCAGGGCACCCAGCCCTGTCTCGCGGTGATCCTGGTGGGCGGCGATCCGGCCTCCGCCGTGTACGTCCGGAACAAGGTGGCCGGCTGCGAGAAGGCTGGCATCAAGTCCCTCAAATTCGAATACCCGCAGGATGCGGCGCCGGCCGACGTGCTGGGCAAGATCGCCGAGCTCAACGCCGACCCGTCGGTGCACGGCATCCTGGTGCAGCTGCCGCTGCCCAAGCATTTCGATGAGAAGGCCGTGCTCGAAGCCATTTCTGTCGAGAAGGACGTGGACGGTTTCCACGCCGAGAACGTCGGCCGCCTGTCCCAAGGCCAGGAAGCCTTCGTGCCGTGCACGCCGAATGGCGTGATGGAAATGCTGAAGAGCATCGACGTGCCGCTGCGTGGCGCCGAAGCCGTGGTGATCGGTCGCTCCAACATCGTCGGCAAGCCGATGGCGATGCTGCTCACCGCTGCCGGTGCCACCGTCACCGTTTGCCACTCGGGCACCCGTGACCTGAACTTCCACACCCGCCGCGCCGACATCCTGGTCGCTGCCATCGGCAAGCCGAAGTTCGTCACAGGCGACATGGTCAAGCCCGGCGCGGTCGTCATCGACGTGGGCATCAACCGCCTGCAGGATGGCCCCGATGCGGGCAAGCTGTGCGGCGACGTGGATTTCGAGTCCGCCAAGGACGTGGCTGGCGCGATCACCCCGGTGCCCGGCGGCGTCGGCCCCATGACCATCACCATGCTGCTCGCCAACACCGTCGAGTCGGCAACCCGCGCAGCCCGGAAGGCCTGAACAATGAGCGAGCAACAACCCGTCATCGGCATCGTCATGGGCTCCAATTCCGATTGGCCCACCATGCAGGCCGCCGCCAAGGTGCTGAAGGATTTCGGCGTGCCCTTCGAGGCCCGTGTGGTCTCAGCCCACCGCACCCCCGACCTGATGTTTGAGTACGCGGAGCAGGCCCGCGTGCGTGGCCTGCGGGCGATCATCGCCGGTGCCGGCGGTGCGGCCCACCTGCCGGGCATGATCGCCGCCAAGACGACGCTGCCCGTGCTGGGCGTGCCGGTGCAGTCGAAGGCGCTGTCCGGCAAGGACTCGCTGCTGTCCATCGTGCAGATGCCGAAGGGCATCCCGGTCGCCACCTTCGCCATCGGCGAGGCGGGTGCCGCCAACGCGGGCCTGTTCGCGGTGGCGCTGCTGGCCGGTACCGACGCAGCCTTGGCCGACAAGCTCGAGGCCTTCCGCGCCGAACAGACCGCCAGCGTGCTGGCGATGACCCTCGATCCGGTCTGATTTCACAGGACTGAAACGATGATTCTTCCGCCCGCCACCCTCGGCATGCTCGGCGGCGGCCAGCTCGGCCGCTTCTTCGTCGCAGCGGCCCACGAGATGGGCTACAAGGTGTGGGTCCTCGACCCGGATCCCCACAGCCCGGCCGGCCTGATCGCCGACCGCCACCTGCAGGCCGGTTACGACGATTTCGCCGCTCTCGACCAGCTGTCCGAAGCCTGCGCCGCGGTGACCACCGAGTTCGAGAACGTACCGGCGGCGACCCTCGATTACCTGGCCAAGTTCGTGCCGGTGCGTCCCGGCGCGGCGGCGGTGGCGGTGTGTCAGAACCGCATCGCGGAAAAATCCTTCCTGCGCGATAACGGACTGCCCCACGGGCCGTTCGCGGTGATCCAGGCGGAAGCCGACATCGCCGCGGCGGATGCCGGCCTTTATCCGGCAATCCTCAAGGTGGCGCGCTTCGGCTATGACGGCAAGGGCCAGGCCCGCGTCGCCAATGCTGCCGAGGCGCTGGCCGCCTTCCGCCAGTTCAAGGGCGAGCCCTGCGTGCTGGAACGCATGCTGAGCCTCGACTACGAAGTGTCGGTAGTGCTGGCTCGCGACGAGAGTGGCAAGGTCAAATGCTTCCCGACCGTCGAGAACCAGCACAGCCGCGGCATCCTCGACGTCTCCATCGCGCCGGCGCGGACCTCCGCCTGCCAGCGGGATTCGGCCCAGGAATACGCCGAGCGCATCGCCGAGCGGCTGGGCTTCATCGGCACCCTGGCGGTGGAGTTCTTCGTGTCCCGTGGCGAGCTCTATGTAAACGAAATGGCGCCGCGCCCGCACAACAGCGGTCACCACACCATCGACGCCTGCGTCACCAGCCAGTACGAGCAGCAGGTCCGTGCCCTGTGCGGCCTGCCCCTCGGCGAGGCGCGTCAGCACAGCGCATCGGTGATGGTGAACCTGCTCGGCGAGCTGTGGTACGAAGGCGGTTCGCCGCAAGGCCGCTACCGGGAGCCGGACTGGGCCTTGCTGCACGCCGTGCCCGGCCTGCGCCTGCATCTGTACGCCAAGCACCACGCCCGCCACGGCCGCAAGATGGGCCACTTCACGGTGATCGGCGACGATCCCGCCGAGGTGCTGGCCAAGGCCATGGCAGCCCGCGCGGCCATCGGCATCCGCGACGAGTAAGCAGCAATGGCGATGGGCGACGATATCCGGCGCGCAGTCGAACTGCTGCGGCAGGGCGAACTGGTCGCCCTGCCGACCGAGACGGTCTATGGCCTCGGCGCCGACGCGCTGAACCCCGATGCGGCGGCACGGATCTTCGCCGCCAAGGGGCGTCCGGCCGACCACCCGCTGATCGTCCATCTGCCCGATGCGGAACAGCTCACCACCTGGGCGCGGGACATCCCGAAGGAAGCCATCGCACTGGCCCGCGCTTTCTGGCCCGGGCCGCTGACCCTGATCCTGAAGAAGGAGGAGGGCGTGCCCGATGTGGTTACAGGCGGACAGGACACCGTTGGCCTGCGGGTGCCCAATCATCCGGTTGCGCTGGAACTGCTGCGGGCCTTCGGTTCCGGCATTGCTGCGCCGTCGGCCAACCGTTTCGGACGGATCAGCCCGACCACCGCCGAGCACGTACGGCAGGAACTGGGCGATCGCGTCGCCCTGATCCTCGACGGCGGACCCTGCGAGGTCGGCCTGGAATCCACCATCCTCGACCTGTCGCGGGACGTGCCGGTCATCCTGCGTCCGGGCGCCATCGGCGTGGATGACATCGCCCGTGTCATCGGGCGCCGTCCGCGCCTGCGCGGCGAGGAGGTCCAGCCTGACGCGGCTCCGCGCGTCTCCGGCGCCCTCGCGGCTCATTACGCGCCGCGGACGCCGCTGGAGTTGGTGTCGGCAGAGGACATTGCCGCCCGGGTTCGTGCGGGGGATGCGGTGCTCGCCCGCCGTACCGCACCGGCAGGTTTGCCGGCCGACGTGACCTGGATTGTCGCGCCCGCCGATCCGGCCGGTTACGGCCATGATCTGTATGCTGCGCTGCGTAGTCTCGACGAATCGCCAGCGGTGCGCATCTTCGTCGAAGCTTTGCCGGATGCGCCCGAATGGGCCGCGGTGGCCGATCGCCTGGGGCGTGCGGCGGTGGGCTCAGGCGAAGACGACGAGACCTGAACGGACGCTAAGCATTTGCATCTGCGCTCAAGTTCGCTATAATGCGCGCTTCACGTGGGCCGATAGCTCAGCTGGGAGAGCGCCGCGTTCGCAATGCGGAGGTCGTGAGTTCGATCCTCATTCGGTCCACCAAGGTTTAAAAAATGCCAACAGGCCCGACTTGCTGGCATTTTTAATCAGTAGCACCCCGTGGAGGGGTTCCCGAGCGGTCAAAGGGATCAGACTGTAAATCTGACGGCACTGCCTTCGAAGGTTCGAATCCTTCCCCCTCCACCATAAAGATTCATAAAAAGGCCCAAGCGAAAGCTTGGGCCTTTTTCCTTTGCGCGCACGGCAGACCTGAACGTTGCCGTGGGGAGCGGAAATCGGGTGTCTATTACGGTGCGCCGATCTTCGCCTTGCGCTCGACGCAACGTGCGAGCACATCCAGTGCATCCAGGTGCAGGTCGCCACGCGGAAAGACGCGGCAGGCGAGGACGACGCCGGAGTCCTCGTCGCATTCACTGACGAAGGCCCGGCTCATCTTCCTGATCTCATACGGGCCGTGGGTGATGCGCACCTTGCAGATGCCGCATCCGCCGCCGCGGCAGCCGACAGGGATGCCCTTGCGGCCGAGGACTTCCATGGCCCGCAGGATGTCCTGACTCTCGGCGCAGGTGTAGCGCTCGTGGGTATTGGCGAGATGAATCGAATGGCGTGCCGCCATGGTCTCCTCCGTCTGGATCGTTGCCGGGACGCTCTTCTTGGTGGAGCCTTTCCCGTCGCCGGCGTGTGGGGGCTGCAGGAGCCCGACGCCGGATGTTCATGTGGCGGCCGGGGAGGGCCGCCACATTGTTGTGGTCCGGGGAGCGCGGGTTCAGCGCCCCAGGTCCTTCGCCGTCTGCCCGGCGATGCCCCAGTTGGTCTTGGGCACTTCCGAGATCCAGACGCGGATCGCCTCCTTTGGCGCACCGGTGGCTTCCACCAGCGCCTGGCTGACCTTCTCGATGACGGCCCGCTTCTGCTCTTCGTTGCGGCCTTCGATCATGTAGATTTGTGCGAACGGCATTGCTGTTTTCCTTTTCTCGGTGGGGGGGATCAAACGAAGCGCAGGGTCGTGGCGCCCATGCCATGGACCCGCAACGTGACGGTGTCTCCCGCTGCCACGGCCACGGCTTCCGTGATGCCGCCGGAGAGCACGACGGCGCCCGCCGGGATTTCTTCGCCGTGGCTCGCCAGATGGTTGGCGAGCATGGCTACGGCGGAGGCCGGGTTGCCCAGCACCGCAGCGCCGACGCCCATGGCGACCGGTTCGCCGTTCTTCTCCATGACCACGCCGAGGGTGGTCAGGTCGATGCCGGCTGCAGCGGTGGGCACCCCACCGACGACGAAGCGACTGGCCGAGGTGTTGTCGGCGATCACGCTCTTCAGGTCGAACTTGAAGTCGCGATAGCGGCTGTCGATGACCTCGACGCCCGGCAGGAGGTATTCGGTGGCCGCCAGCACGGCGCCCACATGGCAACCCGGGCCGCGCAGAGGGTGCTTGAGCACGAAAGCGATTTCCGGCTCGACCTTCGGGTGGATCAGCTCGGCAACTTTCACCTCGCCGCAGTCCGGCACCACGTAGTCGTCGGTCATGAAGCCGAACACCGGGCTGGTGACGCCCATTTGCTTCATCTTGGCGTGGGAGGTCAGGCCTGCCTTCAGGCCGATCACGCGGCGGCCGCGCCCGAGCTTGCGGCGGAGGATTTCCCGCTGGATCGCGTAGGCATCGTCCCAGTCCATGTCCGGATGCTGGTCAGTGATCTTCGGCGTGTCGCGGGCTTCCAGCTGGCAGGTCTCCAGGTGTTCGGCCAACTGGGCGATGGTCTTGGTATCGAGTTTCATGCTGCCAGCCCCCGCTCGCGGGCCATAGTGATGGCCGTATCCTCGATCATGTCCTCCTGGCCACCGACCATGCCGCGACGGC
>NZ_MWUM01000287.1 GCF_002028455.1 Zoogloea sp. LCSB751 | reverse complement strand
CCTCTCACTAAAAGTTGATTCAGATGAAGATACATTCGCAATTTGCAGTAATGACCCTAGATTCTATCAGCTAGATGATAAAGTACTAAAAGATGGAATAAGATCTTGTATGTATATGAAAATAATAAATAGAGAAAAACACATAAATAGTAGTGCAGGAATTAATGCAAGATTAATTTTTATTACTAATAACGCATTAAATTATATAAATAATGAATCAAAGAAAACAATAGAGAAATTTAAACCTTTCTTAACCTTTTTA
>NZ_MWUM01000286.1 GCF_002028455.1 Zoogloea sp. LCSB751 | reverse complement strand
CTGCCCACCTACGGCTATGCCCGCACCTGTTCAAGCCTGGGGCTCGCTGATTATCAGCGCCGCTACACTGTGCAGGAGCTGAGCATCGAGGGGATCCAGGGCCTTGGTCCCATCGTCCAGCGCATCGCCGATGCGGAGGGGCTCGATGCCCACAAGAATGCCGTGACCCTGAGATTGAACGCACTTTCAAACCAGCAGCAAAAGGATTTGTCATGAGCATCGCCAATCTGGCTCGCCGCGTGGTGCGGGCCCTCACCCCCTA
>NZ_MWUM01000285.1 GCF_002028455.1 Zoogloea sp. LCSB751 | reverse complement strand
AACTTTGCCTTGGGTGTATCAACGGGTTTAGCGATGGAATTCCAGTTTGGTACTAACTGGTCTTACTATTCACACTATGTAGGTGACATCTTTGGTGCACCGCTGGCTATCGAAGGTTTAATGGCATTCTTCTTAGAATCGACCTTCGTAGGTATGTTCTTCTTCGGTTGGGATCGTTTCTCAAAACGTCAACATTTAGCGACAACTTGGTTGGTGGCTTTTGGTTCCAACTTCTCCGCATTGTGGATTCTGGTAGCAAACG
>NZ_MWUM01000284.1 GCF_002028455.1 Zoogloea sp. LCSB751 | reverse complement strand
GCGAGGGTTTCACCGCTGCCCGGCAGCACTTGCTCAACGCGCACATTGGCGGTGCCTTGATTGATAAAGCCCAGCTTGCCCGCTTCGGCTTTGGATAAATCCATCACGCGGCTGCTGTGGAAGGGGCCGCGGTCGTTGATGCGCACCACCACGCTTTTGCCGTTGGCCAGGTTAGTTACTTTGGCATAGCTGGGAATGGGCAGGGTTTTGTGGGCGGCGGTCATCATATTCATGTCGTAGCGCTCGCCGCTGGAGGTTTTGCG
>NZ_MWUM01000283.1 GCF_002028455.1 Zoogloea sp. LCSB751 | reverse complement strand
TTCCTTTTGTCGAAGAGGAAACCATTATCTTAGTAAAAACTGGCCATTTACCCATTAGCGCCATGTAACGCTAGCAGACGACTCATTAGGCTTAGACCGCATAAGTGTTAGCGACTGACTTATGCGGCCGAGGAAATATCAACTTTTGCCATCGGTGAGCTTTTGCGCCAGCGCGGTGGCATTGCGTGCGGTGATGCCGTAAATCGACAACTGTGGGTTTGCACCTAAGCTAGTCGGGAAGATAGAACCGTCCATCACCGACA
>NZ_MWUM01000282.1 GCF_002028455.1 Zoogloea sp. LCSB751 | reverse complement strand
GTGACAAAGTTTGAGATATTTGGATTAAATAGGGCATAGGCCTCGGTCAGCATATCTAAGGTGCCGATTTCTTTAAGCATGCCAACTAGCAATAAAATCCCTAAGAAGAATAACAAAGTGTCATATTCAACTTGGCGGATATATTCAAGGATCTTGATTTCTTCTTTATCGCTGCGCGTTGTATGACCAATCAGGAACATGATGGACAGACCGGTTAAGAAGGTCAGTACTGGAGGGATGCCAAACAAAATGTTGAGTAACAT
>NZ_MWUM01000281.1 GCF_002028455.1 Zoogloea sp. LCSB751 | reverse complement strand
TGCAAAACGGCAGCCAGACCGAGCAGAGCGCCGCCACCCTGCTCGACTCCAACCGCCAGTTGCTGGCCCTGGTGCGCCGCTTCAAGGTGTGATGGTGAACGCCAGCCAGCAAGAAGGGGCCCTCGGGCCCCTTCTTTCATGCACGTCGCCGGGACTCAGGCCTTGTTGGCCAGGTTCAGGGTCTTGACGGTCTCGCCTTCGAACTTGATGACCACGTCCTTCTGCGCCACTTCGGAATCTTTCAGCAGGGACTTGGTGGTCTC
>NZ_MWUM01000280.1 GCF_002028455.1 Zoogloea sp. LCSB751 | reverse complement strand
TAGGCCATAAATGCGGGTAAAACACCAAGGTCAATAAAACAATGCCATCAGTGTATTGCCTTGCAACTAAGGCTTAACTAACTAAATTTCCTATAAATTCCGCTTTAGCAAAAATCGGAATCATGCAGAAGTTTGCCGCGTGATGCCCCATTTACAAAGCCGTAAGCTGTAGGCCTTACAGGTAATTTTTTAGCAATGGGTAGGCAAAAACATGGGCAAGCAAACTGGCTGGGTAATCGCAGCAACCGAAGGCGCAACCGTCG
>NZ_MWUM01000279.1 GCF_002028455.1 Zoogloea sp. LCSB751 | reverse complement strand
AAAGGCCAAGGGTGTCTTCTACAGAGTAGATAAATTCAGCAAAAGGATGTGTCTTCATGATTTGTCTGTTGGGTTCGTTGCAGAGTGGTTGTATGTGCATTTTTTGAACACTCAAGATGTGTTTTGTACGAACACAGTTGGATATGGGCGATTAACAATTGATTGGCGCAATTGAGAGTTGGCATGGGTGAGTACGAATCGCTCAATTTGTGCTCGCTTTATGGTTTTTTTGCTCAAAAAATGCTCACAAACTTGCCCTGGAA
>NZ_MWUM01000278.1 GCF_002028455.1 Zoogloea sp. LCSB751 | reverse complement strand
TCGACACCGACGGCATGCCCGCCGACGTCATCATGATGAACAGCCGCGCCCGCTTCCGCGAGGAGACCTCGGGCCGCGAATACGAACTCACCCTGGCCTGGCCCCACGAGGCCAACGCCGCCGACGGCAAGGTGTCGATTTTCTCGCCGGCGGGCAGCGCCCTGCTGGGCTTGTCGGTCGGCCAGTGCATCGACTGGCAGACCCCGGAAGGCCACGCGATCCAGCTGCGGGTGCTGGCCGTGAGCCACGGGGCCTGACCCCCA
>NZ_MWUM01000027.1 GCF_002028455.1 Zoogloea sp. LCSB751 | reverse complement strand
GGAGAACGGCTGACGTGCCCGTTTCAACGCGCAGTCGATGTCCCTGTGCGCAGCTGACCATCCATCCGAAAGGCCGTGCGGGCAGGTGCCGCATCGAGCGCGTCCTAGTAGGACGCGTGACCGGTCGGTGCGAGTGGCCTCGATTCCCGGGAGGAGGCAGCGCGTCCTACTAGGACACGTTGGGCGGAGAACGGCTGACGTACCTGTTCAACGCGCAGTCGATGTCCCTGTGCGCAGCTGACCGTCCATCCGAAAGGCCGTGCGGACCGGTGCAGCATCGAGCGCGTCCTAGTAGGACGCGTGACCGGTCGGCGCGAGTGGCCTCGATTCCCGGGAGGAGGCAGCGCGTCCTACTAGGACACGTTGGGCGGAGAACGGCTGACGTGCCCGTTTCAACGCGCAGTCGATGTCCCTGTGCGCAGCTGACCATCCATCCGAAAGGCCGCGCAGACAGGGGCAGCATCGAGCGCGTCCTACTAGGACGCATGACCGGTCGGCGCGAGTGGCCTCGATTCCCAGAGGAGGCAGCGCGTCCTACTAGGACGCGTTGGGGCGGAGAACGTCTGACGTGCTTGCTCAAGGCGCAGTCGATGCGCCTGTGCGCAGCTGCAGTTCACGCCTGAACCACTCCTAAGGGGCATTGGTTGTTACTCCCTTCGGTAGTCTTGCTCCCGGTCTCTGTTTCGGTCACGAACGTGGTCGTTGCCGTAGCGTCCGCGGTCACCATGTGGGTGCCCGTAGCCACCGTGCTCCTCTTGCCCGGAGCCTCCGGAGTAAAGGTCCGCGATGATGCAGCCGCCTAGCAACGTGCAGGTTGCGACAAACGCTATCAACAGTCTTGTCTTCATGGTGTCTCGTTCGTTGGCTTGGCGGCTTGCGGAGGCCCTAGCAAAGGGCTGTCACGGATAGGCAGTGGTCACACGGCCACGATACCCCACCTATGCTCTCCGCGGCGGCTACGCCACCTTGGTGCTGTGCCAGAAGAGCTGGCTATCCTGGATAGCTCACTTCCCGTCGAGGGGGGCTGTTTTACGGCTGGGTCAAGATAGCAAAGTGGTAAATATATTGAGCAATTTAAGGGTAATTTGCTCAATATATTTACCACTTTCTGTTTGTGCTCTATATTTTGAGCATCCCAGCTTGCGTCTCCCATCATGCCCCGAATTCAGCCGGTCCTCAGCTCGGACCTCCTACTACTTGCTCAAGACCTTGGAGCCCGGCTTGCTCTGGCTCGGGGGCGTCGCAAACTCTCTACGACTCTGTTTGCCGAGCGAATGGGCATCTCACGGAATACCGTGGCACGGTTAGAGAGTGGAGACCCTAGCGTGTCACTAGGGATGTATCTCAAGGCATTACGCATCCTTGGGCTCGAATCGAGCTTTGAGCTAGTGGCCAAGGACGACCCTTTGGGGCGGAAGCTGCAGGACAAGGTCACGCTTGAGGCAATGCCGGTCAGAGCCGCAAAGCCTCCACGGGGTGTCCCGCAAGATTCTCTCGACTTACCGCGGGAGGCACCGTCTCCATTCAGTAGCCTCCTTAAGAAAAGGCCCTGACCATGGCACGCGTCCCCCTGGAGGTGTGGCTTGACGCCCCTGAGCTTCATCATGGTCTCGTGCGGGTCGGCATGCTCTACCCGCATGATGCCCGAACGGACCTTCCTCCCTCATTCGCCTACGACAGGGGATGGCTAGAGTCCCCTCGCAAATTCGAGCTGGACCCACAGCTGCCTTTGGTCGTCGGCGGGCAACATCCGAGCAGAACCCGCTGGTTCGGCGTTTTCCTTGACGTCGCACCCGACCGCTGGGGGCGGGTACTCATGGAGCGTCGAGAGGGACTGGCTGCAAGAGACGAAGGGCGCACGATGCAGCGTCTGACCGATTTCGACTTCATGCTGGGTGTCAGTGACATCACACGCACAGGAGCACTGAGATTCCGGTTAAGCGCTGAGACACCATTCATGGCACCAGATGAATTGCGTTCAGTGCCTCCGGTAACGAGTCTGCGAGAACTGGCAGAGGCTGCAGCGAGCTTGGAAGACCCCTCAGCAGAGGAGCGTCCAGAATACCGTCATTGGCTATCAATGTTGCTGGCACCCGGCACCTCACTTGGTGGCGCAAGGCCAAAAGCGACATTCCGAGAAACGGATGGCCGGCTGTGGCTCGCGAAATTCCCCTCTCACAATGACCGACGAGACTGGGGCGCATGGGAATTCATTACCCACACGCTGGCTAGGAAAGCGGGCATCAATGTACCGGAGGCGCAGCTTTTGCGCCTGGGCGCACGGTATCACACGTTTTGTGTTGAACGATTCGACCGCTTGAAGTCGGAGAACCCAGCTATTGCATCGCGACGGATGTATGCCTCTGCGATGACATTGCTCGCGCGTCAGGATGGCGAGCCGGACGGCAGCTATCTCGACGTCGCGCAGGTGCTGGAGGATTGTGGTGGGGTAGGGCTTGAAGATGACTTGGCACAGCTCTTTCGCCGGGCAGCATTCAACCTTGTTGTCGGAAACCGCGATGACCATCTGCGCAATCACGGCTTCCTGCGTACTCGAAGCGGATGGCGACTCAGTCCGGCGTTCGACATGAACCCCAACCCAGACAAGAGCGAACATGCTCTGACTTGGGACGGCACCCGTGCTGCGCCAGACATCGATGTGCTGGGCGCAACGCATGAGCTCTACCGACTGACGCGTGATGAAGCGTTTGGCATCGTTTCCGAAGTGGTTGCTGCTGTTACCGACTGGCAGGCCCTGGCGCGACGACATGGTGTCGCATCCCAGGAAATTCAGCTGATGGAGTCTGTGTTCCAAATCTGATGCGTCACTTTGGCCCCTGCCAGCCACGGCAAGTAAATGAGCCTGTCTGAAAGCCGATGTGTCTAAGCAGCCAACTACTGCTTTGGGTCGAGAGTAGCCTGCCGCTTACCCGAAAGGACCGCGCCGGCAGGTGCCGCATCGAGCGCGTCCTAGTAGGACGCGTGACCGGTCGGCGCGAGTGGCCTCGATTCACAGAGGAGGCAGCGCGTCCTACTAGGACACGTTGGGCGGAGAACGGCTGACGTACCTGTTCAACGCGCAGTCGATGTCCCTGTGCGCAGCTGACCGTCCATCCGAAAGGCCGTGCGGACCGGTGCAGCATCGAGCGCGTCCTAGTAGGACGCGTGACCGGTCGGCGCGAGTGGCCTCGATTCCCGGGAGGAGGCAGCGCGTCCTACTAGGACACGTTGGGCGGAGAACGGCTGACGTGCCCGTTTCAACGCGCAGTCGATGTCCCTGTGCGCAGCTGACCATCCATCCGAAAGGCCGTGCGGGCCGGTGCAGCATCGAGCGCGTCCTACTAGGACGGTTTGCACTCCAGCAGGAAGGGGCGGAAGGTGACTCCTGCAGCCGGTTTTGAGACCGCCGACCCGAGGCCCGTACCCCCTGCCCCCCAGCGGGTCTTACATGATAATCGCTATTATCATGTAAGGATTATTCAGTAATTTATTGGGTGTATAACTACACAGAAGCTAAGAGGCAATCGGTGTAGCTCTCGACTGCTGTTAGACTTCCGCCATTCAATCAGGTAGTGAAATCTGCTTCAGAACGGCTATTCGAGAGACCTCTGTACGCTGAAATTCGCCAGATGTTTGCAAAAAAATTAGGTCGATAGCCTGCTCATGGCAGCGTTCACGTGTGGGTTGTAACTATTCGATGAAAAGTCAAAGAAAAATGAAGGTTGCTAGAGGGCTGCTTTTGTTGCTGCCGCTTTCTACGACAGTGCTAGCTGGAAATTACGTCAGTCCGACGTTCGATTGTGATGTTGCTGACGAGCGAGCAGAGCGCATCATTTGTTCCTTTGAGGATTTGTGCATCCTAGACCAAGAGCTTGGACAGGCACTGAAAGAGGCAAATGGCAAATCCGAAGCGACTTTGAAAGCCCAGGCTGAATGGGTGAGTTCAACGCGGAACAACTGTGCAACGGCGGACTGCCTTAGGGATGTCTATCGAAAGCGAATCGCTGATTTAAGAAAGCCCTTAAGTGCAGTGGTATCGCCTGAAGAAACGAAGGATGTGAATTTTAACGCTCAGCCGCGGGCCGGGGGGCGCGTTCTACAGAACGACGAAGTAAAGGACGCTTTGCCACCGACCGTTATGGTTAGTGACCCGATGCCAAGAGTAGAAAAGAGCGACTCGGCGTCGACGAAGAAAGAGGAGGCAAAGGAGAAAGATGTTTCTAACGACGAGGGCTCTTTGTGGTCTTCCGTAAAGTGGTTTTTTCGCCAACTGCTTAGTTATTCTTTTTTGGTAGGCATTATATTTCTGTTATGGAAAACCTTGAAATATCTTGCTAATGGATTGGGGAGCTCATCTGGGGAGGGCAGCTATCGGAGTAGTCCAGGAAGCTCCAGACCCAGTACAACTTCGTCGAGAACAGCTGAGCCATCGCAACGAGATTCTGCAGATACGAAAGTAATAATGCGCTCCTATAGAACCACTCGAAAATGCTGTGCGACATGCTCATATTGGCATGGGCGTCGAGAGACGAAGGGGAGCAACAGTATGGTCATGGCTGAAGATAGAAAAGCACTTTGTCAGGTTAGTACTATGACGAGAGACCCGATTACAAAAGCTCCTCGAGGAACTAGTCGAAGTGAGAAGCTCCCTACTTTTGGGTTGAACTGTAAGTATCACAAGCCCTGGCTCTGAGTTGAAGGTTGGTAGCCAGTTTTATTAAGCCTCTTGCTCGTTTGGTTAAGAATGCATCAAGGAAAAATGATGTTCCTCACACCTAACGCCTATCTCCTGGCCGTAAAGAACATCCTTAAATTGATGGAGACAGACCAGGCATTTCGCTAATCTTGGTTTGATGTGCCGTAATCGCTGAGGGCTCAGGGAGCTCTTCTCACCAAGCTACTCGGCGCCGCGGTCGGCTAACCACTCTTCCCGGACCACGTAGAGCGCAGTCTTATCCTTGCTAAAGAATCCGGCTGCACAGCGGGGTGCTGCTTTTCATGAGCTTGTCGAGCGCATTGGATAGGCTATCCCTGAAGTTGCTCAATTTCGACTCGTAGCCGGAGAGTCGGTAGAGCGTTTCCACGGGGAGCCAATTGAGCTTACCGCGGCTGGCGTAGAAGTTGGCCAACCAGCCTCGCAGCCCGTCGTAGTCGACCGCAACCTTGTCCACCGTCGTCCAGCAGCCAACCTCTAACAGCTCAGCCATCCGATATTCTTCAGGTGGAACGAACATATTAGGGGCCAGTGCTAGTCAGCTGCCTTAAGGTTACCTTCGTTGAACGAACTGAATGTAGCGATATTGAGCTTATTAGTTCTTTAAATTCAGTGTTTTAAAGAGAGAGGGCGTCCATTGTTGAGCAGGAGTTGCTGAGCCGTAATGGTAGCTCGATGCGGCAGGGGATAAGAGGTGAAGTAGCCAAATTCGGTGATTTCACTTGGCCCGACAGAGAGCGCTGATGACTACTCCGCTTTTCGATGAGGCCGCCATTTCTGGAGTATCGCGTACAGTTCTGCAGGCTGATAGGGCTTGCCGAGGTGGTCGTTCATCCCTGCTTCGAGACAACGCGTCTGGTCTTCAACCATCGCATTGGCCGTTATCGCAATGATGGGGAGTTCGGCGAAGCCGGGCAACTTCCGTATTTCGCGCGTTGCGGTTAGCCCGTCCATGACGGGCATCTGCATGTCCATCAATACCAGGTCAAAGTGCCCAGTCTTGACCATCTCGAGGGCTTGAGCACCATTCTCCGCAATCGTTACGCTCACGCCAAAATCATGGAGAAATTCCTTGGTGACCTCCTGGTTGACCTCATTGTCTTCAGCCAGGAGGACATGGACACCCGCAATGGCTGAACGGTCTGACGGTGCTGCCGACACCATGGCAAGGGGTAGCTCCTCGGCTTCGAGTACACTGAGTCGTGCTGTAAACCAGAATGTCGAGCCTTGTCCAGGCGTGCTGTCTACGCCGACCTCTCCCCCCAACAGCGTCGCAATCCGTTTGGAGATGACCAGCCCCAGTCCCGTACCGCCGTATTTGCGTGAAATGGACCCATCAGCTTGTTGGAAGCTCTCGAAGAGCCGCTGTTTTTGGTCTTCGCTCAAACCAATACCACTGTCACTGACGGAGAAGCGGAGGAGTGCTTTCTGGCCTTCCTTCCCCAATTTCTCAACACGAACAACGATGTTGCCGTGTTCCGAGAACTTCACCGCATTGCTGACATAGTTGGTGAGCACCTGGGTGAGGCGCACTGGGTCACCGACCAAGTGCGTGGGGACATCAGAGGCCAGGTCAACGAGGAGGCCCAGTCCCTTTTCGGTACAACGTTCCTGCACCATGGACGACGCATCGCTCAGCACATTGGAGAGTTCAAAGCGCACGTGCTCGATATGCATCTTCCCGGCTTCTAGTTTGGAGAAATCGAGGACGTCGTTGATGATGGTCAGCAGATGCTCGGCGGCAACTCGGACCTTGCGGAGGTAATCGCGTTGCCGGGGAGTAAGCTCACTCTGCTGAAGGCGGTGGGTGAAGCCCAAAATGGCGGTCATTGGCGTGCGGATTTCATGACTCATGTTTGCCACGAAGTCTGCTTTGGTCCGTGCCGTTTCCTCTGCAAGGGCTTTTGCATGGGTGAGGGCATTAAACGCGTCCCGCTCTGGCGTGATGTCCTCAATGATGCTGACAAGCCCTCGTTTAGGATTGCCAGGCTCGACGGCTTTTATCGAAAGATGCGCCCAGAAACGGCTTCCGTTCTTGCGCATCATTTCGACATCCACGCTGAAGGTCTCGTCATCATCGAAGTGAGCCTCGACGTGCGCCCCCATGGAGTTGAACTCTGACTCAGTGCTGTAGAGAAGGCGCGTGGATTGGTGTTCCAGTTCACCGCGGCTATAGCCGAAGAGTTCTTCCACGGCACGATTGCAGCGCAGGATTTTCCGCTCCCGAATGAACACGATGCCGACGGTCGTTGCTTCGAAGATGGCTTTCTGCTCCGCATTCGCGACCCGCAGCGATTCCGCAGTTGCTGCGAGTGTCGCGGTGCGCTCGGCAACGCGAGCTTCGAGTTCCGAACGGTAAGCGGCCAGTTCCCGCTCATCGCTCTTCTGCTTCGAGATGTCATTCCAGATGACGTGCAGGAGCCGACGATTGTCGCGATAAATTGTGGTCAGCAGAATCCGCGCTTCAAAGGTCGTTCCGTCAGCGCGTTGATGCGTCCATTCAAAACAGTTCGAGCCCTTGGCGAACGTCTCTTCAATCAGTTCCGCGGCCTTTTCGACAGAGGGCCGCCCGTCTGCTTGGGTTGGCGGTGAGATTTCCCATGGGACGCGTCCAATCAGCTCTTCAGGCTTTTCCATGCGAAGCATGGCCAAGGTCGCCTCATTGGCAGCGATGAAGCGAGCCTCATCGGTCAGCGCAATGGGTTGAACGGTATCTTCAAAGAGCGCCCGGAAACGCTCTTCACTTTCCTCAAGGTGGGCTGTCTTCGCCTGCAGCTCCCGCGTCTTGCGGGCAACGGCAACTTTGAGCAGGCGAACCCAGAATGCCATGCCTGCACCCAACAACAGCAGGGAGGCAAAGGCAATACCAACTATCTTTGAGTACGGTTCCCAACGGATGGGGGTGCCCATCCATTTCTCGTTGAGTGCTTTAAGCTCGTCCTCGCCGATGGCCGCAATACCCTGTTCAATCTGCACCAGGATGGCTTCGTCCCCTCTCCTGACAGCACGATGAAACTGCCCTTGATAGAGGTCGAATGCCTTGACGAACTCAGTGTGAAGACCCGCCCGGTAGAGGTAATAATTCGCGGGGCCTTCATCCATGCAGAAGAGCTTGATGTCGCTCTTTTTCGCTTCCTCAATCAGGGCCACGTAGCTCCGTTGGAGCACCAAGGAGGTAATGCCTCTTCTTTGGAGTTCATCGATGCAGGCGTCCCCTGTCTCGACGCCAATCTGGAAGCCACGCAGCGAACTTGGGGCGTAAATGCCACTGACAGACCTGTGCGCGTAAATCGCCACAGGCAGTGTCGCGTAAGGTTGGGAAAAGCTATATACAGCCTCCCGCTCCGGCGTCTTGAAAATCGTGTCGATGACGTCGAACTCTCCGGCGCGCATCCGCTGTTGTGCGTCACTCCAGTTCGTGGGAACGAATCTGACGTGTATGCCGGTTTTGCTTTCCCACAGTTTCCAGAAGTCGACGAGGTAGCCTTCAGGGTGACCCTCTGCGTCGCGGAAAATATAGGGTGGATAGTTGTCGTCACTGACGACCGATATCGTCTGGTGAGGCGCACCGCCGTCCGCGGCAGTGGCCAGCAATGGCACTCCGCATTGCACAAGTATCACCGCCAGTATCTGGACAAGTCGTTTCATGACTGGGTGCCCAGTGGAAACACGAGACGTGTGAGGAGATAGGGGGCGGCGCAGCAGGAACACACCGCTCAAGGCGCAAGCTGCAGGTACCCTGGCCTGAACGTTAGAAATTCCCCTACTGCTTGAGCCCATTCGACAACGGTTCCACATAGCGACCGAGTTTGCATTCAGTTCCGACGGTCGTCTCTCTCACGACCTCTGTCATGGTCACGGTCGTCGTCATGGTCGCGCCTGTAGTCATTACCGTAGCGACCATCATCATGGTCCCGACGGTCATCGCGCGGACGCCCATAGTCGCCGCGTCCATCTCGACCGTGACCACTAGAGTAGGGGTCGGCGATGATGCAACTGCTAAGCAAAGCACCGGTTGCCACGAATGCAATCAACTGTCTGATTTTCATGATGACCCTTTCACGGATTTAGTCGTCCGAGGCATAAGCCTGGGGAATGGTGGAAGGCGTCGCCATCCCGTTTGGCCCAGTTGCATCGGCTACAACTTCTACCATGGGAATTCTGGACAGGCGTGATGCAACCTCCACGGAAGGCTGGCGGATGCGCGAAAATTTACATTCCGCGTTCGTCTGTCATCCGCGTCCGTTAAAATCTCGAGAAACAATAAGGCTGGGTACGCAACTTTGCTTCAATGGACGGATAATCTTCGTGTCGAGGACGACAGCACCAACCTGCAGCATCAGCAGCTTATCGCCTTGTGCAATCGGTTCTCCAGGTTGGCGGAATCCACGTCAAAGGATGCGCGCAGGGAATATCACGAGCTATTGAATGACTTGGCGGGCCTTCTTTACAAGCACTTCGACGGTGAAGAGGCGTTGCTGGAACGCAATCGAAGTCCACATCTTGCTGCGCACCGGCAGGAGCATCTGCGCTTTCAGGAGCAGCTGGCGACGCTGCTGTGCGATAGCTTGGGAGACAAGTTGGATTTCGCTGCCCTGCAGCAACTACTTGAAGGCTACATCGGCCAACATGTTGTGAAGTGGGACCTGCCGGACAAGACTTATCTTCGGCAGTAGCGCCGATGGCTTTCGCGTGTCAAGCACGGCAGGACTTGGACGTCGATTTGTATCATTCCTCACGGCCGGGAGGTGTCTCAAGCTCGATAGCGACCATCTTGGCCAGCACCTTCAAATGCTCGATTTCTTCAGGTTCGAGGTGCTTGGGTTTGCTGTCGATGAGGCAGAGGGTCCCCACCGTGTATCCTGAGGCAAGCTTCAGGGGGGCGCCTGCGTAGAAGTGGATGTAAGGAGGGCCGGTCACGAGCGGGTTGTCAGCGAAGCGCTCATCACGTGTCGCGTCACTGACAATCATGACTTCATCTTGAAGTATGGCATGACCGCAAAAGCTGATGTCTCGGGGCGTTTCTTTGGTCTGTAGCCCCATCGCGGATTTGAACCACTGTCTTTCCGCATCTACCAAGGTAATGAGCACAATTTCTGTGCCGAACCGACTTTGACAGTAGGCTGTGATGTGGTCAAAGCGGTCCTCGGGGGGCGTGTCCAGTATCAGGATGTCTCGCAGGACTTGAATGCGCTCCGCTTCATTTTTTGGGAAGGATGGGGCTCTCATTGGCTGTTACTCTGTTCTTTTTTTCATTTCACGTCTGCGGGGACGTCCCTGAGCATGTCACAGTCGATAAACAAAATCGACGTGCAGGGATAAGCCGGGCTCAATGCTCGTGCTCCTTCAACGAGGAAGCCGGCTTGGCGCCGGCTTCTTGCTGTTCAGCTGCTGTCAGGTTACTTGGCGTCAGCTTCGCACTTCTTCATGAATGCGGTCTTGGCTGCGCCCGCTAACGGCTTTCCGTTCTTGCCGACAGCCTTGTCTGCACAGGATGAAGGTGCTTTGGCCGCCGTAGCGCCACCCTCGCATTTCTTGATGAAGGCGGCCTTGGCTGCGCCGGTGAGGGGCTTGCCAGTCTTGCTCACGGCCTTGGCCTCGCAGCCCGACGCTGCAGGTGCTGCCGTGGTTCCTGTGGCCGGTTGAGTCGGTGCGGCTACGGCCGGCTTGGCTGCTGCCGATTGCGCGGCGGGAGCTTGAGCGTAAGCGATGCCAACAGAAAGCAGACCAGCAACGAGACCAGCGAGAATCTTGTTCATGCGTTTCACTCCCTTGCGTAAGAGGCCGTTTGCCTCAATGACTTAACGTGTCGAAGTCCACCGCGTTGACGCTGGAAATTCGTTAGTAGCTTGAGCGCACTTTGTTTCAAGGGTGTGCTGTCGCTTGCTCACCATGAAGATGCGTCTGACTGGCCACCAGCAGGGCTGCGCGGGACGCCTCCGGATTCAGAATGGAGGCTCTGCTTGCGACGGCGATGGTCCAGCCGTTCCTCTCACTGGCGAGTCACAAGCCAATCCAAGAGCGGACGCCATTGGCTGTCGACGGCCGTATGGCTTGCGTCGTTATCGAAGAGGGTAATGCCCGTGTCGGCCGCTTGCAGGTAGCGCTGAGACTGCGAGATGCAGGTAATCACGGGTAGGTCGAACTGCTCAAGGAATTCGCGTAGCTGTTGATACGCGTGCGTACGTTGGTCGACACGCATGCCCACGATACCAATATCGACCCGTTCCTTGCGTACGGCCTTGGTGTTGGCCAGCTCCTCGAAAAAATCGCTGGTGGCGAGCATGTCGAACCGCGAGGGGGAGACGGGAACAACGACCTTATCCACCTCATTCAACACGTGCTTCAGGCGTTTGCCATGCAGGCCCGCCGGCGTATCCAGAATGGCAATGCTGCAGTTCTTGGGGGGCGCAGTGAAGGCCTCGTCTGAAACGTCCCAGTGCCGAATGGTGGCTAGGTGGGCCGGTCGGGCCTCCAGCCAATATCGGCTGGAAAGCTGTCGGTCCATGTCCCCGAGATAGACGATTTCGTCATTCCTGGCGAACCAGCTTGCCAAATGGACCGCCAAGGTCGATTTGCCACTGCCCCCTTTGGGGTTGGCCACCAAAATTCTCCGCATTACATTTGCCTAGCACTTGGTTACTGTATAAAGTGTTTATACAGTTTATACCTTTAAAACTTGTTCAGGAGAACGTTATGAGCCAAGAACCCCTGGCGCAGCCGACTCAACAGGATGCAGCCCAAGCCCCCCTCGAAGCTCAACCGGCGACTGACGCAAGTAAGACGGTAACGGTGACGACCGAGCAGGCTGAACCCCAGCAGCCCGAGCCCCCGAAAGCGGTATTGAAGAAGGCCGCCGCCAAACCAAAGGGTGCCAAGAAAACTGTCGCAGGGCAGGCTGAACCAAAGGCCGTCGTCGCTGAAGAGAAGCCGGTCCGCAAAGGCGCCACCAAGGCCGCCGGACGGGTGGCTGCCGAGAGCAAGGTCGAGGCGCCGAAGGTGGAGAAGGTCAGTAAGGACAAGAAGCCGCCTCAAAAGAAGCCGAAGATGGTCCGTGACAGTTTCACCATCCCGGAAAACGACTACGCGCTCTTCGCAACACTCAAGCAGCGAGCGCTTACGGCGGGGGTAGAAGTTAAGAAGAGCGAATTGTTGCGTGCGGGCCTGGCGATGCTCGCGACGCTCGATGACGCTGAATTCATCAAGGCAGTGGGCTTGGTCGACCGTATCAAGACAGGACGTCCCAAGAAGTAAGGCTTCATGGAAGATGCGCGGACCGCGTTGATACTCCGCGCATCAAGCAAAGCGAACCGTTCCGAAGGGGCATCAGCGGATGCCGATGCGCCATCCCTCCGGTTGCTGAATCGTGGCTCGCTTTGCTGAACGCGATGTTCAGCGAATGGGTGACTTGTGCAAGCAAGAGCCCTCCAGGCGTGAAAAAACGAGGCAGGCGGACCATGGCACACTTGAAAACAGTGCTGGTGCTTTGCATGGGGAACGCATGTCGTTCCCAGATGGCAGAAGCCATTCTCAATCACGACCTGGTTGGCCGGGTCCGTGCTCTTTCCGCGGGCGCACGGCCTGAACCGAACGTCTCGGATGGCGCCATTCTCGCTCTGAAGGACGCCGGAATTTCTACCGAGGTCCTTCACACGAAGAGCATCGATGCGGTGATGGGGGAGCCTATCGACCTGGTGGTCACCTTGTGTGACAACGCGAGAGAGGGCTATCCAGTCTTTCCGCGCCCAATCCCCCGCATGCATGTGCCCTTTGACGACCCCCGCGGTGAGTCGTTGGAAGGGTTGATTCGGATGCGCGAAGAGATTCGTGAGAGGCTGATTCCCGTCGTCTGCATCGCATTGGGGGGTGTGAGCTTTACTCCATCCCGAATGCGGACAGAGCGGCTACTGTAGCGGTTGTACGGCCTAGTCAACAGGCCATGCGAGTTTCGTGAGTAGTGCTACGGGATGAATGGCAGTGTGCTCCAAGCGTTCAATGACATCGAAGCGCTCGCGTGCAACAGGCTCGCTCAGAAAATATCGGGTGATAAAGACGGCGTGATTGGCAGGCTTCGATGCCTCGCCAGATTTCTCGCGGACACAGAATCGGTATAACAGCTCGGCAGCCATGGTTTCACTCCCCACTGAACAAAGAACCGATGCTCAGCCTACAACGTTGGATGCACCGCACAATGACCTAAGTCAGTTGTTGGTCGCTCCGTGGGGCGTGACCACCCTTTGATTGTCGAATATTTGACTTTCCTGGTCCGCGGAGGACGCTAAGGCAATGAGCTCCTCCAAGTACATCTGGGCCATCTGGAGGGCCTTCAAATGCAGCCTCCCACCCGGGGTTTGTTGAAGTTCCTTGATGTGCTTTAGCCACTCCACTGCCTCTCCATCATGGGAGCGCATCGCCTTGTGAATCACAGCGGGTATGGACATGCTCATGACTGGGTTCGCAATCAGACGGCACGCCATTTTAACTGCTCAGAATGAGCTTGTTGCGGACGTTTGATGAGACGAACGGCGATAAGGGGGGCAGCACCCGGTTACCGACGGGGTTGCCCAGTCAGCAGATTACCCAAGCGGCTACCCTTGTCGGCGAGGGCGCGTTTGTTGACCTCGGGTTTAAACCGGATGAAGCGGCAGCGCTGACGGCTGAATCCCAACGCATCATTACGGAGACGCTGAGTTAGGGTTATCCCGTAGATTTTTTAAAGGAATCCTCTTATAGTTCCGCCCGTTGTGGAGGAGTAGCGAGCGGTGAGCCGGTGACCAAAACCATTAAAGATACGGCAACCGTTCGTGGTGAGTGAGCCTAGGAGCTGCCCGAGTACCCGTGGGGCAGCTCCTAGACCTTGTCAGACCTTGCTGCACCAGGTTCAGGCGCGGTAGCGCGGATGGCTTGGGGGCGTGAAATGTATGACAGCCTGAAAAGAAAAAAGCCCGAGCACAGAAGGGCTCGGGCTAAATCCACACCAAAGGAGGAGGGTGGAGGAGACAAGCTTCATTCTAAACGTCCTCCCCAGGTATTAAATACAAAGCTTTCTATCGTTCGATAAATATGACTAATCGACGGTGCTGTTCAACGAAGCATGTCGTCTCGGTAGTGCCTGCCACTTTGGTCGTTCAAGCGGCTGGGAACATCTTTTGAATAGCGCCCGGGTAACTTTCGAAGCCTTATAAACTGCCTCCTGACTGCGTCAATCTGTTGTGTATCGATGATGTGGCCGCATCTGACTCCACTTGGTTGAAGCCTGAACTGTATGGTTATCGAGACCGGGCGCCCCAAGAAGTAAGCTGAGAGCAACTGGGCGAAGCTTGTTTGTCGTTTAGAGCCTACGCATCGAAGCGCGGAGCCGCGTTAGCGCTGAGCGGCTGGCGGGAGCATCTTGAAGATGGGCTGTAACCGCCAAATCCCATCAGTACTTGGCCCCGCGAACGTTCAGCACGGGCCGTGCCAATGCGACGACACGCTCGGCGGCCCATGCTGGCGCAGGTCTAGACCGAAGTGTTGTTCTCCTCAGGCTTCTTCTCGGCCGACTCTTCCACTTTGTCGTCCGTGCCCATCACGCGTTGCCGTGCATTGGAGATGAGTTCGCTCGATGCCTCGACAACCTGCTGGCCCGCCGCCTTGGCGCGGTCGGCAACGGAACCAGCCAACTCGGCTGCAGACGATACGGCGGACTTGCTGCTTTCCAGGGCGTCATCGGCCAGTTCCTTGGCCGCATCGGTCAGAGAGTCGATTCTTTTCGAGGCTGCGTCGGCGACCTCCTTGGCCTCGCTATTGACGGTTGAGGCAAGCTCCCCGGCGCCCTGGGCAATGGCGTTACCGGCTTCAGACACTTTTTCAGTCAAGTTCTGGGCCAATTCCTTGGCTTTGTCAAAAAGGCTCATGGTCAGCTCCTGATAGTAGGACTCGAGGAGTCAGCGTAGTGTGCTGCCGTGATGTTCATGTGACGGCATCATGGAAGGCCATGCCTCCTCTGAAAAAACCGTCATCTGCCCCAAGCCTCGTCAGCAGGGACGCCTTTGCATACCTGTCACGGGCTTGTCTACGTGGGGAGGGCTCCAGGCGCAGGTCGGTGACTGTCATCAATGGTCGTTAAGGCCACCGGCAGCTGACCGCACTACGTGCTGCCGGGGATGGGGTTCTTTCAGTCTCGCCAGGTCGCCGACGGTGAGTTCCTTGGTCTGTCCACTTGTCACGGCTTGGTCATCGTTCAGTGCTGAACGTGAAATGTGTGCTCCGTAGTGTGTTTGCCTTTTAAGAAATACACCAAGAATGATGGAGACAACTCTCACGCCGCCTGCCGCTGCGTCGATTCAACGTGCGCTTCTACCAGACGATTCGCTTCAAAACCGGGCTCTTCCGCTGCTTGAGGACTGTAACGCGCAACAACTTCAACTCCGGGCATTGCTCGCGGTCACGCTGGGCGACCACGGCGGCGTACTTCGACTTCAGTCACAAGAGATACGTGATGGCTTTCTTCTTGCCTGTTCCATGATGGGGGATGAGGTACGCCAACTTGCAGCGGTGTTTCAAAATCGCTTGAGGGCGGGGCATGCCGCATGACCTTCTGCAGCGGAGGGGGCTGTGCCGTGATGGGCTGAGCGTGAACTTCGCCTGGAGAAGCCTCTGCGGCCGGTACTTTTCCAGGCATAAGAACATGACGTGCACGTCACAATGACCAGGATGGGTAGTGAGACGTATACTTCCAGCTTGGCTTGGCCCGAGCCGAAAGCACCCGTTTGGGCGAGCACTGCATCGAGGTAAGCAATGATGGTTGATGAACTTGTCTATCGTTTCTGTGTGCGAGAAAAGCTAACCCAGGACCGTCCAGAAAAGAGTCGCCCCATTTTTATCACGCGCGGTCACCTCAGTGAGACCGTCGCTCGCGAACGGTATGAGGTTATCGAGCGGCTAGAGCATACGGCGCGTAACGCCCGGTTGAACGAGGCCCTCTCCGGGCTCTCGTAACGTAGCCTGCGGGCAGGGGCGCTCTAGGGTTCTTAGTGGCCCCGCGAAGCCAGGTGCTTCAGTAGCGCGTCTGATTGAATCGCTGTGTGGTCTAAACGTTCGATGACTTCGAAACGGTCTCTTGAGACCGTTCGCTGCCGCCCTTGCCGGCGGGGAAAGTGGCGTGCGTCATCGCACTGTATGAACGGGCTGCAATGAAAGAAGCGCGAGGGGAGCTTCAAGAAGGGCTGCCGCTGACTCCGGCGTGACTGCGTTCAGTTTTGCGACGGTGCGAATGGGATGATGCTATTGCTGTTGGGCCCGTCCTCTCGCCCCGTGCTTCACAGGCGGCAGGTCAGTATCTGTATGCCATCGCCACAGGGCATGAGGATGCGCGCTTGCTGGCTGGGAATTTGTCGCCTGAGGCGTTGGATGTGGCAGAAAGGGCGGCACGGCGCTTCCGTGCCGAAGTTCAGGTGCTGTCGCTGAGTGAATGTCTATGAGGCTGGACTCCGGCTCCTTGCCTTCCCACTCCGGCAAAGTTGTCTCCTTTCGGCCACCAGCTGACTGTCAGCCAAGTGCAGATTGAGACGTCTAAATGGCCGGTTTGCTTTGAAAGCGGTCGGAGTATAGGCAAATCAGCACTAAGCCCTGGCTGGGTAGCGAAGCCTCTCCAGCATGAAATCCACAAACGCCCTCACCCTCGCAGACAAATGCCTGTTCTGTGGATACGTGACAGAGAACTGCCGCGACCTCCCGCCATACCTGTGCAGCACTTCTACCAATTCGCCGCGCGCCACTGCCGGTCCCGCAATAAAGTGATAAGTCTGGAATAACCCGCCTCCTGCGTTGCCCCAACTGATGCAGCCAAGCGCATCGTCGAGCAACCGGAAACGGCTACGGAATACATAATCCAAGTCCTGCCCGTCCGGCATCTTCAGAATCCAGGGCATGGCGCGTCCAGTGCTCGGTAAAATGAATTGTAGGCAATCGTGCTTGACCAAATCATCAAGGTTTTCGGGTACGCCTTTGCGAGCAAGGTAATCTGGTGTCGCAAAGATGCCCACCGTCGCATCTTCCAACTTGTGTGCAATCAGGCGCGAGTCCTGCAGCGTACCAATCCGGATAGCCAGGTCATACCCTTCATCGACAATGTCGGCTACCCGGTTGGATAGACTCAGTTCCAATTCAATCTGCGGATATGTCGTGGTGAAATGGTGAAGTATGGGCAGTAAGCGGTAGTTGGCGTACAGCGTCCCAACGCTAATACGGAGCAGCCCGCTGGGGACTTTCTGATTCCCAGTGATGGCCCGTTCAGCCTCGGCAATCTGCTCCAGTGCCTGCCGGCATTCCTGCCAATAGAGTTCGCCCTCACTGGTGAGCCTTACGTTACGTGTCGTCCGCGAGAAGAGTCGCACACCCAGCCGCTCCTCCAGACGCTTGATGGAGCGACTAACCGAAGCCGGCGTCAGCCCCAACGCCTCAGCGGCCGCCGAAAAACTGCCCAGTTCGGCAGCTTTGCAAAAGAGCTCGATGCTGCCGACCTGAGTGGTATCGAAAGTACGCATTATTTGTTCGTTCGCGTAACAAGTAATGTGATTTTATGGCGATTTATTCTTCTCAATGTTGAAAGTAAAGTGCGCTCCATCGGCACTTTTGCCACGACATGATTGAGGAAAGCACCATGAGCGACATTCTTTGGCCGGCCGGCTATGTACCCGGGTTCACCGACAACTACTGTTCCAACGAAGTCATCGTTACCGGACTGACTGTCGAGGAACTTTGGCCCTTCCTGAACACACCGCACCTGTGGCCAACCTATTACGCCAACTCAGCCAATACCCGCTTCTACGATGGCAAGGGGCCGGAACTGACCCAGGGTGACCGTTTCTATTTCGAAACCTTCGGTTTCCCCGTTGAAGCCCAGGTCGTTGAGCACGTTGCGCCAGTCGTCGGTCAAGCAGCACGAATCGCCTGGCATGGCTGGGCGGGTTCAACATCAGACGACCGTCTTGATGTTCACCATGCCTGGGTGATTGAGGAGCTATCGGCTGGTCGTGTGCGCATCCTGACACAGGAGACCCAGGTCGGCAAACCAGCGCAGGCACTGGCCCAAGCCAAACCGAATCCGATGATTAACGGCCATCAGGACTGGCTGGACGGCATGGTGGCCGCGGCTCGCCAAGCCAAGCTGACTGCGCAATGAATAGGGGGAACGAATGTCAAACATTGCCTTTTTGGGTTTGGGTGCGATGGGAAGCCGAATGGGGACCCGTCTGCTTCAGGCCGGACATCAGTTCAGCGTCGGAATCGCTCACCCGCTGCTAGCGAAGCACTGGCCAAACTAGGTGCGCCCGTTCTGCTTTATGTGGTCAATCCAGTGCGTGCGAGCCAACTGCTGGATGAGCGGATAGAAACGTCGCAGGCAGTAGGCGATGCCCGGTTTGAGGCGGATTCTTCCCGCACTGGCTCGCTCGAAAAAGAACTCGTCAGTACCTCCCCCGAAGTTCTGCAGGTATTTGAGAGCTTGCGCTGAGACTGTGGCCGTAACGGCACTGACGAGAGCTTGATAGCCCGGAAGGCTGGCGGCCGCTTGCGGTGACGTTATGGGGCTGTTTGAACGGAAAGCACTGATGGCAGACACCACGGCAGCCTGAGCGCCTTTGTTCTGGACCAGAACATCAGAGACGCTGCCAGGTAGGCCCGTGCTGTAGGGCTGTCCATGCTTCCAGTAAAGGGAGATGAAGCGTTCTCCGATGTGCCTGTTGGCCAACATCAAGTCGTCACCGTCGTCAGCACCAAATTCAATGGCAAGGTCGGCAAGTGCCATCCGCAGTGCGAACTTGTAGGTCGCCGTGAAATCCCCTTCGGCGAACAGTCGCTGCAGCTTTGATAAGAACTGCAGTTGGGCTTCAGGAGAGGGGGCTCTCGGGGCGGCAACCTAGCGTCCCGACCAGTAATCCGCTTTCTCGGGGATGACCCAACGGACACCGCCGCGAGGGTCGGCGACATCGCTCAGGAAGCGAGGAATCAGGTGGAGATGGAGGTGGGGGACGGTCTGGCCCGCGGCTGCGCCGTCATTGATGCCGATGTTGTAGCCATCTGGTCGGTGCGCCGCATCCACCGCGGCTTTGGCTTGGTCAAGCAGCTCCAGCAAGCCCTCACGCTCAGCAGGGCTCACCTCAAAGAACGAGCCGACATGTCGTTTCGGAATGATGAGGCTATGCCCGGCTGAGACCGGAAAGCCGTCGCAAATCCAGATTCCGAACTCGTTTTGGCCGACGATGCGCTCAGGGGGGAAGGGAGCAAAACGGACAGGGCAGTGCATTCATAGGTGCAGCATATCCATATTGGTTTTATTGGCATAGTCCTAGCTTGACAAAAGAGGCATTGCACGTTATGCCATTGTGCTTGTGGCGATGGTCGGGTAGCCTGATGCCGCTGGTCACACGTCTATCACCGCGCAGGAGAGGTTGGGATAGACGGTGACGAGATGGGGAAGGTGAAGGGCTTGAGCAATCGGAGGGGGTGAGTGATTACCGAGGTTCCAGTTCCACCTTTATCGGCCGTGACTGTTCCTTGGCGCTGGAGAGCTACTGCGCCCGGCGAGAGCGGCTACTGGCCACACTCAACTGCGTGGAAAGACAACGCCCCGCGAAGACGGCCGTCAGGGCCCGCATGCGATAGCGTCATGCAGAAAGGGAAGGTATGGGGTTGCAAGCGTTTGATGGTGATTTCTCGTGGGACCACCTGCCAGCACTCGGGAGGTGCCTAACGTGACGCGCCAAGGGCGAGACCCAGACGTTCCTGTCCTGTTCCTCGACTTCGATGGCGTTCTTCACCCTGACGAGGTTTATCGGGTCGGAGACAAAATCGTTCTCAGGATGGATGGGTTTTGTCTGTTCGAGTGGGCATCACTACTCGAGGACATCCTGGCTCCGTACCCAAGCTTGAGAATCGTGCTCTCGACTAGCTGGGCTCGGGTATTAGGGGTTGGTGAGGCACGTAGCTGGCTGGCCGAGGGATTGCGCAGGCGGGTCATCAGTGCGACTTGGCATGCGCACTGCCCGCGCGGCTGGGAGCTATTCCCGCGGTACGCGCAGATTCTTGGCGACGTGAAGCGACATGCTCATCGTCGATGGTTGGCGATTGACGACAGTGGGGAAGGGTGGCCTTCTGAGCATCGAGATAGGTTGGTGCTCTGTGACCCGCTTCTTGGGCTAGGGGCAGTCGCAGTTCAGAATGAGCTGCGTTCGAAGCTCGCGTGGCTGTTCTCAGAAAATGTTGGCGCAACCCCGGCATTTGGCTACGCACACACTGCTCCTCCCGAGCCACAGCAGAGCGATGTTGATGAAGTCAGTGCGTGGACCGCGCTCCTACGCCAAGGTGAGGAGATTCGACTTCAGTGGGTGACGGATGGGGTGCTCATGACGCCGGCGATGCTTGCAGAGGCTTGGGGAAGCACACAACAGGCGATTGACGATGCACGGCGGCGCGGTGACGTTTTCTCTATCGAGGTTGGCGAGCATCGTTATTACCCTGCTGTGTTCGCTAGACTGCCGGCTGAGGCCGTCAAGTACGTTTGCCAGGCACTTCAAGGTGATGATGTGGTGGCCAAGTTCGTTTTCTGGAACAAAGCACACGGAGTGCTTGGAGGATTGACGCTCGTCGAAGCTTTGTCATCGGGTAGACATGACCAAGTTCGTTGCGTGGCAGAGGCGTGGTCCGCCGAGCGTGGAGTCATGAGTAAAGCGGGTTCCTCAAGTTAGCCGTGATGCGCGTGGGCGTTGGCAGGATTGACTGCTATCCCGTTTTGGGTCGGCAGATTGAAGTGCTCCCATACAAGTGCTGCCGCGGGAACGTCGATTTCAAAGACGAGCCAGTGATGAATGACGGCAGGATTGAGCTGCAGGTGACGCTTGGCGTAGCCCTGTGCTGCGGGTCGAATGTGAGGCCTTAGTGCAGCTCGTCGGTGCAGTAAGTGCGGCGTGGACGTCGTGGGAGAACTGGTTCGGTCAAGTGAGCGTTTAACTCGGGCCATCTGAGATGGCCCCGTTGCGTCAAATTTTAGCTGGCTTTGGGGCTGCTGCTCATAGTTGTCCTCATCACAACAGGGGCAGGGTGGTTTGCAGGTCCGGATTGTTCCTGTGGTTGGTGGATGACTGCAGGGCTCGCTCGTCTTACCCCGCGTGGGTTGGTCCCACCGCATTCTCGTGCAGGAGCGCAGCCCGGGCTTCGGCCGGAGCTGTCGCTTGTAGCGGAGTAAGAGATTTCAGTGCGGGCGCCTGGCGGCGATTTCTTCTGCTTTCGTGGGGCGTCCTCGCCGCCGACGAGGCGCATTGGTTTCGGACTGTACGCAGGAGACTGTGGATGAGGGCAGGGGGTGCTGCTGTCGCTCGAGCCAGGCTTCAACGTCCGTGGGGCGGAAACGAAGCAGTCGCCCCACTTTGATGGCTGGAGGGAGGTTGCCACCGGTAGAGTGGCGGTTGTAGATGGTTTGTTCTGCTAGACCAAGGGCGGCGGCGAGTGTTTTAGGGGTGAGGAGTTGTTCCACGGTGCCATGCTCTGGGGTATGCAATCACGTGACTGCAATCAGTATAGGCCGACGCATACCCCATACTTACCCAGAACTACTCAAATACCCCTATGGCATTTTCTGGCGCATGCAGCACTTTTGCAGCACTTAGCTCGGTAACTGCTGGTAAAGTGTGGGAACGCTAGGTATAGAGTTTTATTTATTTTCAAAGGCTTAGGTTCTGGATGCCGCTGTTGGTGCGGGGGTAATTCGGATTCAAAATCCGCCGCCGCAAGGTGTGAGGGTTCGAGTCCCTCTCCCGGCACCAGCAATACTCTAGCAATACTCCCGCTTTTAGTCCATTTCCTTTGCCTAATCAACGACTTGTCGCAAGGTGGTCGGGTTTGGGTTGGGCACAGCCGTTCCTTTTTGCTTGTGGCCGTAGATTGGTCCACGGGCGTCAGTCCGCCTTTCTTTCCTGGGCTGGTCTCAGATTTGCTTATGTTCTGGCTCCTGGTCAGTCCGGGGTGTGCCGTCTTGTCTGTGGTGCATCCGGTTGGCATTGCTCTCATGGATTCGGGAGAGGCGCTGGCGATGAAGGTCCTTGTTCTGGGTGGCGGTACGATAGGTGTGTCCTGTGCCTACTTTCTGGCCAGGGCTGGGCATGAAGTCACGGTGCTGGAGCGCCGCTCGGGTGTTGCGCTGGAGACCAGTTATGCGAATGCGGGTGAGGTGTCACCGGGTTATGCGGCGCCTTGGGCCGTGCCGGGCATGCTGGCCAAGGTAATCAAGTGGTTGCTGATGGAGCACCGCCCGCTGGTCCTGCGCCCGCGCCTGGATCCGAGTCTGTGGAGCTGGTTGTTCAAGTTGCTCGGCAACTGCGATGCGAACGCCTATGCGCGCAACAAGGCGCGCATGCTGCGTCTGGCCGAGTACAGTCGTGATTGCCTGCGCCAGTTGCGCGCGGAAACGGGGATAGCCTATGACGACCGTGCCCGTGGCACGCTGCAGGTGTTCCGTCAGCAACAGCAGATGGATGCAGCGGGGTCGGACATGGCGATCCTCGAGCGTTATGGTGTGCCGTTTGCGCTGTTGGATAGGGAGGGGTGTGTCGCAAGGGAGCCCGCATTAGGTCGGGTTCGCGACAAGCTTGTCGGTGGTTTGTGGCTGCCAGGAGATGAAACCGGCGACTGCTTCAAATTTACCCGGTGCCTGGCGGAAATGGCTGAAAGGCTCGGGGTTCGGTTTCGGTTCGATGTGCCCATCACTGCATTGCACGTGGAGGGCGGTCAGGTGGCGGGTGTGGCGGCCGGAGTTGGCATCGAGCGCGCGGATGCCTATCTGGTGGCTCTCGGCAGTTATTCCTCAGCCCTGCTGAAGCCGTCGGGAATCGATCTACCGATTTATCCGGTCAAGGGTTATTCCCTGACCGTACCCATCATCGATCCGTCAGGGGCTCCGGAGTCGACGGTGATGGACGAGCTGCACAAGGTGGCAGTCACCCGTCTGGGGGACCGCATCCGGGTGGGCGGTATGGCCGAGCTGGCCGGTTTCAACCTCGATCTGCGGACGGCACGTCGCCGGACGCTGGAGTATGTTGCCGGCGACCTGTTTGGGCAGGGCGGAGATCTCTCCCGGGCAGAGTTCTGGACGGGTTTGCGGCCGATGACGCCGGATGGGACGCCGGTGCTGGGGGCGACGCCTCTGCCTAATCTTTATCTAAGTACAGGTCATGGCACGCTGGGGTGGACGATGGCGGCGGGAACGGGGCGGGTGATCGCGGATCTGCTCTCCGGGCGCGTGCCGGAGATCGACATGTCGGGCCTTGGGCTTGAGCGCTACGGCCAACGTCAAGTCGGGTAGAATGGGGCTGTGGATGCAAGTCTTTGAATGATTTGCTTTTGTTTTCATCCGTAGCTTCCGTAACGGTAGGTTGCGGCTCAATTTTACCGAGTGGGGCGTTTGTGGATCCTGGGTGATCCGCTTCCTGCTTCGCCGTTTTGCCCCTGTGCAGAGTCCCATGGCCCTTGATCCCCAAGCCAAGGCCTTGCTCGACATGGTTTACCGTGTTGGAGCGCCGCGCTTCCATGAACTGGATGTGCATCAGGCCCGTCATTCCTTTGAAAAATTGCAGTTTGCGCTGCGGCCGGAAGCTCCGGCAGTGGCTTCGGTCACCGATGTGCCGATCCCGCGTCTGCATGCCCGCGACGGCGCGATCATGGCGCGCCTGTACCGGCCCTTGCATGCGCGGCCGGACGCCGTGCTGCCCTTGGTCTTCTACTTCCACGGTGGTGGCTGGTGTGTTGGCAACATTCCGAGCTACGACGTGCTGTGCCGCGAGCTGGCCAATCACAGTGAATGCGCCGTGCTGTCGGTGGATTACCGGCTGGCGCCGGAGCACCCGTTCCCGGGGGCTGTGGAGGATGCCCATCGGGCGGTGAGTTGGTCGCTGGCGAACGGGGGCGTCCTGGGTATCGATCCGGCGCGCTTTGCGCTGGCCGGCGATAGCGCGGGCGGCACGCTGAGCGCCGTGACGGCGCTGCAATTGCGGAATGAAAGTGGTCCGCGGGCTGCGCTGCAGTTGCTGATTTACCCGTGCACCGACATCCTCAGTCAGCGCCCTTCCCGCCGAACATACGCCAACGGTTATTTTCTGGATACCGAGAGCCTGGCCTGGTTCTTCGAGAAGTATCTGCCATCGGATTCGGACTGGAGCGACTGGCGTGCTTCACCGCTGCTGGCCCCGCGTTTCGATGATCTACCGCCGGCAACTTTCATCGCCGCCGGCTGCGACCCTCTTACCGACGATGTGCGTGCCTACGCCGATGCCTTGCGCGAAGCGGGGGGGGTGGTCCGCTTCCATGAGTTTGAAGGCATGGTCCATGGCTTCTTCACGCTCGGAAAGTTTTTTCCGCAAGCGCGGGAGGCTGTTGAGCTCGCCGGAAAGGCGCTGGCTGAAGCCCTGCTGATTCCGGTCTAGATGCAGACGAAGCTGATGAGCTGAGGGCTGCTGGCGCAGCTGCGGCCCAAGGAAAAATGGCCGCGGCCGCGCAGTACCACTTCTTCACGGGATAGCTGAAACTCCCGCTCACCTTCGATCTGCACGAAGGTGCCGTTGCTGCTGCGATCGATCAGCACGAACTTGTCGCCGCGCAATTCTATTTCGGCGTGGCGCCTGGAGGACTGGCTGTCACTGATCACGATGTCGGCAGCCGGGTCCCGCCCGATACGGGCACTTGGACGCGCCGAGTTCAACACGAAGGAATTGCTGCCTAGATACAGGTGCAGCTCGGGTTCGGTGTCGAGCAGGAAGTGGTCGCTTTGAACAATGGTCAGTTCCCCGACGGCTTCGCACATCAGTTCGCACAGATCCACCGGACGGCTGACGCCGCGAATGACCCGTGGGGGGAGGGTGTGCAGCACGGAGCGCCACTCGGGTCCCAGGCGGCGGGCTGTCTCGGCCGAGATGATGGCCTTGCCGGGTGAGGCCAACTCGGCGAGGCGAGCTGCGAAATTGACCGTATCGCCGAATACATCCGTTCCGCTGGCCAGGACTGCTCCAAACTGGAAGCCGATGCGAACGGCCAGGCGCTGCTCCGGTAGCGCCGGGAGTTCCTTCACGCTTTGGTGAATGGACAGTGTCGCGTCAGCTGCGCTGTCGGCATCCCGAAATACGGCCATCAGGCCGTCTCCCGTATGCTTGACCACCCGGCCGCCCTTGGTTTCCACCGAAATCCGCATCGAGCGGATGCAGCGGTCGACAACCTCGAATGCCGATTTATCGCCGACGCGCTGATACAGCTGCGTGCTGCCGACGAGGTCGGCAAACAGGACAGCGCATTCTTGAGCGGGCGGAGTCGGGTCCGGCATCTGGGCGTGACTGGCTTAGGAGGCGTGATTCTAGCGGAGTCCGTGACATTTTCCGCACAGGCAAGGTAACAAATTTGCCGCACTCCGGGGAGTCGTCTGCCCGCGAAAACTGTGCAAAAAACGGAGTAAAGTGGTTTATGCGCATTTTCCTTGATCTAAATAGAGGCAATGAGGCCGTGCAGTGGGATAATCATGCGTTTAGCCGCGAACGGAACCGTCTCCTCGTGGCGCGTCATGTCTGTCTGGAAGGGGTTTCATGAAACGAGTTGATGATTTCCGTCTGCGCTTTGGCAAGCAGGAACTGGTGCCAATCGTGATCGGCGGTATGGGGGTGGACATCTCCACCGCGGATCTGGCGCTGGAAGCTGCACGTTTGGGCGGAATCGGTCATATCTCGGATGCAATGATCAAGACGGTCGCCGATCGTCGTTTCAACACCAAGTATGTGAAGGACAAGCTCCAGCAATACAAGTACAACGTTGCCAACTCCGACAAGTCGGTTGTGCAGTTCGACCTTGGGCAGCTTGCCGAGGCGACGATGCTGCACGTGGGCAAGACCATGGAGGCGAAGCGTGGGCCCGGCCTGATCTTCGTGAACTGTATGGAGAAGCTGACGATGAACGCGCCGAAGGAGACCTTGCGCGTGCGTCTGACGGCGGCACTGGATGCGGGGGCGGACGGCATCACGCTCGCGGCAGGCCTCCACCTCGGTTCTTTCGGCTTGATCGAAGA
Source organism: Zoogloea sp. LCSB751 (assembly GCF_002028455.1). Taxonomy (GTDB): domain Bacteria; phylum Pseudomonadota; class Gammaproteobacteria; order Burkholderiales; family Rhodocyclaceae; genus Zoogloea. The sequence goes on along the minus strand of NZ_MWUM01000027.1, from coordinate 46,015 downwards.
TCATCCGCGTTTCCGGGATGCCAAGCTGGGCATCATCGTATCGTCCCTGCGTGCCTTGCAGCTTTTCCTGCGCAAGAGCGCCCGAACGAACCGGTTGCCGGACTACGTCGTGGTTGAAGGGCCGCTTGCTGGCGGGCACCTGGGTTTTGGCATGGACTGGGCCAAGTACGACTTGGCTGTCATCGTTGCCGAGATTCGTGTCTGGTTGCTTGAAGAGAAACTCGACATTCCGCTGATTCCTGCCGGGGGGATTTTCACCGGCAGCGATGCGGCGGCCTTCCTCGAGAATGGCGCCGGTGCGGTGCAAGTGGCGACGCGCTTTACGGTGACGAAGGAGTGCGGTTTGCCGGAGGATGTCCAGCAGCACTACTTCAAGGCCAGCGAGGAGGAAATCATCGTCAATCAGATTTCCCCCACCGGCTACCCGATGCGCATGCTGACTGGGAGTCCCGCGATCGGGTCAGGTATCCGTCCGAATTGCGAGGCCTATGGTTATCTGCTCGACAGCAAGGGGAATTGCTCGTACATCGAGGCTTATAACAAAGAGGTGGCGCTGCACCCCGGGGTCAAGAAGGTTTCGGTGATGGACAAAACCTGCTTGTGCACTCATATGCGCAACTTCGATGTCTGGACTTGCGGCCATTACACGTATCGGTTGAAGGATACGTCCTACAAGAATGCCGACGGCAGTTACGAGATCCTTTCTGCCGAACACGTGTTCCGCGATTATCAGTACAGCACCGACAATTCCATCTTGCTGCCTGAGAAGGAGCAGGGCCGGGAATAAGAATCGAGCTGGCTGGATTTCGGATCCGGCGCTGAAAAAAATGGGGCGAATTCATCGCCCCATTTTTTATTGTTGAAAGAAGCGGCTTGTTGCTTCCTCAGGGATATGCATGCCGGTGGCGCGTGCGCGCTTCAGCAATTCCCAGTAATAGCGATAAGAGGCTCGGTCGTGCAATTTGCCGGCATGCTGGATCGGCCCCCAGTGCTTGTCCTGAGCGGAGATGAGAATCTGGCTGGCCTCCTCGACTTCAGAGAAATTCGGGCGCATCGCCTCGACGATGGGGACGATCTGGTTGGGGTGGATGCTCCACATTCTCAGATAGCCGAATTCCTGTCGGGCTCGCTCGGCGTCGCGGCGGATGTAATCGAGATCCTTGAGTTCGGTCGTGACATTGTGGGACGGAACGACGCCATTGGCGAGGGCCGCCGCCGCAATGTCGCATTTGGCGCGCGCCACCAGTGGGTGATCGAACTGGCCAGGACTGCGCATTGCGGAGCCTGGAATGGCGCCGTGATGTCCGCTGACAAAATCCATCAAGCCGAAATCAAGGGATTCGACCCTGTCAAGCGCGGCTATCTCCCATGCATCGCGCAAGGCCCCGTGGGTCTCGATAAGGACGTGGACTGGAATTTCCCGCCCGATGCCGTGCTGTAGTTCGGCACGCTTGATGGCTTCGATCTGCCGGGTTGCATCGGCTGTGCTACGTGGCTTGGGGATGGTCAGAAATGCCAGGCGTTTGCCTGCCTGTCCTACCAGAATGTCCACGTCGGCTTCCCAATGGGGGTGTGTGACGTCATGGATGCGCGCACCGACGCGTCCGAACCGATTCTCATCGGACATGACGATGCCGGCTGCCATGGTGGCATGCTCGGCCTCTGCGCCGGCGTGGGCACCATCCTCGCAGTCGCAGGTGATGTCGAAAACGGGGCCGAGCTCCTGTTGCAGGCTCATAGCCTTGCGCATCAGCTTTTCGCTGCCGGCGTAATGATCGACGGCGGGCAGGATTGGAAAGGGCTTTTCGCCCTGAAAGAGGACGAGATCGGGGTGGGGCAGGGCGGACATGGCGAGAATATGCTTGTTCGGAATTGATCGGCGGGAGAGTAGCAAAAAAAGCTCCATGAAAAAACGCGGGGACGTTGCCGTCCCCGCGTTGCCGTGAAGCTGAATTGCGTGGCCTGGATCAGCCCAGCAGGTCCTTCACGCCGTCACGTTCCTCAAGCAGTTCATTGAGGGTGTTGTTGATGCGGTCGCGGGAGAATTCGTCGATCTCCAGGCCCTGGATGATCTTGTATTCGCCGTTCTCGGTGGTGACCGGGAAGCCGAAGATGATGCCTTCAGGAATGCCGTAGGAGCCGTCGGACGGGATGCCCATCGTGACCCATTCGCCGTTGGAGCCGAGCCACCAGTCACGGATGTGATCGATGGCCGCATTGGCGGCGGAGGCGGCAGAGGACAGACCGCGCGCTTCGATGATGGCGGCGCCGCGCTTGCCGACGGTCGGCAGGAACACGTCACGGTTCCAGGCTTCGTCGTTGATCAGGGCCTTGACGCTGTCGCCGTTGGAGGTCACGGAACGGTAGTCGGCATACATCGTGGGGGAGTGGTTGCCCCAGACGACCAGCTTCTTCAGGCTGGAGACTTCACGGCCGGACTTGGTGGCCAGCTGGGACAGGGCGCGGTTGTGATCCAGGCGCAGCATGCCGGTGAAGTTCTTGGCCTGAACGCGGCCGTACTTGACGGCGATTTCCTTGGCAATGTAAGCGTTGGTGTTGCAGGGGTTGCCGACAACCAGCACCTTGACGTTGGGATCGGCGTACTGGCCGATGGCTGCGCCTTGCACGGTGAAAATCTTGGCGTTTTCGGTCAGCAGGTCCTTGCGCTCCATGCCGGGGCCGCGGGGGCGGGCACCGACCAGCAGGGCCACCTGGGCGTCCTTGAAGGCGACATTCGGGTCGTCGGTGGCGATCACGCCGGTCAGCAGCGGGAATGCACAGTCTTCGAGCTCCATGATGACGCCCTTAACGGCCTTCTGGGCTTGCGGGAGGTCAAGCAGCTGGAGGATGACGGGCTGGTCCTTGCCCAGCATTTCGCCACTGGCGATGCGGAACAGGAGGCTGTAGCCGATCTGGCCGGCGGCGCCGGTGACTGCGACACGAACGGGGGCTTTTGCCATTTATGAAACTCCCTCTAGTAAGAAGTGATTCGACACCATGCTGCAGACGCGCGCGGCCTCCCACAGGTCGTCGCGATGCGCAGTCGAAGTTGTGATCAATGGGTGATCGGTCAACGCATGAATCGTAGGTGCATTTATGAGGACTGTCAATTCATGTCTTATGTCTTATATAAGATAGAAGACATGTCGTGGACTGTCTTCTAAAAGTGTGCTTCAATTACCCAATGCGACCCGAATCGCCCACCTTCAGCCCTTTGTATCGTCAGATCAAGAATCTGATGATCAACGCCCTGCAGTCCGCCGAATGGCGGCCTGGGCAGGCCATTCCCAGCGAGCAGGAACTTGCACTGCGTTTTAATGTAAGTCAAGGTACCGTGCGCAAAGCCATCGACGAGATGGCGGCCGAGAACCTGCTTGTCCGAAAGCAGGGAAAGGGTACTTACGTTGCCTCTCACAACGATCCGCGCGCTTTGTTCAGGTTTTTGCGGCTTGTTCCGATGGACGGCGATCTGTCTCATCCACAGAGTATTCCTCTCGATTGCTGGAAGGCGAAGGCCGGTAATGAGGCTGCTCGAATGCTCGGTATTGAGCTCGGCGCGCCAGTCACCATTTTGCGGCGTCTTCTGCGCTTCACCGGGAAGCCGGTGGTGGTCGATGAAATTTATTTGCCGGGCGAGATCTTCCATGGCCTCACCATGGAGGTGCTGCAGGCTGCACACGGATCGCTTTACGGGCTTTTTGAGACGCGCTTTGGTGTCCGCATGATTCGTGCAGAAGAGCGGATCCGTGCAGTCGCGGCTGATCGCATGACCAGCGAGACGCTGGGGGTGTCCGAAGGTACTCCTTTGCTGTCAGTGGAGCGGGTTACCTATACATATGGCGATCGCCCCGTCGAATGGCGGCGCGGACTGTATTCGACGGCCGAGCACTATTATTTGAACGAACTCAACTAGGTTAAGCAGGGTGAATTGATGGGCTGGCCCGGCCTGTCGATGCAGGGTAAGGGTATATACTTATAATTTTTGTGTGGGAAAAGTGCGATTTCGCAATCGCAATTGCTAGAGGGAAAAATCTATGACAGAGGTGACTTTGAAAAAACAGCGCCCGAAGCATCTGGCGCTGAACGAGATCAGGCTGCCCTTGCCTGGCAAGGTCTCGATCCTGCATCGGGTCAGCGGCGCAGGGCTCTTCCTGATGCTGCCGGTTCTGCTGTCGCTCTTCGGTAGCAGCGTCGGTTCGCCCGAGTCCTACGCTTCCTTCAAGGAAGTCGTGGACAACGTCTTCGTCAAACTCATCCTGTCGGGTCTGGTGTGGGCTTACCTGCATCATTTCTGTGCCGGCATCCGTTTCCTGCTGCTGGATGTGCATGTTGGTGTGGATAAGCAGTCCGCCGTGTCCAGCGCCCGTCTCGTGCTGATCGTCAGCCTCATCCTCACTGTCATTCTGGTGTCCAAGCTATGGTAAAGCCCATCATTGTCGGCGCCCATTACGGTTTTCGTGATTGGCTCGCCCAGCGCATCACCGCGGTGGTGATGGCTATTTACACCGTTGTTCTCGCCGTTGCCGTGCTGTCCTCTTTCGATGGCTCCTATGAGAGCTGGCGTGGTGTGTTCAGCGGCGGTTTCATGCGGTTCGCGACCTTCCTGTTCTTCATGTCGCTGTTCTTCCATGCCTGGATCGGCGTTCGGGACATCTTCATGGATTACATCAAGCCGACGGGCATTCGTTTGACCCTGCATTCGGTTGTCGCTCTTCTGCTCATCGGTTACGCCGGCTGGGCTGCTCAGATTCTCTGGAGGCTGTAAGTGAAAGTCGCAAAGCGTACCTTTGATGCGGTGATCGTCGGTGCCGGTGGTGCCGGTCTGCGCGCCGCCCTGCAGCTCTCCGAAGCCGGTCTCAAGACCGCTGTCCTGACCAAGGTCTTCCCGACTCGTTCGCACACCGTGGCAGCGCAGGGCGGCGTGGCAGCGTCCCTCGGCAACTCCACTGAGGACAACTGGCACTGGCATATGTACGACACCGTCAAGGGGTCGGACTGGCTGGGAGACCAGGATGCAATCGAGTTCATGGTCAAGAAGGCCAATGAAGTGGTGGTCGAGCTCGAACACTTCGGCATGCCTTTCGACCGTACCGACAATGGCAAGATCTACCAGCGTCCGTTCGGCGGCCACTCGCAGAACTATGGTCAGACCCCCGTGTCCCGCTCCTGTGCGGCTGCCGACCGTACCGGCCACGCGATGCTGCACGCCCTGTACCAGCGTAACGTGCGCGCCAACACCCAGTTCTTCGTCGAATGGATGGCGATGGACCTGATCCGTAACGCGGATGGCGATGTGCTCGGCGTGACAGCCATGGAAATGGAAACCGGCGAAGTGTCGATCTTCCATGCGAAGGCCACCATTTTCGCGACCGGCGGTTCCGGCCGTATCTACTACAGCTCCACCAATGCCTTCATCAACACCGGCGACGGTGTCGGTATGGCGGCCCGTGCCGGCATCCCGCTGGAAGATATGGAGTTCTGGCAGTTCCACCCCACCGGCGTGGCCGGTGCCGGCGTGCTGATCACGGAAGGTGTGCGTGGCGAAGGCGGCATCCTGCGTAACGCCTCCGGCGAGCGCTTCATGGAGCGCTATGCGCCGAACCTGAAGGATCTGGCCTCCCGCGACGTGGTGTCCCGTTCTATGGTCACCGAGATCAACGAAGGCCGTGGCTGCGGTTCCGAAAAGGACCACGTGCTGCTCGACATCACCCACCTGTCGCCGGAGACGATCAACAAGCGTCTGCCTGGCATTCGTGAGATCTCGATCCAGTTTGCCGGTGTGGACCCGATCAAGGCGCCGATTCCGGTCGTGCCGACCTGCCACTACCAGATGGGCGGTATTCCGACCAACTACAAGGGCCAGGTCGTGGTGCCGAAGGACGGCAATTCGAATGTTCCGGTTGCCGGTTTCTATGCCGCCGGTGAGTGCGCGTGCGCTTCCGTGCATGGCGCCAATCGTCTGGGCACCAACTCGCTGCTTGACCTGCTGGTCTTCGGCAAGGCCGCCGGCGAAACCGTGGTGGCCGACTTCCAGTCCGGTCAGCTGACCCTCAAGCCGCTGCCTGAGAACGCTGCCGACGTGTCGCTGGCGCGTATCGCCCGCCTGGAAAGCCAGACCAACGGCGAAGAGGTCCATGAGGTTCGGCTGGCCATGCAGCGCACCATGCAGAAGCACGCCGGGGTGTTCCGTTTCGCCGACATGCTGAAGGAAGGCGTCACCAAGATCCTCGAAGTCGCCGAGCGTGCCAAGCACACCCAGATCAAGGACAAGTCCAAGGTCTGGAATACAGCCCGTACCGAGGCGCTGGAACTCGATAACCTCATCGAAGTCGCCAAGGCCACGATGGTTTCCGCCGAAGCCCGGAAGGAATCCCGCGGTGCCCACGTGCGCGACGACGCGATCGACTGCGCCGAGACCCCGAACGGCCGTGACGACAAGAACTGGCTCAAGCACACGCTGTGGTTCAGCGAGGGCAACCGCCTTGATTACAAGCCGGTCAACCTGCAGCCGATGTCGGCCGATGTCGAGCCCATCGCCCTTGCCAAGCGTACCTACTGAGCGTTCCGGAGAATAGAACATGAGCAGCAAGCGAACCGTACAGTTCAAGATTTACCGCTACGATCCGGACAAGGACGCCGCGCCGTACATGCAGGACATTTCCGTCGAACTCGAAGAGTCCGACAAGAAGCTGCTGGACGCTCTGGTGCGCCTGAAGGCCAAGGACGACTCCCTGTCCTTCCGTCGTTCCTGCCGCGAAGGTGTGTGTGGCTCAGACGCCATGAACATCAATGGCAAGAACGGCCTGGCCTGCCTGACCAGCATGGACGACATCGCCCAGCCGATCACGCTGCGTCCGTTGCCCGGCCTGCCGGTCATCCGCGACGTGATCGTCGACATGACCCAGTTCTTCAAGCAGTACCACTCGATCAAGCCGTACCTGATCAACAACGAGCCCGCACCCGAGCGCGAGCGCCTGCAGTCGCCGGAAGACCGCGATGAACTCAACGGTCTGTACGAGTGCATCCTGTGCGCCTGCTGCTCCACCAGTTGCCCGTCCTTCTGGTGGAACCCGGACAAGTTCGTCGGTCCGGCCGGTCTGCTGGCGGCGTACCGCTTCCTGGCGGATACCCGCGATCAGGCGACCAGCGAGCGCCTCGACAATCTGGAAGATCCGTATCGTCTGTTCCGTTGCCATTCCATCATGAACTGCGTCGACGTCTGCCCGAAGCACCTGAATCCGACGAAGGCGATCGGCAAGATCAAAGACATGATGGTTCGTCGCGCGGTATGACGCTCAACCGGGGGCGCGTGCGCTGGCAGTGCCGTCGGGCTCTTCTCGAGCTCGATCTGGTGTTCACGCGCTTCCTCGAAAGGCACTTCGATCGTCTCACCGACGATCAGCTGGCCGATCTGGATGACCTCTTGCTCGTCGAAGACCATGACCTGTGGGCCATGGTCAACGGCAGCAAGCCGGTCACCAAGGAGCGCTGGCAGGAAATGGTGGACCTGCTCCGGGCCCGGTAGCCCGGCAGATCTAGTCAATAGGGAGCTGGAGTTTCAACAGGGAAAAGGGACCAAAATATGACCACGCAACGTACTGCTACACTGACCGTAGGTGACAAGGCCGTAGATTTTCCGATCATGTCGGGAACGCATGGCAATGATGTGATCGACATTCGTACCCTGGGTGGTAAGACTGGGTACTTCACGTATGACTCCGGCTTCCTGTCTACGGCCAGCTGTCAGTCGAAGGTCACCTACATCGATGGCGACAAGGGTGAACTGCTCTATCGCGGCTACCCCATCGAGCAACTGGCTGAAAACTGCAATTTCCTGGAAGTCACCTATCTGCTGAAGAACGGCGAACTGCCGAACGCCACGCAGAAGACCGACTTCGAAAAGACCATCAAGAGCCACACGATGGTTCATGAGCAACTGACCAAGTTCTACTCCGGCTTCCGTCGCGACGCTCATCCGATGGCTGTCATGACCGGCGTGGTCGGTGCCCTGTCCGCGTTCTACCACGACGCGATGGATTTCTCCGACTCCGAGCACCGCAACATCAGCTTCAACCGCCTGGTTGCCAAGATGCCGACCATCGTTGCGATGGCCTACAAGTACAGCACCGGCATGCCGTTCATGTATCCGGACAACGATCTGGACTACACCTCGAACTTCATGCGCATGATGTTCGGCAACCCGTGCGAGAAGTACCAGCCGAATCCGGTGCTGGTCCGCGCCCTCGACATCATCTTCACGCTGCACGCTGATCACGAGCAGAACGCGTCCACCTCGACCGTCCGTCTGGCTGGCTCCTCCGGTGCCAATCCGTTTGCCTGTATCGCTGCCGGTATCGCCTGCCTGTGGGGCCCGGCGCACGGCGGCGCGAACGAAGCCTGCCTGCAGATGCTGGAAGAGATCGGCGACGTGTCCCGCGTTGGCGAGTACATCAAGCGCGCCAAGGACAAGAACGATTCCTTCAAGCTGATGGGCTTCGGTCACCGTGTCTACAAGAACTTCGACCCGCGCGCCAAGCTGATGGGCAAGGTCTGCGCCGATGTGCTCGGCGAACTGGGCCTCGAGAACGACCGCCTGTTCAAGCTGGCCAAGGAACTCGAAAAGATCGCTCTGGAAGACGAATACTTCGTCGAGAAGAAGCTCTACCCGAACGTGGACTTCTACTCCGGCATCGTCCAGAAGGCGCTCGGCATTCCCACTGAAATGTTCACCTGCATCTTCGCGCTGGCCCGTACGGTCGGCTGGATGACCCAGTGGGAAGAAATGATCACCGATCCTGAGTACAAGATCGGTCGTCCGCGTCAGTTGTACATCGGCGCCGCTCGCCGCGACGTCGTCCCGCTGGCCCAACGCGGCTAAGTTTGCCCGGAAGGGGAGGGGGAAACAGGAGAGCGAACGCGGGATGGTCGAAGCATCAGGCCATCCCGCTTCGTTTTTCTGAGGAAGTGAATCAAACAGGGATTTCTCCCCACCGAAAGCAAGTACCTTCAAAAAGACAAGATATAAGCCAGGTGGTCGCCCATGATGAAGCAGCTTTTTGAGAGCTCCCAACTGTTCGGCAGCAATGCGCCGTTCGTCGAAGAGCTTTACGAGAACTATCTCGACAATCCGGATTCCGTCTCCGATGAATGGCGGACTTATTTCGACTCGCTGCAGAACGTGCCCGGCAAGGGCCGTGACGTTGCCCACTACCCGATCATCAACGCTTTCGCCGACATGGCGAAGCGTGGCCCTGTCCGCACTGTCGTGGCGTCCGGCGTCGACCAGAAGCAGGTCAGCGTCCTGCAACTGATCAACGCCCACCGCTTCCTCGGCACTCGCTGGGCCCAGCTCGACCCGCTCAAGCGCACCGAGCGTCCTGAGATCCACGAACTCGAACTGTCCCACTACGGCTTCACCGAGGCGGATCTCAACCAGACCTTCAATACCGGCTCCTTCCATGGCCTGCCGGGTGATCACGCCACCCTGCGCGAGATCCTCGACGCGGTGCGCCAGACCTACTGCGGCTCCATCGGCGCCGAGTACATGTACATCACCGATATCGGTGAAAAGCGCTGGATCCAGGCCCGCCTCGAGCCCACCAAGGGACGTCCGTCCTTCCAGGTCGAGCATCAGCGCCGAATCCTCGAGCGCCTGACCGCTGCCGAAACGATGGAGCGCTACCTGCATACCAAGTATGTCGGCCAGAAGCGTTTCTCCCTCGAAGGCGGTGAAAGCACCATTGTGGCGATGGACGAGCTGATCCGCGTCGCTGGCGGCAAGGGCGTGCAGGAAATCGTCATCGGCATGGCCCACCGTGGCCGCCTCAATGTGCTGGTGAACACCCTCGGCAAGTCGCCGAGCATGCTGTTCTCCGAATTCGAAGGCAAAGCCGCGTCCGACCTGTCCGCCGGCGACGTGAAGTACCACATGGGCTTCTCCAGCGACGTGATGACTGCCGGAGGTCCGGTGCACCTGACCCTGGCCTTCAACCCGTCCCACCTGGAAATCGTCAACCCGGTGGTCGAAGGCTCCGTGTATGCCCGTCAGACCCGTCGTGGCGCCAAGGGCAAGGCCGAGGTGATCCCGGTCCTGATCCACGGCGATGCGGCCGTTGCCGGCCAGGGCGTCAACCAGGAAATGCTCAACTTCGCGCAGACCCGCGGCTACGGCACGGGCGGCACGATCCACATCGTGGTGAACAACCAGATCGGCTTCACCACCTCCGATCCGCGCGACTACCGTTCTTCGCTGTACTGCACCGACATCTTCAAGATGGGCGAGGCGCCGATCTTCCACGTCAATGGCGACGATCCGGAGGCCGTGGCCTTCGTGATGGGCCTGGCCGTGGAATACCGCCAGGAGTTCAAGAAGGACGTCGTTGTCGACATCGTGTGCTACCGCAAGCTCGGCCACAACGAAGCCGACGAGCCGATGGTCACGCAGCCGCTGATGTACAAGAAGATCGCCAAGCACCCGGGCACCCGCAAGCTGTACGCGGACAAGCTCGTCCAGCTGGGCATCGTCAAGACGGAAGAGCCGGACCAATTCATCAAGGACTACCGCGCTGCGCTGGACAAGGGTGAACTGCTGTCCAACCCCGTGCTGTCCGACTTCAAGCGCCAGTTCGCGCAGGACTGGGCGCCGTACGCCGGCAAGGCCTACACCGACAAGTGCGACACCACCGTGCCGACCGCCGAACTCGAGCGTCTGGCCACCGCGCTGACCACCACGCCGGAGGGTTTCGCGCTGCACCCCCGCGTGCAGAAGATCATCGACGACCGCAAGGCGATGGGGGCCGGCAAGCTGCCGTTCGACTGGGGCATGGCCGAGAACCTGGCCTACGCCAGCCTGGTCGTGCAGGGCTTCGGTATCCGTCTGTCCGGTGAAGACGTCGGCCGTGGCACCTTCTTCCACCGCCACGCCGCGCTGCACGACCAGAACCGCGACCAGTGGCACGACGGTACCTTCTACCCGCTGCAGAACATCCGCGAAGGCCAGGGCCCGTTCTACTGCTACGACTCCGTGCTGTCCGAGGAGGCCGTACTGGCCTTCGAATACGGTTACGCCTCGGCTGAACCGAACCAGCTCGTGATCTGGGAAGCCCAGTTCGGCGACTTCGCCAACGGCGCCCAGGTGGTGATGGATCAGTTCATCAGCTCCGGCGAAGCCAAGTGGGGCCGCCAGTGCGGCCTCGTCATGATGCTGCCGCACGGCTACGAAGGTCAGGGTCCGGAGCACTCCTCCGCCCGTATCGAGCGCTACATGCAACTGTGCGCCGAGATGAACATGGAGGTGTGCATCCCGTCCGGCCCGTCGCAGATCTTCCACCTGCTGCGTCGCCAGGCCCTGCGCAAGCTGCGCAAGCCGCTGGTGATCATCACGCCGAAGTCGCTGCTGCGCCACAAGGACGCGATCTCCTCCCTGGAAGATCTTTCCAAGGGCACCTTCCAGACCGTCATTGGCGAAGTGGACGAGCTCGACGTCAACAAGGTCAAGCGCGTGGTCATCTGCTCCGGCAAGATCTACTACGAACTGCTGGCTCACCGTCGTGCCAACAACATCGACGACATCGCGCTGGTTCGCCTGGAACAGCTCTACCCGTTCCCGCGCGAAGCCTTCGCGGCCGAGGTCAACAAGTACCCCAACGCCAAGGAAGTGGTGTGGTGCCAGGAAGAGCCCCGCAACCAGGGCGTGTGGTACTGGCTGGCGTCCCGTCACCATCTGGACAGCGCCCTCGGCGACGAGCGCAAGTTCCTGCTGGTGGCCCGTCCTGCCGCGGCATCGCCGGCGGTCGGTTACTACGCCAAGCACAACGCGCAACAAAAGGCAGTTATCGAAAATGCGTTTGGCGAAATCAAAGCCTGATGCAAACGTCCACGCCGAACTGAAAACAAGGGAGAAGATATGCTGATCGAAGTCAAAGTGCCCCAACTGTCCGAGTCCGTTTCCGAAGCCACGCTGGTGACTTGGCACAAGAAGGAAGGCGACGCCGTTTCCCGTGACGAGAACCTGATCGACATCGAGACCGACAAGGTCGTGCTGGAAACCCCGGCCCCGGCCGACGGCGTGCTCGTCAAGATCGTCAAGAATGGCGGTGACTCGGTGACTTCCGGCGAAGTGATCGCCACCATCGACACCGAAGCCAAGGCTGCCGCTGGCGCTCCGGCCGCTGCCGCCGCTCCGGCTGCTGCAGCCCCCGCAGCGGCTCCGGTTGCTGCCGCCGGCGCTGCCAGTCCGTCCGCCCGCAAGATCCTCGACGAGAAGGGCATCGCTGCCGCTGACGTCGCCGGTTCCGGCCGTGGCGGGCGGGTGATCAAGGAAGATGCCGTTGCCGCCCAGCCGAAGGCTGCCGCACCGGCTGCAGCGGCTCCGGCCGTAGTCGTCCCGGCTGGCGAGCGTGTCGAACAGCGCGTTCCGATGACCCGTCTGCGTGCCCGCATCGCCGAGCGCCTGCTCCAGTCGAAGAACGAAAACGCCATTCTGACCACGTTCAACGAAGTGAACATGGCTCCGATCCTGGCCCTGCGCAAGCAGTACGGCGACAAGTTCGAGAAGGCTCACGGCGTGCGTCTGGGTTTCATGGGCTTCTTCGTGAAGGCCGCTGTTGCCGCCCTCAAGAAGTTCCCGATCCTGAACGCCTCCGTCGATGGCAACGACATCGTCTACCACGGCTACATCGACATCGGTATCGCCGTCGGTTCGCCCCGTGGCCTGGTGGTGCCCATCCTGCGTGACGTGGACAACATGTCCATCGCCGACATCGAGAAGAAGATCGCCGAGTTCGGCCAGAAGGCCAAGGACGGCAAGATCTCCATCGAAGAGCTCACCGGCGGCACGTTCTCCATCTCCAACGGTGGTGTGTTCGGCTCCATGATGTCCACCCCGATCATCAACCCGCCCCAATCCGCGATCCTCGGCATCCATGCCACCAAGGACCGTGCCGTGGTGGAAAATGGTCAGGTCGTCGTGCGTCCGATCAACTACCTCGCCATGTCCTACGACCACCGCATCATCGACGGCCGCGAAGCCGTCCTGGGCCTGGTCACCATGAAGGAAGCCCTGGAAGATCCGGCCCGTCTGATCCTGGACGTCTGATCTCCCCAACCGCAGGCACGGTTGCACTCCTGCGGGGGTGTTTCCGTGCCGCGTTTTCATCTGCACAAGGAAGCGACTAAATGGCGAAGCAATTTGACGTGCTGGTCATCGGCGGTGGTCCCGGTGGCTATGTGGCTGCGATCCGCGCCGCACAACTCGGTTTCAATACGGCCTGCGCCGAATCCAATCCCTACGCCGACCCGAAGGGCGAGCCCCGCCTCGGCGGCACCTGCCTGAACGTCGGCTGCATCCCGTCCAAGGCGCTGCTGCACACCTCGCACCTGTTCGAGGAAGCCGGCCACGCCTTCGAGGAGCAGGGCATCTCCGTCGGCACGCCGAAGATAGACGTAGCCAAGATGATCGGCCGCAAGTCCAAGATCGTCGAGCAGCTCACCGCCGGCATCAAGGGCCTGTTCAAGAAGAACAAGGTCACCTTCCTGGCGGGCCACGGCGCCTTCGTCGGCAAGACCGACGCCGGTTGGCAGGTCAAGGTTGGCGAAGAAGTCGTCGAGGCCAAGCAGGTCATCGTGGCGACCGGCTCCACCGCCCGCCACCTGCCCGGCATCCCGGTCGACAACAAGCTGGTCTGCGACAACATTGGCGCCCTCGACATCGACGCCGTGCCCAAGCGCCTCGGCCTCATCGGCTCCGGCGTGATCGGCCTGGAAATGGGCTCCGTGTGGAAGCGCCTCGGCGCCGAAGTCACCATCCTCGAAGCGATGGACAGCTTCCTCGCGGCCGCTGACCAGGACGTGGCCAAGGAAGCCCTCAAGCTGTTCACCAAGCAGGGCCTCGACATCAAGCTGTCCGTCAAGGTTGGCGCCGTCACCGTCGGCAAGAAGTCCGTCACCGTCGAGTACGAAACCAAGGATGGTGCGCAGAAGGCCGAGTTCGACCGCCTGATCGTCTCCGTCGGTCGCGTGCCCAACACCGCCGGTCTCAACGCCGAAGCGGTCGGCCTCAAGATCGACGAGCGTGGCTTCGTTGAAGTCGATGCGCACAACCGCACCAACCTGGACGGCGTGTGGGCGGTGGGCGACGTGGTGCGTGGCCCGATGCTGGCCCACAAGGCCATGGAAGAGGGTGTTGCGGTGGCCGAGACCATCGCCGGCCAGAAGGGCCACACCAACTTCGACACCATCCCGTGGGTCATCTACACCTCGCCCGAGATCGCCTGGGTCGGCAAGACCGAGCAGCAGCTCAAGGCCGAAGGCGCCGCCTACAAGGTTGGCAAGATCCCGTTCATGGCCAACGGCCGTGCGCTGGGCGCCGGCACCCCGGCCGGTTTCGTGAAGATGATCGCCGACGCCAACACCGACCGTATCCTCGGCGTGCACATCATCGGCTCCAATGCTTCCGAGCTGATCGGCGAAGCCGTGGTGACGATGGAGTTTGCCGGTGCGTCCGAAGATCTGGCGCGCATCTGCCACGCTCACCCGACCCTGTCGGAAGTGGTGCACGAAGCCGCCCTGGCGGTGGACAAGCGTCCTCTGCACTTCTGATGACGGTGGCCGGCGCCTTGTTGTAGCCGGCTCCGCGCATCACCCGGGGGTGGTCAGGCTGTAAAATGCCTGACCACCCCCGTTTCCATAAGTGGCGCGACCCTAGAGCGCCCCGACATCACCTGCCACGAAGATGCCCCATCGAATCCTCAAGGTTGCCGAGCACGGCATGCTCGAAGCTTACGACGCCACCCTCAAGGCCCGCGGCTTCAAGTCCGACCCCGCTCAGCGCGCCGCCGCCCAGCGCCTGCAAGGCCTGTATACCGAACTCGTCGCCTTCAAGGCGGCCCGCAAGGGCACCCTCCGCAAGCTGTTGTCACGGCCGAAGCAGCCGCGCAGCGTGTATTTCTGGGGCGGCGTCGGGCGCGGCAAGAGCTTCCTGATGGACTGCTTCTACGATTCGGTCCCGTACCAGCGCAAGCGCCGCGTGCACTTCCACGCCTTCATGCAGGAAGTGCAGAACGATCTGAAGAATCTCAACCACGAACCCGATCCGCTGCAGAAGGTCGCCGACCGCATCGCGCGCCAGACCCGCCTGCTGTGCTTTGACGAGTTCCACGTGTCCGACATCGCCGACGCGATGATCCTGGGTCGCCTGCTCGACGCGCTGTTTGCCCGCGGCACCATCTTCGTGATGACCTCCAACTACCCGCCGGACGGCCTGTACCCCAATGGCCTGCAGCGCATCAACTTCCTGCCCACCATCGACATGATCAAGCGCCGCTTCGACGTGGTCGAGGTGGACCATGGCACCGACTACCGGCTGCGCACGCTGGAGCAGATGGACGCTTTCCTGGTGCCTGCGGACGAAGCCGCCGACAAGCACCTGGCGACGGATTTCGAGAAGATTGCCGGCACCAAGGGCAAGCCCGGCGAGATCGAGGTGCTGGAGCGCAAGCTGAAGGTTCAGCGCATCGCACCCGGCGTGATCTGGTTCGATTTCGACACCCTGTGCGGCGGCGCGCGCTCCCAGAACGACTACTTGGAGATCGCCCGCGAGTACCACACGCTGATTCTCTCCCGCGTGCCGAAGATGAGCGCCGCGATGGCTTCCGAGGCGCGCCGCTTCACGTGGCTGATCGACGTGCTCTACGACCACCGGGTCAAGCTGCTGGTCAGCGCCGAGTGCCAGGCCTACGACCTCTACGTGGAAGGCCGCCAGGCCAACGAGTTCCACCGCACGGTCAGCCGGCTGATCGAGATGCGCTCCCGCGACTACCTCGCCGAAGCGCACCGGACCTCCGCGGCCTGAGCCCCGCATGAAACGCCGCCAGGCCTGCCTCGCCCTTGCCTTGCTGGCCGTGCTCGCCACGGCCCGGGCGGAGCCGCGCCTGGAGATCGTCACGCTGCGCCACCGGCCCGCCGAGCAGATCCTGCCCGCCCTGCGGCCGCTGGTGGAGCCCGGCGGGGCCGTGTCCAATATGGGCGACAAGTTGCTGCTGCGGGTCTCGCCGGCCAACCTGGCCGAACTGCGCGTCGCCATCGATGCGCTGGATACGCCGCTGCGCCGCCTCGTGGTGTCCGTGCGCCAGGACCAGGATGTGGCGGGGCAGGGCGGTGGGGCCGGCGTCGGGGCCCGCCTGTCGCCCGGCAACAGCCGCGTGATCGTCGAAGCCGGCTCCGGGAGCACCCGCCGCAACGAGCAGATAAGCCAGCAGGTCCAGGTGGTGGAGGGTGGGCGCGCGCTGATCCGCGTCGGCCAGTCCCTGCCCATCGCCATGCGCGAATGGCGTGCCGGCCCAAATGGCTGGCAGGCCGTGGACAGCGTGCGCTTCCTGGACGTGGGCAGCGGCTTCATGGTCGCGCCGCAGCTGATCGGCGAGCAGGTCAGCATCGACATCACGCCCGCCGTCGAGCAACTCCGCCCCGACGGCGGCATCGAATCCACCCGCCTGTCGACCCAGGTCCGCGGCCGCCTCGGCGAGTGGATCCCCCTTGGCGGCAGTCAGATCGACAGTCGCCGCTCGGAATACGGCACCACTGGCCTCCGCCAGGGCGACAGCCAGAGCCGCGGCCAGGTCTGGCTGTGGGTCGACGCCCTCGACTGAGCCACCCCTTGCTTTTCAGTACCATGAACGTCGAACAAGCCTTCGCGCCCGATGGCCCCCTGGCCAAGGCCATTCCCGGATTCGCGCCGCGCCGCCAGCAGATGGAGATGGCCGAGCACATCGCCTTCACGCTGAAGGAGAACCGCGTGCTCGTCGCCGAGGCCGGCACCGGCACCGGCA
Organism: Zoogloea sp. LCSB751; assembly: GCF_002028455.1. Taxonomy (GTDB): domain Bacteria; phylum Pseudomonadota; class Gammaproteobacteria; order Burkholderiales; family Rhodocyclaceae; genus Zoogloea. The sequence continues at coordinate 29,189 of NZ_MWUM01000027.1, read as the reverse complement.
AGACCTACGCCTACCTGGTGCCGGCGCTGCTCAACGGCGGCAAGGTGATCATCTCCACCGGCACCAAGACGCTGCAGGACCAGCTCTTCAACCGCGACCTGCCGACCATCCGCGCCGCCCTCAAGGTGCCGGTCGCGGTGGCGCTGCTGAAGGGGCGTGCCAACTACGTGTGCCACTACCACCTGGCCCGCAACCTGGCCGACGCACGCTTGCAGACCCCCGAGGACGCCGTACACCTGCGTGCGATCGGGCGCTTCATGGAGATCAGCCAGACCGGCGACAAGGCCGAATGTCCCGAGGTGCCGGAAGACGCCGCCGCCTGGATGTTCGCCACCTCGTCGCGGGACAACTGCCTGGGCCAGGAATGCCCGAACATCAAGGAGTGCTTCGTCGCCGCGGCGCGCCGCAACGCGATGGACGCCGACGTGGTGGTGGTCAATCACCACCTGTTCTTCGCCGACGTGAGCCTGCGCGACGTGGGCATGGGCGAGTTGCTGCCGTCGTGCAACGCGGTGATCTTCGACGAAGCCCACCAGCTGCCGGAAACCGCCAGCCTGTTCTTCGGCGAGAGCGTGTCCACGTCCCAGCTGCTCGAACTGGCCCGCGACACCCGCTCCGAAACGGTGGCCGCCGCCCGCGACTGCCTGGACCTCATCGAAGCGACCCGCAAGCTCGAAAAAACCACCCGCGACCTGCGCCTGTCCGTACAGGCCGAGAACGCCCGCTTCGGCTTTGCGCAGATGGAAGACAACAAGCCCTTCCACGAAGCGCTGGAAGCCCTCGGTGACGAACTGGCAGACTTCTGCGCCATCGTCGAAACCCAGGCCGAGCGCTCCGAAGGGCTGGCCAACTGCCTGCGCCGCACCCAGGAACTGCAGGAGATCCTGGCCCGCTGGATCAAGCCCGAGAACACCGACTGGGTGCGCTGGGTGGAGGTCTTCAGCCAGGCCCTGTCCCTCAACGCCACGCCGCTGTCCATCGCCACCATCTTCAAGCGCCAGATGGACGGCCACCCGCGGGCCTGGGTGTTCACGTCGGCCACGCTGGCGGTCGGCAAGGACTTCGGCCACTACTGCCGCGAGCTGGGCCTGCACTGGGTCGAACCGCCGATCGAAACGGCCGTGTGGGGCAGCCCCTTCGACTATCCCGCCCAGGCTGTCCTCTACGCGCCCCAGGGCATGCCCGAGCCCAACAGCCCGGACTACCCGGACGCCGTCGCCAAGGTCGCCTTCCCGCTGATCCGCGCCGCCCAGGGACGCACCTTCGTGCTGTGCACCTCGCTGAAGGCCATGCGGCGCATCCACGAGCTGATCGGCGATTACCTGGAACGGGAAAAGCTCGACCTGCCGCTGCTGATCCAGGGCGAAGGCTCGCGCACCGAACTCCTCGACCGCTTCCGCCGCCTCGGCAACGCCATCCTGGTGGCCAGCCAGAGCTTCTGGGAAGGCGTGGACGTGCCCGGCGACGCGCTGTCGGTGGTCGTCATCGACAAGCTGCCCTTCGTCCCGCCCGACGACCCGGTGCTCGCCGCGCGCATCGAGCACATGCAGAAATCCGGCCGGAGCCCCTTCATGGAATACCAGCTGCCGCGCGCCGTCATCAACGTCAAGCAGGGCGCCGGCCGCCTGATCCGCACCGAGCGCGACAAGGGCGTCCTCGCCATCTGCGACCCGCGCATGCTCACCAAGCCCTATGGCAAGCGCGTCTGGCAAAGCCTGCCGCCGATGACCCGCTCTAAGGTGGAGGCGGAAGTCGTGGCCTTCCTCGAAGACCTGCCACCGCCCGCCAGCGGGCGCTAATCCCTGTTGGGGCGAATGAATTCGCCCCAACAGGGGGTGGGTCAAGGATTTTGGATCGGCCCCCTTGCTACAATCCCGCGCCTGTCAATCCGTTGGTGGCGTGGGTCATGAAGGTATTCGGGTTTGCCGGCTGGTCCGGTTCGGGCAAGACCACGCTGATCGAGAAGATCATTCCGGAGATCACCGCCCAGGGCTTCCGGGTGTCGGTGATCAAGCATGCGCATCACGGTTTCGACATCGACAAGCCGGGCAAGGATTCCTGGCGGCACCGGGAGGCGGGGGCCAGCGAGATCCTGCTGGTGTCGGACGAGCGCTGGGTGCTGATGCACGAATTGCGCGGCGAGACGGAACCCGATCTGGGCGCCCAACTCCAACGCCTGTCGCCCTGCGACATCGTGCTGGTGGAAGGCTTCAAGGCGGTGCCGATACCCAAGATCGAGGTCTATCGCCCGGCCCACGGCCGTCCGCTGCAGTATCCCGACAATCCGTCCGTCGTCGCGATCGCCACCGACGCGGCACTCGATGTCCCCATGACCTGTCTGAATCTCAACGATGCGGCCGCCGTGGCCGATTTCATCCTCCACCATCAGGGGCTCCTATGAATACTTCCCTGCGTCCTTTCGAAGAGGTGCGCGACGCGCTCTTGGCCGCCGCCGAGCCGGTGACGGCCATCGACACTGTGCCCACCTCGGCGGCCCTCGGCCGCGTGCTGGCCGCCGATCAGGTGTCCGGCCTCAACGTGCCGCCCCTCGACAATTCCCACATGGACGGCTACGCGGTGAACACCGCCGATCTGCCAGCCGCCGGCACGCGCCTCGTCATCGGCCAGCGCATCCCGGCCGGCAGCGTCGGCCATACGCTGGTCCGCGGCACGGCGGCGCGCATCTTCACCGGCGCGCCGATCCCGGCTGGCGCCGATGCGGTGGTGATGCAGGAGCTGTGCGCGGCGGACGGTGACGGGGTGGTGATCAATCACCTGCCCAAGCCCGGCGAGTGGGTGCGCCGTGCCGGCGAGGACATTGCCCAGGGCAGCACCGTGCTGTCCGCCGGCGTACGCCTCAACCCGCAGATGCTGGGCCTCGCCGCATCGGTGGGCTGCGCGACGCTGCCGGTGCTGCGGCGCCTGCGGGTGGCGCTGTTCTCGACCGGCGACGAGCTGGTGATGCCCGGCGAGCCGCTGCCGCCCGGCGCCATCTACAACTCCAATCGCTACGTGCTGCGCGGCCTGCTGGAGGCCCTCGGCTGCGAGGTCAGCGACCTGGGCATCGTGCCGGACAAGCTCGACGCGACCCGCGCTGCGCTGCGCGAGGCGGCCAGCCACCACGACCTGATCGTCACCAGCGGCGGCGTGTCGATGGGCGAGGAAGACCACATCAAGCCGGCAGTGACCGCGGAAGGGCGGCTGGATTCCTGGCTGATCGCCATGAAGCCCGGCAAGCCGGTGGCCTACGGCCATGTGAACGATCCGGCTGGTGGCGCCGGCGCGGCCTTCATCGGCCTGCCCGGCAACCCGGTGTCGAGCTTCGTCACCTTCATCCTGCTGGTGCGGCCCTTCGTGCTGCGCGCCCAGGGCGTCAAGGACTGCCTGCCCGAGGCGATTCCGCTGGAGGCGGCCTTCGACTGGCCCAAACCCGACCGTCGCCGCGAGTTCCTGCGCGCGCGCCTGGGGACCGACGGCCGCGTCGAGCTGTATCCCAACCAGGGGCCCGGCGTGCTCACGTCCACCGTGTGGGCTGACGGCCTCATCGACAATCCCTCCGGGCAGGTCATCAAGGCCGGCGACCGGGTGCGTTTCATTCCTTATTCCGAACTACTGTCATGAGCGTCAAGGTTCTGTATTTCGCCAACCTGCGGGAGACCCTCGGTTACTCCCACGAAACCCTCACGCTGCCCGCCGGCATCGCCACGTTGGGCGACCTGCGTGCCCACCTGGCACACCGCGGCGGGGTGTGGGAAGCCCTCGGCGAAGGCCGCAACGTGCGCGCGGCGATCAACCAGGAAATGGTCGGCCCGGACGTGGCGGTGGCGGACCGGGATGAGATCGCCTTTTTCCCGCCGGTCACCGGAGGCTGACATGAGTGAAATCCAGCGGCAGTTCGATTCCGTGGCGGTCCAGGAGGCCGACTTCGACGTCGGCGACGAGATCGCGACCCTGTCCGCCGGCCGTGCCGACGTGGGCGCGGTGGCAAGCTTCGTCGGCCTGGTGCGGGCCGACAAGCTGAGCGGGGAAGGCAGCGCGGTGTCGGCGATGACCCTCGAACACTACCCGGGCATGACCGAGAAGTCCCTCGAAGCCATCGTCACCGAGGCCTACGGCCGCTGGAGCCTGCTCGGCACGCGGGTGATCCACCGCTTCGGGCGGCTGGTACCCGGCGACCGCATCGTCTTCGTCGGCGTGGCCTCGTCCCACCGGGGTGACGCCTTCGCCGCCTGCGAGTTCATCATGGACTACCTGAAGACCCGCGCCCCGTTCTGGAAGAAGGAAGACACGCCGGAGGGCGGGCGCTGGGTGGATGCCCGCGAGGCGGACGACAGCGCGGCGGCCCGCTGGGACGCCTGGGACTGAGCGTTCATGTCCAAAGGGCAGCAGGTGTGCTGCCCAGGTGTGGTCATTCCAACAGGCCGCTGCCGTCCGCAGCGGCCTGTTTGCCATTGAAAGGCCAGAAACGCGGGTGGCGCGATTGCTGCTACAGATCCGGGTCGGCCAGTCCTGTTGCGCCAAACAAACCGTTCCGTTCCTTATCGAGCCCCCGCCGAGGGGCCTGCCCCATGCCCCCCCAACTTCATTTCGTATTTCCGCCGCTCCCCGGGCGCTGAAACGAACGAGCCAGACCATGTGGATCGTCAATATCGCCCTGCGGCGCCCCTACACCTTCATCGTGATGGCCTTGCTGATCTTCCTGGCCACGCCGTTGGCGCTGATGCGCATCGCCACCGACGTGCTGCCGGAGATCAACATTCCAGTGATCAGCATCATCTGGAGCTACAACGGCCTGTCGCCCCAGGAGATGGCCCAGCGCATCACCTCGCCGAACGAGCGCCTGCTGGGTACCACGGTGAACGACATCGAGCACTTCGAGTCCCAGTCCTACAACGGGATGTCGATCATCAAGGTGTTCCTGCAACCCCATGCCAGCGTCGAGACCGCGCTGGCCCAGATCGCCTCGACGGAGGGCGGCGCCTTGCGCCTGCTGCCGCCCGGCCTCAATCCACCGCTGGTGATCAAATACACCGCGTCGGCGATCCCGGTGGTGCAGTTGGGCGTGTCCAGCAAATCCCTGCCCGAGCAGGTGCTGTTCGACACCACCTTCAACAGCCTGCGCCCCAAGCTGGTCTCCATTCCGGGGGTGGCGATGCCTTTCCCCTACGGGGGCAAGAGCCGGGTGGTGTCGGTGGACATCGACACCAATGCGCTGCAGGCCAAGGGCCTGGTGCCCCTCGATGTGGTCAATGCGATCAACGCGCAGAACCTGATCCTGCCGGGTGGCACCGCCAAGCTCGGTGCCACCGAATTCAACGTCAAGGTGAACGGCTCGTCACGCACCGTCGAGGAGCTGGCCGACCTGCCGGTGCGCATCGGCAACGGCCAGGCGATCTACGTGCGCGACGTGGCGGTGGTGCGCGACGGCTTCTCGCCGCAGACCAACATCGTGCGCCAGGACGGCAGCCGCGGCGTGCTGCAGTCGGTGCTGAAGAGCGGTGGGGCGTCCACGCTGCAGGTCATCGACGCGCTGCGCGTCGCGCTGGCCGATGCGCTGCCGAGTCTCCCGGAGGACATTCAGGTCACGCCGCTGTTCGACCAGTCGGTGTTCGTCAAGGCGGCGATCTCGGGCGTCGTGCATGAGGGCCTCATCGCCGCCTGCCTGACCGCCGCGATGATCCTGCTGTTCCTCGGCAACTGGCGCACCACCTGCATCATCGCCATCTCCATTCCGCTGTCGGTGCTGTCGTCGATCCTGGTGCTGTACGTCCTCGGCGAGACGATCAACATCATGACCCTCGGCGGCCTGGCGCTGGCGGTGGGCATCCTGGTGGACGACGCCACGGTGACCATCGAGAACATCGAACGCTACCTGCACCTGGGTCACGATCTGGAGACGGCGATCCGCGAGGGTGCCGGTGAGATCGCGGTGCCGGCGCTGGTGTCCACGCTGTGCATCTGCATCGTCTTCGTGCCGATGTTCTTCCTCACCGGCGTCGCGCGCTTCCTCTTCGTGCCGCTGGCCGAAGCGGTGATCTTCGCGATGATCGCCTCCTACATCCTGTCCCGCACGCTGGTGCCGACGCTGGCCCTGCTGTTCATGAAGAATCAGCAGCACGGCGCCGACGCGGGGGGCCACAGCCTGCTGCAGCGCCTGTACCGGCGTTTCGATGCCGGCTTCGAGCGCCTGCGCGGCAGCTACATCGTGCTGCTCAGCGCGCTGCTGCCGCGCCGCCGCAGCGTCATCGCGATCTTCCTCGGCGGCTGCGTGCTGTCCTCCGGACTGTACTTCTTCCTCGGTCGCGACTTCTTCCCGGCGGTGGACGCCGGCGTCATCCGCCTGCATTTCCGTGCGCCCACCGGCACCCGCGTCGAGGAGACGGCGCGCATCGCCGACCGCATCGACGCGGTGATCCGCGAGCAGATCCCGGCGGAGGAACTGGAAACCATCGTGGACAACCTGGGCTTGCCCTATAGCGGCATCAACCTGTCCTACAGCAACGCCGGCACCATCGGCACGCTGGACGGGGAGATTCTGGTTGCGCTGAAGGAAAAACACGGTTCGTCGGCGGTTTACATCGATCGCCTGCGCGAAGAGCTGCCACGCCGCTTCCCGGGCATCGAGTTCTTCTTCCAGCCCGCCGACGTGGTGACCCAGATCCTCAACTTCGGCCTGCCGGCGGCGATCGACGTGCAGGTGGCCGGCAACAAGCTGCAGGACAATTACCGCTTCGCCGCGCTGGTGGAAAACGCGGTGCGGCAGGTGCCGGGCGCGGTGGACGTGCACATCCACCAGCGCCTCGACCAGCCGGCCCTGCAACTGGCGATGGACCGCAGCCGCCTGCAGCAGCTCGGCCTGAGCCCGGCCAACGTGGCGCAGAACATCCTGATCCCTCTGTCCGGCAGTTCCCAGACCGCGCCGAGCTTCTGGCTCAACCCGAAGAACGGCGTGGCCTACAACATCTCGGTGCAGACGCCCCAGTACAAGGTCGACTCCATCGATTCCCTGCTGCAGATCCCGGTTGCCGGCAGCAGCGGGGCGCCCAACCAGTTGCTCAGCAATCTGGTCCAGGTGTCCTCCGCTCGGGAGCCGGCCATCGTCTCCAGCTACAACATCGAGCCGGTGATCGACCTTTATGTCAGCGTCCGCGGGCGCGACCTGGGCTCGGTGGTCTCCGATGTGGAGCGCATCGTCGAGGAACTCAGGCCCCAGTTGCCGAAGGGCAGCAAGGTGACCTTGCGCGGCCAGGCGCGCACGATGAACGCCTCCTTCATCGGCCTCGGTGTCGGGGTGGTGATGGCCATCGTGCTGGTCTATCTGCTGATCGTCGTCAACTTCCAGTCGTGGGTGGATGCCTTCATCATCATCACCGCGCTGCCGGCGGCCCTGGCCGGCATCGCCTGGATGCTGTTCCTGACCGGTACGACCCTCAGCGTGCCTGCGCTCACCGGGGCGATCATGACCATCGGGGTGGCCACCGCCAACAGCATCCTGATGGTGTCCTTCGCCCGCGAGCGTCTCGCCGCCGGCGAGCCACCGCTGTCGGCGGCCCTCGAGGCCGGTGCCACGCGTCTGCGCCCGGTGCTGATGACGGCGCTGGCGATGATCATGGGCATGCTGCCGATGGCCATCGGCCTCGGCGAGGGCGGCGAGCAGAACGCGCCCCTTGGCCGCGCGGCCATCGGTGGCCTGCTGTTCGCAACCCTGTCGACGCTGGTCTTCGTACCGCTGGTCTTCGCCGCGGTACACCAATATCTCGCCCGCCGGGCCGCCGCCCGGCCGCAATTGCCCCAGGGCAGCCTTGCCGAAGGACATTCCTGACATGACTGACAATCGCCATTCAAACATCGGTATCCACGGCCTGCATGCCCACGAGGCCGCCCACGGCATCCATCGCCTGCGCCTGCTCAAGCGCACCCGCAATCTGGCGCTGCTGGGCGTGGCGGTGCTGGGCGCCGGTGTCGCCGGCGTGGCGGTCCAGCGCTCGGCCACCGCCCACGATCTGGCCGAAGCGGCCCACACCCACGCGACCCGCTATGTGAGCGTGGTGTCGCCCAAGAACGACAACGGCGAAAACCTGCTGAGTCTGCCGGGGACTCTGCAGGGCTATTCGGAGGCCCCGATCTACGCCCGGACCAGCGGCTATCTGGCCGCCTGGTACAAGGACATCGGCGACGGTGTGAAGCCGGGCGAAGTGCTGGCCCGCATCGACACGCCGGAGGTGGCCCAGCAACTGGTGGAGGCCAAGGCCGCGCATAACCAGGCCCTGGCCGCGCTGGCCCTGGCCAAGAGCTCCCTGGAGCGCTGGGAGAGCCTGCGCAAGCTGGATTCCGTCTCCCAGCAAGAGGTGGACGAACGCCGCAACGCCCATGCCCAGGCCGTCGCTGCCACCGCGCTGACCGCCGCCACCGTACAGCGCCTGCAAAGCCAGCTGGGCTATAACCAGGTCACGGCGCCGTTTGCCGGGGTGATCACCAAGCGCACGGTGGATGTGGGCAACCTGGTCGACGCCGGCGGCAGCAGCAAGCAGTTGTTCGTGCTGACCCGCAGCGACCCGCTGCGCATCTATGTGCAGGTGCCCCAAGGCTACGTCCGCCAGGTGAAGCCGGGCGACACCGCCAAGGTCAGCCTGCAGGAATGGCCGGGCCGCATCTTCAGCGGCAGTATCGTGCGTACGGCCAAGGCCATCGACACGGCGAGCCGCACGCTGCAGGTCGAAATCAACCTGCCCAACCCCAACGGCGAGCTGCTACCCGGCGCCTATGCGCGGGTGGACATCAAGGCGGCGTTGGCCACCGGCGAGGCCAACTTCCGCCTGCCCAGCAACACCTTGCTGTTCCGTCCCGAGGGGCCGCGGGTGGCGGTGCTCGGTAGCGATGGCAAGGTGCACCTGCAGCCGGTCACCATCAAGCGCGAGCTGGGCGTGGAGGTGGAACTGGGCAGCGGCGTGAAGGCCGACGACCGGATCGTGCTGAACCCGGCCGACTCCCTCGCCGATGGCGATGTGGTGGTCGTGGCGCCGGTAGCCGACAAGAAACCCGAAGCGAGGAAGGCGGGTTAGTCCCTCCGTGCCTGCTCCGCGGGCTGTCATCCCAGCCAGCCCGGCAGCCCGGTGGCCAGCCACGGCAGCCAGGAGATCGCCAGCGCGCCGAGGAAGATCGCCAGCAGGGCCGGCAGTACCGACACCGCCACCTCGCGAATCGGTTTGGCGAACATCGCCGACGCGAAGAAGATGTTCATGCCGGCCGGCGGGCACAGGAAACCCATCTCCATCACCGCCAGGAAGATCACCCCGAAGTGCACCGGGTCGATGCCGTAGCTGATCGCCACCGGCAGCAGCAGCGGCACCAGCACGACGATGGCAGCGTAGATCTCCATCAGCGCCCCGGCCAGGAACAGGAACACGTTGAGGGCCACCAGGAAGGCGAACTTGTTCGGCAGCGCCTGTTGCACCCATTCCACCGCGGCGTCCGGAATGCCGGCGTCCACCAGGTAGTTGGTGAGGCCCAGCGCCATGCCGAGGATCAGCATCACGCCGCCGATGACTTGCGCGCAGTCGGCCAGGCAGCGGCGCAGCAGCGCCCAATCCAGCTCCCGGTGGGCGATGGCCTGGGTGAGGATGGCGTAGGCGGCGGTGAGGGCCGCGCTCTCGGTAGGCGTCGCCACGCCGCTGACCAGGGAGCCGATGGCCACCAGTGGGGCGAGGATCTCCCAGCGGGCCGCCCAGGCGGCGGACAGGGCCGCGCGGGCGTCGGGGCGAGGCCGTTCCGTGTCCGCCGTGGCGATGCCGCCGCGGCGCAGATAGCCACCGATGAGCAGCAGGAAGGCGACCATCACCAGCGCAGGGACGATGCCGGCCAGGAACATGGTGTTGATCGGCACGCGAGCGATGATCGCGTACATGATCAGCGGTGCCGACGGGGCCAGCAGCACGCCCAGCGCACTGGCGCTGGTCACCAGGCTGATGCCCTTGCGCTCCGGAAAGCCGGCGTCGCGCAAGAGCGGCAGCAGCAGCCCGCCGAGGGCCAGGATGGTGACGCCGCTGCCGCCGGTGAAGGCGGTGAAGAAGGAGCACAACAGCGCCGCGGCGATGGCCGTGCCGGTGGCGCCGCCGCCGAAGCAGGCGGTGAACAGCGCGCCGAGGCGGCCGGCCGCGCCGCTGCGGGCGAAGACCAGGCCGGCCAGCGTGAACAGCGGCAGCGCCGGCAGGGACGGGTTGACGGTGATCTGGTAATGGCTGAGGGGCACCGAGGCCAGCGGCTGGCCCTCCGACCAGAACAAGGCCAGCGCCAGGCCGCCGAGGATGGCGAAGATCGGCGCGCCGGCCAGCAGCGCCAGCACCAGCCACAGGGCGAGCGGCGCCAGAGGCAGCGTGGCGTCGTCGAAATGGCGGGCGAAGGCGAAGCCGCCGGCGGTCAGCGCCACGCCGAGCAGCAGGCTGGCGATCCGGTAGCGGGAGCAGCGGCTGCCCAGCTTGAGGCCCAGCAGCAGGAAGCCGGCCGGCATCAGCGCCTGCACGCCCCACACCGGAATGCCGTAGGCCAGCTCGCGGCCGGCTTCCAGTTCGCTGGCCACGAAGCTCCAGCTGGCGCTGCCGAGCATGCCGCACAGCACTGCGGCGCTGCCCTTGGCGAACGCCGTCGAGGCCGCGCGCACCACCGGATTGCGCGACGTGGCGAAGCCGTTGCCGAGGCTGGTCAGGTGTCCGCCCCGTTCGGCGAGGAGGGCGCCGAACATGGCCAGCGCGAGGCCCAGGTGCTGGACCAGCAGCGCTGCGTTGTCGATGCCCTTGCCGTGCAGCGGGCGCAGGGCGATCTCGACCAGCGGGATCAGGGTCATCAGGGCCAGCGCGGTGGAGGCGATGACCTCGTCAATGGAAAGCAGGCGGCGCATGGGGGGATCCGGTGGAGCGAGGCGCTCGTGGGGGCGAATTCAGTCGCCCTCAGGGAGTGAGAAAAGTTGGTTGACCACAGGGCGAGGGCGAATGAATTCGCCCCAACAGCATGAGCCTGTGGTTGGGATGGCTGTGCATCGGGTCGGGTCGTAGGGGCGAATTCATTCGCCCGTCACAGGTTCAGCGTTTGCCGGCGCGGTAGGCCTTCAGCAGCGCGAACACTTCGTCGAAGGTGTCGGCCGGCACCATCTTGCCGCGGATGCGCGGGTAGAGCTTGTCGGCCAGATCGTTCCATTCCTTCCTCTGCTCGGCGTTGGGCTTGTGCACCTGCAGGCCGCGCTTCTTCATGGCTTCGACGGCTTCGTCCACTTCCTGGCGGGCCTTGGTGCGCATCTGCAGGCCGGCCTTGGCGCCGGCGCTGCGCAGCGCTTCCTGGGTGGCGGGGCTCATCTCGTCCCAGCTCTTTTCGGTGACCACCAGCGCGCCGACAATGGGCGCCCAGTTGATGTCGAGCATGTGCGGCGCGGTGTTGTAAACCTGGCTGGCCAGCGCGAAGTAGGGGGTGGCGGGTACCGCGTTGATCATGCCGGTCTGGATCGACGGCAGGATGTCGGAGGTTTCCAGCGGCACCGGCGTGTAGCCGAGGCTCTTCATGATCTCCTGCTGCTCCGATTCGCCGGCCCAGGCGAAGAACTTCATCTTCTTGTAGTCGTCGGGGCGCAGGGCCGGCTCCTTGGAGAAGAAGCGCACCCAGCCGGCGTCGCCCCAGGCGAGCACGACGAAGCCCTTGTCGAGGAATTTCTTTTCCATGCTGGCACGCATTTTCTCGCGCACGTAGTCCACCTCTTCCCAGCTGCGGAACAGCAGCGGCATGTTCTGCAACGCGGCGATGGACGGCTCGATCTCGCGCAGGCCGACCACCGACAGCAGGGCGCCCTGCAGCTGGCCGATGCGCATGCGGCGGGCCATGTCGGTTTCGCCGCCCTGGGCGCCGTCCGGGTAGATCACGTACTTGGCGCCGTCGCCTTGGGCATTGCGCCAGGCTTCGCCGACTTCCATCAGCTGGCGGTGGTAGAGGGAGTTCTTTGGTGCCAGGGTGCCGATGCGCAACTGGCTGGCGGCCAGAACGTTGGCGCTGGCGAGCAGGCCGAGGGCAAGGGCGGCAAGACGGCGGAGCTTGAGCATGCTGTGTCTCTCTGTACGTTGAAGGCGACCGGCCCGCGCTGTTGGCGGCGGACGGTCTGGGCAGGCGTTAGAACAGGTCGTCGGCCGATTCGATCAGCCAGCGGGCGCGGCGGCGCATGACCTCGTTTGACAGGGCGAGCGGACTGCCTGGCGCATCCTGGATGGCGACGGCCTGCTGGAGCAGGTCGAGGAAGGCGGCCTTGTCGCCGGCCGGCTGGGCGATGCCCTCGGCCTTGCCGACAAAGGCGCCGGCGTTGCGCCCGTTGCCGAGGCGCAGGGCCTCGTCGAAATAGGCCAGGGCCTGCTGGCGGCTGCCACCGGGGCGGGCGCCTTCGAAGCTGCCCATCAGGCCGGCCAGACTGCCGTTGCCGAAGCCCGGCTCGGCGTCCCAGGCCAGGCGGGCGAGGGCGATGGCCAGGGGCAGGTCGGCGACGGTGTCGGGATCGTCCTTGGACAGGGAGATCAGGCCGCCCCAGGCGGCGGCACCCCAGTAGGCGAGGGCGACCTCCGCGGGCTTGAGGCGCGGCGGGGTGCCGGCGGTGGGGCTGGCCAGGTGCTGGCGGAAACCCGGCTGGGCCTGTTCGAGTGCCGTCAGGGCGTGATCGCGACCGCGGCGGTACAGGCGCGCGGCGCGCTCGCGCAGGCGCTGGGCAGCCTTGGCGTCGGTGCTTTCGAGGCGGTCGGCGTCGAAGGCGACGAAGGCGTAAGCGTACTGCGTGAAGCCGCCGGCCACGGCGGCGGCCAGGGCGGCATGTTCGGGCTGCTGGCGCAGTACCGATTCGGACAGCTTCAGGTAAAAGGCGCTGGCCTCGCGGGCCAGCTCCAGGTCATCTTCGCTGGATTGGCCCTGGGCGGCCAGTTGGTCGGCGACGCCGCGTACGACCCGCTGGGTCGGCGAACAGGCAGCGAGGCCGACAGTGAGCAGAAGAGGGACAACGAGGCGCGCCAGCCGCGCTGGCGTAAGGGGGATCGGCATGGGAGGGCGTGGGTCTGGTGGGCCGGCGTTTCGAGCCACATGCTTGAAACGCCGAGAAGATAGCCCTGCAATGTTGCGCAGGCGTGACCGCCAGGCGCACGCCGTCCCATGCCGACGGGATCAGTGGATCAGTTCGGCGATCTTGCCCTTGGGGACGTTGAGGAAGCTGCTGATGGCGGCAAGGTGTTCGTTGTGGTCCTTGAGCCGGATGGGCCGCGGTTCGAGCACGTGCATGTCGAAGCGGACGGGCTGGTTGCCATCCTGCTGCACCGAGTAGCCCCAGGTGAGCCCGGTGTTGAAGATGCGGCCGATGGGGCCGTCGAGTTCGACCACGTAGTTGGCGAACTTGGTGTTGGTGAGGCCGGTAAACACGCCCCCTTCGAAGTTGCCGTTGATTTCCCGCGGGGTGTCGATCAGCCAGCATTCGCTTTCGCCAAGCTGGCGCATCTCCTGTCCGGCGTAGGTTGCCGAGTGGGTGCCGATCCGCACGCCGTCGCTGCCGTACAGGCACTGCTCGAGGACGATGGCGGTATCGTCGTCGGGGTATTGCTTGTCGATGTTCCATTCGCCGACGACGGTGTGGGCGAACAGCTGGGTTCGCGGCAGGATGAGCTGGATCAGGCCCAGCTTGTGTTCGTGGCTGCCCTGGCGGGAGAAGCGGACCCGGAAGTCCGCTCCGTACTGCACGGCGACGCCGGCTTCGTGGGGGTTGAGTTCCCGGGTGACGTAAGGCGTGATGTCGAGAGTGAAGTGATCGAGCTGGTAGCTCTCCGGGTTTCCGTAATTGCTCATGGCCGTACCTTTCATGCATGGGTAGGGGCAAGAATGCCCTGCGAAGCACCCGGATCCCGATGCGAATGGTCTCCCTCCGCGGTCCGTGTGTCTCGATATATAAATAGCATTTTTTGGCGCGGCCGGGGAACTCAGTCGAGCAGGTCGGAATATTCCTTCTGCACATAGCCGTCGAGTCGCGTCCACGGCAGTCTGGCCGGCATGGTCTCGCGGGTGGCGATCAAGGTGCTGCGCTGGGTGCCGGCCAGGTTGGCCGACTCGATGCGGCGCGGGTAGCCTTCCTTGGCGTCCCACAACACCTGCACGCGGGTCTGGGCGGTGCCGCCCTCGTACCAGCGGGCGCCGGCCGGGGCGCTGCGGCTGCTGGCCTTCATGCGCTTGAGCTGCTCGGGATCGAGCAACTGGTTGGCGGTGCTCCATTTGCCGTCGAAGCCGATGTTCGTGTAATCCACCGGGGCAATGTCCACGATCATCCGTTCGTGCTCATTGACGATGCGTACGCGCAGCTTGCCGTCGTTGCTGCGTACCACCCAGCGGGCGGCGGCGGAGGTGTCCATATGTTTGTGGTTTTTGTCGCCGGCCTTGTGCTCATCGGCTTCATGGGCGTGGGGCGGCAGGATGCGCTCGACCCAGCTCTGGTTGTCGCGGCGGATCAGGCGTTCGCCAAAACGCACGATACGGGTCACGCCGTCGGCGCCGAGGGTGGTGATGTCGTGTTCGACTTTGAGGGCCAGGTCGTCGGCCAGCGCAGGGGCTGCGAGGAGGGCGCCCAGCAGGGCGGGAAGCAGTCGTTTCATGGTGGTCGTGGTGACAATGAAAAAAGCCCGACCTCGAAAGGTCGGGCAAATAGGGGCCGGTTTTCTGTACAGGGCCGCCCCAGGATGGCTCGGTGGGGATCAGAGGCCGAGGGCGGATTTCACCAGGCTGAAGACCTTGGTATTGACCATGGTGCCCTTGAAGCCGGCATTGCCGGCGCCGCCGGCGAACAGCATCACGTCGCCGCCGCCGTGGGTTTCGTTGCCGACGGAGCCGAGGTTGATGCCGACTTCCTGGATGTAGTCGTCAGCGGTGGTGTCGACGCTGGTCAGATCGTCGCGGACGGCCTTGCGCGGGCCGCCGCCGTTGCCGAACACGATGGCGGTGTAGGGCTTGCTGTCGGCGGCATTGGCCAGCACCGGCTTGCCCTGCACGGTGGTCTGCTTGATGTCGGTGACCTTGCCGAGGATGGGGTTGCCCTTGTGGGCGTAGCCGTTGATGGTCATCGTGTGGTCGTGGTCGGCGGTGACGACGATCAGCGTGTTCTTCAGATCCACCAGACCGAGGGCGCGCTTGATGGCGTCGTCGAAGGCGATCGTGTCTTCCAGCGCGCGCTTGGCATTGGTGCCGTGCAGGGCGTGGTCGATGCGGCCGCCTTCGACCATCAGGAAGTAACCCTTGCTGTTCTTCTGCAGGATCTTGATGGCCTTTTCGGTCATGTCGGCGAGGCTGGGCTCGTCGATGTTGTTGGCCGTCTTGGCGCGGTCCAGCTCGTAGTTCAGGTGGTCCTTGTTGAACAGGCCGACCAGCTTGCCGGTGGCGGCCGGGTCGATGGCCTTGAAGGCGGTGCCGGTGTTCACGTAGGTGTAGCCGGCGGTCTTCAGCAGTGCGGTGAGGTCCTGGCCGTCGGTGCGCTTGCCGCCTGCTGCAGTGGGCAGGAAGAACTTGGAGCCGCCGCCGAGCAGCACGTCCACACCGCTGCCGAGGGCCGCGTTGAACTTGCCGGAGCCCGGCACCACCTGGGCGGCGATGTCGTTCTCACCGTCGCGATGGCAGATGTGGGAGTAGGTGGCGGCCGGGGTGGCGTGGGTGATGCGGGTGGTGGTTACCGCACCGACGGCTTTGCCGGCGGCCTTCGAGAGCTCCAGCAGGGTCGGTACGGCAGTGCCGTTGCCGCTGGTCGGGCAGGTGCTGTCGCCGGTGGCGCTGTTCACATACGGGGTGGCGCCGTTGTAGGCCTTGGTGTCGGCGCTCATGGAGATGACTTCGTTGTTCATCTTCACGCCGGTCATGTAGGCGGCCATCGACGGGGCTGAGTCGGTGGTCTGGGCGTCGTTGGAGTAGGTCTTGATGCGCGCGGTGCGCTTCAGGCTCTCCATCGTCAGCTGACCGGTTTCACCGTACTTGTAGATGCGGCTGGCGGTGACGCTGGTGGGGCCCATGCCGTCGCCGAGGAAGAAGATGACGTTGGTGGCTTCGCCGGCGGCGAAGGCGGAGGAGGTGGCGCCGATCAGGGCGATGGCGGCCGCGCAGGTCTTGAAGTGGGTTTTCATCGTGGGTGAGCTCCGCTTACAGGCCGACCGACTGGCGGATCAGGTTGAAGACTTCGGTGTTGGTAATGACGCCGGTGAACTTGTCCGCACCGCGGCCGATGGCGCCGAGGAAGACGTCGGTGCCGCCGTGGGTTTCGCTGCCGGCGGCCATCGGGATGGCGGCTTCCTGGTGGTAGCTCTTGTCGGCGACCTGGGCATCGGTGAGGGCGGTGCGGGTGGCCGGGCGGTTTTCGCCGTTGCCGAAGCCGATGATGGTGAAGGGGTTGCCGGAGCTGTCCAGGTTCAGCGCGCCGGTGACGAAGTTCTTCAGCAGGCCGAGCACGCCGGGGTTGCTGGCGGTGGTGGCGCCGGTGCGGGCGGCGTAGCCGTTCAGCACGATGGTGTGGTCGTGGTCGGCGGTGACGACGATCAGGGTGTTCTTCAGGTCGGCATCGACGGTCTTCATCTTGGCGATGGCGGTCTTGATCGCCTCATCGAAGGCCACGGTGTCCTGCAGCGCCTTTTTGGCGGTGGTTTCGTGCAGGGCGTGGTCGATGCGGCCACCTTCCACCATCAGGAAGAAGCCCTTGTCGTTCTTCGACAGGATGTCGATGGCCTTGGTGGTCATCTCGGCCAGGCTGGGCTCGACGGCCGGGTCGCGGTCGAGGTCGTAGCTCATGTGGCTGCTGGTGAACAGGCCGACGAGCTTCTTGGTGGAGCTGGCCGCGGCGGCGTCGAACTCCGTCTTGTTCTTGACGTAGGTGTAGCCCTTGGTCACGAACTCGGCGGTCAGGTCGCGGCCGTCGGTGCGCTTGCCGCCGGCGGCGGTGGGCAGGAAAAACTGGCGGCCGCCGCCGAGCAGGACGTCCACGCCGTCGCCGAGGGCGGTGTTGTAGCCGGCGCCGCCGGGTACGGCCTGGGCGGCGATGGTGTTTTCGGCGTCGCGGTGGCAGACGTGGGAATAGGTGACGGCCGGGGTCGCGTGGGTGATGCGGGTGGTGGTCACCGCGCCGGTGCCCCAGCCGGCGGACTTGGCCAGTTCGAGCAGGGTGGTGACGGCTTTGCCGTTGCCGGTGGCCGGACAGGTGCTGTCGGTGCCGCTCAGGTAGTCCTTGCCGGTGGCGTCGAAGGCCGCGGTTTCCGCCGACATGGAGATGACTTCGTTGTTCATCTTCACGCCGGTCATGTAGGCGGCCATCGAGGGCGCGGAGTCGGTGACCTGGGCGTTGTTCGAATAGGTCTTGACGAAGGCCGTTTCGGGCAGCGTGTCGATGGTCAGATCGCCGTCCTCGCCAACCTTGTAGATGCGTGCGGCGGTCAGGGTGTTGATGCCCATACCGTCGCCGAGGAAGAAGATGACGTTCTTCGGCGCGTCATGGTTGCTGCTGTTGCCACCACAGCCGGCGAGGAGTGCCGTTGCTGCAGCAACGGCGAGGAAGACGGGTTTCAACATGCTTCGGAAGCCTCCGAGGGAAAAGGGGATTTGCAACGGGGATTTATCAAAGACGGCAAATATGGCAGCGCTGTATTGCGATTACATGAAAGCCGAGTGATTGCTTCAGGGCCGGGAGGCCGCTCGTGAGGGCGAATTCATTCGCCCTCTGCGCGCCAATCGGGTACGCGGGCGAAGGAATTCGCCCCCACAGAGGCAGCCCCCACAAAGGCTGTTCAGCGGCCCATTTCCTTCAGGTAGGTCTTGCGGGCGGCCAGCGCGGTGTCGGCGAAGTCGGAGAACACGCCGTCCACGCCGAGGCGGTAGAAGGCCAGATATTCGTTCTGCGGGTCGCCCTTGTAGTCGCTGGCGAGGCGGCGCTGTTCGTTGCGGAAGGTGTAGGGATGGACGAACAGGCCGGCCTTGTGGGCGTCTGCGATCAGCGTGGTGGCGGGCTGGCTGACGGTGTCGGCTTCGTTGATCTTGCCGTCGCCGTTGATGTCCTTCAGGTTGCCGCTGGCGTCCAGCGTGCCCTTGACGGTGATGATGTAGCGCTTCCACGGGCCGATGCCGTCGGCGTAGGCCTTGATCTCGGCGAGGCCGGCGGGGGTGACCATGGCGCTGAACAGGCGGCTGTCGCCGGCCTTGGCCCAGTCGTAGGGTTTGTCGTAAGGCATCGCGTAGGTGAGGGCGCCGGTCTTGAGGTTCACATCGTCGGCGTCGATGAGCTGGATCAGTCTGGTGTTGAGGCCCTTGCTGCGCATGTACTTGAGGCTGCTCGGCTCGAAGGACTGCACGAAGATCGGGGCGGTCTTGCTGTTCCAGCCGGCCTTGTTGATCAGGTCGATGAGCTTGTCTTCCAGCGGCAGGCCGAGATCGCGGTGGTAGGTGGGGTTCTTGGTCTCCGGGTAGACGGCGATCGTGCGGCCGGTGGCGGCGCTCTTGGCCTTCACCAGGTCGATGAGTTCCTGGAAGGTGATGACCTTGTAGAGGCCGTTGTACTGCTGCGGGCGCTCGGCATCGGTGGAGATGCCGCCGAGGGTCTTGATCTCGGCCAGCGTGAAATCGCTGGCGAACCAGCCGGTCTGGGTCTCGCCGTCTACCTGGATGGTCTTCTTGCGGGATGCGAATTCGGGGTGGTTGGCCACGTCGGTGCTGTAGGCCAGGTTGGGGTCGTGGCGGGCGATCAGCACACCGTCCTTGGTGGAGATCAGGTCCGGTTCGACCACGTCGGCGCCCATGTCGATGGCCATGCTGTAGGCCTCGAGGGTTTCTTCGGGCAGATAGCCCGATGCGCCGCGGTGGGCGACGACGAGGGGCGCATCGCCGTTCAGCGTCGGCAGGCTGTTGCTGTCATCGGAGCCGCCACAGGCGGACAGCAGCAGGGTGCTGCAGCAGGCCAGCGCGAGCGGGTGCAGGCGGAGGTTGCGGAACGGGGCGTGGATCGGTTTCAACATGGGAATCTCCGGCTAAAACCCATGAAGATGCCATCTTCTTATGACGAATTCGTTATTTGCAGGTGAAATGGAAGATTTTCGTATTTGTTTGTGCTGTGCAACAAGCGTGTAACGGCCGAGCTCTAGGCTCGCGGGCTTTCCTGTTCCGGAGCGCGTTCATGGATCGCCGCAGCTTTATCCGCAATAGCGGTTTTCTGACCATCTCGGTGGCCTTCGGCGGGCTGGCCGGTTGTGGCGATAGCGGTTCGGGCCTGCCGCCGTGGGCGCTCGGCAGCGACTGGAAGTTTCCGCAGAGCGTCGGTTCGGGGGACCCGTCGCCGGAGGGGGCGGTGCTGTGGACCCGGGTCGTGCCCGGCAGTCTCGACGACGTGGCCAGCGCAGCCGGGACGGCCGACGTGTCGATCCGCCTGATCGTTACCGATGCCGACAACGGCGCGGCGCTGGGCAGTAGTGCGGCCCTGGCCGGGCGTCTGCTGGTGGACAGCCAGGTGCCGGTGTATGCGAGCTACGATGCCACCGTGCGTAACAAGGTCACCGGCCTGGCGCCGGGCGGGCTGTACTACTACCAGTTCATCGCCGGCGAGGTCCGTTCCCGCGTCGGCCGTTTCCGCACGGCACCGGCCCGCGGTGCCCGCGTGGACCAACTGCGCCTGGCCTTCATGACCTGCCAGGACTGGAGCGTGAATCACTGGGCGGCCTTCGATCACATCGCCAGGAACGAGGACGTGGACCTGATCGTCCATCTCGGCGATTACATCTACGAGACCGTCGGCGAGGCTTTCCAGACGGGCGCCGTGGAGAGCCGTCACGACCGCCTGAGCCTGCCCGACGGGGTGGCCACCGCCGCCGGCAACGGAGCGAAGTACGCCAATACGCTGGCCGACTACCGCTACCTGTACAAGAAGTACCGCACCGACCCGCGCCTGCAGGCGGTGCATGAGCGCTTCGCCTTCGTTGCCACCTGGGACGACCACGAGTTCTCCGACGACTGCTGGGGCGATGCCGGGACCTACGACAACGGCAGCTACGACGCGGCCACCCGTAGCGGCAACAATACCCGCCAGAGCGCTCGCCGCCGTGCGGCCAACCGGGCCTGGTTCGAGTTCATGCCGGCCGACGTGAAGCTCGACGAGAGCATCGCCAGCTTCGACACGGTGCATCTGTACCGGGACATCCAGTGGGGCAATCTGGCCCATCTGGTGGTGACCGACGAGCGCATGTTCCGCTCCGACCACATCATTCCGGAGGCGGCGCCGAACCCGGCCACGGGGGCGCAGCTCGGCCAGATTGGCGCCCGCTATGTGGTGCCGCAGGCGACGCGGGACAGTTTCGAGGCGCTCAAGATGGCCGCCGCGCCGGCGGACGACCCCCTGGCCAACGTGTCCATCCTGGGGCGCAGCCAGCGGGAATGGTGGAAGAGCACGATGAGCAACTCGACGGCCACCTGGAAGCTGTGGTGCAACGAGGTGTCCCTGCTGCGCATGCAGCTGGATGGCACCGATGCGATCGCGACACTGGTCGCGCTGCAGTCGGTGAGCACGCTGGCGAGCAGCATCCAGGGCGCACTGTCGGCCACCGGTGGCAATGTGCCGGTGGCCTCGGCGCTGGTGGCGGCGATGACCGCCGGTGCGAGCCAGGCCGTTGCGGCCGCTGCGGCCACGGCCATTGCGACGGCGACGGCCAGCGGACGTAGTGCCAGTGCTGGCGCGACCGGTGCCGGATTGACGGCCACCCAGGCCGCCATCGCCGTCGCCGCGTTTGGCGCGGCGGCGGCTGCCAGCGGTACGACGGCCCAAGTGTCGGCGGCGGCGCAAACCATCGCCTTCGGTTACATCAAGCCCGACATCCAGGCCAAGGGTGTCGCCTCGACCTTCATCCAGTCCTCCGGCAAGGCCGCGGCGTTGAGCAGCTATTTCACCCGCTTCCTGTTCAACTGCGATCAGTGGGACGGCTACAACGCCGAGCGCAAGGCCTTGATGGCTCATCTCAAGGCTGGCGGCATTCGCAACGTGGTGGCGCTGACCGGCGATCTGCACTGCTTCGACGCCGGGGTGGTGATGGACGATTTCGATGCGGCCAGCCCGCAGCCGGTGATGGTGGACTTCGTGACCGCCGGCATCAGCTCCGAGTCCCTGTTCACCTTCTACGCCGATGCGGTCGGCTCGGTCAGCCCGGATCTCGCCACGCTGATCTATTACCCGCTGTCGATACCGGTCAGCGGCGTGGGGACGCTGGAGCTGCGCTTCAACCTGTTCGACTTCACGATGGCCGCTGCGGCGCCGACCCTCGATCAGCTGGCCGAGCAGGCTCGCCTGCGGGTGCGCTCCGCGCTGGCAGCCAAGGGCGTTGCCGAGGCGGCGCTGGACGCGACGACATCGGCGGTGCTGGCGGGGCTCAAGGCGGACACGAACTTCTCGACCCAACTGCTGGGTCTCGCGCAGCAACTGGCCGGTATCTCGAAGAATCCGTGGATCAAGTGGGTCAGCACGGATGCCCAGGGCTATGGCGTGGTCACCGTAACGCCCAACACTCTGAGCTGCGTGTTCAAGCAGATGAACCGGCTGGTCGGCACGGCGGCGCCGTCCCTGACGCCGATTGCCCGAACCGTGAGCGCCCGCGTGGCGGCCGGCGCAGCGGCCGTGACGCTGGATTGAGCCAGCGGCGCTGGGGCTAAGCCTGCAGCCGGCTGGACCAGGTAGCGACCTTGTCCAGCCAGGCGCCGGTCCGAGGGTCGGCACTGCTTCGGGCCGCCAGCCCCAGATCAATGCCGGTCAGACGTTCAAGGGCGGTGGCCGGCGACCATACACCGGCGTCCACCTGCTCTACCGCGATGCGCAGGGCTGCCCACGGGCTGCGTTTGGCGCTGCGGGTCAGGAGCAGGTAGAGCACGCCGTCCTGCACGGTGAACGCGTATTCCTGCACGTCGCCGAATTCCCGTTCCAGCAGGCCGCCAAGGGAATGCAGGCGGGCATGCACATGGGGCAGGCTGGTGGCCAGGCGTGTGGTGTCGGCGGCCGGCGGCAGGCCCGCCATTTCGTCTTCGCCCTGGCTGTTGAAGCGGAACGCCAGGCAGGGGTGTGCTTCGCCGGTGGCCGGATTGCGGGTGAAGCCGACGCCCGAGCCGGAGGTGCCGCCGGCGTTGCCGAAGACCATGCGTTGAACCGTGACGGCGATTCCGGCGTCGTCGGCGATGTGCTGCATGCGGCGATGTTCGACGGCCCGGGGGGCCATCCACGCGTCGAAAATGGCCTCGCAGGCCAGCCGCAACTGTTCCATCGGGTCCTGCGGGAAGGGCTGGCCGATGATGCGCTCGTAGACATCGAGGTAGCTGCGCGCCAGGCTGGCCAGGGCACGGAAATCGAGTTCCGAGGGGTGGGCGACGCGGGCGTGCTCCATGGCCAGTTGCAGGGCGGCGTGGAAGGGCTCCGGCGAGGCATGGTGGACCACCGCGGCGAACTGCTGGATCAGCCGCCGGTAGGAGTCCCAGGCCAGGCGCGGGTTGCCGGTCAGGCGCAGGAGGCCGCGCAGGGTGGCGTCGGTCAGGCCGACATCGAGCACGGTGTCCATCATGGTGGGTAGCGCCGACGCGGTGCTGGCCCGCACGGACACCAGCAGGGGTTTGCGGCCGGAGCCGAACTCCAGGCCGCAAGCGGCTTCCAGGCGCTCCACCTGCTTCTCGAGGAGATCGCGCAGTGGGGCGCGAAAGCCCGCCGGGTCGGCGCTGCGCGCCCGGCCGAGGGCGGTGCCGAGAATGAAAGCCTGGGGAACCGGCAGGCCGATGGCGGCCATGCGGACCAGGTTGAAGGCTTTGCCGCCCATGCCTTCGATCCGGCCTTCGCTGCGCAGCCCGGGCAGGCCGATGGCGTAGACGTGCTGATGGATGTCCATGGGGCTATTCGTTCATCACGTTGGTAACCACGTGGTCGCGTAGTTGCAGCGCCGCACGCAGTACGGCGTCGGCGGCGGCCTCGAGGTTGCGGGCGCATTCGCTGACGGCGTAACGGGTCGGAAAGCCTTCCTCTGCGGCACCGATCAGCGCGCGCTTGAAATTGCGGTGGGCGTCGTCGCTGTGGCGTGCGGCGGCCATGATGTGGTGGATTGCCTCGAGGAAGTCCTGCAGCTCTTCCCGCGGCGCGCCGCGACGTACCGAGCGGGCCGTTTCCAGGGCTTTCAGGAATTCCTGTGCGCCGCTCACCGCCAGGCCGGCCAGCGTGCCGAGGGCGTCGAGCATCGCTCCACCGGGAGGGGGGGCCGGCAACAGGCTGAGGTGGAAGGCGGCCTCTTCCAGCTCGTCGGTCATGTCGTCGGCGCCCTCGATCAGTGTGCAGTAGAAGTCATTGTGGCCGGCGCCGTTGTGGCGCAGTTCGCGAGCCAGGTTGACCCGCTCGTCGGCCCGCTGCGCCCACTCCCGGGCCCGCCTGGCGTTGAAGACGATCCGCTCGGCAGCCGTGTCCGTGTCGCTGCGCAGGTCGAGCAGGCTGTCGCGCAGGGCGGCGGCGATCTCGATGGACAGTGCGGCGTGCTCGGCGGCGATGTCGATCAGCTGGTGGCGGGTGCTTCGGAAGCAGCTCACCAGTTCGGTACGGACGCTGTCGCGGAGGGCGTCGCCCGGGGTGCCGTCGCGCTGGGTCTGGCTGCAGGTGCGCAGCACGAACTGCATGAAGGCGCTGGCGCGGCTGCGTTCGAGCATGTCATCGAGGCGGCTGCCAAAGGCCGGTGGGGTTTGGGCGGCGAAGGCCAGCGCATCGAAGACCAGCTGTTCGCCGCCGGCCCGCAGCCAGCCCAGGTGGCCGAGGTTCTCGTCGGCGGCCCATTTGAGCAGGGCCAGGCTCTCCTTCTTGGGCAGCAACAGGCGCAGGCGTTTGCGGGCGCGGTTCCAGTCGATCAGGAAGACCAGGCGGGAGCCGAGAAAGCTCAGGTAGTCGCACAGGCCGGCTTCGTTGTTGGCGGTGAACTTGCCGGTGCACAGGTGATAGACGCCGTCTTCCAGATCCCGGTCGCTGCGCGAGCGGGTGTCGTCCCAGTTGACGGCCCAGTGCTCGAAGAGGCTCTGGAAGAACATCAGGCGCTGCATGTGTACGTCGGTGTAGGTCAATGTCACGCAACGCTTGTCCACATGGACCACCAGCACGTGGGCATCGGTGGTGCCGATGTCGTTCTGCAGGATCAGGCGGTCGTTGCCGCGGGTGGCAGTGGTGCCGAGGCCAGGGTGGTCGAACTTGAGGGGGCGGGTGGTGTTGACGCCGCGCATGAAGGCGGCGACCAGCGCACGATCGGCGGGGGCGATGTCGTAGGCGGTGGCTCCGTCGATGTTCTCGCTGGCGATGTCTCCCCGCAGCCGGCCGAGGATCTTGTGCATGTCCAGTGCCAGCAGGTGGGCGCTGTCGCCTCCGTCCCGGTCGGTGGAGGTGATGCGCGCGACCTGCGCGCGGCTCATCTGATCGGTGCTGTCGCACCAGGCCTGAGCGTGCAGTACGGCGAAGCGGGCAGCCAGCGTGGCGGAGCTGGCGTCGCCGCTGGCACGGATCGGGGCGAACAGGGTTTCGAGCTCGCCGGCGATGCGCCCGCACAGGGCTTCGGCCTCCGGGATGCGGAACAGGCCGTCGTCGATGCGCACGCTGCCTCCGGGGATGGTGTCGAGGTTGTCGTCGTCGATGCCGGCCGCGATACGTTCACCGGTGAGGGAGGCGGTCGGGCGTTCGGGGCTGCGGGCGTGCAGGCTGGCGGCGTGGAGCAGGCTGAGGTAGTACTTGACGCGCTCGCCGGCGGCCTGCGCCGCGGCCAACTGGGCCAGGCGCAGCAGCCCGGGTTCCCCGAGGGCTTCGATGATGCGGGTCTTTTCCGTCATGATCCTCTTCCTCCAGGGGATGAAGCGGACAGACTGCGCCGTTCGGGTGACAGGCGTATTGCATGGGGCGGGGCAAAGGAAAACGGCGCCCGGAGGCGCCGTTCGATGTGCAGCAGACCGACTGGATTACTTCTTCGGGGTCAGCTTGGTGAAGGCCTGGAAGGCTTCGGTGGAGGCCTTGGTCATCTGCTCGTAGGCGGCACGGGCGGTGTCCATGGCGCTCTGGATGGAGCCGAGAGCGTTGTGGTCGCCGATGGGCAGGCCCTTGAAGAGCTTCTGGAAGGAGTCGACCACGTCCTGGCCGCCGCCGGTGAGCTGCTCGGTGACCATCTTGCCGACTTCGGCTTGGGTCTTGGCAGTGATCTCGGCGATTTCGCGCGCACAGGACAGCATCTTTTCGGTGGTGCTCTGGGCGTAGGAGGTACGCAGGCTCAGTGCTTCGGCCGGATCCTTGACGCTGGACAGGGCCTTGGCGTTGGCCACGCCTTCTTCAAACAGGGACTTGGCGGTGCCAACCTGCAGTTCCATGATGCGCTGGGAGTTCTCGATGGAGAGCTGGGCCAGACGCATTGCGGCTTCCAGGTTCTTCTTCTGAATCTCGTTGAATTGCTGTTCTTGCTTTGTAGCCATAGTTTTCTCCACACGTTGTTATTGAACAGTTAAGAGCCCCAGACTTGGTCCTTCCCGTGGCCTCCTGTGAAAAACGATAGCACAGGCTCTTATAAGGGCGGCGGGAGAGGTGCAAAAAATCAGTGCGCTACCGTACATTATGTTGCACTGCAGCAACAGCTGTGGCGAGGCGTCCTCACTGACCGTCGGTCAGCCCCGCGCGTGCCTCCTCCGCGGAGTCGAAAATCTTTGGCGGGACCTGACGTGCGCTGAGGGCTTCTCCCAGTTTCGCCCGCAGGAACGGGTTGGTGGCGTAGCGCGTCACGCGGGTGTAGTGGGTCTCCATCAAGCCCTTGATCATGTTGGCATAGGGTTCGATGAGATCGTCGAGGATGTCGAAGCCATGGTAGTTCACGACCACCGGCACCTTGTGGCCGACCGGGTCGAGGATGCTGGCGACCAGGGCGCGGATCTTCTCGATGTCGCCTGCATGGCGCAGGCGGAGATTGTCGAAGTCGATGAAGAACAGGTTCTGTTCAGCGTCATAGTGGAAGCGCGATTCCAGCGGCGTGGCGACGATGGTCTGGCGCAGTTCCATTGGTACGTCGCGGAAGATGCGTTCGTCCATCAGGCACGGCGTGCCGCGGATGACCGGCTTGAAGTCCATGTGGGCGAGGATGTCACGGTCTACGTCGATGCCCGGCGCGATCTCGATCAGTTCCACGCCCTCCGGCGTCAGCTCGAACACGCAGCGCTCGGTGATGTACAGCACCGGCTGCTTGCGCCGCACCGCTTCGGCGCCGCTGAAGGTGCGGTGCTCCACTTCCTTGACGAACTTGACTGCCTTGCCTTCGACAAGGATCTTCAACTGGCCGTCCTGCAGCGCCACTTCGAGGCCGCCGGCGGTGAAGGTGCCGACGAAGACGACCTTCTTGGCGTTCTGGCTGATGTTGATGAAGCCGCCGGCGCCGGTCAGCTTGGGGCCGAACTTGGAGACGTTGAGGTTGCCCTGCTCGTCGGCCTGGGCGAGGCCCAGGAAGGCGATGTCGAGGCCGCCGCCGTCGTAGAAATCGAACTGACTGGGCTGGTCCACGATGGCCGCGGTATTGACCGCTGCGCCGAAGTTGAGGCCGCCCTGGGGAATGCCGCCGATCACGCCGGGCTCGGCGGTGAGGGTCAGCAGGTCGATGACCCGCTCCTCGGCAGCCACCGCGGCGACGCCCTCGGGCATGCCGATGCCGAGATTCACCACCGCGTTGGGGATCAGCTCCATTGCGGCGCGGCGGGCGATGATCTTGCGCTCGCTCATCTCCATCGGTTCGAGGGACGTGACCGGGATGCGGATCTCGCCGGAGAAGGCCGGGCTGTACTGCTCCATGAAGGTCTGCATGTGCCATTCGGGGCGCTCGGCCACCACCACGCAGTCCACCAGGATGCCGGGGATCTTGACCTGCCGCGGGTTGAGGGAGCCGGATTCGGCGATGCGCTCCACTTGGGCGATGATGATGCCGCCGCTGTTGCGGGCTGCCATTGCGATGGCCTGGCCTTCCAGCGTGAGGGCTTCCTTCTCCATCGTGATGTTGCCGTCCTGGTCGGCGGTGGTGCCGCGGATGATCCCGACGCTGATCGGGAAGGCCTTGTAGAACAGGTATTCCTCACCGTCGATTTCCATGATGCGCACCAGATCCTCGGTGGTGCGGCTGTTCACCTTGCCGCCGCCGAAGCGCGGATCGACGAAGGTGCCGAGGCCGACGCGGGTCAGCGTGCCGGGCTTGCCGGCGGCGATGTCCCGGTACAGATGGGTGATGACCCCCTGCGGCAGGTTGTAGCCCTCGATGCGGTTGGCTACGGCCAGTTCCTGCAGGCGTGGCACCAGCCCCCAGTGACCGCCGACGACACGCTTGACCAGGCCTTCGTGGCCCAGGTGGTTGAGGCCGCGGTCCTTGCCGTCGCCCTGGCCGGCACCATAGACCAGGGTCAGCCCTTCCGGTTTGCCGCGGCCGTCGCTGCTCTGGTCGCGGGTTTCGAGAAAGCGCTGTTCGAGGGCGATGGCGATGTTCTCGGGAAAACCGATGCCGACGAAGCCGGTGGTGGCGAGGGTGTCGCCCGAGCGGATCAGCTTGACCGCATCGGCGGCGCTGACCACCTTGCCGGTGTTGCGGCCCTGCGGAGGAGAAAATTTCTGCTTGGTTTGGCTCATTTCGGGTCTCCTTTGGCGGTCGGGGTACGGCTCAAACGATACCGAAAAGATAGTAGGTGGCGATCACCACGAACACCGCCGAGGTCTTGATGACGGTGATGGCGAAGATGTCGCCATAGGACTGCTTGTGGCTCAGCCCGGTGACCGCCAGCAGGGTGATCACGGCGCCGTTGTGGGGCAAGGTGTCCATGCCGCCGGAGGCCATCGAGGCGACCCGGTGGAAGACTTCCAGCGGAATACCGGCGGCCTGGGCGTTGGCGATGAAGGTCTCGGCCATCGCCGCCAGCGCGATGCTCATGCCGCCGGACGCCGAACCGGTGATGCCGGCCAGCGTGGTGATGCTGATCGCCTCGTTGATCAGCGGGTTGGGAATTGCCTTGAGGGCGTCGGCGATATAGATGAATCCCGGCAGCGCGGCGATGATGGCGCCGAAGCCATATTCGGAGGCGGTGTTCATCGAAGCCAGCAGCGCGCCGCCGACCGCCGCCTTGGAGCCTTCGGCGAATTTTTCCATCACCGGTTTGAAGGCGAAGGCCAGCACGGTCAGGATGCCCAGCAGCAGGGCCGCTTCGACGGCCCAGATGGCGGCGATCTTGGATACGTCGGTGGAGATCGGCTTGGCCAGCCCGGGCAGGACCAGATCGTGCATCTTGCCGTAGATGTCGGGGATGACGCTGGTGAATACCTTGTTGAAGATGCCGACTACGAACAGCGGCAGGATTGCGATGAAGGGGTTGGCGAGCTTCTCGTGGGTGAAGGGTTCCGGTTCGTTGAGCAGCTTGTCGCCGTAGCCTTCGCCGGCATTCTGGGCGCTGCGGCGGCGCCAGTTGAGGAAGGTCAGGCCGACGATCAGGATGAAGATGCCGCCGATCACGCCCAACGAGGGAGCGGCCCAGGTGTTGGTCTTGAAGAAGGTGGTTGGGATGATGTTCTGGATCTGCGGTGTGCCGGGCAGGGAGTCCATCGTGAAGGTGAAGGCGCCCAGCGCGATGGTGCCGGGGATCAGGCGCTTCGGGATGTTGCCTTGGCGGAACATTTCGGCGGCGAAGGGATAGACCGCGAAGACCACCACGAACAGGGATACGCCGCCGTAGGTGAGCAGGGCGCAGACCAGCACGATGGACAGCATCGCCCGCTCCCGTCCGACCATGTTGATCACCGATGACACGATCGCCTTGGAGAAGCCGGACAGTTCGATGACCTTGCCGAATACGGCGCCCAGCATGAAGACGGGGAAATACAGCTTCACGAAACCGACCATCTTGTCCATGAAAAGGCCGGTAAAGGCTGGCGCGACCAAGCCGGGGTCGGTGAACAACACCGCGCCGAGGGCCGCCACGGGCGCGAACAGAATGACGCTATAACCCATCCCCTTACACACAACTCTCCAGCCTGTATGCTTCATGCCAAATAATTGACGAGGCTGGCTAATGAGTTGGGCGAGAGACGAGTTCGGGACGATACAGCTGGGCGATCGGCGGTTGAACAAGCGAGCGGTTCTGCTGGC
>NZ_MWUM01000277.1 GCF_002028455.1 Zoogloea sp. LCSB751 | reverse complement strand
ATGGTTGGCAGAAAGCGCTTGGGCGATGACGGTATAACCTGGCCAGAAGGAGGCAATATCAATATGATGCACGGCGACAGCAGGGTGATGGTGGTGGTGTGTTTGGAGACAGCCAGTTTACCAGCACCCTGTCTGTCAACTTCCACTTCCCCAAGATCCCGCGAAGAACCAGATAAAAGGACCCGAAGGTCCTTTGCTGTTTGCTTGTCTGCTGCGACAAGGAGAGCGCTGGGAGTTGCTCAACTTCTCGCTCTGGGCACCAC
>NZ_MWUM01000276.1 GCF_002028455.1 Zoogloea sp. LCSB751 | reverse complement strand
GTCGCCATCGCCGATCTGCTCGGCTCCAACCTCTATCTGGTCAACACCTACCCCGGCACGCCGGTGAATGTGGCCATCGAGCTGCCCGAGTTCGACCCCAACGCCTACAACGACGCCATCCGCAAGCATCACGAAGATCTACTGCGAGAGCATGCCGATCAATTCGGCATCAATCACATGTGGACCAAGGTGGCGGAAGGGTTGCCGGAGGAAGTGTTGCCGGACATGGCGGACGAACTCAAGTCCACCCTGATGATCATGGG
>NZ_MWUM01000275.1 GCF_002028455.1 Zoogloea sp. LCSB751 | reverse complement strand
GAATTGAAGCTAATTTACTGAGTTGAGTATTTAGATCGCGCAGTTTCGGCGCAAACACTGCGGGTAAATTGTGGTTTTCAATAAAAGATTGGAAATATTTGAGCTGAGTATCTGTCAATTGCCTTTGACTGCGTATTTTGCCTGCGAATGCCTTGCCCGCTGAGCCTATAAATCCGGCACTCATGCCCCGTTCTTTTTGCAACTCATGGACAAAGTTACTGTTTGCCACCGCCAATTCGCTTAGCTGCACGACGACTTTCAGC
>NZ_MWUM01000274.1 GCF_002028455.1 Zoogloea sp. LCSB751 | reverse complement strand
ATATTATTGCGGGAAGCAGGCATATGAAGTCGATGATGCGGTCAGAACCTTATCCATTGCTCTTGTCACACCGATTCTGGGGATTGCTGTCGATGGTCTTGCTGCTGAGCTTCTTCAGCACGGGCCTGCTAGCGAAAACCTATCCCGTTGAGCAGACTCGCATCGAGCAGTTTTTTCCGGGCGTCGTTATTTCCAAGGCCACCGGTCCCTATCAGGTTCGCACCCTGAGCAAAGAGGGCAGGCCGATAGGCTATGCCTTCCACA
>NZ_MWUM01000273.1 GCF_002028455.1 Zoogloea sp. LCSB751 | reverse complement strand
GGGCACTGGTGATGAGCCACCTGGTGGACATCTACATCAAGGCTTACCAGAACAAGCTGTCGGCCCTGTGTGCTGCCAGCACCGCCGCCATGGGCTCGGGGGCCGCCATCACCTGGCTGCTGGGAGGCCAGTTCGAGCAGATCAGCCACTGCATCAACAACATGATTGGCGACGTCTCCGGCATCATCTGCGACGGCGCAGGCAGCGCCTGCTCCATGAAGGTGTCCACTTCCACCTCGGCGGCGGTCAAGTCGTCGCTGATGG
>NZ_MWUM01000272.1 GCF_002028455.1 Zoogloea sp. LCSB751 | reverse complement strand
CCTGCCTTTTTTTCTCCTAAATTAGAGAATAGTGTAAATTGACCAAACGATTTTATAACCAGATCAATGCTATTCAGAAGGGTGTCGAGTCCAAGAACCCTGGCAAGAACTTCTTCAAGCACTACGCTGAACAAGTGCACGGCTTTGCTGCGGCTCGGGGTGACGTGAGTAGGCTGTTGAGAGATTGAGTGTACTCTATTGACTTGATTTACTGCAGCTCTCCGGTGGTCCGGCTACTGAGGCCTATGCTGAGGCGTACCAACT
>NZ_MWUM01000271.1 GCF_002028455.1 Zoogloea sp. LCSB751 | reverse complement strand
TTGTTAACTTTATTGTTGCAGGTTAGCCTGTGAAATGGGATGTTTAGAGGTACGATGATAATCAAATATTGCAGATATGAGGTTGCACACATAGGAGATTTTTGAAGAAGGTATTTACTTAATTCACTCCAAGTTTTAGAGGATATCATGAAGATTTGGGCATGATACAAAGTCAAAGTTGGTGGCTGGCAGACAGAGTGATAGACAATGTTGAAAGGAAGACAGGAAGAGGTTTGGTGTGCACAATCAAGTTGGAATTTTTTG
>NZ_MWUM01000270.1 GCF_002028455.1 Zoogloea sp. LCSB751 | reverse complement strand
TTGCCATCGCGACGCGGTCACTATAAATCTTAGCAACACGGGATTGCAGTGAATGGCTTTCAGGCACGTAACTCAACTTATCGGCTAGTTTCTGCAAACGTTCGATAGGCAGTGAAGCGTCATAGGCTTCATCCCATTCGCGACCAATGTAAGGAGTCCAATCCACGGTGTGCAGTGTCATTGGACGCCATTCTTTCACTACGCAATCACCTTGATCTAAGGCATCACGATAAGTGTTGATCATGCTAGTCACATCATCGGCAG
>NZ_MWUM01000269.1 GCF_002028455.1 Zoogloea sp. LCSB751 | reverse complement strand
ACCGCAGCTTCATCGAGTAGGGCTTGCGATTTGAACCGCCCTTCCCAGAACCTGCCTGTGCAGTTATCTTCTTGATTTGCTTGCCTTGCAATCGGTTCGTTGAGGCAGCGCATAAACCATGAGATATCACATAATCGACTACGATAAAGGGCGATTGAGTGCTTTAATCGGTTGACCTCATGGGCTTCGACTAACTCACCTTTAGCGAATTTTTGCGTTAATTCATCGCCTTTAAACAACTTATGCCACTGCTCAAGCACTTCG
>NZ_MWUM01000268.1 GCF_002028455.1 Zoogloea sp. LCSB751 | reverse complement strand
CAGCCCCACGCACGCGGCCTGCTCCATCAGCAACTGCTTGCGCACCCCGTGCATGGCCACCCGCTCGAACGCCTGATTCAGGGTGGTGAAGAGCCCCACCACCTCGATCGCCGGATCCTGGCGCAAGCGATGCAGGGCCCAGGCGCTGTCTTTTCCGCTGCTCCAGGAGAGCAGTACCTTTTTCTTCGTCATGACCTCTCCAATCCCTTGCCGCAAGGTGCTGCAAGACAGTGTTGCGAATTGTGCGATTTACTTCCTGGGATA
>NZ_MWUM01000026.1 GCF_002028455.1 Zoogloea sp. LCSB751 | reverse complement strand
CTGGTGGTCAATTCCCGCAGCCGCGAGCAGGCGCTGCCGCACGTGGAGCGCATCGAGGCACTGGATGGGGTCGTCGATGCGCAGCTGGTGCAGATCGAGCGCAGCGTGCAGGACGCGGCCGGGCGGCAGGCGGTGCAGGCCTTCAAGGAAGCGCTGCGGCACTATCGCCAGATCCGCAGCCGCATGCTGCAGCAGGCACGCGCCGGCGAGCTGGCATGGGTGAGGACGACCGGGATAGGGGAGGTCAGGCCGGCCTACAAAGGGGTGAAGGATGCCTACGGCGCACTCAAGAGCGCTTGTCCGTCCGTCAGCGCCTAGCCTGGTAGCCATTGCGGATCCAGGATCGGGGCGCCGATCGTGCTATGGTCCGCCCCCATGTGGAAAACGGAGTCCCTCGCATGAGCAGTCTGGAAAAAGGCCTGCGCTCGGCGGTGACGGAGCGGGGGCTGCGCGTGGCGCTGATCTTCGCCCTCGTCGCCGAGCGCCTGTCGGTGCATTACGAGCACGGCCAGTGGTTGACCGGGGCCCAGGGGGCAACGCTGGTCGCCGACTGGCTGGGACGCAGCAAGCGCAGCCTGCCGCTGGAGGAGCGCAAGCACCTGTCGGAGTTGAGCGACCAGCTGGCCCGCCAGGTGGCGGGTTCGGTGTCCCGCGAGGTGGGTTTGCACATCACCCACGAGATGATGGAGGCGCTGGACCCCAACCATCAATCCGACGTCGGCCAGACGATGATGGTGGAGTGCGAACACATGCTCGATATGCCGACCGACGGCTGAGGCCGGCGCGGGCCTTCAGTCCGGCAGGTGGCGCAGGTCGCCGTCCACCACGTCGCCGAAGTTCGGCCCGAGCAGGTAATTCACCAGGCGCTGGGCGGCCTTGTCCGGAGAGGTCAGCTGGCCGCTATTCTTCAGGGCTTCGAAACGGCCCTTCTGCGGAAACTGTTCCACGCTGCTGGCGCGGATTTCCGCCTGCATGGCGGTATCCACGACGCCCGGTGCCAGGCTGGCAACGCGCAGGCCGGGCAGGTGCTCGGCGGCCATCGCCCGGGCCTGGTGGTCGAGGGCGGCCTTGGTCGCGCAATACACGCTCCAGCCCGCGTAGGGGCTGCGCGCCGCGCCGCTGGAAATATGCACGACACGCCGGTCGGCACAGTGGCGTGTGGTGGCCACGAAGGCATTGGTCAGCAGCAGCGGGGCCGTCACATTGACCGCCACCGCGTGGGCGATCGCCGTGGCATCGGCCTCGCCGACCAGCCCGACAGGTTGGAGCAGGCCGGCATTGTTGATCAGCAGCGCGCTCTCTGCGTCAGCGAAGAAGTCGCGCAGCGCCGGCGTGTGCAGCCAGGCTTGCAGGGATGGCGTGTCGGAGAAATCGAGCGACACTTCCTGGAGCAGGTCAGGATGAGCGGAGCACAGCTGCGGATTGCCGCTCCGGGCAAGGGCCAACAGCGGAATGCCGCGGGCCAGCAGGGCGTCGGCAATGGCAGTGCCGAGGCCGCGGCTGTGTCCGGTGAGGAGGGCTTTGATCATGGGGCGAGATCGGGTTGCGGAACCCGGATGTTAGCCGCTCTTTGCCCTGCCTGTGCTCTCCGGGAGCGAATCAAGTCGACCCCACGGGGTTGCCTGCCTTTGGGACTTTATTGGGCGAGCGAACTTTCCCCCACGGGCTGGCTGATCAGCCGGCCCATTTGATCGGCGCCGACCGGGCGCGAGAAGTGGTAGCCCTGGCCGATCATGCAGCCGAGCTCGTGCAGGATGTGCTGCTGCTCCTCCGATTCGATGCCCTCGGCGACGGTCACCAGCGACATGTCGCGGGCGATGCTGACGATGGCGCGGATCAGCGTGATGTCGTCCTGGTTGCAGTGCAGTTCCGAGACGAAGGACTTGTCGATCTTCAGCACGTCGAAGCGGAAGTTGCGCAGGTAGGACAGGCTGGAGTAACCGGTGCCGAAGTCGTCCAGGGACAGCTGCACACCGAGGTCGGCCAGGCTCTGCAGGGTCTGGCGGATCTGCTCGTCGTGGTTCAGGAAGACGCTCTCCGTGACCTCGATCTCCAGACGCTGGGGGCTGAGGCCGTGGCGCTGCAGGGTGTCGCGCACCAGGCCGACGAAGTTGCGCTGGCGGAGCTGGGGCACCGCCACGTTCACCGCCATGTGGATGGGGCGTGCGTCGTCGGCATCCCACTCGCGCAGCTGACGACAGGCCTCGTCGAGGACCCAGCTGCCGATGCTGTGGATCAGGCCGGTTTCCTCGGCGACCGGGATGAAGCGGTCCGGCGGGATCAATGCGCCGCCAGTCGGCAGCCAGCGCAACAGCGCCTCGCAGCCGACGATGGTGCCGCTGGCAAGATCCACCTGCGGTTGGTAGTGCAGCAACAGTTCCTTGCGGGCCAGCGCGTGGCGCAGCCCGTTTTCGACCTGCAGGCGTTCCATGACCCACTCGTTGAACTCGGGGGTGAAGAACTGGAAGGTGTTACGCCCGCTGTTCTTGGCGTGGTACATCGCCGTGTCGGCGTTCTTTAGCAGGGTCTCGCCGTCCTGGCCGTTGTCGGGGAACAGGGTGATGCCGATGCTGGGCGTGATCTGCAGCTCGTGCTCGTCGATGTAGTAGGGCTGGCCGAGGGCCGCAAGGATCTTGCGCGCTGCCGGCAGCACGTGGGACGGGCCATCCAGATGGGTCAGCACCACCACGAATTCGTCGCCGCCCAGGCGGCTCACGGTGTCGCTCTCCCGCACCAGGTGGCGCAGGCGGTCGGCCACGGCCTGCAGCATCCGGTCGCCGATGGGATGGCCGAGGGAGTCGTTGATGTTCTTGAAGCGGTCGAGGTCGATGAACAGTACGCCCAGTTGCCGGGCTTCCCGACGAGCCTGCGCGACCGCGTCGGTGAGGCGCTTGTTGAGCAGGCTTCGGTTGGGCAACTGGGTCAGCGGGTCGTATTCGGCCAGCTGGCGGATCTGCTCCTCGGCCTCCTTGCGTTCGGTGATGTCGAGGAAGGTGCCCACGTAGTGCAGAACCTTGCCGGCCGGGTCACGCACGGAGCTGATGCTGATCAGCTCCGGGTAGACGGCGCCGTCCTTGCGGCGGTTGCGGATTTCGCCGGTCCATGAGCCGGTTTCCCGGATGGATTTCCACATGGCGCGATAGAAGGCGGCGTCGTGCTCGCCAGAGGCCAGGATGTTGGGGCGTTGTCCGACGACCTCGTTCGGTGTGCGGCCGGTGATCGCGCAGAAGGCCGGGTTGACGGCGAGGATGCGGCTGTCCGGGTCGGTGATGACGATGCCCTCCTTGCTGCTCTCGAAAACGTGGCCGGCCAGCCGCAGCTGTTGGGCCTGCTTTTCAAGGGCACGGCTGTGCTCGTCGAGTTCCCGCCGGTAATTGCCCAGCAGCCCGCTCATCCAGCGGGAGAACAGCACCGATGCGCCGATGGCCAGCATGATGGCGGTCAGCGCGGCGGCGGCGAGGAAGGGGACCTGCCGGGACAGGGCCTGCAGGGTGGCCTCCCGTTCGGCGTTGAAGGTGCCCTGCATCTCCTCCTCGAACACCGAGGCGATGACGATCATCTTCCACGGGCGGTATACCTGAACGTAGGCAGTGCGCAGGCTGGTCGTGTTTCTGGCCCGATTGAGCCACGGGTATTCGAGGAATCCACCGCCTTCGGTGGCGACCTTGATCAGTGCTGCGCGGACCTTCTTTTCCTCCGGCGTGCCGACTTCCATGAAGTGCTTGCCCTCGAACTCCGGCCATTGGGGCTGGAGCAGCAACTGGCCGTTCTGGCTGATGGCGATGAAGCTGCCGGTATCGCCAAACTTCCAGGCACGCAGGCGCTCCAGACCCTCGCGCATGCGCATGTCCTGCCATTTGTAGAGGTAGTCGCCGGTGCCGATGACCCAACCATAGGGCTTGAACAGGCGCACGTAGGCCAGCTTGTCGGACATCTCTTTGGGATTGTCGGGCGAATACCAACGGTAGGACGAGTAGCCGCCATCCGGCTTGTTGCGGGCCGTTTCGGCCAGGCCGCGCATGATGTAGTGGCCAGCGTCGTCCTGGTTGTTCCACAGGGAGCTGCCTTCCCGTTCCGGCGCGATCGGCAGCAGGATGCACTCACCATCCAGGCCGTCGATGAAGAAGTAGCCGCGCCCATCGTAAAACCGTTGGGGGCGCAGGGCCTCGACGATGAGACGCTTCACTTCAGCTTCGGGGCGACGCCTATGCTCCCGCTGGTAGATCGCCTGGGCGGTCTGCATGGCCATGTCGACGCGGTCGCGCAGGGCTTCCTGCAGGACCATCTCGGTGCGGGAATGAACGAAATCCAGGTAGCCGATGGCGGCCGCCATCTCGCCGCGCAGGCGTTCCTGCTTCTGCATCCCGAAACCGTGCTCCAGGCGGTCGATGCTCTGCTGGTGCTGGTTGACGCCGATCCACAGGAAGCTGGCGCCCAGCGTGAGCGCCAGGGTGACGACCACGATCAGTGTCCCAAACAGGTGGTAGCGGGGCAGGTTGCGGTCTGTCAGGTGAAATGTCATTACGGGCTGTTGGGGCTGGCTGGAGTCTTGTAGGCGTCGAAACGCCAAATTATGTGAACAGCGTCGCAATATATATCTAAAGTAGTATTCTACCTTTAGGCTTCCGCTTTCGCGTGCCGGTAGAATGGCGCCTCGTGTGCTTTTTTTGCGGTTGGCCGTGCTCAAGACGCCCAGCGGGCTGCCGATGCTCCCCGGCATGGCCCGTGGGTGCCGGATACGCTTCTGTGCGGCGGGCGACCCGTTTGGCTTCCCGAATCCATGCCTTCTTCTTACGCTCCGCTTACCGTCGGCCGCCGCGTGCGTGTGTTTGCACCCATCCTGCTGCTCGTCCTGGCCCTGACCGGACTGATCTGGGGGGCCGTCCTTTACAAGGCGGCAGCGGAAGAGGAACTGGTCATCCGTTCGGTCAATACCGAGAACCTGAACCTGGCGCGGGCCTTTGAAGAACACACCATCCGCACGATCAAGAGCGTCGATCAGGCGGTGCTCTTCCTGAAGTTCCAGTACGAGAAATACGGCGACAAGGTGAACATCGCCGAGTACGTGCGGGAAGGGATGATCATCAGCAGCATCTTCAACCAGCTGGGGGTGATCGACGAGAAGGGCATCTACATCCTCAGCAACCTGCCCAACCACAAGGTCATGGACCTGTCGGACCGGGAGCATTTCCGTGTTCACCAGGAGCGGGATACCAACCAGCTGTTCGTCAGCAAGCCGGTGCTCGGGCGGGCATCGGGCAAGTGGTCGATCCAGATGACGCGACGTATCAACAAGCCGGACGGCAGCTTCGGCGGCGTGGTGGTGATCTCGGTCGATCCTTATTACTTTTCCGACTTCTACAGCGGCGTGGAACTCGGCCACCGGGGCGTGGTTTCGCTGGTCGGCCGCGATGGCATCGTCCGGGCACGGCGTGTCGGCGACAACAACGAGGTCGGACAGAACATCACGGGCAGTCCGCTGATGACGGTATGGGATCAGGCGACAAGCGGTAGTTACCGCTCCACCAGCGTGGCGGATGGCGTCAAGCGCTTCTACAGCTACCGGGCTCTGAAGGAATATCCGCTGGCGGTGGCGGTCGGCGTGGACGAGAACGAGGCGCTGGCCGAGTTCCATGAGCGCCGCCGCGGCTACATGGTGTACGCGGGGGGAATGACGCTGGTGGTCCTCCTGTTCGGTGGCCTGTCGATCCATCTGCTCAGCCGCCAGTATCGAATTTCGGACGCGCTGCGCGAAAGCCAGATCAAGGCCGAGGCGGCCAACCGCATGAAGTCGGAGTTCCTGGCGTCCATGTCCCATGAACTGCGTACGCCGCTGAACGGAATCATGGGGTACGCCGAATTTCTGCGCGACACCTCGGAGGACACCAACAAGGAGTTTGCCGGCATCATCCTCGACAGCAGCCACCATCTGCTCGAGCTGGTCAATTCCATCCTCGATCTGGCCAAGATCGAGTCCGGCAAGATGGACCTGGAATTGCGCCAGGAGCACCTGCAAGCGCTGCTCGAACGCATCGTGCGCACCCATTACCCGCCGGCCGAAGACAAGGGGCTCGAGTTGCGCCTGGACATTGCTCCCGACGTGCCGGCCGAGTTCGTCTGCGACGCCACCCGGCTGGCCCAGATCCTCAATAACCTGCTGAACAACGCGATCAAGTTCACCGACCGGGGGAGCGTACGTGTGCAGGTCGGGCGTGACGGGGAGGCGCTGCGCATCGCCGTGGCGGATAGCGGCTGCGGGATTCCTGAGGACATGCAGCCTCATGTGTTCGAGCGCTTCCGCCAGGTGGACGGCTTCCTGACCCGGCGCCATCAGGGCACCGGCCTCGGGCTGGCCTTGGTCAAGGAACTGGTTACACTGATGGGCGGGGACGTGACCCTCACGTCCCGTCCGGAACAGGGCAGCGAGTTTGTCGTTCGCTTGCCGCTGGCAGCCCATTCCGTGCCTGAACAGGTGTGAGCCGATGAGAGTCCTGATCGTCGATGACCAGAAGATCAATCGCACGCTGCCCAGCGTCTTGCTGAAGCAGGCGGGATGCGAGGTGTTCGAGGCGGACAGCGGGGACGCTGCGCTCGCCCAGCTGCGGGAGCATCCGGTGGATGCCTTGCTGCTGGACATCAGCATGCCGGGCGTCAGTGGCATGGAAGTCTGTGCGCAGCTACGCAAGACCCCGGCCTGGGCGCAGCTGCTGATCGTGGCTTACACCGCCCACGCACTGCCCAGCGAACGCAATGCGATCCTTGCCGCCGGCTTCGACGAACTGCTCATCAAGCCGATCAACCGCCAAAGCCTGCTGAGCGCGTTGAAACTGCTGTAGGGACAGGGCGCCACTGTGGGGGCGGGGAACTGCTGTGGGGGCGAATGAATTCGCCCCCACAGGGGCAGAAGAGAGCCCGTCAGTCGCCGCGCAGCGCGCTGGCCTGGGAGCGTCCCGGTGCCTGCTTGCCCTTGCGGGCGCGCTTGCCAATCCAGCTTTCCCACTCCTTCTTCGGCAGCGTGCTCTCCACCGCCTTGCCGCCTCGCGTGCTGGCGAGCAGTGTGATCGACTCGCCCGCCACGCAGACGGACGCCAGCGTCTGCCCGTCATTGAGGCCCATGATGATCACGCCGCGGCCGCCGCCGGACAGCTCCTTCATCTGGTCGAGGCCGAAGATCAGCAGGTGATCGTCCGACGACAGCGCAGCCAGGTGCAGATCGGCGCCATCGTCGAAGAGCACCGGCGCCAGCAGCTTGGCCTTGTCGTCGATGGTCACGAACTGCTTGCCGGCGCGCTTGGTGGCGGTCATGTCGGCGAGGCGGCACATGAAGCCGTAGCCGTCGGTGCTGGCCAGCAGCACGCGCTTGTCGGCCGGGCCGGCCAGCACGTGGGCGATCTTGCTGCCGCTGGGCAGTTCAATGAGCGAGGCCAGCGGCGAGCCGTTGCCGCGCCCATCCGGAAGCGTTGATACCGCCACCGTCAATGCGCGGCCACCATCGGTGATGGCGATCAGCGCATCCACGCTGCGGCATTCGAAGGCCGCGCCGAGGCGGTCGCCGTCCTTGAAGCTGACGTTGGCCAGATCCACGCCGTGGCCGTTGCGGCAGCGCACCCAGCCCTTTTCGGAGACGATCACCGTCACCGGCTCGTCGAGCACGGTTTGCGTCACGCCGGCGCGGGCGGCTTCTTCCACCAGCGTGCGGCGCGCGTCGCCGTACTTGGTGGCGTCGGCGCGAATCTCCTTGATGACCAGCTTGCGCAGCTTGTGCTCGTCGGCGAGCAGGGCTTCCAGCTCGGACTTCTCGCCGCGCAGCTCGGCCAGCTCGCGCTCGATCTTGATGCCTTCGAGGCGGGCCAGTTGGCGCAGGCGGATTTCCAGGATGTCCTCGGCCTGGCGGTCGGACAGGTCGAAACGGGCGATCAGCGCCGGCTTGGGTTCGTCCGACTCGCGGATGATGCGGATCACCTCGTCGATGTTCAGGAAGACGATGTGACGGCCTTCCAGGATGTGGATGCGGTCGTTCACCTGCCCGAGGCGGTGCCCGGTGCGGCGGCGCACCGTGATGACGCGGAAGCGGCCCCATTCGTGCAGGATGTCGGCCAGGTTCTTCTGCCCCGGCCGGCCGTCCAGGCCGATCATCACCAGGTTGATCGACGCCGAGGTTTCCAGGCTGGTGTGGGACAGCAGCAGGTTGGCGAACTCGGCCACGTCCTGGTTGCGGCTCTTCGGCTCGAAGACCAGCCGCACCGGCGCGTCCTTGCCCGACTCGTCGCGCACCCGGTCGAGGGCGCCGAGCATCAGCGCCTTGAGCTGGGCCTGGTCGGCGTCTATGGATTTCTTGCCGGTCTTGGGCTGCGGGTTGGTCAGCGTCTCGATCTCGAACAACACCTTCTGCGCCGACACGCCCGGCGGCAGCTCGGTAACGACCAGCTGCCACTGGCCACGGGCCAGATCCTCGATCACCCAGCGCGCACGCAGCTTGAGGCTGCCACGGCCCGTCTCGTAAGCCTGGCGGATGTCCGCCGCCGGCGAGATGAGCTGGCCGCCGCCGGGGAAGTCCGGGCCCTTGATGTGCTGCATCAGGTCGGCCACGTTGGCGGCCGGATGCTCGATGGCGTGGATCGCCGCGTCGGCCACTTCCCGCAGGTTGTGGGACGGGATTTCGGTGGCCATGCCGACCGCGATGCCGGACGCGCCGTTGAGCAGCACGAAGGGCAGGCGGGCCGGCAGCAGCTGCGGCTCTTCAAATGCGCCGTCGTAGTTGGGGCGGAAATCCACCGTGCCGCGGTCGATCTCCGACAGCAGCAGCTCGGCAATCGGCGTCAGGCGGCATTCGGTGTAACGCATCGCCGCTGCGGAATCGCCGTCGCGGGAGCCGAAGTTGCCCTGGCCATCCACCAGCGGATAGCGCAGCGAGAAATCCTGGGCCACCCGCACCATCGCGTCGTAGACGCTGCTGTCGCCGTGGGGGTGGTACTTACCGATCACGTCGCCGACCACGCGGGCCGACTTCACGTGCTTGGAGGTCGGCGACAGGCGCATCTCGTTCATCGCGAACAGGATGCGGCGCTGCACCGGCTTGAGGCCGTCCTCCACCTGCGGCAGCGCGCGGGCCTTCACCACGCTCATCGCGTAGGCAAGGTAAGCACGCTCGGCATATTGATCGAGGGGCAGGGCGTCGTCGCTGCCCTGCAAGGGGGCCGCGGGGGGCGGCGGCGGTGCCGGCGGCTCGTCGGCCTCCGGCAGAAGGGAATCGAAAAGATCCGGAGTTTCGTTCATGGTGCAGTGTGTTACGGCGGGCGGCGCAGGGGCCGCCGGAGTTGCGCGCGCCGGGCTTGGCGCGACGAAGGCCGCAAAAATACCACAGGCACCGCGCTTCGCCTGCTGTATAGGGCGTGCGACAGGCACATCCGCGCTGCGGATGGCCCATGCGCGAACCCGTCAGCGGGGTTTGAGGTGGGCCATGGCATCCTTCACGAAGCCCAGCAGCGTCGCATCGATCAGGCTGCCCGCCATCAGCTCCGGCTCCTTCTCATGGGCCAGGCGGATCTTGGCGTGGGTTTCCGGGTTATCGCCCGCATAGGAGCGGAAAAAGGACAGCCAGCGCAGGGCCAGCTGCTGCACCGCCGGGGTGTCGGGCGCGCTGCCTTGCTCCATGTGCTCGCGTAGCGCCCCGATCAGCTCAGGCCACTCGTAAGTGTGTTTGCCGTAGTGCTCGCGCATGAAGGCGAACTCTTCGGGCGACAGATACTTGGCGTAGATGCGCAGCTTGCTCTCCGCATTCGCCTGCAGCACGAAGGCCATCAGTTCCGGCGTGATGCCGGTCTGGGCTTGCACTGAAGGCTCGTTGAGATGCATCGCGTTCAGTTTTGCCAGCAGGCGCGGGTCCCGATCCGTATCGCGCTCGACCATCGCCATCCAGCGCTTCGATACCTCCTGCGCCTCGTCGCTCTGTGGCGCGATCCCGCGCGCCATCAGCGCACGCACCTCATCCACCAAGCCCCGCCATTCCGTCTCCGCCGTTTTGCCGCCCTGGTAGAGGGGCAGACGGGCGAGTTCGTCCTGCGAAAAATACTTGTCGTACATGGTCATCCTTTCCAGTGTCGTCAGCCATTCGGCAAGTTCCGGCTCATCGCCCCGCCGCAACTGATCCTGCAAGCGGGACAAGCGGCTGCGCAAGTCCATCGCCTGCTCGATCTGCGTGTCGAGCATGCCGATCTGCTGCTGCACGATGGACGCAAGCGAGGAGTCGGGCCTTGCCAGTACAGCCCCGATATCGGCCAGGGACAGGCCGAAACGACGCAAAGCCTGGATCTGATGCAGCCTTGCGATGTCGTCCCGGTCATACAAGCGATAACCGGCCTCGGAACGCGCAGACGGGGCAAGCAGGCCGATGGCGTCGTAGTGATGCAGCGTCCGGACGGTGAGTCCGCAACGCCTGGCGAGATCGCCCACTTTAAGCAGCATCGAATGCTCTCCGGTTCATGCGTACGACAAGGCTGAGGGCTGACGTGGCGTGAGGGTCAAGGGATGATTCATCATGGGATGCGGCGGAGGTCAAGTGAGGGGTTGAATCGTTCCCCGGGGCCGCATTCTTGTTAAAACAGGTCCAGTGTCACAAGCCTTCATGGATGTTGGCCATGTAGGAGCTTCAGTAGCGCTGTAGCAGAACTGATTGCTGACACGGTGACAGCGACTAAGCCAAACTCCACCACGACGAAGACAACGACCGCTTCGACAAAAACTATGCGTTGTTTGCGTAGTGCATAAGCAAGAAGAGCTCTGAGATTACGACGGCCGGTAACACCTAGCCGAACAAGCAGTCTCGATGCACGAGCGATACGCCTAACCGATATGAGGTACTTCTCAATAAAGAGCGACGAATTTGCCCATGCTGCTGCTAACCAAACGGCGAGAAAGCAAAAGAAAATCGTGGTTTGTTGTGCATTTTCTAGATAGCAGCATGTCGGCTGAAGCTTGTATCCCGCGACAAGAGCAAATGAGAGAAGCGCCGCCTGTGGCATTAGATTACGAAGAAACTCTAGGAGGGGGGCGCGACCATCTTTGAATATGTGCATTGGGGATTGATTGTGTTCAAGGGGGATAAAGATCTGTTGGGCGGTGCCGATTGTCCGTGCATCGCGAGCGCGGTGTGAAATCCATTGGCAGGGAAGTCCTTAGAAAGAGTCAGGTGAATCTCTCATTTTTCTCCCATTCCTCACGTAGAAAAGAAAACAATCGAACGTCGTGAAATTGATTTTTCCAGAACCCATATTGGCGAAGAACTCCTTCTTCAGAGAAGCCTATTCTTTTCAATAGGGCGATTGATTTTCGACTGTCCAGATCGGTTGTGGCGGAAACTCGATTGACATGAAAGGGGATGTGGCTCGAAAAGCAGAAGCTCAGCATCTGTGAAACAGCCTCAAAAGCATAGCCATTCCCCCAGTGATCTGGGCGGAGGTCGTACCCGATCTCGATGGAATGAAAATTCCGGTTGGTCGAGTGAAAACCACAAGATCCTATGACACGTTCTGGGGTGTCTGCCAAACAAATTGCCCACCTGAGACTGCTTCCGTCTTGTACCGCATTGCGGCGGATATTTGCCGCTATGAGCTTGTTTGCTTGTTCGACATTTGAAAATGTGCCGAAATCGTAGAACTCTGTTACCCGATCATCAGAGAACAGCTCAAAAATAGCTGCTGCATCAGTTTCATTGAAGTCTCGGAGGATGAGTCTTGGAGTCGTGATGGTGGGAAAGTTGTTCATTTAAGAGGCCTGCCAAACCAATTCAAGTCCTTATTTTCACGAATATCGATCACTGAAAACCCTCACGTATTGTCGTCTACGTCTTTCCACGTATATGGAACTAGACTCATCCGTGGGGCGTTGCTGGCGCATCGTCGTCGTATAGGCGTCAGTAACAGGTGACCATAGGCCGTTATCATCTACCCAATTCTTACGTCTGCTGATTCTCAGCAGAATGGCATTTCTCCTGTCGGTTTCACTATGCACTGCGTCACTCGCACCTCCCCTCCGACTGCCCCACCAAGCCCGATCAATCATTCCACTTGACGCCCGTCCACCACCGGATCGATACTCGACCACGTCACCTAAACAATGGTGATCGGGCGTGAGAACCCGGATTGCAAAGGCCGATGAAGGCCGCGTTTCGACGCGGCTTTTTCTTGTCGGAGCATGGCTGCGCCTGTCCAATGGCGGGCCGTGCGGGGCAGCCGCAAGGCTGGCCGGTTC
This sequence comes from Zoogloea sp. LCSB751, assembly GCF_002028455.1. Taxonomy (GTDB): domain Bacteria; phylum Pseudomonadota; class Gammaproteobacteria; order Burkholderiales; family Rhodocyclaceae; genus Zoogloea. Next base: position 59,589 of record NZ_MWUM01000026.1, on the reverse strand, counting down.
CTTTGCCCGGTATTCTCACCCCCGCACGGTTCCGCCGCCCACCGTGAGAAGTGGGTGGCGGAGATGCAAACCGCAGCAAAGGAGTAACACCTCATGACCATTCACGTCGAAGGGCGCGCAGACGTGCGCGTGCCGATTGCATCTGTTTCTTTTGCTTCACATTCAGCTCATTCGTCGCACGTGACGAGGAGGGCCACGGCATGAGCACGCCGATGCGCTTTCCCGCCCCCGCGAGTCCGATTTACGTGCTTGCCAGCACGGCCGACGCGCTCGCCCTCACCGATCAACTCACCGCACGACAGGCCCAGTTGCAGGCGCTTCTGGCAATGACCCATGGCAACGCGGGGGATGTCTTCCGGCGCATGGATGCGGATGGTCAGGAGAACTACCTGTGGGCCTGCGCGATGATTGCGGGGGAACTGCGGGAACTGATGGAAGCGATTCAGACGAGGTGGCGTGAAGAGAGGGCAGTGCACATCAAGGAGTAATGGCGGAAATGTTCATGTTGCCGCTCCCTTGATCATCGAGCGCTCTGCAGCTTCTCAAGAGACGGCGGCAACATGCTTCGTTCAGGTAGCCCGCCAGATGCTCACAGTGGCCTTCCCAAACGCTTCAGCGCTTGCAGTCTGACCGCCTTCAATACGTTGAATGGTTCGTGCACTGAGGCCGCTGAGTTCAGCAAGTTGCTGCTGCGACCAGCCGCGTTGCAGCCTGAGTTTTTGGACAAGCATGGAGACTCCTTGATTTCACAGCCTCCAGTGTTCCGGAAAGCGCATGAATTGAGAACGACAGCATGCCGACAGCGGCACGACAACAACCCGACAATGGCCTGCCACGTTAATTACCGCTTCTGGACTGCGGATCGGTATGCATCGAGAGCACTCACGACGGACGCAGATAGCTGTTGGCGGTGCAGCACTGCTCCGTACGAGGATTATTTTTGCGAAGGGGGCGTTGTGATCATTTTTGCATCTTCGCTGTTTGATGTCGCGTCGCCACTTGCCAGATTGAAGACTGTCCAAGGGATTGTCACAGGTAATAGTGCGGTGTCGGCAATCAGCGAAAATGGAAAGTCAAAACAAGTGCCGTGGCCGCATTTTAGGTCAGCTTGTCTTATTGTGCCGGAGTAAATCTTGTTCTTTGTCTCGGCTTCACTGAGTGTAATTAATGTGGTGCAGCCTGTGACGAAAACTGGAAGGGCCGAAAAAAGGAGGACTACCTTGCGCATGATGGTTCTCTCGGTTCATGGGGACAACGTTGAATTTGAGTGGGTGGCCGCAAACTGGCGAGGCTTGACCAAGCCCGGCTAAAATGGCCGAAATCGCATCAGTGCTTGGGAACGATTTCAACGAGCGGGGTCCCGTTTGGGTCGATGAATTGCTTTTCAATTTCACCGTCTGCAGGGGGCATTGTAGCTTCACAGCCGTTTGCATGCGGAATAAGAAGTGGCATGGCACAAAACGCCAGCCTGCTCACTTGACTCCTTGCCTCGATATTCACAAGAACATCGTTGCGGAAGTCGATCGCCAAGTGGTCATGTCCAACCGGAACGAGAAGTGGAATAGGTACGATCACGGCAAATAGAAGTACGCCGGTCCAGGCCACATCCTTGTTGTAGATCCAACGCTCCAATTCACCTCGGGGTTCGATGCGATCCAGCCTTTCCTTACGGCAGTCTTGTCCGTGGTAGGGGCACTTGTATTGGGCGCCAGAAGGACGATGTTGCCGCGACTCTTCGCCAGCGTTGCGCGCTTTGGTGTTTCTGTCTGACTTGAGATTCCCCCTGCACCAACGCAGGCTGTAAGAAAAGGCGTTAATGCGGCGAGAAGAAGCAGTCGTTTCATTTATGGGTTGGGCTCCATGGAGATGCTGCAATGTCGCTCGCATGATCTTGAAGGCTGATATTGCCTGAGTACTGTAAGGGCGGAGGAGGAGGTCACTTGGCAGCCCCTCTCCTGTCCAGCGTGAAGAAGCCCCGCGGCCATGAGCCGCCGATGCTAAAGCCGTAATAGTCGCCGCGAGCCGATTCGCCATTGAGAGGGCCTTGCAGCCTCAGATAGTTGTCGCATATCTGGTTGCGTCCGATCGTCAGCTGGCCGTCCTTGATGCGGAAGGACTGTGGATCCGACACGGGATAGAAATCCGCATCCTTCGTGCTGGCGGACACGACGTTCACACGCCGCCAGCCTCCGGCGATGCAGGACCGCGCCGTCTCGTTTGTAAATTCGATGACAAGCGTGGTGATGACGCGGTGGTCTTTATCTTCGATTTTCAAGTCCCACTGTCCCGTCAAGTCAGCGGACCAGGTCGAGGTCGAGACGGCCAGCGCAAACGCAAGAGCAGCCAGACGACGCATGGCAATCATCATGATTCCGCCTCGTGGCAGACCATCAGGCAGCGCTGCTGCATCACAGGATCCGTGCTCCACGCATCCAGCTGAATTTGCGGCCGAACCGGCTGTTATTGCCTTCGAGGTTGATGAGGATCGTTTCTCCGGGGAAGCTGACGGACTCCTGGATCAGCCGCAAGACCTCCTTGCTACGGCGCTCACTGTGCAGTTGAAACCACCGGGACGTCTTGAAGCCGAAGACGAAGCAAGGGGAGTGCGGGAGATGTTTGACCCGTTTCCTGACCAGGTAGGCTTTGCGAAGACCGGGGATGCTCCGTAGCGCGCTGCGCAGGGTGGCCAGATCGTCTTCGGCGAGGCCATGGCGTTCGAAGCGGTCGCCGATTGATACCTCATTGCGCTCCTTGGCGGCGGCTTCCTGCAGGGTGACGCGTTCGACCAGACGCTGATGCCACGCATGGGCTTCGTCCTGGCGGTCATTGCGCCAATGATAGTCACGCAGCAACTCGCAGCAGTCTGCGGTTGCGTTTTCATCCAGGCGCATGACGTGCTCAATCAACGCGCAGCCGCTGGCATCGTTCCGATTCAGGAGACGGGTGCCGAGGGAGAGGCAGACCAATGCGTCGTCAGGCACGCGTTCGTGCAGGGCCTGAAACTGGGTCAGCGCGTCATCGGGGTTGTGGCCAATGGTCTCGGTCAGGTTCGCGCGATCATAGGCCTCCTGCACAGTCAGCTCGGCGCCTGCGTCGGCACGGGCATCGAGTTCGGCCAGTTGATGGCGACCGTCCTGCACTTCCCGATGGCGTTCCTCCCAGGATGGCGCAACAGCGTCCCGCCAGCGCTGGTCGAAGTTCTCCGTCACGATCTCCAGCATGCTGCCCAGGAGTCGGTCCGCGGTGTGACCCGCATGCGGCAGTTGCAGGCGTGGGGATTCTCCCAGCGCGTTGAGGCGGTCGGTCAGTGCCGGGTGTGTATCGGCAGAGCCCGTCTGCTGAACCATGGCCCGCTGCAGCCACGCTTTGGCCGACGCCTCGTCGAGTTCTGTGGAGACTCCGTGGCCCATTCCGGAATACGGCGCAAAGCTGGGTTGCGGATGCTCGTCGGCGTGTCGGTGAATCCCGGGCCAGTACTTTTCTGCGAGGAAACTGCCCACCACATTGACGCTCGTAAGCGCCTCTGCGGCGGTCTGTGAGGAGGTGAGCTTTGCCGCAGTGGCATCCGCCTGATACTCGTTGTCCCGAGCCATCGGAAAGGTATAGGCGCTGAAGAAGGGGGCAAACCAGTTCAGGAAGGGCTTGAACAGGAGGCTGCCCCAACTATCGTCGGCGTCCAGCGCATGCAGCAGGCGGCTCCAGCGCAAGCGCTGGCGGTAGATCCAGTTCGACACGCGCCCGTGGCCCTTGGCCAGGTGGCCGAACTCGTGGGCGAGCACGGCCTTGAACTGGTCGGGCGTCAGCGTCTTCATCAAGGGCAGGCCGAGCAGGAGGTAGTTGCGTGACCAACCGAAGACGCCCAGACGCGGCGACTGCACGACCCCGGCATTGAAATCGTCGGTGATCAGCACGTGATGGAAGGGCGGGGCGCCCAACTGCCGGCGCAATCCATCGACCATGGCAAACAGTTCGGGCGCCTGTGCCGCATCGACCGGCGTACCCCTGGGAGGTTCGATCTTGACCCATAGCGCCTTGAGCACCATCCACAGAAAGAACCCGGCGATGATGATCAGCTTCACGCCGATGGCCTTGAGCACCATGATGTAAGCGCACAGCCCCACCAACACCGCGATGATCGCCAGCAGCATCACGACAATGTAGGCATTACCCAGCGCGGCCAGCAGCAATACCTTGAGCTTGTAGAGGCCGGGATTCTGCTGGGCCTGCCCCTCCAGTCTGCTGACCAGGGCATCGAACTGTCTGTCGTCCATGAGTGCAATAAGGTTTGAATGGATATGTTTTTGGAATTATTGGGTTCCCATTCAAATTCGGCTATGCACTGAGTCACTTGCCTCCTTGATCACTGGTCCGCTGATTAGACGGCATTACGTCACCGCAGCCCGAAGGGCAATGAACGAGGGGCGAACAGGAAATGCAGAACCCTGCGCCTGCTTTGACCTGTGGCCTTTGAGGAAGAGTGCAGCAGCAACGGACTCATGAGCGAAGCACCGCCCTGGCCAACGGGACAAACCACCTCGCCGAGGGTATCGCGCAGGGCGAGGGCGGTGTCGTGGCCGGTCCGCCCATGGATGTGGGAGCCTGGCACGACCTTGAGTGGACCATCATTGGAAGAGCACCCATCAACGTGCAAGCGAACAGCAACAATTTCCCGCAAGACTGTCAGAGCCGCTCGATCATCGAGCGGCTTGCGCCCCGGATACTTGTTCCGACGGGGCTTGGCGGGAGGTAGCAACGGTTCGATCAAGGCCCACAGATCGTCGTCGAGAAGTGCTTTGGCCATGTCCTCTATTCAAAGAAACAAGGCCGAGGTTAACGAAATTCGACCATCGTGAACAGGGGGGAATTGGTCTTTTTGTTAGAGCTTCTTAGGGGCCAAGGACTCTACGCTCGTGAATTTTCCGGGCACACAGTACGGTGCACTTCTCGAAGCGAGAGCAACTCTGTGCCGAGACGCTCGACAAGCTTGGCGGAATGGATTGAGACGGTCATTACGTCCTTTTCGTCGTGCGGCGTAAAGTCGCTTTTGCTCGCCCTATTCAAAAACTCGTGCGCGAACGCGTTATGTGCGCAAAAGTTTCTCCATTTTACGATGGCGCGAAGCTCATTTATTAACTCGTCATCGTCTTTCACTTCAGAGATCATCTTGATCAGCTGTCCAAGTGGTGCATTCAGAATCTTGTCCTTGTCGAAGCGAAAGACGACGGGCGGTGGAACAGATTTTCCGATGATTTCGTAGGACAAGCCAATGTAGATCTTTAGTGCCTCCTCCAGCATTTGAAACGAGAGGAGTGCGCTATGCACTGCCGCAATGTAAGGACTACTGTGACCCGATGACGCTAGAGACATGTGTTGGCCCCAAAGGTGAAAACTCAGCCGACGACAAAAAGCGCAACTTTTTGACGGTCGGCTGGAGCGGATTGTTGGGCCAGAAAACTAGCCAACCTTGCGGTAACGATAAGGCCCTTTCTTAATATGGGCGTCGAAGTAGGAGCCGTGCGAGCTCGCGGCCATAAGGCCTGCGTGGACTGATGCGGGGACACCGGAATACTCGTAAACGCCGCTGCTGATGAAGGCGATACGGAGTGTTTGACTTGCCGCATCGTAGCCAACCGCTCTGAGGTTGGAGGATGAAACTGGGACCATATTCATAAACGCTCCTCTGGTATTGAGTCTCTCTATGCCTAACGTAAAGTAGACGACTGTCACGTAGAGCTTATGCGATAGTCGTCTAAGCTCACCAACGAATTCAAGCCCTTGTTTTAAAAGCAGTGCTTACCAAAAAACACGTGTTGTCGTCTACGTCTTTCCACATTTTCGCGCGCAAGTCTGGATCTATCTGAGGTAGTAGTCGGTACGTCGTGGTACTGGCATCGGCAGAAAGCCGTCACCACCATGTCACGATCCGCTCGACTCTTATGCTTGCAGATTTCAGCAGAATGGCATTTCTTCCTCCAGTTCCACTATGCACTGCGTCACTCGCGCGCTTATCCGCCAAGCATTCCACCACTCTCCGTTAATCGTTCCACTTGACGCTCCTCCACCACCGGATCGATACTCCACCGCGTCACCTAAACAATGGTGATCGGGTGTAGGAACCCGGATTGCAAAGGCCGATGAAGGCCGCGTTTCGACGCGGCTTTTTCTTGTCGGAGCATGGCTGCGCCTGTCCAATGGCGGGCCGTGCGGGGCAGCCGCAAGGCTGGCCGGTTCCTTTGCCCGGTATTCCTACCCCCGCACGGTTCCGCCGCCCCCGTAGGAAGGGGTGGCGGAGATGCAAACCGCAGCAAAGGAGTAACACCTCATGACAATTCACGCCGAAGGGCGCGCAGACGTGCGCGTGCCGATTGCATCTGTTTCTTTCGCTTCACATTCAGCTCATTCGTCGCACGTGACGAGGAGGGCCACCGCATGAGCACGCCGATGCGCTTTCCCGCCCCCGCGAGCCCGATTTATGTTTTTGCCAGCACGGCTGACGCGCTCGCCCTCACCGATCAACTCACCGCACGACAGGCTCAACTACAAGCGCTCCTTGCGATGACCCATGGCAACGCAGGGGATGTCTTCCGGCGCATGGATGTAGATTGTCAGGAGCACTACCTGTGGGCCTGCGCGATGATTGCGGGGGAGCTGCGGGAACTAATGGAAGCGATTCAGACGAGGTGGCGTGAGGAGAGGGCCGTGCACATCAAGGAGTGATGGCTGAAATATTCATGTTGCCACTCCCTTGATCATTGAGCGCTCGGCAACTTCTTGATAGCAGCTGACCACATGCTTCGTTCACCCGGCACGCAAGCACGTTGCCGGGTGAACATTCGATCCTGGCGCCACTGCATTGAATGCGCGCTTCAGCGCATTGAGTTCTCCGGTATCGATATTGAGTATTCAATACCCTGATGCTTTGTGTTCGGCGGTGAACATCAATTATTGAGGTCGCCGTATAGCGTGTTGACTCAGCATGGATTCATGTTGCGACGTCAACTTGCTTTGTGGACAGCGACGCATGACATATTGAGCCGCCTGCATCGAATGCGCGGCCGTCAACATCGACGGAGGCGCCGGCAACATTTGATGTTGCTCCCGCAAGGATTCAGCCGCGGGTTTTATTGATGATCAATGTTGATGGAATATACATCCCTTGTCATGATGCGCGCTCTGATTGAGTGGGTTCGAGGGAGGGGTCGATGTTGCGTCATCTATCGCGTCGCGGTTTCGGGCTGGTGCCCTTGCTGCTGGTCCTTGCCGCGCTCGCTGCGGCGGGTGTGTTCGTCGCCAAGACGCAGCAGGCCGATGAGGCGGAGTCTGTGGACGGGCCGTTCCAGATTGCGGATTTCGCCAATCGCGACTTCGAGGGCTCGCCGGCGCTGGCGCTGAGCTTCACGCATCCGATGGATGCGCGGCGGGACTACGACGGGGCGATCCAGGTGTTCGAGATGCCGCCCCGCACGGGCGAGGCCAAGCCGCACACTCAAGACGACGAGGACGCCGACAATCAGGGCGAGGGCACGCCCGGCAGCGGCAATCCGCAGGTCAGTACGGCCCCGGCGGATGTGGCCATCGACGGCGGCAAGCTGGTGAAAGGCGCCTGGGTGGTGGGGGACAACCCGCGCATCCTGTATTTCCCGCACATCAAGCCGCAAACCCGTTACGTGGTGCGCGTGGCGGCGGGGTTGCCATCGAAGGCCGGCCAGACGCTGGCGGATGCGAGCAGTTACTCGGTGGTCACGGCCGTCGTCTCGCCGGCCTATTACTTCGCCAGTCGTGGCATGGTGCTGCCGGCCAAGCAGAACGGCGGCCTGCCGGTGGTCACGGTCAATGTGCCGGAGGTGGATGTCCAGTTCCTCCGCGTGAAGCCGGACCAATTACCGCGCTTCCTCGACAAGGTGATCAGCGGGCCGCGTCCACAGCGGGGCAAGCGCCAGCAGAACAACGACGGCTACGATTACGATGAGGAATACGACGGCGATGAGGACTGGCGCGCGACCGATCTCAAGGGGGCGGTCGCCGGCTGGTCGCTCGACGATCTGCACAAGCTGACCGACAGCGTTTTCGTCGGCCGCTTCCTGACCGAGCAGAAGCCCAACAAGCGCAACGTCACCTTCCTTCCCGTCGAGGACATCAAGGCGCTCCGCGAGCCCGGCATCTACATCGCGGTGATGAGCCAGCCGAACCGCTTCCGCTACGACTATCAGGTCACCTATTTCTACGTCAGCGATCTCGGTCTGAGCACCCGCCTGTTCGCCAAGGGTGCCGATGCCTGGGTCAGCTCGCTGACCACCGGCAAGGCGATGGCCGGGGTCGAGGTGGCCTGGATGGATGAGAACGCCAAGATCCTGGCGCGCGCCGAGACCGACAGCAACGGACGGGCCCCCTTTGCGGAGCGGCCGGCTGCCGCCAAGCTCATTCTGGCGCGTAACGGCCAGCAGATCTCGTTGATTGCGCTCAAGGAGCCGGCGCTGGATCTTTCGGAATACGACATTGCGGGCCTGCCCGGTCGGCCGGTGCGCCTGTTTGCCTACTCCGGCCGCAACCTGTATCGACCGGGCGAAAGCTTCGATCTGTCCGTATTGGCGCGGGATGTGGACGGCCGCGCGGTGCCACCGCAGCCGATCCAGGCCATCCTCAGGCGGCCGGACGGCAAGAGCCAGTTCACTGCCACCTGGCAGCCGGACGGTAAGCTGGGCGGCTATTACCAGAACCGCATCGCGCTGCCGGTGGATGCGCCGACAGGTTCATGGACGCTGGAGCTGCGTGCCGACCCGGCCGACAAGCTGGCCACCACCAGCTTCCGTTTCGGCGTCGAGGAGTTTCTGCCGGAGCGCATGAAGCTCGATCTGGCCAGCAAGCAGGCCACGGTGTCGCCGGACGACACGCTGACCATCGCCGTCAAGGGTGCTTACCTCTACGGTGCGCCGGCGGCGGGCAACCCGTTGCTCGGGGTTGCCGTCTTCGAGCGCCAGAAGAATCCGCTGGCCCAGAAGCTGCCCGGTTTCGAGTTTGGCGACACCAACGAGGAGAGCCAGCGCCAGCGCGTGGAACTGGACCAGACCCAGCTCGACGAGAACGGTGAGCTGGCGCTCGACGTGGATCTTGCGCCGGCCAAGGACAAACGCTCGCCCTACACCGTGCGGACCACGCTGAGCCTGCTGGAGAGCGGTGGGCGGCCGGTGGTGCGCAATTTCGAGCGGGTAGTGTGGCCGGCGCCGGTGCTGGTGGGGGTCCGTCCGCTGTTCACCGGAGACTACGCCCGTGAAGGCAGCATCGCGCAGTTCGAGGTGATCCGCGCCAACGCGGAGGGCAAGTTGAGCGCTGGCAGTGGGCTGCCGGTGCGCCTGTTCCGCGAGAACCGTGACTATTACTGGCGTTTCGACGACCAGCGCGGCTGGCATTCGGGTTTCACGGAGACCGACGAGCTGGTGAACACCGCGAGCGTCAGCATTCCCGATGGCGGACGCGGCAAGCTCGGCGTGCCGGTCAAATATGGGCGCTACCGCCTGGAGATCACTGATCCAGCCACGCAGCAGACGACGAAATACCGCTTCTACGCCGGCTGGAGCGCCCGTGGTGACGAAACCCAGGGCGTCCGCCCCGACCGCGTCGCGCTGAAGTTCGACAAGCCGGCCTACCAGGATGGCGAGACCGCCAAGCTGAGCATCACGCCGCCGCACGCCGGCGAGGCGTTGATCACCGTCGAGGCGGACAAGACCCTGTGGGTCAGGCGCCTTCCGGTGGCGCTCGATGGCACGACGGTCGAGATTCCGGTGGACAAGGCGTGGAAGCGCCACGACCTGTATGTGTCGGTCAGCGTGCTGCGGCCCGGCAGTGCCGGCGAGAAGGTCACCCCGGCGCGGGCCCTGGGCCTGGTGCACCTGCCGCTCGAACGGGGCGAGCGCAAGCTGGCGGTGAGCCTCGAGGCACCGAAGAAGATGCTGCCGGACTCGCGCCTCAAGGTGAAGGTCAAGGCGCCCGGCGCCGCCGGCCAGCAGGCGGTGGTCACGCTGTCCGCCGTCGATGTGGGCATCCTCAACATCACGCGCTATGCGACGCCCGACCCGCACGGTCATTTCTTCGGCAAGCTGCGCTACGGCGCCGACCAGTACGACGTGTATGGCCGCCTGATCGAGAAGATGGGCGGCCAGAAAGGCAAGCTCAAGTTCGGCGGCGATGCCGCGCCGAAGGCGACCAAGAGCCTGCCCAAGAAGGTGCGCCTGGTGGATCTGTTCTCCGGGCCGGTGCTGCTCAACGCGCAGGGCGAAGCCGAGATCGCCCTCGACGTGCCGGACTTCAACGGCACGCTGCGCCTGATGGCGGTGGTCGCGGCGCCCGAGAAATTCGGCAATGCCGAGACGGAGACGGTTGTTGCCGCGCCGCTGGTGGCCGAGCTGATGACGCCGCGCTTCCTGACGGTGGGCGACAACGCCACCATCGCCCTCGACCTGCACAACCTGTCCGGGGCGGCGCAGAAGCTCAAAGTGCGTATCGAGAATGCGGACGGCCTGAAGATCCAGAACGCCGAGCGCGAGCTGGACCTCAAGGATCAGCAGAAGCAGACCCTGCGCTTCCCGCTTGAAGCCGGTAACGCCTTCGGCCTGACCGACGTGCGGGTCCACGTCAGCAGCGTCGCCGGCCTCAAGCTGGAGCGCAGCTTCGGCCTGCAGGTCCAGGCGGCGACGCCGCAACAGCAGGTGCTCAAGCTGCTGGCCGTCGGGCCGGGCGAAACGGTGGAGGTGAAGGACGCGGAACTGGGTGGCTTCATCCGGAGCACCGTGCAATCGCACCTGGTGCTCTCCAGCAAGGCGCCGATCGATGTGCGCGGCGCCATCCAGGGCTTGCTCACCTATCCCTACGGTTGTGCCGAGCAGACGACCAGCACCGCCTACCCGCATGTGCTGATCGACGAGGAGGGCGCCCGGCTGTTCGGGCTCAAGGCCTACACCCGCGCGCAGCGGGAAGACATGCTGGAGAAGGCCATCGCCCGGCTCGGCGCGATGCAGGCGCCGAACGGCGGCTTCAGCCTGTGGGGCAATGTGTCCGAATACCAGTACTGGCTGTCGGCCTACGTCGGCAACTTCCTGCTCGATGCCCGCGAGCAGGGTTTCCAGGTGCCGGAGGCGATGCAGAAGAAGACCCAGGAATTCCTCCTCAAGTATCTGCAGGAAGGCGTGGCCGGCCTGCCGACCGGCAAGCTGAGCTACAACGAGAACGGCTGGCAGGATTACCGCTTCGGTGGTTCCGGCCGCTTCGGGGTGCTTGCCTATGGTGCCTACGTGCTGGCCCGCGAATCCAAGGCGCCGCTGTCCACGCTGCGCCAGATGTTCGAGGTCCGTGCTCAGGCGCACTCGGGCTTGGCCCTGGCGCAGCTCGGCCTGGCGCTCAAGCTGATGGGCGATGAAACCCGTGCCCAGACGGCGCTCGCCGAAGGTGTCAAAAAGAGCCGCGACAATGGCTACTGGTGGGGCGACTACGGCAGCCCGCTGCGCGATGCCGCGCTGTCCTACGCGCTGCTCGACCGCCACAAGGTGAAGGTCGGCGGCCGTGACAACCTGGTTGCCGTCGCGGCCGCCGAACTGGGCAAGAACCGTTACACCAGCACCCAGGAGAAGCTCGCGCTGTTCCTGCTTGGCCGCAATTTCACCAAGGCCGGCGAAGGCGAGGGCGGGTGGACGGCGGAAGTGCTCGGCAAGGACAAACCCGAAGTCATCAACGGCGCAGGCACGCTGATCCGGCCGCTGACGGCAACGGCCTTGCAGGGCGGCATCCGCATCCGGAACACCTACAAGGAGAAGCTTTACCTGCAGCTCAGCCTGAGCGGCAATCCGACGAAGATGCCGGCCAACCGCGACGACGCCATCGCGCTGAGCCGTGACCTGTTCGAAGCCGACGGCACGCCGCTGAAGAGCCGCACGCTGAAGGTCGGCGAATCGGTCATCGTGCGCATCAAGGTCGATCCGCACAGCTGGGTCAATACCGGCATGGTGGTGGACCACATCCCGGCCGGCCTGGAGATCGAGAACCTCAATATCGTTCAGGGCGAAGGCATGGGCAGCACGACGATAGAGGGCATCAACCCGGCCGAGGCGATGCAGGACCCGCGCATCCAGCACGTCGAGTTCCGCGATGACCGCTTCGTGGTGGCAGCCCGGCTGCACGGCAAGCTCAGCCTGTTCTACAGGGCGCGCGTCGTCACTCCCGGCAAGTTCGTCTTCCCGCCGCTGTACGCCGAGGACATGTACCGGCCGGACGTCTATGGCCTTAGCACTGGCGATGCCACGCTGACGGTGAGCGACGGCAAGGACAAGCCGGTTGCCGCAGCGCCGGCCAAACCGTAAGGCATGACGCAACGCGCAGCGTGGTGGATTGCCGGGCGCGGATGGCTGAAACGCCGTCCGCGCTGGCAGTGGGGCCTGCTGCTTGCGCTGCTGGTGCTGGCCGGGCTCGACCGCGCGTTTCCACCGCCGGTGCCCGGCCGCGATGCGCCGAACGCGCTACTCATCGTCGCCCGCGACGGCACGCCGCTGCGTGCCTTTCCGGACCGCGACCATGTCTGGCGCCATCCGGTGGCGTTGGCGGATGTATCGCCGCTCTATCTCGAGGCGCTGGTGCGTTACGAGGACCGCTGGTTTCGCTGGCATGCCGGCGTCAATCCGCTGGCGCTGACGCGGGCCGCGTGGCAGTGGCTGCGCCATGGGCGCATCGTCTCCGGCGGCTCGACGCTGACCATGCAGGTCGCCCGCATCATCGAGCCGACGCCGCGGACGCTGCTTGGCAAGGGCAGGCAGATCCTGCGCGCGCTGCAACTCGAACTGCACTATTCGAAGGACGAGATCCTCGCCCTCTACGTCAATTACGCGCCGATGGGCGGTGTGCTCGAAGGGGTTGAGGCGGCCAGCCGGGCTTATCTCGGCAAGCCCGCCAAGCGCCTGAGCCACGCGGATGCTGCGCTGCTCACCGTGCTGCCGCAGATGCCGTCGCGCCTGCGGCCGGATCGTCAGCCGGCCCGGGCACGCGTCGCACGCGACAAGGTTGTGCACCGCATGGCGGGCGTGTGGCCGGACGGCGAGATCCGCGATGCGCTGCAGGAGCCGATCATCGCCCAGACGGCGCGCGATCCGCTGCTTGCGCCCTTGCTCGCCGAGCGGCTGCGCAAGGAGGCACGCGGTCGCCAGCGCATCGACACGACCATCGACGCCCAGACCCAGCAGACCGTCGAGCTGCTGCTCACCAGCCGGCTTGCCGCCTTGCCGCCGCGGGTGTCGATGGCTGCGCTGGTGGTGGACAACGCAACGCTGGAGGTCCGTGCTTATGCGGGCTCGGCCGATTTCGGCGATACCGATCGTTTCGCCTTCGTGGACATGGTGCGTGCGTCACGCTCGCCCGGCTCGACGCTCAAGCCCTTCCTGTACGGGCTGGCGCTCGATGAGGGGTTGATCCATTCGGAGTCCCTGCTTGCCGATGTGCCGCAGTCCTTCGGCGGCTATCAGCCGGGCAATTTCCAGCAGTCCTTCCACGGGGCGGTCAGCGTTTCCGAAGCCTTGAGCAAGTCCCTCAACGTGCCGGCGGTCGAGGTGCTCGACCGGCTGGAGCCGGGCCGTTTCGTCGCCGCCCTGCGGCGTGGCGGCCTGAAGCTGGATTTCCCCAGGGGCGAAGCGCCCAACCTGTCGGTGATCCTTGGCGGTGCCGGCACGACGCTCGAACAACTGGTCGGCGCCTACACGGCCTTCGCTCGTGAGGGCGTCTCGGGCAAGCCGCGCTACCGGACCGATGAACCGTTGGTCGAACAGCGCATGCTGTCGCCCGGCGCGGCCTTCATCATCCGCGATGTGCTCGAATCCGGCGGGCCGGTCGGCCGCGCGGTGGAGCAGGGGCCGGGCATCCGCCGCGGCATTGCGTGGAAGACCGGCACCAGTTTCGGTTTCCGCGACGCCTGGTCGATCGGCGTGTCGGATCGCTATACCGTCGGTGTGTGGATCGGCCGCCCGGACGGCACGCCGAATCCCGGTTTCTTCGGTGCCAACATCGCGGCGCCGCTGCTGATCGATATCTTCTCGGCGGTGGATAGCCAGCCGGCCACGACCCGGACGCCGCCGCCTTCCGTGCATCAGGAAAAGATCTGCTGGCCGCTCGGCACGCGCTTCCAGCCGGAGGACGAGGCGCTCTGCCATCGCCAGGCTATCGCCTGGGTGCTCAACGACACCGCGCCGCCGACCTTTCCGGACCGGCTGCGCAGCGGCGAGATGCGCTACACCTATGAGGTCGACGCGGTCAGCGGTCTGCGCGTTACGGCAGCGTGCAGCACCCGCCCGCGCCGCAAGGTCGAGGCCGTGCATTGGCCGACCGCGCTGGAGCCGTGGCTGACCGCCGACCTGCGCGCCAGGGCCCAGTCGCCGACATGGGATGCCAGCTGCCGGATGCAGGCCGAGCCGGACGCCGGCCTGAGCATCGTCGGCCTGAGTAGCGGTGAAGTGATCAAACGCCCGCGCCCCGACCAGGCGCCGGTGATCCGCCTCGAACTGCGCGGCCAGCGCGGGCCGGTTTATTGGTTGATCAACGGACGACTGGTTGCCCACCGTCCGGCCACCCAGCCCTTGATCCAAACCCTGACTGAAACCGGCCGTGTCGACATCACGGCGATGGACGAGCAGGGCCGTTACGACCGGATCAGCGTCAGCGTGCGCTGAGTTGTCCTTGGTGATGGATCAAGCCGCGATGAGGCGTCTGAAGGCGAGTCCGGCGGCGACAGCCTTACTTCGCCACGGCCGCCGGTGACAGCACCGCGGCGAGTTGGCCGACGGTGTTCCAGTCGAGGGCTTGCGCGCCACCCGGCGTTTCCACCGTGATGCCGTTCGCCCCCACCGGCGCAACGAAGATCGCGTCGCTGGCGATGGGGCTCATGAAGAGTTCGGTCTCGGCGCTCTTGCCGTCGCGCACCGCGACCATCGCGAGGGCGAGGGTGTGCGCTTCGTGGGGCGTGAGGCGCACCGTGAGGGTGCCGCCAACTTTCAGGATGAGCAGGCGGCCGAGGGCGCGGTGTGTCGTTTCCGAAACCGAGAAGACGGTTTTGTCGGCTTCCTGACTGCCGTTGGTGTCGCTCATGCCGGTTCCCGGTGGGCGAGGAGGGCGGCGATGACCGAGCCGCCGATGCCGTCCTCGGGGTCGAGTTCCTGCAGCTTGGCGAGGGCGGCAGCAGCGGCGTCTTCGTTGCCGCGGCGCAGCTGGATGAAGGCCAGCGCCTTGAGGAACTGGAGCAGGAAGCGCCCGGAGGTGTGCTGGGCAGCGACCAGATCGGCGCCGGTCCAGCCGGACCAGTCCGTGCCCAGTTCAGCCTGGGCAGCGGCACGGGCGAGACCGGTGACGGCGGTTTCATAGGCAGAGTCGAAATCGCGCAGCTTGTTCTGCAGCTTGAACAGGCAACGGTAGGACGGCAGCACGTCCGGCGCCACTTCGATGGCGGTGCGGAAGAAGGCACGGGCGCGGGCCGGGTCGCTGGAGTGGACGGCGACGCCCTGTTGCAGCAGGGCGTTGACGTTGGCGGGCAGGTCGCCGAAATCGACGAGGTCTTCGCTGAGGGCGATAACGGTCATTGAACTCTCCGGGGGTATCTGTTGTTGTCGGAGAGCTTTAGCAATTATGGGGCCAGCATGTGCGGCCCCATCCGTCAGCGGCAGGCGAGGCGGAAGCCGGCCTCGATGGCGGCGCTGTCGAGGCGCCGGCCGATGATGACGATGGTGGTCTCGCGTGCTTCGCCTGCCTCCCACGGGCGGCCGTAGTCGAAGCCGGTGATGCGGTGCACGCCCTGGAAGACCAGGCGCTTGTCTTCGCCGCGCACGGCCAGGATGCCCTTGTAGCGCAGCATGTCGTTGCCGTTCTTGAGCAGCAGCTCTTCGACGAAGCTGCCCATCAGGCCCACGTCCACCTCGCCGGCGTGGTGCAGCACCAGCGAGGCGATGTCGTCGTCGTGGCGCACGAAGGGCTGGCGCTCGGCTCCGCCGCGGCGCAGGCCGCTGGGCGTCGTGTCGGACAGGAAGCCCGGCGTGCGTTCCAGTACGTCGGTGAGCACGAAGGCGTCGAGGGCGAACAGGGCTGCAACTTCATCGGCGTCGGTCGGAACAGGGGCGACCGGCACGCGCAGGTTGATGCGGCGCAGGCGGGTTTCCACGGCTTCCAGTTCGGCGGGGGTGACGAGTTCGGTCTTGGTCAGCAGCACCCGGTCGGCGAAGCCAATCTGGGCGGCGGCGACGCGGTTCTCGTCGAGCTGTTTGTGGACGTGCACCGCGTCCACGACGGTGAGGATGCCGTCGAGCTCGTAGCGTTCGCGCACCCCTTCGTCGACGAAGAAAGCCTGCGCCACCGGGGCGGGGTCGGCGAGGCCGGTGGTTTCGATGACCAGGTGTTCGAATTCCAGCTCGCCGCGGTCGCGGCGGTCGGCCAGGTCGGCAAGGGAGGCGCTCAGTTCGCCGCGCACGCTGCAGCAGATGCAGCCGTTGGCGAGCTCGACGACCTCGACGGCCGGTGAGCCGGCGATCAGTCCGCCATCGATGCCGACGGCTCCGAACTCGTTTTCCAGTACGGCGATTTTCTTATGGTTGGCGCTGTTCAGGTAGCGGTTGAGCAGGGTGGTCTTGCCGGCACCGAGGAAGCCGGTGAGGATGGTGGCGCGGATCGGCGGGCGGGGAATGGCGAGGGGATTGGTCATGGTCGGGATTCAATGAAAAATCGGCCGGAAACCCGCAGAGGCGGGCTTGCCGGCCGAAGATGACGCGCGCCTTGTTCAGCAGCAGCGCCCGGGGCGCCCGTCGGCGCCGCCGTAGCGGGCCTCCTGGCGTTCCCGGAAAAATGCTTCATAGCTCATGATCGGCTTGTCCGGGTGGTTGAGGCGCATGTGCTGCACGTAGGTGTCGTAGTCGGGCATGCCCACCATCAGGCGGGCGGCCTGACCGAGATACTTGCCTACGCGGGCGAGGTCGGAGAACACGGTAGCGTCCTTACTTGGCCGGCAGCGGCTCGAAAGGCGTTTCGAGCGTGGTCGGCTTGTTGGTGTTGAGGGCGCGCAGGCAGGCCGGGATGGCATAGATCACGATGGCCACCACCAGCAGGATGAAGAGGCCGGACATGGTGGCATCCACATAGTTGTTGGTGATGATCTGGTGCATCTGGTCGATGTTCTTCGCCGGGGCAAGGATCTCGCCCTTGTCGAGGGCTGCCTGGTACTTGTGGGCGTTGGCAAGGAAGCCGATCTTCGGATTCTCGTGGAACATCTTCTGCCAGCCGGCGGTCAGCGTGCAGGTCAGCAGCCAGGCCGTCGGTACCATCGTCACCCACGCGAACTGCTGGCGCTTCATCTTGAACAGCACCACGGTGGCGAGGGTCAGCGCGACGCCGGCGAGCATCTGGTTTGCGATGCCGAACAGCGGCCACAGGGTGTTGATGCCGCCCAGCGGATCGACCACGCCCTGGTACAGGAAGTAGCCCCAGGCGGCCACGCACAGGGCGGTGGCGACGAGGCTGGCGAAGATGGAGTCCATCTTGCGCATCGACGGCACGAAGGTGCCGAGCAGATCCTGCAGCATGAAGCGGCCGGCTCGGGTGCCGGCATCGACGGCAGTGAGGATGAACAGGGCCTCGAAGAGGATCGCGAAGTGGTACCAGAAGGCCATCATCGTCTTGCCGCCGAGGGCGTTGGAGAGGATGTGGGCCATGCCGACGGCCAGCGTCGGAGCGCCACCGGCGCGGGAGATGATGGTCTTCTCGCCGACGTCCTGGGCGGTTTGCAGCAGCATGTCGGGGGTCAGCACGAAGCCCCACTGGGAGATCGCCTGGGCGGCGCTTTCGGCGGTCTTGCCGATCACGGCGGCCGGGCTGTTCATCGCGAAGTAGATGCCCGGCTCGATGACCGAGGCGGCCACCAGCGCCATGATCGCCACGAAGGACTCCATCAGCATGCCGCCGTAGCCGATGAAGCGGGCGTTCTTCTCGTTGTCGAGCAGCTTGGGCGTGGTGCCCGAGGAGATCAGCGCGTGGAAGCCGGATACCGCGCCACAGGCGATGGTGATGAAGAGGAAGGGGAACAGGCTGCCGGACCATACCGGGCCGCTGCCGTCGATGAACTTGGTGAGCGCCGGCATCTGCAGGTTGGGTGCGACGATGGCGATGCCGATGGCCAGACCGACGATGGTGCCGATCTTCAGGAAGGTGGACAGGTAGTCGCGCGGCGCCAGCAGCAGCCACACCGGCAGCACCGAGGCGACGAAGCCGTAGCCGACCAGCAGCCAGGTGAGTTGCTTGCCGTCGAAGGTGAACAGCGGGCCCCAGGTTTCGCTGGCGGCGATGTCACCGCCGAAGATGATCGCGGCCATCAGCAGCACGAAGCCGATCAGCGACATTTCACCGATGCGGCCCGGGCGGATGAAGCGGGTGTAGACGCCCATCAGCAGTGCGATGGGAATGGTGGCGGCGACGGTGAACATGCCCCACGGGGATTCGGCCAGGGCCTTGACGACGATCAGCGCCAGCACCGCGAGGATGATGACCATGATCATGAAGGTGCCGAACAGGGCGATCACGCCGGGGACCTGGCCGAGCTCGGTCTTGACCAGGTCGCCGAGCGAGCGGCCGTCACGGCGCGTGGAGATGAAGAGGATCATGAAATCCTGCACCGCGCCGGCGAAGACCACACCGGCGAGGATCCACAGCATGCCCGGCAGGTAGCCCATCTGCGCGGCCAGCACGGGGCCGACCAGCGGACCGGCGCCGGCGATGGCGGCGAAGTGGTGGCCGAACAGCACGTATTTGTCGGTCGGCACGTAGTCGAGGCCGTCGTTGTGGCGGACGGCCGGGGTCATGCGCTTGGGGTCGAGTTCCATCACCTTCTCGGCGATGAACAGGCTGTAGTAGCGGTAAGCAATCAGATAGGTGCACACCGCGGCGATGACCAACCAGAGGGCGTTGATGGTCTCGCCGCGATGTAGGGCTACGGTGCCGAAAGCGGTTGCTCCCAGCACTGCGACAGCCCCCCAGCCGAGGTGACGCTGTATGGATGACATGGTTTTCCTCACTGTCTGTTTCGTGGAGACGCACGGACATCCGCCCGACCAGTGAGGAAGAGAAAGCGCCGTGCCCGGTTGGGCTACGGCACCGGATCGACCGCGGGGTCGGGAAGAAACCCGTCAGCGGCCCGTGCTGTGTCTTATAACTTTAGTAGCATCCCGGGCCGATTTCCCCATTGTTTGCATGCGGCCCGGTATGGTCAATCAGGGTTATCACACATTGCGCCCCCGGTTGACGAAGATCAGACGTCGGCTTCCACGGAGTCGCCCTTTTCCTCCATCCAGGCCCGCCGGCCGGACGCCTCGCCCTTGCCCATCAACAGCGTGAACATGCGCAGGGTGTCGTCGAAGGCGTCGGGGCGGACATGCACCGGCAGCACGCGGCGGGTCGCCGGGTCCATGGTGGTTTCGCGCAGCTGGTCGGGGTTCATCTCACCGAGGCCTTTGAAGCGGCCGACTTCGATGTGCTCGGGCTTGACGCCTTCGTGGGCGAGGCGGTCGCGCAGGGTGGCGAGTTCCTGGTCGTCCAGCGCGTAGAGGCGGCGCGGCGGACGCTTCTTGCCCTGGGCCGGTACGTCGAGGCGGTAGAGCGGCGGCTGGGCCACGTAGATGTGGCCGTTTTCGATGAGCTTGGGGAAGTGGCGGAAGAACAGGGTCAGCAGCAGGGTCTGGATGTGGGAGCCGTCCACGTCCGCGTCGGACATGATGATGACCTTGCCGTAGCGCAGCTCGGAGAGGTCCGGTTCGTCCTTCGGGGTGTGGGCGTCCACGCCGAGGGCCACCGCGATGTCGTGGATCTCGGCGTTGGCGAACAGGCGCTCCCGGTCCACTTCCCAGGCGTTCTGCACCTTGCCGCGCAGCGGCAGGATGGCCTGGGTGTCCTTGTCGCGGGCCATTTTGGCGCTACCGCCGGCGGAGTCGCCCTCGACGAGGAAGAGTTCGTTGCGCTCGATGTCTTCGGACTCGCAGTCGGACAGCTTGCCGGGCAGCACGGCGACGCCGGAGGACTTGCGCTTCTCGACCTTCTGCGCGGCGCGGGCACGGGCCTGGGCGGCCTTGATGGCCAGTTCGGCGAGCTTCTTGCCGTATTCCACGTGCTCGTTGAGCCACAGCTCGAAGGGGTCGCGGACCATCCGCGAGACGAGCTGCACCGCATCGCGGCTGTTCAGGCGCTCCTTGGTCTGGCCCTGGAAGCTGGGATCGAGGACGCGTGCCGACAGCACGAAGGAGGCACGCCCGAAGGCATCGTCGGCGGTCAGTTTGACGCCCTTGGGCAGCAGCGCGTGGTGGTCGATGAAGTTCTTGATGGCGGTGAACACGCCGTCGCGCAGGCCGGCCTCGTGGGTGCCGCCGGCCGGGGTGGGAATCAGGTTGACGTAGGACTCGCGCACCGGTGCGCCTTCGGCGGTCCACGCCACGGCCCAGGAGGCGCCTTCGCCGGTGGCGAAGGTGTCGTCGCCTTTGGCGGCGTACTTTTCGCCGCTGAACAACGGGATCAGCGGCTCGTCGGGCAGGGCTTCGGACAGGTAGCCGCGCATGCCGTGCTCGAACAACCACGTGCGGGTGTCGCCGCCTTCGATGCTCAGGCTGACTTCGAGGCCCGGCATCAGCACCGCCTTGGAGCGCAGCAGGCGTTCCAGCTCGGCGCGGGGCAGGTCGGCAGCGTCGAAGTATTTGGCGTCCGGCCAGGCACGGACGGTAGTGCCGCTGGCCTTCTTGGGG
The DNA here is from genome assembly GCF_002028455.1 of Zoogloea sp. LCSB751. Classification (GTDB taxonomy): domain Bacteria; phylum Pseudomonadota; class Gammaproteobacteria; order Burkholderiales; family Rhodocyclaceae; genus Zoogloea. Next base: position 38,806 of record NZ_MWUM01000026.1, on the reverse strand, counting down.
GCGTCGCCGATGCGGGCGAGGGGCTCGATCACGTCGCCGCCGGAAAACACCAGGCGGTGGCGACCGCCGTCGCGGACCACTTCCACTTCCAGCCGGTGGGACAGGGCGTTGGTGACGGACACGCCGACCCCGTGCAGGCCGCCGGAGAAGCGGTAGGCGGATTCTTCATCGGTCTTGTTGAACTTGCCGCCGGCGTGCAGGCGGGTGAACACCACTTCGACCGTGGAAACGCCTTCGACCGGGTGGATTTCCACCGGGATGCCGCGACCGTCGTCGGACACGCTCACCGAGCCGTCCGCATGCAGGGTCACGCCGATCTTCTTGCAGAAGCCGGCCATCGCCTCGTCGGCGGCGTTGTCGATGACTTCCTGGATGACGTGCAGCGGGTTTTCGGTGCGGGTGTACATGCCCGGCCGCTGCTTGACGGGTTCGAGGCCCTTGAGGACGGTGATGGAATCGGCGTTGTAGGTTTTCTGCGACATGCTGGGGTGACGACGGATGGGTTTTGAAGCGGACCGGACTATACCGCGCCGGGCGCCAGCCCGCGAGGGGCGCGGCGCTGCGGACTGGAGCGCTCAGCGGCCCAGGCTGCTGCGCCCTGCGTTGTCGGCGGTCTGTTGGGCGATGCGTTCGAGCAGCGCATTGGCGGCACGGCTGCCGGGGCTGTCGCCGTGGGCCTCGCGCCAGGCCAGGTGCACCGTGTCGGCTTCGGCCGGCAGGGTATAGATGGCCATGGACAGCGGGCACTGGGCGACGTTCAGCGGATTCTCGCGGGCCAGGGTCCAGGCGATGCGGGCGCTGCAGAAGTGCAGTACTTCGGCGTCGCGGTAGACCGGCGCGGTCTGCTCCATGGCCGGGCCGGTGCGGGCCAGCATGTCGCCGAAACGGCTCGATGGGGCGGGCACCAGGCCTTCGGTCTCGATGGCGTCGACCAGCGCTTCGCGGGCGTCGGCGTAGTGGCCGGGGGTGATCGCCTGGTGGCGGATCGTGTCAGCGTGGCTGGCTCCGATGCCGGTGAGGAGCAGGGCGATGACGGGCAGGAAACGCGGCATGGGCTGGGGCCTCCGGGACGGCAGGGAAAGAAGGCCCCGACGATAGCACTGGCGGCGGCGCCGGCAGAAGTGCCGGGGCGCGTCCGGCCGATTGCGGGCGCGCATATCGCAGATCAAGGCTCTCCGCCGGGAAGCCCCTTAGGGTGGCGGCCATCTGATCTGCGTGGAGCCGTGCCAGGAGTCGCCATGAATTACCCGGCCTTTTTTGATGAAGTTCCTCCGCTACGGGTGCGTGATCCGCTGGCGGCGTTTCTGGGGGCCGCCGAGGGTGGCCTGATCGAGTACCGCTACATTGATGCGGTGCGGCTGGCCGGGCATTCCTGCCCGACGGTGGCCAGCGCCTATCGGTTGACCTGCGTTGCGCTGGCGGCGCTGTACGGCGAGGAGCTGCCGGAGCGCGGCGGTGTGCAGGTGAGCTTTCGTGACGGCCGGACGTCGGGTGTGACCGGCGTGATCGCCAACGTGGTGTCGCTGCTGACCGGTGCGACACTGGATACCGGCTTCAAGGGCTTGGGAGGGCGTTTCGACCGCCGTGACCTTCTGGCCTTTGACGCCGAACAGCCCCTCGATGTGCGCTTCCGCCGTGTGGATAACGGCGCGGCCGTCGACGCGATGAGCACGCTGCGTGACGTGCCGGCCAATCCGCGCATGCTGCCGTTGATGCACCTGAGCCTGGCGGGGCAGGCCAGCGAGGAGGAGGTGCGGGAGTTCCGGCAGTTGTGGCAGGACCGCGTCCGGCGCGTGCTGCTGGAGCATGGCGACGACCCCGCGGTGTTCGTCGTTCGCCCGGTCAATTGAGTGAAGGAGAGCCCCATGAGCCGCAAACCCGGCCGACAAGCCGATTCCCCTGCCGACGCGGAAACGCGCTACGCCTCTCCACCCTGTTATGCCGGTGATTTTCCGGGGCATTTCGGCGAGGAGGTGCCGATTGCCGAAATCTTGCGCATCGAGCGCCTGAATGCCTTGCTGGAGGCCGAGCGCGCCGGTGCCAAGGTGTTGGCGATCCTGCGTGACGAGCTGGATGTGCGGTCGCCCTTGCGCGGTCTGCTGGAGCGCCTGCAGAAGGACGAGGGCGGCAATGCGGTGGTGCTTTACAAGACCATCCGGCGCCTGGGGGGCGTGGCCTCCCACGAGACCGGCGCCTTCGTACACAAGACCCTGGCCATCGACGGGCTGGAGGCGCGCCTGCGTTTTCTGAACAAGGGGCAGGCCTGGGTGGTGCGCAAGATCGACGAAGTGCTGCCCGACATCGAGGATGCGGAGGCACGCACCATGCTGGAGACCATGCGCAGCTCTCACGTGGACAACATTGCCGCATGTGAGGCCGCGATCGGCGAGCCGCCCGCGTCGGAGCCATAGGGCTCAACGGCCGGGGTCGGCTTCCCGCAAGGTGTTGCGACCGGCGCTCTTCGCGGCATACATCGCGACGTCTGCACGCTTGAGTATGCCGTCGATGCTGTCGTCCTTGCCGGAGAACAGCGTGAGGCCGATGCTGGGCGTGCTGGCGTAGGGCAGGTCACCCAGACGATAGGGGCGGTTGAGTGTCTCGAGGATTTTGGTTCCGACCTTCCGGGCGTTGCCGATGGCATCGTCGACGGGGCCGGCCAGGTTCTCCAGCATCACCACGAATTCGTCGCCTCCGAGGCGCGCCACCGTGTCCTGTTCCCGCACGCAGCCGCGCAGGCGGCTGGCGACTTCGATCAGCAGCTCGTCGCCTTTGGCGTGGCCGTGGGTGTCGTTGAGCTGCTTGAAGCGATCCATGTCGAGGAACATCAGTGCCCCGAACTGCTTGTTGCGCTGGTTGCGGAGCTGCGCCTGTTGCAGCCGCTCGATCAGCAGCCGCCGGTTGGGGAGCTCGGTGAGGACGTCGAAGTAGGCGAGATGGTGGATTTCCGCTTCGTGGCGCTTGCGCTCGGTGATGTTGGCGATGCTGCCCACCATGCGTGCCGGCTCTCCGGTGGCGGTCCGTTCGACGACGCGGCCGCGGTCGGCCACCCACACGTAGTGACCGCAGCTGTGGCGCAGGCGGTGTTCGCTGGCATAGACGCCGTCGCCAGCAAGGCAGGCGCCCAGCACGCGCTGTACACCGGCCCGGTCATCCGGGTGGATGAGGTCCATGAAGGTGTCGACGGGATGCGTCAGGAAGGACATGTCGAGCCCCAGGATCCGGCACCAGGATGCGTTGTGGTGCACGGCACTGTCCGACATCCGCCAGTCCCATACGCCCTCCCCGGTGGCTTCCATCACGTAGCGCAGGCATTCCTCGCTGGCTTTCAGCTCCTGGGACAGGCGGCTGATGCTCAGGATGTTGCGGATGCGTAGCTTGACCAGTTCGACCTTGAAGGGCTTGATGATGTAGTCGGCAACACCGAGACTGAGCCCCGACAGTTCGGACTCCAGGTCGGACAGGGCGGTCACGAAGAGGATCGGCGTCGTGGCCAGCGCAGGTTCGGCCTTGAAGCGGCGGCAGGTTTCGAAGCCGTCCATGCCCGGCATCATCACGTCGAGCAGGATCAGGTCGGGTGGCGATTCTCGGGCCATGACCAGGCCTTCCGGGCCGGAGCTGGCGATCTGCAGGTCGAATTCGCCGGCCAGGGCCATGCCGAGGGTGTACAGGTTGGTTGGCGTGTCGTCGATCGCCAGGATCCGTGGTTTGCTGTTCATGATGGGTGTCGGGCGCAAGTGGTGGCGGCCAGGGCGCGCAGCCGCTCCAGGGTCGGGCCGAAGCGGAAGCTGGCCAGCATGTTGCCGATCTCGCCGATTTCGGCGGCGAGATCGGTGCCGGCGGCGAGGGCCTGGAGTTCCTTGAAGCGGATCAATGCATCGAACTTCTGCCCGGCCAGCAGGGGCTCCAGTTCGGCGATCAGGGCCAGCAGGCGAGCGTTATCCAGCGGTGGGGCGGCAGGGCCGACGGTGGGATTGCCGGGCAACCACTTGGCCAGGACCGTCTGCAGCGTGTCGAGCGGCACCGGCTTGGTCAGGAAGTCGTTCATGCCGGCCTGAATGCTGTGCTGCAGGTCTTCTTCGAAGGCTGATGCAGTGAGGGCGATGATCGGCAGGGGCGGGCGGTCGTGGAGGCTTTCCCATGCGCGGATGCGTTCGGTGGCGGCGTAACCGTCCATGTCCGGCATCTGGCAATCCATCAGGACAAGGTCTGGCGGCGCGGCCTGTGTGACGGTGTCCACCGCCTCGCGGCCGTTGCTGGCAAGGGAGGCGGTCAGGCCGAGCTTGCCGAGCAGGGCGGCGATCACCTTGCGTTCGGTACCGTTGTCGTCCACTACCAGCACCTTGCCGTTGAGGGTGCCGACGGTGGCCGGCTTGATGTCGTTGGTTTCCGTGGCGTTGGCGGCCTCCAGGCGTTCTGCGCGGATGCGGAACCAGAAATGGGAGCCGTGTCCCAGGACGCTGTCGACGCCGACTGAGCCGTCCATCAGCTCGGCCAGGCTCCGCACGATGGACAGTCCCAGGCCGGAGCCGCCGTATTCGCGGGTCGTTGAGCTGTCGGCCTGGCTGAAGGGCTGGAACAGTTGTTCCAGCTTGTCCGGGGGAATGCCGATGCCCGTGTCGGATACGGAGAATTCGAGGATCGAATGCGTGCCGTCCCGTTTCACTTCGTGGGCGTCGATGTGGATTTCGCCCCGCGCTGTGAACTTGACGGCATTCCCGATCAGATTGGACAGCATCTGGCGCAGCCGGTGGGGGTCGATCCAGAAACGTGGCTCGGCGGCACCGTGCCAGCGCGCTTCCATGACGAGCCCCTTGCGCCATGCCGTTTCTTCGAAAAGGGCCTTGAGTTCGTCCAGGTAGTGGGCCGGATCGAGGGGGGCGGGTTCGATGAGGAGCTTGCCCGCTTCGATCTTCGACAGATCCAGCATGTCGTTGAGCAGGGTGAGCAGGGTTTGGCCGGCCTTGATGATGATGTGGGCGTACTCCTGGCGCTGGGGGTCGGTGATGCCGGGGGAAAGAAGGATCTGGGCCATGCCGAGGATGCCGTTCATCGGCGTGCGGATCTCGTGACTCATCGTGGCGAGGAACTGGCTCTTGGCGAGGCTGGCCGTCTCGGCGGCCTGCTTGGCGCGCACGAGCTCGGTGATGTCTACCCGGAAGCCGACGGTGTATCCACTGGCGTTGCGCCGTTCGCGGATTTTCAACCAGCGGCCGTCTTCGAGCCGCTGGTTGACCTCCGAGTCTCCGTTGCGGTGCTGGGCGAGACGCTCGGCCAGCCATTCTTCGTTGCGCCCGACGGCATCCGGATAGACGCCGCGTTCGACTCCGGAGCGCAGGATTTCCTCGAAGCTTCGGCCGACTTCGATGATCGGTGCGGCACCCCGGTAGAGTTGGCGGTATTCCTCGTTGAAGTAGGTCAGTCGGTCGTCCGCATCGTAGATCACGAAGCCTTCACCGATGGTGTCGATGGCTGAACGCAACAGTTGTTCGCTCTCGATGCGCTTGGCTTCCGCCTCCTTGCGGGCAGTGATGTCCATGTGGGTGCCGTACATCATGAGGGGGCGGCCGTCCGGCGAACGGCTGATGACTTTGCCGCGATTGAGGACCCAGGCCCAGCCGCCGTCCTTGGTGCGGATGCGGGTTTCGCATTCGTACTGGTCGATCTGGCCGGCAAAGTGGCGGCGCAGCATGGACGAGGAGTGGGCCAGGTCGTCGGGGTGGATGCGTCGTGTCCAGGTGTCGATGGTGAGCGGTTCCAGTTCGTCGAGCCTGTAGCCGAGCATTTCAGCCCAGCGCTCGTTGAACTGCACGTCGCCGCTCTGGATGTTCCATTCCCAGGTGCCGGCGCCGGTGCCGCTGAGCACATTGACCAGGCGCTGACGCTCGTCGCGCAGCTCCTTCTCCCGTTGGCGTCGTTCGGTGATGTTCTCGACGATGCACAGGCCGTGGGTGATCTGCCCGGCGTCATTGCGCAACGGGGCCACGGTGATCCGTTCGGTGAGAAGCTGTCCATCGGCGTGCCAGTTGTCGCACTCTTCAACCCACACCTGTCCCTTGCCGAGCCTGTGCCAGGCGTCGCCGAGCGTGCACGGCGCTTGCGGATCGATGTCGAAGAAATCCTCGACCCGATGTTCGGTTGCGTCCTCGGGGCGGAGGGCTGCGAGGGCGCAGAAGGCCGGATTGGCGTATTCGACCTGACCCCTGATATCTGCGATGAGGATGGGCGTGGGATTCTGCTCGACCACCTGGGATAGCTTGCGGAAGGCATCTTCGGCCCGCTTCCGGTCGGTGATGTCGCGGGACATCACGATGAAACGGCATGGTTCGTTCGACGGCGCCTGTTTGCGGGCAACCGACAGCTCGAACCAGAAGTCGCTGCCGGCAAGTGGAAGCTGGATGATGCGGCCGTAATCGGCGCCGTGCTGGCGCGCCTTGTGCAGTGCTTCGCGCAGGGTCTCGGCTGCGGCAGCGGGAAGAAGGTCGAAGGCGCAACGCCCCAGCAGCGTCTCCTTGGGGGCCGCGAGAAGGGCGTCGCGGCGAGAGCGGACATCAAGGTAGATACCGTTTTCGTCCAGTTCGAACAGCAGGTCCGGAACCGCCTCAAGGGTTGCCGCCAGCTGGGTCTGACTGCGCCGCAAGCGCTGGTTGCCCCGTCCGGTGTACACCGCGACGGAGCCGACGCAGGCAGTGACCGCCAGCATCAGTACGAGGTAATGGAGTAACTCGTTGTAGGTGGTCTTGCCCTTTTCCGGGTCGTACAGAAAGCTGTCCAGCGCGTAGTTCGGGGGTAGCAGGCCGATCTCCGCATAGCTGTCGGCGATGTGACGCCAGCGGCCGGCGTTCATGTAGCCGATGGCGACCAGGTCGGCGTGGATCAATGCTTCGGTACGCTCGGCCTCGTACTGGACCTGTCCTCGGGTCTGGCGCTGAGCATACTTGCCGAGAATCAGGTCGATGGTTTCCGTTGGATGGGCCAGCGCGTACTCCCAGCCGCGCAGGCTGGCGTCCCGGAATGCCCTGATCTGGTTTGGCTGAGTCTGGAGCAGCCGTGCGGAGGCGAACAGGTTGTCACCATAAAAGTCGATGCCGGCGGCGCGCGGCGTATAGATGTGGTGCGGAAAGCGGATCTGCTCGAGGTAGAAAGGTTGTTCGGTTACCTGCGCACTGATCGCGTCCGTCTTGCCGGTTGTGAGATCGGTAATCTGGAAACTGTAGGGCTGGCGTTGGATTGCGTCGATGGGCACGCCTTCCCGCTTTAGATAGACCAGCAGTTCGTCCGCCATGGGATCGAGCATGACCCGCTTGCCGAGCAGATCCTGGATGCTGTCGGTGGCGCTGTGGGTGCCTGTGATCATCACGTACGGGGAGTGCTGCTGGATGACGGCCAGCGCAACCACCGGCTTGCCGGCTTTGTGAGCCAGCAGCAGGCTGCTGGAGCCCACCCCGAATTCGGCGCGGCCGGCGACGACTTCTTCTACCGCGTCGACTCCTGGCCCGGCTTCGCGGATCTCTACATCGAGTCCGGCTTCCCGGTAGTAGCCGCGTTCCTTGGCGACGTAGTAACCAGCGAACTGGAATCCGTGTTGCCACTTGAGCTGGAGAGCGACCTTTTCGGCGCCATGGGCGCTGGACACGCCGCACAGAACTTGTGTGGCGAATAGCACCAGAACAAGGAAGGACGAAGCATGCAGATTGACCATAGTGAGCTTGGTGTTTTTGCTAAAAATAGCAACCAATGGTCTTTCTGTAAATCGAATTTAGTGTTTTTTATGAATGTGTAGAATATGCTTGGGAAATGTGTGAAATGACTCACAAAAGCCTGCGCCCAAGAGGACCCTTGCGGGCAGAGTGTCGGGGAGACGGGCGTCGGTGCAGCAGGCTCGGCAGGTGCAGGAGGGACCGAACCTATTCGGGCCACTCCAGCAGGCGCAGTTCGGCGCCGAGGCGTTCGCCGCGTCCCCACACGGTGGTGGCTTCGACAAACTGGCGGGGGTTGGCTGGATCGTTGGTCAGCACGTCGTATTCGGCAAAGAAGCTGCCGTCGGCATTGATGATCAGGTTGCCCTTGCGGCCGGCGGCGTCGGCCGGCCACTGGCCGATCAGCGCGGCCTCGCCGGTGTAGGGATCGTCGCGCAGGCTGTAGGCGGCCCGCGCCGGATCGATATCCAGCGCGGGGAGGTCGTGGCGTCCCACTTCGTGGATCAGGCGGGCGCAGATGCGCTCGATCAGCGGACGCTCCTGCGCCAGCCGCTCATCCACGCCGTGGGTCACGACCTGGCCCGAACTCATGGCAGCGGTGCCGGCGAGTGGGTGTGACAGTCCTTCGGACAGACCCGGCCGCAGGAGCCGCAGCCGATACAGTCCATCGCGTCGGCGATGGCCATGACCATCGTGTTGTCGTCGTCGCCCTCATCGTCATCGTCGAATTCGCGTTCGACGAGTTCGAAGACGTTGCGCGGACAGACCTTGTAGCAGCGGCCGCAGCCGATGCAGGTTTCCTGGTTGAGGTCGGTGACGAAGGTCGGGGTATAGGCTTTGCCGCCCCGGGTCAAGCCGGTAATCGTTTCCATGATCGTGCCTTGATTGCGTCGTGCTGGCTGCTTACTGACTGCCGGCGGCAGTCAGCTTGCGGTTGGCCTCGGCCCACGCCTGGCAGGCCTCGTAGGTGGATTTGGCGATGCCGGGGATTTCCTCATAGGCGGCCGGCAGGCGGTCTTCCACCAGATCGTGCATCTGGGATGCCCATTCGGAGGCGATGCGCTTGAGCTTGCGTACCTCCTTGTCGAGGGCCTTGATTTCCTCTTCCGTCATGGCTTCACCTCACAGGCCGGCGACTTCCGGATACTTGCCGACGATGGCCAAGGCCACCGACAGCAACTTGTCGGCCTCGTCCTTCATCTTGCCGATGCTGTCGAAACCGAAGCGATGGACGTCGCGCAGGGTACGGTCGAGGACGATCAGTTTGCCCACCGAGATCAGCGCACGGCCGAAGCCTTCGTGGGTGATGTTGATGATCGAGCTGGCCATCAGGCCGCTTTCCTTTTCGATCAGCACGGCCAGGCCGTTGTAGAAGGCCTTGACGCGGGACAGGATGACTTCATCCGGATCGCCGATCACCGGGATCTCGCGGCGCTGGTCCTTGGTGACGATGAAGGGGGCCAGAACCCGTTCGTTGGGCCAGCCGTCGTAGGTGCCATAGGAGTCAAGCGCGCGCATCTGCTTGACCATCTCTTTGACGTAATCGGAACTCCACAGGCCTTCGTCAGCGGTGGCGGTAGTCATTGTTGTCACTCCTTGGATAAAGCGGCTTGAAAATAGATCGGCAGGGCGGAGCCCGGGGCCGGTGCGGTATTGGCGATGGCGAGGATGCGCACACCGCTGGGGATGCGAGCGGCAGCCAGGCGCGCGGCGACGAAACCGGACAGCGCACCCAGCAGGGCTCCCAGGGCCTCGCTGCTGCTGCCGAACAGGCCATGGGCGAGCGCCATGCCGACGATCATCCCGACCGTCGGCAGCCCGTAGGCGACGCCGACGGCGGTGGTCATGGATTCGGAATTGACGGCCAGGTCGACGATGTCGCCCGTTTCGGCTCCGACGCTGTTGGTCAGGCGCAGAACCATGCGTCCGTGCAGGCCGGCCTTGCCCAGCTTGGGGACGCCGCAGGCGCTGGCCGTACCGCAGCTGGCGCAGCCGCTGCCGCCGGCCTCGACATCGGCCCACTGGCTGTTTGCCGCGATGACGCGGCCTTGTTCGATGATCATTCGCTCCACCCTTCCTCTTCCATGTCGGCGAAGCGCTCGACGGCTTTCGGCGTGCCACGATTGACCGCTTTGGCCAGCCAGCCGGTGGGGCCTTCCTTCAGCTCACCTTGCAGCATGGCGATGACGGAATCGATGGTGGTGCCGTTTTCGACCTTGACCGGCTGCACGCCCTTGGAGAGCAGGCGCTGGATCGCCGAGGCACCGACGGCTTCGCTGAACACCGCGGAGCAGCCGTCGAGGAGGGCGATCTTGGCGTCCAGTTTGCCCTCGTGGCCGTCCATCGCGGTCTCGATGAACTGGGCGACCTCGATGAGGCGCGAGGTGTCGAGACCGATCTCGTGGATGGCGAAGGCGCTGGCGGCACCGAAGTGCTGATCGATGACCACCCGGTCACTGCTGGCGAAGGCGACGCGTAGCTGCATGGCTGATTCCTCAGTGGATTGGGAGACCACCAGCCGCAGTCGCCGGGGTGGCCGGGCCGAGCTCGGCGAAGGCTTCTGCGGGCCGGAAGATGGACCGGTACGGGGCGATGAGGTGGTGTTCTTCATGATGTTCGAGCAGCAGGTTGGCGAGGTCGAACAGGGCTTGCCGGCTACCGCGGTAGCCGATCCAGGTGCGGGTGTAGCCACCCACGAGGTCGTACTGGGGGAAGCCGATGCGCAGGATCGGCACGCCGAGGCGCTCGGCACTGGAAACCGCGTGGGAGTTGCCGATGACGAGCTGGCACTGGCCGTCGCGGCCGGCGATCTCCAGGTCTTCCAGGTCGCCGATGTGCACCTTGTCGGCGGGCACGTCGTCGAGGGACGGCGCGCGTACCGGGGCGATGGCGGCGACGATCTCGGCACCCACCGACTTGAGGAACTGGCTCATGCCGACCAGCAGGTCGGGATCGGCGGCGATGGCGATGCGTGCCATGCCGAGCATGAAGTGGCAATCGACGAGGGCGTCCTGATACTGGGCGCGCTGGCGTTCGATGCGCTCCGGCACCGGGTGGCCGGACACTTCTGCCAGCACGCCGATCAGGCGGTCGTTGGCATCGAGGCCCATCAGGTGGTCGAAGCGGTAGTCGGGCACGCCGGTGCGCTCGGCCAGCACGTCGGCGGCGGCGTCCAGCGAGCGGCCGATGATGATCGTCGCGGCAGCTTCGCCGAGCGTCGCGAACTCGCCGACCGGCGTGCCGCCGAGGGTCAGAGGGGTGTAGTCCTCGGGCATCAGGTGACCGTCGAGGGAGTCGCCCACGTCGGGCACCATCACAGGACGCAGGCCGAAGCTCTCGATGAGTTCCTTCAGTGCCTCGGTGTCGCCGGGGGTCAGCGAGGCATGGGGAATCACGTTGATCTGGCGCGGGCGTTGCGCAACCCGGGTGCGATCCGCCGGTACCAGGGCTTCGAACATGCCCTTCACGGCCAGCGCGTAGCCCGTTTCCAGGCAGCCGGTGAAGTCCGGCGTATTGACCGGGATCACCGCCACGTGGGCGTATTCCGGGTGCTGGCGGTAGAAGTCCTTGACCAGCCGGGCGATGTCGGTGCCCTGGGTTTCCGACAGGCCGGTGGTCGGCAGGCCGATCATCGCCGGCTTCTGCTTGGCGCAGAGGGTGGCGAGGCCCTGGATCACGTTGTCGTCGGCACCCATCACGCTGCTGGCCTGGTCCATGGCGGTGGTCTGCAGTGGAATCGGCTCGCGGAAATGGCGTACGAAATAAACCTTGGCGAAGGCCGTGCAGCCCTGGCTGCCGTGCAGCATCGGAATGGCGTGGTGGATGCCCAGAAAGGCCAGGGCGGCGCCGGTCGGTGAGCTGGCCTTGAGGGGGCTCACCGACATGGCCTTGCTGCGCTTGATGATCTCGCTCATGGCTGGGCTCCTCAGGCGGCGGCGTGGTGGTGGTCGTGCACGTCGTCCATGTCGAAGCCATCATCGAGCGGCATCGGCAGGTCGTCGGCATCCAGCGGCAGTTCAGGGGCGGCAGGGCGCAGTGCGGCCCACGGTGCGGCGCTGCGGGCTTGTGTCCAGACGGGGGATTCGAGGGTCAGGGCGAGCTGCTTCACCAGTTCGAGCATGCCGGTGTAGCCGGCGTAGCCGAATTCCCGTTCTTGGTTGATGTCGAGAAAGGGCAGGCGGGCCTTGAGGGCGGTGTAGAGGTTGCGGCCGCCGGCGATGAGGATGTCGGCGCGCAGCTCCTTGACCATGTTGAGCAGCGCGCGCGGCGAGCCGTCCTCGACCATCTTGGCTTCCGGGCCCATTAGCTCGCGGATGCGCGCCTTGTCTTCCTCGGTGGATTTCTTGGTAGCAGTCGCGACGACGACCAGACCGAGATCCTGCAGCGCCGAGACGATGGACCAGCTCTTCACTCCGCCGGTGTTGAGCAGCACCCGCTTGCCTTCGAGGCGCGCACGCCACGGCTTGAGGGCGGCGAAGATCTTGGCTTCTTCGCGGGCGATCAGGGCTTCGGTGCGCTCGGTGAGGTCCGGGTCGCCGATCAGGCGGGCGAAGTCGCGCAGGGCCTGGGTGGTGTCGGTGATGCCGTAGAAGCTGCCTTCGAACCACGGCGTGCCGAAGCGGTCTTCGAGCTTGCGGGCGACGTTGAGCATCGCCTTGGAGCACACCATCATGTTCACCTCGGCCCGGTGCATGGCCTGCACTTCATGGAAGCGGCCGTCGCCGGACAGGGTGCAGATCACGCGGATGCCCAGCTCGTCGAGGAGCGGCGCGATGAACCAGAACTCACCGGCGATGTTGTATTCGCCGATGAGGTTCACATTGTGAATTTTGATGCCGCGCTTCTCGGCGTATTCGACGGCGGCGGCGGGCGGCGGCAGGGGCTCGGCGGTGCCGGCCACGTACTTGACCATCGCCTCGCCGGCAATGCGGTTGCCGAGGTTCTTGGTGCCGTAGAAACCGGCGGAATCGACGGGCACCACCGGCGTGCCCCAGCGTTCGGTGGCTGCCTTGCAGACGGCATCGATGTCATCGCCGACCAGCGCCGGGACACAGGTGTTGTAGACGAAGACGGCCTTCGGGTTGTGGGTCTCGATGGCCTGCTTGATCGAGTGGAACAGCCGCTTTTCGCTGCGGCCCATGATCACGTCCTGCTCGGTGAGGTCGGTGGTCATGCCGATGCGGTACAGCGTGGGCCCGGTGGAGCGGGTGCCCCGATTGTCCCAGGAGCTGCCGGCACAGGCGATCGGACCATGGACGATGTGGGCTACATCGGCGATCGGCAGCAGCGCGATCTGGGCGCCGTCGAAGGCGCAACCACCGGCGGAGGCACCTGGCGTCGGCTTGGAGCAGCCGGATTTCGCCTTCTTGTTGTGGGTGCAGGCGGGTTCGTCGAGAAGGACTGCTACTTCAGATGGTTTCACCGCGAATCTCCCGGTTGGTCTCGGGTATCAATCCGCAAGCTCCGTGCCATCTGGTGGCAGGTGCTAAATCATTGAAATTACAGTGGTGTGGCGAAATGGGGTGGATGCCGGCTTGTGATGAACCCTACAAGCATCGCCGTGCATTGTCAGGGGCTTCACAATGGCCGTGCGTCATGCCGAAGGAATGCGGTAATACGCTTTGCCTTTTAAGTACAAAAACATTCGACGTCCGCGGAATGCCTTGCTATTGTGTGAAGGCGGACTGTCTCGTGGCCGCCTTTCTTTTCGAAATGGAGCGCGTCAATTGGGTACTAAGCTTTACGTGGGCAACCTGGCCTACACTGTGGATAAGAGTCGTCTGGAAGATATTTTTCACGAGTTCGGCACCGTGGCTTCTGCCCAGGTGATCGTGGATCGTGAGACCGGCCGCTCCAAGGGGTTTGGCTTTGTCGAGATGAGTTCCGACGACGAGGCTCAGGCAGCGATCGCAGGCGCCAATGGTAAAAATTACGATGGCCGCAACCTCACGGTAAATGAGGCTCGTCCGCAGGAACCGCGTAGCGGTTTCGGCGGTCCCCGTCGGGGTCCGGGCGGAGGTGGTGGTGGCGGTTTCGGCGGCGGAGGCGGCGGCCGACGAGGTCCGGGCGGTGGCTCTGGCTTCGGCGGTGGCGGTGGCCGTTACTGAACCGCGTCCCGAACAGATCTTTCGTCATGCCGGGTTTCCCGCCCGAGCGTCATGCGGCGGACGGGAAACTTTGGCGAAGCACGTACACACTCAAGCTGCGTCGCTGCGCACTTGACCTGTGTCGACGGTGAATGGGCTGCGTGATTACGCCTTTTCTCCTGTCGGATACAGCCTTCAGGCGGCTTCGAAATGTTCCAGCATCAGCTGGATGTTCGCAGCGCCGTTGTATTCGTTGACTGCCAGCCGGAAGGCCGCGTGAATCTGCGCCCCCGCCGAGGTGGTGCAGTTGAACTGGATGGCGTCGATCCGCGTGTTGCCCTTGCGCAATTGCAGCTTGAGGTGCTTGTCCTTCAGGATGCGCTGGTTCTCGACGCGGAAAGTGTCGTCGAAGACCGGTGCGGCAAAGCCTTGGCCCCAGATTTCCCGTTCCAGTAGCCTCGCCGTTTCCAGGTTGTAGAGGCTGTCTTCCAGTGCGCCGTCGGTTTCCAGGCTGCGGGTCAGGTCTGAGGGATCGATCAGCGACTGAACGACGGATTCGAAAATATTCTCGAAACGCTCCAAGTCGGTTTCATGGATGGTGAGACCGGCTGCCATGGCGTGTCCGCCGAATTTCAGGATCAGATCCGGAGCCTGCTTGGTCACCAGGTCGAGGGCGTCCCGCAGGTGGAGGCCAGGGATCGAACGCCCTGAACCTTTCAGTTGTCCCTCGTCGCCACGGGCAAAGGCCACCGTAGGGCGGTGGAACTTTTCCTTGATGCGTCCGGCCAGGATGCCGATCACGCCCTGGTGCCATTCGGGCTGGAACAGGGTCAGCGTGGCCCGGCTGCCCGGGTCGATCCCGTCCAGTTCGAGCATCGCACCTTCCTGCATTTCCGCTTCGATGCTGCGCCGTTCCCGGTTGAGGCGGTCGAGTTCCTGGGCGATGTTGAGGGCGCGGCCCATGTCGTCCGTGATCAGGCATTCGATGCCGAGGGACATGTCGGCCAGGCGTCCGGCGGCGTTGAGGCGCGGCCCCAGCGCGAAGCCCATGTCGAAGGTGGTGCTGCGGGTTGCATCGCGCCCGGCGGCGGCAAAGAGCGCGCGGATGCCGGGCTGCATGCGGTCCGCACGCATGCGCTGCAGGCCTTGGGACACCAGGATGCGGTTGTTGTGGTCGAGTTTCACCACATCGGCGACGGTACCGAGCGCTACCAGATCGAGCAGTTCGGCCAGATTGGGCTCGGCTCGTTCTTCAAACGCGCCCCGGTCACGCAGTTCGGCGCGTAGGGCCAGCATTGTGTAGAACATGACCCCGACACCAGCCAGGGATTTGCTCGGGAAAGAGCAGCCGGGCTGGTTGGGATTAACGATCACGTCGGCTTCGGGCAGCGTGTCGCCCGGCAGGTGGTGATCGGTGATGACGGTGGCGATGCCGTGCTCCCGGGCTGCCGCAACGCCTTCGACGCTGGCGATGCCGTTGTCCACGGTGATCAGCAGGTCGGGTTCCATGGTGGCTGCCAACTCGACGATGGCGGGTGTCAGTCCATAGCCGTATTCGAAGCGGTTCGGCACCAGGTAGCCGACCTCGGCACCGAAGGCGCGCAGCGCACGGATGCCGACCGCACAGGCGGTGGCGCCGTCGCAGTCGTAGTCCGCGACGATAAGCATCCGGGCACCGGCTTCGATGGCGTCGGCAAGGATCTGGGCTGCGTCCTGAACCCCTTTCAGTTGGTGGGGGGGAATCAGGGACTTGAGACTGTAGTCGAGCTCTTCCCGGCTCTCGATACCACGGGCTGCATAAATGCGGGCCAGCAGCGGATGGGTGCCGGCCTCGAGCAGGCGCGTGATGGCACGGGTGGGAACGGGGCGGGGAAGAATGCGGGTCATGGCGTCTAGGGAGCGGGTTGGGGGGCGGAGGCCAGCACGCTGGCGAGGGCGCGCGGCTTACGCCAGAATTTCCAGAGTCCGCTGGCGACGATCTCCAGGTAAAGAGTGTGGCGGTCGCTGGGCACGCTGATGCGCACTTCGTTCAGTTTGCGCGCCTTGAGGTCGGCCAGCAGCGGGGCAAACCAATGCTTATCCAGTGCCTGCAGGGCTTGGCACCAGCCTTCCTTGTCCATATGGAGAAAGGGGCGCTGAAGGCTGTCCGACAGTGCGAGGCCATTGCCAGCCGGACGCAGGTATTGATCTGCTGATGCTGGGGACAGGCCGACATGCCGGGCAAGGCCGCGGGCAAAGGGCTGGTTGGCCTGTAACGAGGTGAAACTGAGCGGGCTGCTAGCCGCCGCCGTACCGTTGCCCCATAGCCAGATGCCATTGATCTTGCGTTGACCGCATTCTTCCCGAGCGGCATTGACCGGATGGCTGAACAGCCAGACCTCCAGTTCGTTGGACAGGCGTGCCCAGCGCGGGACGTCTTCCCCTTCGGGGAGAAAGAGCTGTACCGGACGGCCATTGACGTCGGCGAGGGGGTGGAAGGCCGGCCGCGCCGCTTCGGTCAGGCGGATGTACCAGCGGTCGGGCGCTGGGGCCTCGAAATGCCCGATGTCGGCGAAAGTGGTATTCAGCCCGTCCATCAGGATGTCGGCCTCGTCGCGCGTGATGTCGAGTCCGCTGGCATCGGCGAGCAGCAGGGTGTCGCGGGAAAAATGCAGGTGGACCGGGTCGCAGCACAGCCAGTGGCCATCGGCGGGCGTGGCGATGTTCTCCCCGAGGCGTCGGAGTTGTGCCTGCGGTAGCCGGTCACCCAGTCCGAAACGCTCCGCCAGCAGGGCGTCGGGGGTATTGCGCTCCGCCCAGGTGCAGCTGGCAAAGCCGAGCAGTGTGGACAGTGCGGGCAGTGCTAGGTCGTGGGCGGGGTGTGGGCCGGGCCCGGTGGGCCAGTCCAGTCCAGGCAGGATCAACTCGAAGTGCATCGGGACGGTCGTTGGAGGCTTTTCTGGACAGTGCGGGAATGCAATGCGGCACGCGGTTTCGCCGCGTGGTTCCTGATGTAGGGTCCTGCGGCGGGAATAAAAAAACAGAGCCGGGCGTTTGGCCCGGCTCTCGGGGCACAAAGAGTGCCTTATTTCTTCTTTTTCGTCGACTTGGACTTGCTCGCCGGCGCGGCGTCGCCGCTACCGCCAGTGCTGCCGCCTTGCACTCCGAGTTGGCCGCCGGTGCCGAGGCCGCCCTTCACTTCCTGGGCCTTGTAGTTCTTCACTGCCTTGACCACGTTGTTATAGGCGTCGGTGAAGGCGGCGACGATGACTTTGCCTTCCGCGGTGTTGGTGTAGCCGCCGAGGCCGCCACCCAGGCCACCGCCGAACAGGGCGCCCATGCCGCCGAAGTCCATGTTGCGGGCGCTGCCTTCTGCCGCCACGAGCTGGACGCTGGAGCGGTTGTCGACCATCGTCAGCATGGTGCTGGCTTCCTTGACATTGATGCTGCCGACTACCGCACCGAGCACGCCGCCACCGATGCCGCCCAGGCCGCCGGTCATGCCGCCCGCGTTGTTGTTGCTGAAGGTGATCGACGGGCTCATGGAATAGTCGGCGGAAGCCATCTGACCCTTGCCGAAATTGGAGTTGGAGCGGAGTTCGCCGGACTGCTGCAGGGCGCGTTCCTGCATCATGTTGTTCATCGCGCGGCCGCGTTCGACCACCACGAAACAGTTGGATTGCTGGATCAGCAGTTTGAGCACGGGCACGGTCGAGCCGAGCTTCATCTGCCCGGTGAGTACGCCGTACCACGGGGCTCCGGTGTCTTCCACCACGGCGATCGTGCCGAGGGGCGCCGTACACTTCTCGAGGGTCGAATTGGCATTCTGGGCGTTGGCCCCGCCGGCCGACCCGGTGGCAGTGGTCTTGGCCTCCTGCGAGCCCATTTGCATGTTGGCGCAGCCCGATAGGGCCAGCAGTCCGGCGAGAAGGGCGATTTTGTGACGGTATCCGGCCGAGGTTGAAAGGGCTTTCATGATTTCCCCTGGAAGTGTGATGGGTTGAGAACAGGTGCTGAACGTTTTTGTCGTTTCTGACGAGTATTTTAGCGACTGCGCATGGGCTTATCGAGAATCATTTTGAATGTGCTGTGCCGAGAATGGCGGCGCCGAAACGGGAAGAGCAGGCGAGCGCCTGGCTGGGGCCGAGATTGCGGGTTTCACTGAACAGGCAATTGCGGCTGCCGTCGCCGGACAGGAATTCCTGGGTGATTTCGCCTGCACCGGCGGAATCCACGTGCAGGATTGCGGAGGGTCCGTCGGCGGTGAAGCCAGCCCGTCCCGGGCTGCGGATAGCGTCGCTGACGACAACCAGCCACTCGCCTTCCTTGTCTGCGGTGAGCGGAATCTCGATGTCGGCGGTGCGTTGGATCGGCATCTGCTGGCCGGTCAGGGAAGGGTAGAGCAGGCGGAAATCCCTGCGGCCGGCCGTCAGGATGTACACATAGCCCGGCTCGCTGCTGCTTACACGCAGACGCGTCGTGCCCGGCGGCCCGGACAGTCGGGTCAGTTCGATCCGCCGCCGTTGATCGCGTTGGGCATGGATGATGCGCAGGACCTGGCGGGCATCGCGGGCCGCCTGGTCGGCAATGCGTAGCGTGGGGACGAGTTCGCCATTGCCAGTCAGGCTGGGATGTTGGCTACCGGGGCCGGCGGCGATGAGTTGCCGGCTGCAGGCGATCAGCGCCTCGCCGGTGGGCAGGCCGGACGGGCTGGCTGGAGACGGGGCTCCGGAAAGACAGGCATGCAGCGCCTGACTGAAGAGACCTCCGGCCGGCGTGCCGCCTGCATTCTCGTTCGGGCGACTGGCTGCCAGGACCAGGACATTGGCCGGAAGGCGGCCGAACTCCGCACCGGGCTGAGCCCCTTTGCAGCCCGGGTCCGACAGGGCCCGGGCGAAGCGGGAAGAGACAGCCGGTGTACCGGAGGCGCTATCGCCACGACCCACGTCGAGGATCAGGAAGACTTTGTCGGCTTTGCCGGCCAGCACCTGAAGGTGGCGCAGAAGCTCGTCGAACTGGAACGCATCCCTGTCGTGGGTCAGAATCGCCTCGGCGCAGCGTCCGTGGTCCTGACGATGGATGCCGAAGGCGGACAGATAGATCAGGGCCTGGTCGCCGTTGCCCATGCGGGCGTCGAGTTCGGCAAAGGCCTGGCGCAGTCCTTCCCTGTTCAGTCCGGCATCGGTGCGATAGTGGAGATTGGCGTCGGGTACGCCGCTGAGGCGTGCGATTTCGGCGCCGAGGCGGCCGTCTTCCGGGCTGCCTTCCAGCATTGCAGGCGGCGAGCCGGCCACGCTGCCTATCGTCAGGATCAGCCCATGCTGGCTGGCGCGGGGGAGCCGACGCGGCAGGCTGCTACCCGATGTCGGGCTGGAGAGCCTCTGGCCGCTGCCCGTCACGGGCTGGGTTGCGGTGTTGCGGTCCAGGCTGGCATCCCGCAGCCAACCCGTCCGCCCTCCGGTCGCCTCCACGCGCGTCCATCCGTGGCGGGTTTCGAGCACTTGCACTTCGGTCCGGCGTGCGACGTCCATGATGGTGTTGGCCGCGACGGAGGGCTGTGTCCGCAGGGGCTCGGAGCGAGTCAGCTGCGCATTTTCCGCATGGCCGGCCAGCGAATGCAGGGCGAGGGCTGCGGCGGCCATCAGGGAGGCAAGGGCGGGTGGTGGCATGGGGCGGCGAGGGTCGAAGCTCAAGTCGCCGGATTATCGGCGCGAGGCGATGACAAATGTAAGGAGATAAGTCTCATGCCCGGTGCGGGATACCCAGCGCCGGCCAACTCCGGCACAATGCGCCCCTGATCCGCTATCCGGTGTGTCCGGTTGCCCATCCCGATGTCTTACGAATTCCTCGTCGGCCTGCGCTATACCCGATCCAAACGACGGGCGCAGGGCCGCAATCGTTTCATTTCCTTCATTTCCCTGGTGTCGATGCTTGGCATTGCCCTCGGCGTGGCGGCGCTCATCGTCGTGCTGTCGGTGATGAACGGTTTCCAGCGCGAGTTGCGTACGCGCATCCTGGGCGTTGCCTCCCATGTGCAGGTGTCCGGGTTCGATGGCGAGCTGACCAGCTGGCAACGGGTTGTTGACGAGGCGAGCAAGCACCCACGGGTCAAGGCGGCAGCTCCCTTCGTGCAGGCCCAGGGCATGCTGTCCTTCGACCAGACGGTGCAAGGCACGCTGGTCCGGGGCGTATTGCCCGCAGCTGAGGACAAGGTGGCCGATTTTGCGAAGCACATGCGGGCGGGCCGTCTCGACGACTTGCAGCCGGGCGGCTTCGGCATCGTGCTGGGCGCCGATCTGGCGCGGGCGCTGCGGGTGTCGGTCGGCGACAAGGTGACGCTGATCGCGCCCCAGGGGCTGGTCACGCCGGCGGCGATCCTGCCGCGTCTTAAACAGTTCCGGGTGGTGGGGATCTTCGAGGTCGGTATGTACGAGTACGATTCCAGCCTCGCCTTGACCCATCTTCAGGACGCCCAGACCTTGTACCGCATGGATGACCGGGTGTCCGGCGTGCGCCTCAAGATCGATGATCTTTTCGAGGCCCCGCGGGTGGCACGGGAGCTGGTCAAATACGTGGATGCGGACCTGCTGGTGTCCGACTGGACCCGCAGCCATGCCAATTTCTTCCGGGCGGTGCAAATCGAGAAGAACGTGATGTTCATCATCCTGCTGCTGATCGTTGCAGTGGCGGCCTTCAACATCGTGTCCACGCTGGTCATGGCGGTGCAGGACAAGCAGGCCGACATTGCCATCCTGCGCACGCTGGGGGCGAGCCCCGGGTCGATCATGAGCATCTTCGTAATTCAGGGTGCCCTGATCGGCTTCATCGGGCTGGCGGTGGGGGTGATCGGCGGGGTGAGCCTGGCGCTGAACATCGATGTGGTGGTGCCGGCCATCGAAAGGACTCTGGGCATCCAGTTCCTTGCCAAGGACGTTTATTACATCTCCGACCTGCCATCCGAGCTGCTGTGGTCGGACGTAATCGCCATTACCGTGGTGTCCTTCGTGCTGACGCTGGTGGCAACCCTTTATCCGAGCTGGCGCGCGTCGCGGCTCAACCCTGCGGAGGCCCTGCGTTATGAGTGACGTGACGAAGCCGCGCACGGTGCTGGAATGCAAGGGACTGTCCAAGTCCTTCCGCGAAGGGGCCGATGCGCTGGAGGTGCTGCGGGGGGTGACTCTGTCGGTCGATCGTGGCGAGCGGTTGGCCATCGTCGGCACGTCAGGATCCGGCAAGAGCACACTGCTGCATCTTCTTGGCGGACTGGATGTGCCGTCTACCGGTGAGGTGCGCCTGCTCGGTAGGGATTTCTCTGCCATCTCCGACGCGGAACGAGGGCGTCTGCGCAACCAGTCCCTCGGTTTCGTGTATCAGTTCCACCACCTGCTGGCCGAGTTCTCGGCACTGGAAAACGTGGCCATGCCCTTGTTCGTGCGGCGCATGAACAAGGACGAGGCGATGGCGCAGGCGACGGAAACCCTGAAGGCGGTGGGCCTGGGGCACCGCCTCGACCATACGCCCGGCGAACTGTCGGGCGGTGAGCGTCAGCGGGCAGCCATTGCCCGGGCGCTGGTGACGCGACCGGCCTGCGTGCTGGCCGACGAGCCGACCGGTAACCTCGATCGCCAGACGGCGGAGAAGGTTTTCGCCCTGATGCTCGAACTGGCTGAAGAGCAGGGCACCAGTTTCGTGATTGTGACCCACGATTCGCAGCTGGCCGCCAGGGCCAGCCGGGTGTTGCAGTTGCGCGACGGGATTCTCGGCGCCGCCGACTGAGCACACGCTCTGCGACGGGAATTCTTGCCGCTCGCCAGGGAGGAGGCCCGGAAGAGGGCCGCTGCTTGCTGCCCGAATTCGGCTTCAAACCGCCCAAGTCTTTTCTAGACTGAATAAGCCATATCAGTATCTCCGGCGCTGCGCCTCAAGGGGCGCAGGATTCCGGCCGATAACGGGGTGACTGCTGCGTCAGTCGCCAACCAGATTATGTAGTAGGAGTCAGCATGAAGGTCATTTTCTCACCTGCCGTGGGCATGCTCAATCGCATGCGCTATCCGGCCAAGTTTACCCTGCTGGGCCTGATTGCCTTCGTTGTGGTCGGCTTCCTGCTGGTTCAATTGACCATTTCCCTGCGTGCCGACATTGTTTTCACGGAAAGGGAACTGGATTCGATGGAGGGTGTGCCACGGGTCCTCAAGGTCATCGAACTGATGCAGCAGCATCGTGGGCTGTCTTCCGGTGTGCTGAACGGCAATGAAGAATTGCGGCCACGCCTCCAGAAGAAGACGGAGGAAGTCGTGGCCGCAGTAGTCGCCGCCGAAGGCGCGTTGGCTGCCGATATCGCGCCTTCGGCCAGCAAGCGTTGGACCGAAGTGAAGGCGGGCTGGGAGGCGATCCGCAGCGGTGGCCTGCAGATGCCCCCCCGCGAGAACCTGCAGGCGCATACGGCGATGATCCGCAAGACCGTGCTGACCCTGCATGACATGGGCGACGACGGCAACCTGGCCCTCGATCCGTCGCCGGACACCTACTACCTGGTGGACAACATGCTGCGGCGTGTTCCGGACGTTTCCGAGCGCCTTGGCCGCCTGCGCGCACTGGGTACTGGCGCGCTGGCTGCGAAGAATGTCGATGAGCAACGACGCTTCGACATCAGTTCCCAGCTGGGGGAGCTGAACATGGCGGTGACCGATCTGAACGAGAATTTTGAGCGAGCGGGTGCTGCCAATCCGCGTATCAAGCCGACGCTGGATACGCTCGGAAAGGATTTCAATGCTGGAACCTCGAATGTGATCGATCAGCTTCAGAACCGTTTGCTGAAAGGCGATTACGAAATGGCTGCGCCGGCCTATTTCGACATGGTCACCAAGAGCATCGACATGGTGTTTGCCAAGACCTATCAGGAGCTGATTCCCGAGGCGAAGGGTTTGCTTCTTGCCCGGCTGGCTGAATCGAAAAAGGAGTTCATGCTGGCGGGCATTCTGTCCGGCGTGTCGCTGCTGGTCCTGCTCTACCTGTCGATCGCCTTCTGCCTGTCGGTGATGCTGTCGGTGAGTGAACTCCGGGCTGGCGCCAAGGAGCTGGCGGCCGGCAATCTGCGCGAGCGCATCACCCTGTCGGCCCGGGACGAGCTGCATCTGGTGGCGGACCAGTTCAATGAAATGGCCCAGGCTTTTTCCGATGTGATCACCAAGGTCCAGCGCGGCGCCAACGATGTGGCATCGTCGGCGGTGTCGCTGGCAAGTTCCGCATCGCAGGTGTCGAGCGGTTCGGACCAGCAGAGTGCGGCGGCCTCCAATATGGCGGCTGCCGTCGAGGAGATGACCGTCGGCATCGAGGAGATTGCCAGCAGTGCGTCGTCGGCGGAGGGGATTTCCGCGGAGTCGGGACGCTTGTCTGCAGAGGGGGGGGCGGTGGTGGCCAGGACGGTGGCCGAGATGGAGCGTATTTCCGTGTCGGTGCGGGAGTCTGCCGACGTGATCCAGGACCTGGGCGACCAGTCGGCCAAGATTTCGGCGATCGTCAATTCGATCAAGGAAATCGCCGATCAGACCAACCTGCTGGCGCTCAATGCTGCCATCGAAGCGGCCCGAGCCGGTGAAACCGGGCGTGGCTTCGCGGTGGTGGCTGACGAGGTACGCAAGCTGGCCGAGCGGACGGCCAAGGCGACCGATGAGATCACTGGCATGGTCGCGGCCATCCAGCATGGCACCAGCCGTGCCGTGGATACCATGCAGGGCGGTGTCGTCCGGGTTCAGGAAGGTGTGGTGCTGGCCGGGCAGGCCGGTGCGTCGATGGACCAGATCCGGGCCGGTGCGAGCCAGGTGGTGGCGGCGGTCACCGATATTTCGTCGGCGTTAAGGGAGCAAGGTGCGGCAAGTACCGACATTGCCCGCAACGTGGAGCAGATCGCCCAGATGGCCGAGCAAAACTCGGCGGCGGTACGGGAAACTGCGAATACCGCACGCCGCCTCGAAAACCTGGCTCAGCAACTGCGGGCCGAGGTCTCCCACTTCCATATCTGAAGCCATTCCTGGTGGGGAGTGCGTGCTCCCGCCATGCGCTGTTGCCGGTGGCTTCATTCCGGCAGCAGCGCGCCTTCCAGCTCCTGCCGGCCGAGGGGCGATGCCATGGCGATCACGTGTTGTCCGGGCTCCAGCATGAATTCTTTCGGTGGGTTGAAGACGAAATCGCCGCCGCGCCGAACGGCGAGCAGCACATAGTTGGGGCTGCGCAGGCGCAGGGTTTCGAGCGCGCGGGGCTCGAACTGCTCGGGCACTTCGACTTCCTCGAGACGCAGTTTGTGCTCCGAACGCAGCATCTCATCCAGGAAGGACACCACGTGGGGACGGATCATGCTGGACGCGATCCGCATGCCGCCCGTGAAATCCGGTGAGATCACGCTGTCGGCACCGGCCTTGCGCAGTTTTTCGGTGTTGCGCACCTCGTGGCAGCGGGCCACGATGCGGATACCCGGATTGAGCTGCTTGGCGGTGAACACAATCATCAGGTTGCGGCTGTCGTCACCCGTGACTGCAAAGAGGCCGCGGGCCTCCTTGATGCCCGCAGCGAGCAGGAGGTCGTCGTCGGAGGCGTCGCCCCCCAGGTAGATCAGGCCGGGCAGGCGTTCCCGCTGGGTTTCCAGGGCTGCCTCGTCGGCATCGATGGCGACGTAATGGCGGTGGGTGGTGGTCAGCTCGTTGGCCACGTTACGCCCTACGCGACCAAAACCGCAGATGATGAAGTGCTGGTGCAGTTTGTAGACCTGCTTTTCCATGCGTCGTCTCCGCAAGGTGTAGTCGAGATCGCTCTCGAGGAAAAAGACGGTGAGGCTGGTGAACAGGAATGTCACCGCGCCGAAGCCCGCCAGCGCGATCAGGCCAGCGAAGAGGCGTTCGGCGAAACTGTCGATGGGCACGACTTCGCCATAGCCGACTGTCGTGACCGTGATCAGGGTCATGTAGATCGCGTCGGAGAGGTTCGCCTTGTCGCCGCCGGCCCAGTAGAAACCCAGGGTGCCGAGAATGATCAGGCCGATCAGAACGCCTGCTGCGTAGTAGATGCGCAGCAGGATGCGCGGCAACTGGCTGCTGCGGCTGGGGGGCTTCTTCGGTTGGTGGTGGCGTCGCAGATGGAGGTGCTGGCGCAGTCGCCGCAGTAGGGCGAGAACGGTGGAGATCTTCATGGCTTGTGCGCGTGCCGCTTGTGCCAGTGGTGGATCAGGTAGCTTCGCCAGGCGAGGCGGGTCAGCAGATACCCGCACAGGGCAAGGACAAACGCCAGCACGATCAGCCCCAGTGCCAAGGGGCGGCCAAGGCCGATGAACCAGTGGATCAGTTCGCCTATCCAGGCCAGCAGGCCGGCCGAGCCCCAATCCGGCGGTTGGGTGAATGGGGTCAGGCTGGAACCGAGAATCCATTCGCCAATGGCAAATGCGACGACGTAGATCGGTACGATGGTGAGGGGATTGGTATAGAGCGTGGTGAGCAGGGCCAGGGGGAGATTGACCCGGAACAGCAGGCAGCAGATCGCCGCACCCAGCATCTGGAACGGCCCAGGGATCAGGCCGCAGAACAGCCCTACGGCCACGGCCCCGGCCGCCGAATGGCGATTGAGGTGCCACAGGCGCGGGTGAAATAGTGTCGTGCCGAAGGGCGCCAGCCAGCGATTGGCAGCCAGCGACGCGTGGTCGGGCAGGTGGCGCTTGAGCAATCGTCGCATGTTTTTTGTTGTCTTTTTTCGCGGGTCGGGCCCTTCTCCTCTGGCCCGAATTCTAACCGACGCCCGACCTCTTGGTGTTTGCTGCTGTTCCCGCTAGATTGCGGGCTATGCGGATTATGTCAATCGGGTTTGCGGTGGGGGTTTTCGGATGCCAGACGGCGGCAGTGTTGCCGTCGTCGGAAGGCATCCTGGGGCTTGTCGTCGGTGCCGCGGTTGGCCTGGCCTTGGCCGGTGTGCTTGCCCGCTTGCAGCACCGGGCCGCGGCGCAAGGATTACTGCTCCTGGCTGCCGTTCTGGCAGGGTGGGGCTTTGCGGCCTGGCGTGCCGAGCTGCGCCTGGCAGATGCCCTGCCGATGGCGCTCGAAGGACAGGACGTGGTGGTGAGCGGTGTGGTCGCCAGCTTGCCGCAGGACTTCGAGCGGGGGCTGCGCTTTACGTTTCGTGTCGAGAGCGGCGTGCCGGGGGTACCGGAAGTGCTGTCGCTGGCCTGGTATAAGGGTTTCCGTGATGAAGAATTGCACACCTTGCCGGCACTTCACGCCGGTGAACGATGGCGCCTGACCGTTCGCCTCAAGCGTCCTCATGGCAACGTCAATCCCCACGGCTTCGACTATGAAGGTTGGTTGCTGGAACAAGGAATCCGTGCCACCGGCTATGTACGTCCGGATCGCGCCAATCAACGCCTGGACGCGTTTGTGCCGGGAGTCATGAACCTGGTCGAGAGAACCAGGGAGCGCATCCGGGCGCGCTTCCAGGAGGCGTTGCCCGATGCCGCGTACAGGGGCGTGCTGGTGGCGTTGGCGATAGGCGATCAGCGGGCCATCAGTCAGGAACAATGGCAGATCTTCGCCCGCAGCGGGATATCCCATCTGGTGGCTATCAGTGGAATGCACGTCACGATGATGGCGGCCCTGGCTGCTGCCGGCCTGGGGTGGGTATGGCGGCGCAGCTCGCGGCTGGCCCTGCGCTATCCGGCCCAGCAGGCCAGTGTGGTTGCCGGATTTCTGGCGGCCTTTGGGTATTGTCTGCTGGCGGGTTGGGGTGTGCCGGCCCAGCGGACCTTGTATATGGTTGGTTGCGTGGCGCTGGCCCTGGTCCTGCGCAGGGAGACGGCGCCGAGCCGGGTGCTGGCCTTTGCGTTGATGGTGGTCTTGCTGCTGGATCCGTGGGCGATTCTGGCGGCTGGCTTCTGGCTTTCCTTCGGCGCAGTGGCGCTGCTGTTGCTTGCGGGCAGTGGGCGCTTGCGCGCGGCGGGCTGGCTGCACGAGGCGCTGCGCGCCCAGTGGGCGGTGACCTTGGGGTTGGTCCCGACCTTGCTGGTGCTGTTTCAGCAGTTCTCGCTGGTGTCGCCCGCGGCCAACGGAATTGCCATTCCGCTGATCAGCTTTGTCGTGGCGCCGCTGGCCATTGCCTACGCGGTTATACCGCTGCAAATGCTGGCCGATCTTGCACATATGGCGCTGATGGCGACGATGGTGCCGATTACGTGGTTGGCGGATTTGCCCATGGCCCAGTGGCAACAGGCCGCGCCACCAGCGGAGCTGGCCATTCTGGCTACGCTGGGATGCCTGTGGGCGCTGTTGCCGCGGGGAACGCCCGTCCGTTGGCTTGGCCTTGCAATGCTGTTGCCGCTGGTGTCTTGGGTTCCGCCTCGGCCACCGCAAGGGGAGGCCTGGGTGACGGTGCTGGATGTGGGGCAGGGCCTGGCTGTACATGTGCAAACAGCCGGTAGCGATCTGATCTACGATACCGGTCCGGCCTTTTCAGTTGATGCCAATAGTGGTGAGCGCATCCTGCTGCCTTACCTGCGTGCACTGGGCGTGCGCCGGCTCGATACCCTTGTGGTGACCCACCAGGACAACGATCACGCAGGCGGTGCGGAAGCCGTGCTGGCCGGCATCCCGGTGCGGTCAGTCCTGTTTTCGTTGCCTGAAAACCACCCCGTACGCCTGATCGCGGACAGCAGGGGGCGCTCCTGCGCGGCTGGACAGGAGTGGGAGCAGGACGGGGTGCGCTTTGCGGTGCTGCATCCCGTTGGGCGTGGCGGTTCGCCGCGCAGGAGCAACGACGCGTCTTGCGTTCTGCAGGTGGAGGCCAGCGGGCGACGTGTACTGCTGAGCTCGGACATCGAAGCGGTTTCCGAGACGGACTTGCTTGGGCGTGATGCAGCTGCGCTGGCGAGTGACGTGGTGGTTGCGCCTCATCATGGAAGCCGAACGTCATCTACACCGGCCTTCATCGCAGCCACATCCCCACGCTGGGTGATTTTTCCGGTTGGTTACCGGAACCGCTTTCGCCACCCGAATCCCGATGTCTGGGCCCGCTGGGCCGCCAGCGGCGCGAGTCTGTTGCGGACCGACGCCAGCGGTGCGATCAGGGTCAGACTGGGGGCGAGGGAGGTTCAGGTCGACACCGCCCGAGAGACCTTCCCCCACTATTGGCACGGGCGGTGACGGCGGACGACGGGTAGTGGATGCTATCCTTGGCCCATTCCAGTCAGTGAGCGAAGTGGGTTCCCCATGCGCATTCTCAAGTCCTATCGCCACCTGCTTGCCCCGTTGCAGGTCGTGCCTTCCGATTCCAGCGCTGCATCCTCCCTCGAGCCTCGGCTCCGCAGCGTGCAGTGCGCCACGCCCCATGGGCTGCACAGAATGGCCTATACGGAATGGGGGGCTCCGGACAATCCCCGGGTGTTGATGTGTGTCCATGGCCTGACTCGCAACGGGCGGGATTTCGATGACCTGGCCCGGGCGCTGGCGCCTCATTACCGGGTGGTGTGCCCGGACGTGGTCGGTCGCGGGCGCAGTGGCTGGTTGCCGGTGAAGGCCGACTATCAGTTGCCGACCTACGTGGCGGACATGGTGACGCTGATTGCCCGCCTGAACGTGGACACCGTGCATTGGGTGGGTACCTCGATGGGAGGGCTGATCGGCATGGTGCTGGCCAGCCTGCCCGACAATCCGGTCCGGCGACTCGTGCTGAATGATGTAGGGCCGGTTCTGCCGGCTGATTCCTTGCTCCGGATCGGACAATACGTCGGACAGGCGCCGGTGTTCCCGAGCTATGACGCTGCGGAGGCCTATGTCCGCGCGGTCAGTGCACCTTTCGGGCATCTGACCGATGCCCAGTGGCGGCACCTGACCGAGCCGTCCATCAAGGAAGTGGACGGAGGCTGGGCGATGCGCTATGACCCGGCGATTGGCGATGCCTTCCGTGATCCCCAGATGGCGGACGTGGATCTGTGGCCGATCTATGAAGCGATCGGCTGCCCGACGCTGGTCCTGCGGGGGGCGGATTCAGACCTGTTGTTGCCTGATACGGCACGCCAGATGAGCGCTCGCGGCCCGCGGGCGCGGGTAGTCGAGATTCCCGAGGTGGGACATGCGCCGACCTTGATGGATCCGATGCAGATCACGCCAATCCGAGACTTCCTGCTGGAGGCGGACTGATGCAGGGGGCCTGGCTGACGGCGTTCAGCGCAGTGGACTGGATCGCACTGAGCTGGTTCATCTTCTGCTGGACTGGCTATGGTTGGCTCGTCGAGCATGGCCCCGGGGGCACGATGCGTGGTCTGATGGGGGCCAGCCATACGTTCCGCCTCGAGTGGGGGCGGCAGATGCTGCGCCGCGAAGTTCGGGTGGCGGATTCCGGGCTGGTCGGCAACCTGATGCAGAACGTGTCCTTCTATGCCAATACGACGATCTATGTGATTGCCGGTTTGCTGGCATTGCTCGGCACGATGGACAAGTTGATCGATGCAGCCTCCGACCTGCCTTTCGCACGTCACGTGTCGCGGGAGGTGTGGGAGGTCAAGCTGTTGCTGCTGCTGATGGTCTTCGTGGTGGCTTACTTCAAGTTCACCTGGTCGCTGCGGCAGTTCAACATGCTGTCCATCCTGATCGGAGCCGCGCCGCCGCCGGGGGAGGGCACGGAAGAGGACGTGCAGCGTTTCGCGAAGGTGAATTCGTTGGCGGGAGACGAGTTCAATCGCGGCATCCGGGCCTATTACTTCGGCCTCGCTGCGGTGTTCTGGTTTGCGCACCCGTGGCTGTTCTTCGCCGTTACGACGTTTATCGTGCTGGTGTTGTACCGGCGGGATTTCCTGTCCCACACCTACGCGGCAATGCGCGTGTGATCAGTTGTCCTGCTCAAGTTTTACTGAGACGGAATTGATGCAGTAGCGCAGCCCGGTCGGCGCCGGGCCGTCTTCGAAGACGTGGCCCAGGTGTGCGCCGCATTCACGGCACAGTACTTCGGTACGCAGCATGGAGTGGCTGCGGTCCTCGGCCTCTTCGACGTTGTCGGGGGCGGCTGCGGAATGAAAACTCGGCCAGCCACAACCAGAGTCGAATTTGTGTTCGGACGAGAACAGGTCGGCCCCGCAGCAGGTGCAGACGTATTTTCCCTGTTCGTGACAATCCCAGTAACGGCCGGTGAAGGCGCGCTCGGTGCCTTTCTGGCGCGTGACCACGTACTCTTCGGGGGACAGCTGGGCACGCCATTCGGCGTCGGTTTTTTCGATCTTGCGGCTCATGGACGTCTCCGGTGGGGGATTCCTGATGGAGATGGCGACGGGCAGGAAGGTTCCCGCCCGTCGCGGTCAAGGCTCAGTGCAGGTGCTTGGGCATCTGTTCGGCCTGCTCTTCCGGCAGTTCGGCATGGACGGCCTCGCCGTCGGGTGAGGGGTACATGGGGGCGCCGCAGTCGTCGCAGTATTCCATCGGGAACTCGTTGTCGAGCACCAGGATGTCGGTGATGCCGCAAGCGCGAAGGGTTGCCTCGATCTGGCCGAGGGTTTCGACGCTCTCGTCCTCGGCGCCGAGCAGCGGCCAGACAACGCCGTGTACCACGTCGTTCTGTCCGCGCAGCGTGAAGCCGATGCGGAACTCTTCCACCTGACGCTCGAAAAATGGGGCCACGACGGCCCGCAGGTTGGCGGCTGGGGCGTCGAGGGTGGTGCTGAGGAAGGCCACCGAGGCCTGGATGGAGTAGGGGCGGGACATCTTGTCCGCCTCGCGGCTGGCGGCAAAGTAGGCATCCGGCAGCACGACCTCGAAGGCACAGCCAGTGAGCAGCGGAGCGATGCAGGCGCCGCCCTGGGCACGCCATTGCTCGAGTGCCTGATCGCGGGTGCAGTCTTCTTCCTGCCAGCGGAAAATCGGGGCGCCCTTGGGTACGATCACGGCGCCGAGCAGGTAGCGGTTGTCGGACAGGAACTGGGCCGTTTCCGGCAGGTTGTCGGTCTTGATGTGCAGGTCGCTGTCGTTCTCCGCGGCGTGCCCGATGTGGGTGGCCAGATCGGCTGTTGCACAGTAGCCCTGGGGCAACTGGTCAGGGCTGAACAGGAAGTCTGCCAGTGCCAGCTTGACGCCGCTGGCCAGCACATGGGCCTTGAGTTGAACGCGCAGGTTGGCCATCACCGCAGCAGCAATCGGCGAAGCGGGAATGCGGTAGCGGGACCACGCCATTACCGGGGCGGCGATCAGCAGTATGTCCTGTTGCTCGTTGGACTTGAGTGCGCCTTCGGCTCGCGATTCGATCATGTCGGCGAGTTCGTCGTAAGCATGGACGCTGGCGGTGCTGAGGTGGTCGAGGGTCGTCGTAAGCGTGTCTTCATCCTCTGTTCTCAGCAGATGATCGACCGCCGCTGCAAGGCGCAGGTCCCAGAAGTGGTCTTCGGCGCGGCTGCTCGAATCGGCAAGACCGTTGGCGAGCCACAGCAGTTGTTCGGCGTCGCGGGGAAGGCCACCGCGGCGCCCGAGTCGATTACGTTTCATCGGGGGCTCTCCGTATGGTTATGGATTGGACAGTGAGTATCGGGCTGAATTCCGCGCCTAGTAGGCGAGGGGATCGATGCGCACTTCCTGCAAGATGATGGTGGAGATTTCTTCGATGGATTTTGTGGTGGAGTCTAGCCACTTGATGCCCTCGCGCTTCATCATGCGCTGGGCGGCCTCGATCTCCGCCAGACAGTTGTCGAGCGATGCGTAGCGGCTGTTCGGGCGTCGTTCCTGACGGATCTGGGACAGGCGGTCGGGGCCGATGGTCAGTCCGAACAGCTTGTGACGGAAGCGGGTCAGTTCGCCGGGGAGCTTGTTGCGCTCGAAGTCCTCGGGGATCAGGGGATAGTTGGCAGCCTTGATGCCGAACTGCATCGCAAGGTAAAGGCTGGTCGGTGTCTTGCCGGAGCGAGAGACGCCAACCAGGATCACGTCTGCCTCTTCGAGGTCAGTGTTGGATACGCCGTCGTCGTGGGCCAGCGTGAAATTGATCGCCTCGATGCGTTTCTTGTAGTCCTGGCTGTCGGCGATGCCGTGAAAGCGCCCGGCCGTGTGGGTGGAGCGCTGCCCCAGTTCGCTCTCCAGGGGTTCGATGAATTTCTCGAACAGGTCCAGGAACAGCGCGTCGGCTTCGCGCAGCGCGGCGACGGCCTCGGGATCCACCAGCGTATTGAACACGATCGGCCGGATGCCGCTTTCTATTGCTGCATCGCGAATCTTGAGCGCACAGTCGCGGGCTTTCTCGGGTGAGTCGATGAAAGGCAGGCGATGGTTGCGGAAACGGGATTCCGGAAACTGCGCGAGAAGACTGTGGCCGAGGGTCTCGGCCGTGATACCTGTTCCGTCGGATACGAAGAATACGGGGCGGGTCTGAGTCATGAACGTGCCAACAGGGAAAGGGACATGATTGCCGGCCTGAGGGCCGAAGCAGGGGTGCATCTTATCCCATTCTGGCCATCGGACTTCGTTCGGGCCCCAGGTGAACTGCCGGTCATCTCCGGCCCAGGGTATGCATTTAGCCTGAATTGGGCATGGTTAGGATAAACCCTGCATGCGGCAGGGCAACAAAACGACTTACAATACGACCCGACGACGTGAGTCGCCCAGATGTACTTTCTTCATTTTCTCCCCAGGAAGATTCCTTTTATGGCCCGTAACGTCATTCCTTTCCAAGAGCTGCGAATGTCCGATGTCGAGCAGGTCGGCGGCAAGAACGCCTCCCTCGGCGAAATGATCAGCCAGCTGCCGTCCAGCGTGCGCGTTCCCGGTGGTTTTGCCACCACGGCTGCCGCCTACCGTGAGTTCCTGTCCCATCAGGGCTTGGCGGAGCGCATCAGCGCCGCACTCGACAGCCTGGACGTGGATGACGTGGTCGCCCTGGCAAAGACCGGCACCCAGATCCGTCAGTGGATTGTCGACACCCCGTTCCCGCCGGCTCTCGAAGCCGAAATCAAGACTGCTTACGAGCAGCTCACCGCAGAAGGCGACGGCAGCTTCGCAGTGCGTTCCTCCGCCACCGCGGAAGACTTGCCCGACGCGTCCTTCGCCGGCCAGCAGGAATCCTTCCTGAACATCCACGGCTACGAGAACATCCTGCACGCCATCAAGGAAGTGTTCGCGTCGCTCTACAACGACCGCGCCATCGCCTATCGTGTGCACAAGGGCTTTACCCACGCTGAAGTTGCCCTGTCCGCCGGCGTGCAGCGCATGGTGCGTTCCGATATCGGCGCTTCCGGCGTGATGTTCACGATGGATACCGAATCCGGCTTCGACGGCGTCGTGTTCATTACCGCTTCCTATGGCCTAGGTGAAACCGTCGTGCAGGGCGCGGTGAACCCGGATGAGTTCTACGTTCACAAGGCCACCCTGGCTGAAGGCAAGCCGGCGATCATCCGCCGCAACCTGGGTTCGAAGCTGATCAAGATGGTCTTCGCCGACAAGAAGGAAGCCGGCAAGTCCACCCGCACCATCGACGTCTCCGAAGCCGAGCGCAATGTTTACTCTCTGACCGACGAAGACGTGCTGGAGCTCGGCCGCTACGCGACCATCATCGAGAAGCACTACGGCCGTCCGATGGATATCGAGTGGGGCAAGAGCGGCGACGACGGCAAACTGTACATTCTGCAGGCCCGTCCGGAAACCGTGAAGAGCCAGCAGTCCGGCCACGTGATGGAGAAGTACCGGCTCAAGCAGTACAGCAAGTCCATCACCCATGGTCGCGCCATCGGCCAGAAGATCGGTGCCGGCCACGTCCGCATCGTCAAGGACGCCTCCGAGATGGATCGTGTGAAGGCTGGCGACATTCTCGTCACCGACATGACCGACCCGAACTGGGAGCCGGTGATGAAGCGTGCTTCCGCCATCGTGACCAATCGCGGTGGCCGTACCTGTCACGCGGCGATCATTGCCCGTGAGCTGGGCATCCCGGCCATCGTCGGTTGCGGTAACGCTACCGAGGTGCTGGAAGAAAACGACGAAGTCACGGTCTCCTGCGCCGAAGGCGATACCGGCTACGTGTATCGTGGCAAGCTGGACTTCGAAGTGGTCACCACCGACATGGGCAACCTGCCCGACATCCCGGTGAAGATCATGATGAACGTCGGCAATCCGGAACTGGCCTTCGAGTTCGCGCAGATCCCGAATGGCGGCGTCGGTCTGGCTCGCCTGGAGTTCGTGATCAACAACATGATCGGCATCCACCCGAAGGCGATCCTTGAGATCAACCAGGTGCCGGCCAGCCTGCGTGCGGAAATCACCCGCCGTTCCCGTGGTTACGCTACGCCGAAGCAGTTCTTCATCGAGAAGCTGGTGGAAGGTGTTGCCACCATCGCTGCGGCCTTCTATCCGAAGCCCGTGATCGTCCGCCTGTCCGACTTCAAGTCGAACGAGTATCGTAAGCTGCTGGGTGGCGAGATCTACGAGCCGGAAGAAGAAAACCCCATGCTGGGCTTCCGTGGGGCGTCCCGCTACATCGCCCACAGCTTCCGTGACTGCTTCGAGCTCGAATGCGCGGCGATGAAGAAGGTGCGCAACGAGCTGGGCTTGACCAACGTTCAGCTGATGGTGCCCTTCGTGCGCAATCTGGACGAAGCCAAGGGCGTCGTCGATCTGCTGGCCGAACATGGCCTGAAGCAGGGCGAGAACGATCTCAAGCTGATCATGATGTGCGAGATTCCCTCCAATGCGCTGCTGGCTGATCAGTTCCTGGAGATCTTCGATGGCTTCTCCATCGGTTCCAACGATCTGACCCAGCTGACCCTCGGTCTGGACCGTGACTCTGGTCTGGTGGCTCACTCTTTCGATGAGCGCGATCCGGCCGTTAAACTCTTGTTGTCGTTGGCAATCCAGAGCGCCAACAAGCTCGGCAAGTATGTGGGTATTTGTGGCCAGGGTCCGTCCGACCACTCCGATTTTGCCGAGTGGCTGATGGATGAAGGCATTCAGACCATCTCCCTCAATCCGGACACGGTTGTGGACACCTGGTTGAAGCTGGCGGCCCATCAGAAGGCCTGACGCGTTATTGCCATGGATGGACAAGAGAGCCGGGGAAACCCGGCTTTTTTGCATTTGCAGCCCGCTTCGTGTGGAAGGAAATGCCGTCGCTCTGATAGTGTCCTGATACGCACGTCATCAATGGTCGGTAACGCGAGGAGGTGGCATGGAGTTCGAGTGGTGGCACTGGATCGTGCTTGGTATTGCGTTGGTCATTGCAGAGCTGGTCGTGCCAGCCTTCTTTGTCGTCTGGTTCGGTCTAGGGGCGTTGCTGGTCGGGGTGTTGCTGGCCCTGCTGCCTGGTCTTGGTGTGACTGTGCAGGTGTTGCTGTGGATCCTGGCTTCGCTGGCTATGGTGGTACTGTGGTTCCGGATATTCAAACGGAGCGATTACAAGACCCGGATCGGGCAGTCGGATGGCGATACGATTGGTGAGGTTGGCCTCGTTTCCAAGGCCGCTGCACCTTTTGAACGAGGTAGGGTTCGTTTTCAGAAGCCGTTGCTTGGTTCGGAGGAGTGGGAATGTGTAATCGATGAGCCTGTGGCGGTCGGGGAGCGCGTGCGGGTGGTAGCGGTGGAGGGTAGTTTCCTGAAGGTGGAAAAGAGCTGATCGGAACCTGAGGAGCGGGTGATGAGTGCAGGGTTTATCGTGGTGCTGGCAATACTGGTCTTTGTGGTTGTGACCATTGCGAAAGGGGTACGCATCGTGCCCCAGGGCGAGGAGTGGATCGTCGAGCGCTTGGGGAGGTACTTCGGGACCTTGAAGCCCGGTCTCAACATCATCATTCCGTATCTCGATCAGGTGGCCTACAAGCTTGTGACCAAAGACATCATTCTCGATGTCCAGGAGCAGGAGGTCATCACCCGGGACAATGCAGTAATCCTTACGAATGCGATTGCCTTCCTGAAAGTGACCGACCCGGTTAAGGCGGTCTACGGCGTTACGGATTTCTCCGAGGCCATCCGCAATATGATCATGACCACCTTGAGGTCGATCATCGGCGAGATGGAGTTGGACGAGGCGCTGTCCAGCCGTGACAAGATCAAGGCTCGCCTGCGGGAGAGTATTGCGGATGAGGCGGTTGACTGGGGGTTGACGGTCAAGTCTGTGGAGATTCAGGACATCAAGCCGTCTCCGTCCATGCAGAAAGCCATGGAGCAGCAGGCCTCGGCTGAACGGGAGCGCAAGGCGCTGGTGACGCGTGCCGAAGGGGCCAAGCAGGCGGCTATCCTCGAGGCTGAGGCGCGCCTGGAGTCCTCCAAACGAGATGCCAGTGCGCAGGTAATGCTCGCCGAGGCTTCGGCGGAGGCGATTCGGCGTGTGAGTGTGGCTGTTGGAACTGACTCCACTCCGATGCTGTTTCTC
Organism: Zoogloea sp. LCSB751; assembly: GCF_002028455.1. Taxonomy (GTDB): domain Bacteria; phylum Pseudomonadota; class Gammaproteobacteria; order Burkholderiales; family Rhodocyclaceae; genus Zoogloea. The sequence continues at coordinate 2,688 of NZ_MWUM01000026.1, read as the reverse complement.
CTTGGGGAGAAATATATTGCGTCGCTAGAGCGCTTGGGCGCGGCTGAAAGCGCCCGGGTTGTGGTGCTGCCCGCCGATCTTCAGGAAGCGGTGCGGGGCCTGTTCGGTGGGGGAGGCAAGCGTTGATGTGCGACAGGTCTGGGTGCCGCGCAACATGGGGATTCCTTCGCAGGCATGCGCGCATGTAGGATAGCCCTACTATGCTTGCCTATATTGTTCGTCGGTTGCTTTACGCGCCGCTCATTCTTGTTGGTGTAAATCTGCTTACTTTTGCCCTGTTCTTCGTGGTGAACACCCCGGATGACATGGCGCGCATGCAGCTTGGCGTCAAGCGCGTGACGCCTGAGGCCATCGAGCGATGGAAGGCCGAGCGGGGTTACGACAAACCCTTGCTATTCAATGCGAGCGCGAATGGAGTGGGAGCGTTCACGCACACTGTTTTCTTCGAAAAGTCCTTGCGGATGTTCGTCTTCGATTTTGGTCGGGCGGATGATGGGCGGGATATTGCGACCGAAATCAGTAGCCGCATGGGGCCGTCTTTGACGATTGCCTTACCGACCTTCGTATTGGGCTTGTTCGTGACCGTGGCCTTTGCATTGCTGTTGGTTTTTTTTCGGTCTTCTTACCTCGATTTTTGGGGTGGAGTGCTGTGCGTCGGAATGATGTCCATTTCCGGCCTCTTCTACATCATCGGTGGACAGTGGCTGATTTCGAAAATATGGCATCTGGTGCCCATCTCTGGTTATGGCGGCGGGGCTGATGTCTCTCGTTTTCTCGTATTACCCGTTCTGATCGGCGTTGTGGGTGGACTTGGAGCAAGCTCACGTTGGTATCGAACGATCTTTCTTGAGGAGGCCGGGAAAGACTATGTGAGGACTGCGCGGGCGAAGGGCTTGTCCGAACTGCAGGCGCTGTTCCGGCATGTTTTGAAGAATGGAATGATCCCAGTTCTGACCGGTGTGGTGGTCGTGATCCCGTCCTTGTTCATGGGTAGCCTTCTCACCGAATCTTTTTTTGGGATACCCGGGCTGGGGAGCTATACGATCGATGCGATCAACGCGCAAGACTTCTTGATCGTGCGCGCAATGGTATTCATAGGGGCGTTGCTGTACATCGTGGGGCTGCTGCTGACGGATCTGTCGTACACCCTGGTTGATCCGCGGGTGAGACTGGAATGATGACTTTTCAACCTGTGGTGTTGTGGACTGACATGTTGCTGTTCGGCCTACTCGCCTGTGCCTTACTGGCCATCTGCCGGGCCAGGCGGAGTGAGCCTGTGCGAGCAGCGTGGCGTCGGGTTGGCGAGAGCAACGTTGCAATGGCTTCGTTGACTATTCTGCTGCTGTTTTTGTTCGTGGGCGTGATCGATAGTGTGCATTATCGATCGCGCTTGGCTTCGGGCGCAGGAACTGAAACAAAGATTCAATTGTCGACTGAGGTGCGCAGTGCTTTTGATGTGCTTGCGGAGCCTCTTCGAGCCAAGGTGGAAAAGACATATTCCGCACCGCTGGCTTATCGACTTTTCGCCCGAGAAACCGTCGAGGGGCAGGGGGGGGGGCAAAGGCGGGAGTTTCCGAGGCTGAAGTTCGGTGGACGTGACCTGCAGTATCCGGAAGAGGATCACATCGGGGATGTGCTGGGGCGAGTTGGAATCGGCTTGGCGGTGGCGGGGAGTTGCTGGGGCGTGCTGGCCCTCGTGCTCGCCAAATGGGTCGCAGTGTCGCGAAAAGTACCTCTCGGCGCAGCCTGGCGGGCAATCTGGAGAGGGCGGGGTGGGTTGGCGTGGCGAGCCGTGCTGGCAACCTTCGGTGTCGTTTGTCTTCTGCTGGGGCCTCTTGTTGCGCTTGCTGCTGAATATCACGTGTTCGGTACAGATAAGGTCGGGCAAGATGTGCTTTACTTGAGCCTCAAGAGCATACGCACCGCACTGGTCATCGGTACTCTCACGACCATGGTGACCCTGCCACTTGCAGTGCTGCTTGGGATTGTCGCCGGGTATGTTGGAGGCTGGGTCGATGACGCGATCCAGTACGTCTATACCGTGCTTAACTCCATTCCAGGGGTGTTGCTGATTGCGGCGGCTGTGCTCATGATGCAGGTACTGATCGACATGCACCCCCATTGGTTTGAGACCGCAGCGGAGAGGGCTGATGGACGATTATTGGCCCTGTGCGTCATTCTGGGCATGACGAGTTGGACGGGCTTGTGTCGACTCCTGCGGGGGGAAACATTGAAATTACGTGAACTCGAATATGTTCAGGCCGCCCGTGCGTTTGGAGTCTCCAGAGCAAGCATTCTTTCTCGACATGTGCTGCCAAATCTCATGCATCTGGTGCTTATTGCGCTGGTGATGGACTTTTCGGCGCTAGTGCTTGCCGAAGCAGTGCTCTCCTATGTGGGAATTGGTGTGGATCCTGGGATGATTAGTTTTGGCACGATGATCAACGCTGCTCGAATGGAGCTGGCTCGGGAGCCTATGGTCTGGTGGAGTCTGGCAGCGGCATTTCTCTTTATGTTTGTGATGGTGCTGTCCGCGAACGTGTTCGCTGACAGCGTGAGAGATGCCTTCGATCCGCGCGCCAGATAAGTTTCTGAATTATTTTCCCGTATGGTGTTGACGGGTTCTGATAATTCTTTATAATGCGCAGCTCTTTCGCTGCAGCGCGTTACGAAGTAAGCGCTACGGGG
>NZ_MWUM01000267.1 GCF_002028455.1 Zoogloea sp. LCSB751 | reverse complement strand
CGTTAAAGCTAGGTACAGTGAATTTGTAGTTTGCTGTAGCGCTGAACTCTTTACCATTGATTTCATGAACTGTCGCTTTTTTAGCCACGCAGTCAATGGTCATCTTCACGCCGGTAATTTGCGCATAACCACCAGAACCAATTTGTAAACTACCCACAGCCCCTAAATAATCAGCAGCCGCCGCACCAGTCATTTCGTTTAAGGTTACCATGTTGCCGAAAGGTTGAACGGTGAGTACATCACGGTAAGTAATGTTACCCGCTTT
>NZ_MWUM01000266.1 GCF_002028455.1 Zoogloea sp. LCSB751 | reverse complement strand
TGTGGGACAAACCTTTGCCGAAGCGAGTGAGGTGCTAGGGTATGATTTGTGGGCATTAGTGCAAGACGGCCCCGTTGAAACCTTAAATGAAACCGATAAAACTCAGCCTGCTTTATTAGCGGCAAGTGTGGCGATTTGGCGTGCCTATGTTGCCTCTGGTAAATCTATGCCTGCGATGTTAGCGGGTCACAGCCTAGGTGAATATTCTGCATTAGTTTGTGCTGGTGTCATCGACTTTAAAGATGCGATTAAACTGGTTGAGCTA
>NZ_MWUM01000265.1 GCF_002028455.1 Zoogloea sp. LCSB751 | reverse complement strand
CAAGGACAATGTGCTCACGCACAGCATGCAAGGGGATGATGACACGGTCAATGGCCCGCTGTTCGTGGTGTCAGCCACGGATGCCACGGGGGATGTTGGTACCGGTAATCTCCAGGTGGTCATCAGCGATGATGCCCCGACAGCCAACAACGATGCGGACAGCGCCGTCGAAGGGGTGTTTACCCCGGTTACCGGCAACGTCATCACCGGGCTGGGTATCACGGGCGGTGCCGGTGGTGCGGGGGCTGACGTCAAGGGGGCAGAC
>NZ_MWUM01000264.1 GCF_002028455.1 Zoogloea sp. LCSB751 | reverse complement strand
CCGACGCACTTAACGCCGCAGAGACGGCCAGCGCTAATGGTGCACGAGTTAACGATATCGTGAAGATTGAAGATTGGTTGTTAGACTTTTTGTTAGACATAGGACCTCAAATACATGTTTGAGATCCGGCAACGAATAAGCGATTCAGAAGTGTGCTGTTGATTGGCCCATTCCTACGCCGGTATTAGCCGGATCAGGTTCTAAGGGTTCGTCTGATGACATCTCAGTCTGCCGAATGTTGGCAAACACCCCTTGGCGGCGCTTA
>NZ_MWUM01000263.1 GCF_002028455.1 Zoogloea sp. LCSB751 | reverse complement strand
CAACTGTTACAAAGCAGCGACAATAAGGCTTCACTGCTGTATTGGACCATAGTCGGCATGTATATGGTGCCCGGCAATGAAAACGCGATCCAAACCTTTGTCGATACCGCAGTATTTGATATGCGCAGCCAAAAAATGTTGTTTAGGGCGCCCGGCATCAACCAACTGACCGACACGTCAACCGCGGTGAGCGTCACCAACGTGCTACGTGAAAAATCCACCGAAGGCTTTGAACTGGCGGTAAACGATATGATCACTAACTTAG
>NZ_MWUM01000262.1 GCF_002028455.1 Zoogloea sp. LCSB751 | reverse complement strand
AATCCCGAGAAACAGGCCGGTCCCTATGGCACCGCCCAATGCGATGAGCTGGATATGGCGGTTTTTCAGGCCGCGCTTCAGCTCCCCGCCGTCTTGTTGAAGATCCATTCTTCCTTCCTTACGTCTCTGATGTCACTCGTCTGTCATCTCGCCCGTCGAGTCACTCCATGTGACCTTGCACGGCAATGCGTGCTTGAAACGTGACGAAATCCGTATTTATTTCGTTACGGTAGGTCGCTTGTTGTTTTTTGTAGCGGCTACCAAC
>NZ_MWUM01000261.1 GCF_002028455.1 Zoogloea sp. LCSB751 | reverse complement strand
ATATTTCGGGGTAAGTACCCAATCCAATATTGATACGCGCTTTGGTTGTTGGATGACGATAGTTAAAGTTCCAAAGTTTAGACCCATTACATCTGACTCTGAGTTGCAGTCCATCCCCATCCGATAAGACCTTATCCTTGTCATCGGGTTTGATTGATTTGATTTCCTTATCACTAAGACGAGTCGCTCTGGCACACATAGACTATCTCCAAACCGTTTTGGTATTCCAAATAATAGCGACATTTCGCTTGGAATACCATTTGGA
>NZ_MWUM01000260.1 GCF_002028455.1 Zoogloea sp. LCSB751 | reverse complement strand
AAGCCCTCGTCGTCGCTCTTGCGGAAATACAGAGCCATGCTGCGCGGGTGCACCAGGCTGTGGCGATCCCGCAGGGCCCCGGCAAGCTGGGACGCCATCCACGGATCGTCGAGCTCCGACAGGCGCCGCTGGATCAGGTGGCTGAAATGCCCCGCCGCGGCGATGACCCGGTATTCCAGCGGCCCGTCACCCGGGCTGTCTTCGGCCGCGGCGCACACCAGCCCCTCGGGCTCGACGCCCAGCAGGCCGGCGATCTGGGTGATCAC
>NZ_MWUM01000259.1 GCF_002028455.1 Zoogloea sp. LCSB751 | reverse complement strand
TTAGTGAGGAACTTCCCCGTGAAAACGGGGAGTTTACCGAACCAGGCTGCGACGATACCTTGACACGTCTAACCCTGGCGTTAGATGTCATGGGGGGAGATTTTGGCCCTACCGTGACAGTGCCTGCAGCATTGCAGGCACTGAATTCTAATTCGCAACTCACACTTCTTTTAGTCGGTAATCCCGACACAATCACGCCATTACTTGCAAAAGCTGACTTTGAACAACGTTCGCGTCTGCAGATTATTCCTGCGCAGTCAGTTATT
>NZ_MWUM01000258.1 GCF_002028455.1 Zoogloea sp. LCSB751 | reverse complement strand
ACATGGACAAGGAAGACTTCCTGATCCAGATTATGGCCGGGGAAGATTTCGGCGATATCGAAGCTATTTTCCACGAAGGCGCATGCTCTTCCACCACCGAGTGGGACGGCAAGTATATGATGGACAACAACTATCAATACTCTAAAGAGCTGCTGCACTACTGCCTGGAGCGTGAAATCCCGTTCCTGTACGCGTCCTCTGCCGCCACCTATGGCGGTCGCACTTCTGATTTCATCGAATCCCGTGAATATGAGAAACCGCTGAAC
>NZ_MWUM01000025.1 GCF_002028455.1 Zoogloea sp. LCSB751 | reverse complement strand
CAACTGAACTACCACTCCGCGCTTTAACCTTCTGCTTCAGCCAACACTGGCTGAAACTGCCTGCTTGCTGCTGCAGGACTTGAATCCTGGCGTCCCCACGGGGATTCGAACCCCGGTTATCGCCGTGAAAGGGCGGTGTCCTAGGCCTCTAGACGATGGGGACCCGATACTGCCATTTTCTTGGTGGAGGTAAACGGGATCGAACCGATGACCTCTTGCATGCCATGCAAGCGCTCTCCCAGCTGAGCTATACCCCCGTCCGAAGAAGTGCGCATTCTAGTCGCTTAGACGGCGCTTGTAAACCTTTTTTTGCAGCTAACTGACTTTTGACTGAGACTGGGTGTGCGAAGAAGCGAAAAAAACCCCGCGCCAGGCGGGGTTTTGATCTTTCCGAGGAAAGAAAGCCGATCAGGCGGCCTTGCGACGACGCAGGGCAGCCATGCCAGCCAGGCCGAGGCCGGCCAGGGCCATGGAGGCGGGCTCAGGAACGGTCAGACGCACAGCGCCATTCACCGCGAAGGTGCCGTTGATCTGGCCGTCGTTGTTGCCGCCAGCGGGGATGGAGTCCAGGGTCGAGAAGAGACCGCTGAAGCCGGTGCCGCCGTTGTCGGTTTCGGTGACGTCGATGGTCCAGGTGCCGTTGCCCAGGGTGTGCTGGACGGACACGGAGCCGTTACCGATCGCGGAGCCGAGGGGCCCGAACAGGTTGCCGAGCAGCAGGTTGAGGGCGCTGGCGCCACCAGAGAACGCTCCACCGGTCACGGCAGTGCCGTTGGAGGTGAAGGAGTTGTTGGTGAAGTCATAGACGAAATGAGTGCCGGTCAGGCCGCTGCTGGTAACTTCGCCGGTGCCGAGGGCAACCCAGCCCGGGACGTTGGAGACCAGATCCGGACCCGCGTGAGCCGGGGTGTAGTCGATGACGACCGAGCCCGTGCGCTCAGCACTGATGATGCCGCTGTGCGGAACGTACAGATCCACCAGGCCGGCAACGTTGGTCAGTTGAATTTGGAAGGTGTTGGGGTTGTTGTCGTCGGTAGCGGCGCTGAAGCCGCTGATGTTGAAGGCGCCGCCGAAGTTGGCGGTAGAGGTGTAAACACCGGCTTGGGCGACGTTGACGGCGCCGAAGGTGAGTGCTGCGCCAATGGCAACTGCGAGTTGTTTCTTGATCATGCTTGAGCCCTTTCCGCTGGATTCACAGAGTTAAATTCGAGGACTGATCATCACCCCACGATGCATTTGGGGTTGATGGAACGTATCACGAACGAATCGGTTGCAAGCTGTGTGCCACCTAAGTTAAGCCGCGGTAATTGCAGGGAAATCTCATGCTGGGTTTTTTGCCTGGCTGGCATGTGTAAAATATTCTGACACTTGCCGGATGGCACCGGGGAAATTTCCCTTACGTCATAAGACCTTGCCGGGATTTATGAGCCCTGCTGGATCGAGCGTTTTTTTGATGCTGCGCATCAATTCCAGCTCGATTTCGGATTTGTAGACCGTGAGGATATTCCGCTTCAACTGACCGATTCCGTGCTCTGCCGAGATGGATCCGTCGAGCTCGGCGACGAGGTTGTGAACGATGCACCCTACTTCGGCCGTGCGGGCGATGAAGGTGTCGTTTTCGTCGCGCAGGGGGCGTGACAGGTTGTAGTGGAGATTGCCGTCGCCGAGGTGGCCGAAGGCGACGACCCTGACCCCCGGATGGGCCGCTTCGAGAGCTTGCCCGGCCCATTCGAGAAAATCGGGAATGGCACTGATCGGTACCGAGATGTCGTGCTTGATGCTGAAGCCTTCCCGTTTCTGGGCTTCCGAGATGTTTTCGCGCAGGGACCACAGGGCGGCGGCCTGGCTCTCCGATTGGGCAACGACTCCGTCGTGGACGGCGGCGTCGGCAATGGCCCGTTCGAGCTCGGTCTCCAGTAGTTCAAGGAGACCGGCATCCGGCCGGGTATCGGTCAGTTCGATCAGTACGTACCAGGGATAGGCGGCGTCGAGCGGATCGCGGGCGCCCGGGATGTGCTGCAGCACGAGTTCGAGGGGCGTTCTGCCCACCAATTCGAAGGCGGTTACCCGGTCGCCGGCCACGCCACGGAGGCGTGACAGCAGGGCCACCGCCGCGGCGGGACTGGCCACCGCCAGCCAGGCGGTAACGGTGCTGCGCGGACGGGGAAACAGCTTGAGGGTGGCGGCAGTGACGATGCCGAGGGTACCTTCGGCGCCGATGAAGAGGTGTTTGAGGTCGTAGCCGGTGTTGTCTTTACGGAGGCTGCGCAGGCCGTTCCAGACCTGGCCGTCGGGCAGGACCACTTCCAGTCCGAGTACCAGTTCGCGGGTGTTGCCGTAGCGCAGCACCTGCACGCCGCCGGCGTTGGTGGAGATGACGCCCCCTACTTCGCAGGCGCCTTCGCTGGCGAGGGACAGGGGGAAGAAGCGGTCGGCTTCCAGCGCCGCGGCCTGGACGACCGCCAGCGGCGTGCCGGCCTCCACGGTGATGGCGTTGTTGGCTGGATCGACACGGCGGATGTGCCGCAGGCGGGACAGGTTGACTACTACCGCCACGCCATCGGTGAGCGGGGTAGCGCCACCGCACAGGCCGGTGTTGCCTCCTTGCGGCACGACGGGTGTGCTACTGGCGACGCAGGCTCGGACGACGGCGGACACTTCGGCGGTATCCGCCGGAAAGACGACGGCCTGCGCCGCGCCGGTGTAGCGGCCGCGCCAGTCGGTGAGAAATGGCGCCATGTCGTGCAGGGCCGACAGGCAATGGGGCGTGCCGACGATTTCACGCAGGGTGTCGATCAGTGCAGGCATGGGGGCGCTCGCTAGACAGGAGGAGAGAACATGAACCCGCCGGTTTGCCGGGGAATGCGCGGTGTCAGCGTCGTTCCAGGGCACGCCGGATGGCCGGCAGGGCGAGTTCGACGGCGGCTTCGCCTTCGGCAATGGCTTCGGCGCCTCTGTGATAGTCCATCAGCCCGAGTTGGGCAAGGCGCGGGGAGATCAGCACGTCGGCCGGCTCGCCGGCCAGGCGGCTTCGGGCGATGCGTACGGACATGATGGAGATGCTGTCCTGCATTACGCTGAGCATGGAGGGCAGGTCTGCGCTGGCGGCCTCGTCGCCTTCCGCCGGGCTTGTGTGGCCGTTGCCGTTGCGGCCGAAGCGGGACAGCAGCTTGCGCGACCAGTGGGCGTCGCCGTTGGTGGTCCCCTGCCCTGCCGGCGGCCGGTTGCGCCAGGCCCAGCCGACTACGTCGGAGTTGAGCTCGACGGCGATGACCAGGTCGGCCCCCATCGCGCGGGCGAGGGACACGGGCACCGGATTGACGAGGGCACCATCCACCAGCAGGCGGCCGTCCTGCCACACGGGCGCGATGAGGCCGGGCAGCGCGATGGAGGCGCGGACTGCCGCGGAGACACTGCCTTCCCGCAGCCAGACTTCGTGCCCGCTGTGCAGGTCGGTGGCGACGCAGCCGAACAGGTGGGGCAAGGCGGTGAAGTCGCGGTCGACGAACTGGCGCTCGAAGAAGGAGATCAGCCGGTCGCCCTTGATGAGGCCGCCGCGCAGGCCCATGTCCATCAGGCCGACGACGTGCTGCCAGCCCAGGCTTTCGACCCAGGTGCCGAGCTTTTCGAGGTCACCGGCCGCGGCGACGGCGCCGACGAAGGCGCCGATGGAGCAGCCGCTGATGATGGTCGGTTCGATGCCTTCTCGGGCCAGCGCCCGCAGCACACCGATATGCGCCCAGCCCCGCGCGGAACCGCTGCCGAGGGCGATGCCGATGCGGGGGGCGCGTTTCATGGAGGTGGCTTAGATCGGCTCGGCGTAGAGGTCGTGCACGTCGCAGTCGGTGATGCGCACGCGGGCGAATTCACCGGCCTCCAGGTTTTCACCGGCGGGGATGATGACCAGGCCGTCGATTTCCGGCGCGTCGCCGGGCGAGCGGGCCAGGGCGCCCTCCTCGTCGATTTCGTCGACAAGGACGGTCATTTCGCGGCCGATGAAGCGCTCCAGACGGGCCGTGGAGATGTCTTCCTGGAACTCCATCAGCTGGATACGCCGCTCTTCGCGGATTTCCTCGGGCACGGCATCGGGCAGATCGTTGGCCGTCGCGCCTTCGACGGGCGAGTAGGCGAAGGCGCCGACGCGGTCGAGCTTGGCTTCTTCGAGGAATTGCAGGAGCTCTTCGAAGTCGGCATCGGTTTCGCCGGGGAAGCCGGTGATGAAGGTGGAGCGGATGGTGAGGTCCGGACAGATCTCGCGCCAGCGGCGGATGCGCTCGAGGTTGTTCTCGGTGCTGGCCGGGCGCTTCATGGCCTTGAGGATGCGCGGGCTGGCGTGCTGGAAGGGTACGTCGAGGTAGGGCAGGATCTTGCCTTCGGCCATCAGCGGGATCAGTTCGTCCACGCTGGGGTACGGGTACACGTAGTGCAGACGCACCCACACGCCCAGATCGCCGAGGGCGTTGCAGAGGTCGTAGATCTTGGTGCGGACGGGCTTGCCGCCCCAGAAGCCGGTGCGGTATTTGGTGTCGACGCCGTAGGCGCTGGTGTCCTGAGACACTACCAGCAGTTCCTTGACGCCGGCATTGACGAGGTTTTCGGCCTCGCGCATCACGTCGCCGATCGGGCGGCTGACGAGGTCGCCGCGCATGGACGGGATGATGCAGAAGGTGCAGCGGTGGTTGCAGCCTTCGGAAATCTTGAGGTAGGCGTAGTGGTTGGGCGTGAGCTTGATGCCCTGCGGCGGCACCAGATCGATGAAGGGATCGTGGGGCTTGGGCAGGTGCTTGTGCACCTCGTGCATGACCTCTTCGGTGGCGTGCGGGCCGGTGACGGCCAGCACCTGCGGGTGGGCCGCCATCACCACGTCGTCCTTGGCACCCAGACAGCCGGTGACGATGACCTTGCCGTTTTCGGCCAGGGCCTCGCCGATGGCGTCGAGGGATTCTTCCACCGCGGCGTCGATGAAGCCACAGGTGTTGATGACGACGAGATCGGAACCCTCATAGGATGGGGAGATCTCGTAGCCCTCGGCCCGCAGGCGGGTGAGGATGTGTTCGGAATCCACGAGGGCTTTAGGACATCCGAGGCTAACGAAGCCCACTTTGGGGGCGGCCGGGTGCTTGGCTTGGGTCATGCGCTGAAAACCTGAAGGGGAAAAGCATAAGGGCCGCGACAACAGCGCGGCCCCGTTGGATTACTTGTTTGGCGTGCCAGGCGGTTCGCTCGAGGGCGTTTGCTGGTCTTTTTTGTCTGCCGGAAAGCCGCCTGCGAAGTTGGGGAACTGGAAGCCGGAAAACAGGTTGCGGGTCTGGCTGTCGAGCTGTTCCTGCATCTGGGCGTACATCTTCTTGCTCTGTTCCATGTACGCGCCCATCATGCTCTGCATGGCCGGCCCCTGGAAATTCAGGAACTGGGCCCACAGATCCTGGCTGACGGTGGCATTTTCACCGTAAACCGAGCGGACCTGTTCCTGCAGCTTGGCCTGCATGTCGGTGAAGCCCTTGATGTTGTTCTCGAGGTACTTGCCCATCATCCCCTGCATGGCATTGCCATAGAAGCGGATCATCTGGGACAGCAGGTCGCTGGTGAACATGGGCGCACCACCGGCCTCCTCTTCGAGAATGATCTGCAGCAGGATGTTGCGGGTCAGATCTTCACCCGTCTTGGCATCGACTACCTGGAAATTGGCGTTCTCGAGGACAAGTTCCTTCACGTCAGAGAGCGTGATGTAGGAGCTGGTCTGGGTATCGTAAAGGCGGCGGTTTGGGTACTTTTTTATCAGGCGAATTTGATCGGCCATCTGTGTCTTCTCCTCGGCGATAGGGTCGCCGCGGACAATTATACTGCGCTGCGCAAGAAAAAGCCCCGCGCGGGGCGGGGCTTCCGTGAGGCATTTTGCAACCGATTACTGGTAGTACAGGCCGCCGTTCACGTTGAGGGTGGCGCCGGTGACGTAGCCAGCCAGTTCGGAGGACAGGTAGACCACGGCCGCGCCGATTTCTTCCGGCTTGCCGAGACGCTTGACGGGCACGGTGTCGATGATGGCGTTACGGACTTCTTCCTTGATCGCCATGACCATGTCGGTGCCGATGTAGCCCGGGGCGATGGCGTTGGCGGTCACGCCCTTGGTGGCCAGTTCGGCAGCCAGGGCTTTGGTGAAACCGATCACGCCAGCCTTGGCGGCGGAGTAGTTGGTCTGGCCGGCCTGGCCCTTGACGCCATTCACGGAGGAGATGTTGATGATGCGGCCCCAGCCACGCTCGGCCATCTTGGGGGAGATGGTGTGGGTGACGTTGAACAGGCTGGTGAGGTTGGTGGCGATGACGGCATCCCACTGACCCTTTTCCATCTTCGGGAAGAACTTGTCGCGGGTGATGCCGGCGTTGTTCACCAGGATGTCGATCGGGCCGACTTCAGCGGTGATCTGCTCAATCGCGGCCTTGGACTGCTCGTAGTCGGAGACATCGAAACCGTACAGCGGAATGTCCAGGCCTTCGGCCTTGCGGGCTTCAACCCACGCATCCTTGGCGGGATCGCCCGGGAAGAAATTGCCGACCACGCGGACACCAGCGGCAGCCAGGGACTTGACGATTGCAGTGCCGAGACCACCGACTGCGCCAGTAACGAGAGCGATGCGTTGAGTCATTTCACTTTCCTTTTTGTTGCGGTGCCAGATGAACACCGATTAGAACATATGCTGACCGCCGTTGATAGAGATGTTGGCCCCGGTTACGAAGGCCGCTTCGTCCGATGCCAGATAGGCGATCAGACCGGCGATTTCCTCCGGTTTGCCGAGGCGACTCATCGGAATCTGCGGCAGGATCTTGGTTTCGAGGACCTCTTGCGGAATGGCGGTGACCATCTTGGTGCCGATGTAGCCCGGCGAGATGGTGTTGACCGTCACTCCCGCCTTGGCCACTTCCAGCGCGAGCGCTTTGGTGAAGCCGTGCATGCCGGCCTTGGCGGCGGAGTAGTTGGTCTGCCCGAAGGCCCCCTTGATACCATTGACGGACGACACGTTGATGACACGCCCCCATTTGCGCTCGACCATGCCGTCCATGACCTGCTTGGTCATGTTGAAGACGCTGTCGAGGTTGGTACCCATGACGGCGTCCCAGTCGGCCTTGGTCATGCGCTTGAAGGTCATGTCGCGGGTGATGCCGGCATTATTGACCAGCACATCCACGGGACCGATGTCAGCGGTGACCTGATCGACACACTGCTTGCAGGAATCGAAGTCGGCGACGTCGCAGGGGTAGGCCTTGAAGCCGTAGCCCATGTTGTTCATGGTCTGCAGCCACTCGCCGGCCTTGGTGTTGCCCGGCGAATAGGTTACGACCACCTTGTAGCCCAGGGCCGCCAGCTTGATGCTGATCGATTCCCCCAGGCCGCCCATACCACCGGTCACCAGTGCTACTCGTGCCATGTTTTTCTCCCTCCTTCTTTCGATGTATGCGGGGGTCGTGCAGACGTCGACAGTGCCCCCGGTGCCTGCTCACTGCCGACGTGTTATTTATTGGTTCTTGTCGGTCTTCGGCATGGCGGCTCAGGCTTTTTCTTTTACGTAACGCCCTGGAGCCGGTTCGATCACCTTGTACTTTGCATTGCCTGCCTTGTTGCGCGCGGCCACCAGATTGCCACTGCGCGGTTTGAGCCATTCTATCCAGTGCAGCCACCAACTGCCCTTTTGTTCTGTGGCAGATTGCAACCATTCTTCGGGAACCGATGCGGCAGAGTCGCCGGTCCAGTAGCTGCGGCGGTTTTTGGAGGCCGGATTGATGGCGCCGGCGATGTGGCCGCTGGCGCCCAGCACGAAGGTGGTTTCGCCGCCGAGGATCTGACGCGCCAGATAGGCGCTGGTCCACGGCACGATGTGGTCTTCGCGGGTGGCGAGCAGGTAGGCAGGCAGGTCCACCTTGCCGAGGTCCACCTTGACGCCGAGCATTTCGAGCTTGCCGGGCACGCGCAGGTTGTTCTCGAGGTACATGTTGCGCAGGTACCAGGCGAGGAAGGGGCCGGCCAGGTTGGTGCTGTCGGAGTTCCAGTACAGCAGGTCGAAGGCTTCCGGGGTCTTGCCCTTGAGATAGTTGCCGACCACGTATTGCCAGATGAGGTCGTTGCCACGCAGGCTGGAGAAGACCTGGGCGAGCTCTTGCCCGCGCAGCAGGCCACCCTTGCCGATGGCGGCCTCGCGCGCTGCCACCGAGGCTTCGTCCACCAGGCAGCCGATTTCACCGGCGTCGCTGAAGTCGAGCAAGGTGGTCATCAGCGTGAGGCTCTCGGCGGGGTCTTCGCCCTTGGCGCGCAGCACGGCGAGGGCCGACGACAGGATGGTGCCGCCGACGCAGAAGCCGAGCACATGGGGCTTTGGCACCTTGGTGACTTCGCGGACGACCTGTAGCGCGCTGATCGGGCCTTTTTCGAGGTAGTCGTCCCAGCCGAAATGGGCTTCTTCGGCCTTGGCGTTTTTCCACGACACGAGGAAGACCGTGAAGCCCTGCTCGACGATGAAGCGCACCAGGGAGTTGGCCGGCTGCAAGTCCATGATGTAGAACTTGTTGATGCACGGCGGGACGATCAGCAGCGGCGTTTTATGGACCTTGTCGGTCAGCGGCGCGTACTGGATGAGCTGGATCAGTTCGTTTTCGTAGATGACGGAGCCGGGCGTGGTGGCCAGGTTGCGGCCAATCTCGAAGGCCGAGTCGTCGGTCATGGAGATGCGGCCCTTCTCCATGTCGCCGATCAGGTTCTTGATACCCTGGGTGATGCTCTCGCCCTTGGTGTCGAGGGCCGTCTTGATGAATTCCGGGTTGGTCGCCGCGAAGTTGGACGGGGACATGGCCTCGACGTACTGGCGGGTCAGGAACTGCATGCGGGCCTTGGCCCGGCCATCGGCGATGGGCAGTGCGTCGGCGAGCTTGCCGAGATAGTCGGCATTGAGCAGGTAGGCCTGGCGGATGTAGTCGTAGACCGGGCTGGAGGCCCACTCAGGCGCATTGAAGCGACGGTCGCCCGGCGGTGGCTGGACCAGCGGCTCGACAGGCTCGCCCGGCTTGGCCTGGGCGATGCTCGCCCACAGGCGGGCGTGGGCTTCGGCCAGGGATTTTTGCAGCGCGGCCAGTTCCTGGGCTTCGGGCAGCGGAACCTGCGGCGCCGCAGCTGGCGCGACCTGCTGGATTGCGGCGTTTTGCTTGCCGAGGAAGTCGAGGAAACCTTCAGCCAGGGACTGGCCGAACTTGAACATGCCCTGCAGGGCTTCTGCAGACTGCTCCGGTGTTACAGACATCCACATCTCCTTTGTTGTATCCGACCGGGAAAATCACAGCGCAGTGGACACCGGAGCGGGCGAACGCGGCACCTGAATGGGCGGTACGCGTCTCTACCCCGGGCCCGTACGACGGCCTGTAGAATCCGGGTATGTATATTGTCGCTATCGCTTGGATTTTCGTCGCCTTGATGGCCACCGTGGCTGAAACCACGGTTGTCGGCGCCGTTCTTACCTTCTTGTTCTATGGGCTTGCGCCGCTCTCCCTGTTTGTGTGGATTTTTGGCACATCGGCCCGCCGCCGTCGCCGCTTAGCTCAGCGCCCGCTCGGCGAGGGGGTGGGCGAAGACGATGGAGGCGATGCCGGCAGCAATCAATAATACCTGCTGGATGGTGGCACGCAATTCCGTGCGCTTGTGCAAACCCGGAATGAGATCCGCCACGGCCACGTAGATCATACTCGCGGCCGCGAGGGCGAGGAACACCGGCACCAGGGCCTGCACGCGAGACAGTGCGAAATAGGCCAGCAGGCCGCCGACCAGGGTTGCCACGCTGGAGAGCAGGTTGAAGGCCAGGGCTTTGGCACGACTGTAGCCGGAGTGCAGCAGAATGAGGAAATCACCCACTTCCTGCGGGATTTCGTGGGCGATGATGGCCAGGCCGGTGACGATGCCGAGGGGGGTGCTCTCGACGAAGGCGGCAGCGATAAGGATGCCGTCCACGAAATTGTGGAAGGTGTCGCCGACGAGGATCAGCAGCCCGCTGCGGCCATGATCGTGGCTACCGCCGCCATGGTGGTGGTGCTCGTGGCCGTCGCAACCTTCGTCGTGGCAATGGCGCCACAGCACCAGTTTTTCGAGCACGAAGAAGATCAGGATGCCGGCCAGCACGTTCATGGCGGCGCGCTCGGGGCTTTCCGCCGCTTCGATGGCATGGGGCAGCACCTCGAGGAAGGCCGCGCCGAGCAAGGCGCCGATGGCGTAGCTGATCAGGATGGGCACCCAGTTGGGACGCGCCGCAAAGGCGAACCCGGAGGCGACCAGCACGCTGAGCAGGCCGCCGGCGAAGCTCATGAAAACGATCCAGGCAAGGGGAGTCATGGTTTTACAGCTTTCAGGGGGCCGGGCAGTATAGCTTTAGTCTTCGTATCGGCCGTTAGGCTTGGGTGAGCCAGATCAGGGAGGCCATGCGGCCGGTCGTGCCGTCCCGCCGATAGGAGAAGAAGCGCTCCTTCTCGGTGACGGTGCAGGCATCGCCGCCATGGACGGCGTGGACGCCCAGCCGGGCCAGGCGCTGACGGGCCAGCAGATAGATGTCGGCCAGCCATTTGCCGGGCTGCGCCGCCGGACGGAAGGCGGCGTGGGCAGCCGGATCGACCGCCACAAAGGTGGCGCGCACTTCGTCGCCGACCTCGAAGGCCTGTGGGCCGATGGCGGGTCCGAGCCAGGCCAGCACTTCGGACGGTGCCACCGCCATCTTCGTCACGGTGGCTTCGATGACGCCATTGACCAGCCCCCGCCAACCGGCGTGGGCCGCGCCGACGACAGTGCCGGCGCGATCGCACAACAGCACCGGCAGGCAGTCGGCAGTCATGACGGCGCAGACCTTGCCCGGCACGCGGCTCACCGCGGCGTCGGCATCCGGCACGCCCACGCATTCGGCGATGTCGATCACATCGATGCCATGTACCTGATTGAGCCAGCACGGCTCGTCCGGCAACTCGGCACGCAGCACGGCGCGGTTGGCGAGCACCCGTGCCGGCAGGTCGCCAACGTGACCGCCGAGGTTAAGGGAATCGTAAGGCGCCGGGCTGCTGCCACCGCTACGGGTGGTGGACAGGGTTTGCACGCGGGCCGGGGCCGGCCAGTCGGGACGGATCCAGGACGCGGCGCTCATGGCTTGGGACTTTCGCGCAGGACAGCCAGCAGGCTCTCTATGTCGGCGGCCAGCGGCACGTTCCAACGGCATCCTTCGCCGCTGCGCGGATGCACCAGGCCGAGCTGCCAGGCATGCAGCGCCTGGCGGGGAAAGGCATCGAGGCGCGGATCGGCGCTGCGGGCCTTGCCGTAGGTGGCGTCGCCCACCAGCGGATGGCCGATGTGTGCCATGTGCACACGGATCTGGTGAGTGCGGCCGGTTTCGAGCTGGCACTCGACGAGGCTCGCCCGGGCAAAGCGCTCGACGATCCGGTAACGGGTCAGCGCCTCGCGGCCGCCGGGCACAACAGCCATCTTGGTGCGCTGGACCGGGTGACGTCCGATGGGGGCATTCACCTCCCCGCTCGGCGCCGGCTCGCCGTGCACCAGCGCGTAGTAATGGCGCTTGACGGTGCGCGCCTGCAGCTGGCGTACCAGATCGGTCTGGGCTTCGAGGGTCTTGGCCACCACCAGCAGGCCGCTGGTGTCCTTGTCCAGGCGATGCACGATGCCGGCCCGGGGCAGTTCACGAAAGCCCGGACTGTGGAACAGCAGCGCGTTGAGCAAGGTACCCGACCAGTTGCCGCTGCCCGGATGGACAACCAGGCCGACCGGCTTGTTGATGACGATGATCGTGTCGTCCTCGAAGACGACGTCCAGCGGGATGTCTTCGGCCTGCTCGGCCAGCATCGCCTCGGACGGCTCCGGGCTGACATGCAGGGACTCGCCGCCCCAGACCTTGGTCTTGGCGTCCGGCGAGGCGCCGTTGACGAGGATCCGCCCGGACTTCAGCCAGGCCTGCAGGCGGCTGCGGGAATGTTCGGGAAACAGGCGAGCGAGGGCCAGGTCTACACGCAGACCGGCACAATCATCAGGAATCGTCTCGCGACGCGGCGAAGGGGAAGATGAGGCTGGGCTATAATCGAGCCAGTCTTCTTCCAATGAGTTTTCAATGGCGCATTTCACCCTGCGTAGTTTAACGCTTACCGGCTTCCTGCTGCTGGCCGGCTGCAGCAGTCTCCCCGACCAGGCGGATGAAACCGTCGGCTGGAACGCCCAGAAGCTGTATTCAGAAGCCAAGGAGTCCATGTCGGATGGCGCCTGGGACCGTGCCATCAAGATGTTCGAGAAGCTCGAGGCACGCTACCCCTACGGCCGTTACGCGCAACAGGCCCAGCTCGAAGTGGCCTACGCCTATTACAAGTCGAACGAGCCGGCCTCGGCAATCGCCGCCTGCGACCGCTTCGTGAAGCTCCACCCCAACCATCCGAACGTGGATTACGCCTACTACCTGAAGGGGCTGGCGAATTTCAACGAGGATCTGGGTTTGCTCGGCGCACTGGCCAACCAGGATCTGTCGGAGCGCGATCCAAAGGCCACCCGCGAATCCTTCAACACGTTCAGAGAACTGAGCCAGCGCTTCCCGGACAGCAAGTACACGCCGGACGCAACGCTGCGCATGCGTTACCTGGTGAATGCCCTGGCGTCCTATGAGGTGCACGTGGCCCGCTATTACTACGATCGCGGTGCCTACGTGGCGGCAGCCAACCGGGCCCAGAGCGCGGTCAAGGATTTCCCCCAGTCGCCGGCCTTGGAAGAAGCCCTGTTCCTGATGGTCAAGAGCTACGACGCGCTCAAGATGAACGACCTGCGGGACGACGCTGACCGCGTGCTGCACAAGAACTTCCCGAAAAGCCGCTACTTCTCCCCCAACGGCGTGGCTGTCAACGACCGTCCGTGGTGGAAGATGTGGTGAGTACCGGAACGCCCCGCCTCGATGGATGACGCAGTCCGCCTGGCGCTGGCCAAGTGGCCGGACGTGCCCTCGTGCACGGGCTGGCTGCGCCTGAGCCGGCGCGGGGAATGGTGGGTCCCCGAAGGACCGATCCGCCATGCGGGGCTGCGGGGCTTCATTGCCCGCAACTACTTGGCCACGCCAGACGGCCGGTGGTATTTCCAGAACGGCCCGCAGCAGGTTTTCGTGGATCTCGACTACACGCCGACGATCCTGCGCCTTGCCGCCCCCGACCGGCTGGAAACGCACACCGGTCTGGCAGTGACAGCGCTCGACAGCGCCTGGCTGGACGAGCACGGCAACCTGCTGCTGGATAGCGAACACGGCATCGCGCTGCTCGATGACCGTGACCTGGCGGCCATGCTTGAGCACCTCGCCGGCGATCTGGAAGCGGACGACAGCCCGATCAGTCTGATCTGGGGCGATCGGCAGTTCGCCGTCGGCCGCATCCGGCAGGCCGACGTCGCCACACGTTTCGGGTTCATCGACAAGCCGGCCTGAGGCGGCCGGCTGCCGTTGCAGCCAGGGCCGACATGGCGCCGGCCCCTTCCCGGCCGCTCAGCCGCGGCCGTACTTGTCTTCGAAGCGGACGATGTCGTCCTCACCCAGGTAGCCACCGGACTGCACCTCGATGATCTCGAGGGGCAACTTGCCGGGATTGGCGAGGCGATGCACATGCCCCAGCGGGATGTAGGTGGATTCGTTCTCGCCGAGCAGGAAGACCTTGTCGCCGTTGGTGACTTCCGCCGTACCCTTCACGACGATCCAGTGCTCGGCCCGGTGATGGTGCATCTGCAGGCTCAGGCGCGCGCCGGGATTGACGACGATGCGCTTGACCTGGAAGCGGGAGCCGGCGTCGATGGAGTCGTACCAGCCCCACGGGCGGTGGATCTTGCGGTGGGCGGAGGCCTGGCTGCGCTGCCCTGCCTTGAGGGTGGCGACGATCTGCTTGACGTGCTGGGTCTTGTCCTTGCGCGCCACCAGCACCGCGTCGGGCGTTTCGACGACCACCGCATCATCCAGGCCGACGCAGGCCACCATGCGGTCCTGGGCGTACACCAAGGTGTTGCGGCTGTCCTCGAACAGCACGTCGCCGCGGGCCACGTTGCCGGACTCGTCCTTGTCGGCGATCTGCCACAGGGCGTCCCACGCCCCGACATCCGACCAGCCGGCGGACATGGGCACGACACTCCCGGAGATGCCGAGATCGGCCCCGGCCAGCTTTTCCATCACCGCATAATCGATGGAGTCGGACGGGCAGGCCTTGAAGGCTTCCTTGCCGACGCGGACGAAATCGGCGTCGCGGGAACCCGCCTGCCAGGCTTCCGCACACGCGGCGTACATTTCGGGCTGCAGTTGCGCGATGGCCTTCAGCCAGACGCTGGCCCTGACCATGAACAGGCCGCTGTTCCACAGGTATTCGCCGCTGTCCAGGTAGCGCTGGGCGGTGGCCGCATCGGGCTTCTCGACGAAGGCGGCGATGGACTTGCTGCCGTCCGGACGGTCGGCACCGAAACGGATGTAGCCATAGCCGGTTTCGGCATGGTCGGGGACGATGCCGAAGGTCACGATGGCGCTGTCCAGCGCCGCCGGGATGCCGGCATCGATGGCGCCCTGAAAGCCGTCCAGATCACGGATGACGTGGTCGGCCGGCATCACCAGCAATACCGGATCGGCCTCCTGCACGGCCAGGGCCGCCAGGGTGAGGGCCGGCGCAGTATTGCGGCCGAAGGGTTCGAGAACGATGTTGCGGCTGCTCTGGCCGCTCGCCCGCAACTGCTCGGCGGTGACGAAGCGGTATTCCTCGTTGCAGACGACGACCGGCTCGGTTGCCACCGGCAGACGCCCCCGGAAGCCGGCCAGCCGGCCGGCCGTGGCCTGCAGCATGGTTTCGCTGCCGACCAGGGCCAGCAACTGCTTGGGGTACTGCTCGCGGGACAAGGGCCACAGGCGGGTGCCGGAGCCCCCGGAAAGAATGACGGGTTGAAGTTCCATGGCGGGCTAAGGACTCTCAAAAATTGAAGCGCTGCACAATGCCATATGTTTTAACACAAAGTTGCGGAAAACACCCTCCCGTCATTCACGATTCACATATCGGAAGCCTCTTCCGCCAGACCGGCGAGCCAGCCACCGACCACCTTTTCGACGTCCTCAACGCCGGTTTTCTTGAGACTGGAGAAGAGTTGCACGGTCACATGCCCGCCGAGCGGCTCAAGTTCCTTGCGGACCGCAGCGAGGGTCGCGGCAGCTTCACTGCGGGTGAGCTTGTCGCTCTTGGTGAGCAGCACGTGGATCGGTCGCCCGCTCGGCGCAAACCAGCCGATCATCGTGCGGTCGAGTTCCTTGAGGGGGTGGCGGGAGTCCATGATCAGCACCAGCCCGACCAAGTTGGGCCGGCGGGTCAGGTAGTCCTCGAGCAGGTGCTGCCACTGGCGACGCACCGCCTCCGGCACTTCGGCGTAACCGTAGCCGGGCAGATCCACCAGCACGGCACCGTTTTGCAGACGGAAAAAGTTGATCAGCTGGGTGCGGCCCGGCGTTTTGGACACGAAGGCCAGCCGGGTGTGATTGGCGAGGGTATTGATGGCACTCGACTTGCCGGCGTTGGAACGTCCGGCAAAGGCGATCTCGGGGCCGCGGGGCGCAGGGAGGCCGCTGGCCTTGGCAATGGAAATTTCAAACTGGGCGTTGCGGAAGAGAGGCATGGGGAATGGCGTGGAGCTTGCGCGTCAGGGCTTTATTGCATCGCGCAAATGACTGGAATTGCTATAGAATAGCAGGTTTGAGACTTCCACATTCTTGGCTTCCGAGGACATCATGATCAAGCGTTCCCTGCTGCTTTCGTTGCTTCTGGCCACCGGTGCGGTTCAGGCTGAAGAAAAGGCTTCCGCCCAACCCGATCTGGCCAAGGCCAAGCAGACTGCAGAAACGGTCTGCGTCGCCTGCCACGGCGCCGACGGCAACAGCCAGATCCCCACCAACCCGAAACTCGCGGGCCAGCATGCGGAATACCTCGCCAAGCAGTTGCGGAACTTCAAGAGCCAGGACGGCAAGCCCGCCGAGCGCGCCAACCCGGTGATGGGTGGCATGGCCGCACCGCTGTCCGACGACGACATCAAGGGCCTGGCCGCCTACTTCGCCGGCCAGCAACTCAAGCCCGAAGCCGCCAAGAGCAAGGCCACCATCGAACTCGGCCAGAAACTGTGGCGCGCCGGTGACCTGAAGCGCGGCATCCCTGCCTGTGCCGCCTGTCACGGCCCCGCCGGCGCCGGTCTGCCCGCCCAGTTCCCGCGCCTGTCCGGCCAGTTCTCCGATTACACCGAAGCCCAGCTGAAGGCCTTCCGTGCCGGCGAACGCGCCAACGATCCGAACAAGATGATGCGCACCATCGCCCTCAAGATGACCGATCCGGAAATCAAGGCCGTCGCCGACTTCGCTGCCGGCTTGCGCTGAGTCAAGGCGCATTTCCGCGCCGTCCGGCTATAAAGAAAGGGGTGGTTTCGGCCACCCCTTTTTCCATTCTCGCCCCCGCCTATCTCGACGCCATTCATGCGACAGCGCAGTTTTTCCCGCGCGTTCTACGAGCTGATCAGCTCGATGCGCTTTGCGGTCAGCCTGCTGACCGTCCTCGGGATCGCCTCCATCATCGGGACGGTGCTCAAGCAGAACGAGCCCTACAACAACTACCTCAATCAGTTCGGCCCCTACTGGTTCCCGATCTTCGAGGAGCTCGGTCTTTACGCGGTCTATAACTCGGCCTGGTTCCTGGTCATCCTGGCCTTCCTGGTGCTGTCCACGTCAGCCTGCATCGTGCGCCAGACGCGGCCGATGCTGAAGGACATGCGCAGTTTCCGCGAGCATGCGAAGGAAGCCTCGCTGGCCGCCTTCCAGCACCACGAACGCCTGCACACCGCCCTCCCCACCGACTCCGCCTCCCAGAAGATTCAGGCGTATCTGGCCGCCAACGGCTTTCAGAGCCGGACCGGCGCTCGCGAAGATGGCGTGCTGCTGGCCGCCAAGCAGGGCAGCTGGACGCGCGTCGGCTACTTTCTGGCCCACTCCGCCATAGTACTTATCTGCATCGGCGGCCTGCTGGACGGCAATCTGCCGCTCAAGATCCAGATGGCGCTGGGTGGCAAGACGACCACCTCGGGCAACCAGTTGATATCCGACATCAAACCGGAGAGCCGCCTGGGGCTGGACAACTGGAGCTTCCGCGGCAACGTCTTCATCCCCGAAGGCAAGAGCGCCAACGTGGCGATCCTCAATGTGAAGGATGGCATCCTGCTGCAGGACCTGCCCTTCACCGTATCCCTGCGCAAGTTCCACCTGGAGCACTATTCCACCGGGATGCCAAAGCGCTTCGCCAGCGACATCCTGATCACCGACAAGGCCAGCGGCAAGTCCGTCGAGAAGACCATCGAAGTGAACAAGCCCTTCGAGTTCGACGGCATCATGATGTACCAGGCCAGCTTCGAGGACGGCGGCTCCCGCCTGCACCTGGTCGGCCACGACCTGCGCACCGGTGGCCGGGCGCCCTTCCAGACCGACGCCACCGTCGGCGAGGCCATCAAGCTCAAGCAGGACGGCCTCGACTACACACTGGAGCTGGGCAGCTTCCGCCCCTTCAACATCGAGAACATGGCCAACGAGGAGCCGGCCGAGACCAGCACCGTGGCCCGGCTCGAAAAGCATCTGGGCAGCGGCGCCCGCTCGGTGTCGAAGAAGGATCTGCGCAACGTCGGCCCCAGCTTCGAATACCGGCTGCGCGACTCGTCGGGTCAGGCCCGGGAATACCAGAACTACATGCTGCCGATCGAGCAGGACGGTGCCTGGTACATGCTGGCCGGCATGCGCGAGACGCCGGCGGCTCCGTTCCGCTTCATGCGCATCCCGATGGACCAGGACGGCAAGCCGGACAGCTGGTTCGTGATTCGCGGTGCACTGCTCGACAAGAGCCGCCACGCCGAGATCGCCAGTCGCTTCACCGCCACGGCCCTGGGAGCAGAGACCGACGAGACAGTGCGCGGCCGTCTGCGCGAGACCACCCGCAAGACTCTGGAACTGTTCGCCATTGGCGGTTTCGAGAGCCTCGGCAAGTTCATCGAGAGCACCGTGCCGCCGGCCGAGCGGGACAAGGCAGCCGACGTGTTCATCAAGATCCTGGAGGGCTCGGCCTGGGAGGCCTGGAAACTGGCGCGCAGTACTGCCGGCCTGCCGGCCGTCGAACTGGACCAGAAGAACGGGCGCCTGTTGCGCGACACGCTGAACGCCACCAGCGACAGCCTGCACTACGGCGCGCCGGTCTATTTCCAGCTCTCCAGCTTCGAGGAAGTGCGTGCCACTGTACTGCAGGTGACCCGCTCGCCGGGCAAGCCGGTGGTGTATTTCGGCTCCCTGCTGCTGGTGCTGGGCGTCTTTGCGATGCTCTACATCCGCGAACGCCGGCTCTTCGTATTGATCAAACACAACGGCGACGCACTGGTGGCCCTGAGCGCCAATCGCAAATCGATGGACGTGGAAGAGGCCTTCCAGCGCCACCGCAAGGCCATCGCGGCCCTGCTCGACCCAGCCGCCACGCCGCCAGCCCAATCCTGATCCGAGGTCATTCCCATGGACATCGCCCACTCCGGAACCCCATCCCCGCTGCGCCGCGTCGGCATTGGCGACGGCCTGTTCGCGCTCGCTCTGGCCCTCGCCGCCGGCTTTGCCCTGAGCCAGTACGGCGACTTCATGGACATCTACGACAAGGCGATCCTCGCCGCCGTGGTGCCCGCACTGGCCGCCATCGGCTGGGCCTGGAAACCCTTCCGGGGCTTCCTCGCCGCCGCTGCCGCGCTGGCCGTGCTGAGCATCAGCCTGTACGGCGGCGACCTGGCCCGCGCCGAGCAGGCCTTCTTCCTCAAGTACCTGATCTCCAGCCAGACGGCGATCATGTGGATGAGCGCGCTGTTCTTCATCGCCACCGGCGCTTACTGGATCGGCCTGGCAGCCCGCTCGGACTTCGCCGAGAAAACCGGATCGGCCCTGACCTGGAGCGCGGTGACGATGGGCACCACCGGCCTGCTGGTACGCTGGTACGAGAGCTATCTGATCGGCACCGACGTGGGCCACATCCCCATCAGCAACCTGTACGAAGTCTTCGTGCTGTTCTCGCTGATCACGGGCCTGCTCTATCTGTACTACGAGGGCCACTATGCGACCCGCCGGATGGGGGCCTTCGTGCTGCTGGTGATCTCGGCGGCAGTGGCCTTCCTGCTGTGGTACACCTTCTCCCGCGAGGCCCAGGAGATCCAGCCGCTGATACCGGCCCTGCAGAGCTACTGGATGAAAGTGCACGTGCCGGCCAACTTCATCGGCTACGGCGCCTTTGCTCTGGCAGCGATGATCGGCGTAGCCGACCTGCTGGTGCGCAAGGGCATCCTGGCCAGCCGCCTGCCGCCCGCAGAGGTGCTGGACGACGTGATGTACAAGGCGATTGCAATCGGCTTCGCCTTCTTCACCATCGCCACCATCCTCGGCGCCCTGTGGGCCGCCGAAGCCTGGGGCACCTACTGGCAATGGGATCCGAAGGAAACCTGGGCCTTCATCGTGTGGCTGAACTACGCGGCCTGGCTGCACATCCGCTTGACCAAGGGCCTGCGCGGCCCGATGCTGGCCTGGTGGGCGGTAATCGGCCTGGTGGTGACGGCCTTCGCCTTCGTCGGCGTCAATATGTTCCTGTCAGGCCTGCATTCCTACGGCTCGCTGTGAGCCCTGCCTAGACCTCGTTGCGGCGGGGCCGCCCGGCTTCCAACCGGTTGATTTCAGCAGCACTGAAGCCCGCCTTCCGGCGGGCTTCGACGTTTAGCGGCTTGGGCGGCCACGGAGCGTCGAACTCAGTCATCAGAGCGAGATAAGTCGCTTCCGGCTCAAGCCCCCGCTCCGCGCAGAAGTGACGGAACCAGCGGTCGCCCAGCGCCACATGGCCGATCTCGTCACGCAGGATGATGTCGAGCACCGCGATGGTCGCTTCGTCGCCGATCTTCCGCAGCTTGGCAACGATGGGCGGCGTGGCGTCCAGCCCCCGCGCTTCCAGCACCCGCGGCACCAGGGCCATGCGCGCCAAGGGATCGTCGGCGGTTTTTACAGCCATGTCCCACAGCCCACGATGGGCAGAAAAATCACCATAGGTAAAACCCACGGCGACGAGCCGCTCCGTCACCAAGCCAAAATGGTAGGCCTCTTCCGCCGCCACCTGTAGCCATCCCGCGTAGAAATCGGTTGGCAGACCACGAAAGCGGTAGACGCAATCCAGCGCCAGGTTGATGGCGTTGAACTCGATATGGGCAATCGCATGCAGCAACGCAGCCAAGCCCTCGGCAGAAGAGGGTTTGCGCCGCGGCACGGAGGTATGGGCGATCAGTTCGGGGCGATCCGGCCTGCCAGCATCGATCACTGGCAACACGGGACAGGCACCGGCATCGACGGGCGCCGGTAGCGCACCCCGTCTCCAGTCCTGGCTCAGGCTTGCCACCAGATCGGACTTTTCCGCGGGGTCAGCGCACATCAGGGCCCGGTAGGCCCGGGCATGCAGATTTTCAGGGGTTTCCAGCATGGCGCGATGGTACACCAGGAAAAAACGAAAGGCCGTCTGCATGGACGGCCTTTCGCGGGCGCGATTGCGCGCCTCTTTCTCTCCCCCCTCAATCAAGCGGTCTTGCGGGCAGCCTCCCGGCGAGGACTGGCAGCCGGCTTGGCGGCCTGAACGGCAAGCGCCACGTCCTGGATCTGCTCACCGAGCTTGCCGAAGTTCTCGAAGGCCGCCACCTGGGCCTCGAAACCACTGCGCAGGACATCAAACCATGCATCGAAGCCAGCCGGCGCACCTTCCGCCACGCGGTCGATGTTGTGCCGGACCTGACCGGTTGCCGTAGCAGCCGTGTTCCGGAAAGCCTCGGCGAAAAGCTGGCCAGCCTCCAGCAGCACTTCGTACTGCTGACGGGCACTGTCGGTCGAACGCTGCAGTTGCGGCTGGAAGAAGCGGGCCTGCCAGTCGGCAAGACCAGCCACATCGCGAATCCCGAAGAAGCCGGCGGAACCGGCCAGGGCCTCGCGGGCCAGCTCCAGGTTGTTTTCAAGTTGCAGACGCACAAGCTTCTCGGCCTGATCTGCCAGCCCCTGGGCCAGTTCGATGAACTGGTCGAGCTCGGCGCCCTGCAACGGCGCGAAACGTGCAATGCTGACCACGGTCATTCAAATCTCCTATCGAGTTGACCTCTTGCCATGGGTGTCTCCCCCATCCTTCTCGATCCTGCACCGGGCACAACACGGCGCCGGACGGGCTGCACATCCAGGTGCAGCAAGAAGTTGGATGGAGTATGTCATCGGCGGCCGCTTTCATGAAGACGGCATTTTCCCCGCGTCAATACCGGGAAAACCCTGAGACGGGATTCAGTCGGCATGGTAGCGGGCTTCGATCACCAAGCGGACCAGTTCGGCCAGGGACTCGACCTGCAGCTTTTCCATGACCCGCGCCCGGTGCTGCTCGACCGTCTTGATGCTGATGCCGAGGCCCTCGGCGATCTGCTTGTTGAGCCGGCCGGCCACCATGCCATCCATGACGTCCCGCTCGCGGGCCGTCAGCCCATCCAGGCGGCCCTGAATCTCGGTCCACCGGGCCCCTTCCTGGCGTCGCTGGGCGGCCACCTGCACCGCCTCATTGATCCGGTCGAGCAGAACCTGCTCGTTGAAGGGCTTCTGCAGGAAGTCAAAGGCGCCTTCGCGCATGACCCGGGCGACCATCGGCACATCGCCATGGGCCGACACGAAAATGATCGGCAAACGCTGGCCGATGCGTCCGAGGCGGTCCTGCAGGCCAACGCCGCTCAAGCCCGGCATGCGCACATCGAGCACCAGGCAGTGGGCACGCTCCAACGCTTCGCCATCATTCAGGAAGTCCACTGCCCCGCGATAGCAACGCACCGGAAAACCGAGGGTTTCGACCAGCAGGCCAATCGACAGACGAACGGCGTCGTCGTCATCGACCACACAGACAAGTGGCCTATTCATATGATTCTCCCGGTCGGTAGTGACTACCTTCTTGTCGTTGTCCCAACAGGGTAACGCCCTCTTCTTGCGTGCACACCGCTACCCAGCTGGCTGCGGCAGGGACAGGCAGAACGTAGTGCCCCGCCGCGTACTCTTTTCGACCCACAT
Source organism: Zoogloea sp. LCSB751 (assembly GCF_002028455.1). Classification (GTDB taxonomy): domain Bacteria; phylum Pseudomonadota; class Gammaproteobacteria; order Burkholderiales; family Rhodocyclaceae; genus Zoogloea. The sequence goes on along the minus strand of NZ_MWUM01000025.1, from coordinate 50,080 downwards.
CCGGCCACCATGGTTCTCGATGATGGTGCGGCAAATCGCCAGCCCGAGCCCGACACCGTCAGGCTTGGTGGTGACAAAGGGCGCAAAGGGATCGTCACGCACGGTATCGGCGAGGCCGCCTCCACTGTCGCTGACCGCCATTTCGACCATGCCGTCGGGCCCCAGGCGGGTCGCGACCTGCAATAGCCGCTCACCCTCGATCTCACTCATCGCGTCGATGGCGTTCTTTGCCAGATTGCTGAGCACCTGCTCCAGCTGCAGCTGGTCTCCCTGGACCTGGAGGGAAGGCTCGGCCAGCGCCAGCTGCCACTGCACCGCGTGGGCCCGCGCCTCGAACTCCATGAAACGGACCACGTCATTGATCACGTCGTTGATGGTGATGGGCGCCGTCAGCAGGCTGTCCCGGCGGACAAAACCGCGCACCCGGTGCACGATCTCCCCGGCCCGCAAAGCCTGTTCGGCAATCAGTTGCAGGGGCTCCCGGATGCCGTCGCCCGAGGCTCCCAGCTCATCCAGACGCCGCAAGGCCACGGCGCTGAAATTGCGTAATGCGGTGAGTGGCTGGTTGAGCTCGTGGGCCAGCGCCGAAGCCATTTCCCCCACGTGGATCAGGCGGGCCGCCCGGGCCAGTTCCTGTTGCTGGCGCATCTCGCGCTCCACGCTGAGATAGTGGTCATGCACGTCACGGACGGTGCCGATCATGCGCAAAGGCTTGCTATTGCGGTCCCGCTCCATGATCTTGCCGCGCAGGGCAACCCAGCGATACGCCCCCTCTTCGGTGCGCAGCCGGAACTCCACCTCGGTAATTGAGCGCACACCCACCAGATGTGCCGAAAAAGCAGCCACCGCACCGCGCACGTCGTCCGGATGCAGGCGTGCCGGCCAGATGTCATTACCGCGCAGGGGGCGGTCGGCAGGCAGGCCGATGATCGCCCGGAAGGTCTGGCTGACATTGATCACGCCGCTTTCCAGGGTCCAGTCCCACAGCGCATCGCCGTGGCCCTCAAGGGCAAACTGCCACAGCCTCTCGGAGGCCTGCAGGGCATCCATCAGGCTGTGTGCCTCATGAATGTCCCGATAGACGCCAACCATGCGGCCCGGCCGGCCCGATGCATCGCGGGCGACGACCCGCCCCCGCGATGCCACCCAGCGATACTCGCCGTTCTTGCAGAGCAGACGAAACTCGGCAGCGAAATCCGGGGATGCGCCCGACAGGCAAGCCGAGAGTCTGTGGTGAGCCTCCTCCCGGTCGTCGGGGTGCAGCAACTCCCCCCATTTCAGGCCAGTTGAATCCTCGCTCGAGTAGCCCAGCATTTCCCCCCACAACGGGCTGCGGTATATCTGTCCGCTGTGGAGGTTCCAATCCCAGACGCCCTCGCCGGCCACCTCGAGGGCCAGACGCCAGCGCTCCTCATCTTCGGCCAGGTCCGCCGATACGGCGCTCATTCCGCTCTCGCGCTTCACTCCCAGCCCCTTGCCTGCGTCACCCTCCGAATGGGGCGCACTCTGTCCGAATAAAGACGGACATGCGTCGGAAGGCAAGCCCTGCGGGCACCTTCGACGCCGGCAGCGGAACCACTACACGTTTGCGGGCGAATGAATTCGCCCCCACACGCCACGCCACCCTCAGCGCAAGCCACCGCCAGGCATCAGCCCCTTCATGGCGCGCATCATCTTCTGCATGCCGCCCTTGGAGAATTGCTTCATCATCTTCTGGGTCTGCTCGAACTGGCTGAGGAGGCGATTCACCTCCTGCACCGTCACGCCGGCCCCCGCCGCGATGCGGCGTTTGCGAGAGGCCTTGAGGAGCTCCGGCTTGGTACGCTCGATCGGCGTCATCGAGTTGATGATGCCCTCGATGCGTTTGATGGCCTTTTCCTCGACACCGCCCTGCAGCTGGCCGGCAGCCTGGGCGAACTGGGCCGGCAGCTTGTCCATCAGGCTCGACAGGCCACCCATATTCTTCATCTGCCCGAGCTGCTCCTTGAAGTCGTTGAGGTCGAAGCCCTTGCCGCTCTTCAGCTTCTGGGCGAAGGCCTTGGCCTTTTCCTCGTCGACGCCTCGCCGCGCATCCTCGACCAAAGACAGGATGTCGCCCATGCCGAGGATCCGGCTGGCCATCCGCTCGGGGTGAAACTCTTCCAGGCCAGCCAGCTTCTCGCCGACACCGGCGAACTTGAGAGGCTTGCCGGTGACATGGCGCACCGACAGGGCCGCACCGCCGCGGGCATCGCCATCGAGCTTGGTGAGCACGACGCCGGTCAGCGGCAGCGCGTCGTTGAAGGCGCGGGCGGTGTTGACCGCATCCTGGCCGAGCATCGCATCGACGACGAACAGGGTTTCGATCGGCTTGACTGCGGCGTGCAGGGCCTGGATCTCCTCCATCATCGCCTGGTCGATGGCGAGCCGGCCGGCGGTATCCACCAGCAGCACGTCGATGTAGTGGCGGCGCGCGTAATCCACCGCCGCCAGCGCGATGTCCACCGGCTTCTGGTCCGCAGTGGACGGGAAGAACTCGATACCGGCCTGTTGCGACACGGTTTCCAGCTGGGCGATGGCGGCCGGACGATAGACGTCGGTGGACACCGCCAGCACCTTTTTCTTCATCCGCTCGGTAAGCAGCTTGCCGAGCTTGCCGGTGGTGGTGGTCTTACCGGCGCCCTGCAGACCGGCCATCAGAATGATCGCCGGAGGCTGGGTGGCGAGATTGAGGCCAGCATGGGCGCCGCCCATCAGCTCGGTGAGCTCCCGGTGCACGACCCCGACCAGGGCCTGGCCCGGCGTCAGGGAGCTGAGGACTTCGGTACCGACGGCCTTTTCCTTGACCCGGGCGATGAAGTCCTTGACCACCGGCAGCGCCACGTCGGCTTCGAGCAGGGCCATGCGCACTTCGCGCAGGGCGTCCTGGATGTTGTCTTCGGTAAGGCGAGCCTGACCGCGCAGGGTCTTGACGACTTTGGCGAGTCGCGTTGTGAGGTTGTCCAGCATGATGGTTTGGAACCGAGGCCTTGGAGTAAACTTGAAGAATGCCCTCGATTCTACTTCATCTGCTCCCCGCCTCTCTGTATGCGCTGCTCGGCCTGCACTTCTGGCATAGCCGTTGGCATGCGCCCGCACAGACGCCCCATCATGGCCTGAGCCTGTGGGAGCGGATATCCTTGCTGGCCGCCCTGCTGGCTCACGGCATTTCCCTGCACCGCGCCTTCTTCTCGCCGGAAGGCCTGCATTTCGGCTTCAGCCTGGCGCTGTCGCTGATGCTGTGGCTGGCCATGCTGTTCTACTGGATCGAAAGTCTCTATGCCCGCCTCGAGGGCCTGCAGACCCTGGGCATGCCGGTTGCCGCGATATGCGCAGCCTTGCCGGCCATCCTGCCGGCACCTCATCTGCTGGAGAACACAGGATCGCCGCTGTTCCGTGCCCATTTCGTGGTCGCCATGCTGGCCTACAGCCTGTTCACGCTGGCTGCCCTCCACGCCATGCTGATGGCGGTAGCGGAACGCCGCCTGCATGGTGCCCGCCTGAGCCGTGCCTTCGCATCCCTGCCGCCGCTGTTGACGATGGAAACCCTGCTATTCCGGCTGATCAGCATTGCCTTCGTGCTGCTGACCCTGACCCTGGGCTCCGGCATCCTGTTCTCCGAGGCCCTGTTCGGCAAGGCTTTCCGCTTCGATCACAAGACCGTCTTCGCCATCGTATCGTGGGGCATTTTCGGTAGCCTGCTGGTCGGCCGGCAGGCCTGGGGCTGGCGCGGCAAGAAGGCCCTGCACTGGACTCTCGCCGGCTTCGTGGCGCTGATGCTGGCCTATGTGGGCAGCCGCTTCGTCGCCGACGTGCTGCTCGGCCGGCCGGCTTGACAAGCCGGCACCCGGACTGAATACTCTCCCGAACGTCATTTTTCCCACGCCTCGTGGACAGCATCCCCCTTTCCGCCCAGTCCGCCATCCTGGCCGCTCTGCTGGCCCTGTCCGGCTTTTTCTCGATGGCCGAAACGGCCATGATGGCCGCCAACCGCTACCGCCTGCGCTCAGCTGCCCAGCTCGGCTCCCGCGGCGCCCGGCTGGCGCTCGACCTGCTCGATCAGACCGACAAGCTGCTCGGCATCATCCTGCTCTTCAACAACCTAGTGAACGCGGCCGCGGCCACGCTGGTCAGCGTCATCACCATTCAGCTGTTCGGCAGCGAGGAATGGGTGCTCGGCGTCAGCACCCTGCTGGTGACCTTCCTGATCCTGGTGTTTTCCGAGATCACCCCCAAGGTGATCGGCGCCAACCATGCCAACCGACTCGCCTGTATCGTCAGCTACCCCCTCTCGGCCCTGCTGAAGGGGCTGTATTTCATCGTCTGGTTCATCAATCTTTTCGTCACCGGGCTGCTGCGCCTGCTGCGGCTGGCGAAACACGACAACAACGACGCCCACGCCTTGTCCACCGAAGAACTGCGAACCCTCGTCCTCGAATCCGGCGCCTTCATTCCCCCCAAGCACCGCAGCATCCTCCTCAACCTGTTCGAGCTGGAGGACATCACCGTCGAGGACGTGATGACCCCACGCAACCAGATCGAAGCGGTCAACATCGCCGAACCACTCGACGTCATCCAGCGCCATCTGGCCACCTGCTACCACACCCGCCTGCCGGTGTTCGACGGGGAAATGAACGCCGTCATCGGCGTGCTGCATGTGCGCCGGGTGCTGGGCCAGACGCTGGACCACCATCTGGAGGTCGCCGACATCCGCCAGATGCTGGCCAGACCCTACTTCATTCCCGCCAGCACCGCGATCTACTCACAGCTTCAGTTCTTCCAGGAAAATCGGGAGCGCCTCGGCCTCGTGGTGGACGAATACGGCGAACTGCTGGGCCTCGTGACCCTCGAGGACATCATTGAAGAGCTGATCGGCAAGTTCACGACCACCGCCCCGGATGCAGCCGAGAAACTGAGCTGGGGTGCCGATGGCAGCGTACTGACAGATGGCAGCCAGCACCTGCGCGATCTGAACCGCAAGCTCGGCCTGTCCCTGCCCCTGGACGGCCCCAAGACCCTCAACGGGCTGATCCTCGAGTGCCTGCAGGACATTCCCGAATCCGGTGTCTCGGTGAAGATCGCCAACGTTCCGATCGAAGTGGTGCAGGCCGAAGACCGTCGCATCAAAACCGCCCGTATATTCCGTCCACACAAACGCAAATAGCCACTCCCGGCGTGCAGGCTTTACAAGCCTTGCCCGCGGCGGCATGATCGCCGCACGCCTCCGGCCGCTCAACCTTATCGACGCTTCGGCATGTCTGCTAACCCCCAGGTCGCGCTGAGCGGCCTCGCCCGCGCCCTCATCCAGCATGGTCGCCTGCTCGAAGCAGAGGCGGTCGCCTGTTCGTCGCCGTCGGGCAACCCCAACGACTTCATCATCGCAGTCATCCAGCGCGGGCTGATGAGCGCGCTGGACATCGCCCGCTTTGCTGCCGAGACCTTCGGCTCGCCGGTCCTTGATCTCGCCGCGTTCGACGAATCCTTCATTGCAGCGGATGCCATCGACCGCAAGCTGATGAACAAGCACCAGGTCGTGGCCCTCGGGAGGCGCGGCAACCGGCTTGCCCTCGCGCTGTCCGACCCGTCCAACCTGCGCATCCTCGACGAGATCCGTTTCCAGACCGGGCTGGCGGTGGACCCGGTGGTGGTCGAAGCTCCAAAGCTCGTAGCGCTGGTGGAGAAGCTGTCGGAATCGGCGGCCGACACGATCAAGGAGCTCACCGGCGAAGACTTCGACATGGAGCTCCTCGGCCAGGAGGGGGCCGCCGAAACTCAACTGCAGCAACAGGACGACAACCCGTCGGAGGTGGACGACGCACCGGTCGTGCGCTTCATCCAGAAGCTGTTGATCGACGCCATCAACGAAGGGGCCTCGGACATCCACTTCGAGCCCTACGAAAAGTATTACCGGATCCGTTTCCGCACCGACGGCGTCCTCCGCGAGATCGCCCAGCCGCCGCTGGTGCTCAAGGAAAAGATCGCCGCCCGCATCAAGGTCATCTCCCGCCTCGACATCTCGGAGAAGCGCATCCCGCAGGATGGCCGGATGAAGCTGGTGCTGTCCAAGAACAAGGCCATCGATTTCCGGGTTTCGACGCTCCCGACGCTGTACGGCGAGAAGATCGTGATGCGGATCCTCGATCCGACCTCGGCCATGCTGGGTATCGAGGCCCTCGGCTACGAGCCGGAGCAACGGGATGCCCTGATGGCCGCGATCGAGCGCCCCTACGGCATGATCCTGGTCACCGGCCCGACCGGCAGCGGCAAGACGGTTTCGCTCTATACCTGCCTGAATATCCTCAACAAGCCCGGCGTGAACATCAGCACCGCCGAGGATCCGGCGGAAATCAACCTCCCGGGGGTCAACCAGGTCAATGTCAACGAAAAGGCCGGCCTCACCTTCGCCTTTGCCCTGCGCGCCTTCCTGCGCCAGGATCCGGACGTGATCATGGTGGGCGAAATCCGCGACCTCGAAACCGCCGAGATCTCGGTCAAGGCGGCCCAGACCGGCCACCTGGTGCTGTCCACACTGCACACCAACGACGCTCCCTCGACGCTGGAGCGCCTGAAGAACATGGGCGTGGCACCGTTCAACATCGCCTCCTCGGTCATCATGATCACCGCCCAGCGTCTGGCCCGGCGCCTGTGCACATGCAAGCAGCCGGTGGATATCCCGATCGAGGCCCTCATTTCGGCCGGCTTCGACGAGGCCGAACTGGATGGCAGCTGGCAGCCCTACGGTCCCAAGGGGTGTGAGCGCTGCAAGGGCAGCGGCTACAAGGGACGTCTTGGTATTTACCAGGTGATGCCGATTTCCGAGGAGATCGCACGTATAATCATGACAAACGGCAACTCGATGGATATCGCAGCCCAGGCCCAGATCGAAGGAGTCCGGGATCTGCGCCAGTCCGGCCTGCTGAAGGTCAAGCAGGGGGTCACTTCCCTGACCGAAGTCCTTGCCTGCACGAACGAGTGATCGCCTAGCGGAAAGCACCGATGGCCACAGCAACCAGCAAGAAACCCGCCCCCCGCGGCACAAACACCACCCGCGAACACCTCTTTCTCTGGGAAGGCAAGGACAAGAACGGCAAGATCATCCGCGGTGAAATGCGGGCGGCCACGGAAACCGTGGTCCAGACCATCCTGCGCCGCCAGGGCGTTCTCGCCCACAAGATCCGCAAGCAGTCCTTCTCCCGCGGCCGCAAGATCTCCGACAAGGACATCGCGCTGTTCACCCGGCAGTTGTCCACGATGATGCGTTCGGGCGTACCGCTGCTCCAGTCTTTCGACATCGCCATCAAGGGCTGTGGCAATCCGTCCCTGGGGCGCCTGCTCAACGACGTGCGCGCCAATGTTGAAACCGGCAGCAGCCTGTCCCAGGCGTTCCGGCGCCACCCCGAACATTTCGACGCCCTGTTCTGCAACCTCGTCGAGGCCGGCGAGCAGGCCGGCATCCTCGACTCCCTGCTCGATCGCCTGGCTTCCTACAAGGAAAAAATTCTTGCGATCAAGAGCAAGATCAAGTCCGCAATGTTCTACCCGATCGCCGTGGTGGTGGTTGCCGCCCTGGTTGTCACGGTGATGATGCTGTTCGTGGTGCCCGAGTTCAAGAAGGTGTTCGCGAGTTTTGGTGCCGATCTGCCAGCCCCGACCATGTTCGTGATCGCCATTTCGGACTTCTTCGTCCAATACTGGTACATTGGCTTCACGGCGGTCATTGGAACGATCGTGGGCATTGCCTACACGTATAAACGTTCGGTGCCGATGCAGATCGCCGTGGACAAGGCCGTGCTGCAGCTTCCAGTGATCGGTGACGTGGTGCGCAAGGCCACCATCGCCCGCTGGACGCGCACGCTGTCCACCATGTTTGCGGCCGGCGTCCCCCTCGTCGAAGCCCTCGACTCGGTCGGCGGCGCCTCCGGCAACGTGGTCTACAAGAACGCGACCAAGCAGATCCAGTCCGACGTGAGCACCGGTACCAGCCTGACCGTCGCCATGCAGAACTCCCTCGTCTTTCCGACCATGGTGGTGCAGATGGTGTCCATCGGCGAGGAATCCGGTCAGCTCGACGCCATGCTCAGCAAGGTGGCCGACTTCTTCGAACGTGAAGTGGACGATGCCGTGGCCGGCCTCAGTCAGTTGCTCGAACCCCTGATCATGGTCTTCCTCGGGGTGGTGATCGGCGGCCTGGTGGTGGCCATGTATCTTCCCATCTTCAAGCTCGGCGCCGTCGTCGGCTGAGTCGCTGCCTCCCGCAATATGGACATCCTGCAGGACAACTTAGTCTTCTCAGCACTGTGCACGCTGCTCGGCCTTTTCATGGGCAGCTTCCTGAACGTGGTCATCCATCGCCTGCCGATCATGATGGAGCAGGAATGGCAGGCCGAGGCGGCAGCCCTGCGCGGCGAGGAGCCCGGCAACGGCGGCGCCCAGCCGCGCTTCAACCTGGCGACACCGCGCTCGCGCTGTCCCCACTGCGGCCACCTGATCAGCGCCCTCGAGAACATCCCGGTCGTCAGCTACCTGCTGCTGCGCGGGCGCTGCCGGCACTGCAACGGGCGGATCAGTGTCCGCTACCCGCTCATCGAGGTGTTATGCGCCGGGCTTTCCTGGTTCACCGCCCACCACTTCGGGTTCGGCTTGGCCGGCTGGGGGGCTCTGGTCCTGGTATGGGCCCTGATCGCCCTGTGTTTCATCGACCTCGACACCCAGCTGCTGCCCGACAGCATCACCCTGCCTCTGCTGTGGCTGGGCCTGCTGCTCAACCTGTCGGACACCTATACGGATATTTCCAGCGCAGTGATCGGTGCATCGGCCGGCTACCTCATCCTGTGGTCGGTGTATTGGCTGTTCAAGCTCACCACTGGCAAGGAAGGCATGGGCTACGGCGACTTCAAGCTGCTCGCCGCCCTCGGCGCCTGGCTGGGCTGGCAGATTCTGCCGCTGACCATTCTGCTCTCCTCGGTGGTCGGGGCGGCGGTCGGCGTGGCGCTGATCATCCTGCGGCGCCATGGCCGGGAAGTCCCGATCCCCTTCGGTCCCTACCTGGCCGCCGCCGGATTACTGGCTCTGTACTGGGGAGGCCCCCTGACGCAGGCCTACCTCGGCATGCTGTGATGAGCACCTCCGGAGCTTGAAACCGGCTCCGCTGCCCCCAACTGGTGGACTGCGGGTCTGTTTCGCCCGATGTTGCGATGCGCTAAACTTCGCCCCATTGACCTCCCGGAGCTCGTCATGCCTATCTACGAGTACCGCTGCAGCAGCTGCGGCCACCAAAAAGACCATCTTCAAAAAATGAGCGACGCACCGCTCACCACCTGTCCGGCCTGTGGCGCGGAAACCTACGCCAAGCAGTTGTCGGCGGCCGGTTTTCAGCTCAAGGGCAGCGGCTGGTACGCCACCGACTTCAAGGGTGGCAGCGGCTCCAGCCCGAAGGCCGAGGCGTCCAAGTCCGACAGCCCGGCGCCAACGCCCTGCGGCGGCAGTTGCGCGTGCCACTGACAGCGATGCACGCGAACTGCACTGAATGAAAAAATACTTCGTCACCGGCCTGCTGATCTGGATCCCGGTCGTCATCACCTTCGTGGTGCTGGCCTGGATCGTCAACACCCTCGACCAGATCCTGCTGCTGGTCCCCGAAGCTTTGCGTCCCGAGGCCTTCCTGGGCTTCCACCTGCCCGGCATCGGCGTCATCGTCTCCCTGCTGCTGATCCTCGTCACCGGCCTGGCCGCCGCCAATTTCGTCGGCCAGCGCCTGGTGCGCTTCTGGGAAGGCGCCCTGTCGCGCATCCCGGTCGTCAAGTCGATCTACTACAGCGTCAAACAGGTCTCGGACACCTTGCTGTCCAGCAATGGCCAGGCCTTCCGCAAGGCGCTGCTGATCCAGTACCCGCGCGAAGGGATGTGGACCATAGGCTTCCAGACCGGCGCACCGGGTGGCGACGCGGCCCATCACCTGGGGCCCGACTTCGTCAGCGTGTATGTGCCGACGACGCCCAACCCGACCTCCGGCTTTTTCCTGATGCTGCCCCGCAAGGACGCGATCGAGCTGGACATGAGCGTCGATGAGGCCCTCAAGTACATCATCTCGATGGGTGTTGTGGCGCCCCCTGCGCACCGTACGCCAGGCCCGCAGCCCGCACCTGCCCTTCTGAATCAATAAACGCGGTTGCCTCCCAACCGCGTTCCGCTTTCTCCAGGAATACTGATCCCACCATGCGAACTCAATATTGCGGCCTTGTATCCGCTGCCTACCTCGACCAAATCGTTACCCTCAGTGGCTGGGTCCACCGCCGCCGTGACCATGGCGGCGTGATCTTCATCGATCTGCGCGACCGGGAAGGTCTCGTGCAGGTCGTGTGCGATCCGGACCGCGCCGAGACGTTCCAGGTGGCCGAATCGGTTCGCAACGAGTTCGTTCTGCAGATCACCGGCAAGGTCCGCCGCCGTCCGGCCGGCACCGAGAACACCGGCCTGGTGTCCGGTGAGATCGAGGTCCTGTGCCATGAGATCGAGATCCTCAACACCTCGGCCACGCCCCCGTTCCAGCTCGACGAGGAAAACCTCTCCGAGACCACGCGCTTGACCCACCGGGTCATCGACCTGCGCCGGCCGCAGATGCAGAAGAACATGATCCTGCGCTACCGCACGGCCATGGCCTTCCGCCGCTTCCTCGACGCCCAGGGCTTCATCGACATCGAAACCCCGATGCTCACCAAGAGCACCCCGGAAGGCGCCCGCGACTACCTGGTGCCGTCCCGCGTGCACGATGGTCAGTTCTTCGCGCTGCCCCAGTCCCCGCAGCTCTTCAAGCAGCTGCTGATGGTGGCCGGTTACGACCGCTACTACCAGATCGTCAAGTGTTTCCGCGACGAAGACCTGCGCGCCGACCGCCAGCCCGAATTCACCCAGATCGATATCGAAACCTCCTTCCTGACCGAAGCCGAGATCACGGCACTGACGGAAGAGATGATCCGCACGATCTTCAAGGAAGTGCTGTCGGTCGAGCTGCCCAACCCCTTCCCGCGCATGACTTACGCGGAAGCCATGGACCGTTTCGGCTCCGACAAGCCTGACCTGCGCGTGACCCTCGAACTGACCGACGTCACCGACGTGGTCAAGGATGTGGCCTTCAAGGTCTTCTCCGGCCCGGCCAACTCCGGCGGCCGTGTCGCGGCGATCCGCGTACCGGGCGGTGCCAGCCTCTCGCGCGGCGAGATCGACGAGTACACCAAGTTCGTCGGCATCTATGGCGCCAAGGGCCTGGCCTACATCAAGGTCAATGACGTTACCCAGCCGAACGAAACCGGCCTGCAGTCGCCGATCGTCAAGAACCTCAACGAAACCGCACTGCGCACCATCCTCGAGCGCACCGGCGCCCAGTCCGGCGACCTGATCTTCTTTGGCGCCGACAAGACCAAGGTGGTCAACGATGCGCTCGGCGCCCTGCGCACCAAGCTCGGCCACGAAAAGGGCTACGTCAATGGCAAGGCCTGGGAGCCCCTGTGGGTTGTGGACTTCCCGATGTTCGAGTACGACGAGGACGACAAGCGCTGGACCGCCTGCCACCACCCCTTCACCAGCCCGAAGGACGAGCACCTCGAGCTGCTGACCAGCGATCCCGGCAAGTGCCTGGCCAAGGCCTACGACCTGGCCCTCAACGGTTGGGAAATCGGTGGCGGCTCGGTGCGTATCCACCGTGCCGACGTGCAGGAAAAGGTCTTCTCCGCCCTCAACATCGGGCCGGAAGAACAGCAGGCCAAGTTCGGCTTCCTGCTCGATGCCCTCAAGTACGGTGCGCCCCCGCACGGCGGCCTGGCCTTCGGCCTCGACCGCATCGTCACGATGATGACCGGCGCCGAGTCGATCCGCGACGTGATCGCCTTCCCGAAGACCCAGCGTGCCCAGTGCCTGCTCACCAACGCCCCGTCGCCGGTGGACGAGAAGCAACTGCGCGAACTGCACATCCGTCTGCGCAACAAGACACCCGAGGCACCAGCGGCCTGAGCGACAAGGTAGATTGCATCAAAGGGCGAACGGCCGCACAGGCTGTTCGCCCTTTTTCTAGGTGTGCCGACAACACTGTTCCGCCAGGCGTCATTCGTGGCCGTACCACTCTCAAGAATGACGCTGCGCGGCCGTAGCTCTATCCGTACCCGATATCCGCCCCAGCAGCCGTGATCGACCTCGACAACATCTCCGCCCTCGTCGTTGAAGCCAATCCGAGCATGCGGACCCAGCTCCGCAACATGCTCAACATGAGTGGCATCAACAAGGTGCAGTTCGCCGTCACAGCAGGGGTTGCCGTACGCAAGCTGCGGGAATCGCGCTTCGACCTGATCCTGTGCGAGTACCACCTGGGCGACGGCCAGGACGGACAGCATCTGCTGGAAGACCTGCGCCACCACCACATCATTCCGCTGACCACCCTGTTCCTGATGGTCACCGGCGAACGCCAGTACGAACGGGTCATCAGCGCCGCCGAGCTGGCCCCCAACGATTACATCCTCAAGCCCTTCGCCGCCGACACTCTGCACGACCGCATCGAGCGTGCGCTGGAAAAGCGCAACGCCTTCATGCCCGTCTATCGGCTGATTGAACTGGGCAACGCGCCGGACGCCATTGCCGCCTGTGTCACCGGCGAGGAAAGCCACCCCCAGTGGGCCATCGATTTCATCCGCCTGCGTGCCGAGCTCCAGCTCGCCAGTGGTAACGGCGAGGAAGCCTTTGCGCTGTACGACAAGATCCTGGCCAACCGAAGCATCCCATGGGCCAAGCTGGGCCTGGCCAAGGCACTGCATATGCAGCGCCGTTACGGAGAGGCCGAGGAGATCCTGCAAAGCCTGGTTGCTGAAAACGACATGTTCCTGGATGCCTACGACTGGCTCTCACGCACCCGTGAGGCCGCCGGAGAACTTCAGGGCGCCCGTAACGTGCTGGCCACGGCAACCAGTCTGTCGCCCCACCGGGTGGGCCGCCTGCGCCGCCTCGGTGAGTTGGCCATCGAGACCGGCGATCACGATACCGCCGAGAAAGTGCTCAGCGAGGTCGTACGCAAGGGCAAATACTCCGACTTCCGCGATCCGGAAGACCACGTCCGGCTCATTCAAGCCCAGCTCGGCAAGGGCGACACGGCCCAGGCCGAAGCCACCATCCGCGATCTCGATCGCTCCATGCTGGGGCTCGACAAGACCCGCAGCTGTTCGTCCCTGTCGAGTGCCCTGGTGCACCTTAAAAAAGGCGACACAGCCAAGGCTGGCGAGGCCATCAAGGCCCTCGCCAGCGAGGGCACTGCCGCCGGCACCAACCTGTCACTGAGCCTCAAGAAGGAACTCGCCCGGGCCTGTTTTGCCAGCAAGATGGAAGAGCACGGTACCGAAGTGATACTCGACCTGATGCGCAACGCCACCGACGACCGGGCCCTGGAAAGCACCAAACGCATCCTCCGCGAAGCCGGTCGGAGCGAGTTGTGCGAACAGCTGCTGTCGCGCACCCAGGGTGAAGTCAAGGATCTGGTGGCCGAAGGCGCCCGCAAGGCCCAGGGCGGCGATTACGAAGGCGCGGTGCAGTTCATGCTGAGCGCCGTCCGCAAGATGCCGACCAATATCCACGTGCTGTTCAACGCAACCCTGGCGCTGCTCAAATACGTGGAAAACTGCGGCTGGAACGAACGCTTCGCGGAGCAGGCCCGCAACCTCATGGAGCGTGCCCGCCAGATCGACCCGGGCAATTCCCGCCTGCCAGCACTGACCACCTACTATTACAACCTGTTGAAGAAGTACGGCATCCGCCCCTCCTCCTGAATCGCCGCTGCTACACTGGCAGCGTCGTCCGTGACTCCGGCCTGCCATGCCCACACTCTTCCGTCTTCTTGTCGCCCTTCTACTGTGTGTCGCCGGTGCCGTCCAGGCCCGCGACATGCCCGACTGGCTGCGCCGCGAACCGGCCCCGGTCAGCGCCCATGCCCTGCCTCCGGAAGCCCGTGACACCCTGGCACTGATCCGCCAGGGCGGCCCTTATCCCTACCGGCGCGACGGCGTCACCTTCCAGAACCGGGAAGGCCGCCTGCCGGATGCGCAGAACGGTTTCTACCGGGAATACACCGTCACCACCCCGGGCTCCCGCGACCGCGGCGCCCGGCGCATCATCAGCGGCGGTCGCCCCCCCAACGTGTTCTACTACACCGACGATCATTACCGCAGCTTCCGGCGGATTCAGGACTGAGCATGAACGCCCCCCCCTTTCACACGCTGCTGCCCCGTGCCGAACGGGCCGGCATCTATCACCTGCCCTACGCGGCCGACCTTGCCCTGGAGGAAGCGGCCGAAAGCCTGGGATACCCGCTGCTCCGGCTCGATCTCGCCCGCGTCAACGACAGGGAAGGCTTTCTGGCCGCCATCGGCAAGGCCCTGGATTTCCCCGACTGGTACGGGCACAACTGGGACGCACTGGCGGACTGCCTGAACGACATGTCGTGGCTGGAAGCGGACGGCTATGTGCTGGTCCTCGACCATGCGGATGCCTTTGCCGCCGCCAGCCCTACCGATTTCGGCACCGCCCTGTCGATCCTCCAGGAAGCGTCCGATGCCTGGCGGGAGGACGGCGTTCCCTTCTGGACCCTGGTCGGCATCACCGCCGACGGCATCGCCTGGCTGCGCGACCTGGAATGAGCGAATACAAGCAGCCGGTCTCGGTGCTGGTCCTCATCCACACCCCGGCGCTGGACGTCCTCCTGCTCGAGCGGGCCGGCAGCGGTAACCTGTGGCAATCGGTAACCGGCAGTCGCGAAGGCGACGAGAGCCTGACGGCCACTGCCCTGCGGGAAGTGGCGGAAGAAACCGGCATCCAGGCGTCGCCGGACACCCTGGTCGATTGGCAGCTGTCCAACCGCTTCGTGATCCTGCCGCGCTGGCGCGGCCGCTATGCCCCCGGCGTGACCCACAACACCGAGCATGTGTTCAGCCTGCGCGTGCCCGCCCCCATACCCGTGCAGCTCGCCGCCGACGAACATACGGCCGCCCTGTGGCTGCCGTGGCAGGCCGCGGCTACCAAGGTCTTCTCGTGGACCAACCGCGACGCCATCCGCCTGCTGCCGCGTCGTCTCAGCGCAACGCAGCCGCCGCCGCGAGCCTGCGCTTGAGACAGTCGGGGCAATAGCAGGCACCGACATCCCCGGCCGGTATCGCCGGCACATCCAGCACCGGCGGCAGGCTCGCGCACCAGCACTCGGGTAGCCCTGCGTTCATCCCGCAGGTGAAGGCAACGCCACAGGCCGGGCACACATTGGTAACCGGTACATTCTTGTTCTGCTCCATCGACTTGCTCCGCTTGATCCACCTCAAGTCTAGCGCGGATCGGCAGCCCAACGCCTTGAAGCGGCCCCGGGCCCTCCCTATATAACAATCAGGGAGGGCGGACTGCCCTCAGCTACGCCCACCAGAACAAGGAGACGACACATGAGCAACATCACTCGCCGCGACCCTCTGGACGATCTGTTCCGCGGCTTTTTCGTTCGCCCGGTCGAATACGCCGGCGCCCCCGTCGAAGCACCTCAGATGCGCGTGGACGTGAAGGAGGCCAGCGATGCCTACCAGGTGCACGCCGAGCTGCCAGGCATCAAGAAGGAAGACATCCACGTGCATATCGACGGCCCGGTCGTCTCGATCAGCGCCGAACGCAAGCAGGAGAAGGAAGTGAAGGAAGGCGAACGGGTTCTGCGCACCGAACGCTATTTCGGCGAGGTGTCACGCAGCTTCCAGCTCGGCGCAGATGTGGACGAAGCCAGGGCCACCGCCAAGTTCAACGATGGCGTTCTTGAATTGACACTCCCTAAGAAAGCGCCGGCCCAGAGCAAACGGCTCGTCATTGAATAGGCCGTCCCGGTCGCCACATCCGGTCGGCAGCAGAGCGGGAAGAGCGATCTTCCCGCTTTTTCTTTTGGTTTGAGTGTCGCCTCATTACAATCGCAGGCACACCAAAACAACCTTGCGCTGCAACACATCATGACCGTTCCCATCGACACCTCCGATCTGACTCCGGCCCAGAAGGCCGCCATCATCGCCGAGGCCCTGCCCTACATCCGGCGCTTCCAGGACAAGACGCTGGTCATCAAGTACGGCGGCAACGCGATGACCGATCCGCACCTGAAGGCCTGTTTCGCCCACGACGTGGTGCTCCTCAAGCTGGTCGGCTTCAACCCGGTGGTGGTGCACGGCGGTGGCCCGCAGATCGAGAACATGCTGTCGCGCGTCGGCAAGAAGGGCGAATTTGTGCAGGGCATGCGCGTGACCGACGCCGAAACCATGGAAGTCGTGGAGATGGTGCTCGGCGGCCAGGTGAACAAGGAGATCGTCAATCTGATCAACCAGGCCGGCGGCAAGGCGGTGGGCGTGACCGGCAAGGACTCCAACTTCATCCGCGCCAAAAAGCTGATGATGGAGGACAAGGACGCGCCCGGCGAATTGATCGACATCGGCCAGGTCGGCGACATCACCCAGATCGACCCCAGCCTGATCTCCTTCCTCGACAAAGGCGACTTCATCCCGGTCATCGCACCGATCGGCGTCGGCCCCGACGGCGAGAGCTACAACATCAATGCCGACGTGGTGGCCGGCAAGCTGTCCGAAGTGCTGAAGGCCGAGAAGCTGGTGCTGCTGACCAACACCCCGGGCGTGCTCGACAAGGACGGCAAGCTGCTCACCGGCCTGACCCCGCGCCAGATCGACGAACTGGTGGCCGACGGCACCCTGTCCGGCGGCATGCTGCCGAAGATCGGCTCTGCCCTCGACGCCGCGCGCAATGGCGTGAAGAGCGTGCACATCATCGACGGCCGCGTCGAACACTGTCTGCTGCTGGAAATCCTCACCGACCACGGCGTCGGCACGATGATCAAGAGCAAGTAAAACACGCCATCTTTGCGGAACTCCGGGGCGCGGCGGGCACTCTTCACTTGCCCCTAGCTCCGGTTTTCCGTTTGCGATCCATGCCAACCCATCAAACGCGCCCCCTCGCCCTCGCCCTCTTCGTCGTCTGCAGCAGCCTGCTCGCGATCGGCCTCTATCTCCAGCACGTCAAGGGCATCGAACCCTGCCCGATGTGCATCATGCAGCGGTATGCGCTGCTGGCCTGCGGCCTGATCGGCCTGGGCGCCGGCCTGCACAATCCGGGCACCAAGGGGCGCTACGTGTGGTCGGCCTTGCTGGCCGTGGCGGCCATTGCCGGCGCCGGTGTGGCAGCACGCCAGTCGTGGATCCAGTGGTATCCGCCGGCCGTCTCCGAATGCGGCCCGGGCCTGGAATACATGCTGGAGAGCTTTCCCCTGTCCTCCTCGCTGCCGATGATCTTCCGCGGTGCCGGTGATTGCTCGGTGGTGGACTGGACCTTCCTCGGCCTGTCCATCGCCAACTGGTCCTTCCTGGCCTTCGCGACCATCCTCGCCGGCCTCGCCGTGCATCTGCTGCGGCACCGCAAGTCCGCCTGATTCTGCGCCCCAGCGCAGGGCGATGCGCACCAGCCAAGTGCGCATCGCCACCTCTTCCGCCCTCCTCCTCCGCACTTTTCCCAGTCTTTACCTGACTTGGGCGCAGTGGCACGGCCATTGCTAATAGCCATCCAACAAACGTGCGCATGAGGCAATAAAGACTTTGCCGCACTGCGCACTACCTGAATCCAGGTGCTTGCGCGCCGCCCCCGAGGCTGGCGACGCGGTTCGGCCAACGACGGCCCCGCCGCGATCAACGACGATCTCTCTCCTGCTCAAGGCTTACCCGCCCGCATCGGTCCTGTGTGTCCGGTCCGGGGAGAATCAATGTCGGAGGAATCATGCGCAAACAGAAACTGGTCATGGTCGGCAACGGGATGGCGGGCGTCCGCACGCTGGAAGAGCTGCGGAAGATCGCCCCGGACATGTACGACATCACGGTCTTCGGCGCCGAGCCGCATCCCAACTACAACCGCATCCTGCTCTCCCCGGTGCTGGCCGGCGAGATGACCATCCAGGACATCATCCTCAACGACCTGCAGTGGTACGCGGATAACGACATCACGCTGCACCTGGGTGCCCGCGTCACCCAGATCGACCGCAAGAGCCGCTCCATCGTCGCCACCGGCCAGGACGGCCAGCCGATCACCGTCGATTACGACCGCCTGCTGCTGGCCACCGGCTCGACCCCCTTCATGCCGCCGATTCCGGGCAAGGACTTGCCCGGCGTGATCTCCTACCGGGACATCAAGGACACCGACGAGATGATCGACGCGGCGTCCAAGTACCAGCACGCGGTGGTCATCGGCGCCGGCCTGCTGGGCCTGGAAGCCGCCAACGGCCTGGCCCTGCGCGGCATGGACGTGACCGTGGTGCATCTCTCCGACTGGATCATGGAGCGCCAGCTCGACCGCACCGCCGGCAAGATGCTGCAGGCCGCCCTCGAAGCCAAGGGCATGAAGTTCAAGCTCAACGCCCAGACCGCCGAGTTGGTGCAAGGCGAGTCCGGCCGCGTCTGCGCGATCAAGTTCAAGGACGGTGACAGCCTCCCCGCCGACCTCGTCTGCATCGCCGCCGGCATCCGCCCCAACGTGGAGCTCGCCGAGAAATCCGGCATCCACTGCAACCGCGGCATCGTCGTCAGCGACACGCTGCAGACCTACGATCCGCGCGTCTACGCCGTCGGCGAGTGTGCCAACCACCGGGGCACCGCCTACGGCCTGGTGGCGCCACTGTTCGAACAGGCCAAGGTGGCCGCCAATCATCTGGCGGAAATGGGGATCGGTCGCTACGAAGGCTCGGTGACCAGCACCAAGCTCAAGGTCACCGGCATCGACGTGTTCTCCGCCGGCGACTTCTCGGGCGCCGAAGGCACCGAGGACATCGTCCTCCACGATCCCGGCGTGGGCGTCTACAAGCGCCTGGTGCTGAAGGACGACAAGCTGGTCGGCGCGGTGCTGTACGGCGACACCAAGGACGGCGCCTGGTACTTCCAGCTGCTGAAGGACGAGCAGGACATCCGCGACATCCGCGACAACCTGGTATTCGGCAATTCCCACCTGGGCGACGTCGGCCACAAGGGCAACAGCCTGGCCGCCAGCATGCCCGACACCGCCGAGGTGTGCGGCTGCAACGGCGTGTGCAAGGGCACCATCGTCAAGGCCATCAAGGAACAAGGCCTCTTCACGCTGGAAGACGTGCGCAAGCACACCAAGGCTTCCAGCTCCTGCGGCTCCTGTACCGGCCTGGTCGAGCAGATCCTCGCCTCAACGATCGGCGGCGCCTACCAGCCGGCCGACTCCAACAACAAGGCGGTGTGCGGCTGTACCGACCATTCCCACGGCGAAGTACGCAAGGCCATCCGCGACAACAAGCTGTTGTCGGTGGCCGACACACAGAAGTTCCTGGCCTGGAAGACGCCCAACGGCTGCGCCACCTGCCGCCCGGCCCTCAACTACTACTGCATTTCCACCTGGCCCCACGAAGCCATCGACGATCCGCAGAGCCGCTTCATCAACGAGCGCGCCCACGCCAACATCCAGAAGGACGGCACCTACTCGGTGGTGCCGCGCATGTGGGGCGGCCTGACCACTCCCGACGAGCTGCGCGCCATTGCCGACGCCGCCGAAAAGTACAAGGTACCGACCGTCAAGGTGACCGGCGGCCAGCGCATCGACCTGCTCGGCGTGAAGAAGGAAGACCTGCCGGCCATGTGGGAGGACTTCGCCAAGGCCGGCATGTGCTCCGGCCACGCCTACGGCAAGAGCCTGCGCACCGTGAAGACCTGCGTCGGCGCCGAGCACTGCCGCTTCGGCACCCAGCGCTCGATGGACCTGGGCGTCAAGCTGGAGAAGATGCTGTTCGGCATGTGGAGCCCCCACAAGGTCAAGCTGGCGGTCTCCGGCTGCCCGCGCAACTGCGCCGAATCGGGCATCAAGGACGTGGGCGTGATCGGCGTGGATTCCGGCTACGAGCTCTACATCGGCGGCAACGGCGGCATCAAGACCGAAGTGGCGCAGTTCTTCTGCAAGGTGAAGGACGACGCCGAAGTCATGGAATACGGAGGCGCCTTCATCCAGCTCTACCGGGAAGAAGGCTTCTACCTGGAACGCACCTGCCATTACCTCGAGCGGGTCGGCATGGAGCACATCAAGAAGCGGGTCCTCGAAGACGAGGCCAACCGCAAGGCGCTCTACGAAAAGCTCCTCTTTGCACTGCAGAACTACAAAGACCCGTGGGCCGAGATCTTCGAAGACAAGAGCGGCGGCATCCACAAGCGTCAATTCGAGATCATCAAGGTTTGAGGAGCCCGCAAATGAGCGAATGGAAACGAATCTGCGCCGTCAGCGACGTGCCGGTCCTGGGCTCCCGCGTGGTGCATAGCGAGGACGAAGGGCGCATCGCGCTGTTCCGCAACTCGGCCGACCAGGTCTTCGCGGTACGCGACCGTTGCCCGCACAAGGGTGGCCCCCTGTCCCAGGGGCTGGTCCATGGCACCACGGTCACCTGCCCGCTGCACAGCTGGAAGATCCAGCTCGATGACGGCCAGGTCGTACCGCCGGACGTGGGCTGCGTGAAGCCCTTCCCGGTCAAGGTCGAAAACGGCGAGGTCTTCCTCTCCTTGTAAGGGTTTCACGCGCGGGGGCGGTGTCCTGCGCAAGCCGTCTCCCCCACCGCCCCCGTCGCGTGAGCCCCTTTTAACGCGTTCCCGATATTCAAAACTGCCCACGGCAGCGCCTCGCAAGGCGCCGCCAGGCCCCACTCGTACCCAGGAGTCTGAAATGGACCGCAAATCCTTCCTGAAAGCCGGCCACACCCCCACCCTGCTGGCGGCCTTCCTCTACTTCGACCTCGCCTTCATGGTGTGGGTGCTGCTCGGCCCGCTGGGCGTGCAGATCGCCAAGGACCTCGGCCTGACCCATGCCCAGAAGGGCCTGATGGTGGCCACGCCGGTGCTCGCCGGCGCGCTGCTGCGCCTGGTGATGGGCGTGCTGGTGGATCACCTCAAGCCCAAGATGGCCGGCGCCATCGGCCAGGTCATCGTGATCTGCGCACTGGCCTTCGCCTGGCACTTCGGCATCCACAGTTATGAAGAGACGCTGGTACTGGGCCTCTTCCTCGGCGTCGCCGGCGCATCCTTCGCCGTCGCGCTGCCGCTGGCCTCCCGCTGGTATCCGCCGGAGCACCAGGGCACGGCGCTGGGCATTGCCGGTGCCGGCAACTCCGGCACTGCCATGGCCGCCCTGTTCGGCCCCGGCCTGGCCGCCGCCTACGGGTGGACCAATGTGTTCGGCCTCGCGCTGATCCCGCTGTCCATCGTCTTCGTGCTCTACCTGATGTTGGCCAAGGACGCGCCCGAGTGCCCGCCGGCCAAGTCCTTCGCGGAATACCT
Organism: Zoogloea sp. LCSB751; assembly: GCF_002028455.1. GTDB lineage: Bacteria > Pseudomonadota > Gammaproteobacteria > Burkholderiales > Rhodocyclaceae > Zoogloea. The sequence continues at coordinate 28,691 of NZ_MWUM01000025.1, read as the reverse complement.
GAAGGTGCTCAAGGACAAGGATTCCTGGTGGTTCATGTTCTTCTACTCGGTGACCTTCGGCGGCTTCGTCGGCCTGGCCTCGTCCCTGACCATTTACTTCAACACCCAGTACGGGCTCGACCCGAAGATGGCCGGCTTCTTCACCGCCGCCTGCGTGTTCGCCGGCAGTCTGGTGCGCCCGATCGGTGGCAACGTGGCCGACCGCATCGGCGGCATCAAGATGCTCACCACCATGTACGCGCTGGCCGCCATTTTCCTGGCCATCATCAGCTTCGGCCTGCCGGCGGCCTGGATGGCCCTCGCCGTCTTCGTCTGCGCCATGCTGTCCCTCGGTATGGGCAACGGCGCGGTGTTCCAGCTGGTACCCCAGCGCTTCCGCAAGGAGATCGGCGTGATGACCGGCCTGGTGGGCATGGCCGGCGGCGTCGGGGGCTTCTACCTGGCGCTCAGCCTCGGCTACAGCAAGCAGGTCACCGGCAGCTACCAGGCCGGCTTCCTGATCTTCGCCAGCCTGGCCCTCGTCGCGCTGGCCGGCCTCACTGCCGTCAAGAGCCGCTGGCGCACCACCTGGGGCGCCTCACACCTGACCAGCGCCAAGATCTGAGCGCCCTCCTCCCTGACACCCACTTGAACAGATCGGAACCGGGGCATACTCCCCGCTTCCGATCCGCGCCGTTTACGACCATGACCGCGCCCCGCCTCCTCGCTTCCCTCGGCTATTCGTCCCTCACCGGCCCGCGGCCGCGCAACGAGGATTTCTGCGGCGCCGTCACGCCGGAAGGCCCGGAGCTCGACGCCAAGGGCATCCTGGCGGTGGTGGCGGACGGCGTCGGTGGCCACGCCAACGGCCGCGAAGCCTCCGAATACACCGTGCGCGGCCTGCTCTCCGACTACTACGCGACGCCGGACACCTGGGCCGTCAACAAGTCCCTCGACACCGTACTGGCCTCCCTCAACCGCTGGCTGATCTCCCATGCGGCACGCACGCGGGAGGCCGCCGGCATGGCCACCACGCTGTCCGCCGTGGTGCTGCGCGGGCGCCGCTACTATCTGGCCCATGTGGGCGACTCGCGGATCTACCGGCTGCGCGCCGGCAAGCTGGAGCAACTCTCCACCGACCACGTGTGGGAGCACCCGGAACTCAAGAACGTGCTGTCCCGCGCGGTCGGCCTCGACGCCCACCTGTCGGTGGATTACGCCGACGGCGAACTGGAAGCCGGCGACGTCTTTGCGCTGATGAGCGACGGCGTGTGGGGCCAGCTCGGCGACCGCAAGATCGGCGACATCCTGCGCGCCGAGCAGGATCCGCAGGACGCTGCCGCGCGCCTCGCGATGGGTGCCGAAGGTGGCGGCAGCCAGGACAACTGCACCGCGCTGGTGCTGCGCGTGGAGGCGCTGCCGGCCGACAAGCTGCGCGACAACATCGCCCGCTTGCAGCACCTGCCGCTGCCACCGCGCTTGAAGATCGGTCAGACGCTGGACGGGCTGACCGTCGACGCGCTGCTGCACGAGTCCATCGCCACACTGCTCTACCGGGTCAGCGACGAGCAGGGCCAGCCCCGCGTGCTCAAGACCCTGCGCCCCGAACACGACGACCCGGAGGCCGCCGCCGCCCTCGCCCACGAGGAATGGCTGGCCCGGCGGGTCAACGACAGCTGGTTTCCGCAGGTCATTCCCTACCCGCCGCGCAATCACCTGTACTACCTGATGAGCTGGCACGAAGGCGCCACCCTCAAGGCCCGCCTCGACAGCGGCCATCGCTTCGGCACCGGCGAGGCGGTCAACCTGGGCGAGCGCATCCTGAAGGGTGTGGCCAGCCTGCACCGCCTGTCCATCGTGCACCGGGACATCAAGCCGGACAACCTGCACCTGGACGCCGAAGGCCGCCTGCGCATCCTCGACCTGGGCGTAGCCGCCTCCGACGCCACCCAGCAGGGCCAGAAATTCGAAGAGATCAACAATCCCGGCACGCCCAGCTACATGGCGCCGGAGCTCTACGGCGGCAAGAGCGTGGCCGCCAGCGAGCAAACCGACCTCTACGCGGTCGGCGTGACCCTCTACCAGCTGCTGACCCGCAAGTATCCCTACGGCGAGATCGAACCCTTCCAGCATCCGAAGTTCGGCGACCCGGTGCCGCCGACGCGCTACCGCCCGGACATCCCCGACTGGCTCGAAGCGGTGCTGCTGAAGGCCGTCGCCCGCGAACCCAAGGCCCGCTTCGAGACCGCCGAGGAATTCCTGCTGGCCCTCGAACGCGGCGCCCGCCGCCCGCTGGTCGTGGCCCGCAAATCGCCGCTGCTGGAGCGGGATCCGCAACTCGGCCTCAAGCTGCTGGCAATCACCTCGCTGGTCCTCAATGTGCTGCTGGTCTACCTGCTGCTGGCGCGCTGAGGAGCCCCCTCGCCGCATGAATTTTCCGTGAAAGGTCGCATCGCGCCCCTGCGCGCGCTAACATTTATCGCTTTACGCAAGGAGATAGCGCCATGCAATACGGCGAATTCGACGCCAATTCGTTGATGTACATCACAAACCGGCCCGAGCTCGTCTTCGTCCGAGGCAGTGGTTCCTGGCTGTACGACGAACAGGACAAGGCCTATCTCGACTTCGTGCAGGGCTGGGCGGTGAACTGCCTCGGCCACTGTCCGCCGGAAATCAGCGAAGCCCTGGCCACCCAGGGCGCCCAGTTGATCAACCCGAGCCCGGCCTTCTACAACGGCCCGGCCATCGAGCTGGCCGGCCTGCTGACCCGCCATTCCGTCTTCGACCGGGTGTTCTTCGCCAACACCGGCGCCGAAGCCAATGAAGGCGCCATCAAGCTGGCCCGTAAATGGGGGCGCCTCAACCGCGACGGTGCCTACGAGATCATCACCTTCGAGCACGCCTTCCACGGCCGCACGCTGGCCACCATGTCGGCCTCCGGCAAGCCGGGCTGGGACACCCTCTTCGCGCCGCAGGTGCCGGGCTTCCCGAAGGCCAGGCTCAACGACCTCGACTCGGTGAAGGCCCTGATCGGCCCCAAGACCGTGGCGGTGATGCTCGAACCCGTGCAGGGCGAAGGCGGCGTGATCCCTGCCGAGCCCGACTTCCTGCAGGCCCTGCGCGAGCTCACCCGCGAGCACGGCCTGCTGCTGATCGTCGACGAGGTGCAGACCGGCATGGGCCGCAGTGGCCGCCTCTTCGCCCATGAACATGCCGGCATCGAGCCGGACATCATGACCCTCGGCAAGGGCATCGGCGGCGGCGTGCCCCTGTCGGCCCTGCTGGCCCGCGAAGCAGTGTGCTGCTTCGAACCCGGCGACCAGGGCGGTACCTACAACGGCAATCCGCTGATGTGCGCAGTCGGCGCGGCGGTGATGCGTCGCCTGACCAGCCCCGGCTTCCTGGACAAGGTCGACGAAACCGGCCGCTACCTGGGCGCCGCCCTCAACGAACTGGTGGCCCGCCACGGCCTCGTCGGCGAACGGGGCCAGGGCCTGCTGCGCGCGCTGATCCTCGACGACGATCGCGGCCCCGCGCTGGTGAAGGGCGCCCTCGAGCATTCCCCCAAGGGCCTGCTGCTCAACTCGCCGCGCCCCAACCTGCTGCGCTTCATGCCCTCGCTGACCGTCAGTACCGCCGAGATCGACGAGATGATCGGCCTGCTCGACACCCTGCTGCACGCCACGCGCAAGGCCTGACAGCACGTACCGCATGTCCGGACGGCCTCCCACGAGGTCGTCCAGCACCGCGTCGGCACGTGAACATGCCTTTGGAAGGGGCTGGGCAACAGCGGTACAATGCTGATTTTCCGGAACAAAGCAGCCCAGAACCGTTGAGCCACGGCCCCGGTCCTGCTGTCTTGTCCTGACCCACCCCCCGCCCCGGTTTCGCCCCCGGCGCGGGTCGCGCGCTTCGACGATGCCTGCACAAGGCTCCGAAGTGCCCTGTTTTTCAAAGGATTTTCATGGCTCTCCAATGCGGCATCGTCGGCCTGCCCAACGTCGGCAAATCGACCCTCTTCAACGCCCTCACCAAGGCCGGCATCGCCGCCGAGAACTACCCCTTCTGTACCATCGAGCCCAACGTGGGCATCGTTGAAGTACCCGATCCGCGCCTCGACGCCCTGTCCGAGATCGTCAAGCCGCAGAAGGTCCAGCCCGCCATCGTCGAATTCGTGGACATCGCCGGCCTGGTCGCCGGCGCCTCCAAGGGCGAAGGCCTCGGCAACCAGTTCCTTGCCAACATCCGTGAGACCGACGCCATCGTCAACGTGGTGCGCTGCTTCGACGACGAGAACGTCATCCACGTGAATGGCAAGGTGGACCCGCTCGCCGACATCGAGACCATCGTCACCGAACTCGCGCTGGCCGACATGGCCGCCGTCGAGAAGGCCATCCACAGGGAGAACAAGAAGGCCCGCTCCGGCGACAAGGATGCCCAGAAGCTGGTCGCCATCCTCGAAAAGCTGCTGCCGCACCTCAACGAAGGCCAGCCGGCACGCACCATGCAGCTCAGCGACGACGAGAAGCTGATCCTCAAGCCCCTGTGCCTGATGACCCTCAAGCCCGCCATGTACGTCGGCAACGTGATGGAAGACGGCTTCGAGAACAACCCCTACCTCGACCGCCTGCGCGAGCACGCCGCCAAGGAAGGCGCCCCGGTCGTCGCCCTGTGCGCCAAGATCGAAGCGGAACTCGCCGACCTGGACGACGAAGACAAGATGGCCTTCCTGGCCGACCTGGGCCTCGAAGAACCCGGCCTCAACCGCCTGATCCGCGCCGGCTACAGCCTGCTCGGCCTGCAGACCTACTTCACCGCCGGCGTGAAGGAAGTGCGCGCCTGGACCATCCACGTCGGCGACACCGCCCCGCAGGCCGCCGGCGTCATCCACACCGACTTCGAACGCGGCTTCATCCGCGCCCAGACCATTTCCTACGAAGACTTCATCGCCTTCAAGGGCGAACAGGGCGCCAAGGAAGCCGGCAAGATGCGCTCCGAAGGCAAGGACTACGTGGTGAAAGATGGGGACGTCCTGAATTTCCTGTTCAACGTCTGAACACCGGCTTGAAGATGCAGAAAGCCCCGCTGAAGCGGGGCTTTTTTTGGCCCCGCAAGCACGACGGGGCTCTTCAAACCGGTACATCCCACCGCGGACCCTACAGGCTGAAACGGGATACGCTGCTGATCAGCGTCCTGGCGGAACGCTCCATCTGCTGAGCGGCATTGGCCACCGCCACCACGGCGGCGGAGTTCTCGTCGGACATCTGGGCAATACCTTCGACGTTTCTGGACAGATGCGTGGCTGCCGAACGTTGCTCGACCAAGGCATCGGCAATCTCGTTCATCGCCAGCTTGACGTCATTGGACATTGTGCAGATTTCCTCCATGGACTGACGTGCCCCGGCCGCGGTCTCGGCAACCCTGGACACGTCGTTGCTGGCGTGCTGCATGCTACCCGCCGCTGCCACGGAGCCCTGCTCGACCGCCGAGATGATGCTGGAGATCTCCTGCACCGAAAGAGAGGTGCGTTCGGCCAGCTTCCGGACCTCGTCCGCAACCACAGCGAAGCCACGCCCCTGTTCACCCGCGCGGGCAGCTTCAATGGCCGCGTTGAGGGCCAGCAGATTGGTCTGGTCCGCCACCTCCTTGATCACCGTCGCAATGCTTCCGATTCCCTTGATCCGCTCGGACAGTGACTGGATGTCATCGGCCGCCCCACTCACATCCGCAGCAACGTCCTGAATACTCCGCGTTGCCGACGCCACCTGCCGGCCGCCGGTATCCGAAACACGCCCAGCCTCCTCGGCCTTCTGCGACGCACCGTGGGCATTGGCGGCCACATGCTCGATGCTGACCGTCAGCTCTTCCACCGCGGCCGCGGCCGTCGAAGTGGAACTGGCCTGGGCCTGCACGCTGCTCGAAACCTGCTCCGCTGCCGATGAGACGTCACCGGCAATCCGGGACAGGGCTCCGGCCTCTTCAACTACCAGTCCGATAATCCCGGCCAGATCCGAACGCATGCGGATCAGGGCTGCCGTCAGTTGCCCCAGTTCATCCCCGGCAGCAGAACGAATGCCATCGTTCTTGAGATTGCCGCTTGCCACCTGCTCGGCGAGCGCCTGCGCATCCCGAATCCTCCGCGCAAAGCTGCCGGACAGCACTGCCGCCAGGACGATGCCCGTAAGCAGCGCGAATACCGCCACCAGCGCCACTCCACTGCGGATGGAATCCGCGTTCTGCTGAATTGACGAAACCGCTTCCGCCATCTTCTGGTCCTGATGGGTCGACAACGCATCGACCGCCTGCCGGAAACGCACAATCGCCGGGCTGTACTCCGCTTTCACGAAAACGAGGGTCGCTGCGCTGTCCCGTGCCGCCAACAGTTCGACCAGGCGGGGATACATGGCCCGGATCGGCTCCCGCGCCTCTTTGATGGCCATGAACATGCGCCGCCCCGTTTCGGACGCGACCAGCTTCTCCAGCCGCTCCAGATCCTCGGCATTGGCCGTCGCAATGGCCTTCAGCTTGCCGGCGATTCTTTCGAGATCCTGCGGATCCTTTTCCACTGCACCGACCAGAGCCAGCCCTTCCGCCTCGATGGCGCGCTTGGTCAGATTGTTGGCGAAAACTGCCTTGGGGTACACGTCCTTTTCAATGGCAACGGCTTCAGCGGCAAGACGGGAAAACCCCCAAAACGCACTACCGCCAATCACCAGCATCAGTGCGATTACCGCTCCGAAACTCGCAAAGAATTTGGCTTTTATACTTGAATTGGTGAAACGCATGATCAACCCCCTTTGCGCAAACATTGGCGCAATTATTGTTTTTGCTTCGCAGACTCACAGACACCCGACCCATTGGTGCCGATGTCATTCTACGCCTGCCCAAAGGGGATGAACTCCGGCTTCACGCGGCCTTCAACAGCGTGAATTGCTGGAATTCACGCCACGACTTTCTCAACAATAAGAGAACTGCATACCGGCTCATGGCCGCATCGCCCTCCCTGCATCACGACGTTTGCTACGCCTGCGCCACAGTCCGACGGCAGTCACCCCGAAGAATCCGCCATACGCCGCCAGCGCGATACTGGAAGCTTCCATCGGCACGTCCCCTGCATCCCCATCCTTCAGGGCAGTGGGGAACGGGCGGGGCGGCACAGGAATGATCTTCCAGTCCTTTCGGTCTTCCGGCACGCGCTGCATGTACTCGTCGAAAGAGGCGACCGGCGCCTGCCCGAACGCCCGCGAGGACGGGAACTGGGGAATCCGCACATAGACCAGTGCTTCGATATCCTCTGCCAGCATGCCTTCCAGCCCGGAAGTGGCCTGCTTGCCGGCGACCAGCCGCTCGAGGATGTCCCGGCCGATGGCCTCGAAGGCTACAAAGGGATAAAGGGCCGTCCGCTCCGTGGACATATAGTCGAAAGCCTGCCGACCGCTTTCCAGACTCCCCTCCTTCACCGCCATGTAGGGCAGGCCCGCAATCGCCTTCACCCTGCTCGTCGGCCCCTGCTTCGGGACCTGCCATCCCAGCGCACGCAGGGTATCGATGCTGATTCCCGCGCAATTGGCCGTGGCATGGCGATAGACGAAATCATGCCGATAGAAATGATTGAAGACCCGTGAAATGGCGCCCTGGTAAAGGGCCGACGCCCGGTCCTGCTTCAATACGGCCACCAGCATGTAGGAGGGCCGATACCACGCCTGCCCGCTGTTGAGGTCCCCCATGTAGGCATCCATCGGCAAGGACGAGGCCACAATACCCTTCTCGCTCACCGAGTCCAGGTTGTAGAAATTGTTTACCAGCCAGTCGCGCCATTCCCCTCTTTCCCCGAAACGGCCGGTGGCAATTGCGAAATGTCCGCCGTGCGCCTCGTCGTCGTCGCCCTGAGCCCCATTGAGTATCACGGCCAGTACCGGCTTGCCATTCCAGCCCTCGGGGCCAGGTGCCGAACGCTGCCATAAGACTCGCGCGGCAAGAGGCTGACGAGCCCCGCCGTCCTCAGCACGGACGACCGTGTCGAGCGTCTCCCCCCTCGCCAAGGGCTTGAACGGCACGGACGCAGCATCCAGCCGGAAATCATCCGGCCACACGCTACGCGCAATGAAGCGCCCACGCTCCATCCTTCCGCGCAGGGAAAGAGAGCGCCCGGCCAAATAGCGCACGCTCTGTGCGTCGTAATACGACTGGTTGCTGGGAAGACGCGGTGCCACTGCAAATGGCAGGGTCGCCCCTGCCGGGCCGGAGATGGCGGCCCCCTCAGCCACCAACTGCCACCCTTCGGCGATCAAGGGCGATCCGACCCACGCCAGCGGCGGCAAACCTCCGGAGAGCGCTCCCTTGTCGGCAGCAGCCCATTCGGCAACGTCACGCAAGCCGGGAAGGCCCCGACTGAACCCCGCGGGCACAAGCTTGGGAACCGCCACCCAGTCGTCACGGAAATACCAGAGCGCCTGGGGAATCGTTACGCAATCGGGACAGCTTCCATTGATAAGGCGGAAATCCGTTGCAGAAATGAGCCCCACACTCCCCGAATCCAGCGCACCGCGGATCCCCTGCACATACTCGGTGGCACCTGCATCCGGCCCCCCCACTGCCACAGCCAGCGCCATGCTCCGCACAAACCAGCCGATATAACCCATGTCGTCAAACTCCAGAAACCGAGAAAATTGCGCGTGATACAGCCCTTACGGCACGCATCACATCCATTGCCGATCGCTGTCTACGCGATGGAGTACTGGAAATGTCCCTGCTCACTCGTATCGATGTGGATATGCTCCACGCCATCACCGTCGGCCATGCGCGCAAGAACGATCTCGGCAATCCCTGGCAGCAGGGATCCGTCGAGGATGTGATCCACATTGCGGGCGCCGGAATCCACCTCGGTGCAGCGCTCGAGGATGGCATCGATCACAGATTCATCCCACAGCAGGGACGCCTGATGGTTGGCGGCAACGCGGCCACGTATCCGCTCCAGCTTCAGACGGATGATCTGAACCAGCACCTCGTCCGAGATGGGAAAGTAGGGCACGACCTTCACACGCCCAAGGAAAGCCGGCTTGAAGGACTTGCACAGAACCGGCCGCAGGGTCTCGGCCAACGCGTCAGCTGAAGGCAGCGCTTCGGGCTCCTGGTTCAGGCAGGCCTGCATGATCTGGCCCGAGCCGACGTTGCTGGTCAGGATGATCAAGGTGTTGCGGAAATCGATCTCGCGTCCTTCCCCGTCCTCCAGAACACCCTTGTCAAAAACCTGGAAGAAAAGCTCGAGCACATCCGGGTGCGCCTTCTCGACTTCATCAAGCAATACGACGCAATAGGGATTGCGGCGCACGGCCTCGGTCAGGACGCCCCCTTCACCGTAACCGACATATCCGGGTGGTGCCCCCTTCAAGCCGGAGACGGTATGGGCCTCCTGGTATTCGCTCATGTTGATGGTGACCAGTCGCCGCTCACCGCCGTAAAGGATGTCCGCCAGCGCAAGAGCCGTTTCCGTCTTTCCCACCCCGGACGGCCCCACGAAGAGGAAGACGCCCTTTGGTTTGTCGGGATTCTCGAGTGCAGCGCGGGACGTGCGCACACGTTGGGAGATGGCCTCCAGCGCATGGTCCTGGCCGACAACGCGTTCCCGCAGCAGGTGGCCCAGCTTGAGGATCGTCTTGATCTCGTCACCGACCATCTTGCCGAGGGGGATCCCGGTCCAGGAGGAGACGACCTCCGCTACCACGTGACGATCCACGTGCACCGGCACCATCGGCCGGTCTCCCTGCAAGGCGTGCAAGCGTTGCAGGACCTCCTCCAGTGCCTGCCTATCCGCGTCGGCAGTGAACGCCGGCCCTCCATCCTCGCGCGCGTCCGCAACTGCGCCCTGGGCACGGGATACCACCCGCCCCTCCATCCGTGCCCGCATGTCGAGAACACGCTCGACAAGGCTCCGCTCCTCGGCCAGACGGGCATGCAGCCGGGCGAGTTCGGATTCCAGCGCCGCGACACGACTCTCGAGCGCCGTAATTCGTTCTGCATTGCGTGGCAGCGCCGCCGACTCCCTCAAGACGGCCGCGAGTTCGGCCTCTACCCGCTCCTGTTCCTTCTGCAACTGGTCGATCAGCAAGGGGGTCGCCCCATGCGCCAGCGCCACTTTGGCGCAGGCCGTGTCCAGCACGCCAACGGCCTTGTCCGGCAACTGGCGCCCGCTGATGTAGCGTTGGGAAAGACGCACAGCCTCGGTCACAGCCTCATCCAGCACTCGGACACCGAAATGCCGCTCCATCAACGGCACCATGCCCCGCAGCATCGCAGCGGCGATCGACTCGACAGGCTCATCGACCTTCACAACCTGAAAGCGCCTGGCCAACGCCGCGTCCTTCTCGAAGTACTTCTTGTACTCCGCCCAGGTCGTCGCCGCGATGGTGCGCAGTTCGCCGCGGGCCAATGCCGGCTTCAGAAGATTGGCCGCGTCGTTCTGGCCGGACTGCCCCCCTGCACCGATCAGGGAGTGGGCTTCGTCGATGAACAGCACAATCGGGGCCGAGCTTTGCCGGACCTCCGCGATCACCCCCTTCAGACGATTCTCGAATTCCCCTTTGACGCTGGCTCCGGCCTGCAGCAAGCCCATGTCCAGCACATGAACGCAAACACCCCGGAGCGGCACAGGGACATCATCGGCGGCGATGCGCAGCGCCAGCCCTTCCACGACTGCCGTCTTGCCGACCCCTGCCTCTCCGGTCAGGATGGGATTGTTCTGCCTGCGGCGCAGCAGGATATCGATGAGCTGACTGATCTCCGCCTCCCTGCCTATCACGGGATCAACTCGGCCCTCCCTGGCTTGCTGCGTGAGGTTGGTGGTGAAACGGCCCAGTGCCGTGCCATCCCCAGCGCTGGGGATGGCACGCGCACTGTCGTCGCCCTGCGGAGAAACAGGCTCTGCATTGCACGCCCCACCGTACTCGGCGGACCCTCGCGTCAGCTCGTCGAACTTGTGCTTGAGATCGTCGAGCCTGACCCGGGACAGCGAAGATATGCTACGCGCAGCGATCTGCTCCAGTTCAGGCTCCGTCAACAAAGCCAGCAGAAGGTGGCCAGAACGGATCTGCTGCAGCTTGGCGTCCAGGGATGCGATCAGCCATGCCTGTTCGAGCAGTTTGGGAATCCGGACTGAAAATACCGGTGTACGGCTATTTCCCGTTCTGAAGCGCTCCATCTCGCGGTTCAGTTCGTGCTCCACATCCCGCGTGTTTATGCCATTGCGCACCAGGATCAACGAAAAGTCAGCGTCGGGCTGTTCGAGCAGGGCAGAAAACAGGTGCTCGATGTCGACCTCGTGATGACCTCGCGACATGCATAAGCTCGCGGCACGCTCTGCCGCAACGCGGCATGGAGCATTGAGTTTGCCAATCAGGACTTTGAGAGTAGCCGTCATCCGTCGACCTTAATCCGAGCATTGAACAAGAAATCGCAGATCCCCACGATCACGGGTTTCTGCGCGAGACTTCAAGAAGGAGTCGTACCCAAGCCGTCCGCCCTCGAATACGCCCAGCACAGTCGGGCGTACCTCAGAAGCCCGGAGTTGCGGACAGACCTCACACTCGAACTGCCCCCCCGTTGCAAATCCGAGCAATCTGCCGAGGGCCATTGCCAGTTCGCCCCTGGGAAGAAACGAGATATAGCGTTCGTAGCCCAAGGCCCGGATATGAATCCGTATGCGAAGATTCCGCTGCCAGACCTTTTCGCCGAGCAGTGCATTCACGCCCAGAGCTGCGTTACCTCCGCCCAGTGCAGACCGCTGGGCGATGGGCGCCACGTACCAGCGCCCAACGAACTGCTCAATGGCGACATCCACTTGAAAGTAGGCACTCAGAATCTGTTTCAAAGTACTGGCGGAGACCGGACGCTGACTGAGCAAACCGGAAAAATAGGCCAGGGACTCGTCGTCGATTCGTCCAGAATCCCGGCTCATTCGCTGCCGCAACGCGCCATGACCAAGCCCGAGCAAGGACATCAGCAGCGGCAGAAAATGGTTCCTGCGATCGGTTTCGTAAAGATAAGGAAGCTTGTATTTCTTCCAGGCCCGATAGAAGTGACCGACGGCACGATTCACGAACATGTCGAGGAAGGCACGCCCGGCCACGTCCCGACCGTGCCGCTCCCGCTCAACAACCCGCTCCGTATAGTGCAGCGGCAAAGTACCGCTCACCCCCAGCATGCCGATGAAGCCGGGCGTAATCTCAATACGGTCGACATCTCCATTTTGATCCTGTCCTTTGAAAAAAACGGACATGGCATCGATCTGACTGGGCGAAAACCCCAGACGCAGGGAGTTACGGAACTGGATCCGTTCGGACAGAGGATCCCCCCCCTCTTTCAGGAAAAGCTGCTCGTACAGGCGAACGAGTTGAAAAAACTCATACGCTGCCGGCTCCTGCTGCGTGTGTGCGATCAGGCCAGGGCCGAATCGCCGCTTCGGGGTGCGCATCGGATCAATTCCTCTCCGGTTCGGCCCGAGAGGATCACCAGTTGAATGAAACTGTTCAGGCCCACATAGAGCCCTAGAAAGCGGTCGATACAGCGGGCAAAAGCGTGAAGACCACTCCCGACAAAACTCGACTCATCAATAGTCAGACGAACTTCAAAGCCTCTCACAAAGCACGCAAACGGCTTGCCCTTCATCCAGACGGTCTTGTCCACTCGTTCAATGGACAGCAGCCCCTCAAGACGACGACGCGAGGTGGCCGTCTGCGGAAGGTCATACAGCGCCAACATTTCCTTGAATGCCGCCAAGCCGCTCCCCGTCAGCGAGAGGTGATTGAGGGAGAGATGGGAAATGAGACGCCACTGCGCATCCCCGCGATGGTCAAAACGCCACGGCTGTGAGGGTCTCTTCAGCAAGCGCACCAGCGCAGCCTGCGAGCCGCCCTCCAACAACAGGTCCCCATCCAGCCCGCCCCACGACATCAGTGTTGGCAAATCCCGATTGGAACATGTGAGCCGGAGGCTCAAGACGTCGTTCTTTGGTTGAAACGGATCACAATCCGTATCGATCACCGACAGCAGGGTCTCGAAACCGGGACTGCTCTCTGCAATCATGCTGTCGCGCTGGGCAAACCAGTAATGGCCATGGAGATCAGGCGTCTCGCCATGCCGCAGGGAGAAAAATGGACGAAACTCCACAATGGACTCGCCCTGGAGCGTCTGACGCACGCGATGCACGCTGTCGATCGAATACACCTCATACGCAGAAGGCCGACGTCCGTCGGGGATGACAGGGTAGGACGATGCCTGCCCCGATACACGGATGGGATCACCGCATTGTTTGAACAAATTGACGACCGGCACACAGCCGAGGCGCAGATTCTGTGCCGTCACGGCTTTGAGCAGTCGTGATGCGTCGCTGTCAGAGCGCAAGCCACCCAGTGCAACATGCAGACGCACACGTCCTTTGCTATAGCTGGCTGCCGGCAGGCCACGCAGATCGAGATCGAAAAAATTGAATTTTTCGGGAAAGCAGAAATATTCAGTCAGATATCGATAAGCATCGTGAGCGGACTGAGGCATATCGATGAGCGCCTCATCGGTAGCAAATCCAACCTCGCTCAGCACATCCTCCGGAACCGTATCCCAAATACGGTCTGTTGCCTCGACATAAATCCTCAAGCGGTTCAGAAACAAGGCATCTCGCAGCGCCGACGCCACTGACGGCTCCGCGTCGATATAAATTCGCAACTTTCCAGGAGCCACGATGGCTGCACTTGCCGTATCACCGCCCCGCAGCAAGGAAAACGAGAGAATCGCATCGCACCCCGCTGGCAGCTGGACACCCGAGGGAGTGCCCGCCGCAGGGTCGAATTTGAGATCTGAGACGGAGACAGGGGAAACTGCAAGATCCCACACGGTCCTGAAGCGGCATACGGTCCCCTTGATTGGCCTGGACTGAAGTTCAGTTCCTCGCGGGACAAGGAGTAATTCTGGAGAGACGCCCTTATCCGGTGGAGAGAAACTGGCTATCGAACAGCTGGGAAATGCACGAAGATAATGCGGATACAGGACGCTCAGCAACGCCTCGGTGAATTGGGGGTAACCGTCCTCGATCTTTTTCGATACGCGGGCGGTCAGAAGTGCAAAGGACTCGATCATCCGCTCCACATGCGGATCCTCACAGCCATCGCCAGAGAGCGACAACTGTGCTGCCACCTTTGGATATCGTTCGGCAAACGTCCTTCCGTGATTACGCAGAAATGCAAGCTCGCGTTCGAAATACGGCAGCAGATCCTTCATTCAAGCACCGGCCCGCATCGCTCGCTGACTCACCGAATACTGCAAGCAGGCCGGCTGTAACGTAGCATCGAAGGCAACACGCTCCTCGGCAAGACTCACGATCAGCATGGCGCGGATTGAAAACAAAAGCGCATTGACTGCCTTGTGTTCAGGCTCCAGATCAACTCGAACATCCTTGAGGCGCGGTTCGTGCGCATTGATGGCCGCTTCGATCGAACTGCATATGCGGCGTCGGTCGTGAACGCTGATCAGGTTCATTCCAGCAAAATCGGCCAAGCCGAAACCTATTACCGAACGACCGGCTAGCGGAAAATCCCGGTGCGTCACGTCGTCGACAACAATGCGGGTGTTTAGGAGCGCCTCGAGATCTCGTGCCACACCGTCAATCAATTGTTCCAGATTCAACCTGCGGCGAGCCGCGCCAAGCGGAAGATCTTCAAACAGCTTGTCAAACAAGGACGGCTCAAATCCATTCGCCATTGCAGCCCCGATCTTGCTTCAAGAAGGACTAAGTGAGATTGGGCGTATTCTTGGCAAGGTTCCAAGCCCCCTGGATGTTCACCTTGCCTGACTTGCTCCCGTCGATATTGAGCTCATCGTAGGTCCATTTCACTGCGGAATACTTGAGGGAAAAACTCTCCGTCGGAATACCTTCTTCCGCGACGATGGGCGAGACAGAAGCGACAATCACGTTCTTCAACTCGATCTTCAAGTACTGGTGCCGGTTCTGGGTGGACGACGGATTCCCCGTTGTATTCTTCCCGCCAAATGCACGATAAAAGTAGATCACCACGTCGTTAACGAGCAGGCCCGATGAACAAGCCTGATAGAGCTTCGGGCTGGATCCGTCGATATCCTTTGTGAATACCATTTCACCGTGCTCGACGCGCTCGGCGGTGTGCCCGCCGGCAGCCGATGCAGTTGCGGACTTCGGCTGGCGCATGGTGTGGCTCCAGCTGGAGACCTCTACGGTATCCTTATGCTTGGTGTCCCTGGAGTCACCCTTTATGTCGCTACCCTTGAACTCGATGTAGATATCTTTCATAGCTTTCTCCAACCTGTGCGTTTATGACGTCAGTTCTTTCCACTGGGCAATTCGGCCACCAGTCGCAATGACACTGAGAGTTCGTCCAGCTGAAAATGGGGACGGATGAATGAGACCGCGCGATATGTCCCCGGCCGGCCAGGTACTTCACTGACTTCAATGGCAGCCTCCCTCAACGGGAACTGCGCCTTGGTTTCCTGGGAGGCGGAATCGTCAGTCGTTACGTAATTGTCGATCCAGCGCTGCAAATAGCTCTCAATATTCGCAGCGGTTGCGAAACTACCCACCTTTTCCCTCATCATCGCCTTCATGTAATGGGCGATCCGAGAGACTGCGAAGATGTACTGTAACTGGGCGGACAGTGTCGCATTGGCATTGGCTGAATCGGTGTCGTACTTCCTGGGCTTCTGAGCCGACTGAGCACCAAAAAAAGCCGCGTAGTCGGTATTCTTGCAGTGCACCAGCGAGATGAAACCAAGATCGTTCAACTCTTTCTCCCGACGGTCAGTTACAGACACCTCCGTTGGGCATTTGAGGACGACCTCCCCATCATCAGTTCGAAAGGTATGCGTCGGTAGATCTTCAACGAGCCCCCCACCTTCGACCCCCCGGATGGCGGCACACCATCCATGCTGGTCGAAGGCATCAGTGAGCCGGGCCGCAAAAGCAAAGGCCGCATTGCACCAAAGGTACTTTTCATGGTCGGCGCCATCCACACTCTCGACAAAGTTGAACCCCTCCGTCACCACTCCATCGATCGGGTTATACGGCAGGCGCCCAAGGAAGCGCGGCAGGATCAGGCCGACGTAACGAGCGTCTTCCGAGCCTCGGAAAGACTTCCACTTTGCATACTCTACTGTATCAAAGACTTTGGCCAGATCACGCGGTTTGCCAAGTTCAACATAAGAGTCGAGACCAAAAAGCTGAGGTGCGGCCGCCGTAATGAAAGGCGCGTGAGCAGCAGCCCCAATATGTGACATCTGCTCAATGAAGAACATGTCTTCGGGCTGACGCGTCACCTCGAACTGCCCGACCAGTGCCCCAAATGGCGCACCACCAAAGGTGCCGAACTCTTCTTCGTAAACTTTCTTGAATAGCGCACTCTGATCGAAGTCGATAGCGGATCTAAAATCCTTGATCAAGTCACGCTTGCTTGCATTGAACAACTTTATCTTTAGATGCGTACCCGACGACGTCTTCCTGCATAAGTAGTGCAACCCCGTCCACGCGCTTTCCAGGGCCTGAAACTCAGGCGCGTGCATGACGCTACTGAGCTGTGCGGAGATCAATCGATCCAGCTCTGCCACTCTCGCATCAATCGCTGCGGCCAGGTTCTCGGATACGATGACCTCACCCTCTAGAACCTGACTGACCAGTTCCCCGATAATGTCCTTGGCACGGGCCTTTTCATGCGCCGATTGCGCGACCTTGCTTTCCTCGACAATTCTGTCCAGCAGGCTGGATTCATGGCCATCTGCAACGACAGACGCCATGAGTTGCGCCCCTCCCATCACAGCCCCTCCCCGGAGGTTCTAGTCTTAAGTGCCTGAAGATTCTCGGTATTGGCCAGTACTTCACTCAAAAGATCCTCGAGTTTCTCATTGCCAGCAAGCTTGTTCCTCAGATCAGCCAGTTTGGCACGCGCCTCCTGAAGCTTCCGCAAAGGCTCGACCTGCTGCACAACCGATTCCGGGCGGAAGTCGTCGAACTTCTTGAACGTGAGTTGCACTCCCAACTCACCGCCGTCCTGCTGCAGAACATTCTTAACCTTGAAGCTGGCCTGCGGTGCCATGGATGCAATCACATCGTCGAAATTGTCCATATCCACATTGACGAACTTCCGATCGCGAACCTTTCCTTGTGACACGTCCGATTGAGCGGCGAAATCACCCAACACTCCGACAACGAAAGGCAGCTCCTTCAACTCAGTCGCGTCCCCCACCTCGACGTCATAGGTGAGTTGCACCCGGGGAGGTCGTACCCGTTGTAGCTGTTTTTGAATACTCTCTTTTTTGGCCACGGCTGTACTCCTGCAGTTGATATAGAAGGCGATCACTCAGAGGGGGGCGCAAAGGAGCCCTTATTTCAAAGCATCGAAGGGGTTTCCCCCCGCAGCGGGCGGCCGAGCTTCAGCCTCCCCTCCGGCCTTGCGCCGTGGCGCTGGAGCCGCCTGAGGCCTGGCCCTGGCTCCACGCGACGAAGACACATCTCGCTTGGCTTCAGCCGGGGGAACAAGCACATCCTCCCCCAGGGTTTCACGCATCACCCTGACGAGCCCCACCGCGTCGGAATGTGCGCTCCCCTTCAGTTCGGCATCGCTACGCAGTTCATTTAGGGACTGTCCGGCGATCCTCAAGCCGGAAACAGCGCGGATGACTTTGGCGGAACGTTCCGCAGGATCCCGCTGCAGCACCTCCTCGGCCGCGGTTATGGCTTGCGCGTAATTCCCCGCGTCGAAATAGATCTTGGCCCTGCGCGCCCATGGCTCCTTGCGGTCCGGATTCCGCCTGGACATGTCATCAAGAAGCTTGATCGCATCCTTCTGATTACCTTGCTGCAACAGGGCGTCCACCGATTTTCCCAAAGCCTCAAGCACCACGTTGAACTCCTCAGGCTTCAAGGACGGCGCAGGCGCGGCCGCGCATCCAGACAACATGAGAACAAAGACCAGCGACTGAAAGGATCGTGCTTTCCACATAGACGTTCATTCACAAGGAAGAGGACACAGCTCATCCATAAAATCTTAAACGCATATTACATACATGAACATGACGATACAATAGCCAAAATAAATATTCTTTTGTACTATCGAAAAATGCTTCGCCACATCTTCCCCTGCCCTGCAAACCTATCCCTCATCGCAACCAGCATGTTGCTCGCGGGATGCGCCAGCACTGCGGTCGTGCAGGCTGCCGGCAGCATTCTCGACGTTGCGTTGAACACGTCAGGGCTGATCGCCAAACCGGGGAACAACAAGCAAGCGCCCGAGGTTCCGCTGAGGATCCATGCCGGGGAGCAACTCAATACATCCCGTGATGGCAGATCCCTATCCCTGGTCATCAGGGTCTACTCACTCCGGTCCACAGAGCGCCTGAAAAGCCTTACTTACGAACAACTGACAACATCGGAAGGAGAAAAAGAGGCTTTAGGTGACGATTTGATTGCCGTTCGTGAGCTCGTCCTGCTACCCGGCAAGACCCACATCGTGCCATTCCGGAGCAGCCCAGAAATGGCAGCAATAGGTGTGACAGGCCTGTTCCGCGCGCCCCATGCCGAACGCTGGAAACTCGCTTTCGCCCCAGGCGCGTCCAGCGAAATCGTCATCGGAGCCCACGCGTGCGCCCTGACGACAAGTTCGGCAACCCAGATTCCCGAGCCCGGAAGCGGGTCCGCCAACTCGCTTATGGGCGTTCAATGCAACCGCTAGGTAATCCTCGACAATGAATCGCGCACAACCTCTATGGGGCGAAGGCCTCTTTCTCCGCCCTCAGCATTTCCAGCAGCAGGATATCTACACCGATGCAATGAACCGTCGCACCCTGCTGGCGGCCAACCCTTTCGCCTGGGGAGTCAGGGAACTGGAGCTGGACAGGGACGCACTCAGCAGCGGCATTCTCCATTTCAGCCGAATCGATGCCGTATTCTCGAACGGAGACTCACTGCTCGCGCCCGACATTGACCAATTGCCCACCCCTCTCTCCCTGAACGAGATGACGCTGGATGACGGGGGAACAGAGTTTCACCTCGCCCTGCGACATCTGAATCCTCAAGGCGGCAACTGCACACACGATCTCACATCTGCCGGCAACACGCGTTACCTGGTCGTAACGACGGAAACCCACGATCTGTTCTCGGACTCGATGGAAACCGACATTTCCCGTCTGAGCAAGATTGCCCAGATCAGGCAGGGAGGCGAACCTCATGAGCAGTTCCAGACCCTACCGATCACACGGATCCGCAGGACTTCGAGCAATGGATTCGAGATTGATCCAAGCTTCATTCCCCCATCAGTCAGCCTTCGCAGCAGCGCCAGGCTTCATCTCATGCTACGCAGACTGATTGATGCACTGCTGGCAAAGGTTGACGCACTCTATGGCCTGCACCGGGAACCATCAAAAAACATCATCGAATTCCGCTCAGGAGACATCGCATCCTTCTGGCTGTTGCATACGGCCAGCTCCGCATGCGCCGCACTGACTCACCTACTGCGCAATCCCGAGTACTCCCCTGAACGACTTTTCCACGAGTTGCTGAGACTGGCTGGCGGGCTACTCACGTTCTCCAGGCACCACACGCTCAATGCGCTTCCAAGCTATGACCATACTCGCCCAGGCCCCTGCTTTGCCCGCCTTGACGCATTGATCCGGGAGCTCCTGGACACCGTGATATCCACCCAGTATTTCGCCATTGCCCTAGCACACCCCAAGCCTGCGTTCTACACGGGGCGCCTGGATTCCGAGAAAATCGATGACAAGACACGATTCTTCCTATCCATCAGTGCCGCACACCCTCAGTCAGAGATCATTGAGTCCATTCCGTTCCGCCTGAAAGTGGGAGCCCCTGACGATGTGGAAAAGCTGGTTCTCTCCGCGATGTCCGGCGTACGACTTAGCCATGCGGCCCAAGTACCAGCAGCCATCCCTGTACGACCGGGAGCATGCTATTTCACCCTCGATGGTCACGGCCCTCTCTACGAGCGGATGATAAAAGCGCAGTCCGTCATGATCTATGCACCTGAAAGTTATCAAGATCTGAAGATCGAAATGATTGCCGTCATATCATGAACTCCATACCCAATCTTTTCGCCGAAACGCCACAACCAGCCACCGCGACCAAGGAGCCCACGTCCAGTTCGTATACCTTGGTCGACCTGCTTTACGATGGGTTTCACATGCTTATGCTGCTCCGCACGGGCAATATGCCCGAAGATGAGGGCAAATTTTCCGATGCAGTACAGAAGCTGCTGGAATCCTTCGAGCAAAGAGCCAGAAAATTCAACTTCAGTAGCGACGATATTTTCGACGCCAAGTATGCTTTTTGCGCGCTGATCGACGAGCTCATTCTGTCCACCCAAAACAGCATCAGGGAAACATGGGAACGCCGCCCGCTCCAGCTTCTTCTTTTCGGGGAACAACTCGCCGGCGAACACTTTTTCGACAAGCTTGAGCAAGCACGCAACGATGGCGCACGACGTATCGCTGCGCTCGAGATCTTCCATATGTGCCTGCTGATAGGCTTTACGGGCCGTTACGTTCTCGAAGGCCCTGAAAAGCTGAAATACCTGATATCTCAGCTTGGCGATCAAATCGCTCACATAAAAGGCAAGCCCGCTGGATTTGCCCCCAAGTGGGCCCCACCGGATAACGTGATCCACACAATTCGGCACGACACTCCGGCATGGATTGTGACATCCGTTCTCACCCTGCTGGGTCTGCTGGCTTATTCGGGATTGCTGTGGCACGGCAGGGATACAGTCTCAACCTCACTGTCAGCATATTCTAATGTCGTTCAACTGCCGCAGCCCGCACCCAATTTGACAATCACCCTCCCGTGATCTTGGCGATCAGATCTGCTCATTGGAGTCCTTCAAGCCTCCAATGAGCTATTTAACAATCGCAGTAATGATGTCCACATCCCGCTCCGGCCTCGGCGCCTCCGGCTTTGGTCTGACTACATCAGACGAGCTCCGCTTGTTCACCACCGCCAGCCTTTCGCCATCTTTTAGCCGCTTCGACACTAGCTTTTGTTCAGTCTTCTTGCTGTTCGATCTTGATGCGACGACACCACTCCGTTCTTTTCGAGAAGGCACGGCATTACTTGACGCTCGACCTGCAGAAGAATGTGGCTCATGTTTCTTCACCACCTTCGTTCCGGGAGACCGAGCTTCATGCATCGGTGGCACCAATGCAACTTGATCAGCGTGGATCAAAGCGGCCCCCTCTGACGAAGTTGGACCAGGAGTGGCAGCAAGCACCGAGAGAGACCCCCTCCTTGGCTCGGCAGTCGCCGCATCCTTTACCACTCGCGGAGAATCCGCCTCCATATGTCTTTCGCTCCCCACCCGTGCGCGGTGATCCGCGACTACATTGGCAGCCACCTGAGCCCCTGTTGAGCCCACCGGTGTCTGCCCTAGCAAAAGGATACCTGCAGCGATCCCCGAGACAACTACTCCTGCTCCAGAAAGCCAGATTACGACAGCCCTCCTTCTTGCTGACGCAGTTCGAATTCCCCCCGGCGAATTCAGATCGCTCAGGATACTTACCGAAGGGCTGGCCGCAGCGGTGGATCTCCCGTGAGAGCCTCCCCGAACAGTCTCCATGTTAGTGCTCATAACGTAAAAATTTGCCATTGGCATAATTCAACATTGCGCTAAAATACCAAAAACTTCCCAAAGGTCATAATGCTTTATGCCTTGCCGCAATAAAAAACATGGGTGCATCGCAGCACTGGTCACCAGTCAAACTGCAGATTGGCTGGTGACAGGACGGAGCCCGAGACAATCGCCCTCCGCGCAGGGGCTGTCCACATGATCTTCTATGGCGTGCTTGCCTACTTTCTGCTCATAGCACTCGGAGTCGCTATTTTCGTTCTGCCGGGATCCCCACCACGGATATGGCATGCCCTCGGAAAACACCGGGACCGTTACAAGGCGTTTCTCACATCTCCTTACGCGTACGCTCGCGCTGCCTTGCGACACAAGGATCCAAGGAGCGGAGCCTCAATGCTGGGGAATTCATTCCAAGCTGTGCTCAGTCACCCAGTACTCAGCATGGGCGTCGTCCTTTTATTGACTCTCCCATCGTTAACGATTCTCAGCCTGAACGGGGCCAGAGTCTTCGAGTTCGACAACACCGGACACGCCACCGATCCACAGGTCGTG
Source organism: Zoogloea sp. LCSB751 (assembly GCF_002028455.1). Taxonomy (GTDB): domain Bacteria; phylum Pseudomonadota; class Gammaproteobacteria; order Burkholderiales; family Rhodocyclaceae; genus Zoogloea. The sequence continues at coordinate 6,519 of NZ_MWUM01000025.1, read as the reverse complement.
GCACTTCTGGAGGGCGAACGCCTTATCCCTCCCGCCCCGCTTCCTCCCGAGGTGTTTACAACCCAAGAGGTGGAGATCAGCCGTCCGGATCTGGCTCACGCCAGCCGCAACTGGCAGCAACTCGACATCGAGTTCACACAACGCCTCCTGATCGTCTTTAGGTTAATGGAGGAACGACATGGATATCGCATGGCGTTGATAGAGGGCTATAGAAGCCCTGAGCGACAAGCAAAGTTGTTCGAACAAGGAAGCCACGTAACCAAAGCCAAGGCAAACATGAGCTACCACCAGTATGGTCTGGCAGCTGACAGCGCATTTTTGAGGGATGGCAAGATCGTGATCTCCGAGCGCGACCCATGGGCAATGCGTGGCTATGAACTGTACGGACAAATTGCGGAGCAGCTAGGACTAACCTGGGGAGGGCGATGGCAGCTCCGGGATTTAGGCCACGTCGAACTCCGCCGCCAGAATGTTCTGGGCCAGGTTGTGCGTTGAGGAACTGGTCTGAACAAGCATCAACCCGCGTGATCAGCAAGCAAAAACTACGATGCCTCCACTTCGAAACCCAATTACCGCTTCCCGAGCCCTCTCAATTCTCGGAATATCTGCACTGGCGGTCACGATAATCCTCGGGGCACAGCTGCTCGAGATATCTCGGACATGGGCAGTCATTGCCTGCATCCTCCTTGCCGCAGCCTGGGCCGGCGCGCTGTTCGTCCAGCGTATGAAAGCCCGGCGAGCAGGCAAGGACATCGGGGAGATGCTCAAGGAACAGGGTGCGGATTCGAGCCCCCCTGAGGAGGCGGACCCCGAACGTGTCGATGTCTTGAAACGCCGTATGCAAGAGGCCGTCACCAGAATCAAGACATCCAAATTGGGCCAACTGTCAGGCTCCGGAGCCTTGTATGAATTGCCTTGGTACATCACCATTGGTAACCCAGCAGCCGGCAAGAGCACGGCAATTGTCAATTCCGGACTACACTTCCCGTTTGACGATGGTGGCAATGCCGTAATCAAGGGCATCGGTGGAACCCGAAACTGCGACTGGTTCTTCACTACCGAAGGGATTCTGCTCGATACCGCAGGTCGGTACGCCGTGCGTGAGGAGGACCGGGCAGAGTGGCTGAGCTTTCTGGGCCTTCTGAAAAAGCATCGCCCCAGAGCTCCCATCAATGGCATTCTTGTTGCCGTCAGCATCGGGGAGTTGATCCACAATGAACCCGAGTTTGCGTTGAATCTGGCCAAGGATCTCCGGCAGCGCGTTCAAGAGCTGACGGAGCAACTGGAAGTCTTCGCTCCAGTCTATGTTCTATTCACGAAGGCGGATCTGCTCCCCGGTTTCCGCAATTTTTTTGCCAACCTGGACTGGACGGAGCAAGACCGAGTCTGGGGAGCCACGATTCCTTATCAGCAGGCGAGCAGCCACGACTCCATCGCACTCTTCGAACAGCATTTCGATGAACTCTACTGCGGCCTGCGCGCGTCAAGCATCTCACAACTCTCACATCACCACGCGAAAAACGGCGCTCCGGAACTTCTCACGTTCCCAGCCGAGTTCGCTGCAATCAAGCCTGCCCTACGTTCATTCATCGCCACTTTGTTTGAAGAGAATCCGTTTCAGTTCAAACCGGTGTTTCGTGGCTTCTACCTAACTTCAGCTATTCAGACAGCAGGCACACAAGCCATATCCAGTGAGCGCATTGCTCTCCAGTTCGGACTCTCAACTCCTCCCCAAACGCAGCCTGAACCAAGCACCACACAGGGCTACTTTCTCAAACGGCTGTTCTCCGAGGTCATATTCCCAGACCGTCACTTGGTTCGCCAACATACAACTCGAGCTGGCAACCTTTGGCGTCAAGCCGTCATCATAGGAAGCCTCTTGGCGCTCGGTCTTGCCCTTGCAGGGTGGAGTTGGTCCCATATGAACAACCTGAGCCTGCTCAGAAACGTCGAGCAGGATTTGGCTAAAGCCGTCAAGATTCAAGACGGAAGATTTGACCTTCAATCCCGTCTCGAGGCCCTTGAGATTCTCCAAGACAGGCTATCCCAGCTGGAGCGTTTTAACGAGAGTCACCCAATATCATTAGGATTGGGCCTCTACCGCGGTCAGCAAATGGCCGACAAGCTACGCCAGGAATACTTTTCTGGTATCGCCACAGTCATGCTGGACCCCGTCAAGAACGCCTTGGAATCGTTCCTTAGTGAGGTCAATCAGCGCAACAGCGACGTATCCGCAACTCAGGCCCCGACAACGGACACACCTGCACGCACCCCTACTCAATACAAGAACGCAAACGCATCCGATACAGAGGAGAGCTATAACGCCCTCAAGACTTACTTGATGCTATCCAGTCACGATCACGTCGATGTCGGACACCTTTCAGACCAGATCACCCGCTTTTGGCGCGGCTGGCTTGAGGCCAACCGTGGCAACATGGAAAGAGACAAGATGATCGCAATCGCGGGCCGCCTCGTATCATTCCATTTGGAGCACGCCGGCACATCTGATTGGCCGACAATTAGCAACAACCTCGCCTTGGTCGACAGTGTACGCGAAAAATTGCGCCGTGTAGTCCGCGGCATGCCTGCCGCAGAGCGCGTCTACGGCGAGATCCGCGCCAGAGCTTCAACGCGTTTCGCCCCAATGACTGTCGTCAGCATTGTAGGAGCGGACAATGCATCATTGATAAGCAGCAGTCGTGTCGTCTCGGGTGCGATGACAGCCGAAGCATGGAAGGAGTACGTACAACCAGCAATCAGGGATGCCGCAACCAGCGCACAGAAAAGCGTCGATTGGGTCCTCCAAACCTCGAATAGAGATGACCTCACCCTGGAGGGCAGTCCTGAACAGATCCAGAAAACCTTGGCAGCAATGTACAAGCGTGACTTCGCAGAGGAATGGAAACAATTCATTCTGGGCATCAGCATCACGCCTTTCCCTACCTTCCCCGACGCAGTGACCGCCATGGGGCGTCTCGGGGATGCTCAAACATCCCCCATTGGAAAACTGCTCAAGACCATTTTCGAACAAACAGCCTGGGACAATCCAAAACTAACTCACATTGCGCTACAAAAAACCCAGAACGGAGTCCTCGAGTGGTTCAAACAATCCGTACTGCAGATGGCTCCGAGTCAGATTCCGCTAGAAGGCAGCATTCCCACAAAAAGCGCTGAACTTCCCCTTGGGCCAGTAGGCCGGGAGTTCTTGGGTATTGATCGTTTAGCCACTCCTCAAGACGGCGGAGAAGCATTGCTAGACACCTATCTTAAGCTCTTGTCCAAGATTCGCTCTCGTCTGAACCAGCTAAAAAATCAAGGCGACCCCGGCCCCGGAGCACTCAAAGTCATGCGGGACACCTTGGATGGCAACAATTCGGAGCTGGCGGAAACACTCAAATTTGTGGACGAGCAGATGCTCACCGGCATCCCCGATAGCCAGCGGGCAACCCTTCGCCCCTTGCTACTCCGTCCACTGCTGGAAACGTATGCAGCCATAATCAAACCTGCTAGTGAAGACCTCAACAAGACATGGGCAGCTCAAGTCTATGAACCCTTTAATCGCCGACTTGCCATCAAATACCCTTTCTCTCCCAAATCAGGCATAGAGGCATCACCCACGGAAATTGCGCAGACGTTTGGTCCCGATGGGGCCATCTCGAAATATGTCGAATCTGCAATGGGAGCGTTGGTCATTCGCCGCGGCAACACTGTTACCCCTCGTACCTGGGGCGATCTTGGGCTGGCCCTGCAACCCGATTTCTCGAACGGCTTTGCGCAGTGGGTTTCCCCACTCGAAGGCGGAGCTGCCAGCGAGACGGGACAGGGAGGCGCAACCCAGGCCCAAACTGTCTTCATGCTGCGACCGCAGCCCTCACCGGGCTTAACCTCTTACACCCTCGATATAGACGGCCAGCGGCTCACATACCGCAATGGAGCTCCTCAGTGGGCGAACTTCGTGTGGCCCAGCCCCTCAGGTGCCCCTGGCGCCAAAGTAACGGCCACCACATATGATGGGAAAGTCGTAGAGGTGGTAAACCACCCTGGTCGCTTCGGCCTAGAGAAGATGATCAATGCAGCACAACGAAGCAAACAGCCTGACGGCAGCTTTCGTTTGAATTGGAAAAACGAGGGTATTGAAGTCAGCGTTGACCTGAAAGTCATAAGTAACACACAAGCACAAGGCTCACCAGCCTCAACGCAAGGACAACGAGGCCTGAGTGGTCTCTCGCTACCGAGCAATGTGGTCACGCTTACAGTGCCACACTTCCAAGCTCCGACCACGGTGGCTCGATGATTCAAACATATGCAACCTACTACGGAAAATTGGCCGGCCATGCTGATTTCATCAGTGAAAATGGGCAGCAGAAGCTCATCAGCCTTATCGATGCATGGCTCTCAAGAGCCATGGAGCAGCTATCTCACTATCCCGACTGGAAGTCCTCCTACGACAACGCAGGCGCAATCGATTTCGCTTTTGTCAGCCAAGCCAGCCAACTGACCTTGATAGGGAGTCTGCGCCCAAGTAGAGATACGTCAGGCAGGCGCTTCCCATTTCTCATCGCAGCCACGATTCCAAGAGACGATATCCGCCTCTTCCGGTGCGCCCCATCTGCTCTCGGAAACAGCTACACCAAGCTTTCCAAATTGACCGACGCTGCAGTAAACGGCATCGAACTTAATGTGCTCCAAAACGAACTGAGCCAACTGAACTGCGCTCATGACTTCGACAACGCAATCACATGCGACCCTTTAGGCAACTTTGTTCGCGAAACAACACTTGAAGAACTCTCTCTCATCCTCGGAGGCAAAAACACAAGCCAGAGCGTCGCCAGAACCCTCCTGTCGATAGGGCTCGTCATGCAACAACTCCTTACCAGTACAAACACACACATCGATAAGGAGCTCGAACTTCCCCTTCCTCACATCACCGACGAAAAATACTGGAATGTGGCAGGACTTTGGCTGTACCTGATTACTGCCTTTATCCGAAATCCAACGACGGAGATCCAAATAATAATCAAAAGAGATATCGTACAACCACGCATGTTTATAGGACTGAATGGTTCAGCTGCCCATCCACTTTGCACTGCCCTCATGGGAACTTGCAGGAGCGAACGAAACGTCTGCCTTATCAATCCAGAGTGGGTGAGCACCCCCACCAGCATTCTTTATCACAGCAGTGGGATCAGCAAACTGACCAGTTACCTTGCACAGCCAACCCTCAGCCTAGAGCGGATTATTGGGACATTCAGAGAGACTTTTCTGAAAGCATAGCTCATGTACATGCACCTGATCATTGCCACCACTAGCCTCCTGTGCTCACTGAACGCAATTGCGACATCCCAGATGCCCAGCAACAGGCCTCCAAACCATGCCACGCCGCCCCCAAGCGAGAACATTGCCCAGGTAATAGCTTCCGGAATGGTACCTAATGAAGCAACTCGCATGACAGTTCTCGGAAAGCTACGGGAATTGTATGGCGAAAACAGTGTTATCAACAAAATCGAAGTGGGAGGAGTAAGTTCGCCACCGAAATGGACCGAAAATGTCGAAAAGATACTAAACACCTCAATCAAAAAAATACATAAGGGCCAGATACAGATAAACGGAACTCAAGTGCGGCTAAAAGGTAACGTGGCCACACCATCAATAGGTCTACATATCTCTGAAAACATCGCAACATCGCTGAGTCCCACGTATACGATAGTCAACTCCCTTACTGCATCAGACTCCCGCCAAGAAACTCTCGATAAGGCTCTATCCAATCGGGTCGTGGAATTCGAAAGTGGGTCGGCTAATCTAACAAGCACTGGTCAAGCTATCCTTGACGACATGGCAGCCGCCATCAAGCAAATCAATATGCCCAGTGTCGAACTCATCGGTCACACAGATAATGCAGGAAATCGTCAAGCCAACCTAGGACTCAGTCTTGCCAGGGCCAATACGGTACGCACTTATCTTATTGGAAAAGGAATTCCTGCTGAGAGCTTGAGTACAGTCGGGGCAGGTCCGGACAACCCTATCCGAAGCAACGACACGGCCCAGGGCCGTGCTCAAAACCGTCGTATCGAGTTCCGCTTTAGAGAATAATGAATCAATGGAATGGACGCCCCCACCCGATGCGGCATTGATGTGCCAGAGTGGAAGCGGCTGATCAACCACTCAAGTCGAAAAGGGCGTCCATCATGAAGATTACGACAGTTGGAATCGACCTGGCCAAGCACGTGTTCCAGGTTCATGGCGTCGATGAGCAGGGCAACACGGTGCTGCGCAAGCAACTCAAGCGCGACCAGTTGAGTGTGTTCATGGCCACCTTGCCGCCGTGTCGGGTGGGGATGGAGGCGTGTGGCGGCGCGCATCACTGGGCACGCAAGCCCCCTGCGCCAGAATAGTTGTCGCCTCGATAGAATCCTAAAGAACTCGGGGGCGATGATGAGAGAACGACGTGGCACGATACGGACAGGAATTCAAGGATAGAGCGGTGGCGCGATTGCTGCCGCCGGAGAGCGCGACGGTGGA
>NZ_MWUM01000257.1 GCF_002028455.1 Zoogloea sp. LCSB751 | reverse complement strand
GTCAGGATGCCCGCGATGTGCGTCAGGAAGTCCGTCCCGAGATCCGTGAGGCCAAGATCGATTGTCGTCAGGCCAACAATAAGGACAACTACGAGTGCCGTCAGGACAAGCGTGAAGTGAAACAGGACGTGCGCGAGAAGTCCCGCGACGTCAAATACTGATCCCGCACCACAGACCTCAGCCCGATCAACCAGGGAGCCTCGTCATGAACATTTCAACTCCTCACCCGGCTCGCAGCGCCTTGCTGTCAGCCTTGCTGGTCGGCT
>NZ_MWUM01000256.1 GCF_002028455.1 Zoogloea sp. LCSB751 | reverse complement strand
CAGACGCCGAGCAGGGTCAGGGTGCCTATCCCCAGTAGAAAGAGCTTGGCCTGTTTCATGTCGCATCCTTTGATCGGTGTCATATGGCCTTGAGCCTAACAGGCTGAGAGGCAACTGCAACCTCGGTGTCCCACTCTTGCGTCGGGATGCGTCCGTCACCCTGCACAGTCAGCGGGCAAAAAAACGCCCCGCCAGGCGAGCGGGGCGAAAGGGTGCCGTCCTTGGGCTACAGAAAAGAGATATCAATGGCCGAAGCGGGTCGCCTC
>NZ_MWUM01000255.1 GCF_002028455.1 Zoogloea sp. LCSB751 | reverse complement strand
CCTGGGTCGCCGTTTGTTTTTGCGCACCGCCACGCCCTGGTGGATGAGCCATGGCCTTCTAGGGAGATTTGGATATAGTCAGGACGTCGCACTCTCGGCCACCAAGGGAGACAGGCCATGGCTGCCATCATCGAAGTCGTCGATCTCATCAAGCACTTTCCCGGTGTCAGGGCGGTGGACGGACTCAGCTTTGCCATTCCCGTCGGTAGCTGTTTCGGCCTGCTCGGCCCGAACGGGGCGGGCAAGACCACCACCATAGAGCTGCT
>NZ_MWUM01000254.1 GCF_002028455.1 Zoogloea sp. LCSB751 | reverse complement strand
TTATCCACACTCTATCAGATCGTCCGGTGTCCAGCACCACTGAGCTATCCACTGCAAAATTTGCTTTAGCCCTTGCTGATAATATCGCCTACTTATATTAAGCTTTTGCTCTTTACAGAGCAGTATCCCAAGGGAACAAAGAGCGAGCACTCGTCTATGCTTAACGGTATTAGCCTGATAACGTCGTTGTAAGCCAGCCTTCTCACCCGCACTGCCAAGCAGGTAATGAAACCAGTTAGCTAGGGCTGCCAAGAGCAGTAAGATCT
>NZ_MWUM01000253.1 GCF_002028455.1 Zoogloea sp. LCSB751 | reverse complement strand
GTTACCTATCAAGCAAAGGTCGTGCAGCGATTGTTTGCTTCCCCGGTATTTTTTACCGTGGCGGTGCTGAGCAAAAAATTCGCCAATATCTGGTTGATAACAACTATGTTGAAACCGTGATTTCACTGGCACCTAACCTGTTTTTTGGCACCACCATTGCGGTGAATATTTTGGTGCTGTCTAAACACAAAACCGACACTACCACTCAGTTTATTGATGCTAGCGGACTGTTTAAAAAAGAAACCAATAACAACGTACTGACTGAG
>NZ_MWUM01000252.1 GCF_002028455.1 Zoogloea sp. LCSB751 | reverse complement strand
TATTGTTTACGGCGTTTTACTAGGGCTATTAAGCCCTTTTTTGTTTTTTCGGGGGTCAAATTTGGCAACATTAGAATCCAGACTGGCAGACATGCTCAAAGTGCCTGTGGAAGCACTCGGCTTCCAACTTTGGGGCATTGAATATGTTCAAGCGGGTAACCATTCAGTCCTGCGCGTGTTCATTGATGGTGAGAATGGTATCAATATCGAAGATTGTGCCAACGTAAGTCGCCAAGTCAGTGCTGTGCTCGATGTTGAAGACCCTA
>NZ_MWUM01000251.1 GCF_002028455.1 Zoogloea sp. LCSB751 | reverse complement strand
AACAAATCATCGAGCGCTATGTCGAGCGCACCTATACCAAGAAATTGAAAGCATGAGTCAAACGCTGCAAGCCGTGCGCGGGATGAACGATATCCTCCCGACGAAGCCGAGTTTTGGGAACTGTTCGAGGACACCATCCGTGCCTGGCTGAAAGGCTACGGCTATCGCCCGATTCGCATGCCGATTGTCGAGCCGACGCCGCTGTTCAAGCGGGCGATCGGCGAAGTGACCGATATCGTCGAAAAGGAAATGTATTCCTTCATCGA
>NZ_MWUM01000250.1 GCF_002028455.1 Zoogloea sp. LCSB751 | reverse complement strand
CGATCTTTTGCCCGTTCTCCAGGCGCCAGCCGAGCAGTTGCGCCCGGCTGCGCCACATTACGCAGCGCACCTGGGCGCTGGCATCCTTCAGCGAGAAGTAAACGTGGCCGGAAGCGGCGTAGGTCAGGTTGGAAATCTCACCGCCGACCCAGGTCAGCGGGAAAGTTGCTTCGAGACATTCGCGGACCAGCCGGTTCAGGCTGGAAACGCTGAGCGTTGAGTTACTGACAGGCGTGACGGGATTGGGCATGGCCCGATTGTAACCC
>NZ_MWUM01000249.1 GCF_002028455.1 Zoogloea sp. LCSB751 | reverse complement strand
GGCAGATGGCGCTTCTCTTGCACCTGTACCTGTCACCCAACCAGGAGAGGAAAATGCACTGACAGCCCCGGCACCTGCCGGGGTTGCTGTATCTGAAGGGGGGCAACCTGAGCAAGCCCGCGCGACTGCTGGGCCATCGGCGGCGCCGACACCCTGGTCGGGGATGATCGATAACCCTGACGGTACCATCACTCTGAAAGGCGAAGTGCCGATCATCAAGCAGTGGGCCAAGGATAACGGCGTGAAGGCGATCCCGGGCAAGGGTG
>NZ_MWUM01000248.1 GCF_002028455.1 Zoogloea sp. LCSB751 | reverse complement strand
CGGTGCCTTCAACAAGCGGGCCATCAATATCACCCAGAACAAAGATGACCCTGTGCTGAAGATGGAGAGCAAGAGCGGTGGCTCCAATGGCCAGTACAATATCACCGTCAACAAATTGGCAACCACCAGCCGCCAGGAAGGCATCTTTGACAGCTCGACCGCGCCGCTTATCACCCAGGATGGCCAACTGACCTTCAAGGCGGGAGAGAAGGAGTTCACGGTCGACGTCAAGGCGGGGGATACCCTGCAAAACATTCGCAAGCGTA
>NZ_MWUM01000024.1 GCF_002028455.1 Zoogloea sp. LCSB751 | reverse complement strand
TCGACTGGTATCGCGCCCGCTGGGAGATCGAACTGTTCTTCCTGGTGCTCAAGGAAGGCTGCCGGGTCGAGCGCCTGATGCGCCTGGGTCGGAGCCTGCCCGATTTACCCGCCGACATGGCGTTCGAAGCCGATGAGTGGCGGGCCGCCTTTATCCTGAACAAGAAGCCCATCCCGACAGCCGTGCCCGCGCTGAACACCGTCTTGCGCCTGATCGCCCAGCGTGGAGGCTTCCTGGCCCGCCGACATGATGGTGAGCCCGGCGCCAAGACAATCTGGCTCGGTCTCCAGCAGCTGGCCGTCTTTGTCGAAGGCATGCGCCAGGCAAGGAAAATGGATCAGGGGTGAATTGTGTGTAAGGGGATGCCACTAGGGACCTCCTCCCCCTTTGACTGAGCCTATCCGCCCCCCCAATGCGGGCATTGACACCACTCCCAATCCCGCGCACATCTTCCGGTCCGTACTCCATAAGCCTCAACAGCCAGAGCCAACAATAATCCCCGAAGAGGCACGGGTCGCCTTCTTTCTTGGCGACGCAAGAAAGAAGGTCTGCCCGCCGGGGTCCCGGCCAATTCAAGACCATTAAACGGAAAACCGACCAGCAGGGCTTCGGACAGCTCATCGTGCTCGCACAATAACGGCCCCAGCCGATACCGGCCCAGTCTCGAAACATGGAAAGAACATGAAACGCCTCCTTCCCCTGCTCCTGCTGTCATCTTTCCAGGCAACCCAATCCCATGCCGAAGACTCGTTCCTGACCAAAGGCCAATCGCTCAAATCCGCCAGAGCCGTCATCATCGCGAAAGGCTGGAAACCTGTACGTAACGTCAGCGAAAGGCTTACCACGGAGGAAATGCTCTACCGTGCCGGGTATCAGGAGGTTGTCGGCTGCGCGATGGATATCGGCCAGTGCATCTTGCTGTACCGCGACAGGAAACGACGGTGCCTGTCGCTATACGTTTCCGGAGAGGACGTGAAGCGCATGACGGTAGCCGGTTGGGACAAGCGTTGTCAGTGAACAAGCAGCAGGCCCGTCCACCGTAGGGACACGCCCACCGTGTGGTCGATCCCGGAATAGCGAAACCGGAAAGCAACTCTCCAGCCTTCGGCCTCCAAATCCGAAAATTCGGACTCAAGCTCCGAAACTTCGATCTCCATCACCGAAATTTCGACCTCAACTTCGGACTCAGAGATCGAAACTTCGGATGACTGGGTCGAAACTTCGATCTCCGAGTCCGAACTTTCGATGGCTGCATCCGAAAAATGGAAGGCAACCATCCGATGACGGATGATTGCCTTCCACTCCCGCGCGACAAGTAAGCGCTCACGCGCCAGACCAACCCGCACTCCGGCAAGACAGCAGCCAACTCGCGCCCCCCCTCTGCCAGCACAAAACGGCCACCGTCAAAGCCAACACCCGTTTCCCAGCACGCCCCCAGCAACCACTCAAGCCCCAGCAAAGGCTCGGTGCCTCCCCAAAGCCCGTCCTGAACCTTTGATCCGCACAGCGGCAGGCGGGGAAGTCCGGCGCGGCTGTCTGAGGAGGCGCAGCCGACGAGTTCCGCGACGGCCGCCTGCTGCGAGCAGCGCAGGGAAGTCGTCCGCACAGCGGACGACCGGTGAGGCACGGGTCGCCTTTCTTGCCTTCTTCTTTGGCGACGCAAAGAAGAAGGTCGCCCGCCGGGGCGAGTCCCGGCCGATTCAAGACCATAAAAAAGAAAGCCGCCCAGCAAAGCACCAACATGCAGCCGGCAAGGGCTGAAAGCATCGTGGTCGAATGAATTCGACCCCACGGAATTGGGGCCCCCGGTTGGAGGCCAGTTAGCCCTCCAAGCCCGCCACGGCTTCCCCCAAAATCTCCGCCAACCTCCTCACCCCCGGCCCCGCAAAATCCGGATCCGCCACCACCAGATACATCTCCAGACACCGTACCTCCGCCCCCCCCAGCGGCAGGATCTTCAACCGCCCATCGGCCAGTTCCGCCGCAATCCGCGGCTCCGGAAACCACGCAAAACCATGCCCCGCGCAGGCCGCAGCGATGGAGGTGGCGATGCTGCTGAAGGTCCAGCGTTGCTCCACTTCCAGGATCAGGCTGCGCTTGTCGCGGGTGGAGCTGGTTTCGCGCACGTTGAGGCGGCGGTGCGGGCGCAGGTCCTGTTCGCCGAGGGTCCGCCCGAGCTGGTGCAGCGGGTGGTCGGGATGGGCGGCGGCGACGATGCGCATGCGCATCAGCGGCCGCCCGAGGAAGCCGGGCGGCACGTGGGGCGTGATGGCGATGTCGGCCTGGCCGGTGAGCAGCGCCTCGCCGGTGCCGCCGAGCACCGATTCGATGACCTCGATGCGCGTGCGCGGGGCTTCCGCGCCGAAGCGGGCGAGGCAGTCGAGCAGCACGTCGGGCGGGAAGACGATCTCCACCGCCAGCCCGATCTCCGCCTCCCAGCCGGCGGACAGCTTGCGTGCCGCCTGTTCCAGGTCGCTGGCCTGCTCCACCAGCGCCAGCGCGCGCCGGTACAGCATCTGCCCGACCGGCGTCAGCACGGCCTTGCGGCCCTGGATCTCGAAGGCGCGCACGCCGAGCTGGGATTCGATCTTCTGCACTGCGTAGGTCACGGCGGACTGGCTCTTGAACAGCACCTCGGCGGCCTGGGCGTAGCCGCCAGCCTCGACGACGGCGATCAGGGCCCGCCACTGCTCCAGGGCGATGTGTGGGACGGGTGCGGACGGAGGATTGGGTGCAGCCATATCAATCAGCTCATTCGATAGATTTAAACGAAATCTTGTTCTTTTTTATCTTCTCGGTAAATCATTAAATACACACACCAACACATCACCCGGAGAGACCAAATGAGCACCCTTCTGAAGATCAACGCCAGCCTGTTTGCCAACCAAGGCCAGTCCAGCCAGCTCGTCGAGCGCTTCGTGGCCGCCCGCGTCGCCGCCCACCCGGAAACCAAGGTAGTGAGCCGTGACCTGGCCGCCAACCCCGTTCCTCACCTGGACGGCGCCCGTTTCAGCGCCTTCCTGGCCAAGCCGGAAGAGCGCACGGCCGAGCAGCAGGCGGTGGTGGACTTCTCGGATGCGCTGGTTGCCGAGCTGAAGGCCGCCGACGAGATCGTGATCGGCCTGCCGATGTACAACCTCGGCACGCCCTCCACGCTGAAGGCCTACTTCGACCACATCGCCCGCGCCGGCGTGACCTTCCGCTACACCGCCAGCGGCGCGGAAGGCCTGGTCACCGGCAAGAAGGCCTACATCTTCGCAACCCGCGGCGGCCGCTACGCCGGCACCCCGTACGACGCCCAGACCGATTACATCAAGATTTTCCTGGGCTTCATCGGCATCACCGACGTGGAATTTGTCTACGCTGAAGGCCTGAACATGGGCGAAGAGAGCAAGGCCGAAGCCCTGGCCGGCGCCCACAAGGCGCTCGAAGCCCTCGCCGCCTGATCCAGCCTCGATAGACGAGGGGCGGACGTGTCGCCCGGCGACCGCCCGCACCCTCGCACGGCACCCCAACCCCAACGGAGACCATCATGACCATCCGCAGCCTCGACAGGATCATTCCCTCCATCCCCGTTTCCGACGGGGCCGGCGTGAAGCTCCGGCGCAGCCTGGGGCAAAGCCCCTTCCTGCGCCTGGACCCGTTCCTGATGCTCGACGAGTTCGCGTCGGACAATCCGGACGACTACATCGCCGGCTTCCCTCCCCATCCGCACCGGGGCTTCGAGACGGTCACTTACATGCTGGCGGGGGATTTCGAGCACCAGGACCACCTGGGCCACAAGGGCCACCTACGCGCCGGCGGCGCCCAGTGGATGACCGCCGGGCGCGGCATCATCCACTCGGAGATGCCGTTGCAGGACAAGGGCCGCCTGCACGGCTTCCAGTTCTGGATCAACCTGCCGGCCAAGGAAAAGATGAAGCCGGCCGCCTACCGGGACATCCAGCCGGAAGAGATTCCGACCGTCGCTGTACCGGGCGGTGAGGTAAAGGTGGTAGCCGGTGCGCTGGACAGCGCCGACGGCAGCAGCGTGCCCGGCCCGATCCAGGGAATCAGCACCGCGCCGCTGTTCCTCGACGTGCGCCTGGGCGCTGGCGAGCATTTCGCCCAGGGCGTGGCGGACGGCCACACGGCCTTCCTCTACCCCTACGCCGGCAGCCTGTCGGTGGGTGCGGACGGCGCCGGCAAGGTGCTGCAGGCCCGCCAGGCCGGCGTGCTGTCGGCCGGCGAGCGCATCGAAGTCAGCGCCGGGCCGGAGGGTGCCAGCTTCCTGCTGCTGGCGGCCAAGCCCCTCGGCGAACCGGTGGTGCAGTACGGCCCCTTCGTGATGAACACCCGCGAAGAGATCGAGCAGGCCCTCGCCGACTACCAGGCCGGCGAGCTGGCCTGAATCCTTCCGGAGCGCCCGGCCGCGTCAGCTGACGCGGCCGAGGCGCCAGACGATCAGCGCCGCCACCAGCAGGCCGCCGCCCAGGCAGCCCGCCACACCGATCCAGCCATCGAACTGCCAGGCCAGGCCGGACAGCGTGCCGATCAAGCTGGCCCCCACGTAGTAGCAGCACAGGTAGATCGCCGCCGCGAGCGCCCGCGCCGGGGCTGGACGCCGCCCCACCCAGCTGGCCGCCACCGAATGGCCGGCGAAGAAGCCGAAGGTGAAGATCCCCACGCCGACCACCAGCACCGGCAGCTGCGGCGCCACGCTCATCGCCAGCCCGGCCAGCATCAGCGCCACCATCGCCCGCAGCGTCACCACCCGCCCGAAGCGGTCGACCAGCCGCGCCCCCAGGTTAGAGGCGACGATGCCCACCAGGTAGAGCAGGAAAACCATGCCGATCTGCGCCGGGCTCAATGAGAACGGCGGCGCGACGAGGCGGAAACCCAGGTAGTTGTAGAGGCTGGTGAAGCAGCCCATCAGCAGGAAACCCATCGCGAACAGCAGGCGCAAGCCGCCATCGGCGAAAGTCTTGCGTGCGTTGCCGAGCACGTCGGCCACCGCTACCTGGATCGGCTGGAAATGGCGGGACGGCGGCAGCAGGCGCCAGAACAGCAGCGTGGTCAGCGTCGACGAAGCCGCCAGGCAGACCAGCGCAACGCGCCAGTCCGCGTGTTCGGCGATCAACGCGGCGAGGAAGCGCCCGCACAGGCCGCCCAGCGCGTTGCCCGAGATGTACAAACCCATCGCCCGTGCCAGCGAGGTCGGCGCGAATTCTTCGCTCAGATAGGCCATCGCCACTGCCGGCAGGCCGGCGAGGGTCAGGCCGAGCAGCGCCCGCGACACCAGCAGGCTATGGAAGTCGCCGGCAAAGGCGCCGACCAGCGTGAACACCGTGGACAAGGACAGCGCGCCGACCATCACCGGCTTGCGCCCGATGCGGTCGGCGAGGATCGCCGCCGGGATCAGCGCCACCGCCAGTGCGATGGTCGCCGCCGACACCGCACCGCTGGCCAGCGCCGGGCTCAACCCGAAGCTATGGGCCAGCAGCGGCATCAGCGGCTGCAGGTTGTAGAGCAGCGAGAAGGTGGCAAAGCCGCCGAGGAACAGGGCCAGACAGGCGCGCCGGTATTCGGCCGTGCCGGCGTGCAGCTTGTCGGCGATGACGCTACGTTCGGGAGCGGATTCCGCGCGCGGGCGGGACGGAACGGGCTGGGCGGGAAGCTCGCAGCAGGAGGCATCGGTTTGCATGGGGCCATGCTAGTCCCGCGCAAAACCACCAGTCCAATATATATTACCGACCCAACTAATACTTCAAAGATATATATGGAGCTGCGCCATCTGCGTTACTTCGTCGCCGTTGCCGAGGAGCTCAACTTCACCCGCGCCGCCGAACGCCTGCACATCGGCCAGCCTCCGCTGAGCCAGCAGATCCAGGCGCTGGAGGAGAAGCTCGGCGTGCAGCTCTTCGAGCGTACCAAGCGCCGCGTGGCGCTGACGCCAGCTGGCCAGCGCTTCCTCGAGCACGCCCGCCGCGTGCTCGAGCAGGCCGGGCGCGCGGTGGAAGACGTGCGCCGGATGGCCCGCGGCGAAGTCGGCGAATTGAAGATCGGCTTCACGTCGTCCCTGCCCTTCACTGCCGTGCTGCCCAACGTCGTCCGCCGCTACCGGGAGCAGCGCCCGGACGTGACGCTCAACCTGCGCGAAATGTTCACTCCCGACCAATACACGGCCATCGAGGCCGGCGAGCTGGACCTGGGCTTCGTGCGCTACACCGGGCTGGAAACGCCGGCCGGCCTCGACGTGCGGGAGATCCACCACGATCCGCTGCGCCTAGTCATCAACGCCGCCCATCCGCTGGCCAGCCGCCCGGTGCTGAGCCTGGCCGACCTGCACGGCGAGGGCTTCATCACCTACCCGATCACCGTCGGCACCGGCCTCACCATCCTGCTCCGCGAGCTGTGCCTGAAGGCCGGTTTCGAGCCGCGCATCGTGCAGATCGCCGGCGAGGCCACCACGCAGATCGGCCTCGTCGCCGCCGGCCTCGGCGTGGCGCTGCTGCCGGCGCCGCTGGAATGCGTGCGCATCGAGGGCGTGCGCTACCTGCCGGTCAGCGACGCCGGCGCCTACCTGTCGCTGGGCGTGGCGACTCGCAAGGGCGACCGCAATCCGCTGGTGGCGCAGTTCCTGTCCAACCTCGAGCCGCCCCGCGAAGGCTGACGACGCACCTCCGATAAACGGACAAAGCCCCCGGAAACACGCGGTTTCCAGGGGCTTCGTCGGGCCGGAGACGCAACAGGCTCAGCGCCCGATGCGCCCCTTGCCGCGGGCCAGCCGGTGCAGCACCGCGACGAGGGCATCGACCTCTTCGCAGGTGTTGTAGAAGGCCAGCGACGGCCGCACCGTGGCTTCCTGGCCGAAGCGGCGCAGGATGGGCTGGGCGCAGTGGTGGCCGGAGCGCACCGCAATGCCTTCCTCGTTGAGGGCACGGCCGACTTCCTCGGGCCGGTAGCCGTCGAGCACCAGAGACAACACCGAAGCCTTGTCCCGGGCGGTACCGATCAGCTTGAGGCCGGGCACGGTGAGCACGCCGCGCGTCGCATAGACCAGCAGGTCATGCTCGTAGCGGGCGATGTTGTCCATGCCGATGCGCTCCACGTAGTCGAGCGCCGCGCCGAGCCCAACCGCATCCGCGATGTTGCCGGTGCCGGCCTCGAAACGGGTCGGCGGCGCGTGGTAGATCGTCTTCTCGAAGGTCACGTCGGCAATCATGTTGCCGCCGCCCTGCCACGGGGGCATGTCCTCGAGGACGGAACGCTTGCCATACACCGCGCCGATGCCGGTCGGCCCGAAGACCTTGTGGCCGGAGAACACGAAGAAGTCCGCGCCGATGTCCTGCACATTGACCCGCATGTGGGAGACGGACTGAGCCCCATCCACCACCGCCACCGCGCCCGCCTGATGGGCGATCGCGACGATCTCCTTGACCGGCACGACGGTGCCGAGGGCGTTGGAGACCTGGGTCACCGAAACGATCTTGGTGCGGCTGGTGAGCAGCTTGCGGAACTCGTCGAGCAGCACCTGGCCCGTGTCGTCCACCGGGATCACCTTCAGCTTCGCGCCCTTGGCGGCGGCGAGCTGCTGCCAGGGCACGATGTTGGCGTGGTGTTCCAGGTGGGAGACGATGATCTCGTCGCCCTCGCCGACATTCTTCCAGCCCCAGGTCTTGGCGATCAGGTTGATGCCTTCGGTCGCCCCGCGCACGAAGATGATCTCTTCCGTGGACGCCGCGCCGAGGAAGCGCGCCACCTTGTTGCGCGCCCCTTCGTAGGCATCCGTCGCCCGTGCCGCCAGTTCGTGCGCGGCGCGGTGGATGTTGGAGTTCTCGTGCTGGTAGAAGTAGGCCAGCCGGTCGATCACCGCCTGCGGCTTGTGGGTCGTCGCGGCGTTGTCGAACCAGACCAGCTGCTTGCCATTGACCCGCTCCTGCAGGATCGGGAAATCCCGGCGCACCGCCTGCACGTCGAAGGCCGGATGGGCCGCCGACTGGGGCTTGGGCGCTTCCGCCTGGCGGCTGGGTTCAAGCCCCGTATCCAGGAAGTAGAAATGCCCGGGCGCGGTGGCCGTCGGCGTCGCGGCGGCACGCCGGTCGCCGGCGATCTCCGCCAGGATGGAATGCAGCTCGGCCTCGCCCGGCAGCCCGAAGGACTGCGGCACGACGCGGTTCTCGGCGACCGGCAGCGCGCCCTGCGGCACCGACTGCACGGCACTTGCCTCGCCCAGGAAGTAATAGGGCGTGGAAGGCGCGAGCGGCGGCGGCGAGGCCGGCGGACTGAAGGTCGGCAACGCAGCAGCGTAGGCTTCCGGTACGCCGAGGGCGGGGTTGCCGGCCTTGCCGGCGGCGCCGGCGTGATCCAGCGGCACCGACTCGGCGGCGACCGGCGCCACCGGCGCGGCGGCCGTCAGCTGCGGGCCGACGTCGCCGAGACGGATCTCCGGCGGCACCTCGGGCTGCGGCGCGGCGGCACCGAAGCCGCCGAGGCTGTTCGGCCCCGGCAGCCCGTTGGGCAGCGCGGCGAAGAACTCACCGGCCAACCGGGCCAGCACGCTCTCGTCGGGCACGCCCGCCGGTGCGCTGCCGCCCAGGGCCGCAAGCCCCTCACTTGTAGGTGTCGGGATAGTCATGGTACTTGCCGATCTCCACGTCATCGAGGACAGCCAGTGCGTCGTCGGTCAGCACGGCCAGCGAGCAGTACAGCGAAATCAGGTAGGACGCGATGGCGTTGCGGTTGATGCCCATGAAGCGCACGGACAGACCCGGGCTCTGTTCGCCGGCCAGGCCGGGCTGGAACAGGCCGACCACGCCCTGGCGCTTTTCGCCGGTGCGCAGCAGCAGGATCTTGGTCTTGCCGTCCTCGACCGGCACCTTGTCCGACGGCACCAGCGGGATGCCGCGCCAGGTCAGGAACTGGGAACCGAACAGGCTGACGGTCGGGGGCGGCACGCCGCGGCGGGTGCATTCGCGGCCGAAGGCGGCGATGGCCAGCGGGTGGGCCAGGAAGAAGCCGGGCTCCTTCCACACCTTGGTGATCAGGTCGTCCAGGTCGTCGGGAGTCGGCGCGCCGGTCAGCGTGGAGATGCGCTGCTCGTCGGACACGTTGGCCAGCAGACCGTAGTCCGGATTGTTGATCAGTTCGCTTTCCTGACGCTCCTTGATGGTCTCGACGGTCAGGCGCAGCTGTTCCTTGATCTGGTCGTGCGGGCTGCTGTACAGGTCGGAGACGCGGGTGTGCACGTCGAGGATGGTGGTGACCGCGTTCAGGAAGTACTCGCGGGGCGCTTCGTCATAGTCCACGAAGGTCTGCGGCAGCTCGGACTCGTCACGCTGGGAGCAGGCCACGCGTACATCGCGCGGATTCTTGACCTTGTTCAGGCGATAAATGCCCGCCTCGACCGGCAGCCACTGCAGCAGATGCACCAGCCAGCGCGGGGAGATCGTGGACAGCTGGGGAACGGTCTTGGTGGCATTCGCCAACTGCCGGGCGGCATTGTCGCCAAGAGCAGTCGGGACATCGATATGGTCGGCCATGGGAGCTCCTTATCAAAAAAAATTGAATAGTTATGAAATACAGAGATAAGCGAGTGTCCTTTCCGGACCACCTCACTTCAACCGGCTATAGACGGCAAAGGCCCGGTCGGCGGGCCTTTGCGAGGTGTTCGAGGGGTGCTGTCTGCGTGACCCCGATAGCAGCCGGGCACGCCAGCCCCCGACAGGCTCGGCCCCTACTCCGCCGCCAGCCCCTCGAAACGGGCGATCAGTGCCGATGCGGGCAGGCCGAGGGCATAGGCCAGCTTGCCGACGGTCAGCAGGGACGGCATGGCTTTGCCCCGCTCCAGATCACCGACGTAGGTGCGGTTGAGATCCGCATACTCGGCGAGCTGCTCCTGGGACCAGTCGCGCTCTTCGCGCAGGCGGCGCACCAGGGTACCAAAACGGTTGGCGAGGCCGGAAAGGCCGATGGATGTGAGCATGGGATGGGTCCTTGTATGAGGCGAGTCGGGCTCAATGCCCCGGGGACGGCTCCCCTGTGGGTCGGACTTCATGAGGCGATCCTCCGGAAGCCCGCCCCGCAGGAGAGCGGAAGCGGGTTCAATCCTGAATCCACGGCAAGCCACGCAGGCGCCAGCCGCCGAGCGTGCCGCGGCGCTGCTCGCCGTCGAGATCGCCCTCGAACCCCTCGAGAATGTTGAACGCGTTGACGAAGCCGGCCTTGGCAGCCGCTTCGGCGGCGGAGACGGAACGCTTGCCGCTACGACAGAGGAAGACCACCACCGCATCCTTCTTGACCTTGGCTTCGAGCTCCTTGACGAAGCGCGGGTTGCGGTTCATCGACGTGCCGGTTGCCCAGGCCACGTGGATGCCGGCCGGCACATGGCCGACGAACTTGCGTTCCTCGGTGGTACGCACATCAACCAGCACGGCGCGACCATCGGTGACGAGCTTCCAGGCGTCGGTCGGCGTAAGGCCGCCGGCATAGGCCAGGCCGTCCGCCTGGGCTTGCTGACGGGCTTGTTCGAGAAGGGTTTCGGCGATGTCGGCACTGCCACCGGAGGGTGCCAGCGCACTGTCCGCAGAGGCCGAATCAATAGAGGCATCGAGCATGAGCGTTCTCCCGCAAGTGAAAAGCCGGCACCACATGTGTCCGGCAGACGGGAGAACATTAACGATCCGCTCCGGCAGAGCGAACCAAGAAGATTTCAGAAGCCTTGCAGCCGGCGCATGATATGCACAGCACGAATCCTGATAAGCAAACCGCCCACGATGGCCGTGGGCGGTTTGTCTTGCTACCTGAAGAACTGCAGTACGGCTTATTCGGCTTCGAAGACGAACTGCTGGGTCGCCACGATCTCGCCTTCGCTCGCCACGCACTTGTACTGCAGCATGGCGTTGCGCACTGCGGCGTGAAGGATCTTGGGGCCGGACAGGATCGTCACGTCCCGCACTGCACCACCGCGAATGACGGCCTGGGCCCTGACCACCCCGGTCACACCCTCGGCGCCACGGGGCACTTCGGGGCGCACCTGGGTCGGGCAACTGGCGGCCATCTCGGCCCGCACCGGCTTGGGTGCAGCCACCGGCGCTGGCGGAGCCGGGGGAGCCGGCGGCGCGATGACCGGCGGCTCAGCCGGCGGCGTCGGCGTGGCCGCGGCGATCACCGGCGCGGTGACCGGCGGTGCCACGTCGGGCGGCGGCACATAGGCCGGCGGTGGAGGCGTGTTCGGCTTGACCGTCGGCTCCACCTTCACCACCTTCGGTGGCGGGGGCGGCGGAGGCAGCGTCACCTCCTGGATCACCGCCGCCTCCAGCGGCTTCTTGATGACCTTGACGACTTCCCGGGCCAGGCCGGACACCAGCGCATAGCCGAGGATGACGTGCAGACCGACGACGACGATCAGCCCGGTCGCCTTGCGCTCCGGCGCCTTGGGCTGAAAACTGTAGTTGTTTGCGGTGATTGCGTTCATTCTATGAATTGCTCGCTGCCAATGACACCAATCTTGCTCAAACCGACCCGCTTGGTCGCCGCCAGGATACCGGCCACCACTTCGTAGCGGGCATGCCTGTCGGGCCGCAGATGGACTTCGGGCTGGGTCGCCAGGGCGGCCACCTCCTGCATCTTCTGCTCCAGCTCAGCCCCACTGACCACCGGGACGCCCTGCCAATGCACGACGCTCCTGGCATCCACGTCGATCTTCACGACCTCCGGCTTCACATCGCTGGGCGGCGGTGTGCCGACCGGCAGGTTCAGATTGACCGCATGCAGCTGGATCGGGATCGTGATGATCAGCATGATCAGGAGCACCAGCATCACGTCGATGAGCGGCGTGGTGTTGATGTCCACCATCACGTCGGCGTCACTGCTGCTGCTCGAACCTACGTTCATACCCATGATTTAGCTCCCTTTCAGCCGCCACGGGCCGGCGGTTCGGTGATAAAGGCCACCTTGGCGATACCGGCACGCTGGCACGCATACAGGATCTTGCCGACGCCTTCGTACTGGGCCGTCAGGTCGCCGCGGATCTGAACCTCGGGCTGCGGACGCAGCGCGGAAACCTTCTTCAGATGCTCCACCAGCGCCCCGGTACTGGCGACCCTCGAATCCTGGATATAGATGGCGTTGCTCTTGTCCACCGAGATGACCAGATTCTCGGGTTTAGACTCCCGGACCTCGACGGTTTCCTTGGGCAACTCGACCGCCACCGAGGTGGTGGCGACCGGGATGGTGATGAGGAAGATGATCAACAGCACGAGCATCACGTCAACCAGCGGCGTGGTGTTGATCGCGGCGATCACGGCGTCGTCATCTCCCTCGGCGGGTGCAGCACTGATGGCCATGGCATTCCGCTCCGGGGATCAAGCCTTGCTGGCGGAAGCCAGGATGACCGAGTGCAGGTCGCTGCCAAAGGCGCGGACGTCGTCCAGCACGCTCTTGTTGCGGCGAACCAGCCAGTTGTAACCCAGCACCGCCGGCACCGCGACGGCCAGACCGATGGCGGTCATGATCAGCGCTTCGCCCACCGGGCCGGCCACCTTGTCGATGGAAGCCTGGCCAGCCACGCCAATGGCGGTCAGCGCGTGATAGATACCCCACACGGTACCGAACAGGCCGACGAACGGGGCGGTGGAGCCGACCGTCGCCAGGAAGGCCAGACCGCCCTGCAGACGGCTCTGGATGCGTTCGATGGCGCGCTGGATGCTGAGCGTGACCCACTCGTTGAAGCCCACGTGCTGCAGCAGGCCGTCATGCTTCTTGGTCGCTTCGATGCCAGCTTCGGCGATGAAGCGGAACGGGCTGGAACCCTCGAGGTTCTCGGCACCTTGCTGAACCGAACCGGCGTTCCAGAAGCTGTCGGTGGTCTTCTTGGCCTGGCGACCGATCTTGGCCTGCTCCAGGAGCTTCACAACGATGATGTACCAGCTGCCGATACTCATGGACAGCAGGATCAGCAACACGGTTTTGGTGATCGCGTCGCTGCCCTTCCACAGAGCCTCAAGACCGTAGGGGTTGTCGACGGACTCGGTCGCGGCCGGCTTGGCGGCGTGCAGCTCGGTGCTCACGGGAGCGGCAGGGGCGGACGCGGGAGCCGAAGACTCGGCCGGGGCGACGGCAGCGCTCGGCTGGGCCAATACCGAACCGGAGAAGGCGGCACCCGAGGCGGCGATCATGACCGAGGCAATGACGGCCGAAATACGGGAACGTCCCTTGGTTATCTCAAAATTGAACATGCTAATTCTCCAAACTGATAAACAGGATCGGCAGGACAGGGCGCCGAAATATCGAGGAAAGAGGCAAAAAGCCGCAAAACGGAATAAGCTAATTCAAAATTCGAATATGAAATCGCCGCCAGCGGAATCAGAAAATGCCTTCGGAGCCTACCTCGCACGCTCCATGCCAGAAATAAAAATCCTTTAAAAACAGACAAATTCAGGCACTGACCGGGAATCACCTATTTCACTTGCTGATCGTTGAGCAGACCCACTGGTGAACAGCCAACAGTTGTGCTGACAAAGGCACAGATATGTATTCCAGAAATTCTTTGTTTTTTGTAGGGGAACTCCGAACCTACAATGAGCGCCAATAGAAACCCCCGGTCCGACGAAAAATGAACCACGCCTCGCACATCATTACCTTCCCCGACCCCCGCTCGGTTTCCATGTCGGTTCGCGCCAGCGCCGTGGTCTTTGCCGACCCGCGCTCGCTGCAATTGCTGTCCCTGATCGACCGGGTGGCACCGAGCAACGCCAATATCCTGATCATTGGCGAGACCGGCACGGGCAAGGAATTGGTGGCGCGCCAAGTGCATCTCTCAAGCCTGCGGGCTGGCCAGCCTTTCCTGGCGATCAATTGCGGGGCCTTTTCCGAAACGCTTTTCGAAAGCGAATTGTTCGGCTTCGAAAAGGGAGCATTCACCGGCGCAATCACCTCCAAGGCCGGCTGGTTCGAGGCGGCCAACGGCGGCACCCTCTTCCTCGACGAAATCGGCGACCTGCCGCTGCCAATGCAGGTCAAGCTGCTGCGCGTGCTGCAGGAGGGTGAAGTGGTGCGGATCGGTGCCCGCAAGCCGGTTAAGGTAGACGTCCGCCTGATCGCCGCCACCAACGTTGATCTGGAAAAGGCGGTTGCCGAAGGGCGTTTCCGTGAGGATCTCTATTACCGGCTGAAAGTCGTTTCCCTCGATCTGCCAATTCTGCGCGAGCGTCCGCGCGATATCATTCCGCTGGCCCGTCATTTCATCCACAAATATGCCAGCCGCCTGGACATTGCCGAACCCGGAATCTCCGCACAGGCGGAAAGGGCCCTGCTCGAATACCAGTGGCCGGGCAATATCCGCGAGCTCGAAAACGTCATCCATCGGGCCCTGCTGGTCTTCCACGGCAAACAGATCGAAGCGGAAGACCTGCATCTGCTGGGCCCGCAGATCGACCGCACGCCCCGCGACCAGCCGGCCACGCCGGCCGACCTCGAAGATTCATTCACCCGTTACCTGAAGGGGTTGTTCGAAGAAGGCAAGGAAGGCCTGTTCGACCATATCGTCGATCACACCATCAATACCGCCTACGAATGGGAACACCTCAATCAAGTCCGCACCGCACGCCTGCTGGGCATTTCCCGCAATGTCCTGCGCACCCATTTGAAACGCATGCAATTGATCGACTAATACGATGGCCGGCAAATCCTACGTCGACGCCAATTACCGTTTCATTGCCGCCTATCAGGAAATAAATGCCCGCATCGCCCAGCGCCAGCAGGCGCTGGCGCTTTATGTGACGCTGGTCGTCAGCATGCTGGCGGCCCTCGTCGCGCTGAAGCCGGGCGTGATTGCCGGGCATGTTCCCGTCGAATGGCTGATACTGGGCTTTCCGGTGGCATCCACCTGCCTGGCCTTCCTCAATTTCAAGGCTGAACGGGCCATCACCAATTTGCGCCGCTTCGTCTCTTCATTGGAAAGGCTGGAACTCGACAGCCATGGCCTGCCCAGCTACAACACCGACCCCCAATGGGCGGCAGTTGCCAACAAGGCCAGGCGCTTCCATGATTTTGCGGCCGCCGTGCTGGTGGCCGGCGGCAACGGCATCGGGCTCGCCGCCGGCGTCAGCATCTACCCGGAACGCCTCGGCGAAAACAACCTGCTGCTCGGCTCGGCCATTTTGATCAGCCTGCTGTCACTGGCTGCGCTTCTTCTCAGCCCGAAATGGAGTTTCCGGCCGGACGAATAGAAGTCCGCTGCTGATCATTCAACAGCTGCGCAACACCCATGCTGGCAAATCAACCCATTTCGGTCAGTCCACCGCCCAACGGCAATTTCCTGCCATTCCGAGAACATAGCGACGAAAACGCCACCCGACAGCAGATTTCAGGTGTTTGAGCGATTGAATCGAATACGGAATAGTTTTTCTCGAAAAGAGAAAAAACAACGGCACGAAACCTGCAATGTCGCGTAAGAACGAATTGCCCTCCGGCCCTTCGAATTGCCCCGGTGCGCTCAAATACGCACCGACATCCGATACCAGCCCATGAAAAAGAAAGTCATCTGGACCTCGATCGCCGTCCTGCTCGCCGCCGCGGCAGGAACGGCCACCTATTACCGTCCCGGCGAGGCCGCCGAGACCAAGAAGGCCGAGGCAGGCCCGCGCAATGACGGCCCCCGTGGCGATGGACCGCGCGGCAAGGGCGGACGCAACCGGGACTTCGGCAACCGCCCGGTACCAGTGCAGACCGCCGCCTCCCGCGCCGGCGACATCGACGTGAATGTGAACGCCATCGGCACCGTCACCGCCCTCAACACCGTGACGATCAAGCCCCGCGTGGATGGCCAGTTGCAAAAAATCGCCTTCGGCGACGGCCAGCAGGTCAAGGCCGGCGACCTGCTGGCAGAGATCGACCCGCGCCCCTTCAAGGCCGCCCTCGACCAGGCCACGGGTCAGCTGCAGCGCGACGAAGCCCTGCTCGCCAATGCCCGCCTGGACCTGGAACGCTACCGCGGCCTGCTCGCCAAGGACTCCATCGCCCGCCAACAGGTGGATGCCCAGGAAGCCCAGGTTCGCCAACTGGAAGGCACCGTCCTGACCGACCGGGCGCTGGTGGATACTGCCCGCCTGAACCTCGGCTTCACCCGCGTCACCGCGCCGGTGCCCGGCACCCTTGGCCTGCGCCAAGTGGATGCCGGCAACATGGTGCGCGCCGCCGACACCAACGGGCTGGTCATCCTCACCCAGACCCAGCCGATCACCGTGCTGTTCTCGATCCCCGCCTCCAACCTGCCGGCCGTGCAGGCCCAGATCAAGAAGGGCAAGGGCCTCAGCGTGGAAGCCTGGGACCGGGATGGCCGCACCAAGCTGGCCGGCGGCCGCCTGGTCAGCACCGACAACCTGATCGACACCAGCACCGGCACGGTCAAGCTGAAGGCCCAGTTCGACAACAAGGACGGCACCCTCTTCCCCAACCAGTTCGTCAGCGCGCGCCTGCGTGTGGACACCCGCCACGATGCGGTGCTGGTCCCGTCGGCGGCCATTCTCAAGGGCAACCAGGGCAATTTTGTCTACGTGATCAACGAGCAGGAGAAGACCGCCAGCATGCGTCCGGTGGTCACCGGCCCGGCCACCGCAGACATCGTAGCCATCGAATCGGGCCTGTCGGTCGGCGAGAAGATCGTCGTGGACGGCGTGGACCGCCTGCGCGACGGCGCCCCGGTAGAGCTTTCGTCGCCCGACTCCCGCCAGGGAGGTGGCCGCCACCGCGGCGAAGGCGGCCGAGGCGAAGCCAAACAAGGGGGCGAAAACGGCGGTGGCGATGGTGAACGTCGCGGCGAACGCAAGAAGCCGGCATGAACCCGTCCCGCACCTTCATCCTCCGCCCTGTCGCCACCTCGCTGCTGATGGTGGCGATCCTGCTGGTCGGCCTGATCGCCTACAAGATCCTGCCGGTGTCGGCGCTGCCCGAGGTGGAATACCCGACGATCCAGATCGCCACCCGCTATCCCGGCGCCAGCCCGGATGTCACCACGTCGGCGATCACCGCCCCGCTGGAACGTCAGTTCGGCCAGATGCCGGGCCTCAAGCGCATGTCGTCCACCAGCGGCGAAGGCATCTCCGTCATCACCCTGCAGTTCGACCTGTCACTGGCGATGGACGTGGCCGAACAGCAGGTTCAGTCGGCCATCGCCAACGCCGGCAGCTTCCTGCCCCAGGATCTGCCGATGCCGCCGGTGTACAGCAAGGTCAACCCGGCCGACGCGCCGATCCTTACCCTCGCCGTCAGCTCGTCGAGCCTGCCGCTGGCCAAGCTGGCGGACCTGGTGGACACCCGCGTGGCGATGAAGATCTCCCAGCTGCCGGGCATCGGCCTCGTCACCATCGGCGGCGGGCTGCGCCCGGCAGTACGCGTGCAGGTCAATCCCCAGGCCCTGGCCTCGGCCGGCCTCAGCCTCGAGGACGTGCGCAGCGCCATCGCCAACGCCAACGCCAACATGGCCAAGGGCAGCTTCGACGGTCCCGTCCGCGCCACCACGCTGGACGCCAACGACCAGTTGAAGTCCGCCGACGACTACCGCAACCTGACCATTGCCTGGAAGAACGGCGCGCCGATCCGCCTGTCCGACGTGGCCGAGGCCATTGAGGGCGCCGAGAACACCCGCCTGGCGGCCTGGGCCGACCGCAACCCGGCAGTCATCATCAACATCCAGCGCCAGCCCGGTGCCAACGTCATCGAAACCGCCGAGCGCGTACGCGCGCTGCTGCCTCAGCTGGAGGCCGACCTGCCCACTTCGGTGGACCTGCGCCTGCTGACCGACCGCACCACCTCGATCCGCGCCTCGGTGCACGATGTGCAGTTCGAACTGGCCCTCGCCGTGGCGCTGGTGGTCGGCGTGATCTACCTGTTCCTGCGCAGCCTGCCGGCCACCATCATCCCGGCCGTCGCTGTGCCCCTGTCGCTGGTGGGCACCTTCGCGGTGATGTACGCCGCCGGCTTCAGCGTCAACAACCTGACCCTGATGGCACTGACCATCGCCACCGGCTTCGTGGTGGACGACGCCATCGTTATGATCGAGAACATCAGCCGCCACGTGGAGGAAGGCGAAACGCCGCTGGAGGCAGCGCTGAAAGGCGCCAGGCAGATCGGTTTCACGATCATCTCCCTGACCGTCTCGCTGATCGCCGTACTGATCCCATTGATCTTTATGGCCGACGTGGTCGGGCGCCTGTTTCGCGAATTCGCCATCACCCTGGCGGTATCGATCCTGATCTCCGCCGTGGTCTCCCTGACCCTCACGCCGATGATGTCGGCGCGCCTGCTAAAGCCCGTCGGCCACCGCCACGACGATAACGGAGCCTTCTTCCAGGCCATCGTGGACCGCTACGCGCGCATGCTCACCTGGGTACTCGACCGCCAGGGCCTCACCCTGCTGGTGGCCCTCGGCACCCTCACGCTGACGGTGCTGCTCTACGTGTTCATCCCCAAGGGCTTCTTCCCGGCCCAGGACACAGGGCTGATCCAGGCCATCTCCGACGCCCCGCAGGACATCTCCTTCACCGCTATGGCCGAACGGCAACACGCACTGGCGAACATCGTGCTGGAAGACCCGGCGGTGGAGAACCTGTCGTCCTTCATCGGCGTGGACGGCACCAACACCACCCTCAACAGCGGCCGCATGCTGATCAAGCTGAAACCCAAGGAAGATCGCAGCGCCGACGTCGGCGAAGTGATCCGCCGCCTGCAGGAACGCCTGGAAGTACGCCGACCCGACACCAAACTGTACATGCAGCCGGTGCAGGATCTCTCCATCGAGGACCGCCTGTCGCGCACCCAGTACCAGTTCAGCCTGGAGAGCACCAACGAGAGCCTGCTCGCCCAGTGGTCCGGGCGCCTGCTCGAAAAGCTGCGCAGCCTGCCCGAACTGGCCGACGTGGCCAGCGACCTTCAGAACCAGGGCACCCAGGCCTTCGTGGACATCGACCGGGACAGCGCCGGCCGCCTCGGCATCACTCCGGCAGCCATCGACAACGCGCTGTACAGTGCCTTCGGCCAGCGTCAGGTATCCAACATCTTCACGCAGTCGGCCTTGTACCGGGTGGTGCTGGAGGTGGCGCCGGACTTCCAGCGCAGCCCGGCGGCCCTCGAACACATCTACGTACCCGCCGCCAACGGGCGCACCGTACCACTGTCCTCGGTGGCGCGCATCAGCGAGCGGAAAACCCTGCTGGCAGTCAATCACATCGGCCAGTTCCCGGCGGTGACCCTGTCCTTCAACCTGGCGCCGGGCGTGGCCCTCGGCGACGCCGTCAAGGCGATCCACACCGCCGAGGCGGAACTGGGCCTTCCGCGCAACATCCGCAGCAGCTTCCAGGGCGCCGCGCTGGCCTTCCAGGCTTCGCTGGACAACACCCTGCTGCTGATCCTCGCCGCCGTGATCACCATGTACATCGTGCTGGGCGTGCTCTACGAGAGCTACATCCACCCGATCACCATCCTGTCCACGCTGCCGTCGGCCGGCGTCGGCGCACTGCTGGCGCTCTTGGTGTCCGGCCACGAGCTGGGGATGATCGGCATCATCGGGATCATTCTCCTGATCGGCATCGTCAAGAAGAACGCCATCATGATGATCGATTTCGCGCTGGAGGCCGAGCGGGAACGCGGCCTGTCGCCCCGCGAGGCGATCTACCAGGCCTGCCTGCTGCGCTTCCGGCCGATCCTGATGACCACCCTCGCCGCGCTGCTCGGTGCGCTGCCGCTGATGCTCGGCAACGGCGTCGGTTCCGAGCTGCGCCAGCCGCTGGGCATCACGATGGTCGGCGGCCTGCTGGTCAGCCAGGTGCTGACGATCTTCACCACGCCGGTGATCTACCTGGCCTTCGACCGCTTGGCGCGGCGCGTCAAGGGCTCGGCTGAGCCGACCACGGCAGACCGTCCGGCATGAGCATCTCGTCTGTTTTCATCCGGCGCCCGGTCGCCACATCCCTGCTCGGCCTGGCTATCGCCTTGGTCGGGCTGGTCGCCTACAAGCTACTGCCGGTGGCGGCCTTGCCACAGGTGGATTACCCGACCATCTCGGTATCCGCCAACCTGCCCGGTGCCAGCCCTGAGACCATGGCGGCCACCGTCGCAACGCCGCTGGAGCGGGCCTTCGGCACCATCGCCGGGGTCACCGAGCTGACGTCCACCAGCACCCTCGGCAACACCCGCATCACCGTCCAGATGGACCTGGACCAGGATGTGGAGTCTGCCGCCAAAAGCGTGCAGGCCGCCATCAACGCGACCCGCCCGCAACTGCCCAGCGGCATGGCCGGCAACCCCAGCTACCGCAAGATCAACCCGGCCGACGCGCCGGTGCTGATCCTGTCGATGACCTCGGACACCGTCTCGCGGGCCGACATGTACGACTTCGCCTCCACCGTGCTGGCCCAGCGGCTGGCCCAAGTGAAGGGCGTCGGCCAGGTCAACCTGGGTGGCGGCTCCCTGCCGGCGGTACGCGTCGAAGTCGATCCGGCCACCCTCGCTTCCGCCGGCATTGGCGTGGAGAGCGTGCGCCAGGCCATCGACAACGCCAACGTCAATCGTCCCAAAGGCAGCCTCGAAAGCGGCCAGCGCCACTGGCAGCTGGGCGCCAGCGATCAGGCTGCCAAGGCCGCCGACTACATCCCCACCATCGTGTCGTGGAAGAACGGTGCCGCGGTGCGCCTGCAGGACGTGGCGCGCGTGACCGACAGCGAACAGGACACCCGCAACGCCGGCATCGCCGACGGCAAGCCGGCTGTGATCCTGCTGATCAATCGCCAGCCGGACGCCAACGTCATCGAGACCGTCGAACGGATGATGGAAGTACTGCCGATGCTACGCGAGGAGCTGCCCCCGGGCGTTAAGCTCGACGTGGTGGCCGACCGCACCGTCACCATCCGCGCCTCCCTGCGCGAGGTCCAGCACACCCTGCTGCTGTCGGTGGCGCTGGTGATCATGGTGGTCTTCCTGTTCCTGCGCAACGTGCGCGCGGCGATCATCCCCAGCGTGGCGGTGCCGGTATCCCTGCTCGGCACCTTCGCAGTGATGTATCTGTGCGGCTTTTCGCTGAACAACATCTCGCTGATGGCGCTGGTCATCGTCACCGGCTTCGTCGTCGATGACGCGGTGGTGGTGCTGGAGAACGTCAGCCGCCACATCGAGGCCGGCATGCAGCCCTTCGACGCGGCCCTCAAGGGTGCCCGCGAAGTGAGCTTCACGGTGCTGTCCATGAGCCTGTCGCTGATCGCCGTGTTCCTGCCGATCCTGCTGATGGGCGGCATCGTCGGACGCTTCTTCCGGGAGTTCGCGGTCACCCTGTCGGCAGCGATCCTGGTATCGCTGGTGGTGTCCCTGACCCTCACCCCGATGATGTGCGCACGCCTGCTGCGCGCCCACCCCAAGCCCGCCCCCGACGCACGCCCCGGACTCGGCGCCCGCCTGATGGATGGCGTGATCCACGGCTACGGACGCAGCCTGCGGGTGGTCCTCAACCACCCGTGGATCACCCTCAGCGTGCTGGTCGGCACCGTGGTCTTCAACGTTTACCTCTATGGCGTCGTGCCGAAGGGATTCTTCCCGCAGCAGGACACCGGCCGCATCATGGGTTTCATCGATGCCGATCAGCGCACGTCCTTCCAGTCCATGCGCGGCAAGCTGGAGCGCTTCGTCGACATCGTCGGCCGCGATCCGGCTGTCGCCAACGTGGTCGGCTATGCCGGTGGCAGCGGCGGCCCGCGGGGCGGTGGCGGGATGATGTTCGTCACCCTCAAGCCGCTGACCGAACGCAAGGCCAGCGCCGACGAGGTGATCGCCCGCCTGCGCGGGAAGCTCGGCCACGTACCCGGCGCCAACCTGTTCCTCGTCGCCGCCCAGGACATCCGGATGGGCGGGCGGATGTCCAACGCCCAGTACGAGTTCACGCTGCAGGCCGACTCCCTGAAGGACCTGAAGACCTGGGAGCCGCGCATCCGCGACGCGATGCGCAAGCTGCCCCAGTTGGAGGACGTGAACTCCGACCGCCAGGACAAGGGCGAACAGACCTTCCTGAGTATCGATCGCGACGCGCTGGCCCGCCTGGGGCTCAACCAGCGCCTGGTGAACGCGACCCTCAACGACCTGTTCGGCCAGCGCCTGGTGTCCACCATCTACGGCCCGCTCAACCAGTACCGGGTGGTCCTCGAAGCGCCGCCGGCCTATCTGCAAGGGCCGGAAGTCCTCAACGACCTGTTCTTCGTCAGCCCGAACGGCGATCGCGTACCGCTGGCCGCCTTCGCACGCTGGGACGCGGGCCCCACGCCGCTGGCGGTCAACCATCAGGGCGCCAGCGTGGCCACCACGATCTCCTTCAACCTGCCGCTCGGCACGTCCCTTTCCGAGGCCACCGACGCAGTACGCCAGGAGATGGCCCGCATCGGCGTGCCAACCTCGGTGCACGGCAGCTTCCAGGGCAATGCCAAGGCCTTCCAGGCCTCGCTGCAAAGCCAGCCGCTGCTGATCCTGGCGGCCATCGTGGCGGTGTACCTGATCCTCGGCATCCTTTACGAGAGTCTGATCCATCCGATCACCATCCTGTCCACGCTGCCGTCGGCCGGCGTCGGGGCGATCCTGGCGCTGATCCTGTTCAAGACCGAGTTCGGGATCATCGCGCTGATCGGCGTGATCCTGCTGATCGGCATCGTCAAGAAGAACGCCATCATGATGGTGGACTTCGCCATCGACGCCGAACGCAGCCGCGGCCTGTCGCCGCGGGAGGCGATCTTCGAGGCCTGCCAGCTGCGCTTCCGGCCGATCATGATGACCACCCTGGCGGCCCTGTTCGGTGCGCTGCCGCTGGCCTTCGGCGTCGGCGACGGCGCCGAGATGCGCCAGCCGCTGGGCATCACCATTGTCGGCGGCCTGATTCTCAGCCAGCTGTTGACCCTGTACACCACCCCCGTCGTCTTCCTGCAACTCGACCGCCTGCGCCGCGCCGCCGGCCGCTGGCGCACGGCCCGCCCGGCCACCGCCCAGCCGTGAGTTTCCACCCATTCCTCGTCATGCCTTTCTCCATGAAGCATAGCCTCCTCGTCTCCTTCAACCTGCTCGCCCTCGCCGGCTGCGCCGTCGGCCCCGACCACCACCGCCCGGAAGCCGCCGTGCCGGCACAGTTCCGGGAAGCCGCCGGCTGGAAGCTGGCCGAACCCGGCGACGGCCAGCAGGCCGGCGAATGGTGGAAGCGCTTCGGCGACGCCCAGCTGGACACCCTGGTCGATGAAGCAGGCCGCGCCAATCAGAACATCCGCATCGCCGAGGCGCGCTACCGCCAGGCCACCGCCCTGCTCGACGCAGCCCAGGCCCAGTACTTCCCGACCCTCGGCAGCAACCTGGCGGTCACCCGCAGCCAGGGCGCCACCACCAGCACGACCACCGGCAGCACCGCCAGCATCCCGGCCCGCAACACAAGCCGGCTGTCCCTCACGGCCAGCTGGGAAGCCGACCTGTGGGGCCGTATCGCCCGCACCAACGAAGCCAGCGCGGCCAGTGCCGCCGCCGTCGCCGCCGACCTGGCCGGCGTGCAGTTGAGCGCCCAGGCGGCGGTCGTCCAGGCCTACCTGCAGCTGCGCATCAACGATGCCCAGCACGCGCTGCTGGTGCGTACCGTTGCGGCCTACAAGCGCTCCGCGGACATCACCCGCAACCGCTTCGACGCCGGCGTCGCCGCCCGTGCCGACGTCACCCAGGCCCAAGCCCAGCTGAAGACCGCCGAAGCCCAGCTGATCGACCTGGACGTGCAACGCAAGCAGCTCGAACACGCCCTCTCGGTGCTGACCGGACGGGCCCCCGGCGAACTGGTGCTGGCTCCCTCCAGCGCAGCACCGAACCTGCCCGCCGTGCCGGGCCTGCTGCCGTCCACGCTGCTCGAACGGCGCCCCGACATCGCCGCCGCCGAACGCCGGGTGGCAGCCGCCAACGCACAGATCGGCGTCGCCCAAGCGGCCTTCTTCCCGACCCTGACCCTCGGCGCCAGCGGCGGCACCCAGAGCAGCGCGCTGCAACGGGTGTTCTCCCTGCCCAACCACTTCTGGTCCCTCGGCCCCAACCTCGCACTGACCCTGTTCGACGCCGGCGCCCGCGACGCACGGAAAGCCCAGGCCGTCGCAGCCTGGGACGAAACCGTCGCCAACTACCGCCTGACCGTGCAGACCGCCTTCCAGGAGGTGGAAGACAACCTGGCCGCGCTGCAGACCCTCGAAGCCGAAGCCGCTGCGCAGGCCGAAGCCCTGGCCGCCGCCACTGAAACCCTCGAACTGGTGAACAACCAGTACCTGGCCGGCACCGTCAGCTACCTCAATGTGACCAACGCCCAGACCGTCGCCCTCAACGCCGAACGGGCCCGCCTCGACATCATGGTGCGCCGCCTGACCGGCAGCGTGGCGCTCTTCAAGGCCGCCGGCGGAGGCCGGCTGTGATCCGCCCCCGCCCCTGTAGCCCGGGCGCCGGCCCGACTTGAAAAACCGGATCCCTTCCCCATATCCAGGAGCAATCATGAACCGACAACGCGTCTGGGACCTTCCCATCCGTCTCTTCCACTGGTCGCTGGTGATCAGCGTCGCCTTCGCCTATGTGTCCGGCAAGATCGGTGGCAATCTCATCGAATGGCATGGCCGCGCCGGCTACCTGATCGTCGGCCTGGTGATCTTCCGCATCGTGTGGGGCTTCGTCGGCTCCGCCACCGCCCGCTTCGCCAGCTTCGTGCGCGGCCCCGGCGCGATCCGCGCCTACCTGCGCGGCGAATGGCGCGGCATCGGCCACAACCCGATCGGCGCCCTGTCGGTGCTGGGCCTGCTGGCCCTGGTCGGCGCCCAGGCGGCCACCGGCCTGTTCACCAATGACGACATCGCCTTCCAGGGCCCCCTCGCCGACCTGGTCGGCAAGGACGCCTCCGACAGCTTCCATTCCTGGCACGCCTGGCTGCAGAACGGCCTCCTGGCGCTGATCGTCCTGCACGTCGGCGCCATCGCCTTCTACCTGCGGGTCAAGGGCGAGAATCTGGTCAAGCCGATGATCACCGGCTGGCAGGAGGCCGATCTGCATGCACCGCTGCCCACCTCCGATGCCAAGCGCGGGGGCGGTCTGGTAGCCTTTGTGCTTTCGCTGCTGATCGCCGGCGGCGCCACCTACGCGGTGGCCGGCGGTCTGCTGCCGACCCCCGAACCGGCCCCGGCCCAACCGGCCGCCACCTCGACCACTCCCGCCTGGTAATCGCCCCATGAAAAAGCGCCTGATCGGAACCCTGCTGGCCCTGGCCTTCTGCGGCACGGCACTCGCGGATGCCCCGCCGCCGCGCCTCACGCCGACACCCGAGCAGGCGCAGGCGGCCTACCTCAGCTCGATGTTCCTGAGCCGCTACCACTACGCGGTGAAGCCCCTCGACGACGCGTTGTCGGCAAAGATCTTCGATGCCTACCTCAAGTCCCTCGATCCGGAACGCCTGTTCTTCACCCAGGCCGACATCGACGGCTTCGCCGATCTGCGGACCCAGCTCGACGACGCCATCCTGCAAGGCGAACTTGACGGCCCCTTCGCGATCTTCCGGCGCTACCAGGAGCGCTCCGCCGAGCGCCTCGCCTACGCACGTGCCCAGCTGGCCAGTGGCTTCGACTTCAGCGTGGCCGAGAGCTACCCCCTCGACCGCAGCAAGGCGGCCTGGCCGAAGGACGACGCCGAGGCGCAGGACCTGTGGCGCAAGCGCGTCAAGAACGACTGGCTGCGCCTGCGCCTCGCCGGCAAGGACGACAAGGGCATCCGCGAAACCCTCGACAAGCGTTACGAGAGCTTCATCGCCCGCGGCGCCAAGAACAAGAGCGACGACGTCTTCCAGATCTTCATGAACGCCTATGCAGGCACCATCGAGCCGCATACCAGCTACCTGGGGCGCGGCTCGGCGGACTCCTTCGACATCTCGATGCGCCTGTCGCTGGTGGGCATCGGCGCCGTGCTGCAGGAGCGCGACGACTACATCACGATCCGCGAACTCACCCCGGGCGGCCCGGCAGCGCGCTCCGGTCAGCTCGGCGTGGGCGACCGCATCGTCGGGGTGGCCCAAGGCGAAGGCGCAGCGATGGCCGACCTGGTCGGCGCCCGCGTGGACGAAGCCGTCAAGCTGATCCGCGGCACCAAAGACACCCGCGTGGTCCTCGACATCCTGCCCGCCAACAGCGGCCCCGACGGTCGCCACAAGACCATCACCCTGGTCCGCGACAAGATCAAGCTCGAGGAACAGGCCGCCAGGAAATCCGTCTCCCGCGTCGAAGTGAACGGCAAGAGCCAGCGCATCGGCGTCATCACCCTGCCCGCCTTCTACGAGGACTTCGAGGGCCGCCGCCGCGGCGACAAGGACTATCGCAGCGCCAGCCGCGATGTGGCCCGCCTGATCGGCGAACTCAAGAAGGAACGCGTCGAAGGCCTGATCCTCGACCTGCGCGACAACGGCGGCGGCTCCCTGCGCGAAGCCGTCGAACTGACGGGCCTGTTCATCGACAAGGGCCCCGTCGTCCAGCAGCGCAACTCGCAAGGCCAGATCGAGGTGGAAAGCGACGAACACCCCGGCGCCGCCTGGGACGGCCCGCTGGCGGTGATGATCAACCGCGGCTCGGCCTCGGCGTCGGAAATCCTCGCCGCCGCCCTGCAGGACCACGGCCGGGCGCTGCTCATCGGCGAGCCGAGCTTCGGCAAGGGCACCGTGCAGACCCTCATCGATCTGGACGAAATCGCCAAGAACAAGCAGCCCCAGTTCGGCGAGCTGAAGATGACCATCGCCCAGTTCTTCCGCATCAACGGCGGCACCACCCAGCTCAACGGCGTGACGCCCGACATCCGCTTCCCCTCCGCCTTCGAGGCCAAGGAGTTCGGCGAAACGGGCTTCGACAATGCCCTGCCGGCGATCCAGATCCCGCCCGCCAGCTATCGGCCGGCCTCCGAGCTGCAGGCCATCCTGCCCGACCTGCAACGTCGCCACGAAGCCCGCGCCGCCAAGGAAAAGGAACTGCGCGAACTGGCCGAAGACGTCGCCGAAGCCCTCAAGCTGCGCGAGAAGCAGGAGCTCTCTCTGCAAGAAGAAGAACGCAAGCGCGAGAAGGAGGCCCGCGAAGCGCGCCTGCGCCAGCGCGCCGGCGCCACAGCCGCCGCCCACCTGGGTGACGATGGTCTGCAAGCCGGGGAGCGCAGCCTGCGCGCCGAACTCGACTCCGAAAAAGCCCTCAAGGGCCGCAAGGACGTGCTGCTGCAAGAGGCCACCCGCATCGTCGCCGACGAGATCGAACTCCTCACGCCCCGGCGCCGCGTAGCCCAGGGCAGCGAAGCCCCGGTACGACGCTGAGGCCTCGCCTCACAAATAGCACACGCTCTCCGCGGTGGCGATCACGC
The DNA here is from genome assembly GCF_002028455.1 of Zoogloea sp. LCSB751. Classification (GTDB taxonomy): domain Bacteria; phylum Pseudomonadota; class Gammaproteobacteria; order Burkholderiales; family Rhodocyclaceae; genus Zoogloea. Next base: position 48,646 of record NZ_MWUM01000024.1, on the reverse strand, counting down.
GGAGAGCGGCCATGCCCTCCTTCACGCCTCTGGTTCTTCCGTTCCGGTAGCGAGCGTGCCATGCGCGCCGTGCGCTTCCGCCCGCACCTGATCCTCCGCTGCCTCTGCCATCCGGGCATGGCGGCCACTTCTCTTCCACGAGCAGACCGCACGGCGTATGCCGCCCACTGCCGAAGCACTTTCGTGGCCTCCCGACACGCGCCCCTCAAAACGGGCAAAGTGCCTGCGCAAAGAATCAATTTATTACATTATCATCGCAGTCAATTCAAACAGATCCATTAGGCATACTCAAACGCGAGCCGCGGCGTAGCTGAATTGCCGCTCCGGAGACTGCCTTGGCATTCATCGAGACCCGTGGATTGACCGCATTCGCCCTGATCGACCAGGCCATCGACTGGAGGCACTCCAGAACATGAGTCGAATCTCCGCCCTGCTCGCCCTCAAGCTGTGCCTGACAGTCCCCGTCGCACTGGGGCTGGGGCTTCCCTTCATATCCCCTTCGGCGGGCGGCGGCATCCTGCGGGAGCTCGCGGCCTTCGGCGTTCCGGGCAGCATCGCCATCGGCCTGCTGTTCCTGTCACTGGTCTTCCTCTACTGCCGCGACCTCCATACCACCCTGTCGCTCATCCATCCACGCTCCCGCGCAGCCTCCCCGCGCAGCGTGTGGCTGATGTTCCTCATCCCGTACAACTTCATCGAGGATTTCTTCATCATCCTCAACGTAACCCGCTCCCTGCGGCGGGAATCGAGCCAGAATGCGGTCTTCGGGCAGTTCCGGAATTTCGGTGCGCTGAGCGGGATCGGCTGGTGTTCCGCCCAGATCGTCTCCCTGCTGCCCAACGACATCGGCCTGATCGCCGGACTCGCCGCCCTCCCCCTGTGGACGCTCCATTGGCGGCGCATCCGCCAGGCCAACGCACTCCTGAGCGCCAACCGGGGATTCAGGCACAGCATGATGACGTCGTGAGCCACCGACGGCATCGCGCCCCTTGTCCCGGTATATCCGCTCTGCCGCCCCTTCCCGTCACGGACAATTCGTCGGCACTGCCAGGGGCTCGACCGGACCGTCGCGAACGAGATCCGACGGAGGTTTGAGGCAATAGACACGTCCCGACTCGGTGGTGATCCGCAGGATGCCACCGCCGAGCCGCTCCTCGCCGGCGGGACGCTTGCGCAGGGCCCGGTCCAGTTCCGGCAGCACGGCACGGTCGACCGCAGAAGGGGTGGCGCGCACGACGGCCACAGCACTACCGCTCACGCCCCCTTCCCGTGCCGCTTCGCGGCCGATATCCCGCGCCATCCGCCGGGCCCCCTCCAGCAGATCGGCACCGGCCGGTGCACGTACTGGCTCCACGGCAGGGGCGGATGGATTCGGCGGTGTGACGGCAGCCGGCGCTGGTGGCTCTGGAATTGCAACCCGTGGCACGCGGGCAGGCGCGATGGCCACCGCTCCGCGCAGGTTGCGGGAGCCGGATGTGCTCACCGGTTCAGGTGACGATTCGGACGGCTGTTGCCGCAGTGGGACAACGGCCGGAGATGGCGGCTTGCTCCAGCTCAAGCGCAGCGGCGGTGGCACCTGCGTTCCGGCCGGGTCAGGCAGCCTCAACCCCAGGCCGGCCAGGCCATGCAGGAGCGCCGCCACCAACAGATACGGACCCAGGCGCCGCACGGCGCCGGCGTCGGGGGCGCGCCCCGGCCAGGAATCCACCATCACCGCCATCCATTCAGTTCGCGACGCGTGCCCTGCCGCCGACGCCCGGCGGATCGAGCACATAGGAAACCTGCGGATAACGCCGGCTGCCCAGATCGAGCCAGCCGGCGGAACGCGGCCGGCCGCCGAGGCGCTCGTAAAAGGCGCGGGCCTCGTCATTGGCGGCCAGCACCCACACCCCCAGCTCGTCGCCCCCCTCCACCCCGAGATCGCGCCACAGGGCTTCGAGCAGACGCCGGCCGATGCCCTGGCCTTGCAGACGCGGCGCCACGTAAAGGGCGTACAGCTCCAGGCGCCAGCAGTCGGCCGGATCGCGAGCCGGACCGCCACAGGCAAAACCCAGCACCGTGCTGCCCTCGACGGCCACCCGGTAGCAGGCCCCCGGCCGGGTCATCAGGCGCAGCTGGCGCGCCGCCTGCTCCTCGGGGCTCAGGCGGTCCAGAAAGGCGTCGGACACCAGGCCGCGATAGTTGGTGCGCCAGGTTCGCACCAGCAGGCGGGCCACGGCATCCACGTCCGCGGCGCGGCCCGGGCGGACATGGACGCCAGCGGCGATGAGATTACGGGCGGGTTGCGGCATCCCAGTGCTCGACGATACGCCCATCCCGCACCCGGAAAAGGTCGAACCAGGTGGACGTGTAGCTCTTGCCCGGCTCGCGGGCATCCGGATATTCGCGCACGAAGCTCAGCAGCACCAGTTCACCCTCGGCAATGATGCTGACGATGGGCGTGCGCACGCGGGACTCGATCGGCTTCGGCCTGGTGACCTTGCCGAAGAACTCGACGAAGCCGGCACGCCCGGTGGGCACCCGCGGGTTGTGTTGAATGTAGGACTCGGCCAGGTATTTGTCGGCCAGTTCCAGGTGTCCGCCCTCGAACACCTCGCGCCAGAAATCGTAGACCAGGCGCTTGTTGGCGGCCTGGCGCGGGTCGGCGCTGGACAGCAGCGCCTCGTGGTCGGGATTGCCGGTAACCGGCTCCGAGGCGGCCGCCTGGCCTACGCTGAGCAGCCCCATCAGGGCCAGAGCAAGGAGATTGTTTTTCATTTGATCGTCATTTTACGGAAGAACGCCGGGCGGCGACGAACCCCGTTCGCATTTTTTGCCCGTTCGCCCGAGTACCGGCGCAGATCCACTGCAGGCAACTTCCGCGCCTGCCGATCTTCATGCCCCGGACCCGCATCTCCGGTGCAGCGTCGCCCACAACTGTTGAAATCCACGAAACGCGGTTGCCCTGCTGTTCGGCAGGCAGCAGCCCGCACGGCTGCCCGGCCCCGCGATATTGGGGCCGGGCAGCCGTGCGCGGCCGCCGGTCATAGGCGGTGCATGCTTGTTTCACAAGGCATTTATTTCGCCCCGGAACGCATGCTACGCCACGCCCTGGCGACAGCCTCCACGATGGCCCCGGATTTGCTCGATGTGTGCAACAGCAAACACGAGAACCCCCATGTCCACCACTGCCTCCCTTACTGCACGGCTGCCGGCGCTGGCCCTCATTGCGCTGCTGGCCGGCAGCACCCTGCCGGCCCATGCGCACCACGCCTTCGCCGCCGAGTTCGATGCCGACCAACCCCTCGAACTGAAGGGCACCGTCACCAAGGCCAAGTGGGTCAATCCCCACAGCTGGCTGTACTTCGACGTCAAGAACCCCGACGGCACGGTGACCAACTGGGGCGTCGAATTCGGCGCGCCCTTCACGCTGGCACAGAAAGGGCTGACCAAGGCTGAACTGCCCCCCGGCACCGAAGTCCGGGTCAAGGGCTACAAGGCCAAGAACGGCGGCCCCTTCGGCTACTCGGTATCCGTCGCGCTGGCCGACGGCCGCAGCTTCCAGACCGGCGGCGCCCAGGACAGCCCCACCGCACCCCGTTAAGGCCGACCACCGCCCCCTCGCCCATGCCCTTGCCCCGCGGCGCCTTTCCCCGCATCGGCAGCAGAAACGTGCTCGCCCTGGCCATCGCCACCATCCTGGGGGCGGCCACCCTGTCCATCGCGTCGACCGTCGGCGCCGCCCTGCTCGAATGGACCCGCAGCCAGGATCCCGATACCGGGAGCCTGCTGCGGCCTGCGCTGGTCGTGCTGGCGGGCGTGTTTCTGGGCCTGGGCGTTTGGCTGCGGCGCCTGCGCGCGTCCCGCCGCAAGCCCTGAGCGCACGGATTGCCCTGAAGATTCCCCGACGCCCCCAACACTCCCAAACCCCCACTCCGAGCTGATGACACACACCACCACCCGGCGGGCCTTCGGCCTGGCCCTGCTGTGCGCCACGCTGGCTGCGGCCCTGCCACCGCTGGCCGGCGCCGCCGGCAAACCCGGCCAGGCGGCCCACGGGGAACGCATTCCCCGCCTCGCCAACGGCAAGCCCGACTTCTCCGGCATCTGGCAGACCACCAGCGCCGCCGACTACGACCTGGAGCCCCACGCCACGCGCAAGGACGCGCCGCCCAGCCCCGGCATCGTCGAGGGCGACGCCATCCCCTACCTGCCCAAAGCCCTGGAGCAGCGCCGCAAGAACTTTGAGGCCCGCAACAGCGCCGACCCGCGCCTGAAGTGCTTCACCCTCGGCGTGCCGCGCGGCATCTACTACCCGGAACCCTTCCAGATCTTCCAGCGCGAGCGCGACCTGACCCTGCTGTTCCAGTTCGGCCACTCGGTACGCACCATCCACACCAACGGCACCGACCATCCCAAGGTACCCAACGACTGGTGGCTCGGCGACTCCCGCGCCCGCTGGGAAGGCGACACCCTGGTAGTGGACGCGAAGCACTTCAACGACGAGACCTGGCTCGACCGCGCCGGCAACTTCCACAGCGACGCCCTCCACGTGGTGGAGCGCTGGCGCTACCTCGACGCCAACACCATCGAATACAAGGCCACCCTCGACGACCCACAGGTCTACAGCCGCCCGTGGACCCTTGGTGTGCTGCTGCACCGGCACCGCGAGAAGAACTTCCAACTCGTCGAGAACTACTGCTACACCCTCGACTATGACCCGCACTACCCGCCCAAGCCGTGAGGGAGGAGTCCATGACACATGAAAACCATAGCCGCCCCCGCCGGCCCACAGCCCTTGCTGTCGGCCTTCTGGCAATCCTGCCTGTCCTTGCTGCTGCCCAGCAGGCCGCGCCGCGGACGCCACCGACCCGCGGCATCTTCATCGAGAAGTCTTTTCCCGCCATCGAATCCGGCAAGTGGAGCGGCCCGCGCCTGGCCGACGGCCAGCCCGACGTACAGGGCCACTGGTCCAACACCGTAGGCAACCACAACAACTGGACCGATCCGCAGGGCGGCATCCCCGGCGATCCGCAGACCCGCAACCGCAAGCTGGGCCCGCGGGCCGAACGCGCGCCGAGCCGGGTCAGCGATCCCGCCGACGGGCAGGTGCCCTTCCAGCCGTGGGCGAAGGCCGCCCAGGAAGACTTCCTGGCCCACTTCTTCAACCCCACCGAGCCGAAATACATCGAGCCGCTGGCCCGCTGCGCCCCCGGCGGCGTGCCCAAGTCCTTCATCTGGCACGGCTACGAGATCCGCCAGTTCCCCGGCTACGTGGTGTTTCTGTTCAACTCCGGCACCCGCGTCATCCACCTGGACGGCAAACCCCACCTGCCGCCCGCCATCAAGCTGTGGAACGCCGACTCCCGCGGCCACTGGGAAGGCAACACGCTGGTGGTGGACGTCACCAACAACAACGGCAAGGCCTTGTTTGGCCGCACCGGCGAGTTTGCCAGCGAGAACGTACACATCGAGGAACGCTACATCTTCTCCCCCGACGGCAAGCGCTATAACTACGTCGCGAAAATCACCGACCCCACCGTCTACACCCGGCCATGGACTGCCACCATCCCCGCGGTACGCTACACCGCCAAGGACGCACCGGACGGCTGGCACTTTGAAACCACACTGGCCAACCACCCGAAGGGCGAGGTCATCGTCGAACGGGACGAGCGCATCTGCGTGGAGAACAACGGCGGCTTCGGCAACGTAGCCACCGGCACCCCGGCGCGCTGAAAGGACGCCGGTGCGCTGCTCCACGAGCAGCAGCACTGCCCGCCCGGCTGATGCGCTACCAGCAGATGAGCCGGACAGCGGAGATCGCGCCGCCGGGTCTGGCGGCCGCTGGAGATGAATAAAAGCACCATCTTTCAGGGATTTGCCCGCACGGGTCAACGCCAGACCTGCACATGACACGCGCCAGCCACAAGTCGGCGCGATTGTTGCAGAACAGCAGCAGGACACCGCCCCGTGCGGATTCGACCCACACAGCCAACACCAAGGACCATGATGAAAGCCAAGTTCCTGCTCGCCGCGCTGATCGCCGCCGGCTCCACCCTCGCCATCGCCCAGCAGGCCGCCCCCGCCGCGGGCGCCCAGCAACCCTATGTGGCCCCGCCCTGGACCTACAAGACCAAGCAGCTCAACCGCGCCGAAATCGACGCCCTGCTGGCCAAGCCCGGCCAGGTGCTGGTCCTCGACGTGCGTCGCCCGGACGAACTGATCTCCAAGGGCAGCTTCCCGGTCTTCCTCAACATCCAGACCTCCGACGTCGAGAAGTACGCCGACTACATTCCCAAGGACCGCAGCATCATCACCGTCTCCAACCGCGCCCACCGGGCCGGCGACGTGGGTGACAAGCTGACAGCCCGCGGCTTCAAGATCGCTGGCGCCGCCGGCACCCTGGACTATGAAGACCAGGGCGGCAAGGTGGCCCGCATCACGCCGCCGGCCCCCCGCGCCGCCACTGCCGCAGCCGCCAAGTAAGCCCCCGATGAAGCCCGCCCCGGTCGCTGCCGTCCATCCCGGACACCCAGGCGGCAAACGGGGCCTGCCCGCGCACCCGGAGACCCCATGAAACCGCTCCACTGGTGCCTGACGGGCATCTTCGCCACCACCGTCCATGCCGCGCCGCCCGATCTCAGCCCGCAGCCCTGGCAGGGCCAGGCCGCCAACCTGACCTCGCAGTTGGTCGGCCACTACCACTACACGCCGGTCGCCCTCGACGACATCCAGTCGGAGCGCATCTTCACGCGCTACCTCAAGGCCCTCGACCCGGACCGCCTGTACCTCCTGCAGACCGACCTCGACGACTGGCAGATCGCCCGCCTCAGCCTGGACGACGCCATCGTCAACAAGGATCTGCGCGTTCCCTTCGCCATCTACAACCGCTACGCAAAGCGCGCCGACGAACGCTTTGCCTACGCGCGCAAACTGCTGGCCGCCGGCTTCGACTTCAACACCGACGAGACTTACCCCCTGCGCCGGGACAAGGCCGAGTGGGCCCGTTCCGGCAGCGAGCTGAACGAGCTGTGGCGCAAGCGCGTCAAGAGCGACTGGTTGCAGCTGCGCCTCGCCGGCCAGGACGACGACGCCATCCGCCGCAACCTGGAGCGCCGCTACGCAAGCTTCCAGCGCCGCCTCGAACGGGCCCGCAGCGAAGACGCCTTCCAGCTCTTCATGGGCGCCTACACCGGCAGCATCGACCCGCACACCGCCTACCTGGGCGCCCGGGCGGCCGGGGAGTTCGACATTTCCATGAGTCTGTCCCTGGTAGGCATCGGCGCCGTACTGGAAGACAAGGACGACTACGCGACGATCCGTGAGCTCACCCCCGGCGGACCGGCCGCCACGTCCGGCCGCCTGCACGTGGGCGACCGCATCGTCGGCGTCGGCGAGGGCGACCAGGACAAGGTGGAAGACGTGCTGAGCTGGCGCCTCGACGACATCGCCGCCAAGGTACGCGGCAAGGCCGACACCGTGGTGCGCCTGGATATTCTGCCCAACGGCGGCGCCCAGACCGGCAGCCTGCAATCCGTAGCGCTGGTCCGCAAGAAGATCAGCCTCGACGACCAAGCGGCCAGCAAGGCCGTCATCGACACCATCGAGGGCGGCCGGCCGCGCCGCATCGGCGTCATCACCCTGCCCGCCTTCTACCAGGATTTCGAAGCGCGCAACCGCGGCGAAGCCGGCTTCCGTAGCGCCACCCGCGACGTCGCCCGCCTGCTCGCCGAACTGCGCACCGAGAAGGTGGATGGCCTGGTGGTGGACCTGCGCAACAACGGCGGCGGCTCCCTCGACGAAGCCGTCGAACTCACCGGCCTGTTCATCGAGACCGGCCCGGTGGTGCAGCAGCGCGACGGCCGCGGGCGCACCCAGGTCAGCGGCGACAACAACCCGGCCATCGCCTGGAACGGCCCGCTGGCCGTACTGATCGACCGCAACTCGGCCTCCGCATCGGAAATCTTCGCCGCCGCGATCCAGGACTACCGGCGCGGCCTGATCGTTGGCGAGAACAGCTACGGCAAGGGCTCGGTACAGACCCTGGTAAACCTGGACCGCATGGCCGCCGGCGGCGTGGCCGGGCTCGGCGAGGTGAAATTCACGATCCAGCAGTTCTTCCGTATCAACGGCAGCACCACCCAGCTGCGCGGCGTAAAGCCCGACGTCGTGCTGCCGGTGCTACCCGCCCACGCCCAGCCCGGCGAGGCCAGCTTCGACAACGCGCTGCCCTTCCTGCGCATCCGCGCCGCCAACTACGACACGCTCGCCCCCCTCGACGACAGCGCCGCCGTACTGCAACAGCGCCATGCCGCACGCGTCGCCGCCAGCCCCGAACTGCAGGCCCAGCAAGCCGCGCTGAACGCCTTCGAAGCACGCCAGGGGCGCGTCGAAGTGTCCCTCAAGGAAGTCACCCGCCGCACCGAGCTGGCTGCCGAAGCGGCCACGCCGGCCCGGCCGGCCGGACCGGACCTGCTGCAACACGAGGCCGCAAGAGTCCTCAGCGACCGCATCGAGCTGTCCCGCTGAGACCGCTGCCACGCTCCACGCACCCCGTCCCGCAAACTCCGCTCCTGTGGGGGCGAATTCATTCGCCCCCACAGGTATCGCCCACAGAGACCTCCTCACAGATGCCCCCAACCGCCCCCGACAGGCACCCGGCCGGACTTATCCCTGCCCGGAGTTGTCACGGCCACGGGCGTAGAATGGCGCCCTGACTCGCACAGGGCTTCGTCGACCGATGGAAAGACAGTACAACTGGGTAAAAGGCAGCTCCTACCTTTTGGCCGCCGGCGGCATCCTGGCGGTGCTCGGCCTGCATCTACTGCAGGCCCTGTTCGCCGGCATGCTGGTGTTCCTGCTGGTCCAGCTGGCCCAGCCGCTGGTCGGCCGGGTGGTCGCCGGGTCGCGCGGCAAGCTGGTAGCAACAGCGGTGCTGGCGATACTGATCATCGCCGGCATGGTCGGGCTGGGCCTGTGGATCGCCTCGATGCTGCATGGCGGCGCCGGCCTCGACGCGATCTGGAGCACGATGGCCGAAACCCTCGACAGCGCCAACGACGTGCTGCCGCCGTGGCTGCTCGGTAGCCTGCCCAGCAGCGGCCCCGAACTGAAGGCCGAAGCGGTGCACCTGCTGCGCGAACACGCGCCGGAACTCCGCCTGCTCGGCAAGGAAGCCGGCCTCGCCGCGGCGCACATCCTGATCGGCATGATCATCGGAGCGATGGTGGCCGTGCACGAAGTGTCGTCGCGCAACGAGCGACGCCCCCTCGCCGCGGCCATGCACGAGCGGGTCGGCACCTTCTACAAGGCCTTCCGCCGGGTCTTCGTGGCCCAGGGCAAGATCGCCGCCATCAACGCCTTCTTCACCGGCCTCTACCTGCTGGCCGTCCTGCCGACGCTGGGCATCCACCTGCCCTTCGGCAAGACGATGGTGCTGATCACCGCCATCGTCGGCCTGCTGCCGGTGGTGGGCAACCTGATCTCCAACTCCATCATCGTGATGATCAGCTTTTCAGTGTCGCCCTACGCGGCGCTGCTGTCCCTGCTGTTCCTGATCGTGCTGCACAAGGCCGAATATTTCCTCAACGCCCGCATCGTCGGCGGCGAGATCGACGCCAAGGCCTGGGAGATCCTGATCGCGATGGTCGTCATGGAGGCCATGTTCGGTTTCGGCGGCGTCGCCCTGGCCCCGGTGGTGTACGCCTACATCAAGTCAGAGCTGAAGACCGCCCGGCTGATCTGAGAGACGCGGCATCGCCGGGGATGTTCACGCGCGGAGCCCGCTTCTTGACCCTGCGCGCGAGATCCGTCCCACTCGCGCGGCAGGCACCGTCAAGGGCCACCGAACACGCCTCTTGCGCCCGGCAGCACGGCTGACGGGCGCGCCTCTGCCCCCACCCGTTCGGCGACCAGATAGATCGGCCGCCCCTTGATTTCCTCGAAGATCTTGGCGATGTAGGCGCCGACAATCCCCCGGCTGATCATGATGAAGCTGCCCACGGTCAGCAGGGTCAGGATCAGTATCGTGAACCGGATACGGCCCCACGGTCCAGGTGCGCTGGCGGCGAGAAGCCAGCCGGGACGCAGCGCTTACGCTGCCTTCAGCAGCACCGTATGCTGCTCCCGCAGCAGCGACACCAGCAGATCGATCTGCTCACGGGTGTGGCCCGCGTTGAGAATGACCCGCAGGCGCCCCTGGTTCTTCGGCACGGCCGGGAACTTGACGCTATCCACGTGCAGGCCGACGCCGCGCAACTGCTCCGACAGGCGGTCGGTCAGCACCTCGTCGCCGATCAGCACCGGCACGATCGGCGTGGTCGTGGACACCACCTGGTACGGCAAGCCCTTCATCGATTCGACGAAATAACGCTGGTTGGCCCACAGGCGCTGGCGGCGCTCCGGTTCATCGGCCACGATGTCGATCGCCTCGCTCACCGCGAACACTTGGTCCGGCGGCAACGTGGACGTAAAGCCGTAGGCCGAGCAGGTCAGGCGCAGCAGTTCGCCGATGTACTTGTCGGTGGCGATGAAGCCGCCGATCGCACCGTAGGCCTTGCTGAGGGTGCCCATGCAGATCAGACGCGGATCGTCGATGCCGAAATGCTCCGTGATGCCGCCGCCATTGACACCGAGCACGCCGGTGCCGTGGGCATCGTCCACATACACCATCGCGTCGTAACGCTCGGCCAGTTGCAGCAATGCGGGGAGCGGCGCGATGTCGCCATCCTGGCTGAAGACGCCGTCGGTGACGATGATCCGGGTGGTCGCCTCGGAGGCCTGCAGCAGGGACTCCAGGTGATTCAGGTCGAGGTGGCGGAAAGTCAGGCGGTCGGCCCCCGACAGGCGGATGCCTTCGCGGATGCTGACGTGGTTGTACTCGTCCGAGAAGAAGGCGTAGCTGTGGCGGCCGCGGGTGCGGTAGCCGTACATGCGCGCAAACTGAGCCGTCTTGACCAGCGACGACAGTACGCCGAGATTGGTCAGGTAGCCGGTAGCGAACAACAGGGCCGTATCCTTGCCCTTCATGGCGGCCAGCTTCTGCTCCAGCTGATCGTAGATTTCCAGGTCGCCGCCGAGCAGGCGCGACTCGCAGTTGCCGACGCCGTAGCGCTCCAGCCCTTCCCGGGCCTTGGCGATCATGCGCGGGTGGGACGCCAGCCCGAGATAGTTGTTGGTGCTGAAGGAGACATGTTCGCGGCCATCCATGCGGAAGGCCGGTGACGGCAGCGACTCCACGCGGGGAATCAGATGCACGGTGCCGCGCTCTTCGAGCCAGCGGGCGATATCCTGGAATTCTTTCATGGGTTCGGACCTGCACAGTGAAGACGGAGTGTCAGAGTCCGAAAGACTAGCGATTCAGGCTGGCGCAGGTCTGGCGGCTAGCTGTCGGCAGACTTGCGCCCTGCCGCCGCCGGCTCGAGCCACTGCAACAGGCTCTCGAGCAGGCGGGCCGGCTCCACCGGCTTGGTGATGAAGTCGTCCATGCCAGCCGCCAGGCAGGCGCGGCGGTCGTCTTCGAAGGCGTTGGCGGTCAGGGCCACGATTGGCGTGTCGGCGTAGCCGGCCAGTTGCCGGATCCGTCGGGTCGCCTCGATGCCGTTCAGCACCGGCATCTGCATGTCCATCAGGATCAGCGCGTAGGGCGTCTGCTGCGCCATGGCGAGCGCCTCGGCCCCGTCGCCGGCCACATCGACGGCGATGCCGGCCTCCTCGATGAGGGCCTTCACGACCTCCTGGTTGACCCGGTCGTCCTCCGCCAGCAACAGGCGCACGCCGGGAAAGCGCTCGCGCAAGCTCAGCTCCGCATCCGCCCTGCTCCGCGGGCGCACGGCACGCTCGTCACCCTTCTGCAGGCGCGCGGTGAACCAGAAGGTGCTCCCCACATCGATCTCGCTCGCCACCCCCATGTCGCCGCCCATCATCCTGGCCAGGCGCCGGCTGATCGCCAGCCCCAGGCCCGATCCTCCATATTTGCGGGTCATCGAACCATCCACCTGCTCGAAGGTGGCGAACAGGCGTTGCTGATCTTCCGCCGCGATGCCGATGCCCGAATCGCGCACCTCGAAACGCAGCAACACGTCGCCAGCGGTGTCGCTGTCCTGTCGCACACGGACTTCGATCTGCCCGGCGGGCGTGAACTTGAGCGCATTGCCGACCAGATTGACCAGGATCTGCCCCAGACGCAGCGGATCGCCGCGCAATGCCATCTCCGCCAGGCCGGGCGTCACGTCGATCAGCAGACGCAAGCCTTTCTGCTCCACGGAGCCCTCCATCAGCGTGCGCAGATTGTCGAGCACGCTGTCCAGGCGGAAATCGAGCTGGTCGAGGCTCAGGCGGTCGGCCTCGATCCGCGAGATGTCGAGGATGTCGTTGATCAGCGCCAGCAAGTGCTGGGTCGCCTGGCGGGCCTTGTTGAGCTGCTCGATCTGGCGCGGATCGGTAGCCCGGCGCAAAGCCATCGCGGTCATGCCCATGATGGCGTTCATCGGCGTGCGCAGTTCGTGGCTCATCGTCGTCAGGAAGGTGCTCTTGGCCCGGTTGGCCGCCTCCGCCGCCTCCTTGGCGACGGACAGCGCGGCGGTGCGCTCCTCGACCACCGATTCCAGATGGTAGCGGTAGCGCTCCAGCTCGCCCTCGATGCGCCGCTTCTCGGTCACGTCTTCCTTGATCGCCAGGTAATGGGTGATCTGCCCATCCCGCTCGCGAATCGGCACGATGATCGTGTTCTCGACGTAGGCCTCGCCGTTCTTGCGCCGGTTGATGAACTCGCCGCGCCACGGCTGCCCGTCATGCAGCGCAGTCCACAACCCGTCGTAGGTTGAGCGGGGCGTCTGGCCGGACTTGAGCAGGGCCGGCGTCTGGCCGAGCACCTCATCGCGGCGGTAACCGGAACTGCGCACGAAGGCTTCGTTCACGTATTCGATGCGGGTCTCGAGATCGGTGATGACGACGCTCTCGATACTCTGTTCGACCGCCATCGACAGCTGGCGGATCTGCTTCTCCGCCGCCTTGCGTGCCGAGATGTCGATGATCTCCCCCAGCACGCGCCCGTCGGGCAGCAGCACGCCGTTGATCTCCACGTCGACGAGGCGCCCGCTCTTGTGGCGGGCGAGCACCTCGAAGAACTCATGACTGCCCGCCACGTTACGGCGGAAGTGGGTCATCACCTGCTCGACCTCGGAGGGCGGAAAGAGGTCTGCCACATCCATCGACAGCCATTCCGGCTGGCTGTAGCCAAAGCACAGCTCGGCCTGCCGGTTGGCGAAAATGAAACGGGCCTGCTGGGTGGCCATCACGATCACATTGGGCGAGAAGGTCAGCGCAATGCGCAGGCTTTCCTCACGGTCCCGCAGGGCCGCTTCGGCAGCGCGCCTGGCGGTGATGTCGATCCCCATCTTGAGCACCAGCGGTGCGCCGTCGGGACCGACGATGGGGCTGTCGTGGATCGCGTAGATGCGCCCGTCCGGGCCGACCCACTCCCACTCCCCGCCCCCCTTCCCCGCATGGCGAGCCGCATGGCTGCTGAACAGATCCGCACAGTTGTCCCCGTGCCCCTCGCCGAAACGCTGACGGTAGATGGCATTGGCAAACACCACCCGGAAATCCGGGGTGCGCAGCACCACCAAAGCCGGCAGCGTTTCGAGAATGTCGTACAGACGCTGGCGCTCGGTACGGATCGCGCTGTCCGCCTCATTGCGGGCCTGCAACATGAGTTCGAACTGGGCAGACAGATGGCGAACCTCGGCCGGCCCCTCCCGCAGCACAATCACTCCCGAGCGCCCTGCGGCGGCGGAGTCCACTGCCGCAACCAGCCCATGCAAAGCCGCCTGCAACTGCCCGCCAAAACGCCGGGCGAGCAACAGGCTGGCCACCGTCATCGCAGCGACGATCAGCGCGCTGAGGGCCAGGTTCCTGGTCAGCTCCCGCTGCAGGATGGCGACCGGCACGGCAACGGCCACCGAATAGCCGGTCACGTCCGAGCGGCTGTAAGCACCGAAGACCTCCTCGCCTTCCTGGCTCACCCCCTTGACGCTTCCCTCGGCCGGACCGCGCAGGCGCGCCATCAGCACCGCGGGAACCGGCTGGCCGACAACGGCGGCCCCGTTGCGGCTGCGGGCGGCAATGTGGCCGGTGGCGTCGTAGATCGACGCCACCCAGCCTTCCGGCAACTGCTGGGTGTTGAGGATGCGGCCGAGCCGCTCCGGGAAAAGAACCAGGTTCAGGTCGAACAACACCGCCCCGTTGCGGATCACCGGCACATCGATGGTGATCAGCTGCCGCCTGGCCACCGTCCCGATGACCACATCGGAAATATAGGGGCCCCGGGTTTCGAAGACCCGCCGCACTCGGGCCATGTTCTTGGTCGTGGGCAGCGGCAGCCCCTCGGGGATCAGGGTGTTGAGATATTGCTGGCCGCTCGGATCGGTAACCACCAGCGCATCGGCGAAATCCGTTTCCGTCAGCAACTGCACGGCCTGACGGCGCAGTGCCGCGTCGTCGCGGCGGTCGAAGGCTCCGCTGCCCATCGCGAAGCCCTGCAACACCTTCTGTTTGCCAATGATCTGCTCTTCCACTACCTGGCGCAGGGCGCGGGCCGTCTGCAGCGCGTTCTGCTGCAGATTGGCCTCTTCGCGGCGGTAGGAATCGACCAGCAGGACGACCAGCGCGACGATGCCCGGCAGCAAAACAGCGAGAAACAGCCAGTGCAGCTTGACGGGGCGCATGGGGTAATAAGAGCCGGCGGGCCGGAGGGCGTGGATTTGCGGTGGAAGGTACCGCGTTATCGACGCCCGGCCCAGCCGTTTTCAGGCCGGGCAGGCCAAATTCTTAACACCCCGGCGACGATCTCCGCGGCTAGCCGGCCTGCTGCTGGGCCTCGTGCAAGCGGCGGTACAGTCCGCCGCGGGCGAGCAGCGCTTCGTGCGGGCCAAGCTCGACCAGACGGCCGCGGTCGACGACCGCGATACGGTCCGCATGGCGGATGGTCTGCAGGCGATGGGCGATCACGATGCAGGTCCGCCCGGCCATGATCCGCTCCAGCCCGGCCTGGATCGCCGCCTCGGTGGCCGGATCGATGCTGGCGGTCGCCTCGTCGAGGATCAGGATCTCCGGATCGAGGGCGACGACCCGCGCAAAGGCCAGCAACTGCCGCTGCCCTTGGGACAGGTTGCCGCCGCGGTCTTCGAGCAGCGTGTCGAAGCCCTCGGGCAATGCCTCGATGAAATCCAGCGCCTGGACAGCCGCCGCGGCCCGGCGCGCGTCGTCCCGGCTGACCGCCGGGTTGCCGAGGCCGATGTTGTCCAGCACAGAGCCGGGAAAGAGGTGGAAGTCCTGCAGGATCACGCCGACGCGGCGGCGCAGCTCGGCCGGGTCAATCTGCATGATGTCCACGCCGTCGATGAACAGCCGGCCCGGCTCGACGTCGTAGAAACGGCAGATCAGCCGCGTCAGGGTAGTCTTGCCGGAGCCGGTCGGGCCGACGATGGCGACGGTTTCCCCGGCCGCGATGTCCAGGCTGAAGGCGTGGATCACCGGCTCGCCGCTCTCGTAGCGGAAATCCAGTGCGCGGAATTCGATGCGCCCGTGCAGGTCCGGCGGCAACGGCACCGGCGCGGCCGGGACGGCCAGGCTCTCCTGCCAGTCGAGCAAGCGGAAGATGCGCTCGCTGGCCGCCGCCGCACGGAAGATGGCGCTGGCCTGGAAGCCCACCAGTACCACCGGCCGGAACAGCATGTCGGTGAATTGCAGGAACAGCACCACCGAGCCCAGGGTGGCCGTGCCGGCTGCCACATGGGCGCCGCCCAGCCACAGGATCAGCCCGACGGCCAGATAGGACAGGTTTTCGACCACCGGGTAATAGGCCGTCTCGATGCGGATGGCGCGGCTTTCCAGTTGCCGGTTGGCGTCGTTCAGACCACCGAAGCGGCGTGCGTTGTAGGCCTCCCGGCGGGCCAGCTGAATGGCCTCGATACCCGACAGGTTCTCATGGATGTCCTCGTTGAGGCGCGACGCGGTGTCGCGCATGCGGCGATAGACCGGGCCCGACAGGTGGCGGAACAGCGCGGTGGCGAGCACGATCACCAGCAGCACCGGCGACAGCGCCGCAGTCAGCGTACCGTCGAGGGACAGCATCACGCAGATGGCCACCGTCAGCGGCACCACCTCGCCAGCCACCTCGGCCATGCCGATCAGCATTTCCGCCAGGCTTTCCACGTCGGTGGTGATGCGGGTCAACACCTGGCCGACGCGGACCCGGTCGTAAAAAGCAGCCGGCAGTCGCTCCACGTGGGCGAAGAGGTCGCTGCGCAGATCGGCAAGGGCCGACAGCACGGCACCGGCAAACAGGGTCTCGAAGGCGTAGGTGCACACCGCCCGCAGCCCCACCCACAGCAGGTATAGCCCGGCGGCGGCGGCCAGCGGCATCACCTCCAGGCCTGCCGCCAGAGCCTGGACGAGCCTGCGCTGGCCCAGGTCAGGCACCCCGTCGTGGTGAGCGTGCAGCAGGATGTCGTCCACCACCACGCGGCTGAACACTACCGGAATCAGCACCGCCGTCAGTGCGGCGACCACCGCCAGCAACAGCGCCACCGCGACGCGCCAGCGATACGGGGCCAGCCAGTGCGCCAGCCGCCACAGCTGGCTGCCGGCATCTGGCGTGGGGGCGAAGGGCCCGAGCTTCGGCGGTTGCGGGCTCATGGCTCGACCCGCTCCGCGTAATGGCCGGCACCGGCCAGCAAGGCTTCATGGCGCCCCGAGTCGACAATGCGGCCACCCTCCATGACATGAATGCAGTCGGCCTCGCGCACGGTGGCCAGGCGGTGGGAGGCCAGCACGATGGTCGGCCGCGGCCGGCGCGCCCGCAGTTCGGCCAGGATGGCTGCCGCCGTCTCCGTATCCAGGGCCGAAAAGCAGTCGTCGAGGAGCAGCACCGGCGCATCGAAAATCAGGTTGCGGGCCAGCACGGTGCGCTGCTTCTGGCCGCCCGACAGGGTGATGCCACGCTCGCCGACCCGCGTCGCGAAACCATCCGGAAAGGCCGCGATGGTGCTCTCCAGACGGGCCACTCGGGCCACTGCCGCCACCGGTTCCGGCGGCCGGCCCGGATCATCGAAAGAGATGTTCTCGCCGATGGAGGTGGCGAACAGAAAGCTGTCCTGGGTCACGAAGGCCACCTGGCGGCGCAGGTAGTCCAGCGGCAGGCTCTCCAGGCCGCGGCCGTCCAGCGCAATGCGCCCGGCGGTGGGCGCCAGGCGGCGGGCCAGCAGCCCGAGCAGGGTGGACTTGCCGCAGCCGATCGGCCCGATCAGCGCATGCATCTCCCCCGGCCGGATGTGCAGCCCGATGCCGTCGAGCACCGTGACCGGCCCGGCAGCGCCGCGGGCCGGGTAAGCAAAGCTCAGCGCCTCGACCCGCAGTTCGCCGCAAGCGGACGCGGGCGTCGCGGGAGCCGGCCCGGCGGCCCGTTCGTCGATCTCCGGCTGCTCGTCCAGGATGCAGAACACCCGCCGCGCCGCGGTGCTGGCATTGAGCAGCACATAGACCGGATGGCCGCAGTTGCGCAGCACGCCGAGGATCATGCCGAGGTAGAGGATGAAGGCCGCCAGCGTGCCGACGCTCATCGTGCCGGCCAGCACCTGCCGACCGCCCACGGCGACCACCACCAGGCTCATCAGCCCGCACAGCAGTCCCATCAGCGCCGCCAGCAGGGCCTGCCAGCGGGACAGACGGCGCACGACGCCGGCGTAGTCGGTGGCGACGCGCCGGAAATGGCGGATTTCCCGCGCCTCCTGGGCATGGGCGTGGATGCTGCGGATGCCGCCGAGATTCTGCTGGACCGTTTCGGTCAGCGCGCCATAGGCGGTCTGGCTGGTTGCCGACGCGGTGCGCAGGCGGCCAGCCAGGCGCCAGCCGCTCCACCCCATCGCCACCAGCAGCGGCAGCAGCCACAGGGTCAGTTCGGGCGACTGGGCGGCCATGAAGGCCGGGGCAATCAGCACCACGCTCGCCAGGCTGATCAACTGGTGCACCGCGAAGCGGAAGAAGCGCTGGATCGCTGCGATGTCGCTGGTCGCCCGCGCCATCAGGTCGCCGATGCCGTGGCGGGCGTAGAAGCCCCGCCCGAGGGTCTGCAGGTGTTCGTAGAAGGCCTGGCGCAGGGCCGTGGTCAGGCCGATGGACACCAACGCGTTGCGGCGGCGGCCGATATTGAGGGCCAGGAAGCGCAGCAGGGCCAGCCCGAGCACCGCCAGCACGGCCTCGGCCAGCCCGTCGCCCTGCGCGGCGATGCGGTCCACGGCACGCTGCACGCCGAGGGGAATCAGGATCTCGATGCCATGCACCGCGATCAGCGCCGCCAGCGCGCCCAGCCAGGGTCCGCGCCAGGGCCGGAAATAGGGGCCGATGCGGCGGAAGAAGGCGACCACGTCCCCTGCCCGCTCGGCAGGTCGGTCAGCGATGCCGGCAGTCATGGCAGTCGGGGCTCAGCGGTAGGCGCCGTGCCAGCGCACGGCAGAATGAAAAACGGGGCGGCCGAAGCCACCCCGCCACGGATTGTCCGGGCCACTACCGCCGGTCGGGCGAAAGGGCGGGCCCGGACAGATCCGGAGTCCGCTCAGTCCTTCTTGCGGAAGTCGTCGTGGCAGCCCTTGCAGGTCTGGCCGAGCTTGCCGAAGGCGACCTTGACCGCGCCGGCATCGCCGGTGGCGGCAACCTTGGCCAGCTCGTTGGCTTCGGTGGTGAACTTCTTGGCGGCTTCGCCAGCCTTGGCGTGGTCGGTGAACAGCTCCGGCTTGACGGTGGTTTCACGCCAGCCCTTGCCGGTTTCGGTGCCGGCCGGGTACAGCGCGCCGAGGCCGGAGTTGGCGATCGCGGCGATGGCGTTGGCGGCGCGGATCACTTCGTCCTTGTTGTAGGTGCCGTCGATGCTGGCCTTGATGCGGCCGTTGTTCCAGGCCAGCACTTGATACACCGACTGGCGCCACTTGATGACTTGCTCGGGCTTCGGCGCCTGTTGGGCGAAGGCCAGGGTGGACGCCGCGGTGGTGGTCACGATCAGGGCGGCAAGCAAGGGTTTGACGAACTTCTTCATTGTTTCTCCGTACTATCTAGGTGCTGAGTGATTGAACCGCAGGGGCGAACTCATTCGCCCACCGTCGGTAGGAACGGGCTCCGCGGGCGAATGAATTCGCCCCCACGGGAACACAAAATCAGGCCTTCAGGTTCTGCTTGAAGAAGGCCACGGTGCGCTGCCAGGCCAGCTTGGACGCGTTGGCGTCGAAGCGCGGCGTGGTGTTGTTGTTGAAGCCGTGCTGGGTGCCCGGATAGATGTAGGCCTCGTACTTCACGCCGGCCGCCTTCAGGGCCGTTTCGTACTTGGGCCAGCCGGCGTTGATGCGCTCGTCGTTCTCGGCGTAGTGGATCAGCAGCGGCGACTTGATCTTGGCGGCCTCCTCGGGTGCCGGCTGGTTGCCGTAGAAGGGCACCGCGGCGGCCAGGTCGGGGATGCGGGTGGCGAGGAAGTTGGAGATGCCGCCGCCGTAGCAGAAACCGGTCACGCCGACCTTGCCGTTGCCCTGGGGCAGCTTCTTGAGGATCGCCGCGGCGGCCACGAAGTCCTCGCGGGTCTTGTTCTGGTCGAGCTTGGTGAACAGGTCGCGGGCCTTGTCCTCGTCGCCCGGATAGCCGCCGAGGGGGAACAGGGCGTCCGGCGCAAAGGCGATGAAGCCGTCGAGGGCCAGGCGGCGGGTGACGTCCTCGATGTGCGGGTTGAGGCCACGGTTCTCGTGCACCACCAGCACCGTCGGCAGCTTGCCGCTGGCATTGGCCGGCTGCACCAGGTAACCACGCAGCGTGCCGTAGCCGGCCGGGGACGGGTATTCCACGTACTGGGCCTTGATGCGCGGATCGTTGCCCTGCACTTCCTGGGCCTCGGCGAACTTCGGGCTGAGCGCTTCCAGCAGGCCTTCGGCAGTCACCCCGGCCACCGCGAACTTGGCGGCGTTCTTCAGGAACTCCCGGCGCGGGATGATGCCATGCACGTACTTGTCGAACAGCTTGAGCACTTCGGGCTCGAAATCGGCAGCGGTCTTGCGGGTCATGGAAACCTCCAACAATCGGAAAAAAGCGGACTTACTTGGCGCGCCCGGTATAGCCGGCGGTCAGCACCGGGATGCGGTACACCGCACCGCGGCCGACCACGTACAGCTGCTGCTTGCCGGGCCCGGCAAAGGCCAGGTTCTGCGGCGCCTTCGGCAGCGCGATGATGCCGAGGGGCTCGCCCTTGTTGCTGAACACCTGCACGCCGGCGCTGCTGGCCACGTAGAGGCGCCCGTCCTTGTCCACCGCCAGACCGTCGGCGCCGCTGGACGGACCGTTGTCGGTCTGGCGGAAGCCTTCCAGTTTGGCGAACTGGCGCTTCGGGCCGAGCTTGCCGTTGGCGCCGATGTCGTAGGCGAACACGTACTCGCCGGCGGTGTTGGCCACGTACAGCACCTTCTCGTCGGGACTCAGCTGGATGCCATTGGGACGCTCGATGTCCTTGGCGAGGCGCTCGATGACGAACTCGGGGCTGATGCGGTAAACCGCCGGCGGCGAGATCTTGGACAGGTCCGGCTTGGGATTGGCATTGGCATTGGCGCCGGAGTCGGTGAAATACACGTTGCCGGCCTTGTCCACCACCAGGTCGTTGGGGCGGCCGAAGGACAGGCCGCCGTCCACCTTCTCGGCCAGCGTGCGGGCGTTGCCGGCCGGCAGGATCACGCCGACCTTCGGCTGCAGCGTCTGCACCGCCACCAGGTCACCGTTGGCGGCAAAGGCCAGCGCATTGACGCCGTTGGTGTTGTCGAGGAAGACCGAGGTAGAGCCATCCGGCGCGATGCGGATCACGCGGGCGTTCTGGTTTTCGGTGAACAGCACGCTGCCGTCCGGCGCGGCGATCGGGCCTTCTGTGCCCTTGAAGCCGTCCTTGATGAGTTCGATCTTGGTGCCGGCGGCAACCACGCCGGAGATGGCCGGGGTCACGGCTTCCTGGGCATGGGCGCCGGACAGGCTCAGCAACACACCGCCAAGAGCGGCCAGGGCGCGGAGGGAGGCTTTGATTTTCATGACGGTCGATATTCGGGGGTGACTGACATTGAGGTGAGCGGCCTCGGCCGCGGGGGCAGGCCCTTTCCCTGCACGGCCCGTGCCAATCCCCTGCAAAGTCATCGCGCCTCACCGCCACGCGCTTGATTTATAGGAAAAAATCCGGGCGTTCGGGGAGCCGCGCGGACAGCGTCGCAATGCCGGCACGCTGGCCGGGCTGTTGCGCTGCACACAGATCACGCCATCGTCTGCTGCCGCTCTGCTGATTTTTCAACCTCGGCGGGCTGCCACGCAGCAGCCCCGTCAAGGCACCTCAAGGCACCGCGCCCCCCCGTTCGAGACGCTGCAATTCGGCCTGATGCGCCGCCGCGGCCTCCGGCCGGCCGAGGCGGCGTTCGATCTGCACCTGGGTGCGCAGCAAGGCCGCGTCCTCCGGCAGGCGCGTCCGCGCCGCCGCCAGCGTGGCCAGCGCCGCGTCGCCCTGCCCGCTCTCGAGCTGCGCGACGGCCAGCACCAGTGCGTAGCGGCCGTTGTCCGGCGCCAGCGCAGCCGCCCGCGCCAACTCTGGTAGCGCGGCATCGCGACGGCCCTGGCGGATCAGCGCCAGGCCGAGGGCATGGGCCGGCTCGGCGGCCGCCGGGGCGAGTCTGACGGCCTGCCTTAGCTGGGCCTCGCCGTCCGCCTCGCGGCCGGTGGCGCGGTACAGGTCGGCCAGGTTCACCAGCGCCGGCACGAAAGCGGCATCCAGACGCAAGGCGGTGCGCAGGGCCTGCTCAGCCGCCTCGGACTGGCCTCGGGCGGCGTGAATGCGGGCCAGATTGACGTGGCTCTCAGGGCGATCCGCGGCCAGTTCTTCGCTGGCGATCAACTCCGCCAGCACGGCGCTCAGGCGCGCCCGGCGGGCCGGAGGCAGGCGCTCGACCGGCACACCGGCCAGAGTGCGGGCAGCCTCGGTGCGCACCGCCCGCAGCGGGTCGTCGAGCAGGCCATCGCCGATGCGCCAGGCCTCGGGCAGCGCCAGGCCAGCCAGGGCCCGCGCGGCACCGAGGCGCAGCAGACCTTCACCGGAGCGGGCCGCGCGGGCCACCGCGTCCGCCGCCGCAGGGCTGACCGCCAGGCGCAACAGCGCGCCGGCCTGCTGAATCGCCGGATAATCGACGGACAGAAGTTCGGCCAGCGGCACGCCGGCGCGGCGCCCCGCCAGCACGGCGACCGGCGGCGTGGCGGCGACTTCCGGCCGGCCGGTCCAGCGTTCGATGGCGGCGGCGGCCCAGGCCGGGTTCTTGTCCTTGTGGCAGGCGGTGCAGGCGTCCGGCGTGCCCAGGCGGGCGCTCTGCGCCGGGCGCGGTACCGCCAGGCGATGGTCGCGGCGCACATGCACGCCCATGTAGATCTTGGTCGGCATGTGGCAGCTGACGCACTGGGCGCCGGCCGAGCCCTCGCCGTGGCGGTGGTGCTCGGGCCGGTCGTAGCGGGACGGCAGGTGGCATTGCCCGCACAGGGCGTTGCCGTCGGCGCGCAGCTTGAGGCTGTGGCTGTCGTGGCAATGGCTGCAGGTGACGCCGGCCCGGTGCATGCGGCTCTGCACGAAGGAACCGTACTCGAAGACCTCGTCGTCGATCTGCCCGTCCGGATGGTAGAGGCCGGGCTCGATCAGCACCGGCCGGTAGTCGTCGAGGAAGGCCGCGCCGGGCTGGGGTTCCGCCGTGAGTTGCTGGCGCCGGGAGTGGCAGCCGAAGCAGGCTTCGCCGGCCCGCTGGCCGGCTTTCACGTCACCGTCGCTGCGGGCGATCGGATGGCTGCCGTCGTAGCGGAAGCCCAGCCGGCGCAGCTGGCGCGTCGCCACCGTCAGGCCCGCGTCGGCCACTGCAGCCGGCTTGCCGCCCCGCGCCCAGACCAGGTGTGTCGAAGCAGGTCCGTGGCAGGCCTCGCAACCGACCGCCATTTCGGCCCAGCGCGTGCGGTAACTGTCGGACTCGAGGTCGTAGTTCTTGGCGAGCTCCGTCGAGTGGCAGGACGCGCACATGAAGTTCCAGTTCTGCTCGCGGCCGCTCCAATGCACGGACTCGCCGGGCTTGGGCGGCGCATCCGGGTAGAGGTGATACCAGCGCTGGCCGCCCTCCTCCCGGCGCCGTGCGTCCCATGCCACGCCGAGGGCCTGCAGGCGTCCGCCGGGCAGCGCGACGAGGTATTGCTGCAGCGGATGCACGCCGAAGGTGTGGGTGACCTGGAAGTCCGCCTCGCGCCCATCCGGCCCGGCGGTGCGCACGTAGAAGGCCTCGCCCCTGCGGAAGAAGCGCGTGGTCTGGCCATGGTGGCTGACGCGCACATCGCGGAAATCGCCGAGCACCGTGGCCGGGCTGGCGAGCTGCATCGATTGGGCGTGATGGGACGCCTGCCAGCGCCGGGCCTCGTCGGCATGGCAATCGGCACAGGCGCCGCTACCCACGTAGCGGGCCGGCTCGCCGGCCGGCGCCAGAGCCGGAGCGGCGAGCAGGAACATCAGGAAGACGATGCGCCACCACCCGCCGCAAGACGGGTGGGAGCGGCTGACGACAGCTTTCAGCGCAACTCAACCTCGACTTTGCCGAGGATGCCGGTGAAGGAGAACGGCACCTTATAGTCCGAACTCACCGGCGAGCCAAGGTCGGCACCGATGTCGAGGGACTCGTAGGGGCCGTAGACGATCTTGGCGATGCGTCCTTCGCCGACCTGCTCGCCATTCACGAACAAGCGCCCGACACCGGGCACCGCCACCGGCGGCTGGCCCTGCACGACGGGCGCGGATGAAGCGGCGCCGTCCGGCGTGAAGCTGAAGGCGACCTGCAGCTTGCCCTTCGGCAGCGGGCGCGACGACACGATGTGGCCGCTGCGATGGCCGTGGGCGTTGGCCTCATAGACCAGCCGCCCGTCCTTCACGAACAGGCTGAAGCCGCCCCAGCGGCCACCGTCGGCGATCAGCACGCCGTCGCCCCCGCGGGCCGGCAGTTCAATATCCGCAGTGATGCGGTGGGCACGCCGTGTCACGTCCGGCCCGACCCGCGACGGGATGCGGGTGACGCCGGCCCGGTAGGTGAACAGCGTGCGCCCGGCGGCCGGGCTGGGACGGCCGACGCCGACCTCCGGCGTCAGCGGATAGACGTCATTGCGCCAGGCTTCCTTGTCGAAGGTGGCAACCAGCTCGGCCAGCTTGTCCGGGTTGGCAGCAGCCACATCGTGGGCCTGGCTGTAGTCGGCATTCAGGTTGTAGAGCTGCCACTGGCGCTGGCCGAAGGGGGCCTGGTTGAGCACCGCGTTACCGCGCGGCGTCACATTGCGGCTACCGGCCCACCAGCCGTCCTTGTAGATACCGCGGCTGCCGCCCATCTCGAAATACTGCAGCGTGCGCGGCGATTCGGCCCTGGCGTTGTCGAAGCTGTACACCAGGCTGCGCCCTTCCAGCGGCACCTGCTGGATGCCCTCGACCTTGTCCGGGAAGGTGATGCCGGCCAGCTCGTAGATCGTCGGCGCGATGTCGGTGACGTGGCTGAACTGGCTGCGCACAACGCCCTTGTCGCGCAGGCCCTTGGGCCACGACACCACCAGCGGGTTGCGGGTGCCGCCCAAGTAGGACGGGATGCCCTTGCCGTACTGGAAAGGCGTGTTGTCGGCCCAGCCCCAGGCGGAACCATAGAGGTTGTCGAAGCGCGCGGAGCCCAGCGCGTCGATGTCCTTCAGGCGCTCGGCCAGGCTTGCCGCCTGTCCGTCGGGCCCGGTGGCATCGCGGCCGAGCAACGGCGAGCTGACCTCGGCGCCGTTGTCGCCGACGATGTAGAACACCACGGTGTTGTCGGACTTGCCCTGGGCGCGGATCTCGGCCAGCAGGCGGCCAACCTGGAAGTCGGTGTAGGCCAGGTAAGCGGCGGAGATTTCGGCCTCCCGCGCCAGCAGGCGGCGCTGCTCGGCGGGCAGCGAATCCCAGGCTGGCAGCTCAGGCGGGCGCGGCGTCAGCTCAGCATTGGCGGGGATCACGCCAAGCTTCTTCTGGCGCGCGAAGGTCTCCTCGCGCAGCTTGTCCCAGCCCTGATCGAACTTGCCCTTGTACTTGGCGATCCAGTCCTGCGGCACGTGGTGCGGCCAGTGCGTGCCACCAGGCGCGAACCACACGAAGAACGGCTTGTCCGGGTACACCGCGTCATGGGTACGCAGCCAGCGGGTGGCTTCGTCGGCCAGATCGGCGGTCAGGTGGTAGCCCTGCTCTGGCGTGGCCTTGGGTTCCACCGGCGTGGTGTTGCGGTACAGGCGCGGTTCCCACTGGTTGTCGGCGCCGCCCATGAAGCCGTAGAAAAACTCGAAGCCGAGGCTGGTCGGCCAGTGCTCGAAGGGGCCGGCCGGCGTGATCTCCCACTGCGGCGTGTTGTGCCACTTGCCGAAGGCCGAGGTGCTGTAGCCGTTCTGGCGCAGTACCTCAGCCACCGACACGGTGTCCTTGGCCCACACCGAGTTGTAGCCGGGGAAGCCGGACGAACTGTCGGCCACGGTGCCGAAGCCGACTTCGTGGTGGTTGCGCCCGGTGAGGAGCGCCGCGCGGGTCGGCGAGCACAGGCTGGTGACGTGGAACTGGTTGTAGCTGAGGCCGTTGCGGGCCAGGTCCTGCAGCGCCGGCGTGTCGGCCACGCCGCCGAACGTAGACGCAGCACTGAAGCCGACGTCGTCGAGCAGCACGACCACCACGTTGGGCGCCCCCTTCGGCACCTGCACCTGCTTCGGCCAGGCCGGTACCGACTTGTCGCGGGCGGGGTCGATCTTGCCGGCGAAGGGCTCCGGCGGACGGGGCAGGACTTGCTGGGCGCCGGCACCGCCCGCGGCCAAGCCGAGAGCCAGCGCCGCTGAACGGCCCAGCCAGACATAGATGCGTTTCTTCATTGTTGTTCCTGTGCGGTCTTCTTCTGTAGATGCTTCCCGGCCGGGCTTCCCTGTAGGACTCCTCAAGGACCGATCGACCGGAAATGAACCGCATCGCCTCGCACGGCGCGTGCCAGGACACCCGCACAGCTGCCCTGCACCCAGAAATCCCGGGGCCGCTCTGCCGCGCGGTGCCTGCACCGCTTCACGCCGGACATTGGCCAACTGCTGAAAATCCAACTTTTCAGCTGGTCAACTGCTGATTCCCACGCAAGCCTCGAACCCCAGATCGGGCAATCCCCCGCGCGGATACAGGGTTTTTCCTCATGGCCCGGAATTTGCCCGACACAGAGGTTTGTTCCAGCCCGGCCCCCGCTCGCCTCCGCAGCACAGCCTCGCGACGCGGCCCCGGAAATTCCCGATGTGGATCGTCAATATCGCCCTGCGGCGCCCCTATACCTTCCTGGTCATGGCGCTGCTCATCCTGCTGTCCATGCCCTATGTGCTGAAGAAGATGTCCGTGGACATCTTCCCGGACATCGACATCCCGGTCGTGGCCATGCTGTACAGCTACAACGGCCTGCCTGCGCCTGAGATCTACAGCCGCATCAGTCGCAACGCCGAGCGGGCGATGACCCAGTCGGTGGACAACATCGAGCACACCGAGTCCCTGTCGGTGGCCGGCGCCTCCATCATCAAGGTCTTCTTCCAGCCCGGCACCGACATCGGCACCGCGCTGGCCCAGGTCCAGTCGGCCGCCAATTCGGCCTACCGCTCGATGCCGGTCGGCATCGCGCCGCCGCAGGTGGTGCAGTATTCGGCCACCGATCTGCCGCTGCTGCAGATCGGCGTGTCCAGCGCCACGGTGCCGGAAACCGAGGTCGGCGAGCTGACCAACGACGTGGTGCGCAACAACCTGCGCACCAAGAAGGGCGTCGAGCTGACCGCCCCCTTCGGTGCCCGCAACCGCCAGATCTCGGTGGACATCGACACCGCCGCACTGCTGGCCCGCGGCATCACGCCGGCCGATGTCAGCGAGGCGATCGGCAACCAGACCCTCACGCTGCCTACCGGCACCATCAAGATCGGCGAGCGGGAATACGACGTGGCGCTGAACGGCTCGGTGGCCACCATCGCCAAGATCGGCGACATCCCGATCAAGACCCTCGCCGGCAAGACCATCCACGTGCGCGACGTGGCCAGCGTGCGCGACGGCGCCGGCCCCCTGCAGACCATCGTGCGCCAGAACGGTGAGCGCGGCATCCTGACCTCGGTATTCAAGGTCGGCGGCGTATCCACGCTGGAGGTGGTGGACCAGGTGCGGGCGGAGATCCCGCGCATCCTCGACAAGCTGCCCGAGGACATGAACCTCACGCTGATGTTCGACCAGTCCCTGTTCGTGCGGGCGGCCATCGGCAACGTGCTGCACGAGGCGCTGATCGCCGCCTCGCTGACCGCCGCGATGATCCTGCTGTTCCTCGGCAACTGGCGCAGCACCTGCATCATCGCGGTGTCCATCCCGCTGTCGATCTGCTGTTCGCTGATCGTCCTCTACCTGCTCGGCGAGAGCCTCAACCTGATGACCCTCGGCGGCCTGGCGCTGGCGGTGGGTATCCTGGTGGACGACGCCACCGTCGAGATCGAGAACATCGAGCGCCAGATGGGCCTCGGCAAGAATCCCCACCAGGCCATCCTCGACGGGGCCCAGGAAATCGCCGTGCCGGCTTTCGTGTCCACGCTGTGCATCTGCATCGTCTTCGTGCCGATGTTCTTCCTCACCGGCGTGGCCCGCTCACTGTTCGTGCCGCTGGCCGAGGCGGTGGTCTTCGCGATGCTGGCTTCCTACGTGCTGTCGCGGACCCTGGTGCCGACGCTGGTGATGTACATGATGGCCTCCCAGCACGGCGTGCACCGCCCGGCACCGGCCACCGGCTTCGCCGCCGTCTGCCATCGCATCCACGTGGGCTTCGAGAGCGGTTTCAGCCGCCTGCGCGAACACTACACGGTGCTGCTGGCCACCCTGCTGCGCCAGCGCCGCCGCTTCGGCAGCGCTTTCGCCGGCTTCTGCCTGCTGTCCCTGGGCCTCGTGCCGCTACTCGGGCAGGACCTCTTCCCGGCGGTGGATGCCGGCCAGCTGCGCCTGCACGTGCGGGCCCCGTCGGGCACCCGCCTGGAGGAGATGCCCCATCTCGCCGACCGTATCGAGGCCACCATCCGCGAGACCATTCCGGCCAGCGACTTGGGCGACATCCTCGACATCGTCGGCGGCCCCTACTCCACGCGCAACACCCTGTTCGGCAACTCCGGCACCACCGAGACCGCCGATACCGAGATCATGGTGTCCCTCAAGCCGGGCCACGCCCCCAGCAGCGACTACGTGGCCCGTCTGCGTACGCTGCTGCCCGAACGCTTCCCCGGCGTGGAGTTCTTCTTCCAGCCCGCCGATCAGGTCAGCCAGACCCTCAACTTCGGCACCCCAGCTCCGATCGACATCCAGTTCATCGGCGGCAAGCCGGCTGACGTGATCCCGCTGACGGTGGAACTGAACAACCGCCTGCGGGCCATCCCCGGCATCGTCGATGCGCACGTCTACCAGCGCTGGAGCAAGCCCGCGCTGGCCCTCGACATGGACCGGGTGCGCCTGCAGCAGCTCGGCCTGGCCGCCAAGGACGTGGCCCAGAACGTGATGGTGTCCCTGTCCGGCAGCATGCAGGCGGCCCCCGCCTACTGGCTCAACCCCGCCAACAACAACCTGTACACCATCGGCGTGCGCACGCCGGAAACCGCCCTCGACAGCCTCGACAGCCTGCTGCGCACGCCGGTCGGCGCCGGCGAGGACGGTGCCCAGTTGCTCGGCAACGTGGTCGGCCTGTCCCGCCAGGCCCTGGCACCGATGATCACCAGCTTCAACACCAACCCGATCTTCAATATCTACGCCAACGTGGAAGGCCGCGACCTGGGCAGCGTCAGCCGCGACATCGCCACCGTGCTGGCCGACATCCGCACCAGGCTGCCGCGCGGCGTGGACCTCATCATGCGCGGCCAGGTGGAAACCCTCCACGACGCCTTCACAGGCCTGGCCATAGGCCTGGCAGTGGCCATCGTGCTGGTCTATCTGCTGCTGGTGGTGAACTTCCAGTCGTGGATCGATCCGCTGATCATCGTCAGCGCACTGCCGGCGGCGCTGGCCGGCATCGTCTGGCTGCTGTTCCTGTCCGGCACCACCCTCAGCGTGCCGGCCCTGACCGGCACCATCATGACGATGGGGGTCGCCACCGCCAACTCGATCCTGCTGGTGTCCTTCGCCCGCACACGCCTGGCCGAAGGCGTACCGCCCCTCGGCGCAGCACTGGAAGCCGCGTCCACTCGCCTGCGCCCGGTGCTGATGACAGCCTTCGCGATGATCGTCGGCATGCTGCCGATGGCCCTGGGCTTCGGCGAAGGCGCCGAGCAGAACGCGCCGCTGGGCCGCGCGGTGATCGGCGGCCTGGCCTTCGCTACCGCCTCCACGCTGCTCTTCGTTCCCCTCGTCTTCGCCGCCGTCCATCTGCGGCTGGAGCGCCGCGGGCCGCGCCACCACCTGGCCCCCGCCTGACCGAACCGGACTCACCCCATGTCAGACATCACCCCGCCCCCACCCCTGGCCAGCCACACCGGCGGCAAGACCCTGCGCTACGCGCGCCTTGCCGGCTTCGGCCTGATCGGACTGCTGCTCGCCGGCGGCGCCCTGCGCTACGTCTTCGCGCAGCAGGAAGCCCGGGCTCTCGAACAGCGCACCGCCGACAGCCTGATCCGCCCGGTGTCCACCATCGTCGCCCGTCCCGGCGACAGCAAGCGCAGCGTCGCCCTGCCAGCCACCCTGCAGGGCCGCAGCGAGATCAGCGTGATCGCCCGCAGCGGCGGCTACCTGACAGCCTGGCACAAGACCATCGGCGAGCGCGTGAAGAAAGGCGACCTGCTGGCCACCATCGAGGCCCCCGAGCAGGACCAGGAACTGGAACAGGCCCGCGCCGCCCGCGAGCAGGTCAAGGCCCGCGTTGACCTGACCCGCGACACCCTGAAGCGCTGGGAACACCTGGCCAGCCTCGACAGCGTCGCCCGCCAGGACCTGGACGAAAAGCGCAGCGCCGCCGCCCAGGCCCGCGCCGACCTGGCTGCAGTGGAAGCCAATGTGCGCCGGCTCGAACAGCTCCGGCAGTTCCGCCGCATCGTCGCCCCCTTCGACGGCGTGGTAACCCGCCGCAGCGTGGAAATCGGCGACCTGATCGCCGCCAACGGCAAGGAACTCTTCGCCCTCGCCCAGACCGACCCGCTGCGCCTGACCCTGTGGATTCCGCAGGTGTACGCCAGCGAGATCGCCCCCGGCCAGGAAGTGACGCTGCGCATCCCCGAAACCCCAGGCAGGAAATTCACCGCCAAGGTTGCCCACGCCGCTGGCGCCCTCGACCCGGTAACCCGCACCCGTCAGGTCGAGCTGGAGCTCCCCAACCCCGACGGCAAGCTGCTGCCCGGCACCTACGGCGAAGTGACATTCAGCCTGTCAAGCAGCATCAAGGCACTGCTGGTGCCCACCAACGTGCTGGTCACCGGTCAGGACGGCACCCGCGTGGTGACTGTCGGCAAGGACAACACCGTCAGCTTCCGCAACGTCACCCTCGGCCGCGACCTCGGCAAGGAGATCGAGATCGTCGACGGCATCGAGGCCGGCGCGGTCCTGGTCAGCAGCCCGTCCGACCTGCTCGCCGACGGCGAAACCGTGCGCCCCAAGGCCCTGCCGGAGAAGGCCCGCAAGGGTGGCCCCGGCGACAAGCCGGCCACGCCGAAGACCGCCGCCACCGATACCCCCCCAGCAACCCGGCCCGCCTCCAAGGGCTGACCTACCGGAGAACCCCGATGACCCGCAAGCTCACCCTCGTCCTCGCCACCGCAGCCCTCAGCGCCAGCCTCACCGCCCACGCCGGCAAGATCGACAACGGCAGCTGGACCCACGCCTGCGGCCCGCGCCCGGCCGAAGTCAATCTCGACCTGAAGAACCCCGACGCCTTCAACAAGAGCGTCGGCGCCGTGAACACCTACCGCCAGGCCCAGCGCGCCTGGCTCGACTGCCTGCAGAAGGAAGGCAATGCCGACATCCAGGCCACCAGCCAGGTGATCAGCCAGTTCATCAACGCCGAAGCCCAGACCGCCAAGCAGATCAACGACAAGATCGCCGCCGACGCCAAAACCGCGGACGCCAAGTTCGGGGACGGAAAATAAGATCTCCGCGTATCGCCCCGCCGGCTCCCGGCAGCAGGGCGTCCGTTAATTCGGAAATCGAATAAGCTCAGGCGCATTTCGACTCATAAGTTTCGAAAAATATAATGGTTCAGCCACGCGCCTGAGCTTTCTACAGTACAGCTTTCCTTCATCGGACCGGCCGGTTGCCATCGGCCCGACACTTCATGGAAGCCGTACTCAATTCGCCCGCCTCCGACGCGCGTGCCCAATCCTTCGAGATCCGCCCCTTCGACGGTGCCGTCGGTGCCGAGATCGTCGGCCTCGACCTCGCGCAGCCCGTCAGCACCGAAGACTTCCAGCGCGTCCACCGCGCCCATCTCGAACACCACGTGCTGGTCTTCCGCGACCAGCACATCACGCCAGCCCAGCAGGTGGACTTCAGCCGCCGCTTCGGCCCGCTGCAGATCCACGTGCTGCACCAGTTCGCGCTGCCCGACCACCCGGAAGTCCTGATCGTCTCCAACATCCGCGAGAACGGCCAGCCCATCGGCCTCGGCGATGCCGGCCACTTCTGGCACTCGGACATCTCCTATGTGGACAAGCCCAGCCTCGGCTCCTTCCTGCACGCCCAGGAGTTGCCGGAGGAAGGCGGCGACACCCTGTTCGCCAACCAGCACACGGCCTACGACGCGCTGCCCGCCGAGCTGCGCAAGGCCATCGCCCCGCTGCGCGCCGAGCACAGCTACCTGGCCAAATACGAGGAACTGCGCAGCCGCAGCCCGTGGCGCCCGAAGCTGAGCCAGGAACAGATCGATCAGGTCAGGCCGGTGGTCCACCCAGTGGTGCGCACCCATCCGGAAAGCGGCCGCAAGGCCTTGTTCGTCAGCGAGCACTTCACGACCCGCATCGTGGACGTCCCCGAGGACGAGAGCCGCCAGATCCTCGCCGAGCTGTTCGACCTCAGCACCCGCCCCGAACACGTCTATCGCCACGTCTGGCAGGCGCGCGACATGGTGTTCTGGGACAACCGCGCGGTGATGCACGTCGCCGCCGGCACCCCCGACCATCTGCGCCGCAAGCTGTACCGCACCACCATCGAAGGCGACGCCCCGTTCTGAATCCCCGCAAACAGAGAGAAACCATGAAGACCCTGACCCGCAAGACCCTCGCCCTGCTCGGCGGCCTCGGCCTGCTCGCGGCTAGCTGGACCGCCCACGCCGAAGGACAGATCCGCGTCGCCCAGCAGTTCGGCATCTCCTACCTGATCCTCGACGTGGTCCACGACCAGAAGCTGATCGAGAAGCACGGCAAGGCCCTCGGCCTCGACATCAAGGTGGAGTGGACGCAGATCTCCGGTGCCACCGCGATGAACGAAGCCCTGCTGTCCGGCAGCCTGGACATCGTGTCGGCCGGGGTACCGCCGATGCTCGCCCTGTGGGACCGCACCAAGGGCAAGCAGAACGTGAAGGCAGTGGCGGCCCTCGGCAACCTGCCCAACTACCTGCTGAGCAGCAACCCCAACGTGAAGACCATCAAGGATCTCAGCGACAAGGACCGCATCGCCGTGCCGGCCGCCGGCACCAGCTTCCAGTCCCGCGTGCTGCAGATCGAAACCGCCAAGGTGTTCGGCAAGGACAATTACAAGCGCTTCGACACCATCTCGGTGAGCCTGGCCCACCCGGACGCCACCGCCGCGCTGATCGCCGGCGGCTCGGAGATCAACGCCCACTTCTCCAGCGCCCCGTTCTACTACCAGGCCCTGGAAGCCAACAAGAACGTGCACAAGGTGCTCAGCTCCTACGACGCACTCGGCGGCCCGGCCACCTTCAACGTGCTGTACACCACTCAGAAATACCACGACGAGAATCCCAAGACCTATCAGGCCTTCTACGCCGCCCTCGACGAGGCGGCCAAGCTGGTCAAGGCGGACAAGGCCAAGGCCGCCGAAATCTTCATCCGCGTGCAGAAATCCAAGCTGTCACCGGAGCTCGTACGCAAGATCATCGAAGATCCGGAGAACACCTACACCATCCAGCCCCAACGCAGCCTGGCCTACGCCGAGGAGCTCTACAAGCTGGGCGTCCTGAAGAACCGCGCCACCTCCTGGAAGGACTACTTCTTCCCGGAAGCCTACGCGCAGCCCGGTAGCTGAGGTCCGCCATGTCCACCGTCACCCCCCTCAACGCCTTTCCGCCTGAGCCCCCCGCACCGCCGCTGCTGGCGGTGGACAAGGTCAGCCTCGAATACCGCACACCGGGACGCTTGGTGCGTGCCACCCACGAGGTCAGTTTCGATGTACATGCGGCCGACCGCTTCGTGTTGCTCGGCGCCTCCGGCTGTGGCAAATCCAGCCTGCTCAAATCGGTGGCCGGCTTCCTGCCGCCCACCGAGGGCGAGATCCGCCTCGACGGGCGTCCCGTCACCGGCCCCGGCCCGGACCGCATCGTGGTGTTCCAGGAATTCGACCAGCTGCCGCCGTGGAAGACCGTCAAGGAGAACGTGGTCTTCCCGCTGCGGGTATCCGGCACCCTCGGCCGCAAGGAGGCCACCGAGCGAGCCCTGCACTACCTGGACAAGGTCGGCCTGGCGGCCTTCGCCGACGCCTACCCGCACACCCTGTCGGGCGGCATGAAGCAGCGTGTGGCCATCGCCCGCGCGCTGGCCATGCAGCCGCGGGTACTGCTGATGGACGAGCCCTTCGCCGCCCTCGATGCGCTGACCCGCCGCAAGATGCAGGAAGAACTGCTGGCCCTGTGGGAGGAGGTCCGCTTCACGCTGCTGTTCGTCACCCATTCCATCGAGGAGGCGCTGGTGGTCGGCAACCGCATCGGCCTGCTGTCGCCCCACCCCGGCCGCATGCGCGCCGAGATCAACAGCCATCACTACGGCCTGCACAGCCTCGGCAGCGCCGATTTTCAGGCCAGTGCCCAGCGCATCCATCGCCTGCTGTTCGATGAAGAACCGACCGGTATTACCGCCGCAACGACACCCGGCAACCTGAAGAGATTCGCATGAACGCCCTCCACGCCCCGATCCGGCCGGAATACGAACACCAGCTGGAGCCGCTCACCCATGTGAGCCTCGAACACAGCTTGCCGCTGGCCGCCCGCCTGTGGGAACAGGCCTGGCTACGCAAGACCCTGCTCCTTGCCGTGCTGGCACTGGCCTGGGAAATCATCGCCCGCCAGCAGGACAACGAGCTTCTGCTGCCGACCTTCCTGGCCACCGCCAGCGCACTGCTGGACGGCGTCGCCTCTGGCGAACTGCTCGAACGCACCGCACTGTCCCTCGAAGTCCTGTTGCAAGGCTATCTCGGCGGGGTACTGGCTGCCTTCGTGCTCACCGCGCTGGCGGTATCCAGCCGCCTCGGGCGCGACCTGCTGTCCACGCTGACGACCATGTTCAACCCACTGCCGGCGATCGCCTTGCTGCCCATCGCCCTGCTGTGGTTCGGCATCGGCCACGGCAGCCTGGTCTTCGTGCTGCTGCATTCGGTGCTGTGGCCGCTGGCCCTCAACACCTACGCCGGTTTCCAGGGCGTGCCGCAAACCCTGCAGATGGCCGGCCGCAACTATGGCCTGAGCGGCATCCGCTACGTGCTGCAGATCCTGGTGCCGGCAGCGCTGCCGTCCATCCTGTCGGGCCTCAAGATCGGCTGGGCCTTTGCGTGGCGCACGCTGATCGCCGCCGAGCTGGTCTTCGGCGCCTCGTCCGGCAAGGGCGGGCTGGGCTGGTACATCTTCCAGAACCGCAACGAACTGTTCACCGACCGGGTCTTCGCCGGCTTGGCGCTGGTGGTCATCATCGGCCTGATCGTCGAGAACCTCGGCTTCAACACCCTGGAGCGGGTCACCGTGCGGCGCTGGGGCCTGCTACGCTGAAAGCGTCGATCGCTTCCGGAATCCCCATGCCCGACGATCTCGCCCCCCTGCTCGCCGAACTCCGCCGCACTGCCGTCGAACGGGACAAGCGCGGCGGCCACGCGGCCGAGGAAAAAGCCCTGCTGCAGGCCGCCGGCCTGTTGCGCCTGTCCATCCCGAAAGTGGATGGCGGCGACGAACGTCCGTGGCCGGAGATCTTCACGCTGGTCCGCCGCGTCGCCGCGGTGGACAGCGCCCTCGCCCACCTGCTGGCCTTCCACCACCTGCAGGTCGCCACGCTGCGCATCTACGGCAACGAGGCACAGCAGCGATGCTGGCTCGGCCGCACGATTACGGCAGGCGGCTGGTGGGGCAACGCGATGAATCCCCTCGACGCGGGACTCACCGCCAGCGATCACCCGGACGGCTACCTCCTCGACGGCACCAAGGGCTTCTGCTCCGGCGCCCGCGGCTCCCGTTTCCTGACGCTCACCGCCCAGCACCCGGCCGGCGGCGCCTTCATCATCGGGGTGATAGATACCGACCGGCCGGGCATCGTCATCAACGACGACTGGGACCCGATCGGACAACGCCAGACCGACAGCGGCTCGGTGAGCTTCCACCAGGTGCTGCTGCGCCGGCAAGACGTGCTGCGCCCCCACGCCGCCACCCTCAGCCCCTTCCACACCCTGCGCAACAGCTTCGGCCAGCTGATCCTCGCCAACCTGTACCTGGGCATCGCCATCGGCGCCCGCGACGAAGCACGGGATTTCGCCCGCCAACGGGCCCGCCCGTGGATCGCCGCCAACGTGCAACAGGCCACCGAAGACCCCTACACGCTGCACCGCTTCGGCGAGATCCACGTGCAGATCGCTGCCGCCGACGCACTGGCCGAACGGGCCGCCAAGGCCATCCAGGCCTCCTTTGAACGCGGCCCCGAACTGACCGAAAGGGAGCGGGCCGAGACTGCCGCCGCGATCGCCGAAGCCAAGGTCATCGCCCACCGGGCCGGACTGTTCGCCAGCCAGGAACTCTTCGAGGTGGTCGGCGCCCGCGGCACCCATGCCAGCCTCGGCTACGACCGCTTCTGGCGCAACGTGCGCACCCACACCCTGCACGACCCCATCGACTACAAGCTGGCCATGCTCGGTCGCTGGTCCCTCAACGGGGAATACCCGCCGCCGAATATGTACACCTGATGAACCAATGCGTGGCCGACCGGTCGATAGACAACATCACAACCTATGAGAACGGCATGAAAGACTTGATCAAGAACAACCGCGGATTCCTGCTCTTCCTGATCTGCCTCGGCTTTTTCCGTACCGCGATCGCCGACTGGAACCCGATCCCGTCCGGCTCCATGCGCCCCACCCTCCTGGAAGGCGACGTGGTGCTCATCAATCGCCTGGCCTATGACGCCAAGCTCCCCCTTACCGACATCTCCGTCGCCCATCTGGGCGACCCGGCGCGCGGCGACGTGGTGACCTTCAACTCGCCCAGGGACGGCATCCGCCTGATCAAGCGCGTCATCGGTCTGCCCGGTGACACCGTGGAGCTACGCGACGGTGCGCTGACCATCAACGGCGAGGCGGCCCGCTACGACATCACCGGCGTGGTGTCCGAGCCCATCGGCGAGGGCCACGAAGTCGACGCGGTCCGCGCAACCGAAACGATGGCTGGCACACGACGCACCATCCAGTACCTGCCCCAGGTGCAGCGGCTGCGCAACTTCGCCCCCCTCACCATCCCACCCGGCCAGTACCTGATGCTCGGTGACAACCGGGACAACAGCGCCGACTCCCGTGTGATCGGCCTCGTCCCCCGCCATCTGCTGGTCGGCAAGGCCCACCACATCCTCGTCTCGGCCGACATTCTGGGCACCTGGCTGCCCCGCCTGGAGCGTTTCGCACGGGCACTGTAAGGTCTGACGCTGGCTGATGCTGCAGGGGCGAATTCATTCGCCCCTGCAGCATCTTCTACAGAACTGTCCGATAGAACATCGTCACAAGCAAGCAAACAGGAGAAAGCGTGTTCAGCAAATTCCTTGGCGGTTATCGCCGCGAATGGACGACGGTCTTGCTCGTTTATTTCTGCTTCGGCGCCAGCTCGATTACAGGTATCGCCGAAGTCTTCTTCCAGAAGGAAACCCTCCAGCTTTCTCCCGTCGAAGTCAGCAGCATCGGTTTCTGGCTACTCCTGCCCTGGTCCATGAAAATGGTGGTCGGCACGGCCGCCGACGTCCAACCCCTCTTCGGCAGTCGCCGCATTGCCTGGCTGCTGATTGGATGCGCAGCCACTTTCGCCGGTTATGTGGCGCTCGCCACGGTCGTGAATGACAAGAGCAGCTACTTGGTAGCAACGCTGCTGACGGTCATCGGCTTCATGATCCAGGACGTGATCGCAGACGCCCTGAGCGTCGAAGTGGTCGAAACAGAGGAAGAGCGCAACCAGATCCAGACCCTCGGACGGGCTGCCGTCCTGCTGGGCGCCATCAGCGTGGGCTATCTATCCGGCGTACTGGCCGGTGCCATTGGCCCGCGCAAGGTTTATGCGCTGGCCAGCCTCCTGCCTTTGCTGATTGTGGCCAGCCTGCCCCTGTTGCGGCGCGACCGGAAACGCATCCAACTTCCGGCCTCTGCGGAAGCTAACGCCGGCCAGGATCTACTGGGCGGTGGCAAGGCCCGCATCGTCATCCTGGTCGGACTGGCCTACGCCGCGAGCGGCATCGTCCTCAAACTGCTCGAAGTGCCCTACTCACAGGAGATCGTGCTGTTCATCTCGCTGGCCCTGATCGGTCTGGTGCTGGCACGTGTCGGCATTTCGAAGGAAATCGCCATCGCGGCAGCCGTCATCTTTTTGTTCCGCGCCACGCCAGACGTCGGCCAGGGCTACAGCTACTGGGCCATCGACAAACTCGGCTTCGACCAGGAGTTCCTCGGCGTGCTGGCCCAGGTCAGCTCCATCCTGAGCCTGATCGGCCTGCTCGCCTTCCGGAAGTACATCGTCAGCATGCCGGTCAGCTTCACGCTGGGCTGGGTGATGATCGTCGGCACGATTCTCTATCTGCCGAATATCGGGCTGTTCTATGGCCTCAATGAATGGCTGGGCCTGTCCGCCCGCACTTTCGCCTTCATCGACACCACCATCTCGGCGCCGCTGGGCCAACTGACCATGGTGCCGATGCTCATCCTCACCGCCCGCGCCGCGCCCAAGGGTGCCGAAGCAACGGTGTTCGCCGTGATGGCCTCCCTGATGAACCTCGCTCTTTCTGCAAGCCAGTTGTTCACCGGCTATCTCAATGAAGCTTTCCATATCACCCGCGAGGACTTCTCCAACCTGGGCCCACTGATGGTCGCCGTGGCCCTGATCGGCTTACTACCGATGCTCAGCCTTCCCCTTCTTCGCAAGGTAGAAGGCTCCAACAGTTCGAAGGCGCCGGAGCTCCAGCCAGCATGAGCGTGGTATGCGTTGTCAGCCCTGCAGATACTGGGCGAACTTCTTATCCTCGACGAGGATGTGATCGGTGAGCCAGTTACGCAGATAGCGGGAGATTTCCTCCCCCAGGCCCGGCGTGAAGTTGTTGCGCAGCTTGTCGCGCAACGCGATGACTTCTTCCGCCATACGCCGGTGGACTTCCTTGTGCGCCTCGAGATGGGGATAGCCGTTGCGCTCGAGCAGACGCTCCTCCCGACCGAAATGGGACAGCGTGTAGCCGACCAGCTCATCGACGACGAACTCGACCGCGCTCTGGTCGTGACAGTTGGCGTCGAGGGAGATCTGGTTGATGAGGGTCAGCAGCACGCTGTGGTCGTGGTCGACCACCGGATCGTTAAGGCTCATCAGCGCGGACCACTGGATGTCGCTGGCCTGCTCGCGGATCTCGAGCACTTTTTCTAGGGCGGCCACGACGCGCGAATCGAACTGGCTACCGGCCGATTCGCGCATGTAGGCCCTGACCTTGTCGAGCGGCCAGGCCGGCTTGTAGGGGCGCTCCGACGACAGGGCGTCGAAGACGTCGGCCACCGAGGTGATGCGGGCCGACAGCGGGATCTGCTCACCGGCCAGCTTGTAGGGATAGCCCTTGCCATCCCAGCGCTCGTGGTGGGAATGGGCGATTTCCGAGGCCAACCGGAAGTGCAGGCTCTCGGGCAGCAGGCGGCTGGCCTTCTTCAGGATGCTGCCACCGTCCTCGGCATGGCGTTCGATCAGCTTCCGCTCTTCGGGATCGAGCTTGCCCTTCTTGAGCAGGATGCTGTCCGGCACGCCGACCTTGCCGATGTCGTGCAGGATGCTGGCGGTGCCGAGGTGGGACAGAAAGTCGGCGTCCAACTCATCCGCGGGATAGCCCACACCGGCCAGTTCACGGGCGATCTCGTGGGCCAAGCGGGCCACCCGCAGCACGTGTTCGCTGGTGTCGGTATCGCGGTATTCGGCCAGGTCGGCCAGCGTCGAGACAGCCACCTTCATGACGCTTTCCAGCTTGACGGTCGAACGCCGCTCCAGCGTGATGTCGCGCACCTGCAGCAGCAGGACTCCGCTGTCGGTGGAGCGGGCGACGACAAAAAGGTGACGCCCCCTCTCGCCGACGATCTCGACCTGCAATTCGTTGCCGCCGAACTTCGCATCATGAAACGCTGACAGCTGACGACGCAGATCGCCTCCCTGCCCGGAACTCTGGGCGGCAATGCAATCGAGGATCAGCGTCAGGGCGGAACCGCCCTTGAATGGATGGCGTCCGGGTGCCACGAGCGTGGCAAAGGGCGCATTCTGGTAGATCAGCCGGCTTTCGGCATCGAAGATGGCCACCCCCTGATCGAGGAGGTCGAAGGCTTCAAGCGGAAAATTCATTAGGGACTCTGTCGGAAGTCGCTGGGACGGAAGGGGCGCTCACCATGGCAAGGTACGGCAGGGTGGCCGCCTTGGATGGCGTTTCGAATCATGGCGGCGGCAGTCCACCGCACGAGACATGGAGCAAAGCTGTTGGCGAACGGCAAGATATTCCCCTTTGGCATACAGCCGGCAACACGGCAGTGGACGGTCATCGCCCGGCAATGACGCCAGGAAGATGACATCCGCGAATCATCAGTCATTCGGCACGCAAAGTCAGTGAAGAATGCACGAAAAAAACCATTATGGGAGTGTCGTCATTAAATCTTGACGCCATCACATGCCAGGTGGGCCCCCATTTGCCGCCTGCCAGACATTTCCGATCTTTTTCCGCGTTGCGGCTTGCCTCTTGCGTTCCGGCAAGGCAGCCTTGCCGCACCAACAAATTTCCCGCTGCCATGAACACCCGCCGTACGCCTGCACTGTCCCCTAACCGCCACGCGAGGCGCCGCTGATGCTGTGGCAAGCCCTTGGCGCGGTGCGCGATCTGAAGCGCATCCATGACATCGCCAGCGTGCTGATCCGTTATGGTTTCGGCGACGTGGTCCGACGCATCGGCATGGCACATGCGCTTGAACGCGCCGGCAAGGCCCTGCGCTGGCGGGAACCGGAGGAGCTGGCCCACCTGGAGCCGGCCGCCCGGGTCCGCCGGGCACTGGAGGAGCTGGGGCCCAGTTTCGTCAAACTGGGACAGATCCTGGCAACGCGCGTGGACCTGTTCCCGCCCGACTGGATCGCCGAATTCAGCAAACTGCAGGACGCGGCCCCCGCCGTACCCTTCGCCGAGCTGCGCACCCAACTCGTGGAAGACCTGGGAGATGCGCCGGAGTCGATCTTCAGTGCGCTCGACCCCCAACCGCTGGCCGCGGCCTCCCTGGCCCAGGTCCATCGCGCCCGCCTGAGCGACGGCACCGACGTGATCCTCAAGGTACGGCGTCCCGGCATCCGCCCGATCATCGAAGCCGACCTGCGCCTGCTGGAACGCCTGGCCGAGATCATCGAGGCCGAGGCCTCCGACCTGCGCCGTTACCGGCCGCGCGACATCGTCCGCCAGTTCACCCTGTCCCTGCGCCGCGAGCTGGATTTTGCCGCCGAATGCCGCAACGCCGAACGCATCGCCGAGCAGTTTGCCGGGCATCCTGAAATCTCCATTCCCCGCGTGCATTGGCAATGGTGCGGGGAGCGCCTGAACGTACAGGACTACGTGGACGGCATTTCCGGACGGGACCTGGCCGCCGCCGACGCCGCCGGGCTGGATCGCAAGCTGCTGGCCCGCCGCGGCGCCGAAGCCGTACTCAAGATGCTGCTGGAGGACGGCTTCTTCCATGCCGACCCCCATCCCGGCAATGTGTTGTACCTGACCGGCAACCGCATCGCCTTCATCGATTTCGGCATGGTCGGACGCCTGACCGAGGAACGCCGCAGCCAGGTGGCGCGCCTGCTGCAGGGGCTGGTCGGCCGCGACAGCAGTCTGGTTGCCGACGTTCTGCTCGACTGGAGCGACGACGATCCGCGCGATCCGGACTCCGATCTGGCAACCCTGCGTGCCGAAATCGACACCTTCGTCGACCTTTACCACGGCGTGCCGCTGCAGCGCCTCGACATCGGCGCGATGCTGTCGGACCTGCTGACCATCCTGCGCGAGCACGGTCTGTCCCTACCCGCCGATCTGGCCCTGATGATCAAGGCCTTCATCACTCTCGAAGGCATGGGCCGGCAACTCGATCCGGATTTCGACATTGCCGCCGAGGCGAGCCCCTTCCTTCGCCAAGTCCTGCTGGCCCATGCCGCGCCGGCGGCCTTCGCCCGGCGCGGCTGGCGTGCCTTCGCAGATGCAGTGGATCTGCTGGCCGGCCTGCCACGGGATCTGCGCCAGTTCCTGCATGCCGCCCGCCGGGGCAAGTTGCAGGTTCAGGTCGAAGTCCTGCCACTGCAGCGCTTCGGTGGCCAGATCGACCGGGCGGCCAGCCGGCTGGCCCTGGCCATCGTGATCGCCGCACTGATCGTTGGCTCGGCCATCGTGATGACAGTCGACAAGGCGCCATCCCTGCCCGGCCTGCCGTCCTTCGGCCTGCTCGGCTTCATTGCCGCGCTGATCGGCGGACTCTGGCTGCTGGTTTCCATCTGGCGCAGCGGCAATCCCGACTGACGATGTACTCTCCATGACGACCACAACCACTGTAGCCGCCTCCCACCAGCTCGCACCGGGCCAGGATGCCCGGATCATCGCGCTGGTCAGTTTCGCCCACGGCGTATCCCATTTCTTCCACCTGCTGTTACCACCGCTGTTTCCGTGGTTGATGCCCGAATTCGGGCTCGACTTCGTAAGCATCGGCAGCACGATGACGGTCTTTTTCGTCGTTTCCGGCGTCGGTCAGGCCCTGGCCGGACTGGCGGTCGATCGCTTCGGCCCCTTGCGGGTACTGTCGGCTGGCATTGCGTGCTTCATCCTTGCCGGCTTCGGGCTGTCCCAGGCCCGTGGGCTCGGCGATCTGATGGCCGTGGCGGCAGTGGCCGGTCTGGGCAACAGCGTCTTCCATCCCTGCGACTTCACGATCCTCAACCGCAACGTTTCCCCGCAGCGCCTGGGGCACGCGTTCTCGATGCACGGTTTGTCCGGCAACCTGGGCTGGGCGCTGGCACCGGTATTCCTGACCGGCATCGCCTCCCTTGCTGGCTGGCGTACCGCCGCGCTGGGCGCCGGATTGCTGGCAATTCCCGCACTGGCATTGCTGCTGCTAGGGCGGCACCATTTCGTGGTCGACACGCACACAAGCGCGGCGAGCGGCCGCAAGGTGACGACGCTGGAAATCCTGAAGGTCGGCCCCGTGTGGTTGTGCTTCACATTCTTTCTGCTGCTCACCACGGCCTTCGGTGCCATCCAGAACTTCGGCACGCCGCTGATGCAGGGCATGTACGGCATGCCGGTCAGTCAGGCCGCCGGCACCTTGTCGGCCTATCTGCTGGCCGGGGCGGCGGGCGTGCTGGTAGGTGGATTTCTGACCCGTCACGCGCGACAGGGGCAGGTCATCGCCGGCGCCCTGTGCACCGCCGCACTGACTGCGGTGCTGCTCGCCAGCGGCTGGCCGCCCGCCGGCATGGTGGTGCCGCTGATGGCTGCAATCGGCTTCCTGACCGGTCTGGCCGGACCTTCGCGAGATCTGCTGGTGCGTAGCGCGGCAACGGCCCGTTTCGGCCAGGCAGCCTTCGGGCGGGTGTATGGCTTCGTGTATTCGGGGCTGGATACCGGCCTGGCGCTGGCACCGCTGCTATTCGGCGGCTTCATGGACAAGGGCCATTTCGGGGCCGTACTGGTCGGCTTCGCCATTCTGCAGGCGGCGGCCGTCTTCACTGCGCTGGGTGTCGAGCGACGCTGAGGCACTCAGGGCGCGCCCTCGTCCTCCTCGGCTTCATCACTGAAATTGCGGGCGATGGCGGCAAACTCGCCGTCGACCTTCAAGAGGATGTCGACGATGTCGGGGTCGAAATGCTTGCCGCGTTCGAGTGCCATCATCTCGATGGCCTTTTCGTGGGGGAAGGGTGGCTTGTACACCCGCCGGGAGATCAACGCGTCGTACACGTCGGCAACCGCCATCAGGCGTGCCGACACCGGAATATCGTCGCCCGCCAGCCCTTCCGGATAGCCACTGCCGTCCCAGCGTTCGTGATGCCCATAGGCGATCTCGGCTGCATAGCGCAGGAAGGTCGCGTCTGCCACGCCTCCCAGTGCTTTTTCGGCCTGCAGGATTGCGTTGCGTCCATATGCGCAGTGCTGCTTCATGATCACCCACTCGTCGGGCGTCAGCTTTCCCCGCTTCAGCAGGATGGCGTCGGGGGTCGCTACCTTACCCACGTCGTGCAGCGGTGCCGATTTGAACAGCAGCTGGATCACGTCTTCATCCAGCTGTGCGCTGAAACGGGGGTGGTCCTGCAATTGTTCGGCCAGGATGCGGACGTAGTGCTGGGTGCGGCGGATATGGTTGCCCGTCTCGTTGTCCCGGGCTTCAGCCAGGGCGCAGAAGGCGGTGATGGTGGCCGCCTGAGCGGCGATCACTTCCTGCTTGCTGGCGACAAGGCGTCGGCTTTGCTCGCTGATCTCCACCGTACGCTCGGCTACCAGCTGCTCAAGGTCCGCATTGCGCCGCTGCAACGCCTTGGTTGCCCGCGACAGGGCCAGGTGGGTACGAACCCGCGCCAGCACGACCGGCGGAGAAATCGGCTTGTGGATGAAATCTTCTGCACCGAGGGACAAACCCTGCTCTTCATCTTCCGGGCGATCCAGCCCGGTGAGGAACATGACCGGGATGCCGCGTGTGGATTCGGACGACTTGAGGCGGCGGCAGACTTCGAAGCCATCCAGCCCGGGCATCATCACGTCGAGCAGGATGAGATCGGCACGCCCACCCGCCTCCAGATAGCCGAGCGCCTCACCACCACTCATGGCGGGGTGAACGTCATAATGCTCCGACAGCACGTCCTCGAGGATCAGCAGATTGTCGGCC
Organism: Zoogloea sp. LCSB751; assembly: GCF_002028455.1. Lineage (GTDB taxonomy): Bacteria > Pseudomonadota > Gammaproteobacteria > Burkholderiales > Rhodocyclaceae > Zoogloea. The sequence goes on along the minus strand of NZ_MWUM01000024.1, from coordinate 4,233 downwards.
TGGTCATCCACCACCAGCACGTGGGCACGCTGTTTCATTGCAAACTCCAGAACCATTTCGGACAACCCATCTTTTTTCCCAGCGCCTGTTGGGAAATCATTCCAACATCTGTTGCCCGCCTCTGCAAGCGCAGTCTGAAACGCCATGGCCCTAATCTACAGTTTTCCCCCGGTTGCAACGCCTTCCGCCCACACCCTGATCCTGGGCAGCATGCCCGGCGAGGCCTCCCTGCGGGCCGGCCAGTACTATGCGCACCCCCGCAACCTGTTCTGGCCCATCCTGGGCGAGCTGACCGGTGCGCATCCCGCCCTGCCCTACGTTGAGCGCCTGCGCTGCCTGGAGACGGCGGGCATCGCGCTGTGGGATGTGCTGCAGTGCTGTGAGCGGGAGGGCAGTCTCGATACGCGGATCGATACCAGCACCATCGTCCCCAACGACTTTCCGGGCTTCCTGGCGGCCCACCCACAGATCACGCGGGTCTTTTTCAACGGAGCGATGGCTGAGGCGAGTTTCAGGCGCCACGTGTTGAAATCGCTGGCCCCGCGCCAACTGGAATACCAGCGCCTGCCATCGACCAGTCCGGCAAACGCCGCGTTCAGCTTCGCCCGGCGCCTGGAGGCCTGGCGAAGCGTGCTTGCCGCCACCGGACTGCCGGCTCAGTGCTCCAGCACGTAAGTGCCCGGGGCATCGGCGAGAGCCGGGTAGGCCTCGGTCGCCACCGCCGGCGCGTCGACCAGTTCTCCGCACTGAGGCTTGAGCCAGGCCATCCAGTCTTCCCACCAGCTGCCGGCATGCTCGTCGGCCTGCTCATACCAGCCGTCGGCGGTATCGCTGCGCCGCGCCTGACCAGCCCAGAACTTGCGCTTGGGTGGCTTGACCGGCGGATTGACGATGCCAAGGATGTGCCCCGAGCTAGACAGCACGAAACGCTTCACGCCGCCCACGAAATTCATCGTGCGGAAGGTCTGCTTCCACGGCGCGATGTGATCATCCTCGGCCGACACCGCATAGACGGGCTGAGTGATTGCGCCCAGATCGATGGGCTCGCCCGCGACAGTGAGGCTGTCCTTGTCGATCAGGCGATTGTGCAGATATAGCTCGCGCAGATACCAGGCATGCATCGTGTACGGCATGCGCGTGGTATCCATGTTCCAGTACAGAACGTCGAACGGCGGCGGCGTTTCGCCATACAGCCAGCCATGCACGACGTAGTGCCAGATCAGGCTGTTCGACCGCAGCAGACGGAATGCCGAAGCCATTTCGGCACCATCCAGATAACCCTTGCGCTCCATGTTCTGGGTGATGAAGCGGATGCTGCCCTCATCCACGAAGACTTCGATATCGCCCGGTTTGTGGAAATCGACCAGGGTCGTGAACAGGGTCCAGTGGGAAACCGGCACATCCTCCGGCGCGAAATGGCGGTTGGCCCAGGCCATGTAGGTGGACAGAGCCGTCCCACCGATGCAGTAACCGACCGCATGTACCTTTGGCGCACCGGTCACTCCGCGGGCGGTGTCGACGAGGGCCTGCACGCCTTCAACCAAGTAGTCGTCGAAGCTGACGTCCCGCATCTCCGGCCCAGGATTCTTCCAGCTGGTTATGAATACATCGAAGCCCTGATCCAGCAGGTAGCGGATCATGCTCTTCTTGGAGTTCAAATCCAGGATATAGAACTTGTTGATCCACGGGGTGACGATCACGATGGGCGTCTTATACACCTGAGCCTTGGTCGGCGTGTAGTGCAGGACCTCCAGCAGACGATTGCGGAATACCACCTTACCCGGCGTAGTGGCCAGGTTCTGCCCGACGGTAAAATCGTCGGGATCGGTCATCCGGATGTTGCCCGCTTCCAGATCGTCGAGAAAATTCCGGAAACCCCGCGCAACGCTCTCGCCCTTGGTTTCCACGGCGAGCCGCATCGCCACCGGGTTCAACCAGAAGAAGTTCGACGGAGCCACCGCATTGAGCCACTTCCGCCACCAGAAGGCGGCCCGGCGACGCTCTTTCTGGGACAGGCCCGGGGTGTCATACAACATGTCCTGGGCATGATGGGTCATGACCAGGTACCACTCCTTCAACAGATCCCAGGTCGGCGACTCAGCCCATGCCGGGTCGGCGAACCGGTTGTCGTCCTCATGGGGCCGAACCGGGTCCTCGCTGGGCAGGCCGAGCAGACGGCGCCAGCTGTGCCATTGTAGGGCCCACAGGCTCCCGGAGACACGCGTCATGGCCTCGGCCAGTTCCTGGGGATGGGCGGACCACGCAAGCTGGGCATGCACCAGCGGCGCAGCCATGCCAAGGGGATCGATTGACGACTCCACAGAATCATGCAGCTGCCTTAGCGACTTGCGCGCAAGATCAAGTGGTGGTGCGGGTTCACGACGGGGCATGACTCACAGCTCCTTTCATCCAGAATAAATTGGCACCCGGCATCATGCGCCGGATCGGCAGAATCTTGTGCTTGTTTCAATCGTGATCCAGCCTTGGAGATGGACCGTTGATATTCGTCAAGCAGCTCCCGAACAGACTGCGCTTTATAATGGGACACTCAGTTCCCGACAGGATCGACATCATGTTCAAGAACATTCTGGTACCAACAGATGGATCGGAACTCTCCGACTCCACCGTAACCAGGGCGGTCAGCTTCGCTCAGGAAGCTGGTGCGCGCGTCACCTTCTTCTATGCCCAGCCGGACTTCCCCATGCCCATCTATGGCGAGGGCGCCCTGATAGACCCGACCACCCCCGAACAGTTCAGCCGTGCAGCCGCGGCGGAAGCGGAGGCGATCCTGTCCCGTGCCCGTGCAAACGCAGAGGCGGCCGGCGTCGAAGCCAGCGGCGACACCCTCGTCAGCGAAGTGCCCTACGAAGCCATCATCGAGGCAGCCGAACGCAACGGCTGCGACCTGATCTTCATGGCATCCCATGGCCGGCGTGGCCTGAGCGGGCTGCTACTGGGCAGCGAGACCCAGAAGGTACTGACCCACAGCAAGATACCGGTACTGGTCTATCGGTGAATCACCAGCAACCCGCACCAAGCAGAAGGGCCTCGCGAAAATCGCGAGGCCCTTCTGCTTGGTGACTCCGATGCCCCCCGTTACACCGGGGGACGCGGGATCAATCGGATTCTGTCCCGTTGATCTCCGCCGAGGTCTGCTGGAAAAACAGCGTGGTCAGACTGGATGCAGCACAAACCAGCCAGAAGCCGAAGAAACCGATCGAATAGGTGGCGATCGCCGAAAAATGAACCGGCTCGCCCAGCAGGTACAACTCCTGTGGGCTGATGACGGTAAAAAAAATGATCTCGGCCACGCCTGCAACCAAGAATGAAGGCCATAGAACCTGGATCAGATTCAACATGCTCAAGCTCCCTGAAAAAATGCGGGCCCTGAGGCCCGCGTCAGCCAGCTAGGAATGAGAACGTCGTTCGTCTTCCGCAATGTGGGTCTTGGCAAATCGATACAAATACCCGGCCATCACGATGACGAACCCAATGGTGAACAAGCTCAACAGGCCAATGTCGCTACCGAACAATTCCTTCCAGGCCATGACTTCCTCCATGTCAATCAACAGGTTTCAGATCCGCTGAATCGATCCGGATCTCCGTCTCTGTGGGGAGGAATGCGGCCCCTGACAGCCTCCAGCTGCGGGACTCATCTTCTATCAACACCTTCCAGTGGGCGCTGCCGAGTTGGCTCTGCATGCGCCCCTGATATCCATTGCCATTACGTTCGAGAACCAGCTGCTGATCCAGACCACCACGGGTCGGGTGGGCCAGTGTAACCAGCACACGGGCCGGCAGTTCAACCCCCTGTCTGGCTTGCAAGGCCACCGACAGGCCTTCCGCGGTGAAGCGGACGTCAGCCTTCAAACCCAGATCGGCCGCGGCCGTCGCCCTCGCCAACGTCTGGTTGATCGCCAGCCCCTGCTTGTAGTAATCATCGGCAACCATGCCGTCGAAGGACGTCACGGCCAGCCACATGGTGATGCTGCCACCGATAATCGCCGTCACCGGCATCAGCATCAGTAACCAGGTCCAGCGTTCCTTGTACCAGGGAGTGGGAATCTGATTGGGGGCCATTGCTCTTTGAGTCATTTATGCGCTTCTCTACTGCGGTATCAGGAACACCGACTTCTCCCGTACCGCCACGGTTTCGTCGTCCAGCGCCTTCACTTCGATATACACGGTGTTGGAGCCGGGCTTGCCCGACTCGGGCGGCGCCGCCACTTCGAT
>NZ_MWUM01000247.1 GCF_002028455.1 Zoogloea sp. LCSB751 | reverse complement strand
ATACGGGGCGATCTGCTGTCGGGTATCGTCGTCGCCCTGGCGCTGATCCCGGAGGCCATCGCCTTCTCCATCATCGCCGGAGTCGACCCCAAGGTCGGCCTCTATGCCTCCTTCTGTATCGCCGTGGTCATCGCTTTCGTCGGGGGGCGCCCCGGCATGATCTCTGCCGCGACCGGCGCCATGGCGCTCCTGATGGTGACCCTGGTCAAGGAGCATGGCCTGCAATATTTGCTGGCGGCGACCCTGCTCACCGGCCTCTTCCAGAT
>NZ_MWUM01000246.1 GCF_002028455.1 Zoogloea sp. LCSB751 | reverse complement strand
AGTGGTCGCAGCACCAAGCAAGAGGCTGGTTCGGACGATGGCTCATGCAATGTGGGGATGTACAGGCGCCGGGCAAGCAGTCGCTGCAGTACATCAGCCAGCTCGTCGTCCGCGCTCAGTCGCAGATCCGCGCCATTGGGCCCCAGAGTGAGCAGGCCGCTCTCCTTGGCCAGGGTCAGAAGGACGCTGGAGGCAGAGATCAGGATCTGGCGGCTCGGGTCCGCCGTCATGAGGGGAGACTCATCCTCCCCAAGCCAGGCGGAGAG
>NZ_MWUM01000245.1 GCF_002028455.1 Zoogloea sp. LCSB751 | reverse complement strand
TCCAGGGATAACCGGGCAAACAGACGCATGGAGGCGATTTCGTACAGAGCATCTTCCATCGCGCCATCGCTCAGGTTGTACCAATGCTGCATGCAGTGAATGCGTAGCATGGTTTCCAGCGGATAAGGTCGCCGGCCACTACCAGCCTTGGGGTAAAACGGCTCGATGACTTCCACCATGTTTTGCCATGGCAGAATCTGCTCCATGCGGGACAAGAAAATCTCTTTTCTGGTCTGACGGCGCTTACTGCTGAATTCACTGTCGGCG
>NZ_MWUM01000244.1 GCF_002028455.1 Zoogloea sp. LCSB751 | reverse complement strand
TCGCTTTCAGCGCGCCGTTCAGTTTTTCCAGCAGGCCTTTGTTATCCGGACGTACCGCGATGCCGAGGCCGGTACCAAAGTACTGCGGATCGGTCACTTTCTCCGTCGCTGTACCCAGCTGCGGGTTGGTTTTCAGCCACTCATTCACGACCGCGGTGTCGCCAAATACGCCATCGATACGGCCATTTTTCAGGTCGATAATTGCGTTCTGGTAGCTGTCATAGGCCACGGTTTTCACTTCAGGATGCTTGTCCTGGAGATATTTCT
>NZ_MWUM01000243.1 GCF_002028455.1 Zoogloea sp. LCSB751 | reverse complement strand
TGGGGTGCGCTACCGCCTATCCCCCTCACTGAACATCGGCAGCCAGCTCAAACAGCTGGAGGTGAGCAAGCCCAGCACCCTGGTGGAGCTCAACAGCAGCCTGCTGGTGACACCGCAGTTGGCCATCACCGCCAACTACGGCCTCAGTGCCTTCAGCACCGAGCAGTTCCTCACCCTGGGGGTAGGTTTCAACTTCTGAGGGATCAGAGGAGCCTGGCGCCACTGACCAGCACGCCATTGAGATCGGCGTAGACATAATCCCCCGGC
>NZ_MWUM01000242.1 GCF_002028455.1 Zoogloea sp. LCSB751 | reverse complement strand
GCTACGGATATTGTAACGCGCCAGCTCTTTTGCCCAGCCCACAGACATCGCCGCAACACCCGCTTTGGAGGCCGCGTAGTTAGATTGTCCTACGTTACCCGCTTTAGCTAGGCTAGAAATGTTCACAATCACCCCTGCTTGACCGGATTCGATCATTGCAGCAGCCGCTTCACGGCCACAGAGGAAAGTACCAGTAAGATTAACATTAATCACCGATTGGAATTGATCGAATGACATACGGTCAGTCACTTTGCCGTCTTTGGCTTT
>NZ_MWUM01000241.1 GCF_002028455.1 Zoogloea sp. LCSB751 | reverse complement strand
GATTGGCCTTGGCATGTAGGACAGATTTAGCGGATAAGCATGGCGCTCGCTGACATCGATAAACTGGCCGGCGCGATAACCAAAGGCCTGCTGCAACTCAGCTAAAAACTCGGCTTTTGGGGCATTGAGCATCGTTTGGGCGCGGTGATTATCGAGCGCCCAGACGAGGGACAAACGCGGTTGACCTTGGCTATCTGCCATCGGCAATAACGCCAGTGGGCCAGTCTCGGTAAATCGTTCATAGGCCCAATGTTGATGCGGCTTATC
>NZ_MWUM01000240.1 GCF_002028455.1 Zoogloea sp. LCSB751 | reverse complement strand
CTCCATCAATTATAATTGTAATAAAAGTAATTATATCTTATTTAATACTTACGGTCCTGAATTCAATCCTATCACTTCTATGATGTGCTGTTGAAAATTCAAAAGGCTGGCCATTGTCTAAAAAACCCACCTGCTCCACTTCCAATATTGGAAAGTTATTTTCTATTGCTAGATATTCCTGTTCCAACTCATTTGGTAAAATAGCTCGAATAATCCTACGAGCACTTTTTATTTTAAGTTTAAGATTTTTTTCAATGTAACCATAAA
>NZ_MWUM01000239.1 GCF_002028455.1 Zoogloea sp. LCSB751 | reverse complement strand
CCCCGTCAGCAGCATTATCTGCGCATGTTGATGGAGAAGCGTGTCGACGGCTTGCTGGTGCTGGGGACTGACATCGACACCCCGCTGCGCGACATGCTGCGCATCCACAAGAACGTGCCTCAAGTGGTGCTGGACTGGGGAACCGAGTGTGATTTTGCCAACGTCATCAACGACAACGCCCGCATCGGTGCGCGCCTGGCCGTGCGCCATCTGCTGGAGCAAGGTCACACCAGCATCGTCTGCATCACGGGCCAGATCGACAAGCCG
>NZ_MWUM01000238.1 GCF_002028455.1 Zoogloea sp. LCSB751 | reverse complement strand
TCCGCGCCTCGATATTCGCCACGCTGACACCAGTAACAATAGGCTGTCATTTGTCGGCCGATTTTATAGCCAGAAAGGTCGGCAGGGTTAGACAGCTCAAAGGTAACGGCGACATTATCCTCGTTGACCTTTTTATCGACATACCAAATCTCAATCGCTTCTTGAGTTGGATCCGCCTCACTATTGCCGCCGGGGAAGTTGGCTGCATCAAGATATTTTGCCAGCGTGCGGCGAATAGTGACCTTAGCTTGCTCCATATTTTGAAAA